>NZ_JAKLTZ010000006.1:2500-539208 GCF_022012555.1 Bradyrhizobium zhengyangense | reverse complement strand
CAAGCTCGCCGGCGGCGTCCACCGTCTCGACGGCCAGCTCATGGTCGTCCTCGACGTCGACCGCGTGCTCGAGCTCGAAACCAAAGTGCAAATGGCTGCCTGAACTTTCACGAAAGAGATTTTAGCCGGAGATCCAAGATGAAGACGTGTTTGGTGGTTGACGATTCCAGCATCGTTCGCAAGGTCGCGCGCCGCATCGTCGAAGCGCTGGGCTTCCAGGTCATTGAAGCCGAAGACGGCGTCGAAGCGCTGGTCCATTGCAAGAGGGCCATGCCGGAAGCGATCCTGCTGGACTGGAACATGCCCGTCATGGACGGTTTCCAATTCCTGGGCACGCTGCGCCGCATGCCCGGCGGCGACGAGCCCAAGGTGGTGTTCTGCACCACCGAGAACGGCATCGACCACATCACCAAGGCGATGGGTGGCGGTGCCAACGAATACATCATGAAGCCGTTCGACAAGGAAATCGTATTGGCGAAGTTCCAGGAGGTCGGACTGGTCGCGCGCGAAGAAGAGACGGCGGCCTGAAAACACACCCGTTAGTAGCGTCAAGAGGTATCCTGTGAACTCGCCCGACTACGAGTATCTGCGTAAGTTGCTGAAAGAGCGCTCCGGCCTCGACCTGTCCGCGGACAAGCAATATCTGATCGAAAGCCGCCTGCTGCCGCTGGCGCGCAAGGCCGGGCTGCCCGGTATCCCCGAGCTCGTGCAGAAATTGCAGGGCGGCTCGAGCGTGCTCATCACCAGCGTGGTCGAAGCCATGACCACGAACGAGACCTTCTTCTTTCGCGACAAGGTTCCGTTCGATCATTTCCGCGACACCATCATGCCTGAGGTTCTCAAGGCTCGCGCCGGTCGCCGCAGCGTGCGGATCTGGTGCGCCGCCGGCTCGACCGGGCAGGAGCCCTATTCGCTCGCCATGACGCTGAAGGAAATGGGCGCGGCACTGACCGGCTGGCGTGTCGAGATCATCGCGACGGACCTCTCGCAGGAGGTGCTCGAGAAGGCCAAAGCCGGCGTCTACAGCCAGTTCGAAGTGCAGCGCGGTCTGCCGATCCAGATGCTGATGAAGCATTTCAAGCAGACCGGCGAGACCTGGCAGATCAATCCCGAACTGCGGGCGATGATCCAGCACCGCCAGCTCAATCTGCTGCAGGATTTTTCGCACCTCGGCACGTTCGACGTCATCTTCTGCCGCAACGTCCTGATCTATTTCGATCAGGAAACCAAGATCAACATCTTCAACCGCCTTGCCCGCCAGATCGAGCCCGACGGCTTCCTGGTGCTCGGCGCGGCGGAAACCGTGGTCGGGCTGACTGATACGTTCAGGCCGCTCGCCGATCGCCGCGGCCTCTACAGACCGAACGATCCGCGTGCGGCAGCGGCCAAGCCGGCGGCTGACGGTGTCGCAGCGCCGCGCGTGGCGGCAATGGCAGGACGATAAGCATGGCCGAGGATGGCAAGGGCGTAGAGCGCGTCACATTCAGTCGTGGATATGATGTCTGCATCATGGCCATCGACGGCACATGGCGGCGCGACTGTACGCTCAATGCGATTTCGGACACCGACGCCATCCTTACGGTCGAGGGTTCGATCCAGGGATTGAACCTGAAGGAGTTCTTCCTGCTGCTGTCCTCCACCGGCCTTGCCTACCGCCGCTGCGAGCTGGTGCGCGTCAACGGCGCGGAGATGGACATCCAGTTCCTGCGCGGCAAGAACCGCAAGAAGCGCGGCGCGGCCAACGGCCATGACGCAGTGGCGTGATCGCCACGCACTCCTTGCTGCCTTTTCCTGACGTGTTGCTTCACATTTTCTGAAAACATCCGAACGAATTCGCCGACCCCGCTTTACGTGGCTTAAGCGCGCGCCGTGTATCATCAGGCGGTCGCAATTTCAGGGTCCGGCCATGCCAAGAAGCTCTCTCTCCCCCATCACGTCAAACCTGCCCGACGTCGCCGAGCGGCGCGCGCTTCAGCTCCTGGTGGTCGATGACGACGCCACGCAGCGCAGCCTGATCACGGTCGCCGCCAAGCAGGCCGGCCATGAAGTGGCCGTTGCGCCGTCGGTTGCGGAAGCCATCGAAAAGCTGCGTGCCGCGCGCTTCGACTGCGTGACGCTCGACCTCGTGCTGGAGGATGGTGACGGCATCGACGTGCTGCGCGAGATGGCGGCGGCTAAATTCACCGGCTCGGTGATCGTGATCAGCGGCATGGACGGCAAGCGCCGCAGCGCCGCTCGCAGCTTCGCCCGCTCGGTCGGGATCGAGCTTCAGAGCCTGCCGAAGCCGCTTGATCTTGCTGCGCTGCGCATCAGCCTCGCCAATCTCGGCAAGACTGCGATGGGACTACCGACTATCCATACCTGGGGCGGCGTTGCGACCGACGCAATCGTGGAACGGCACCGCGCCTGAGGCGCGGAGGTGCCATGCAGTCGGTGCGGCAAATCGGCCGCGCTGATTGCCGCCTAGGCCGGATTGCCAGATTCCGACAGCTTTTTCAGGGCGTGACCGAGCTCCGCCCTGCAGGCATTGAGGGCGGCGCTCGCCGTGGCAAAGCGGGGCGTGATGTCGTCGAGCACGATGATGTCGCTGGAACCCAGATCGGCAGTCAAGACAGCGCTATCGTCATCCGGCTCCATAGCAGCGTCGATCAGACGCATGCTGATCTCGATGCGCGCGATCAGGGAGCGAAGTTCGGCCGCGATCAACTGACGGCTGTCCGTTTCAGCCATTGCGGCAAGCGGGGGTGTGCCGGCGTAATTTAGCATGGATATTCTCCGTCCCCCGCAATAAGGCACCTCAGCGCTACTTGTGCGTTAAGTTCATGTCCCGTACAAATGCGGGTGGGCCGAATCTGCGCCGAAAGCCATAAACATCAGGCGCGGACGCGAGTCCTTGACTGCCGGCGTGGCTTGGCGAATGGACATGGCACATGGTCGAACAAACCTCCCGTGGTGAGATCTTCGTGGTCGATGACGACCCGGCTGTTCGCGACACCTTGTCGATGGTGTTGAAGGCGGCGGGCTATGAGGTGATTTGTTTTGCGGACGGTGCGGCCCTGCTGTCCGTCGCGCGAAACCGCACACCGGCCGCGATCCTGCTCGATGTGCACATTCCCGGGAAGTCGGGCCTCGACATTCTGAAGGAGCTGCACGGCGAGGACTATCCGGCTCCGATCTTCATGATCTCCGGGCAGGGTGACATCGCGATGGCAGTGGGTGCGATCAAGAGCGGCGCGCTGGATTTCATCGAGAAGCCGTTCCGCGGCAGCGAGATCGTGGGCCGGCTGGACGAGGCGATCGGCGCGTATGCACGCAGGCAGGCAGAGAACGCCTCGCCGAAATTCGGCTCGCTGCACTTCCCCGGCCGCGAGCCGCTGACGCGCAGGGAGCGCGAGGTGCTCGAGCAGTTCGCCGCCGGTGCTTCCAACAAGGAAGCGGGCCGCACGCTCGGTATCAGCCCGCGTACCATCGAGGATCACCGCGCCAACATCATGAAGAAGCTCGGCGCCCGCAATGCCGCCGACCTGATCCGCATCGTGATGACCGCAGCCCAGCGCGCGTCGTAAAATGGTCTCGTGCCCCGGACGCAGCGCGTCACGCAGTGATGCGCTGCAGATCCGGGGCCCATCTCTCCAACTCAACGGCTGACAGTTTTGGGTCCCGGCTCTGCGCAGCAGCGTGAGACGCTGCCGCGCGTCCGGGACACGCGGGGCCACGTCAACCGTTCAGCGCCCTGCGGATGATCCGCGCAAGGTCGGATTTGCGATACGGCTTCGCCAGCAGCAGCACGCCTGAATCCAGCCGGCCGTGATGGATGATCGCGTTCTCGGTATAGCCTGACGTGTAGACCACCTTGAGATCGGGCCGCGTCTTCAGCACCTCGTCGGCGAGCTGCCGTCCGTTCATCTTGCCGGGCATGATCACGTCGGTGAACAGCAGATCGAAATGCTTGCCGCTGGCGACGATCGCGAGTGCCTCCGCGGCATTGGCGGCCTGCAGGGTCACGTAGCCCAGCGAATGCAATTGGGCCAGCACATAGTCGCGCACCAGCCGGTCGTCCTCGACCACCAGGATGGTCTCGTGCCCGCCTTCGATCGATGCCGGCGTCACGCCATCGGCGACCACCGCGGGTATCTTGCCCGGCGGCAGGTACATCTTGATCGTCGTGCCATGGCTTTCCTCGCTGTAGATCTTGATGTGACCCGCGGACTGCTTGATGAAGCCGTAGACCATGGAGAGGCCGAGGCCGGTGCCCTTGCCCGGCCCCTTCGAGGTGAAGAAGGGATCAAAGACGCGCGCCAGCATGTGGGACGGAATGCCGGTGCCGGTGTCGCTTACCGCGATCAGCACGTAGTGACCGGGCGGGACATCGTTGGCGCTGGCATAGACCTCGTCGAGATAGGCGGCGCCCGTCTCCAGGATCAGCTTGCCGCCGCCGGGCATCGCGTCGCGCGCGTTGAGCGCGAGGTTGAGGATTGCCGTGGTGAGCTGGTTCGGATCGACGACCGCCACGCAGCTCTCGTCCTCGAACACGGATTCGATCTGAATCTGCTCGCCCAGCGTCGGCCGCAACAGCTTCGCGGTGTCGATGATCAGCGAATTGATGTCGATCTCGCGCGGCTGCAGCGGCTGCTTGCGGGCAAAGGCGAGCAGGTGCTGGGTCAGCTCGGCGCCGCGGCCGGCAGCCTCGTCGATCATCTTCGTGATCGCGGCAAGCCCCGGATCCTTGGCCACCGCGTCGGCCAGGATCTCGATCGTCCCGGTGATGACGGTGAGAATGTTGTTGAAATCATGCGCCACGCCGCCGGTGAGCTGGCCGACCGCCTCCATCTTCTCGGCGTGCCGGACCCGCTCCTCGGAGGCGATCTTGTCGGTGAGGTCGCGGTAGAACACGTTGAACAGGATGCCCTCGCGGCGCTTGAGCGCCGTGACGCTCAGCTCCGCCCTGAATTCCTTGCCGTCGCGGTGGCGGACCATCAGCTCGCGGCGGCGGTTGAGCGTCTGCCCCTCTGCCGAATCGAGAAAGCGCGCGAGGCCGGCATTGACCCTCTCGCGCTCGCTCTCGGCGACAATCAGCTCGACCGCATTCTTGCCCAGCGCCTCGTCCCGCCGCCAACCGAACAGCTCCTCGGCCCGCGAGCTCCAGTTCAGGATGGTGCTGCGTTCGTCGGTCTGGACAAAGGCGTCGAGCGCGGTCTCGACGATGTTGCGCGCAAGCTGCTCGCTGTCGCGCAGGGATTCTGCAGCCAGCCTCGCTTCGGTCATGTCGCGTCCGACGAAGAAGAAGCGCTTGGCCTGATCCGACCAGTTGCCGAGCCAGGACAGCCAGACCTCGCGGCCGTCCTTGTGGAAGCAGCGCGTGTCGGCGAGCTTCGGATGTCCGCCGCGCCGAAGCTCGCGCATCTCCTCGCGGGATAGCTCGAGGTGAGCGGGATGGATGAAATCGGCGCCGCTGCGTCCGATCATCTCGTCGGGCGCGTAACCGAGAATAACCTCGCTGCTCGGGCTGATCTGCACGATGTGGCCGCGCGAGTTCATGATCATGATCAGATCCTGCGAGGTGTCGAACAGCTGCCGTCGCTCCTCCAGCTGCTGCTGTAGCGCCCGCTCCGCGCGCCGCGCTTCGGTCAGGCTGCGCGCGGACCCGGAGGCGCCTGTGATCTCGCCCGACGGTCCCCTGATCGGCGACAGGCTGAGTGCGATTTCGACTGGCGTGCCGTCCTTGCGCAGCCGGACCGTCTCGAAGCGTTCGACCGGCTCGCCCTTCGAGATCCGCGCCAAGTAGTCCTTGCCCTGCTCGCGGCGGTCGGGCGGGACAATGATCGAGGTGGACTTCCCGATCGCTTCGTTCGCCTGATATCCATAGAGCCGTTCGGCGGCGGGATTCCAACCGGTGATGATGGCATCGAGGGATTGCATCACGATGGCATCGTCGGATGATTCCACAGCGGCGCTGAACAAGAGCTCGCGCGTCGCATGATGGCTTCGTGCAGCCTCGGTGCGGCGATGCTCCTCGACCTCGCGTTCGAGCGCGGCTGCTTTCGCGCGCGTTTCTTCGACCATCTGGGCAAAAGCCCGCGCCAGCGCGCCGGTCTCGCCGCTCGCGTCGAGGGGTATGTCGGACGGCTGTCCGTTGCCGATAGCCTCAACGGCCGTGGTCAGGCGGGTGATCGGGCGCGTCAAGGAGCGTGCGAGCAGCACTGCGAGTAAAGCCGCGGCGAAGACCGCAAGCATGCCGACCAGCAAGGACGTTTTTTGAATCGCGGCCGGCACGCGGCCGAAGACGGCCGGAGGAATCGTCTCGATGATTCCAACCCAATCCGCATCCGCGAGCAGTGCCGGCGCCAATGCCGCGCCACTCGGCCGGCCGGACGCATCGGTGATGAGCTGCGTGGTCGCATCCCGCGTGCCGGCCAAGGCTGCAAAATAGGGAAAATCGTCGCGCCAGTTGGTCGGGTGGCCGCGCAACGAACCGAATTCTCGTGCGCGATCGGGATGAACCAGATAGTCGCCGCGCGCGTTCACGACGAAAATCTCTCCTCCTGAGCTCGTCGTCGAGCGGATGCGGTCGAGTGCCGGACGCATGTCGATATTGGCGATGATGATGCCGAATGGCTTGCCGTCAGGTGTGAACAGTGGCGTCCCGACCCGTAGAGTCGGCGTGTGCAGGACTGTGGTCCCGCCGCGGTGGGTCGCCAGCTCGATTGGCGAAACATAAATCTGGCCCGCCGCGAGCCGGATCGTTTCCTGAAAGTAGGTTCGCTCGCTCTTGCGCTCCAACTCGCTGTTGGGGACGATCCGCGCTGTTCCGTTCGGGCCGGAGCGATCGACGCGGACCAGCTCGCGCTGGTCGTCGTCAAGACCGATGATTCGAAACTGCGCGTAGCTGGGCTTGGCCTCGATTTCGGCTGCGAGCCGCGCCGCGATGCGATCACGCCAGGTTTGCTCGGTCACGCCGTCAAGCGCGTCAATTCCGCCACCGACGTGAGCACGGATCAGACCGTTGATGGCCGCGGCAGAGCGGTAGCCGACAAGATCGCCGCGAACTCCGGCAACGTAGGATTCAAGATTATTGGCCAGCAGGCGCGACTGAGCTTCGACCCGCTCCAGGACGCGCGGAATGACGGCCTGCGAGATGTTGCGGTAGCCCAGCCAACCGACCGCCGCCACCGTAACCGCCACCAGCAGAATCATCGCGACGGCCAGTCGGGTCGCGAGCGTCATGGGAATTCTTGCAGGACTCCCTGGAAGATCGCGCCTGTTCTGGCCTTGAGCTGTGGAGGTGCTCCCCTCATCGGCGGCTGGCATTGACTTCGGACCCCTCCGACTCGCCCGCCTTCAGGCAATTGTCGACCGCCGCCAGCAGCGCGTCGGCCCGGAACGGCTTCTGCAAGCTCGCAACGGCGCCAAGCTTGGTCGCCATCTTCAGGAAATCCGGCTCGGCATAGGAGTCCGGCGTGATCGAGCGGCCGGAAATGACGACGATCGGAATGGCAGGTCTCAGGGCCCGGACGTGGCGCATCGTCTCCAGTCCGTCCATGCCCGGCATGTAGATGTCGAGGAACAGCAGGTCGAACTCGCTGGCCTCGAACAAAGCGAGCCCTTTGCGGCCGTCGCCAGCGACTGTCACGTGGTGACCGGCCCGCTCCAACAGCAGCCGGATTGTCAGCTGAACGGCCGGGTCGTCATCCACGATCAGGATGTTGGCCACGTCAAAAACCTCCGGGTCGGAAGGGAATGCCCGCGACCCAAATTAAAGCTCCAAATGCGAAATTGTTGCGCGGATTGTGTCCGTCCTGCAAGCACTTCGCGACCGATCGGATGGTTTACGCGTAGTAGGAGAATTCCGACGCGTTTTTCATATGTATGCTTGCGTGCACAAGTCCCCTAATACAGCCCGGCTAGTCGGTGAGGTATTGGGGATGGTGGCTGCGGATCGTGTCGAGCTCGCTCAGCGTCCCTGACAGATGCTTTCGCAGATGCTGTTGTGCAGCATCGGCATCGCCGGCCTCGATCGCACGTGTGATCAGTCTGTGGTGGCGCAGGATGTTCTGAGCCTTCCCGGGCGAGGGCAGATGGAGCCGGCGCAGCCGGTCGATATGTCCGCTGCGGCTGCGCACCAGCGTCCACAAATCCTGCTTTCCGGCGGCGGCATAGAGCTGCGCATGGAAATCATTGTCGGCGGCCATGAAGGCCTCGAAGTCGCCGGCCTTGGTGAATTGCTGTTGCAGTGTGATGGCGTGATCGAGGCGAATGATCAGGGCCGGATCAGGCGTCTCCGCAAGCAGACGCACGATCTCGAGCTCCAGAGCCTGGCGCAGGAAATGCGCCTGTTGCGCGCGGTCGACGTCGATCTGGCTGACCACGGTCGCGTGCTGCGGAAATACATCGACCAGGCCCTCTTCCTCGAGCCGCATCAGCGCATCGCGCACGGGCGTCGAGCTGACTCCGAACTGGGCGGCGAGTTCCGCGCGCGACAGCGGCGCGCCTGGCGGCAGCTCCAGCGCGATGATCGCATTGCGCAGCCGCTCGAACACCTGCGGCGCGGCTTGCCTTGCTCGGTCGAGCCGGGCGGCCGCGCGCGGCGCGGGACGGGCTGATTCCATGGAGGCGGCTCCCAGCCGGCTTGCCTTTGATGCACTAATGCATTAGTGCATCACAAAGGCCGCCCGTCAATGCCAGCCGGAGGAAACGAACAACAATGATCAACCCATTCCAGCGGGGCTGTGCCGCCATCGCCCTGATCGCCGCGGCGGTCCTGTCGACGTCGTCCGCGCGGGCGCAGCAGAAATCCGAGATCTCCCTGTCGCGGCAGCCCGGCATTTTCTACATGCCGAGCCACATCATGGAGAAGCAGAAGCTGATCGAGAAGCATGCGGCTGCGCTCGGCGTATCAGGCGTGACTACCAAATGGGTCACCTTCTCCGGCGGCGGTGCGCAGACCGATGCGCTGCTTGCGGGCGGCGTCGACATCCTCAATACCGGCACCGGCAATCTCCTGCTGCTGTGGGATCGCACCCGCGGCGGCGTGAAGGGCATCGTCGCCACGTCAGCGCAGCCGATGACGCTGATCAGCCGTGATTCCAACATCAAATCGATCAAGGATTTTGGCCCGAGCGACAAGATCGCGGTGCCGACCGTAAAGGTCTCGACCCAGGCGATCGTGCTTCAGATCGCGGCGGCCGAGGCCTTCGGCGCCGACCAATGGTCGAAGCTCGACGCCAACACCGTGCAGCTCGGACATCCCGACGCCTATGCGGCGTTATCCAATCCCAAGCACGAGGTGCACAACCACTTCTCGATCCCGCCCTTCACCTACCTGGAGCTGAAGAACGTTCCGGGCGCGCATGTCGTGCTGAATTCGCCCGACGTGATGGGCGGTCCGCTCAGCCAAGCGCAGTTCTTCACCACGACGAAATTCGCCGACGCCAATCCGAAAATCATCCAGGCCGTGCGCGACGCCACCAAGGAAGCGCAGGACCTGATCCGCAGCGATACCAAACAGGCCGTCGAGATCTACAAGGAGATCACCGGCGACAAGACCTCGGTGGAGGAATTGCTCGGCCTCCTCAAGGAACCCGGCATGATGGAGTGGAATCTCGAGCCGCAGGGCACGATGAAATTCGCAGCCCATCTCTACAAGACCGGTACGCTGAAGACCCAGCCCAAGGCCTGGACGGACTATTATCTCCCCGTCGCGCACGACCTGAAAGGCAACTGATGGCGTTGCTCGACGTCAGCTCGGTGACGCTGCGCTACAAGACCTCCAGCGCCGTCGTCACCGCTACCGAGAGGGTGAGCTTCACCGTCGACAAGTCCGACCGCTTCGTGCTGCTCGGGCCGTCCGGCTGCGGCAAGTCCACCTTGCTCAAGGCCGTCGGCGGCTACATGACACCGAGCGAAGGCCGCATGAGCATCAGTGGTCGCGAGATCCACGGCCCGGGCGCCGATCGCATGATGATCTTCCAGGAGTTCGACCAGCTGCTGCCGTGGAAGAGCGTGCTCGCCAACGTGATGTTCCCGTTGCTGGTGGCGCGAAAGCTGCCCCGCAAGGACGCCGAAGCGAAGGCGCGGGCCTATATCGAGAAGGTCGGCCTTACCCGCGTGGTCGATGCCTACCCGCACACGCTGTCCGGCGGCATGAAGCAGCGCGTCGCGATCGCGCGCGGCATGGCGATGGAGCCCGACATTCTCTTGATGGACGAGCCGTTCGCAGCGCTCGACGCGCTCACGCGCCGGACCTGCCAGGACGAGCTGCTCCAGCTCTGGAGCGAGACCAAATTCACCGTGCTGTTCGTGACCCATTCGATTGCGGAAGCGATCCGCATCGGCAACCGCATTCTGCTGCTGTCGCCGCATCCCGGCCGGGTCAAGGCCGAGGTGGTCGACGTCGACAAGGTCTCGAACGAAGACGGCAGCGCCGGCCGGCTGGAGAAGGAGATCCACGATCTCCTGTTCGCCGGCGAAGCCACCGCGCATTGAAGGAACAGCTTATGGGCGGAGCGAGAATCCTGCTGCGTGATGCGCCGGTCGCGGCCAGCAGCGCAGGCGAGGTCGAGCGCAAGCTGAGCGTGGCCGAGCTGCTCTGGAACGACGGCTTCGTCCGCAAGACCGTGATCATCCTGTTGCTGGCCGCGGTCTGGGAAGCTTACGGGGTCTACCTCGACAATCCCCTGCTGTTCCCGACGTTGCACGACACCGCTGTCACGCTGTTCGACCGCGTCAAGGACGGCACCATTCCCATGCGTGCCTGGACCTCGCTCAAGGTCCTGTTCATGGGCTATTCGGCCGGCATCGTGCTGGCCGCGATCTTCACGATCCTCGCGATCTCGACCCGGATCGGCACCGATTTCCTGGAGACGGTGACGGCGATGTTCAATCCGCTGCCCGCGATCGCGCTCTTGCCACTGGCGCTGATCTGGTTCGGCCTCGGCAATGGCAGTCTCGTGTTCGTGCTGATCCATTCGGTGCTGTGGCCGGTCGCGCTCAACACCCATTCCGGCTTCAAGAGCGTATCCAACACGCTGCGCATGGTCGGTCGCAATTACGGCCTGCGCGGGCTGCCTTATGTGGCGAAAATCCTTATTCCGGCCGCCTTCGGCTCGATCCTCACCGGCCTCAAGATCGGTTGGGCCTTTGCCTGGCGCACGCTGATCGCGGCCGAGCTGGTGTTCGGCGTGTCCTCGGGGCAGGGCGGGCTCGGCTGGTTCATCTTCGAGAACCGCAACCTCCTCGACATACCTGCGGTCTTCGCAGGCCTCTTGACGGTGATTATCATCGGGCTCTTTGTCGAGAACCTGATCTTCCGCGCCATCGAGCGGAACACCGTGCAGAAATGGGGCACCCAATCATGACCAAGAAGAAAGCACCCGACCAGCTCCGCAGCGCGCGCTGGTTTGCACCAGACGACCTTCGCTCGTTCGGTCACCGCTCCCGCGCCATGCAGATGGGCTACGCCCCGGAGGAGTGGAAGGACCGGCCGTGCATCGCGATCATCAACACCTGGTCGGAAGCACAGCCCTGCCACATGCACTTCAAGTCGCGTGTCGATGACGTCAAGCGCGGCATCCTGATGGCGGGCGGCCTGCCGGTGGAATTGCCGGCGCTGTCGCTGTCGGAATCGCTGCTCAAGCCGACCACCATGCTCTATCGCAATCTGCTGGCGATGGAGGCCGAAGAGCTGCTGCGCAGCCATCCGGTCGATGGCGTGGTGCTGATGGGTGGCTGTGACAAGACCACGCCGGCACTGCTGCTGGGCGCGACCTCGATGAACATTCCTGCGATCTACCTGCCGGCAGGTCCCATGCTGCGCGGCAATTGGAAGGGCAAGACGCTCGGCTCCGGCTCCGACGGCTGGAAGTACTGGGACGAGCGCCGCGCCGGAAAGATCTCCGACAAGGACTGGCTCGACATCGAAGCCGGCATCGCCCGCAGCTACGGCACCTGCATGACCATGGGTACGGCCTCGACCATGACGGCGATTGCCGAAGCGATCGGCATGACGCTGCCGGGCGCCTCCTCGATTCCGGCGGCCGATGCCAATCACATCCGCATGGCCTCCGAATGCGGCCGCCGCATCGTCGAGATGGTGTGGGAGGATCTGACGCCGAAGGCGATCCAGACCCGCAAGGCGTTCGAGAACGCCATTGCGGTCGCGATGGCGATGGGTTGCTCGACCAACGCGATCATCCATCTGATCGCGCAGGCCCGCCGCGCCGGCCAGGACATCGGCCTAGACGATTTCGAAATCGCGAGCCGCAAGGTGCCTGTGATCGCCAACGTACGCCCAAGCGGCGAGGCCTATCTGATGGAAGACTTCTTCTATGCCGGCGGCCTGCCGGCGTTGATGGGCCAGATCAAGCAGCATCTGCACCTCGATTGCATCACGGTGACAGGGAAGTCGCTGGGCGAGAACATCGACGGCGCCGAGGTGCATAATGCCGACGTGATCCGGTCAGTCGCCAATCCCATCTACAAGGAGGGCGCGCTCGCCGTGCTCAAGGGCAATCTCGCGCCCGACGGCTGCGTCATCAAGCCGAGCGCGTGTGCACCGCGCTTCCTCAAGCACACCGGGCCTGCGCTGGTGTTCGACGATTATCCCTCGATGAAGAAGGCGGTGGATGATCCCAATCTCGACGTCACCGAAGACCACATCCTGATCCTGCGCAATGCGGGGCCGCAGGGTGGGCCGGGCATGCCGGAATGGGGCATGCTCCCGATTCCGACAAAACTCGTGAAGCAGGGCGTGCGTGACATGGTGCGCATCTCGGATGCGCGCATGAGCGGCACCAGCTACGGCGCCTGCATCCTGCACGTCTCGCCCGAGTCCTATATCGGCGGCCCGCTGGCGCTGGTGCAGAACGGCGATCGCATCACGCTCGACGTCGCAGCACGCACCATCAATCTCGATGTCTCAGAAGTCGAACTCGACAAGCGCCGCGCCGCCTGGAAGCAGCCCGAGCGCCGCTTCGAGCGCGGCTATGGCTGGATGTTCACCAAGCATATCAAGCAGGCCAATGACGGCTGCGACTTCGACTTCCTCGAGACCGATTTCGGCGCGCCGATCGGCGAGCCGTCGATCTACTAGAGAGCAGATCATGTCAAAACTCAGCGAAGCCACCCGCAACAAGCTCAAATCCGTCTCGACCGCCACCGTCGCCACCGCGCTGTTCAAGCGCGGCCTGCGCATCCAGATGATCCAGGACGTGCATCCCGTCGGCCCTGACCAGCCGACCATGGTCGGTGAGGCCTTCACGCTGCGCTACATGCCGGCGCGCGAGGACCTCAACACCATCGAGGTGTTCAGGGATCGCTCCCATCCGCAGCGCAAGGCCGTCGAGGACTGCCCGCCGGGTGCCGTGCTGGTGATGGACAGCCGCAAGGACGCGCGCGCGGCCTCGGCCGGCGCGATCCTGGTGACGCGGCTGATGAAGCGCGGTGTCGCCGGCGTCGTCACGGATGGCGGCTTTCGCGATTCCGCCGAGATCGCCAAGCTCGGCATCCCCGCCTATCACCATCGCCCGTCAGCGCCGACCAATCTGACGCTGCATCAGGCGATCGAGATCAACGTTCCCATCGGCTGCGGCGATGCGCCGGTGTTTCCCGGCGACGTCATCCTCGGCGATGCCGACGGTGTCATCGTGATCCCCGCGCATCTGGCCGACGAGATCGCCAACGAGACCTTCGAGATGACCGCGTTCGAGGATTTCGTCACCGAGGAAGTAAGCCGAGGCCGCGGCATTTTCGGTCTCTATCCCGCGACCGACCCGCAGACGCTGACCGATTTCGCGGAATGGCGAAAGAAGAACGGAAGGTAATGAGGCCAGGGTAAGCCCGTGGCCCGGATGGAGCGCAGCGAAATCCGGGTCATCTCCGCGCTGGGAATCCCGGATTGCGCCGCGCTCCATTCGGGCTACGAGGTTACGAGGTCACAGCATCTCCGGCCGGAACAGCTTGCGAAACTTGCGCGTCTCGACGCCGGACATCATGAACTCGCCGTCGCCGCGATAGTGAATGGTCTTCGGCAGTTTCGGCGACGTGGCCGCATGCGCCTTCACCACCTCGAACACGAACATGTTGTACGTCTTCACCAGCCTCGAATCGACAAGCCGGCATTCGAAATTGGCGTAGCACTCCTCAACCAGCGGCGCGCGGACATGGGTGCCGGCCCTGGGCGTCAGGCCGAACTCGCTGAACTTGTCGACGTCGCGCCCCGAGCAGTTGCCGATCTTGACGACCGTGGCCGCAAGGTCGGCGGTCGGAATGTTGATCACGCACTGGCGGCTCCTGCGGATCAGCTCGAAGCTGTGGTTCTCGCTTGAGATGATGCAGCCGATCAGGGCGGGGGTGAATTCCATCATCATGTGCCAGCCCATCGTCATGATGTTGGTCTCGTCCTTGTGGGCCGAGCTGACCAGCACGATGGGGCCCGGCTCGAGGAAGCGGCGGACGTTTGCGACTGGAAAATCCCGCTTGGTGTAGCGCGGCATGCTCGATCCCTATGACTCCGTTGGTGCCCTGTGGCCCGGATGGAGCGGAGCGCACTCCGGGAACGATGCTGTGGTCCGCACGAATCCCGGATTACGCTTGCGCTCCATCCCGGCTGCGGGTCTATGCCTCCGCCATTCCCGTCGCCCACAGCGCAAACGCGTAGACGATCGCGACTTCATCGAGCCGGTCAAACCGGCCCGAGGCACCGCCATGGCCGGCGCCCATGTTGGTGCGCAGCAGCACCGGACCGCCGCCGCTCATGGTCGCGCGCAGCCGGGCGATCCATTTGGCGGGCTCCCAATAGGTGACGCGCGGGTCGGTCAATCCGCCCATCGCCAGGATCGCCGGATAGTCCTTCGCCGCGACATTGTCGTAGGGCGAGTAGGACAGGATGGTGCGAAAATCCTTCTCGCTCTCGATCGGGTTGCCCCATTCCGGCCATTCCGGCGGCGTCAGCGGCAGCGTGTCGTCGAGCATGGTGTTGAGCACGTCGACGAACGGCACCTCGGCGACGATGCCGGCGAACAATTCGCCGGCGCGGTTGGCGACCGCGCCCATCAGCATGCCGCCGGCCGAGCCGCCATGGCCGACGATGCGCTTTGCGCTGGTGTACTTCGCATCGATCAGCGCACGGGCGCTGGCGGCAAAGTCGTCGAACGAGTTCGTCTTCTTCTCGCGCTTGCCGTCGAGATACCAGCCCCAGCCCTTGTCGGCGCCGCCGCGGATATGGGCGATGGCGTAGACGAAGCCGCGGTCGACCAGCGACAGCCGGTTGGCGCTGAACGAGGCCGGCATCGCCATGCCGTAGGAGCCGTAGCCGTAGAGTAGCAGCGGTGCGGCGCCGTCGAGCTTGAGCCCGCGGCGATGGAGGATCGACACCGGCACCTCGGCGCCATCTGGCGCCTTCGCCATGATGCGCGTGGTGACATAGTCGGCGGCGTCGTGGCCAGACGGTATCTCCTGGCGCTTGCGAAGCGTGCGCGTCCGCTTGGCCATGTCGTAGTCGTAGACTGCCGACGGCGTCGTCATCGACGAATAGGCAAAGCGCAAATTCGTGGTGTCGAATTCGTAGGAGCCCATCGTGTCGAGCGAATAGGCGGCCTCGTCGAAGGCGATCGCGTGCTCTTCTCCGCCGGCGAGCTCGCGGATCACGATCGCGGGCAGTGCATTGGCGCGCTCCAGCCGCACCAGATGGCCGGCATAGAGATCGAGGTCGATGATGTAGATGCCGGGACGGTAGGGGATCAGGTCGCGCCAGTTCTTGCGCTCGGGTGCATTGAGCGGCGCGGTGACGATCTTGAAATCGATGGCATCATCCGCATTGGTGAGGATGAAGAGCTCGTCGCCGCGATCGGCGAGCGAATATTGCACGCCCTCTTCGCGCGCCGCGACCAGGCGCGGCGGCATCTCGGGGGCGGCAAGATCGATTAGTCGCTGCTCCGACGTTTCGTGGTCACCGCCGGCGATCACGCAGAAGCGGCCGCTGGTGCTCTCATGCAGATGGGTGAACCAGCCGGCATCCTGCTCTTCATAAACGAGCGTGTCGTCGGCCTGCCTGGTGCCGAGCTTGTGGCGCCACACCTGCATCGGCCGATGATTGTCGTCGAGCTTCACATAAAAGAAGCTCTTGCAATCCGAGGCCCAGACCACGCCGCCGTCTGTCTCCTCGACGAGGTCAGCGAGATCTTGGCCGCTCGCCCAGTCACGAACGCGGATCGTGAAATATTCCGAGCCCTTGGTGTCGGCGCTCCAGGCCTGCAGCTTGTGGTCGTTGGAGTGCCGGCTGCCGCCGAACTTGAAATATTTGTGGTCTTTTGCCAGCGCATCGCCGTCGAGCACGATATGCTCAACGCCGCCATCGCGCGGCATGCGGCCGAACAGCTCGTGCTGCCCGCCTTCGCGAAACCTGCGGAAATAGGCGAAAGGCCCGTCCGGCGACGGCACACTGGAATCGTCCTCCTTGATGCGGGAGCGCATCTCGCGCACCAGCGTCTTCTGCAAGCCAGCGGTGTGGCCGAGCAGGCTCTCGGTGTAGCCGTTCTCCTCATCCAGATATTTGCGGATATCAGGGTCGAGCACTCCGGGGTCGCGCAGCACCTCCTGCCATTTCGCATCCTTCAGCCAGGCATAGTCGTCGGTCACGCTAATGCCATGCCGGGTCAAGGAATGCGGCCGGCGCGGGGCGACGGGGGGCTGGGAGGTTGTCTTGGCCTGGGTCACTCGATCCTCATTGAGAAGTGTGTTCCGTCTTATATCGTCCCGAATTCGCGAATTGCCAGCGCCGGTGCTTCAAGTCGCCGGGTTGTTGATCGGTCCCTTCTATGCTTTAGGGGCGACAATCCAGCCGCCGGTTCAGCCTGATGCTCTTCAACTCCTACCCGTTCATCCTGCTGTTCCTGCCGGTCGTTCTGGCCGGCTATTTCTGGCTGGGACGACGCAGCAATCTTGCGCCGGTGATCTGGCTGGCGCTGGCCTCGCTCGCCTTCTACGCCATCGGCAACTGGCAGTTCGTGGCCTTGCTGCTGATGTCGATCGCCTTCAATTATGGTATCGGCCATCTCCTCGTCGTGGCGAAGCTCCGCCCCGCGCAACGAAAGGCCGCGCTTGCCCTCGGCGTCGCCGGCGATCTCATCGTGCTCGGCATCTTCAAATATGCCGGCTTCGCCGCCGAGAATTTCAATGCATTGCTCGGCACGCACTTTGCGATCCACATCCTGCTGCCGGTCGGTATCTCCTTCTACACATTCACCCAGATTGCGTTCCTGGTGGATGCGTATCGTGGCCGGGTCGCAGCCTATGCGCTGCCGCATTACGCGCTGTTCGTGACATATTTTCCGCATCTGATCGCGGGGCCGATCCTCCACCACAAGGACATGATCCCGCAATTCGAGCGGAAGGAGTCCAAGCATCCCGACGCGCATCTGATCCTGTGCAGTGTCATCATCTTCGCGATCGGCCTGTTCAAGAAGACCTGCCTTGCCGACGGCATCCAGCCACTGGTCGCGCTCGCCTTCGAGGCGCGCTCGCCGAGCTTTGACCAGGCCTGGCTTGGCGCGCTCGCTTACACGTTCCAGCTCTATTTCGATTTCTCCGGCTATTCCGACATGGCGATCGGCATCTCGCTGATGTTCGGCATCTTCCTGCCGGTGAATTTCAACTCGCCTTACAAGGCCGCCAGCATCGTCGAGTTCTGGCGTCGCTGGCACATGACGCTGTCGCAATTCCTGCGCGACTATCTCTACATCCCGCTCGGAGGTAACAGGCGCGGCCGCCTGCTGCGCTACGTCAACCTGATGATCACGATGCTGCTCGGCGGGCTCTGGCACGGCGCGGCCTGGACGTTCGTGGCGTGGGGTGCGCTGCACGGCGCCTATCTCTGCGTCAATCACGCCTTCAATGCGCTGGTGCCGAACATCCCATCGGCGCTTGCGCGGCCGGCCCGCATGGCAGGCGCCGTACTGACGTTCCTTGCCGTCGTTATTGCCTGGGTGTTCTTCCGTGCCGTGAGCATTGACTGGGCGCTGCGGGTGCTCCGCGCCATGGCAGATCCCTCGAATATCGTCTTCGGCCGCGAGGAGATTGCAGCGATGGCGCTGATCGCAATCTATGCCGCGCTGGTCTGGCTGGCGCCGAACACGCAATCCATCATGGGCTATGATCACGGCAATCGCCGGGTGGGCGAAGCGTTGCGGGCAGGGCGCATGCGGCCGCTGGTGCTCTACGGCGCATCGCTGGTGCTCGCGTTTGGCATTCTGGGCATCCAGAGCCACAGCGAATTCATCTATTTCCGGTTCTGATGCAGGGCACTTTCACACATATCAGGCAGCTTCTGCTCGCGAGCATCGCCTGCGTGCTCGGCGCAGCAGTGCTGACTTATGCCGTCGATCCCCTGCAACTGTTCCGCTCCTCGCGCTCCGCCTTCTATTCCGATGACACCCGCGTGCAGAATGCCGGACTGATCCGCAGCCAGTCATTCGATACCGTCTTCATGGGCACCTCGCTCGCGATTCACTTCCGCCAGAGCGACATCGACCGCGTGCTCGGTGTGCACTCGCTCAAGCTGGCGATGACCGGATCGAATTCGCGTCAGCAGAGTTTTGTGATGGAGCAGGCGATCGATCGCGGTGCCAGGCGCGTGATCTGGGAGATGGACGACTTTATCTTCGTCGATGCTGCCGACATCGAGGCCGATCCTTATCTCTCCGTCGATCTCTACCGCAGGACCACGAAAGGCATCGCGTCCTATCTGTTCAGCGCGGCGATGGCGAAGGAATCCCTGTTCGCGCTGTTGCGGTCGATCCCGCCGTTGAAGCAGCCACTGACACAGGCGGCGCCTTATCTGCCCGTTACATTCGCACTGGCTGATGTCGATGACATCTATGCCCTGCCGCGAAACGTCGACGTCGCGCGTAACTACAATGCGAACAAGGCGCTGGCTTCGTTCGCCTACATCACCGCGCCATCGCGCAGCCGCTTTCTCGGTGAAGGCTATGGTTATGAGGCCATGGTCCGGCATTTCGAGCAGGATGCCGTGGGCCTGATCACGCGTCATCCCGACGTGACGTTCGACATCTACTTCCCGCCATACTCCATCCTGCAATTCGTCGCCATGCGCGATGCATCACCCGAGACGTTGAAGATCGTCATGGATCTCACGGCTGTCATTGCGCAGCGCCTGACGCAGCTCCCCAATGTGCGTCTGCATGATTTCCGCGCGATCAAGGCGGTGACGCACGATCTCGCCAATTACGGCGACGTCATCCACCATTCGCCGGTGGTGGACGCGAAGGTGCTGTCATGGCTGGCGAGCGGGGAATACCGGGTCGACGCGAGCAATCCGCTCGCGTCGTTGGATGCGCTGAAGGCGCAGGTGGAGGCGTATCGCCTCGAGCGCTGAACTTCCCCTCTCCAACAAGGGGAGAAGGAAGAAGCACCTACACCGCCACCTGCTCGCCGAGATACGTCACCGCGGCCTCGAGCCCGCCCTTGCCGTGCGGGATCTTCAGCGCGTTGAGACCGACCTCGATGACCCCCAACGTACCGAGCAGCATCGGCGCATTGACGTGGCCCATATGGGCGATGCGGAAGGCTTGGCCGGACAGATCGCCGATGCCGGTGCCGAGCACGACGCCGCACTTCTCCTTGCAGTAGCGTTGCAGCACCGCGGGATCGTGACCGGTGGCCATGGTCACCGTGGTCACGGTGTTGGAGCGCTCATGCGGCTCGGCGACATTGAAGCCGAGCACCTGGCCTTCGGTCCATGCGCCGACCGCGCGGCGTGTGGCTTCGCCAAGCAAGGCGTGGCGGCGGAACGCGTTTTCCAGCCCTTCCTCATGCAGCATGTCGATCGCCTTGCGCAAGGCGAACAACAGATGCACCGGTGCGGTGCCGGCATATTTGCGGTAATTCTCGGTGCCCTCGCGCTCGCTCCAGCTCCAGTAGGGCGTCGACATGTTCGCCTTCTTGTGGACCTCCTGCGCGCGGGCGTTGGCAGCAACGAAGCCGAGGCCGGGCGGCGTCATCAGGCCTTTCTGCGAGCCGGACATCGCGACGTCGACGCCCCATTTGTCCATCTCGAACGGCATGCAGCCGAGCGAGGCGACGGTGTCGACCATGTACAGCGCGGGATGGCCGGCGGCCTTGATGGCCTTGCCGATCGCCTCGATGTCGTTCTGCACGCCGGAGGCCGTGTCGATCTGGACGACGACGACGGCCTTGATCTTGTGCTCGGTGTCGCGGCGCAGCCGCTCCTCGACCTCATGCGGCCGCACGGCGCGGCGCCAATCGCCCTTGAGCACCTCGACCTCGGCGCCCATCAAGGCTGCCGCATTGCCCCAACCGATCGCGAAGCGTCCGCTCTCCAGCACCAGCACCTTGTCGCCGCGCGACAGCACGTTGCTCAAAGCGGCTTCCCAGGCGCCGTGGCCGTTGGCGATGTAGATGTAGGATTTGCCTTTCGTGGCAAATAGATTCGAGATGTCCCGGAGCAGGCTTTCAGTCAGCTCGAGCATCTCCCTGGAGTAGATGTCGATCGCCGGACGATGCATCGCCTGGAGCACCGCGTCGGGCATCGTGGTGGGTCCGGGGATGGCCAGAAATTCCCGGCCCGCGCGAACGGTCATTGCTATCTTCCTTGTGTCGTGAAGACTGTCTGGTGGGTCGCTGATTTATTCTTTCTACGCGGCGGGAAGGGCCGAGAAAAGCACCGAAAACGCAGGTCTGGGGCGGCTTTTTGTTTTGAGCATGGTCTTGTCGGAAAACCGCGTCACACTTTGCGCTGACGCGGCCCTTCGGGTCCGGACCATGCTCTATCTCTTGGTCTCCCGGCAGCCGGCGGCCTCAGCCTCCTCGACCGAGCAGAACCAGCGGGTGCCCTTGCTGATCTTCATCTTGATCTGGGCGTACCAGCGGCTGGTTGGCCGGTGGTAGATGCACTCGCCGGACGAGTTGACGTTGCCCTTGATGGTGCAATCCGGCGAGGGCGCGACCGGCCCCGAGGCCGAGGCGAGCAGCACCGCATGAGCGCCCTCGGGCGGCTTGGTGGCACCCAGGATCGTGGTCTTCTTGTTGCGCACGCGCCAGTCCCAGGGCGCGATGAAGGCGCCCTGCCACATCCCGGCTTTTGCTTCGCGCGCTGCCGCTTCGTCCGCCTCGTAGTCCTTCGAGAGGCGGACATAGGCCAGCGCCCAGCCGCTGCGCACCAGCCATTTCTGGATGTCTTCGCCGCCGACCTCGCAGCGCGCCACGGTGCGGCCACGCCGGTCGATCGAGCGGGCATGGCAGACCCAGGTCTTGCCCTCGGAGTATTTGGCGAGCTCGTCGCGTGCGGCAACGCCGCAGGTCCAGCGCTCGCTCTTGGTGTTGAGGCAGAGCTGGTCGGCTGAGGGCGCGTCGATGCCGCCGAGCCGGATCCGCGTCGTGCCGATCAGGACGGAATCGCCATCGCGGATCTTCGCCGTGCCGGTGATATCAGCGGCCAGCGCCAGCGATGGCAAGCTGAGCAAAGACAGCGCAATCAGGAATTTTCGCAACATGCCGGTCCGCATTGTCTCAAGAACACCTTGATAAGCCGGGCAATTGTGGTCGGCTTTAGGCCTTGCGGCCAGCATAGGCCGAACAGATAGGCTTTCAATTTCCCGTCATTGCACGGCACAGGTCTCGTAGGGTGGGCAAAGCGTAGCGTGCCCACCATCAAGAGTTGGTGGGCACGGCGCGAAGTGCGCGCCTTTGCCCATCCTACGAGACCTGCGCTCGGGGCACGAGAGCCGTGCCTCACCCCCGCGCCATCGCCCGCTTCGCCACCGCAAGCCCCATCAGCACGAAGGCCGACGTCACCTCGGGTCCCCCGACCAGAATCCGCGTCGGGGTCTTCATCTTGTTCCATTCATAGGCGCGGAACGGGCCGCGGCGGCCGCCCTCGCCGATGGCGTTGACGATCACGGTCAGCGCCGGCGCGAAGGCGCGCGGATCGGCGCCGAGATGGCCGAGCGCAATCAGCGCCAGCGCCGCGTCGAATACGTTCATCTCCGCGGCCATCAGCTCGCCCTTGACGTAGGAGAGCACGCGATGGCGGATGAAGTCGAAATCGCCGGCGGGGTCGATTGCGGCCTGGGCTGCCAGCGGCAGCGCCAGGAAGGCCGCATAGCAGCGGCCGAAATAGGCGCTGTAGAGCTCCGGCAGATAATAGATATGCGAGCGCGGATTGGTGAAGGCCCCGCTGGCCGCCAGCCGCTTCTGGAAACCGATGATCCGGTGCACGGTGGCGAGCCGCGTCGGCGTCTCCAGAATCTTCCAGCGTGCCAGATTGCGAAAGCTCACCTCGAGAATGTCGAGATTGAGCGTCGGGTCGAGATCGTTGCCATAGGGCCGCTCGCCTTTGAGGTTGTCGATCCAGGTCGCGACGCCGCCTTCGTAGTCGAGATGATCGTTGAGCGGAACCGTCACGCGCGGCTCGTTGACGCCGGCCTGCACCTGATAGCCCGCGTAGAAGTCGAGCAGTGGCTGGTCGATGATCTCGTCAAGACAGCCGGCCTGCGTTGCGGCCGAGATCGAGCAGGCGGTGGTGTCGCAGTCCGGCACGTAGACGCCGAAGCCGAGGTCCTGCTTGATCTGGGCGAAATAGCGGGAGAAGCGCGGATGCGGCGCCGGCGCGAGCGCCGTGATGACGTTGAAGCGCGCGCCATCTGCGCCCTGTACTTCCTCGCGGCTGATATTGACGCAGAAATCGACCATGTCGGCGATGGCGCGCTCGGCGGCTGTCTTGTCTGTTGGCGAAGCCAGCCCGGTCTCGACATAACTGAGCAGCGCC
This sequence comes from Bradyrhizobium zhengyangense, assembly GCF_022012555.1. Taxonomy (NCBI): domain Bacteria; kingdom Pseudomonadati; phylum Pseudomonadota; class Alphaproteobacteria; order Hyphomicrobiales; family Nitrobacteraceae; genus Bradyrhizobium; species Bradyrhizobium zhengyangense. The sequence goes on along the minus strand of NZ_JAKLTZ010000006.1, from coordinate 516,410 downwards.
TCGATGAAGAACGCGTCGTAATAGGCCGAGCGGTGGCGGATCTGCACCGGCTCCCACATCGGCTCGGCGATGCCGGCCCAGGGCGGATTGACCACGGCGCGCGCAGGCGAGCGCGCGATGAAGACGCGGGCGAGGTTGAACAGCAGCGATGAGTTCTTGTAGCCACGCGCGTTCAGGCCCGCGAGCGCCATGATCAGCTCGCGCCCTTTGAAATCGGGATCGCCGATCAGGTTGAATGCGGCATAGGTCGGCAGGAAACCGTTCTTGCGGTAGGAGCCGAGCAGATGCTGCGCGCAGTCGCGGATGACGCCGTCGATCTGCGCCTCCGGGGGAGCCGAGCCGATGAACATCGCCGGCGGCGGCTTGGGATGGTCGAGCGCGATGGTGTCGACGAGCTCGGCCACGGGCTGGCCAACTGCGGCCCAGTCGGGCTCGGCATCGTCGCGGGCGCGGACCAAAGCCTCGCGCAGCCGGGCGAGCTTCGCCTCGTCGCGCAGTTCGGGCAGGCCGCCACGGCGCAGCAGCAGGCGCAGCGCGGGATTGCCGAGCGCGGTCTTGTAGAATTTCGCCAGATGCGGATCGCCGCTGGTCTGGCCTGACAATACGGGATCGCAGACGTCGTAAAGCGAAGGGCCGTCCTTCCGCGCGGTCAACGCCCGGCAGGCGGCGCCAGCAAAATAATGAAAGCTCATGAAATACCTGGTCGCGGGGCCTTGGTCGGGGACGGCCGGTGCGCTCCCATCTGCGCACCACCCCTGCAAGTGTTTGAAAAAGCTACCCGGATTCGCAGGAAATACAAATGTGATGGGAGTCACGGAAAAAGTCGGCACGCGGGCTGCATGATCGGAGCCCGGAAGGCTACGGGGATACCAAAAACGAAGGAGTCGAGAGCAAGAAATTTACTTTCCATTTCAGTAGCTTAGCTCAAATTTTGGGCAATCTATTGCAGGGCACACTATATGCCGTTAAAGGTTTGTTTGGTGCGGCGCCGCAAATTGCGCGCAATTCGGGGGCACTCCCCCGGCCGATCCCTCAAACCTAAAGACGCCATCGCGCTACTCAACCAGTGTGCGCGCGCTTGGCAGGTCTTTGGTACTGACAGGAACGAACCGAGATGAATGTAAGGCAGCTCGACATTTCCCGACGTTCGATTGCGCTCGCCGCGGCCCTCATCGGCACCGTGTCGCTGGCGATCGGCGCCCATGCTGCCCTCAACATGCGTGCGCTCGACGCCGCCAAGGCCGTTTCGACCGAGGTCACGGGCTCGGTCGGCCAGACCTCGCGTCTCGCGCTCGTCATCGGCAATGGTCATTATCCCGACGCCAGCGCGCCGCTGACGCAGTCGATCAACGACGCGCGCGCGCTGTCCTCCAGCTTGCGCAAGAACGGTTTTGACGTCGACATGGTGGAAGACGCCAGCAAGGACGACATGATCCGCGCCGTCAACCGCCTGAAGTCCCGGATCAAGCGCGACACCACCGTCATGCTGTTCTTCGGCGGCTATGGCGTGCAGGCTGGCCGCGAGAGCTACATGCTGCCCGTCGATGCCGTGATCTGGAAGGAAAGCGACGTCCGCCGCCAGGGCGTCTCGATCGAGGGCGTGCTCGAGATGATGAAGGAGCAGGGCGCCAAGGCCAAGCTCGTCGTGGTCGATGCCTCGCGCCGCAATCCTTACGAGCGCCGCTTCCGGTCCTATTCGCATGGTCTCGCGCCGATCGGCACGCCCGACAACGCGCTGATCCTGTCGTCCGCTTCGCCCGGCAAGGTCGTCGACGATGGCAAGGGCGAGCACTCGACGCTGGTCACCGAGCTGCTCAACAACCTCAATGCGCAGGGCACCGCCGAAGGCGTCTTCAACAAGACCCGCGTCGCCATCGCCCGCGCCTCCGAAGGCGATCAGGTCCCGACCGTGTCGTCCTCGCTGCTCGAGGACGTGCATTTCGACCAGGCCGGCGGCTAGTTATTTAGCGACGAACGTAGCTACGTAGTAAGCTCTCGTAGGGTGGGCAAAGGCGCAAAGCGCCGTGCCCACCACCCTTCCGATATTCGCGAGAAAGACGTGGGCACGCTTCGCTTTGCCCACCCTACGGCAGCGTGCCTGGGGACGTCTGCCTCTTCATCATCATTGCTTCGCTGCGCTCGCAATGATGGATGACGCGCGAGCTACTTCGCAGCTTCCGCGGCCATCACCGGCCGCACGGGATCGCCTTCGCGCAGAAGCGCGCCGGCGCGGGCGACGACGATGTCGCCTTCGTTCAATCCATCGCGGACTTCGATATTGCCACCCGACATCAGACCGATCTCGACGCGCTTGGTCTCGACGCGGTTGCGGCGGATCACCTGCACCACGGTGCCGGCGGACGAGTATTGCACCGCTGTCAGCGGCACCGCGACATTGCAGCTCTGCCCGGTCTTGATCAGCGCGCGTCCGCTCGCATTCAGCAGCAGCCGCTTCTGCGGGGAGGAGATGCCGATATAGACCATGCCCTGCTGGATGTTCGGCTCGACGGTCGGCCCGATGCGGCGCACCTTGCCGTCGATATCGCCGGCACCGGCAATGCGCACGGTGACAGGCTGGCTGACCGCGAGCTTGCGCACGTCGTTGGTCGCGACCAGGGCGACGAGATCATATTCGCTGCGCGCCACGATCGTGAACAGCGCCTCGCCCTTGGCCGAGGCGAGGTTGCCGATCTGCGCGGTCGAGGTGGCAATGATGCCTGCCACGGGCGCGGTGATCTGAAGCGTGCCGCCTTCGGGGAGCGCCAGCCGCGCCAGCACCTGGCCGGCCGTCGTGGTATCGCCGGCCTCGGCCAGCACCTCCGTCACCTTCAGCCCCGGACGCTCGGGCCGAACCGAGGTCTCCTCGCGCGCGATGATCGAGCCGGTGGCCTCGACGATGTCGGAGAAACAGGATTTGGCCGCCTTCAACACGGTGACCGCCGGCCCCTTGGGCGCGTCGTCATCAGCCGCGCGCACGGGCTGGGCGGAGAGCAGCGCCAGTCCGGCAAGGGCAATGAAAGTCTGGGACAGGGAACGCGCAGGCAATGAACGCATCGGTCATTCCGGTTGGCCGCAAGGCTCTAGGCGATGAGGCCTTCATCGATAGCAGAAGCGATGGCGGCGGGCCATGGGCTGACTGGATGAGAAATGCCGCAGCGCAGGCGGCGCGATGCCGCCTGTTGAATTAGTCGCTGCACGAGCGAAGAGGTTCGCGATTCCCCTGCCCTCCAGGGGAGGGCCAGAAAGCCCGCTCACTTCAACGCCAAAAACTCCACCCAGTTCGGCTTCTTGCCGGTGGTGTAGGACTTCAGCTTGCTGAGCGCGCCGCTGGCCTGATCGATGGCGTAGACCGTCATGCCGTCCGAGAGCTCGCCGACCGCGGCGAGGTAGCGGCCGGTCGGATCGATGTTGAAGCCGCGCGGCTGCTTCTCGGTCGGCACGCTGCCGACCGTGGTCAGCTTCCCGCTCGTTCCATCCACCTTGTAGGCGGTGAGCGTGTTGGTGGTGCGCTCGGAGGCGTAGAGGAAGCGGCCATCAGGGGTGATGTGAATGTCGGCGGCCCAGGGCTTTTGACCAGAGTCCTTTCCGGTGAAACCTTCCGGCAGCGTGGTCGTGCGCTGGATCTCGCTCCAGGCCCCGCTCTTGGCTTCATAGCCGTACGCCGCGACGTCGCCGTTCAGCTCGTGGATGAGATAGACGAACCTACCATCAGGGTGGAACACGAAGTGCCGCGGCCCGGATTTCTCCGGCGTTTTGACAGCAGGCTGATCGCTCGGCGTCAGCGTGCCGGCGCTGGCATCGAACGCAAAGCGCAGAACCTGGTCCGAACCGAGATTGGTCGCGAACACAAAACGGTTGTCGGGCGAGGGCAGGAAGGCATGCGCGTTCAGTCCGGTCGGGATCACCTGCTTCGGCTCGCCGACGACGCCGTTCGCGGCAAGCGGATTCAGCGCGACCTTGTTGCCACCATAGGAAGCGCTGAACAACACCTTGCCGCCGCGGTCGATGGCGATGTTGGCCATGCTGTCGGCAAGCGGCCCGTTGCCGATATGGCTGAGCTGGCCCGTCTTCTGGTCGATCGCAAAGCTCACGGCCTGGAACGGCTGCGAACGGACGCCCGCGATCAGCACGCGATGGTCGGGCGTGATCGCGAGCGGCGTCGAGGCGCCGGGCTTTTCGACGCCCGCGAAGGCGGCGGTCTGCACCGGCGTCATCTCGCCGTTCTCGGCGATCTTGAACACGCTGATGTCGTTGCTGTCGGCATTGCCGACATAGGCGAAAGTTTCGGCCATGCCGGCACGGGCTCCCAAGACGAGGGCAAGAGAGGTGACAAGAGTGGTGGCGATCGCAGCGCGCGGCGATTTCGATGTGATTTGGCGTGTTGGTTTGATCAAGGGCGTCCTCCTGCCGGTGTGGCGTTGTTGTTTTGCGGCAGAGGATAGCGGCTCGTATTGCCCGGCACCAAAATCCAGATGGGATTGATCGATGCCTAAATTGTATCGTTTCCTCTTCCCGCCGCTAGCGCACCGACGCCGTCAGGTCGCGCGAGGGCAGATGCGGGCCGGCCACATGGTCGGGCGGCCCGAGCACGCTCCACACGGCGATCGCCACAATGGCGGAGGTCAGGATGGTCCAGGCGACGAGTTGCTTCCGCATCAGGCCAAATCCGTCGGGTCGAAGGATCGGTGCACGCTGGCCATCGTGCACCGCAAAAAGCGACCCGGCTGTGAACTCGTTCACAGCCACATGGCGCGCGAGCAAAATTACGAACCATTGCCGGCGGTGTGCATTGATCCGGCATGCCCCGCGAAAACGACCTCGAAGGCAAGCCCGACATGGGCGGCAAGCACGGCGGCCAAGCTGGCCAGCCCAAGCCGCCGTCGCGTCCGCGCGAAGGCGGGCACGATGAAGATGTCGTGGCAAAGCGCCACACCGATCAAACCGGCCGCAAGGTCTCGCCGACCAACACACGAAAGCGCTAAGCTTTGCCTGCTATTGCTTAAGTCGCAGGCCCCGGCCACGCGAATCGTCAGGGAACGGCAGTCCCTTCGCGCCGTTACCCCGGTCCCGCAAGCCGAGGACATAACGGAGGCTGGCAAAACGGAGGCTGGAAGTGTTTTGGATCTATTGGGACACCGCCTGGTCGCTGATCATCAGCGGCATCATGTTCACCACGATCGTGACCCACCCGGACGCCGAGTTCGCCGAGATCCGCGCCGGACGACAGTGACAGTCCAGGCGCAATAGCCTGACGACGGTCTGAAACATCCATCTGCGCGGGTGCCATTCGACTCGCCTCGCGCGTGGACGCCCTTGGTGAACCAAATCTTAGGGGCAGCGCGGTACTTTTCTGCATCTTTTTCCGATTCAGAGACCCGGCGCTCCCTATGGCATTGTTCGGCAATCCTTCCATTCGTTCTGTTCTCGGCGCCATCATCGGCGTCCTCGGCCTGTTCCTGGTCGGGCAGCTCGCAACCGGGCTGCTCGGTGCGGTTGAGCGCAACGGCGCGGCGCAGAAGGTCGAGCGCTATGCCGGCACTGACCAGCAGCTCTTCACGGCCCTGCTCGGTTTCCGGATCGAGCGCGGCACTTTCCTGTCGGCGCTGGTCGCGGAAGAGCCGGCCAATGCCGCTGCCGATGACCGGATCGCATCCAACCGGCAATCGTCTGAAACGGCCTACAAGAGCGTGCTCGAACGGCTCAACGGCGTGGCCGATTCCCGCCTTGCCGGGGTCATGGGCAAGTTCGTTGCGCTCCATGATGCGCTGATGCCGCTGCGAACCAAGGCCGAATCTCTGATCCACCAGCCCAAAGCTGCGCGCGACACCAAGGCAGCCGACGAATTCAGGAAGACGGCGCAGGACTATCTCGACGCCATCCTCGCGCTCACCATTGAGCTGGAGAATGCGCTCAAGCTCACCGACCCCGTGGTCGATCATCTCCTCGGCGTCAAGCAGTCGGCCTGGGCCGCGCGCAATTTCGGCGGCCTCATCGCGATCCGTCTCGAGGCAGCGGGTGCCGCTGCAAAGCCCTGGACCGCCGCCGACATCGTCGGGGCGGCTGAGGATGCCGGCCGCGCCAAGCAGGCCTGGAGCCAGGTGCGGGATACCGCCAGCCGCACTGACGCCCCCGCAAGCCTCACTGACGTGATCGCGCGATCGAAGGCGGGCGATGCGGTTGCCATGGTCGAGCGCCAGCAGGGCCTCATCAAGGCGCTGAGCAACAACCAGACCATCGACATCAAGGGCGTCGAGCTTGCCAAGCTCAACACCGCCATTCTCAATTTCTATGTCGAGGCCGGTCAGGCGGCGCTGGCCGAAATGGTCGCCCGTGCCGGACAGCAGAAGACGGCTGCGATATGGAGCCTCGTCTTCAACGGCGCGATGATGCTGGTCGCGCTCGCCATCACGGTGTTCGGCTTCATCCTGGTTCAAAGCCGCGTCAGCACGCCGATCCGGAAGCTGACGCAGGCGATGCGCAAGCTCGCCGAGCGCGACTATGCGATCGAGCTCGCAGGCATCGAGCGCGGCGATGAGATCGGCGAAATGTCGCGCGCCGTGTCGGTGTTCAAGGAGAACATGATCGCGGGCGACCGCCTCGGCGAGGAAAAGGCCGCCGAGCAGGCCAAGAAGGAGCGTCGCCAGTTTACCATCGACGGGCTGATCGAGCAGTTCGAAAAGACTGTCACGGAATCGCTGCACACACTGGCCTCGGCCTCGGGCGAGCTGAATGCCACGGCGCAGTCGATGTCCTCGACCGCCGAGCAGGGCTCGTCCCAGGCGGCCTCGGTCGCGACCCTGTCGGGCGATGCCTCCTCCAACGTGCAGACGGTGGCTGCGGCGACGGAAGAGCTGTCGGCTTCGATCAGCGAGATCAGCCGCCAGGTCGCGGAATCCTCCAGCATAGCCGGCGCCGCTGCCAGCGAAGCCGATCGCACCAACACCGAGGTGCAGGCGCTGGCCGATGCCGCCCAACGCATCGGCGATGTCGTCGCGCTGATCACGGGCATTGCCGAGCAGACCAATTTGCTGGCGCTCAACGCCACCATCGAGGCCGCGCGCGCCGGCGAAGCCGGTCGCGGCTTTGCGGTGGTCGCATCGGAAGTGAAGAACCTCGCCACGCAGACCGCGAAGGCGACGGAGGAAATCACCGGCCAGGTCGCCGCGATCCAGGGCGCCACCAAATTGTCGGTGACGGCGATCCAGTCGATCGGCACCACCATCCAGCGCGTCAACGAGATCGCAGCCGCGATCGCGGCGGCTGTCGAGGAGCAGGGCGCCGCGACGCGCGAGATCGCGCGCAACGTGCAGCAGGCCTCGCAAGGCACCAACGACGTCTCGCGGCATATCTCGGGCGTCTCGCAGGCGGCCGGGCAGACCGGCGCCGCCGCCGGCGAAGTGCTCGATTCCGCCAAGATGCTGGCGCGCCTGTCTGATGATCTCAAGCGCGACGTCGACCGCTTTGTCGGCGATCTCCGGGCGGCGTAGGACGCTTCGTCCACGCTCGCCGTGCCCAAGCTCAGCCGCGGTTAACCACCGTTAACGGTTCCCGCGCTGAGGCCAAATCGCTTTGAAGTTTCTTAAATTTTGCTGGGTACCTCTCCCTGACAACTGATCCGGGGAAAGTAATGGGTAAGCGGGCCAAACGTGGAAAAGCGGAGACGCTCGCACTACCAAAGGCCGCGAGAGTTGCAATTGGCGCCGTAGCCGTCGCCATCGTGGGCTACAGTTTGCTGTCTCGCCCGGCGGGTGTGCAATCGCAACAGAAGCCGTCGCCGCACCAGGCCCAGGCGTCGTCGTCTCCGGTTTACGTGGCAACACCAGCTCATGTCTCGGTGCCAGCTCCGGCGCCGATTCCAGCTCCAGCCCCGGCGCCACTGGTCGAGCCACCAAAAGCCGCTGAGGGTCCCGGAGCCTTTGTTCGGCAGGTGGTTGACTACGCCAGCCACCAGACGCCGGGCACTGTGATCGTCGATACCAAGAACACATTCCTCTATTTCGTCCTGAACGACACGCAGGCGCTGCGCTACGGCATCGGTGTTGGCCGTGAAGGCTTCACATGGTCCGGCGAACAGACGGTGGCCCGCAAGACGGAATGGCCGGATTGGCGTCCACCTACGGAGATGCTTGTGCGCCAGCCTTATCTGCCGCGGTTCATGGCAGGCGGTCCCGGCAACCCGCTTGGCGCTCGGGCGATGTATCTCGGCGAGACCGAATTCAGGATCCACGGCACCAACAAGCCCGATACGATCGGCAAGCGGGTCTCGTCCGGCTGTATCCGGTTGACCAATGATGACGTCGTGGACCTCTACGAGCGGGTGAAAGTCGGAGCGAAAGTGATCGTGCTTCCGGCAACCGCTGCCCAGATGCAATCATCCGGACCGAAGATCGCCGAGGTCCAGTAGTACGCGGCACGTCACTGCATCATCGCAGCCGCGATCTTCTCCGCCGACATCAGCACCGGGAAATTGGTGTTGGCGCACGGCACCACCGGGAAGATCGAGGCGTCGACGACGCGCAGGCCCTGAATGCCCTTGACCCGGCCTTGCGTGTCGACGACGGCCATCGGATCGTCGGCCCGGCCCATCCGGCATGAGCAGGAGGCGTGCCACACGCCGATGGTGGCCTTGCGCACGAAAGCTTCCAGCGCCTCGTCATTGTTGATCACGTCATCGAAGGTAAAGCCCTCGACCACGAAATTGTCGATCAGATAGTGGCGCAGCGCCGCCGGCCCATCCATCATGGTCGCGGCGATCCTGGTCAGGATCTTGTTCTGGGTGTTGACCACGCCGATCTTGCGCACCTTGTCGGTATAGGCGGCCGGGAACGGCTTGTCCGTCACCTTCTTTACGATATCGCTCATCTGAATGGCGGCCATCTTGCGGAAGCCGCTCATCAGGCGGTCGAGGTCACGCCGGTCGGACAAGAGATTGAACTCGACGATCGGCTCAGCCGTGGGCTCGCGCGAGGCGAGCTTCACCTGCCCCGTCTCGGAATAGGTCTTGTTGACGAAGGTGAGCAGCGAGCCGATCTGCGCGCCGACCGCGTGCCAGGCCGATTTGGAGAGCACGACGACGAACATGTCGCCCTTCGGCACGCCTTCAAGTCCTGACGAGTAACGCAGGCCAAGCTGCATATGCCGCCTTGTATGCTCGTTCATGCGCGCGCCGCGGCGGACAAAGGACGACAGAGAGATCGAGGGATGGTCCATCAGGCGCTGGCCGACGCCGGCGAGCCCCATCAGCACCGGAATGCCCATGTCCTTGAGGTGGCCGACCGGACCGATGCCGGCGCGCAAGAGATGCGCCGGCGAATGGATCGCGCCGGAAGAGAGGATGATCTCGCGTCCCCGGAATTCCTGCTCGCGTCCGTCGATCACTGCTTTCACGCCGACGCATTGCGTGCCTTCGAAGATCAGCTCTCTCACCTGCGTGTTGGTGGAGATCGTGAGATTGGTGCGCTTGCGGGTGTCGCGATCGAGATAGCCCATCGCGGCCGAGACGCGCTGCTCGGCCTGGTTGGAATGCGTCACCGCAAAATAGCCGTCGACGAACTCGCCGTTCTGGTCGGCCACGTAGGGATGGCCGGCTTGATCGAAGGCGTCGGCGAACGCCTGCGAATGCTTCGTCCAGTGCTCGCGTGGAATGCGGCGCACCGGAATCCTTCCGTCCTTGCCGTGATAGGGTCCGTCGAAATCGAGATCGCGCTCCACCTTCTTGAAGAAGGGCAGCACGTCGTCCCACGCCCACCCTTCCGCGCCACGCGCCTGCCACTCGTCATAATCGGTCGGCGCGCCGCGATTGGCCATCTGGCCGTTGATGGACGAGCCGCCGCCAAGCACGCGCGCCTGCTCGTATTTGCGCAAAGGCGGACGCGCTTCGTTCGGATTGTTGTGGCTGACGACCTCGGTCGTGACCTTGAGCTCGGTCCAGTGAAAGCGCGGATCGAAATAGGCCGTGCCCGGATAGCTGTCCCTGATTTCGGCGGGCTCGTTGCCGGGTGGTGTGTCCTGCCCGGCTTCGCACAGCAGGACCTTGTTGGCGCTCCTGGCGGAGAGCCGGTGGGCCAGCACGGACCCTGCCGAGCCGCCGCCCACGATAATGTAGTCGTACACGATTGGCGTTTCCTCTTGTTCTTGCCCCAAGAGGGTAACGCGGAAATATCGCGAGGTCACGCCCCGCCCACGCAGGCGGTGGGTTGCGTCAAGACGCTATTGCAAAACCTTACTGCAGGACCTTGGGCATCACGACGACGACATCGACCTGCTTGTTCAGCACCCGCGAGGCGACGGCGGCGATGAGCGGCGAATAGCTGTCCTCGATGTCGGAGGCGACGTCCTCGTTCCTGGCGAAGGCGTAGAGCATCGTGCCCTCGATTTCATCGAAGCGAATACCCGCGAAGACGTGATCGAACGTCTCGGCGCCGACGATACCGGCCATGAGCGCCTGAATGGCGTGGTCCTGAATGCGTGTGAGCTTCATCATGCCGATGAGATATGGGACCTCCGTGCAAATGCAAGGCGCGGAGGAAAAACTCTCAGGCCGCAGCCGCCTGCTTCGACAACAGCTGCTTCAGTTTTGCCGCCGGCACGGCGGGGCTGAACAGCCAGCCCTGCATCTGGCTGCAGCCGAGCTGGCGCAGCACCTCGCGCTGGGCTTCGGTCTCGACGCCTTCGGCGGTCGTTGCCATGTGGCGGGCGGCGGCCATGTGCACCACGGCCTGCACGATCGGCGAGGAATCCTCAGGTTCGCCGATATCGCTGATGAAGCTGCGGTCGATCTTGATCTTGTCGAAGGGGAAGCGGTGCAGATAGCTCAGCGACGAATAGCCGGTGCCGAAATCGTCGAGCGCGATGCGCACGCCGAGCTCGCGCAGCTGCTGCAGGATGGTCAGCGCCTCCTCGTCGTCGCGGATCAGCACGGTCTCGGTGATCTCGAGCTCGAGCCGTCCCGGCGCCAGGCCCGACTCGGCGAGCGCAGCCGCAACCTTCAGCGCCAGCGTCTTGGAGCGGAACTGCACCGGCGAGACGTTGACCGCGATGTGGATGTCGCCGGGCCAGCTTGCCGCCTCAAGACAGGCTTGCCTCAAGACCCATTCGCCGATCTCGCCGATCATGCCGGTGTCCTCGGCGACCGGGATGAAGTCCGCAGGCGAGACCATGCCGCGCTCCGGATGGCGCCAGCGGAGCAGCGCCTCGCAGCCGGTGACGACATTGGCGGAGAGATCGACCAGCGGCTGGTAATGCACCTCGAACTCGCGGCGGGCCAGCGCCTGGCGCAAATCGAGCTCGAGCTGGCGGCGCTGCCGCGCCTTGGCGTCGTATTCGCCCACGAAGATGCGGAAGGTGCCGCGTCCCTCTGACTTCGCCGCATACATTGCGAGATCTGCGCGCTTGAGCAGGTCGTCGATGACGTCGCCGTGGTCGGGCGCGATCGCGATGCCGATGCTGGCGTCGGACGCTATCTCCTGGCCCTTGCAATCGACCGGCATGCGCAGCGATGCCAGGATCTGTTCGGCCAGCATCGCCAGCTCCGCCTGGTCGCAGGTCCCGGCCTTGATGATAGCAAATTCGTCGCCGCCGAGACGTGCCACCAGATCGTTGCCGCTGACGCAGGCGCGCAGGCGGTTCGCGACCTGACGCAGCAATTCGTCGCCGACCTCGTGGCCCAGTGAATCGTTGACGCCCTTGAACTCGTCGACGTCGATATAGAGGATTGCAAACGGCTTGCCTTGGGCAAGCTCCGCCACGCGGCGCTCGAGATGACCGCGCATTAGCACGCGGTTGGGAAGGTCGGTCAGCGCATCGTAATGCGCCATATGCGCGATGCGCTCGTCGGCGCGGATGCGCTCGGTGACGTCGTCATGGGTGGCGAGCCAGCCGCCGGCCGCGCTGGGCTGGTTCTTGATTTCGATCAGGCGGCCATCGGAGGTCTCGACGATGCGGCTCTGCGTCAGTCCGACCTGGCTCAGGATCCTGTCGCAATAGGCGTCGACGTCCCCGTCGAACGAGCCGGTGTCGGCGCGATGCTGGATCACGTCGCGGAAATTGACGCCGGGCTTCACCACCGCGGTCGAGAGCCCGTACATGTCGATGTAGCGGCGGTTGCAGACGATGAGCCGCTCGTCCTGGTCGAACATCAAGAGGCCCTGCGTCATCGTGTTCATGGCGGTGTCGAGCCGCTGCTTCTCCAGCGAGACTCGGTTGGTCACCTGGCGGAAGATCAGGAACAGGGTGAGCACGAGCAAGCCGATCGACAGCACGGCGACGGTGACGAAGAACTTAGTTTGTGTGCGCCAGGTGGCGAGCGCTGCATCCAGCGACCTGGTGGCGATGATCACGAGCGGCTCGCCGGTCAGCAGGCGGGAGGCCACAATGCGGTCCTTGCCGTCGATCGGGCTGGTGAGCTTCGTCGAGACGGAGGTGCGATCGAACACGGCCTTCTGCTCCGCCGAGCCGATGCGATAATTTTGCCCGATCATCGCGTCGACATGCGGAATGCGCGCGAAGAGCTGGCCGCTCTGGTGGTACATCGCGACCGAGGAATCCTCGCCGAGCCCGGTTGAGGCGAAGAAGGATTCGATCTGCTCCGGCGCGATCGCGCGCGTGACGATGCCGAGGAATTCACCGTGCGGACCTGACACGCGTCGCGCCAGCACGATCGCCGGACCCTTGCCCAACCGGCCGGGCACGACCTCGACCTCTTCCTGGGCGATCGCATCGTTCTTGAGCCTGATAAAATAGTTGCGATCGGACACCGAAATATCGGCGACGGGCCAGCGTTTCGACGAGTTGATCAGCCGCCCTTCGGCATCGAACACATTGGCGCCGGCAATGTCGGACCAGCCGCTCGCCTTGGCGCGCAGCACCTCATGCATGGCGAGCGTCGCCATCTCGCTGCGGAACAGTTCGGGGGAAGCGATGCCGTGGCTTTCGAGTTCCGCGATGATGCTCTTCTGGAGGACCGCGAAATCCGCGAACTCGCGATCGAAATGACGGGCCAGCAGGCGGACGGAGCTTTCAAGGCTGTCGCGACCACTCTCGATGGCGTTCTGCCGGAAGCGGTCGACGGTGAGCCCGGTGCCGATGGCGGTCGCGGCCATGAGCACGAAGCCGCCGACGATCAACCACGTCAGCGGCGCGCCGCGCCACTGGCGAAGCAGCACGCGCAATCGCGCGGTCCATCGGATTGATGCGCCCATCCTGCCCTCCCCTGGGATGCAGAATGCGCCAAAAACGCCAAGACCCCGTTACCATTGTGGGTTAGCGAAGTGTGAACTGGAACAAAATCAGGGGGTTGGCACGGCTATTGGGAACTCCAAAACGCGGGGCGGTTCTGGAGCTGCTTATCACTCCCGCTTCACTTCCCATTTCAGCGCTTCCGCATTCTCCTTGGCGAACATCGGCGGCACGTCGAATTTGCCGGTCTTCAGGTCATAGCGGCATTGCCAGCCGCCCAGTCCCTTCATGACGGTGTTTTTCGGATGCTTGTCGTATTGGCCGGCGAGGCTGATCACGAGATAGCGGTTGTTGGGCCAATCCACGCCGAGCCAGTGATAGGCCTCTTCGGTCCCCTTCAACAGATTGGCCGAGATGTGGAAGTCGAGCTTGGCAAACGTCTTCGTCTCCGGCCGGCCGTAGAAATAGGCCCAGGCGAGATCGCTGAGCGATTTTGTCCTGGTCGCACTGACAAAGGTGCCGTTCTCGGCATGATAGAGAAACAGGTCCTGCTCGCCTGAACCGGTCTTCTGCATCCGCACCAGCCATTGCGAATCTGCGGTGAAGCGGAAGCCGGCGCCATAGCCCTGCTCCGGCTTCAGCTCGGTCATCTGATCGCCGCGACGGGCCCAGACCTGCCGTTTGACGTCAAAAGTGCCGGGGTCCTTGGTGTACTGCTCGAGCTTGGTGGCGCCGTCGGGCGAGGTGAAGGCGAGGTCGGCATCGTCGGTGAGAACGAACCCCGGCGGCGGGCCGGAGGCGGCAGCCGCGGGAGCTGCGGCGAGTGTAAGGGCAAGCGCCAGCCATGGCGCGGCGCGGCAAAATGCGGTCATGGTGAAATTCCCAGGAAAATGGCCGTTAAAAAATGGGCTTGATGCGGCCTCGCTGGTTTGACGCGGACAGGGCCGGCGCGGTTCATCCCTTCGAACGTCTTGCTGCCGCAGCCAAAACGGCGCAATTTGCCGGGGCTGATTTGCGACCCAGAGATTTTTGATCAAGGTTTGAGGACTGATGATCACCGCATCCAAGGCCTTCATTGCGTTCTGTCTGCTTGCCGTGGGCGGCACCGTGCTGGTGATCGGCCCGACCGAGCTGCGCCACATGCTGCCGGGTGGGACGAAGACCGAAATGGCCGCGGTCGCAAAGCCCGAGAGCAAGCCCGAGAGCAAGCCCGAGGTGAAAATCCGGCCCAAGGTCGAACCCAAGGCCGAGGCCAAGGTCGAACCAAAGGTTGAGGCCAAGACCGAACCCAAGACCGAATCCAAGATCGAACCCAAACCACAACCGAAGGCCGAAGTGCCGAAGCTCGCCACGGTCGCCCCCGCGCCGTCCGCCTCGCCGGCGACGACCGAGGCGCCGAAGGCGGGCGCGCTGGCCGAGACCCAGAAGCAGATCGCCGCGCTGGCGGATGTCGCTCCGGCCAAGCCGCAGCCGCCTGTTGCAGACACCGGCCCCCGCTTCGATGTCGCCCGTGTCGACGATCATGGCGAGGCCGCGGTGATCGCGGGCCAGGCTGCACCGGGCGCCAAGGTCGAGCTGCTGCGCGACGGCCAACCGCTCGACAGCGTGGTGGCCGATGCGTCGGGCCAGTTCGTGATGACGCCGCCAAAGCTTCCCGCCGGCAACTATGAGCTGGCGCTGCGCGCCAAGGCACCCGACGGCAGCGTCACGCAATCCAGCCGCACCATGCCGGTGACGATTGCTGAAGCCGCACCGCCGCCTGCGCGTGTCGCTGTGGCCGCGAAGCCCGAGGCAAAGCCGCAAGAAGCAAAACCTGATGACAAGCCGGAGGTTGTCGCATCGCTTCCGGCGCCGCGTCTGGCCTCGACGCCGGAACGGTCCGCGGCTCGGCCGCGGATGATGGGTCCGTCCAGACCCAAGTCCATGGCGAGGGTGCCTGCGACATCTGCGATTGTCGCGGCGGCCTCGCCCGCAGAGGTGCTCAACACGGCACCGGCGGAGGCCAGCGGCAGCCGGGTGATTTCCAAGGGTGACAGCCTCTGGGCCCTGAGCCGTCTGGCCTATGGCGACGGCGCCCGCTACGCGGTGATCTTCAATGCCAACCGCGAAAAGATCCGCAATCCGAATCTGATCTATCCCGGCCAGACCGTATTGGTGCCGCAAAAGGCGCAGTGAGGCGTCGTCATTCCGGGGCGTCGCGAAGCGACGAACCCGGAATCCATTGTCCTACCGTCACCGTCGCTCGATGGATTCCGGGTTCGCGCCGAGGGGCGCGCCCCGGAATGACGAGCGATTGGGCTCGCCGCCACTGCCGCCCCTCGATCCGCGACGCTTTGGCCCGTCTCGCCCCGGAACATTTGGTTCCCCGGCGCGTCTTCTCCCTGAGACGAGATGCGTGTTTGAGAGGACAACGCAGTGGTCAGCTCAGTGGTCAGGTCGAGATCACACTTGCGACTGGCGCTGGTCGGCGCGGTCCTTGCGATTGTGACAGTGCTGCTGCCTGATACAGCCAATGCGCAATTCGGATTGCGCGGCGGCCCGCTCGGCGTTGCCCGCTTTGCCGTCGGCCATGTCATCGGCCTGTCGCGGCTGCGCCATTCGCGCATGGCGGTGCGCGGTAGCCGCTATCGGTCCGCTGCCATGAGCGCTCAGGATCCGAGGGGCGGTGAACGCGGCCGGCCCGCCAACCCTTACGTCTTGCGCGCCGCGCTCACGGCGCAGGCTGCGCTATCGGGCTGGCACGGCGGCCGCCGCCCGCAAGGCTGGTGGCGTCATCCTGATGGCAGCTATGGCTGGATCGGTCCGGTGTTCTGGCCGTTCGCGCATGACAATCTCACCACCGCAATCGTCTTCGGCGACACGACCAGTCTCTCGCTCTATGGCTATGGCGATATCTATGCCGCGATCTTCGCGCCCTATGCAGCGCCCGAGCTCGCGGCCTACACCGCGCCGCAAGGCCGCCGCGCGCGACGAGTCCCGACCGTCGAGGCCGTCTGCGACAGCAGCGACACCGGTGGCTTGCCTGTCGATCGCATCGCGAGCGCCGTGCAGCCGAACGAGATGCAGCGCACCGCGCTCGATGAACTCGCCGCTGCCTGGACCGCAGCGCGCGACACCATCCGCACCTCGTGCCCGGCGCAGGCGCCGATGACCGCCGCGGAACGCCTCGGTGTGATGCAGGCGCGGCTGGATGCGATGATCAAGGCCACGGATGCGCTGGCAGCGCCGCTGGATAAATTCGTTGGCCTCCTCGATGACGGCCAGAAAGCAAAGCTCGAATCCCTCGCGAACGAACGCCGCGCCGCGCTTGCAGCCGCCCAGCACAAGGATGCACAGGCGGCCCAGGCGCCGCAGGCATCCAAAGCCTGCGATCCGAACTACGATCCCCGCTATGATGTGCAGGCCCAGCACCAGTACGAACAGCTCGTGCAGCAGCAATGGCCCGCCGCCGACATCGTGTCCACGCTGAAGCTCGACGACACCGGCAGCGCCCGGCTCGACGTGCTCCAGGACACCACGCTGCGCACGCTGGAAACGCTAAGCTCTTGCCCGATGAAGGCGGAAGCGACACCGCAAGCTCGCCTCGCCGCCGTGAAGCTGCGGCTGCAGACGATGCAGCAGGCGGTGGGCGGCGTCAGCGATGCGCTCGACGATTTCGAAGCGGATCTCAGTGACGAGCAGAAGGCAGCCTTCGAGGCGATGGGGCCGAAGCGGGGGATGTGATCACCCGCACGCTCCGCTGTCATCGCCCGCGAAGGCGGGCGATCCAGTACTCCGAGACGGCAGTGATGGAATCGAAAGGCCGCGGCGTACTGGATGCCCCGCCTTCGCGGGGCATGACAGTGGAAGATCCGGCTCGGTTGTTGCCAACCTCACCCACACGCCCAGTCGAACTTCATATCCCTGAAATCGAGCTGCGCATTGCCGCCACCAAAATTGTAGCCGCCGAAATATTCCTCGAACTCGATGTAGAACGGGCTCATCTCGGGCACGGCCTGGCAGGGCCGCATGGTGCCGCCGAGATGGTTCGGCGCGTGATCCTTGCCCCAATCGTGCAGGCGGAAATTGTCGCGGCTCGCGACGCCGTCGACATAGTAATAATAGGGCTGATATCCGGTCGGCGGCCCTCGCTTCACATGCGTATCCTGCGGGCCCTTGCCGGCGTTGGGATCCTCAGCGCGGGCCGTCAGCGCGATGGCGCGGTTCTCGGCGAGATCGGCGCGCGGCGTCGTCGGCAGCAGCTTCTTCGCGTAAGGGGCTGCGGATTCGTGGAAGGCGCAGGCAGCGCCGACATCGAGCCAGCGCGGCCGCTCCGCGGTCGCAAGTGCGAGCGGCGCCGGCGGGGTTGCGAATGCGCCGTCATATTCGGCTTTGGTCAGAAGGATCGCGGCATATTCGTAATCGAGAATGTCGGTCATGCGCGACAGGCGCGGATGTGAGGCGCGTGCCGCCACCGCCTCGCGGATTTCAGGATCGTCAGGCGCGCCGCCGTCATTGTGGTCGGGCGCTGTCGCGAAGAACGACACCGCGACGATGTCCTCGCCATGCACGCGATAATCGTCCGGCAGCAGAAGCGTAAAGCCGTGCATCAGCGGATAGCCGGTGACGGGATCGAGTGGCCATTGCTCGCTCTCAATGCCCGGCGGCAGGCCGAAGACCCAGCCATGGTCGCGTGCGCGATCGGCGGAACGGTCCTGCATCTGCAGATCATAGGCGCGCGAAGGCAAGGCAAACACCACAAGCCGTCTCCCATCCGAACTCCGCCTCGTCGTTGAAGCCTGGGTTAGTCGCGGTGAGCCGCGATGTGGTTCGTGAGAGAGGCAGATCGCAACAGCATGGTCATCGCGGGATCGGTTGACCCGACGGACACACATCAGCGCGTGGGGAGATCAGGCGCAAACGCCCGATGATGCCATTATGCCAGTGTTTTGCCCGACGCGTCAAAGGGAAATTCGCGAAATCCGTAGTCGCATCGAAAATTCGCTGTATCGCCCGAGCCCTACCTACTGTGCATGGGGTTGTTTTCGACTTCCGTGGCGATGATTACCCTCGCCGACGTGCCGCTGTCGCGTCGACGACGTTGTCGACCTCATCACGCCACGACAAGATCTCCATCGCCAGCACGGGATGATTGAACCCCTTGAGCTGGAGATCGTCGAGGGCGCGCGCCTCGACCCATTGCTCGACCATGCCGTAGACGCGGCGGCTGACCACGATCTGGTTGGGTTTGGCTTCGGCGCAGAGGCGGGAGGCGAGGTTGGTGACGCTGCCGATCGCGGCATATTCCAGCCGCTGCTCGAAGCCGACCTGGCCGAGCGTGGCATAGCCGAGCGCGATGCCGATGCCGAAGCCGAGGCTGTGCCCGCGGTTGCGCCAGCGCTCGGTCAAGGGACCGATGGTGTCGCGCATCTCCACCGCCATCTTCACGGCGCGCGCGGTGTGGTCCTCGAACTGGATCGGCGCGTTGAACAGGATCATCACGCCGTCGCCGGCATATTTGTCCAGCGTGCCTTCGTACTTGAAGATCAGCTTGCCGAGCGCGGCGTGATATTCGCGCAGCACGTTCATCGCCTCTTCCGGCTCGGTCGCTTCCGTGAAGGCGGTGAAGCCGCGCAAATCGCAGAACACCACCGTGACTTCGCGGCGCTGACTGGTGAGCAATCCCTCCGGGCTGTCGGAGGACGCGATCAGCTGCGCCACCTGCGGCGCCAGGAAGCGCTCGAGCTTGCGGATGCGCTCGATCTCGCCGAGCTGGGTCGCGACACGTTCTTCGAGCGACTTGTTCCAGTTCTTCAGCTGCTCGGTCTGCTCGCGCAGCTGGTCGGCCTGGGCGCGCACGGTCTCGTTTGCCGTCTCCAGCGCGTGGCTCTTGTGGTCGACCTCGGTGAACAGGCGCGCATTGCGCATCGCCAGCACGGCCTGGTTGGCGAAGGTGCGCATCAGGCCGATGAGGCTGCCTTCGAATTCGCCGCTTGAGCGGCGCAGCACCACCAGCGCGCCGAGCGTGCCCTGCTGATCGACCAGCGGCACCACCAGCACCGAATGGAAGCCGGCGGCGACCGCGACGTCGCGCAGCGGCTGCTCGGCGGCATCGTCGAGATCGGCGATCGCGATCGGCTCACCGCTTTTGGCGGCATCGCTCAAATTGTTCGCGCCTTCGTCGATGCTGACATGGTCGCCCCCGGCCGATTTGTCGATGCCGTCAGCCTCGACCAGGTTGAAGCGGCGCAGCTCGGCCTCATAGCCGTAGATCAGCACCGCATCGGCATGGCTGATCTCCAGCGCCCGGGCGGCGATCGTCGGCAGCACGGCGTTGAGGTCGAGCGAGGACGAGACCGCGCGGCCGACCTCTTCCAGCACCTTCAGCTCGTTGATCGACTGCGCGAGGTCGCGGGTGCGCGCCTCGACCTTGGTCTCGAGATCCGTATAGGTCTCCTGGAGCTGGCCGGCCATGCGGTTGAACTGGCCGGCGAGATCTTCCAGCTCGTCCGACGTATGCACGTCGATGCGGTGGCTGAAGTCGCCCTCGCCGAGCTTGTGCGCGCCGTCGCGCAGCGCGGTGATCGGGATGATCATGCGACGCGCCAGCAGCGTGCCGGCGAGGATCGCGACCAGCAGCCCCATGCCGATCAAAAGCGCGATGCGCACGAGCTGGTCGCGGATCGGCATCAAGGCCTGCGTGGTCGGTTGCTCGAACAAAACCGTCCAGCCGAGCTTGGGCACCGTGCTCGCGGCTGTCAGCACAGAATGGCCGTTGAAGTCGGTGCCCGACGTGTCGGGCTCGCGGCCGGGCGCGATGGCTGCTGCGACCTGCGGCAGCTTCGACACGTCCGTGCCGACATCGGGCCCCTTCGACGATGTCGCCAGCACGCGGCCGTGCGGATCGACAACATAGGCGAAGGCGGCCTTGCCGACCTGGTTGTCCGACAGGTAGTCGGAGAGGAAGCTGAGATCGACCTCGGCCACGGTGACACCGGCATTGAAGCCGGAATGGGCCACCGAGATCGACATCACCGGCCTCTCATCGACGAAACTAGCCGGCGAGTAGCTCACCCCGCGCGCCACCGTGTCGGTGAAACGCATGTCGCGGGAGAGGTCGGCATTGCCGCCGGTCGTGGTCGACTGCCGCGAGACGCGCAGCACCTCGCGGCCCTCGCCGTTGAGCTGGTAGAGCTGGGTGACGACCGCGACCTGATGCAGCAGCTGGGCATAGCCTGTGCGGCGCTTTTCGAGCGTGTCCTGGCTGGCCGCCGTGACCCAGCTGATCTGGCGCTCGAGCTCGGAGATCGACTGCTCCATGCGCCGGGCGGTGGCCTGCGCCTTGTCTTCGAGCCCGTCTGTCAGCTGTGTCCTGGTGGCGCGATAGGAGATCCAGGTCTCCATCGCGCCGTTGACCGCGAGCACGAACACGACGAGGCCGACGAGGGAGACGACATATTTGGCGAACAGGCCCTCGCGCAGAACCCAGGTCTTGTCTTTCGCTCCCGCCATCCCGATCCTCTCGCGCCGCGACCGACGCCGGCGCTAAGGGCCCTACGGCCCCCATGGCCCTTCTACCACAATTTGGGTGTTTGGACGGGTAGGGGGCGAGGAACGGGCTGGTGTGGTTACTCGTCGGGGAATGCCTGGAACGGCCGGCCGGGCGGTGAATTGTCGCAGCCGGCAGGCTCCCTCCTCCGTTCGGATGAAGAAGCGGACGGGGCGGCGGTGTATGGCTGCGCGCGGAGTTCGACGCCTTGGTCCGCCAATCACCGATTGAACAGCTGCCGCATCACGTCGTTCATCGGCTGGCTGTCCTGCTGCGCCGGAGGCGGATCCTGGGTCGGAGGGGCGGGCGAAGCCTGCGGCGCCGGTGTGGTCGGGCTGCCCGGCAGGCTGCGGCTTCGGCCGGTGCCGCTTCCGGCGCCACTCGAGAGTCCCTGCTGGATCAGATTGCCGATCGCCTCGCCCAGCTGGCCGCCGAGCAGATTGTTCTGACCCTGCCCTTGCCCCGGCTGCTGGACTTGCGGATTGGCATTGCTGGCCGCGCTGCCGCCGGCGCCCGGCACGGCGCCGCCGAGACCAAAGCTGTTCAGGATGTTGCCGAGCCCGGCGCCGTCGGGGCCGAACAGGCCCTTGCCCATCTCACGCAGCTTGGCATAGGCGGCTTCAGGATTGTCGAGCACGCCGGCCATGTCAGGATAGATCTTCGGCTGCGACCAGGCGCCCGTGATCATCACGGGAATGCCGAAGCCGACAGGTTCGGAGGTGCGGCCCTGGCCTTCCGTCGTCATCACCAGCTTCGGCTCGACGCGAAAGCCCATCATCTTGGTGTCGAGCGCGATGGTGCCGGCGCCGGTGACGCGCACCAGCGGGCCGATCAGGTTGAGATCGGTCGTCACCGCCTGGCCCTTGTCGATGCGGAAGGAGGCGGAGAGCTGCGACAGATCCGTGCTCTGCTCCTGGCCGGAGCTCTGGTTGTCCTGCCAGCCCGTCAGCGTGCCCGAGGTCAGAGAGCGGATCATCTGCGCGACATTGATGCCGCGGATGGCGCCGTCCTGGAAATTGACGAAGGCGGTGCCTTGCATGTTCGCCATCAGCGCGCGCTGGCTGGTGCCTGCGCTGCGCAGCGCGAGCTTGGCCTGCAGCTTGCCGTCGATCCGGTCGAATTCGGCGAGGCCCTGGAGCAGCGGCAGCGCGCGCACGCCGACCAAGTCGGAATGCATGGCAAAGCTCGGCGCGCCGCTAGTGGCATCGAGGATCACCTCGCCCGACACCTGGCCACCATAGGCGCCGAGATTGGCGGTGCCAGCCTTCAGGATGCCGCCAGCGAGCTTTGCATCGAGCGCCAGCGGCGCAAGACGGGCATCACCGATGACGGCTTCGTTGGCCGAGATCCTGACCTGCGCGTCGACATAGTTGAGCCCGGATACGTCGATCGGCGCATCGCTCCAGGGCTGCCCGGCCGCGCCATCAGGCGATTTCGCCAGCGGGATTGCGAGGCGCTGGAAATCGAGATCGAGCTTCACCAGCGGTTTGCTCGCGGTGTCGACCGAAGCCCAACCGTTGAAGGCGCCATCGCCGAGCGTGCCGTTGACGCTGTTGATCATCACGACTGCGCCGCTCAGCCGCAGCTCGGCGTGACCGGCCAGCTGCGACTTCAGCACATCGGGCATGTCGACGGCGAAATCCACCGGGACGGTCTGCCGCTCGATCGGGGGCGCCGGGGTGGTCGCCTTGATGTCGAACTTGGTCGGGTGTTCGCCAACGCGCGCGGTACCTGCGATATTGACCTTGCGGTCCTGACCGGCGACGATGTCCGCGTTGATCGCGCTGATGCGGCCTTCGACGCGATCGCGTGCGCGCGAGAATGCGACTTCGCCATTGACGATCTTTACGCGGTTGATGGTTGCGCCGTCCGTGTCGAGCGCGAGCGGCTTTGGCGATGCATCCGTATTGGGCAGGCGCTCACGCAGCAGCGGCTGGTACAGCACAGGATGGCTGACGATGATCTCGCTGATCTCGGGATGACCCGACCACACGCTTGCGAGCGACATGTCGGCCTGCACGGTGTCGATCGTCACGCGTGCAATGCCGCTGCGGTCTTTGGGATCGGCAAGCGTGAGGTCGTTCAGCGTGACGTTCAGCGTCGGCCACAGGCTGATCTTCGTGGTTCCGTCGATCGACAGCCGATATCCGGTCGCCTGCTCGACCCGCGAGGCGATCGTCGCAGTCAAAAAGCCCGAGGGAACCCCGATCACCAGCAGGAGGACGATCACGATGATGATCGCGGCCACCGCCGCGCCGGCGAATTTCACTGCTCTCATGTCGACTTTCCAACCACGGACGGGCGGCGTCGCAACCGGCGGATGACCCGTCCTTTGCGCCTGAGTTTATCCCGGGACGGGAAGCCGCTCCAAGCGACTAAAAATAATCGGGAGGTGCTGCAAAGTTATGTGACTTATGACACACTTCTCCGGCGCGGTTTTACGCGATTCTGACGTTCATGCTTCCAAGCGATTTGCCCTGGCAATTGACGAGTAAATTCACAAGGACGTTGAAATGAGCAAGCAGGCCGAATTTGCGGTCATTCTGAAAATGAATGCCATGTTCGCCGATCTCGGCGTGGACGAACTCCAGCGTTTGTCCAACCTCTGCCACACCCAGCATCTGGCGAATGGTGAGGTGCTGTTCCAGAAGGGTGACCCGGGCGACGCCCTGTTCGGGGTGCGCCGCGGCCAGGTCCGCATCGAGACAGGCGCCTCCGACGGCAGTCGGCTGACGCTGAATTTCATGGGTCCGGGCGATTTGTTCGGCGAAGTCGCGGTGCTCGACGGCCAGAGCCGCACAGCGGATGCGACCGCGGGCGAGGTGAGCGAATTGTTCGTGCTGCGGCGCGAAGACTTCCTCGCCTTCCTCGAGCGCGAGCCGAAGGTCGCGATCAAGATCATCGCGCTATTGTGCCAGCGCATCCGCTGGCAGAGCGAGCGCATGGAAGAGTCGATGCTGCAGCCGTTGCCGGTGCGGCTGGCGCGGCGGCTCTGCGCGCTTGCCGCCGATTTCGGCTCCGAGGTGCACATCTCGCAGGAGCAACTCGGCGTCTTCGTCGGCGCCGCCCGCGAGAGCGTCAACCGCCAGCTTCAGGCCTGGCGCAAGGAAGCGATCCTGGATCTCCAGCGCGGGCGGATCCTGCTCAGGAACATGACCAAGCTGACGGCGATCGCGCGGAACGAGTAGGGGCAGCTAGGCTACTTCCGCCGCTTGTCGCGCTCATCATAGTACCCAACAGGTGACGAATGTCGGTCGGTCGTCGTCGGCCCTTATGATCCAGGCAGATCTTACCGGCGCCTGCTTCCGATGTCGGCTGAGCAAGACGTCCATTCGCCAGCGGCTGCCCCAGCGATCTGCCGTAGTCTCGGACGCATCGCCAGAAGCTGCAGCGTCAAGCAGCGCATCGCGAAGCCATTGTGCGTCGCCCCGTTGGAGATCGAGTGCGTGCCGGAAAACTCTTGCCTTGTGTCGGCCATGCGGATGCAAGGGATTTAGGCAGTAATCCTCGATCTTCCGAATGTCGACTGTAGCTCTTTCGCCATTCGGGATACGGATCACCACGGCAACCGTGTTCCGCTCTCGCTGAGTTCTACTCCGCCGCCGGATGGACCATGCTCTTCGGCATCGGCGGCGCTTCCGCCGGCGCGGCGCCGTGATGGTCGTCCGTCTCTGCATCCGCACTGTGCACGATCAGCCGCTTGCCGAAGCGCCAGATCAGCGCGCCGACATCGTCCATCACCATGAACATCGCGGGCACGAACACCAGCGACAGGATGGTCGAGAAGATCAGACCGCCGATCACCGCGAGCGCCATCGGCGAACGGAACTCGCCGCCGGCGCCGACCGCGAGCGCGCTCGGCATCATGCCGGCGGCCATCGCGATCGTGGTCATTACGATCGGGCGGGCGCGTTTCATGCCGGCGTCGATCATCGCCTCGTCGCGTGGCTTGCCGTCGCGGATCGCCTCGATCGCGAACTCCACCAGCATGATCGCGTTCTTGGTGACGATGCCCATCAGCATCAGGATGCCGATCCACACCGGCGTCGTGAGCTGCTTGCCGGTGACGAGCAGCGCTGCAATCGCGCCGCCGATCGAGAGCGGCAACGAGAACAGGATGGTGATCGGCTGCAGGAAGGTGCCGAACAGCAGCACCAGCACCGCATAGACCATCATCAGGCCGGCCGTGATCGCCGTGGCGAAGCCGTCGGAGAGCTCGTTGAGGCTTTCGGCGTCGCCCGAGGGGGAGACCTTAACGCCCTTCGGCAGGCTCTTCATGACGGGCAGTTCGTAGATCTTCTTGGTGGCATCGCCGAGCGCCGCGGAGCCGACGAGGTCGGCGGCGACGGTGGCCTGCCGCTCGCGATCGTAACGGTTGATGCTGGTCGGGCCCTGATCGAGCTTGACATCGGCGATGACGGCGAGCGGCACGCCGCCCTTCTCGCCGTGCTCCCCGAGCGGCACGCGTAGCTGCTCGAGCGTCTTGAGATTGCCGCGGGCGGCATCCTCGAGCTGCACGCGGATCGGCACCAGGCGGTCGCCGACGTCGAACTTGGCGAGCGCCGGCCCGACGTCGCCGATGGTCGCGACACGGATGGTCTGCGACAGGCTTTCGGTCGAGACGCCGAGCCGCGCGGCGAGATCGGCGCGCGGCTCGATGCGCAGCTCGGGACGTTCCAGCGAGGTTTCCGAGATGACGTCGGAGATGGTCGGAATCCGCTTCATCTGCGTCGCGAGCTCGCTGGCGACGTTGTTGACGATGTTGGGGTCGACACCGGTCACGACCAGCGAGATCGCGCGCAGGCCGTTCTCGTCCAGGAACCAGAAACGGATATCGGGAACGTTCTCCAGCTCCTGGCTGATCGAAAATTCGAGCTCGCGCTGGGTGATCTTGCGGTCGTTCTTGGGTGTGTAATTGATGATCAGGGAGGCGCGCCGGACCTCCTGCGTGCCCGGTGGAACGCGGCCGCCGTCGACGAAGATGCTCTTCACTTCGGGCCGCTGGCGCAGGCGCGCGACGATGTCCTCGGTGACTTTCTCGGTATAGGCGAGTTGCGTGCCCGGAGGCAGTTCGAGGGCGAGCAGGGAACGGGCGCTGTCCTGCGCCGGCAGGAAGCCCTGCGGCAGCAGCGTGATACTCCAGATCGAGGCCGCGAAGATGCCGAAGCCGATCAGCACGGTGATGAAATAGTGCTTCACCGACCACGAGACGAGGCTGTGATAGGTCCGCAGGATGCGGCCGGGCGGCGGCTCTTCGTGATGGCCGTGCTTGAGGAAATAGGCCGCCAGCATCGGCGTGACGAAGCGTGCGGCGAGCAGCGAGAAGAACACCTGCACCGAGACGGTGATGCCGAACTGTTTGAAGAACTGTCCGGCGATACCAGACATGAAGCTTGCGGGCGCGAAGATCGCGATGATGGTCAGCGAGATCGCGATCACGGCGAGGCCGATCTCGTCGGCGGCTTCCAGTGCGGCACGGTAGGGCGATTTGCCCATGTTCATGTGCCGCACGATGTTCTCGATCTCGACGATGGCGTCGTCGACCAGGATACCCGTCGACAGCGTGATGGCGAGGAAGCTGACGAGGTTGAGCGAGAAGCCGAGGATGTCCATCGCCCAGAAGGCCGGGAAAATCGACAGCGGCAGCGAGACCGCGGCAATGATGGTGGCGCGCAGGTCGCGCAGGAACAGCAGCACGATCACGACGGCGAGGATAGCGCCCTCGAACAAGGTCGAGATCGCCGCTTCGTAGTTGCCGTTGGTGTATTCGACCGAGGTGTCGATCAGCTTGAGGTCGACATCGGGATAGGCGGCCTTGAGCGCGTCGATGCGCTTCTGCACGGCCTCGGCGACCTTTACGTCGCTGGCGCCCTTGGAGCGCTTGATGCCGAGCGCAACGACCGGCTCGCCGTTGAAGCGGGCGAAGGTGCGGCGATCGGCGATCGTGTCGGTCACGGTGCCGAGATCGTCGAGCCGGACCTCGCCGCCGCCGAACAGCGGAACCATGGTTCCGGCGAGGTCGCTGAGCGTCTTGGCGCCGGCCAGCGTCCGGATCGCCTGGTCGTTCTTGCCGATCTCGGCGCGGCCGCCGGCAACGTCGACATTGGTGCCGCGCAGGCTCTGGCTGACGTTGACGGCCGTCAGCCCCATCGCCTGCAGGCGATCGGGATCGAGCGAGACCAGGATCTCGCGCTCGACACCGCCGATGCGCTCGACTTGGGCGACGCCGCGCACACCTTGCAGCGCGCGCTTGACCACGTCGTCGACGAAGTAAGAAAGCTGCTCCGGCGTCTTGCCGGGCGAGATCGCCGCATAGGTCACGATCGGCAGACCGATCACGTCGACGCGCTGGATCAGCGGCTCGGTGACGTTCTGCGGCAGGTTCGAGCGCACGCGCGTCACCGCATCCTTGACGTCGTTGAGCGCGCGATCGGTGTTGGTCTCCAGCGCGAACTGGATGGTGGTGATCGACACGCCGTCGGTGATCGAGGAGGTGATGTGCCTGACGCCCTCGACGCCGGAGACGGCGTCTTCAACCGTCTTGGTGACCTGCGATTCGAGCTCCGCCGGCGCGGCGCCGAATTGCGAGACAGCGACCGAGATCACCGGAATATCCGCCGAAGGCAGCCGGGTGATGGCGAGCTTGGTGAAGGAGGTCCAGCCGAGGATCAAGAGGATGATCGAGAACACCACCGACGGCAGCGGATTGCGGATCGACCATGCCGAGATATTGAGAGCCATTAGCGTACCCGCGTGCGATCGAGTTCATCGGCGAACATGGTCTTGATCTGGTCGCCGTCATGCAGCGAAGAGCCGGCGTCGGCGACGACGATCTCGCCGACCTCGACCCCTTCGAGGATTTCCGTCTGGCTGTCCGATGTCAGCCCGACGCGCACCCTTCGCGTCTCGACGACATTGCCTTTGACCACCTGGACGGTGAGATGGTCGATCGCGGTCTTGGGAACCGCGACGCCGCAGCTTCGCTTGGCGTCGATGGAGGCGCGGGCAAACACGCCGACCTTCAGCGAGGGGTTATTGGTCACGCTGATGCGGACGCGGCCGAGCTGGGTGGCGCGATCGATTTCGGGCGCGACCAGGCGGACCCGGCCGATCAGATCGGCGGCATCGTCCCGGCTGATCCGCACCGTCGCGCCGGTGCTGAGCTTCGGCATGTGCACGGCCGGGACCTGCGCATCCAGCTCGATCTCGTTGTTGACGGCGATGCGGAACATCGGTCCAGCCTGGGGTGAGGCCGGGGCACCCACGACGGTGCGCACTTCCGTGATGAGACCCGGCGCGGGCGCTTTCAGCGAAATCGGACCCTGAGGCCCCGGCCGTTGCGGCTGGCCCGGAATCTGCGGCGGCGCCGTGAGGCGCGCCAGCTCCTGGTTCTCGGTGACGATGGTGCCCTCGGTGACGAACAGGTCGGTGACCTTCGATCCCTCCTGGTCGGCCATGACCACGGCCTCGCGCCTCGGCACGAAGAAGCCGGTCACTCGCACGAGGTCGGAGAAGCAGGCATTGGTCGACTTCGTCACGATGACGAGCGCCTCGCCCGGCGTTTCCTTCGCTTCAGGGCGATGCCGATGCTCGAACCAGTAATAGCCGACGCCGAGCGCAAGGATGAACGCCACGGTTCCCGCAGGCTTGAGATATTCGGAGATGTTCATCGCCGGATCATCCTGGCCTGGCTCGAGGTTGTCGGGAACGAATCCCTGAAACGAAGCGGCGTCCCGCAGGGCTGCGGGACGCGCGCTGGGACCAATAGTTTACACCACATCAGCACTTGTCACTTCAACGGATTCACGTCGTAGTCACTTCGATGCGGTGGTCTTGTTTTCCATATTGACGACCTGCACGCGGCGGTTCACCTCGGCCATCGGCTGGCTCGGATCCTTCAGCTTGCTCTTGCCATAGCCGACGGTGACGAGGTCGGTCGCGGCGATGCTGTACTTCTCGACGAGATAGCGCTTGATCGAATCCGCCCGGCGTTCCGACAGGTCCTGATTATAGCTCTCGCCGCCGGCGGCGTCCGTGTGGCCTGCGACCACGAAGGTCGAGCCCTTGAGGTCGGGGCTGGTCAGCGCGCGCCCCAGCGCCTGCACCGAAGGCAGCGACTTGGCGCTGATATCGGCCGAGTTGTAGTCGAAGGTGATTTCGAGATCGATATTGGGCTTGTCCTTGGCGGCGGTTGCGATCTCCTCGCGCTCGGTCGAGGAGAGCGAACGGGTGGCGCGGCCGCGGACTGACTGGATCAGCTTGGTTTCCGTCGCATTCGGGACCGGATCCGCCTGCGGGCCGATCGAGAGGCCGCGAGTCAGGGGCTTTTTCGGCGGCGGTGCCAGGGCACGGACAATCTCGTCCTCGGTGACGTTCTTGCTGTTGCCGTCGTCGCCGGCGAAGGCGGGAGGGAGTGTCAGCGATAGGGCGGCACTGACGGTGATGACGGAGAGGAGTGCGGTCAGTCCCTTTGCAGCCAATCTCATTGTCAGTCCCTCCTGTGCGAGCCCGCGCGGTTCCAAATTCCGGCAACAGGCCCCACGGCAGGGCCTCCGGCATCCGTTGATTAGTCTTGGCCGGGCGCCATGGGTTCGAGGCGCCGCCTGCCTGGAATCAAAAAAATATCAACGCACTCCGTAACTTGCGAATTCCTGCACGATGTTCGGATCCATCGCCTTGGCATTGGCGATGTCGAGCGAGCCTTCCTGGGCCGAGCCGTTGCGCTGCTTGGCCACGCCGCGGCCGTAGAGCGAGGAGGTCAGGCGCGGATTGATCCGCAAGGCGGCGTCGAAATCGGCGATGGCGTTCTTCACCGCTCCCGATTTGAGGTTCACCAGCCCGCGGCTATCCAGTGCATCGACGAAATTCGGCCGCAGCCGCAGCGCCTCGTTGCAATCCTTGAGTGCGCCCTGGAGGTCGCCCACCACGGTGCGGGTCCAGCAGCGATTGTTCAGGGCCTCGACGTCCTTCGCATTGATCCGCAGCGTGTCGTCGAAATCCTTGATGGCGAGGGTATAGGCCCCCTTGCTGGCATAGACCTGGCCGCGCCGGTACAGCGCATTCACGTCGTCGGGGTTGGCAGCGATCTTCGCCGTCAGGCCCTTGATGGTGGGATCCTCAGCCAGCGCGGCCGCGCTTGGTCCGCCATCGGCATTCGGTGCCGGCGCAGGCTCGGCCGGTTTGACCGGCGGGGGCTGCGGAGGCAACGCGGCGTCCACCTGCGGCTTCGGCACCGGCGGCGGTGACGGAGGGGCGGGCGGCGCCGGCGGATTGTTCGAAGCTACCGGCGCCGGTGACGCCGGTGGAACTGGAGGCGGCGCCGGCGGGTTGTTGGCGACCGCTGGCGGCGCTGGCGGAGGCGCCGGTGGCGGCATCGTTGGCGCTATCGTCGCCGTCGGGCGCGAGCCGTTCGGACTCGGAATGAACGAGAAATCCTCCGCAAGCGAGGACGATATCCACGGCACCTGCTCGCCGCGCGAGGCGCGGGTGACGCCCATCTTGGTGCGGTTCAGCGTTTCCTCCGCCATCAGGTCGGGGACGCGGATTTCCTTGAGCAGCTCCTGGACGAACAGGCTGTGGTCGCCGCCGGCATCCGACACGACAGATGCCAGTGCGGCCGAATACATCACGAGCGTGCCGTTCGGTGCGATCACCGGCGTCAGGCCAGCCGAAAAGCTGCGGAATCGGCGCTCGAACGGGTTGCGCCTCGAGGCATCGACCAGCGCGATCTTGACGCCGGCGCCGCGGGTGTTGAGCTCGCCCAGGATGGCCTCGATGCTGAACCCGTCGCGTCGGACATCGGACTCGGTCCAGATCTGTGCATCGACCGGGATCATGTAGCTCTGGCGCGCCGACTGGATGCCGAAGCCGCTGTAGAACACCAGCGCCACGGAGCCGGGCTTGATCTTGCCATAGAGCTTGTCGAAGGCGCGGCGCATGCCGTCGCCGGTCAGGTTCTCGCCGACCTCGACCGTAAAGCCATCGCGCTTGAGCTCGTCGGCGACATCGCGGGCGTCGTTGATCGGCTCCTTCAGCGGGCTGTCGGCATCCGGATATTTGGCATTGCCGATGACCAGCGCGAAGCGGTCGCCGGCCGCATGCGACGCGGCGGTCGGGACGAACAAGGCAAGCAATGGCAGAAGAAAAAGGAAGCGAGTTTTCATAATCAGCGCGGTCCAGCCAAAAAGGCGCCGTTCCAGCTTGCGCCGCGGCGACCTTAACTTACGCAAAGTGCATTATCAAACCGGGGAGCGGGGGCGTCAACCGCTTGGAGATTCTGCACTATCGCGACAATTGACCGCGAGGCGCAGGCCGGGGGCGAGGGGAATAGATCTGATCTCACGGCATCACTCGACGCGGTCTCGTTCAGGGTTCCGGCTGCCATGTTAGGCCGGCACTCGCGACGAAAATGTGATTGGTCTCACATTGCTGCCGGGTTCGCCGCAACCGCGAGGTTTGACCTTTGCGGCGCGCGATGGCTTGGTGCGCCAAGGTCCGCTCAGAAAAGCAAAAGCCGGGATCAAAGCCATGAACAAGCCAGAGGGAAACGCCTACGAAATCTACGCCCTGCGCTATGCGACGATGTCGCCGCGCACGCCCAGCATGAATTTTCTGGCACCCGACCCGCATGACAGCGCGGCGCAGGACCTCGACTACTTCGTGTGGCTGATCCGCGGGCAGGGCCGCGATATCCTGGTCGATACCGGCTTCAATGCCGAGGAAGCGTCCTTGCGTGCGCGCAAGCTGACGCTCAATCCGGTCGATGCGCTGGAGCGCTTTGGCGTCCCGGTTTCGAGTATCCGCGACGTGATCGTGACGCATTTGCACTATGACCACGCCGGAAATCTCGATCGCTTCCCAAACGCGCGCTTCCATCTCCAGGAGCGCGAGATGGCTTACGCGACGGGCCGCTGCATGTGCAACGGACTGCTGCGACATCCGTTCTCGGTCGAGCACGTCACCCAGATGGTGCGCCACGTCTATGGCGAGCGCGTCACCTTCTATTCCGGCGACGGCGAGGTCGCGCCCGGGGTGACCGTTCACCGCGTGGGCGGTCACTCCGACGGCTTGCAGGTGGTCAAGGTCGAGACCGCGCGCGGGCCGGTGGTGCTGGCTTCCGATGCCGCGCATTATTACGCCAATCTGCAGCGCAGGAGCCCATTCCCGATCGTCTACAATGTCGGCGACATGGCACTCGGCTGGGAGACGATCGAACGTCTCGCCGGTCATCCCGACCGCTACATTCCCGGCCACGATCCTGTCGTCACCGAGATCTATCCGCGGGCGAGCGACAAGGTCGATGCCTGGGCGCTGCATCTGCCGCCGACGCGATCGTTTGCGAAGTGACGGAATCCCGGGCGTGTCCTTGTGAGCCTTAAGCTTACAGGCGCCCCGATGTCCGCTGTGCTCATGAAAGCAGCGCGCAAACCAGCATCGCGGAAGGTCAGAGTCGGGCCAGGAGCAGAAGTCCGCACGCGCTGAGTGATAGAGTGGTTTGGCTGACCTGCGATTTCTCCAGCGCCGGCTGGTGCGGCGTAACGTCACGTACTTCTATTCTTTGAAAGTGAACGACTCTCACTTAGTTAGCTTTGTTACCAAATGCCCGCCGCGCTCAATTTCGTGCGGGCTAGACTCGCAAGCGGAAAGACACGTTAGCGTGTTGCTGTTGCTTGCGGTGGCGAACTGCGCGCTTCCCCGGACGCGTGGTGGATGGCGCCGGACTTTTTGATAGGCCGCGAATCGCGGCTCCCGCCTCAACTCAGATCGACCTCGCAAATGCGCATCGACAATCGATCGCAGGGCCGGAGTATCGCTTCATGTCATCCGTTAAGCCAAGCAACATCGCATTGTTCATCGACGGTGCGAATCTCTTCGCGACCGCGAAAGCTCTTGGTTTCGATGTCGACTACAAGCGACTGTTGGAGGAGTTTCAGGTCCAAGGGACGCTTCTTCGCGCGTTCTATTACACTGCCGTCATCGATAATCAGGAGCAGTTCTCTTCGATTCGCCCGTTGATCGATTGGTTGGACTACAACGGCTACACTGTCGTCACCAAGCCGGCCAAGGAGTTTATCGACGCCAACGGACGTCGCAAGACCAAGGGCAGCATGGACATCGAACTTGCCGTGCATGCCATGGAGCTTGCCGAGCATCTCGACCAAATGGTGCTATTTTCCGGCGATCGCGATTTTCGTCCGTTGGTCGAGGCAGTGCAGCGGCGCGGGGTCCATGTTACGGTGGTTTCGACGATAGAGATCCAGTCACCAATGATTGCAGACGAGCTTCGCCGACAAGCTGATGTCTTCTTGGACCTTGCCGAGCTGCGCCCCCGCATTGCCCGCATCTCCGCCGACCGCTCCCCAGATCAAAATCGCCCCCGAAGTCCAAACCGCTGAGTGGGGGAGCTACGTTGTGCTTCCGAAATCGAGGCCAGCTACGGCGGGTTGCCCGTCACCGCGCAAATTGCAGTCCCAAGAGGAGAGTTGAATTTGCGCTGAATCAAGGCCGTGCAAAAAAGGGACGGCAATAAATAAATGCCGGGGCTGATTTGAGCACGGTATCATTTGACCCGGAAGGGCCGCTGACATTCGTCGGCGGCCCTAATGCGTTTCTACAACCTATGTCAGCGGCGTACGCGCGCGTTGCGGCAAACGCCACAAGTAGCGCCGCGATATAAGCCAGTGCCTTCACGAGCCTACCAAGCCTTCCCAACTGATGAAGGCGCCTGCGCCTCTATGCGTGCGCGCTCTAATACGCCTGCTTGGCGTCGGCCTCTTCGCTGGTCTGGATCAGGTCGAGACTCTCCTCGATCTTGCCAAGCAGCGCCGAGAGCTGCTTGCGCTCAGTTGCGGAGAGGCAGGCGAGGATCTCGTCTTCTCGCCGCAGCAATTGCGGGAACAGCTCCTCGTAGAGCGCGCGGCCCTTCTTCGTCAGTTGCAGGCGGAATTCGCGGCGGTCGGCTTCGTTCTCGACCCGCTCGATCAAGCCGTTCTGCAACAGCGTGGTCACCGCGCGGCTGATCGTCGACTTATGCGTGCGAGTACATTGCGAGATGAACTGCGCGCTACAGGCATCGTTGCGGAAGCCAAGCGTTGCGATCACGCGCCAGGCCGGAATGTCGAGGCCGTGACGTTCCTGATATTCCACCGCGAGCGCGGAGCTGACCTCCGCCGCGAGCCGATTGAGGCGGAATGGCACGAACTTGAACAGATCGAGCCGCGATCTCGGCCGTGGGGAAGCCTCGCCAGCTTCCCTTGTCTTCAGCGCGATGTCGCTTGATGTCCTTGCCAAGGAGAGCGCTCCGAATTCCAGTTGACGGCCGGCCGGCTCCGGTCCAAAATAGTTGCACATGAGACTATCTAGCAGATCAGTCCTCTCCTGACCAGAGCCGAGGTTAGTGTATGGCGGACGCCAATACGCATCAGGCCAAAATCCAGTTCGGCTATCGCCGCCATGCTGACCAGGATCGTCCCGGCCAAAGTCCGGCCGAGCACCCCGTCGTCATCGTCGGTGCAGGCCCGGTCGGCCTGTCGCTCGCCATTGATCTGGCCCAGCGCGGCCAGCGCGTCGTCTTGCTGGACGATGCCGACCGCATCGGCGAAGGGTCGCGCGCGATCTGCTTCTCGAAGCGGTCGCTGGAATATTGGGACCGGCTTGGCGTCGCCGACCGCATGGTCGACAAGGGCGTGGTGTGGAGCGTCGGCCGAATCTTTCACGGCGAATCGCAGCTCTATCAGTTCAATCTGCTGCCGGAGGACGGTCACAAGCGGCCGGCCTTCATCAATCTCCAGCAATATTACGCCGAGGCCTATCTGGTCGATCGCATCAGCGATCTGCCAGATATCGACCTGCGCTGGCGCAACAAGGTGACCGCGCTCGAGCAACGCAACGATTCCGTAGCGCTGACGATCGAGACTCCTGAAGGTGCCTATCGCCTGCACGCGCAATACGTCATCGCCTGCGACGGCGCGCGCTCGTCGCTACGGCAAATGGTCGGCGCGGAGTTTGGCGGACAGGTGTTCGAGGATCAGTTTCTGATCGCCGACGTCAAGATGACCGCGGAATTCCCGACCGAGCGCTGGTTCTGGTTCGACCCGCCGTTCCACGCCGGCCGCTCGGCGCTGCTGCATAAGCAGCCCGACGATGTCTGGCGTATCGATCTCCAGCTCAATCGCTACGCCGATCCTGTCGTCGAGAAGAAGCCTGAGAATGTGCGGCCGCGAATCGCGCGCATGCTCGGCCACGACAAGTTCGAGTTCGAGTGGATCTCGCTCTACAAATTCCAATGCCGTCGGATGGACCGCTTCATCCATGGCCGCGTGATCTTTGCCGGCGATTCCGCGCATCAGGTGTCGCCGTTCGGCGCGCGTGGCGCGAACTCAGGGCTCGAGGATGCCGAGAATCTGTCCTGGAAGCTCGACCGCGTATTGCGCGGCACGTCGCCCGCGAGCCTGCTCGAGAGCTACCATATCGAGCGCAGCCTGGCGGCCGACGAGAACATCCGCGAATCCACCCGCTCGACCGATTTCATGGCGCCGAACTCGCATCAGGAGGCGCGGCTGCGCAAGGCGGTGTTGTCGCTCGCCAAGGAGACCGAGTTTGGCAAGCGCATGGTCAATGGCGGACGCCTTTCGGTGCCGTGCAGCTATGATTCGCCGCTGTCATCGCGCGATGCGGATGCCTGGCGCGGCGGACCATCGCCGGGCTGTTCCATGCTCGATGCGCCCACTGCGACGCGCGGAGGCGAGCAGGCCTATCTGACCGATGCGTTCCGCAAGGGTGGAACGGACTTCACCCTGCTCTCGTTTGGCAATGGCGCAGCGATCGATACGCCCGATGGCGTGAAGGATATCAGGATCGGCGGCGAGGGCGGACTCGCCGATCCCCAGGGCCTCGTTGCGAAGCGCTATGATGCCGAGCCGGGCTCTGCCTATTTGCTCAGGCCCGATGGCTATGTCGCCGCTCGTTTCCGTCATCCGACGCGCGCTGGCGTTGCCGCCGCGCTGTCGCGGGCGGCCGGTCTGAATTGAGGTTTCACAATGCCATTGTCCACCAGCTCGAACTTCGCGCGGCCCGATGACGCCTTCCGCGCCATCGTCGAAGCGCATCGCGGCCTCACCGAGGAGCAGAGCGCCGATTTCGACGCGGCGCTGGTGCTGATCCTCGCCAATCATATCGGCGACATCGACGTGCTGCGGGAGGCGATCGTGCTGGCCAAACGCCGCATGATCGACGGCCAGCAGCAACAACAGCAACAACAATAACCTCGTAAGGATGAATTGATGGCGAAGAATTTCGCATCTACCGGCGATCTCTCCGAGAAGAAGATCACCTTCTCCGAAATCGGCACCGATCTCTATGCCTTCACCGCGGAGGGTGATCCGAACACCGCTGTTATCGTCGGCGACGACGGCTGCCTGGTGTTCGACGCCCAGGCAACGCCGGCGATGGCCAATAAGGTGATCGAGCGCGTCAAAAAGGTGACGGACAAGCCGATCAAATATGTCGTGCTGTCGCATTATCACGCGGTGCGCGTGCTCGGTGCCTCCGCCTATCACGCGCAAGGCATCGTCGCTTCGCAGGAGACCCATCGTCTGATCGAGGAGCGCGGCAAGCAGGATTGGGATTCCGAATATGGCCGCTTTCCGCGCCTGTTCCAGGATGCGCAGAGCATTCCCGGCCTGACCTGGCCGACGCTGACCTTTGAAGGCGAGATGTCGATCTATCTCGGCAAGCGCGAAGTACGGCTGATGCAGCTGGGCGCCGGGCACACCTCCGGCGATATCGTCGCCTGGGTGCCCGATGCGGAAGTGATGTTCTCCGGTGACCTCATCGAATATCACTCGGCCTGCTATTGCGGTGATGCGCATTTGCGGGAATGGCCGCTGACGCTGAACGAGATCCGCAACTTCAATCCCAAGGCGATCGCCCCGGGCCGCGGCGATGCGCTGAAGGGCGTTGGCACCGTGCGCGAAGCCATCGCGATGACGCGCGACTTCGTCACCTCGCTCTATGGTGCAGCCGAGATTTCGGTCGCCAAGGGCCGCACGCTGAAGGAATCGATGGCGGCAACGCGCGAGGTGATGGATCCGAAATTCCACAGCTTCGCCATCTACGAGCACTGCCTGCCGTTCAACGTCTCGCGCGCCTTCGACGAAGCGTCGGGGATCGACGATCCCGTGATCTGGACCGACAAGCGCGACCAGGAAATGTGGGCCGCCCTGCAAGGAGGAGGATAGTCATGAACATCAATACCTCGCCTGATCAGATCATCCGCAGCTCGGCGCAGGTCACGCCGGGCTACATGTCCGGCTTCGGCAACAGTTTTGAGACCGAGGCGCTGCCGGGCGCGCTGCCGATCGGGCGCAACTCGCCGCAGCGCTGCGCCTACGGGCTTTACGCCGAGCAGCTCTCGGGCTCGCCCTTCACCGCGCCGCGCGGCACCAACGAGCGTTCGTGGCTCTATCGCATCCGCCCCTCGGTGAAGCATTCCGGTCGCTTCGAGAAGGTCGATGCCGGCCTGTGGCGCTCGGCACCGTGCCACGAAAATGATCTGCCGATCGCGCAACTGCGCTGGGACCCGACACCGCTGCCGAAGGAGGACGTCACCTTCGTCCAGGGCGTGCAGACCATGACCACGGCCGGCGACGTTAATACGCAGGCCGGCATGGCCGCGCATGTCTATCTCATCACCAAATCGATGGTGGACCAGCACTTCTACAATGCCGACGGCGAGCTGATGTTCGTGCTCCAGCAGGGCAATCTTCGCCTCGTCACCGAGTTCGGCCGCATCGACGCCGAGCCCGGCGAGATCGTGGTGATCCCCCGCGGCGTGAAATTCCGCGTCGAGATCCCGAACGGACCGGCGCGCGGCTATCTCTGCGAAAACTACGGCGGCGCCTTCACGCTGCCGGAGCGCGGACCGATCGGCGCCAACTGCCTTGCGAACGCGCGCGACTTCCTGACGCCGGTCGCGTTTTACGAGGACAAGGACATCCCGACCGAGCTCTACGTGAAATGGGGCGGGTCGCTGTTCAAGACCAATTTGCCGCATTCGCCGATCGACGTCGTCGCCTGGCACGGCAATTATGCGCCCTACAAATACGATCTGCGCAGCTTCTCGCCGGTCGGTGCGATCGGCTTCGATCATCCCGATCCCTCGATCTTCACGGTGTTGACCTCGCCGTCGGAGACGGCGGGCACCGCGAACATCGATTTCGTCATCTTCCCCGAGCGCTGGATGGTGGCCGACAACACCTTCCGTCCGCCCTGGTATCACATGAACATCATGAGCGAGTTCATGGGCCTGATCTACGGCGTCTACGACGCCAAGCCGCAAGGGTTCGTTCCGGGCGGCATGAGCCTGCATAATTGCATGCTGCCGCACGGCCCCGACCGCGACGCCTTCGAGCACGCCAGCAATGGCGAGTTGAAGCCGGTGAAGCTGACGGGCACCATGGCCTTCATGTTCGAGACCCGCTACCCGCAGCGCGTCACGGCGCACGCCGCGAAATCGTCGACGCTGCAGGACGATTATGCGGATTGCTGGAAGGGCCTGGAAAAGCGCTTCGATCCGAATAGGCCGTAAGATCATTCTAATCGTCATTCCGGGGCGATGCGAAGCATCGCACCCGGAATCTCGAGATTCCCCCGGTGCGCAATTGCGCACCTGAGGTCTGGTCCTTACGGACCATCCCGGAATGACGGTCTCAATTTTGGAGAGCCATGTGCCCGATCCCAACGACCCCAGCCTCCGCTCCTTCATCGAAATCGATCCCGTCTCGGACTTCCCGATCCAGAACCTGCCCTATGGCGTGTTCTCGACCGCGGCCAATCCCACGCCGCGGGTCGGCGTCGCCATCGGAAACTACGTGCTCGATCTCTGGGAGCTCGAGCAGGATTCGCGGCTCGATGTCGGTCCGCTCGGCGTGTTCTCCGGACCCTCGCTCAATCCCTTCATGGCACTCGGGCCAAAGATCTGGAGCAAAACTCGGGCGCGGATCAGCGAGCTGTTGCGGCACGATCATCCGGAGCTGCGCGACAACGACGAGCTGCGCAGCCAGGCGTTGGTGCCGATGCACGAGGCAAAGCTGCATCTGCCGTTCGCGGTCTCCGGCTACACCGATTTCTATTCCTCGAAAGAACACGCCACCAATGTCGGCGTGATGTTCCGCGGCAAGGACAATGCGCTGCAGCCGAACTGGCTGCACATGCCGATCGCCTATAACGGACGCGCATCCACCGTCGTGGTGTCAGGCACCAAGGTGAAGCGGCCGCGCGGGCAGCTGAAGCCGCCGAATGTCGACGTGCCGAGCTTTGGTCCGTGCAAGCGGCTCGATTTCGAGCTGGAGATGGGCGTCGTGATCGGGCAACCGTCGCCGATGGGCGGCATGCTCACCGAAGCTCAGGCCGAGGAGATGATCTTCGGATTCGTGCTGCTCAACGACTGGAGCGCGCGGGATATCCAGCAATGGGAATATGTGCCGCTCGGGCCGTTCCTGGCCAAGGCGTTCGCGACCTCGATCAGCCCGTGGGTGGTGACGCGCGAGGCGCTGGAGCCGTTCCGGCTCAAGGGGCCCGAGCAGGAGCCGGTGCCGCTGGATTATCTGAAGCAGGCGAAGCCTCAGAACTACGATATCGCGCTCGACGTCTCCTTGCGCGCCGCCGGCGCCAATGCGGCCGCCGGCATCAGCCGCACCAATTTCAGATACATGTACTGGTCCTCGGTGCAGCAGCTGATGCACCACGCCTCCTCGGGCTGCGCCATGAATGTCGGCGATCTCCTCGGCAGCGGCACCATCTCCGGGCCCGAGAAGAACCAGCGCGGCAGCCTCTTGGAGATCAGCTGGAACGGCACCGAACCGGTGGAGTTGCCCGGCGGCAAGCGTACGTTCCTCGAAGATGGCGACAGTCTCGTGATGCGCGGCTGGTGCCAGGGCAACGGCTATCGCGTCGGCTTCGGCGAGGTCGAGGGGACGATCTTGCCGGCGGAGTAGGCTTCGCCCTCGCTCCGACCTCCGTCATTGCGAGGAGCTCTTGCGACGAAGCAATCCAGGCTGTCAACGCGACGACAGTCTGGATTGCTTCGCTGCGCTCGCAATGACGGCGCGGAGAGAGCTTATCGCTTCTCCGGCGGCACGTCCTTGACCCGCGCGCAGTGCGCGGCAACGTCCTCCTGGCTGTACTTCAGATGCACGCGTTTGTCGGATGGCGCCTGCTTGGTCGTGCACACGCCCGGCCGCCATTCCCGCGTCGGACGGATCGGGCGCGGTGCGAAGCCGCCGCCGCAATTCGGGCAGACGTTAGACAGTTTTGTCTCGACGCAATCCGCGCAAAACGTGCATTCATAGGAACAGATCCGCGCGTTCGTTGCATCAGGCGGCAGGTCGCGGTCGCAATATTCGCAGTTCGGTCGAAGCTGAAGGGCCATGGTCGGATCTCCGCGAATGGACTCGATCATCGCAGATCGCGCGCGCAGCGCGAATGGCGTAGTTCCCTCGATTTCAGCCAGTCTTCAAATCCTTCAGCGGCAGCTTCGAGCTTTCCTTGAGACGGTCGAGCACGATCGAGGAACGCACATGCGCCACGCTCTGATGCGGCATCAGGATATCGTTGACGAGGTTGGACAGACCCTTGAGGTCGCGCAGCACGGCTTTCAGCACGTAGTCGGCGTCGCCCGTGAGCGAATAGGCCTCCTGGATCTCGTCGATCCGGTTGACCAGCGCGCGGAAGCGCTTTGAATTATCCGGCGAGTGGGTCGCGAGCCCGACCTGGATGAAGGCGATCACGCCGAAGCCGAGCGCCTCGCTGGAGAGATCGGCGTGATAGCCTGCGATGACCTTCTCCTCCTCCAGCCGCATCCGCCGCCGCGAGCATTGCGAAGCCGAGAGACCTGCAAGCTCGGCGAGTTCCTGGTTGGTGAGGCGGCCGTCGTCCTGGAGCGCGCCCAGGATTTTGAGGTCGAAGGCATCCACTGGAATCATGCGTCATTTTTCCATTTCGTGCACAGATCGTGCATAGGATAGCGAAAACGCGTTCCATTTGCACGCTCATTGCGCGCCCCATGAAGGATAGTTCTGGCCAGCAGCAATTTGGGAGAATCGCCAATGGGTCCGTTTCCGCACGATGCACCGCCGGCCACTGTTAGCGCCGACAATCCAATGGGTACCGACGGGTTCGAATTCGTCGAATATGCGCATCCCAATCCGCAAGAGCTGCACGATCTGTTCAAGCTGATGGGCTATGCGCCGGTCGCGCGCCACAAGACCAAGAGGATCACCGTCTATCGCCAGGGCGACATCAACTATCTCGTGAATGAGGAGCCCGGCACTCACGGCTATGAGTTCGTCGCCGCGCATGGTCCTTGCGCGCCGTCGATGGCGTTCCGCGTCGTCGATGCCAAGGCGGCCTATGACCGTGCTATTGCGCTTGGTGCCGAGCCGGCTGGCGTCACATCGGCGCAGAAGACGCTGGATGTGCCCGCGATCAAGGGCATCGGCGGCAGCCTGCTTTATTTCGTCGATCGCTATGGCGCCAAGGGCTCGGCCTATGACGCCGAGTTCGAATGGCTCGGTGCGCGCGATCCGCGTCCGGTCGGCGCCGGCCTGTTCTATCTCGATCACCTCACCCACAACGTTCACCGCGGCCGCATGGATGTCTGGACCGGCTTCTACGAAAAGCTGTTCAACTTCCGCCAGATCCGTTTCTTCGACATCGAAGGCCGCGCCTCCGGCCTGTTCTCGCGCGCATTGACCAGTCCGGACGGCAAGATCCGGATTCCGATCAACGAGGACGCCGGTGATTCCGGCCAGATCGAGGAATATCTGAAGACCTATCGCGGCGAAGGCATCCAGCACATCGCCTGCGGCTGCCGCGAGATCCACGGCACCATTGAAGGCCTGCGCGCAGCCGGCCTGCCTTTCATGCCGTCGCCGCCCGCGACCTATTTCGAGAAGGTCGATGCCCGCCTGCCCAAGCACGGCGAGGACGTCGCACGCCTGCAGAAGAACGGAATCCTGATCGACGGCGAAGGCGTGGTCGACGGCGGCCAGACCAAGGTGCTGCTGCAGATCTTCTCGGCCAACGCCATCGGCCCGATCTTCTTCGAGTTCATCCAGCGCAAGGGCGATGACGGCTTTGGCGAGGGCAATTTCAAGGCGCTGTTCGAATCGATCGAGGAAGATCAGATCCGCCGCGGCGTGTTGAAGGTGGATACGGCAGCGTAGAACGCTGCCGTTCGTCCGCTCTAGCGCGCCACCGCCGCGTTCATCGCACCGTCCCGCCGCCGCGCGAGATCCTCCGGCATCCGCATCGCCATCGTGGCGAGGATGCTGACCGCGCCCATCGCGACGACGTACCAGACCCATGACAGCTTGTCGCCTGTCGTGCCGATAATCCAGGTGAACACCAGCTGCGCGGTGCCGCCAAAGAGGGTGACGCCAAGCGCGTAGGCGATCGACAGTCCGGAGGTGCGGACGATCGCGGGGAAGATCAGCGGGATGAGGATGATGCCGGCGCCGCCCGACATCGCATGGAATGCCATCAGCACCGCGGCGGTGACGACGTAGACGAGCGGCGAGCCCGACGACACCACCAGCAGCAATGCCGGATAGAACAGCAGCGTCACGATGATGCGCGGCACCACGGCGATGGTCTTCAGGCTGTATCTGTCCGCGAGCGCGCCGCCGAGCAGCGCGAAGATCGTGCCGCTCACGAAGGTGGCGAAGTTGGCCGTCA
The DNA here is from genome assembly GCF_022012555.1 of Bradyrhizobium zhengyangense. Taxonomy (NCBI): domain Bacteria; kingdom Pseudomonadati; phylum Pseudomonadota; class Alphaproteobacteria; order Hyphomicrobiales; family Nitrobacteraceae; genus Bradyrhizobium; species Bradyrhizobium zhengyangense. The sequence goes on along the minus strand of NZ_JAKLTZ010000006.1, from coordinate 473,971 downwards.
TGGCCCAGCCCTGGCTGTAGTGTAGTGTGTTGATGGCGTAGGTCGCGGTGTACAGGAAGAAGTACTGGCCGATGGTCGCGCCCGAGATCAGCAGGATGCACAGCACGATCTTGCCCCAGTGGTTGGCCAGGATGTCGGACAGCACGCCGCCGACGCTGGCATGGGCCTCTTCGGCATCCAGCGTCTCGTCGAGATTCTTGCGGATGAAATAGCCGACCGGCGCGATCAGGATTCCGAGCAGGAACGGCACGCGCCAACCCCAGCTATCATTGGCGCCGGGCGTGATCAGGAAGGCGAGGCCAAGGCCGACCAGCGCGGAGAACAGGCTGCCCAGGTTCTGGCTGGCGAGCTGCCAACTGCCGAAGAAGCCTTTGCGGTGCGAGGGCGCGCTCTCGAGCAGATAAGTCGTCGCCGGTCCCATCTCGCCGCCGGTCGAAAAACCCTGCAGCAGCCGCGCCAGCACCAGCAGGACCGGGGCGAGCAGGCCGATCTGATCGTAGGTCGGCAGCAGGCCGATGATGCCGGTGCCGAGCGCCATCAGCCAGATGGTCAGCGTCATTGCCGGCTTGCGACCGTAGCGATCCGCATAAGCGCCGATGACGATGCCGCCGAGCGGTCGCGCCACGAAGCCGACGCCGAAGGTCGCAACCGTCAGCAGCAGGCTGGTGTTGGGATTGTCAGCCGGAAAGAAGGCCTTGGCGAGCCAGACCGCGAACGCCGCGTAGACGGTGAAGTCGTAGAATTCGAGCGCGTTGCCCAGTATGGCTGCGCCGACGCGCATGGTTTGGGAGGGACGCGGACGGTCAGTCTGGTTCACGGATGAGCACCTTGTGTCACTTCTGTGAAACGCGAAGTGAAGCAAAAGGTGCCTGCTGACAACCCTCAAGCGCGCCCTAGCGGCCCGCTTTCCACGCAGCCGTCACGGCGGAAATCTCGGCGCTTTCCGGCTCGCGGACCGCGGACCGGGTGCGCGAGAAGCGCGGCGCCGGCGCCGGCTGCTTCACGCCGTGGCGCTCGATGAAGACGTTGCGGGCGACCATGTGCGGATGCGCGGTCGCTTCCGACATGGTCAGAACAGGCGCGAAGCAGATGTCGGTGCCTTCCATGATATTGCACCAGTCCTCGCGCGTCTTGCTCTTGAACACGGCCTTCAGCTTCTCCTTCAGCACGGGCCAGGCCTTGGGATCCATCTGCGCGTCGAAATCGGCATCGGTCAGGCCGGCATGCTCGCGCAGCAGGGCGTAGAACTGCGGCTCGATCGAGCCGATCGACACGAAGTGGCCGCAGGCGCATTCATAGACGCCGTAGAAGTGGGCGCCGCCATCGAGGAAATTCCGGTTGCGGCCCTCGGTCCAGCGTCCGAGCGTCTTCATGTCGAAGAAGAACGACATCAGCGAGGCCGCGCCGTCGCACATCGCGGCGTCGACCACCTGACCTTTGCCGGACCTTGATGCTTCCAGCAGCGCGGCGAGCACGCCGACGACGAGATAGAGCGCGCCGCCGCCGAAATCGCCGACCAGGTTGAGCGGCGGCACCGGCGCTTCGTCAGTGCCGATCGCCGCGAGCGCGCCAGTGATGGAGATGTAGTTGATGTCGTGGCCGGCGGCGTTCGCCAGCGGGCCTTCCTGGCCCCAGCCGGTCATGCGGCCGTAGACGAGCTTTGGATTGCGCGCGAGCACGACATCAGGGCCGAGCCCGAGCCGCTCCATCACGCCAGGACGGAAACCTTCGACCAGTGCGTCGGCGCCGGCGAGCAGATCGAGCACCTGCGCGATCGCCGCCTTGTCCTTGAGGTCGAGTTCGATCAGCTTGCGGCCGCGGCCCGCCACCGACTTCATGCTCTTCTTCGCGCCGATACGATCGAGCGTGACGACTTCGGCGCCCATGTCAGCCAGCAACATGCAGGCGAAAGGGCCGGGACCGATGCCGGCGAATTCGACGATGCGGAAGCCCGCGAGCGGGCCGGAGTTGCGGACGGACGAGTCTTCTGATTTTTGCTGGGCCGGTTGATCGAGCACGTTGTTGTTTCCTCGGGTCGCGGGCGAATGCCTGATGTCAGGCCGTCGCCACGGACTTTCCTCTCTGGGGCGAGTTAATTGGCTGATTAACTCTTCTCGCCTTCACGCCAGCGAGGCAAGCGCTTTTCATGCATGGGCGCATCAAAAAAGCGGCGCGCATTGCTGCGCGCCGCGGAAGATTTGTGTTGAGACGCTGAGAGTAGGATCTCAGCCCGCAGCGGTCACCGCGCGCTGCGCCATTACCTTGACGAGGTTGGCGCGGTACTCCGCCGTGCCGTGGATGTCGGCCAGCAGATTGCTTGCCGAAATGCTCACGCTGTCAATCGCCGACGGCGACCAGTTCGCCTTCAGCGCCGCTTCGATCGCAGGGACCCGCATCACGCCGCTCTGCGACGCGCCGGTCGCGGCAACGCGCACCTCGCCCGACTTGGTCTGTGCCACGAACACCCCGGTCAGCGCGAAGCGCGAGGCCGGATGACGCATCTTCTCGTAACCCGCCTTCGCCGGAACCGGGAACGACACGGCGGTGATGATCTCGCCGTCTTCCAGCGCGGTCGTGAACAGGCCCTTGAAGAAATCCTCCGCCGCGATCGACCGCTTGTTGGTCTTCACGGTGGCGCCGAGTGCGAGCAGGGCGGCGGGGAAATCGGCGGCAGGATCGTTGTTGGCAATCGAGCCGCCGATCGTGCCGCGATAGCGTACGGCAGGGTCACCGAGCACCGAGGTGAGATGGGCGATCGCTGGAATCGCCTTCTTCACATCGGCATTGGTCATGATGTCGTAATAGGTGGTGGCGGCCTTGATGGTCAGCACGTCGCCGGAGAGCTCGACGCCCTGCAGTTCCTTGATCTTACCGAGGTCGATCACGTCCGAGGGGCTCGCGAGCCGCTGCTTCATGACCGGAAGCAAGGTCTGTCCGCCGGCAAGGAACTTCGCCTCGCTGCTCTTGCCAAACAAGCTCACGGCTTCGTCGACCGAGGAGGCGCGATGATAAGTGGTCTGGTACATCTTTGATGCTCCCTCTCAAGCCGCGTGGATCGTGCGCCACACCCGATCAGGGGTTGCGGGCATTTCCAGGTTGTTCTTTCCGATCGCATCCGTGATCGCGTTGATCACGGCCGCGGAGGCGCCGATCGCGCCGGCCTCACCGCAACCCTTGATGCCCAGCGGATTGCCCGGGCACAGCGTCGTGGTGTGGGAGAGGTTGAACGAGGGCACATCGTCGGCGCGCGGCATGGCGTAGTCCATGAACGAGGCCGTGACCGGCTGGCCGTTGGCATCGTAGATGGCGTGCTCGAGCAGTGCCTGTCCGATGCCTTGAACCAAGCCGCCATGGACCTGTCCCTCGACGATCATCGGGTTGATCAACCGGCCGAAATCGTCGGCCGCGACGAAGTTGACGAAGGAGGTCTTGCCGGTACCAGCGTCGACCTCGAGCTCGCAGATATAGGTGCCGGCCGGGAAGGTGAAGTTGGAGGGGTCGTAGAAGGCGCTCTCCTTCAGGCCCGGCTCCATCCCGTCAGGCAGATTGTGCGCGGTGTAGGCCGCGAGCGCGACCATCGGCAGCGCAATCGCCTTGTCGGTGCCCGTCACCTTGAACTCGCCGTTCTCGATGACGATGTCGGCTTCCGAGGCCTCCAGCGCATGCGCGGCGATCTTCTTGGCCTTGGCTTCCATCTTCTCCATGGCCTTCAGGATCGCGGTGAGACCGACGGCGGCCGAGCGCGAGCCGTAGGTGCCCATGCCGAACTGCACCTTGTCGGTGTCGCCATGGACGATCGAGACCTGGCTGATGGGAACACCCAGGCGCTCCGCGACGAGCTGGCAGAACGTGGTCTCGTGACCCTGGCCGTGGCTGTGCGAGCCCGTCAGGATCTCGATTGTGCCAACCGGGTTGACGCGCACTTCGGCCGACTCCCAGAGGCCGACGCCGGCGCCCAGGCTACCGACCGCCTTCGACGGCGCGATGCCGCAGGCCTCGATGTAGCAGGACACGCCGATGCCGCGCAGCTTGCCTTGCGCCTTCGCTTGCGCCTTGCGGGCGGGGAAGCCGGCATAGTCGATTGCCTTCATCGCGGCGTCGAGCGAGGCGTTAAAGTCGCCGGTGTCATAGGCCATGATCACGGGCGTCTGGTGCGGGAACTGGGTGATGAAGTTGCTCCGGCGCAACTGGGCCGGATCGACCTTGAGTTGCCGCGCCGCTGTCTCCATCATCCGTTCGACCAGATAGCTGGCCTCGGGACGGCCCGCGCCGCGATAGGCGTCGACCGGCGTGGTGTTGGTGTAAACGCCGATCACTTCGGCGTGGATCTGCGGGATGTTGTACTGGCCCGACAGCAGCGTCGCGTAGAGATAGGTCGGCACGGCCGACGAGAACAGCGACATGTAGGCGCCGAAATTGGCGTAGGTCTTGACCTTCAAGCCGGTGATCTTGTTGTTGGCGTCGAACGCCATCTCGGCATGGGTGACGTGGTCGCGGCCATGCGCGTCGGTGAGGAAGGCTTCAGTCCTGTCGCTGGTCCACTTCACGGGGCGGCCGGTCTTCTTGGAGGCCCAGAGCGCCACCATCTCTTCCGGGTAGATGTAGATCTTGGAGCCGAAGCCGCCGCCGACGTCGGGCGCGATGACGCGCAGCTTGTGCTCGGGCGCGATATTGTAGAACGCAGAGAGCACGAGCCGGGCGACATGCGGGTTCTGCGATGTCGTATAGAGCGTGTAATGCTCCTCCGCGGCGTCGTAGTCGGCGACCGCCGAGCGTGGCTCCATCGGGTTCGGCGCGAGGCGATTGTTGGTGAGGTCCATCTTCACCACATTCGCGGCCTTGGCGAAGGCAGCATCCGTCGCAGCCTCGTCACCGATCACCCAATCATAGACCTGATTGCCGGGGGCCTCGGGGTGGAGCTGCGGCGCGCCGGCCTTGATGGCGGCGTGGACGTCGGCAACGACGGGGAGTTCCTCGTAGTCGACGACGACAGCTTCCGCCGCGTCGCGCGCCAGGTTCTTGCTGTCGGCGATCACGACCGCGACGGCCTGACCGACGAAGCGCACCGTCTCCGGTGCCATCGCCGGCCATGCGCCCATTTTCATCGGGCTGCCGTCCTTGGAGGTGATGGCCCAGCCGCAGATGAGGTTGCCGACCTTGTCGTCGACGAGCTCTTGTCCGGTGAGAACGGCGACCACGCCCGGCATCTTCAGCGCGGCGGACGAATCGATCTTCTTCACCTTGGCGTGCGCGTGCGGGCTGCGGATGAAATGGGCATGGGTCATGCCCAGCAACTTGATGTCGTCAACGTACCGGCCCTTGCCGGTGATGAAACGCTTGTCTTCCTTGCGCACGACGCGCGCGCCGATGCCTTCAACACCCATGTCTGGTCCTCCCGACCGGAATTGCTATGCCTGCGCTTTCCATCGAAAGCTGCAGTGGTGATCGTTCGTTCGAGCCGGGCCCTATTCGGCCGCCTGCGAGACCTTCATGCGTCCGGCCGCATCCAGCACGGCTTTGACGATGTTGTGGTAGCCGGTGCAGCGGCAGATATTGCCCTCGAGCTCCTGACGGACCGTGCCCTCGTCGAGCTGGCCGCCATGACGTTGCACGATGTCGATCGCCGACATGATCATGCCCGGCGTGCAATAGCCGCATTGCAGGCCGTGATTGTCGCGGAAGGCGGCCTGCATCGGGTGCAGCTCGTCGCCCTTGGCGATGCCTTCGATGGTGGTGACGCTGGCGCCGTCGGCCTGGCCGGCCAGCATGGTGCAGGATTTTACCGCACGGCCGTCCAAGTGCACGACGCAGGCACCGCATTGGCTGGTGTCGCAGCCGACATGGGTTCCGGTGAGGTTGAGGTGATCGCGCAAGAGATGGACCAGCAGCGTGCGGTCCTCGACCTCGACAGCAACGGCCTTGCCGTTCACCGTCAGTTTGACTGTAGACACGTGATACCTCCCGAATGTTTGTCGTTATTCCAATTAGAGACAGCGCGAACGGAACTTTGCAACTGGGATTTTAGTCATCGCGCGTCATGGAAAGGTCATTGTGACTGTCGCCGCAGGTGCGCGATTCGGTCACGATGTTCCGTGCCGCCGCCAATGCGTGGCGTGGCCGTACAAGAAGCTTTCGAGAACGATGGCTGCTTCGTCGGTGGCTGCCGTGCTCACCTTATCGCGCGAAGCACGCCTTGGACGTCGGGCTCCTCGCGCGCCGTTTCTCCCTTTGCTGCCTTGTTCGTTGTGCGAATAGGAGCACCCTTCCATGCCCGTTGTAATCGCGATCTTGGTAGTAGGTGACGGCGATCTAAGTCATTGATTTTGTTAGCTGCGATGCAGCGCGCCGCCGCCAGCTTGGGGGGCGTGGAACGGCCGTCGGCGTCGCAACACTCGAACGTCATTCCGGGGCCCGAGCGGCGCGAGGGAGCCCGGAATCCTTCGAACGGCAGGTTGGTGGATGAATGGATTCCGGGCTCGCGACTTCGTCGCGCCCCGGAATGACATCGAATGAATGAGCCGCAGCAAAGCAGCCCTAGTACTTCCTGGCGATTGATCGCACCCGCGCGCGCGCCTAGTCGAGCTGTACAAGCAACAGCCAAGGGGTGGAAGCGATGCAGATGAACGACAGTCAGCGTATCCCCGCGTCGAAAGCCGATGTGTGGGCCGCGCTCAACGATCCCGACATTCTCAGGCGCTGCATTCCCGGCTGCCAATCGCTCGAGATGGCGTCGCCGACGGAGATGGTCGCGACCGTGGTGCTGAAGGTCGGCCCGGTGAAGGCGACATTCAGCGGCAAGGTGACGCTCACGGATATCGACGCGCCCAATGGTTACCGCATCATCGGCGAAGGCGCCGGCGGCGTCGCGGGCTTTGCCAAGGGCGGTGCGAAGGTCAGGCTGGAAGAGGAATCTCCCGGCGTCACCATCCTGCACTACGAGGCCGAGGCGCAGATCGGCGGCAAGCTTGCGCAGCTCGGCTCGAGGCTGATCGATTCGACGTCGCGCAAACTCGCCGCGAACTTCTTCGAGAGTTTTGCGTCTGTGGTAGCGCCATCATCGTGATCGATGCGCAGCATCGCTGCACCCGACGATGCAAGATCGCTAGGAACTCATCCGTCGTCCCGGATCTGCACGTCGCTTCGCTCCGCTTGTCCGGGACGACGGTCGAGTCCTGTGCCTTGCAAAAATCCGAACGTCCATTTCGAGCTGTAAAACAAGCCAAAGACGCAAGCTTCAACAAGGAGATGCACAGCGAAAGTCGCCAATGATTTGCACTACTACCTTCCGCCCATACTAAGCGCTGCGCGGCGATGTTGTAATTCCGGTCGATGGTGTCGCAGACAAACTGCGCATCACGAGCGCCCAACGCGGTGCACACAACAACATCGGAGGGAATACATGACCTTTGCTACAAAGGGCTTCTTGGCCGGCATTTCGATGATTGCGATGCTGGCCGCCGCGACACCAGGCGTTCGCGCCAACGACTCCCTGATCAGGGCGCAATCCGATTCCAACCAGTGGGCCGTTGCCGGTCACGATTACGGAAACACGCGCTTCAGCCCGCTCAAGCAGATCAACACCGAGAACGCAGGCAAGCTGACGCTCGCCTACTCGTTCTCGCTGGCGTCGTTGCGCTCGAACGAATCCTCGCCGATCGTGATCGGCAACACGCTTTACGTCTCGAGCTCATGGGGTCCGAAATACGTCTACGCGCTCGATGCGGCCACCGGCACACGCAAATGGACCTATGAGCCCGACATTCCCGATGATGTGCTGCAATATGCCTGCTGCGACGTGAACAGCCGCGGCGTCTCCTATGCCGACGGCAAGATCTTCGTCGGCCGTCTCGACGGCAAGCTGACGGCGCTCGATGCGGCGACCGGCAAGGTGCTGTGGACGTCGAAGGTGGTCGATTACAAGCAGGGCTCGGTCATCACGTCGCCGCCGCTCGTCGTACGCGACAAGGTGATCACCGGTTTCGGCGGCGGCGAATATGGTGTTCGCGGTTCGCTCCAGGCCTTCGATATCAACACCGGCAAGCAGGTCTGGCAGACCTATACCGTTCCCTCGCCGGATGAGCCTGGCGGCGACAGCTGGAAGGGTGACTCGGCTCAGCATGGCGGTGGTGCCGCCTGGCTGGTCGGCTCCTACGATGCGAAGAGCGACACGGTCTATTGGGGCACCAGCAATCCCGGCCCGTGGAACACTGCGGTGCGCTCGACCGGCGACGGCAATTTCGGCAAGCTGACCAACCTGTACACCGCCTCGACGCTCGCACTCGATCCCAACACCGGCAAGATCAAGTGGCACATCCAGACCACGCCCGCCGATGCCTGGGACTATGACGGCGTCAACGAGGCGGTGCTTGCGGATCTCAAGATCGGCGGCAGCACCGTTCCGGCGCTGATGAAGGCGGATCGCAACGGCTACTTCTTCGTCGCCAATCGCGAGACCGGCAAGGTGCTGTCGGCGGAGAAATACGTGTTCTCCAACTGGGCCAAGAAGTGGGACATCGCGACGATGCGCGCGGTCGAGGATCCCGACAAGCGGCCGGGGCCGGGTCATCCTGCCAAGGATATCTGCCCGAACCTGATTGGCGGCAAGAACTGGCAGCCGATGTCGTTCAACCCGCAGACCGGCCTCGTCTACATCCCGTCCAACAATGTCTGCATGGACTGGTCGGTCGGCGACGTCTCCTACAAGCGCGGCGTGTTCTATCTCGGCGCCGAATTCCCGACCAAGGAGGGCCCCGGCGGATTCCTCGGCGAGCTCGTGGCCTGGGACCCGGTGGCGCAGAAGAAGGTCTGGTCGATCAAGGAAGACCTGCCGTTCAACGGCGGCACGCTGACCACCGGCGGCGGCCTCGTGTTTGCCGGCAACATCCATGGCGACTTCCGGGCCATCGATGCGAAATCCGGCAAGGTGCTGTGGAGCAAGAATCTCGGCTCCGGCATCGGTGCGGGCCCGGTGACCTATCAGGTCGACGGCAAGCAATACGTGGCCATCGTCGTCGGCCGCACGGCTTCGCTACCGGCGTTCCTGGGCGACGTGGGCAAGAAGATGACGGCCGCAGCTCCCGAGGGCGGTTCGCTCTTCGTGTTCTCCGTCCAGTGACCACTCGCGCGCGTATCTTTCAGAGGTGACGAGATACGCGCGCGCTTTTTCCAGACGATCGTTGCGGCTCGGCTGATGCGCGCCGCAACGCCTGGAGCATGATCCGGAAAAGTGCGCAGCGGTTTCCCGAATAGGTCATGCTCAAAACAACAACCTAAAGCGCGATGACGATTCACCCTGATCTCATCGCGCTTCGGTCCAACAATTCCCAACTGCGGGAGATGAGGATGCGTCCGAATCATCTTGGAAGTGGCAAGACGCGAAACCGTAGCATTGCCGGGCTCGTCGCATGGGCCGCCGCGTCCGCGATGGTCGCACCTGTTATCACGGCTCACGCCGACGAGGCGCAGCAGCCGCTTCGTCTCTGCGCTGATCCGACCAATCTTCCGTTCTCCAGCGATAGTCCGTCGCAGCCGGGCTTCTATGTCGAGATCGGGCAGGCCCTGGCGCAGGCGCTCGGCCGGCCGATCACCTATGATTGGTACAAATCCTATTTCGGCAAGCGCACCGTGCGCGTCACGCTGCTCGGCAAGCAATGCGACGCCATGATCGGGCTGCCGCGGTCCGAGGACTTCATGGGACCGGCCGTGATCTTCTCCAGCCCGTTCGCGAAGGAAGGCTATGCCCTCGTGGCCGCGAAGGGCCCGGCGCTCGGCGGCATCGACGGCCTCAGGGGCAAGCGGGTCGCCGTGCAGTACGCCAGCACGCCGCAAAACCTGCTCGCGAGCCGCGACGACGTCCAAATGGTGACCGTGCTGTCACCGGAGGAGGGTATGCAGGCGCTCGACCAGGGCAAGGCCGACGTCGCCTTCATCTGGGGGCCGGTTGCCGGCTGGCTGAACAAGACCGGCTACAATGACCGCTACCAGATTGAGCTCACCGAGGGCGAAGGCCTGTCATGGGATGCGGCCATCGGCTTCGCGAAGACGTCCACTGAGCTTCGTGATCGCGTCGATGCTGTCTTGCCACAGCTTCAACGGACGATCGGCGAACTCGCGGTGAAATACGGCTTGCCGAGCGGCAAGCCGGTTCGCTTCGGCGTGAACGGAGCGGTGCCTGCGGGAACAACGACTGGCATGGGAAGCGGAGCCCAGACCGGCGTTCACGTCACTGAGATCGCCAAGGTCGCCGCGACCGAGATCAAGGGCGATGCGGCTGCGCCAGCCGCCGAGGCGGTCGGTGCGGGCAAGGAAATCTTCAATGGAACTTGCGCGCATTGTCACGGCCCCGACGCGATCCAGAGCGAGCGGAAGATCGACCTGCGGCTGCTGCGTCACCGCTACGGCGACGACATGCGCCAGACATTCTGGACGACCGTGCATGAAGGACGGCCGACCAAGGGCATGCCGGCCTGGAAAGAGGTCTTCACCGACGACCAGTTCGACAACATTTATTCCTTCCTGCTGACGGTCCAGACCGAATCCAACGACTGAACGATCTTGACCAAACGCGATCGGGAGGATGTGCTAGCTTCCGTCCGGCATCATCCAGGCGCCGGACGGGTGCCGCATCGATATGTCGCTTCCGCTCTCGCGGAGGATGCCTGTGCGGCGCGATCCTGGGAAGGCGCCATGACCAGCTTCCTGATCATCGACGATCATCCGCTGTTTCGCGAAGCGCTCGGCAATGCCGTGCGGCTGGCCTTGCCGGAGGCGCGGATCTTCGAGGCGATGTCGATCGAGGACGCGCTGCATATCCTGTTGGCCGAGCAGGGCATCGACCTCGCCCTGCTCGATCTGTCACTGCCCGATGCGACCGGTTTCTCCGGCTTTCTGCGTTTGCGCGAGGCCTATCCGCGCCTGCCCGTCGCCATCGTGTCGAGCGAGGAGGACCAGCACATCGTTCGTGAGGCGCTCGCGCTGGGAGCCGCCGGCTATCTTCCGAAGTCGACGTCGAAGCGTGAGCTCGCGCAATCGATCGAGGGCGTGCTCAGCGGCTCGGTGTCGGTGCCGAAGGATTTCGTGGCGGGGCCGCGGCTGCGCCGGGCCGACGCCAGCAAGGCGCTCGAGGTCAAGCTGCGCGAGCTCACGCCGCAGCAGCTGCGCGTGCTTGATCTGCTGCGTCGAGGCTTCCCGAACCGGCAGATCGCGCAGGAGCTTGCGCTGGCCGAATCCACGGTCAAAGCGCACATCACCGAGATTCTGCGCAAGCTCGGGCTGTTCAGCCGCAACAAGGCGGTCATCGAGATCGGCAAGATGGACCTGCCCGATCCCAAGGGGCGTCCCTATGCGCGGGTCGATCGCGGGAAGCCGCAATGACGCGGTCGTCGTTCTTGACCTGGGTCAAGCCGGCCCGGCCCGGCTGGGACATTCTCACGTGAGGCAATTCAACATCCGTTCCGGTCACATCCCGGGCGAGGTTTCCCGCAAGACCTTCACAGTGGCTCACGCGCGATGCGATTTTTGATTGTCGAAGATCATCCGTTGTTTCGCGAGGCGCTCGAAGGCGCGCTCCAGATGGTGGCGCCGACGGCCGAGATCCTTGAGGCGATTTCGATCGACGGGGCGCTCGAGTTGGTCGCGGCGACTTCGGAGCTCGATCTCATCCTGCTTGATCTGTCGATGCCGGGCACGACGGGTCTTTCGGGCATCATCCGCATCCGCAAGTCGTTTCCCAAGATTCCAATCGTCATCGTATCAGGCCATCAGGATCCGCAGATCATCTCCGGCGCCCTGTCGCTCGGCGTGGCCGGCTACATCCTCAAATCGTCGTCCAAGCAGGATCTGGCGCAGTCGATCGGCGAGGTGCTGCGCGGCTCGATCTGCGTGCCCGCCGCCTATCGCGCGCCCGTCCGCCCGCAGCGCGGGTCCGGCCCGGCGCAGGATCTGATCAAACGCCTGCACGAGCTGACGCCGCAGCAATTGCGCGTGCTCGAAATGCTCAAGCGCGGCCTGCAGAACAAGCAGATCGCCTTTGAGCTGAAGATCTCGGAGACTACGGTGAAGGTCCATGTCTCGGACATCCTGCGCAAGCTCAACGTGATTAGTCGCACCAAGGCCATCGTCGAAATGTCCAGGATCGATTTCGCGACGCTGGCTGCCGAGGGGACCGGCCCGAAGCGGGAGCGTTCGCAGGCCGATCCGCCCTCGGGATAGCCAGACGTCAGTCATCGGAACGAGGCGCGCACCTCATCGACGGTTCCCTCCGGATGTTGGAGGTGAGGGTAGTGCCCAATGCCGGGGAGAAGCGTGAATTCCGCGCGTACCCTTTCAGCGAGCTCCGCTCCCATCTCCTTCTTGATGTAGAGATCTTTCTCACCCCAAATCACCTTCAACGGAGTTTTGAGCCGAGCCAGTTGCGTTTCGAAGTGGTCTTGGTCTCGTGTGAAGTGCGAGTAGTAGTGGGAGAATGCGTCGACGGTCGTCATGGCGCCGTGACTCCATCCGCGGGACATGTCGTCCCTGAATTCCTGCGAAACGTCGAACCGCGCCTCCTTGGGCAAGCCTCTTGTGAAGACGTTTTCCAGGATCTCGTCGCGATTTCTGTTCATGATAGCGCGGACCTGCGCCATGGCAGGCCCCGCCTTCAGATTTTGCAGATTCTCGGCCATGAACTGCGGCCTGTTGAACGGGGCGAAGTCGCCAACGATGATGGCCCTTGCGATATCGGGTTTTTCCACCGCCAGCAGGAGTGCCGGCAGGGCGCCGATGTCCGTTGCGTAGATCGTGAGCCTGGATGCGTCGATGTCTGCTTTCGCGATGTACCGATCCAGAACATGCGCGTAGTCCGTCGGCGCGTAGGAGAACCTGTCGACCGCGGGCCTCGATGAAAGACCGTAGCCCGGCCAGTCGAAGGCATGGACCTCGTAGTCCCCGGCGAGGGCCGCGCCGATATCCTTCCACGCATAAAGGGTCTCTGGAAAGCCGTGCAGAAAGAGGACGGTCCCCCTCGGTCTCGCGCTGCGCAGAACCATCCTTCGAAGCGTGATATCTTCGCTGATCTCGAAGAAGCCGATCGAGTTGTCGTTGGTCCGGTGTGACATGGTCAGTGTCCTTTCATCCCGTTACGAGTCGGCGTGCGGGTCGAGGTGATCTGGAGGCCAAGGAGGTCCGGCGGAGACGAATTCGGACTGCTGCTACGCCTGATGCTCGAGTACGGCCTGCGGCGTGCTCCGAAAGCTGATGGCCAGGCGATTGTAGGCGTTCATCAAGCCAATCGCGATCGTGAGATCCACGAGTTCGCGTTCGTCGAACACGGTACGGGCGGCTTGATACGCTTCGTCCGGCACGTTGGTCTCCGCAACGCGCGTCACCGTTTCGGCCCATACCAGGGCGCCGCGTTCGCGCTCATCGAAGACGTTGCCGGCCTCTCTCCACGCTTGTACCAGCGCGAGCTTTTCGATCGTCACTCCCTTCTTGAGCAAGTCACGGGTGTGCGTGTCGAGGCAGTACGCGCAGTTGTTGATCTGGGAAATTCGCAGATAGATCAGGTCGATCAGCGCAGGCGAAAGGTTGCTCTGCATGACATGGCCGTAGACGCCGCCCAGCGCTTTCACGCCTGCTGGTGCGATCTGATTGTAGTCGAGCCGCTTGCTCATTTTAGCTCCTCGATGAACGTAGGTGGTCAGGTCCTTTTTGTCGCTCGCCGCCGTCACTTCACCAATGCGAGCAGCGGCTTGCCTTTTTCGACGATATAGGTCGCGAGTTCGCTGCCAGTGACGTTGCCGACGTTCCTTGCCGCATGAACCGTTCCGGCCGGAATGAACAGGACGTCGCCGGCCTTCAGGGTAATCGGCGGCTTGTCCTCGATCTGGTACTCGAGCGAACCCTCGAGGACATAGATGATCTCTTCGCCGGGATGCGTGTGCTTGCCGAACGCGACCCCCGGGGCGAGGTCGACGCGTACCTGGACGGCTTCGCGTCCGGGCGCAGAGAGATCGTGCCGTTGCAGATCGGTGCGCGTCACGCCCGCTTGCTGAGCCTGCGCCGCGCTGGAGGCCAGAACGCTTCCGACGACAAGCGCCGCGATCGCCAGGATTTTCCTCTTCACTTGATGCTTGGTCACTTCGTGCTCCTTGGTCAGAATTTTCAGATCGATTTGCGCAGCGGACGGAAGCCTGTGCGGACCTCTTCCGCAAAAAGTTGCGGTTGTTCCCAGGCTGCAAAGTGTCCGCCTCGGTCGACCTTGTTGTAGTGAATGAGCTTGCGATAGGCCCGCTCGGTCCAGCTGCGCGGGGCCTGGTAGATTTCGCCTGGAAAGACGCTCACAGCAGCGGGAATCGAGATGTCGACCGCGTTCAGTGCGCTCATTCCCTTGTTTTCCCAATAGAAGCGGGCCGCCGAGATCGCGGTGTTCGTCAGCCAATAGAGTGTGATGTCGTCGAGGACGTCGTCGCGCGTGACGTCGCCTGCGGAGTGCCCATTGATGGTGCGTCCGAGCACAGCCGAAGTGATCGCCGCCGCCGGCTGCGCATCGCCGTCACCGTGGTCGAGAATCCAGGCGGCGAGGCCGACCGGAGAATCTGCCAAGCCGTAGAGCGTCTGTGGCCGCGTCGCCATCATTGCGGCGTAGGCAAAATGCTTGGCGCGAAAATCCTTCACCTGGTCGAAGGCGCGTTGCTCGTCGGCTGAGAGACCGGATGGCATCTCACCGCTCTGCAACGCCTTGGTGATGTCAGGCGGAATCGTGCCGGGGAAGTTGGTGTGGATGCCCAGCAGTTCCGGCGGCGCCTGTTCGGCCATCGCATTGGAAATGAGAGCACCGATGTCTCCGCCCTGCGCGACAAAGCGGGTGTAGCCAAGGCGCTTCATCAGCTGGACCCAGGCGCGCGCGACGCGAGAGGGGCCCCAGCCGCTGGTGGCCGGCTTGCCAGAAAATCCGTAGCCGGGAACGGACGGGATCACGATATGGAAGGCGTCCGATGCGCTCGCGCCATGCGCCGTTGGATTGGTGAGAGGATCGATGATCTTCAACTGCTCGATGATCGAACCGGGCCACCCATGGGTGACGATGAGCGGCAACGCATTTTCGTGCCGCGAACGGACATGAAGGAAATGAATGTCCAGTCCGTCGATCTCGGTGATGAACTGCGGCAGGGCGTTGAGCTTTGCCTCGATCTTCCGCCAGTCATAGTCCGTTGCCCAATAGCGCGCGAGGTCCCGAAGGGTCGCAAGCTGTACGCCCTGCGATTCGTCGGCGACGGTTTCCTGCTCCGGCCACCTCGTCGCATTGATGCGGCTGCGCAGGTCAATCAGTGCCTCTTCCGGAACGTTGATCCGGAAGGGGTGGATGTCGTCACTTGTCGCCGCCGGCGCCAGATGCGCGGGGAAAAGGCTTGCGGCAGCCGCCGCGGCAATTCCCATCGCGGCGGAGCGCAACAGCTGGCGGCGGTCCGGGTTGATGACTTTGGAACTTGACTGCGCACGCATTGGACTCTCCCTCACTGGTTCGATTGGGTGACGTCGCGGCCGCGGCTCAGGCCGGCAGCGGCTGGCCCGCCTGCTCGCGGGCGATGTAATCGGCGTACCAGTCCGGCCAGTTCGCATCGTGCTGACCGCCGTTCCGCTTCTCGTGCTCGCCGTGTGCGGCGGACGCACGTCGGAGCGCGCTCGCCAGTTCAGTCGAGGAGGTGAATGTCGTGCCTGCCGGCTCTACGCGTCCCGGCAATCGCGCGGTAATCTCCTGGAACAGCCAGCCGTTGCCGTCCGGATCCCTGAACGAGACGTATGAGCGGTAGCTGGTGCGCGCGGGATCGAGGCCGCTGATCCGACGTCGCCCGAACAGATAGGGCTCGTCCGGTCCGGTGTGCACGTCGCCTTCGGCGTGGAAGACCTCGCTGACCTCGACACCGCGATCGCGCAGATCGTTTCGCGCGGCTTCGATGTCGGAGACGATCAGGTACAGGCCCTGGGCGGAGCCGGGTGCCGCCGCGGTCACGTTCTTGCCGAAGATGACCGAGGAGGGGGAGCCGGGCGGCGTGTACTGGATGACGCGGTAGTCGTCAGGCCCCGCGAAATCGGCGTCCAGCCTCCATCCGAGCGTCGCATAGAATTCCTTGGCGCGATCGACGTCGGAAACAGGGATGACGACGAGCTCGAGCTTCATGTCGATCGCCGGCGCTCTGGTGGTCTCGTTTGCATTCTTGGCAGGCATGGCTCTCTCCTGAATTAGATCGTGTCCGATATATTCGGATGCGCTGTATAAAGTCCCGCCGGCTGTCAATGTCAACCCTTCCGATTTAATCGGATGCGATATATATGCATGCGGGACTTCACATGTCCGTGTCGGAAGGGACTGCCACCAATGAGCCTGCAAAACGGTTCCAGAGACGATTCCAGAGACGATTCAACGACCAAACAGAAGCCGACCCCGGCTGCGGGCGAACGTCGCCTCGACGATTTCCTGTGCTTTGCGATCTATTCGGCCAACCTCGCTTATGGACGAGCCTACAAGCCGGGCCTCGATGAGCTCGGCCTGACCTACCCGCAGTGGATCGCGATCGTGGCGCTGTGGGAGCAGGACGACCAAACCGTGAGTGAACTCGGCAACAAGATGTTCCTGGAATCCAACACCTTGACGCCGATCCTCAAGAAGCTCGAGGCGATGGGCTATTTGCGCCGCCAGCGCGATCCCGCCGACGAGCGGCAGGTGCGCGTCAGCCTCACCGACGCCGGCCGCCGCCTCCGCGAGAAGGGCATGCACATGAATCTCGTGAAATCGAGCGGACTTAAGCCGGATGAGTTCGCGCAGTTGCAGAAAACCGTCGTCAGGCTCCGCGACAATTTAATCAAGGCGATGGAGGAGGAGTGACAGGCCCTGCCTACTTTGCATGGGGTTGTTTTCGACATTTTTGTCTTGGCCAAGCCGATAGGCCCTCCACAAGCGGGATGAGGCGAAGATCACCCGCGCTGCCTAGCTCAGCAGGAATGACAGCAGGGCCCGCATTTCGGCGGGCTTGATCGGCTTCTTGAGCACTTCGAGCCCGTGCAGGCTCGCTTCCTTCGCGGCCTTTTCGGAGTAGTCGGCCGTGATGATCATCGCCGGTGTGTCGAGCTTCAGATGCTCCCGGACGTCCGCGATGGCCGACAGGCCACTCTCGCCGTGATCGAGGTGGAGATCGGCGATGACTGCGTCCGGCGCGCCGCCGAGCTCGCTGAGGCGCAGCAACGCGTCCGCGCCTGAGCGCGTGGTGGCGACATCACAGCCCCAGCCTTCGAGCAAGGCAGCCATCGCTTCCGAGCCCGACGGGTCGTTTTCGATCAGAAGGATCTTGGCACCTTCGAGCCCGCCATATTGCCGGTCCGCGAGCTTGATTGCATGGGCCTCGTCGCTGACCTCGGTGCGTTCGGCCAGCTCCATCTCGATCGTGAAGGTCGATCCCTGGCCGATTTGCGATGACAGGCGCACCTCGTGCCCGAGCACGGTTGCGAAACGGCGCACGATGGAGAGGCCAAGCCCGAATCCGGCCTGGTCGGTGGCGCTGGCGTCGCCGCGCTGGAATTCGCGGAAGATCGCCTCCTGCTGCGCTTGTGGAATTCCGGGCCCGGTATCCGAAACCTCGACATAGACCCGATTTGCGCGATGCCCGCAGTCCATGGTGACGCGGCCAATCCGCGTATAGCGGATTGCATTCGCGATCAGGTTCTGCAGGATCCGTCGCAGCATCATCGCATCCGAGGATACCGCGAGGTCCGTCGTGCAGATGTGCAAAGCCAGGCGCTGCCGCGCGGCGATCGGCTCGAATTCGTTGCGCAGCTGCTCGAACAGGGGCGCCAGTGCAATCGCGCGTATGTCGGGCTTGAGTGCGCCAGCATCGAGCTTGGCGATCTCCAGCAAAGAGCGGAGCAGGTCTTCCAGCGTCAGCAGGGAGCGGTCGACCTGATCGATCAGCAGGCCGGCATCCTGCGATTCCATCATCTCCGTCAGCGCCGACAATGTCAGGCGCGCCGCGTTCAACGGCTGCAGCAGATCGTGGGTGACCGAGATCAGCACCGAGGATTTCAGCGAGCTTGCCGCCTCCGCCTGCTGCTTGGCCCGATACAGGCCTTCGTTGGCGCGTTCGATCGAATGCAAGGCCTCACGCAGCTGATAGGTCCGGTCGCGAACCTTGTGGTCGAGCGCAATGGCGGTTTCGAACAATGAAAAGGCGTTGAGCTGCTGGTCCATCGAGCGCTCGACGCGCGACATCAGCGCTGCATTGATCTTCTTCAGCTTCGCGGTCTCGCGCCGCAGCTGCTCAACCGTCGCAGGATCCTGCCACGCCTCGGTCACGCCTGCCGCCTGCCGATGGCGACGCCTGTGAATGTCTGGTTCACATGCATCGAGCCGAACTGTTCACCATAGGTGTGAAAACCGACGACCCGGTTCTGTCGATACAGCTCGGACATGTCTCGGGCGAGCTGGTGCTGCTCGGCATCGAGCCGGCGTAGCAGGCACTCGAAGCCGATATAGAGCGACACCTCGCCAATCTGATCCTGCATTTGCGCGAAGAGGTCCTGCGTCGAGCCGACGAGACTTCGCGAGGTGGCGGCGGTGAGTACCATGCCCTCGTCGATGGCGCAGAAGAAATGCAGCGAACCGTCGGGCTCGACGCGCTGGATCGACCGCGCAAAGTAGGAGCCGCCGACACGGACCAGCACCGGGTGGGACGCAAAAGAGAAGGGGTCGAGCTTGGCATCCTCCATGATCCCGACCATTCGGGAATATTCCTCGGCGGCGGGCTCCGCGTTCAGCTCCTTCACCGTGCGGCTCTCAATGTCGGCTTCAGTGACCACCATCTTCTGCGGCATCGGCTCGAAATTGTCGCACTTGAACACCTTGAAGGGCAGCGACGTGTTCAGGAGGATCAGGAGGGCGGCATTCGTATAGGCGTGGCCTTCGAAGAACACCCACGTCTTCTCGAAGCGCAACCCGTCGCCTGCGGACCCTCCGACGATCGGGATATCGTCGAGCGAGGCGTAGATGGCGGACATCACCGCCTCTTCCCGGCGGCAGAGCCCGTCGATCAGGACCAGGCCGAAGGAATTGCCCCGGTCGACCTGTGGGCTTACGCGCAAGAGCTCGTGACATAGCTCACCGCCGATCCGCCGCCCGTCTTCGACCCGGAAGCTGTCGAGATTGAGGATCGGCCGGACTACCGCGGTAAAATCGGCACGGCTGAATGCCAGCGCCACCACGCTGTTTTCGTCCCAGCCGTCAGGTGCGAGTTCGCCGGCGGTCGTGCAGCCGCAAACCGGGGTGGTGTCGAATTGCCGGCTGATCTCGGCGATGAAATGGTGGGGGTCGTAGTGAGGTGAGAGGAAGACCAGGATCAGAGCCAGGCCGTCCGGCGGCAGCTGGGCCGCAAGCTCGGCTACAGCTCCATCGACGGTCGCAGCCTTCGATTTCGCAACGGCAACGCCGGATGCGTCGCTAAACCGAAAGTCGGTTTGCCCCACTCCGCTTCTCCCTCGAGGCTCACCTCGGTCTCGCGCCGAGTACCTGACAAGTGTCCGGACAGTAAGGTCTTTTCGGCCCTGCCGCAACTCGGCGACCGGGACTGCGCGGGCATCGGTCGGGCCCGAAGCGATCGGCCTCGCCGCCGTGCCGAATTTACCGCCCTTTATCGTTTCTGCCTTAGTTTTGCGCATCCGGGTCTGGGGGCGGGGCGCCCCCGGATCGCGGTTGAATAGACGAAATGGGGGTTGGAATGTCCGGGCGTACCGTGTCGCCGTCGAAGCGCAGCATATTTCCCACCCTCCGATTCCGCGCCAAGATCATCCTCGGCTTTGCCGCGGTGCTGGTGATCTCTGCCGGCAGCATGGCATTCGCCTATTTCGGCTTCGAGCGGGTTTCATCCGGCGTCGGCTCCTATCGCAGCAGCGTCTCGGAGGCCGATCTCGCGCGCAACATCGACCGCGAGCTGCTCGGCTACCGTTCGGCCGTCAAATATTTCGTCGTCACCGGCAAGGAAGACGACGCCAAGGCGGCGCTGGACGCCGAAGCCAGTCTAAAGAACGCCATCGACCAGGCCGTCAAGAGTGCCAAGACACCGGCGCGGCAGGACAGCGTCGACAAGCTCGCCAAGGAATTCGCGAATTTTTCCGCGACCTTCGCCAAGGTCCTCCGCGCCAAGCGCGACAGCGCGCTGCTGGTGCAGAACCAGCTCTCGCGCCAGGCCAATCTGCTGAAATACAAGCTCGATGATATCGGCAACAACGCCTCAGATTCCGAAGCGCAGGCGATCGAATTCGGCACCAAGCAGGTCAACGCCCAGTTCCAGACTGCGAGCTCCGCGGCGACCAATTTCGTCCTAACGTCCGACCAGTCAATCGCAAGCAGTGCATTGGCGCGGCTGAAATTCGTCGAGAACTCGCTCGGCGCGGTCTATTCCATGGACGACAAGATCGTCGCCGGCCTGAAGGATGCCAAGACCATCCTCGTTGCCTATCGCGAAGCGCTGGAGAAGCTGATTGCCAACGCCAAGCTGGTCGACGATCTCGTCACCGAGATGAGCGGCTCGGCGGGTGCGATCTTGCGCGGCGCCTCCGCCCTGAAGGCGGATCTGGTCGCCGAACAGCAGCGGCTGGATGCGGAGTCGGAAGCGACCATCGGAAAGACCGAGCAACTGGTGCTGATGCTTGCCATCGGCGGCACGCTGTTGGGCGCGGTCCTTGCCTTCCTGCTCGGCACCGGCATCTCGCGTCCGATGATCGCGATGTGCAAGGCGATGCGTGAGCTTGCCTCGGGCAATTTCGACGTCGTGCTGCCCGGCCTCGGGCGCAAGGACGAGATCGGCGAGATGGCCGGGGCGGTCGAGGAGTTCAAGGTTCAAGCCGTCGCCAAGGCCGAGCGCGATGCCGCCGCCAGTGAAACCCAGAACAGGGAGCAGGCAGCGAGCCGCCGCGCCGAGCTGATCCGCTTTGCCGATGATTTCGAAGCTGCGGTCGGAGCCATCGTGTCCAACGTCTCGGCCTCAGCCGTGCAGCTTGAATCATCCGCGTCCACGCTGACCCGCACCGCCGAGACCACGCAGGCCCTGTCGAGCCAGGTCGCCGGCGTGTCCGAGCAGGCTTCGAGCAACATGCAGTCGGTTGCGACCGCGACGGAAGAGCTGTCGGCTTCGGTCGAGGAGATCGGCCGCCAGGTCCGCGATTCCAGCCGCATTGCCGAAGCCGCTGTGGTCCAGGCCAAGGAAACCGATGGCCGGATCGGAAAACTCTCACACGCGGCCCAGCAGATTGGCGAGGTGGTTAAGCTGATCACTGCGATTGCCGAGCAGACCAATCTTCTGGCGTTGAATGCGACCATCGAGGCGGCGCGTGCCGGTGAAGCCGGCCGCGGCTTTGCGGTCGTCGCGAGCGAGGTGAAGTCCCTGGCGAGCCAGACGGCCAAGGCGACTGATGAAATTTCGTCGCACATCACGGGCATGCAGGGTGCGACGGCCGAGTCGGTCGCCGCGATCAAGGAGATCGGTGCGACCATCGGCAAGATCTCGTCGATCTCGACCTCGATTGCCAGCGCCGTCGAGCAGCAAGGTGCCGCGACCCAGGAGATCGCCCGCAGCGTTCAGAACGTCGCCCAGGGCACCCAGACCGCCGCGACCGATATCGGCCAGGTCAACCGCGGCGCCGCCGAAACCGGTTCAGCCTCGGAAGAGGTGCTGAACTCGGCAAAGACGCTGTCGTCCGAAAGCACCCGCCTGCGCGCCGAGCTCGACCGCTTCATGGCGAATATCAGGGCGGCGTAGAGCCAGGCCGCCCCGCGACACCTCACCGCAAGTTGCGGTGTGGCAAATTTACCGCGGCTTATCCTTTGCCATTTACCGTTGAGTCGGGGAGCGGACTGCTGCCGGGCTGCGCCTGGTTTTCCGCGAATGGAATGGGGTGGGGATGTCCGTCAAGTCGAAGCCGAGCTCTTTGAGGCTCTTCACCTTGCGTTTTCGTGCAAAGATCATCCTCGGCTTCGTGGCGGTGCTGGCCATCCTCGCCGTCAGCATGGCGTTCGCCTATTTCGGCTTCGAGCGCATCGCTGGCGCCGTCGCCTCCTACCGGACCAGCGTGGCCGAAGCAGACCTGGCACGGACCATCGACCGCGAGTTGATCAGCTATCAGGGCCTGACCCGGGCTTACACGCTGACCGGGGCGGCGGATGACGAAACAGCGGCGAAGGCGGCCGAAGAGAATCTGAAGGCGGCGATCGCCAAGTCGATGTCGGCCACGTCAGGCGCGGCGCGCCGTGAGGAGATCGGCAAGCTCGAAGCCGAATTCCAGCGCTTCACAAAGGTCTTCGGCGAGATCATCACGCTGACCCGGGCCAACAACAAGATCGCGGCCGATGAGTTGAATGCTGTCGGCAACAAGATCCGCTTCAAGTTCGACGATCTAGCCGATACCGCGGCGCTGGCCGGGCTCGCGTCGGTCCAGACCACGGCCAAGGACATCACCTCGCAATATCTTGCGGTGTCCACATCGGTCAGCGCCTTCGTTGCCAAGCCGGATCCGAAGACCGCCGACGGCGTCGTCGCCCGCATCAAGTTCCTGGAGACGCTGCTGGTCTCGATCTACGCCAATGACCAGAAGATCACCGACCGTGTCACCGAGATCGGCAATCTTCTGAAGCAATACCGCGCATCCTTCGCAAAGCTGTCGGAGAACGTGAAGGTCATCGTCAAGTCGAACGCCGAGATGACCAAGACGGCCGCGTCCATCCTCAAGCTCTCGGGCGAATTGCGGTCGGACCTGTCGGCCGATCAGCAGCGCATCGAGGCGGGTGCGAATACGACGATCGGGGAAACCGAGCAGCTGATTTTGATGCTGGCGTTGGGTGGTCTTGCCGTCGGTGCCGCGCTGGCGCTGATGCTCGGCAATGGCATCTCGCGGCCGATGATCGCGATGTGCAAGGCGATGCGTGAGCTCGCCTCGGGCAATTTCGACGTCGTGCTCCCCGGCCTCGGGCGCAAGGACGAGATTGGCGAGATGGCCGGGGCGGTCGAAGAGTTTAAGGTCCAAGCCGTCGCCAAGGCCGAGCGCGATGCCGCCGCCAGCGAAGCCCAGAACAGGGAGCAGGCAGCGAGCCGCCGCGGCGAGCTGATCCGCTTTGCCGATGATTTCGAGAGCGCGGTCGGTGCGATCGTGTCCAACGTCTCGGCCTCAGCCGTGCAGCTTGAATCGTCGGCGTCCACGCTGACGCGCACCGCGGAGACCACGCAGACCCTGTCGAGCCAGGTCGCCGGCGTTTCCGAGCAGGCTTCGAGCAACATGCAGTCGGTTGCGACCGCGACGGAAGAGCTGTCGGCTTCGGTTGAGGAGATCGGTCGCCAGGTTCGCGATTCCAGCCGCATTGCCGAGGCGGCCGTGGTCCAGGCCAAGGAAACCGATGGCCGGATCGGAAAACTCTCGCACGCGGCCCAGCAGATCGGCGAGGTGGTCAAGCTGATCACTGCGATTGCCGAGCAGACCAATCTTCTGGCGCTGAATGCGACCATCGAGGCGGCGCGTGCCGGTGAAGCCGGCCGCGGCTTTGCGGTCGTCGCGAGCGAGGTGAAGTCCCTGGCGAGCCAGACGGCCAAGGCGACTGATGAAATTTCCTCGCACATCACGGGCATGCAGGGCGCGACGGCCGAGTCGGTCGCCGCGATCAAGGAGATCGGTGCGACCATCGGCAAGATCTCGTCGATCTCGACCTCGATTGCCAGCGCCGTCGAGCAGCAAGGTGCCGCGACCCAGGAGATCGCCCGTAGCGTTCAGAACGTCGCCCAGGGCACACAGACGGCGGCGACCGACATCGGCCAGGTCAACCGTGGCGCCGCCGAAACCGGTTCAGCCTCGGAAGAGGTGCTGAACTCGGCAAAGACGCTGTCGTCCGAAAGCACCCGCCTGCGCGCCGAGCTCGACCGCTTCATGGCGAATATCAGGGCGGCGTAACTTCGCTACATCTGAAGTCCGCGCCGTTGCATCACCCTCCGCTATCGTCCCGGACAAGCGCGCCTCAAGCGCGCGCCGATCCGGGACCCATAACCACCGAACTGCACTGTTGCACGAGCTGACAACTCCGAGTCGTCGCGAAACCATTGCTGCGGAGTGTGGTTCCCGGATCGGCGCTTCATTCCCTCCCGAACGCCCGCTTCAGCTCCACCTTCGCCCTCTCCAGCCGCTCACGCTGAGTCTTAGGCAAGGTCTTGCCGGCGCGATTGATGTAGAAACTCAGCATCGACAGTGCGGAGCGATAAGCGCCGGTCTTGCGGCGCGCGCTGTGCTCGGCCGAGCGCTTCAGCGACGCTGCGATCTTCCTCGGACTTGTGAGTTTGAACACGCCGCGCTTAAGGTCGAGCGCATCACTCTCTTTCGTCACCCGCTGCGACCACCGCTTTGGCGAGGCGCGCTTTGTGCTCTTGCGGGCGGCGCTGCGCCTCGCGCTGGTGTTCTTGCGTGCCGTCGTTTTGCGCGAATGTGTCGTCTTTCTGACATTAGCCATGCATCAACTCCTTGCGGCTGCAGCGAAAACGGCCGGCATTCGACGGCGTTCCTAAGGGAACCGGCAGATGCCGCAGACGTTGTCGCGGGTGGCAGGCAGAATGCCGCACCCCCAAGACCCAGCAGCCCCATGGACTTGCAGCAAAGCGCAGCGCTGAATGATGGACCTGCAGTCTCGGCGGCGGCCGCAACTGATCGCATCGTCGAGACCAGCATTCCTGCGCGGCTCGATGCGCTTCCCTGGAGCGGCTTTCACACGCGTGTCGTGCTGGCACTCGGCATCACCTGGATTCTCGACGGGCTCGAGGTGACACTCGCAGGGGCGCTGTCGGGCGCGCTGAAACAGAGCCCGACGCTGCGCTTCTCCAATCTCGATCTCGGCGTCGCCAACTCCGCTTATCTCGCCGGCGCCGTGCTCGGCGCGCTCGGGTTTGGTTGGCTAACTGACCGCATCGGCCGCAAGAAGCTGTTCTTCATTACGCTCGCACTCTATCTTTCCGCGACGGCCGCGACCGCGCTATCGTGGAATATCGCAAGCTACGCGCTGTTTCGCTTTCTGACCGGTGCCGGCATCGGCGGCGAATACACCGCGATCAATTCAACCATCCAGGAACTGGTGCCCGCGCGCTATCGCGGCTGGACTGATCTGGTCATCAACGGCAGCTTCTGGATCGGCGCGGCGATGGGTGCCGTGGCAGCCATCGTGCTGCTTGACCCCGCGGTGATCGGTCCCGATCTCGGCTGGCGTCTCGCCTATCTCATTGGCGCCACCATTGGCCTCGTCGTGCTGCTGATGCGGATGTGGATCCCGGAAAGCCCGCGCTGGCTGATGATCCATGGCCGCCCCGACCATGCGCACGAGATCGTCGACGGCATCGAGCGCTCGGTGATCGGGCATGATCAGGAGGCGAGCCGCGAGAGTTTCCCCAAGCTGCGACTGAAGATGCGCGATCACACCCCGATCAGCGAAGTCGCGCAGACCCTGTTCGGCACCTATCGCCAGCGCGCGCTGGTTGGCCTGATGCTGATGGTTGCGCAGGCGTTCTTCTACAATGCGATCTTCTTCACTTTCGCGCTCGTGTTGACTGATTTCTACGACATCCGCGCCGATCACGTCGGCTGGTACCTGCTGCCGTTCGCGGCCGGCAATTTCCTCGGCCCGCTCCTGCTCGGTCGTCTGTTCGACACGCTCGGCCGCCGAGCCATGATCATGTTCACCTATGGCGTCTCCGGCCTGCTGCTGGCGGTTTCGGGCTATTTGTTCTCGATCGGCGCGTTGAGCGCGCAGGGACAGACCATCGCCTGGATGGTGATATTCTTCTTTGCCTCGCCCGCGGCGAGCGCGGCCTATCTCACCGTCAGCGAGACTTTTCCGCTGGAAGTCCGCGCACTGGCGATTGCAGTGTTTTATGCGGTGGGCACCGGCATCGGCGGTGTCATCGGTCCCGCGCTGTTCGGCGCGCTGATCGATACGGGATCACGCAACAGCGTGTTCGCCGGCTATTTGCTGGGGGCATTCCTGATGATCGCGGCCGCGATCGTGGCATGGCGCTACGCCATTTCCGCGGAGCGCAAATCGCTCGAACAAATCGCGCGGCCGCTCGCTTCCATGGAGTAGACTATGACATCTGAACTTGCTGAACTGGACCAGAAGCGCGCCATGCCTGACGAAGAAGCGCCCGACGCCGTACCTGTGCCGCATGCGCTCGTGCCGCATCTCGGCGAGACCGCGATCCTGCTCGACATCGACGGCACGCTGCTGGATCTGATGCCGACGCCGCGTGAGGTGTGGGTGCCGCCAGGCCTGTCGGAGACGCTGAATCGCCTGACGGAACGCACATCCGGCGCACTGGCTATGGTCAGCGGCCGCTCGCTCAACGACATCGACCTGATCTTCGCGCCCGACGTGTTTCGCGCCGTGGCCGGCCACGGCGCGGAGATGCGGCTGTCGGTGGACAACGAGGCCGACGATGTGCACGCGCCGCCGATGGACAAGGAGCTGAAGCGGCGCCTGGCTGCGATCGCAAAGCTGAGCCCCGGTATCCTGCTCGAGGACAAGGGCTATTCGCTGGCGCTGCATTATCGCCTCGCGCCGCATGCGGAGAAGGCGATCTATGAAGCCGTCTCGCTGATCCGCGCCGATCTGCCTAATGCGCCGATCGAGGTGCTGCCCGGCAAGTTCGTCTGCGAAATCAAGCATTCCGGCTTCACCAAGGCGACCGGCGTGCGCGAACTGATGAAGCATGAACCGTTCAGGGGACGCCGCCCGATCTTCATCGGCGACGATGTCACCGACGAAACCGTGTTCGCAATCATGCCGGACATGAACGGACTCTCTTTCTCGGTGGGTCGTCGTGCCATCGGCGTCAACGGTCACTTCGATGCGCCGAACGACGTGCGGGCATTCCTTGCGCGTCTGCTCGACGACACAAGGCTGGAGTAAGGCAGCGTCACGCGAGAGCCGTATTGTCGCGCGCGCTGTTCCATAGCGCGCGCTGCTTCTGCTGACGAAAATCGCCCTTTCCCAAATGAAAACGCCGGGTTCCCTCGAAGTAAACGGGTTCCAACGCGCACGCCTGACTTTGGTTTCATTTCGTAGAAATGATGACAGGAACCATATTGATGAACGGCAGTTAAACGGGGTGGAATGAACAGGAGGGGACGACCTGTGAACTTAGTTGTCGTTTCAAATCGAGTTGCGCGCGGCAAACCCAACGAGCCCATGACGGGCGGCCTCGCAGCGGCATTGCTTCCCGTTGTCGAGCATTCGGGCGCTATCTGGGTTGGCTCCTCCGGCCGCGTGCGAGACGGCCATCAGAAAGAGCCCTTCGCAGAGATTGAGGCGCTGGGCTCGGGCGCGATCGCAACGCTGGACCTGCCGGCGGCGCATTATGGCGGCTATTACGAAGGCTTCGCCAATTCGGCCTTGTGGCCGGCGCTGCATTCGCGCAGCGATCTGATCCGCGTCTCGCGCGACGACTATGTCAGCTATCGCGAGGTCAACGCGTTCATGGCGCGGGCCCTGATGCGCTTTCGCAAGAACAAGACGGCGTTCTGGGTGCAGGACTATCATTTCCTCGCGCTCGGCGCGGAGTTGCGCGATCTCGGCGTCGATGATCCCATCGGCTTCTTCCTGCACACGCCGTGGCCGGTCGTTGCGGTAATGCAAGGCGTGCCCAATCATCGCGAACTGATCACGGCGATGCTGGCGTATGATCTGCTCGGCTTTCAGACCGAGGGTGATTGCCAGAATTTTCTCGGCTATGCTGGCGGCGAGCTCGGCCTCATCATCGAGGACGGCGTCGTGCTCTCGCAGTACGGCCGCACACGCTGCGAGGTGTTTCCGATCGGCATCGATGCGGAGAAATTCGCAGCCTATGCCGCGAAATCGGCCTCGCATCCTGACGTCTCGCGTCTGCGCCGCAGCCTCAACGGCGAGCGGCTCGCGATTGGCGTCGACCGGCTCGACTATTCCAAGGGGCTGGTCAACCGCATCAGCGCGTTCGACCGGCTCTGGACGGAGCAGCCGCAGTTTGCGCGCAGCATCTCGCTGCTCCAGATCGCCAATCCATCGCGCGGCGGCATTGAAGCGTATGGCAATCTCCAGAACGAGGTCGCCCGCCTTGTCACCGACGTCAATGGTCGCCATGGCGAGGTCGACTGGACGCCGATCCGCTATCTCAACAAGGGCTTTAGCCAGGCCGTGCTTGCCGGCCTCTACCGTACCGCGCAGGTCGGCGTGGTGACGCCGCTGCATGACGGCATGAATCTTGTCGCCAAGGAATATGTCGCCGCGCAGAATCCGGCCGATCCCGGCGTGCTGGTGCTGTCGAAATTCGCCGGTGCCGCCAACGAGCTCGAGACCGCGCTGCTGGTCAATCCTCACGACATTGACGGCATGGCGCGTGCGATCGCGGTCGCCGCGGCGATGCCGCTTACCGAGCGCAAGATGCGCTGGGATGCGATGATGAAGAAATTGCGTGGCCACACCATCCAGCAATGGTCGTCCGATTTCGTTGCCGAGTTGGAGAAGTGCCGCACCGAGAAGGTGGCAGCCGCGCCGCTCGCGGCGCAACCGCCGCAAGCGCTACGTTGGCTGAAATCTGCGATCTCGGGTGTGCGGTTGATCTAAGAGAGCTTGATCGATCTTGCCGCCGCCCGCGCGCGGGGAGGGCAAGCGGGCCTCAATAGCAATACGACACGCCGTCCAGGATCGCGCATTGCCGCTTGTTAGGCGCGTTCGGATCATCCATCGGCACCACGCCCTTGCCCTGGCCGACAAACACGCCGGGCCCGACATGTACTGAGCTCCTGTTGCCGATGATAACGCTCTGGTGGGGCGTCGAGCTGGAGCGGGTTCCGTCCGGCCAGAGGATGGTATCTCCAGAGAGCACACCGCGCCGCCCGTCGTCGCAGGTCACATCGACGCCCTGCCTGCTGCAGGCCTGCGCCTTGGCGGACCCGGAGAAGGCGACGCCAAGGGCCGAAATCAGGCCGAGCATGGCGATGGTTTTGCGGATGGTCATGGGGTCCCCGGGTGTGTTTGGCGGTTTCAAGGGAATCGTCGCACCAAACCCGCGCCTGGTTCAACCTGAGGAGGTTCCAGGCGATCGCGCGGCGCGATATATTCTCTCGCAAAAACAATAAGTTGCGGAAAAATCCTCCGATTGCCCCGCGATCTCTTGCAAAATCACCGGCGCCCCTTCAAGAGAGGGCGCTCCGGAGAGATGGCCGAGTGGCTTAAGGCGCACGCTTGGAAAGCGTGTGTGCGGGAAACCGTACCGTGGGTTCGAATCCCACTCTCTCCGCCAGTGCTTCTGAAGTCCTATAAACCCTTATAGAACAAGGACTTCACGATGAGCAAGAAATCTCAAACCACACCCGCCAACCACACCCGCAGCGCGCAACAGCTTGCCGACCTCGCCACGCTGCTCGGCCTGATGCAGGCGGCCTCCAAGCTTAGCCAAGACCTCGACACGCTCGCCAACCAAGTTGGTGGATCTCTGGAGACGATTGCGGAGCGGTTTGGAGTGCCGTTCTTCGAGGTCCATCAGACCTTCGCGGACCAACAGCGGGCCAAGCGGAAGCCGAAGGCTATGACGACCAAGAAGGTGCGTGAGCCAGCGTCGCCGCGCTGATCACCATCCACCACCACTTCGCCGCTCAGAAGCCGCGAAGGACCGAGGGGCCTCATGGTTTCGCCATGGGGCCTTTCTCTGTTCTGATAGGTTCTGCCGCGTGCCTGCTCAGATATTGCATCCCTCGCGCTTCATTGTGACGTTATTGTTTGACCGAAAAGAACCGATGAAGCCCCACGATGGGACCTCACCGGATTAGGTCTGATCAAACAGCCGTTAGGCAGCTTGGAGCTTCACGAGGGAGCTTCTTGCTCCTCTTCCCTTGCCCACCACTCGATACTCAACACCAATCGCCCTAAGAGCCGCAGAGAGCCCGCTGGTGGGCTTGCTCAACTGCTCTCTAACCTTCTCCCGCTTGCCCTTATCGAGGTTGAGGTCAGATGCCAGCCTCGACATCGAGACCGCACCCGGCAAGCGCTGATCCATGTAAGCGATGAGCGCTTCATGTGAGGAGCCCTTGCGAGGCTTCCGCACCTTTGGGCCGTCCATCGAGAAATCCCAATCAGCAACCCGGAGCCCCGGAAGGTCCGTGATGATATCCTGCAAGACCTCATCGCCCTCTTTGCCCTTCGGCAGGACAATGAAGACATCGGCAGGAGGGCACTTGCCGTGCTCATCCACAACGCGCCGCAGGCGGATGCGGCCAATGGCCTGAATGATGGATACCGATAGCTGCCTCTGCCTCATCACGCTCCGAACGTCGCGATGGTGCTTCCACCGCGGTTCGTTGAACCATTCGTCTTGTTGGAAGCCCTGTAGGGCAAAGAAGGTATCATTGGACCAAACCTGATCGCGGTATGGCAGGCCGAAGATGACAGCCGTATCGTAGTCCTTCCACGCGTTGCTTCCGTCTACCTTGCCCCAATGACCGATTGAGAACTCGGCAAACGTCGGAGCGTAATCGAGGGCCAAGGGTCGGTTGTCCTTGTGCAGACAAACGAAGACGGACCGATCAGGCGAGAGGCGTCCTTCGAGGTCAGCAATCAATCGAGGGAAACGCCTGCCGAAGTTCTCCTTCATGTTTCGCTTGCCGACGCCAGAGGCACGGGCAACATGAAGGGTGACGTTGCTGTAGTCACGCACATGGCTTGGCGTCGGGACACGCAAGGCCCGGTCCTCGAAGAGGTCCCAAAGGAAGTCTGCTCGTGCTGTTGCATCAAGCACAACAGGGCCAGGAGCATCCAGAGGCACGGATAGCGCCGATGAATGTAGGGCATGCTCATCGCCTGACTTGGCGTAGTAGGACCAATGATCGTAGAGGGTCTGAGCGTGCTCAAGGGTCTGGTCCACCTTCCGACCAATTCGGAGCCGCGTAGCGGTATCCTCCATCATTGCTCCGAGCTTGTCGAATGGGACGGCCTTCAGTGCTTTCCTCAACTGCATGAAGTCCACCAGCGGAGGCGCACCAGTTTCATTAACGCCCTCTGACCAGTTGCCCCTCGTGAAGCCGTTCCCTGCTTCTGCTGCCTTGGCGTGCCTCTCCACTTGCCGCTTCAGCATTCTCAGGGCAACGCACTCCGTGAAAAAGCGATCGTCCAAGTCTGCATCTATGTAGCTGAGTACCTGAGCAATGTGGGTAGACGTAACCTTGGCGCTCTCAACTACATTCGCAAGGGCTTCGTCCACGATGGTCAGGAGACGCTTGCCGCCCTTCCAAGTCGTTAGGCGCTCCCAGCGGTCTCCGTGAGATGCAGAGGCGTTGAGGTAAGCCTGATGGGTGACTACGAGGGTGTCATGCGCAGACAGCGCCTCTAAGGGCTTTGGATCAGCGGAGTGGTGGGATATCGCCACGGCACGCCCGGCATGCTCATTGATCGTTGAGGCAAGGCTGTCGGCGTCATCAATGAGCCGCGTGACGATGATGATGCCTACTGGCTCCAGCGCGGCCTCAGACGCTCTATTGCACTCAGCTTGCATGGCAGCGAACAGACAGGCGCCCGTGGTCTTTCCAGACCCGGTAGGCGGCTGGAGGATGCGCCAAGGGGCACTCAAGCCATTGGCAGCATCAACAATGGCGTGGTTGAAAGTCTCAGCCATAATCGCCCAAAGCCGCTCTAAGGGCTTCGAGGAGCACAGACCGTGCTTATTGGTCCAATGGTCCTTCATTCGCATGGAGAACTCTTGCGGTGGCACGAAGGCATAGCGATGCCCGTGCAGACCGATGGGGGTTTGCATAGAGTAACCTTTGAGGTTGATGTTGGAGATGCCGTGTTGGTGTCCGAACGCCCCTTGGGCGTGACCACGGCTTGAGAAACACCCCCCGATAATCCCCTAAAGAGAGAAGTATGAAGTCTTCTTAGGGGGCTTTCGAGGGGGTGTTTATTTAGTCATAGACGACATGCCTTCAGGAGCCTCTACGGATTCCACGGAGCCGTTTTGAGCTTTCAGGCTACCTGCCAAGCCCTCCAGCCCATAGACGCACCAGCGCGGCCCGCTGGAATCCTGAGAGGCGTTCCCGATGACGGCCATGGTCATCATCCTTGGTGCCCTTCAAGAGCTTGGAAGGCGATGCGCTTGAGCAACAGCAGGAACACCACAGGATGCTGCTTCATCGCCGATGGTCGTGCTTGCCTCCGAGCCCCCCTTGAGGTCTTTACGCCCTATTTAACTTGGAGGGGGCTCGTGAGGAATTTGGTTATCGTGCTGGCGCTGGTGCTGGCTGGTTGCGTGACGCAGGAAGATGCTGGCGTGAGAGCAGCCAAGATGGAGGCTCAGGACGACGCCTCATGCAGGCAGCTATCCACTGGCAAGGGCGCTGATGCCTACACTCAGTGCCGCAAGAACCTCATCTACTATCGGCAGCAAGCAGCCATCCAAGACCAGCAGGCAGCGGAGCGCTCCCGTAGGGTCTCGGAGGGACTGATGGAAATGAGCCGGTCCCTCCAGAGCATCAACCCACCGCCGCAGGAAGTGAACGTCAACGTGACCTGTACTCTTGGGTGCCGGTGATAGAGCGACGATGCTTAGCCAAATGTCCGCTTGAGGGCATAAAGACGACGCTGGCTGTTGGCGCCCTAATTGGTGCTATTGACCCGTAGCGCACATCGGCTCATTCGATCACTTCGTTAGCGCGAACCATGATGTCTTGGGGAACGTCGACGCCGAGTGCCTTCGCCGTCTTCAGGTTAATCGCCAGTTCGAACTTGGTCGGCTCCTGCAGAGGCAAGTCCGCTGGCTTGGCACCACGCAGTAACTTGTCGATATATTCCGCTGTGTCTCCGACGAGATTACCTAGATCCAGGCCGTAGGTGACAAGAACACCCGCTCTCGCGAAGTCCGTGTTGTCGGAGACCGTCGGCACGCGATATTGCTTCGCCACTTCCGCAATTCGTTTCCGGTTTCCGAAGGTGAAAGGAGTTGAAAAAATGTAGGCCGCATCGAAACGGTCGGTGGCAAGTTGGGCGAATATCTTATCAAGGTCATGCACGTCCGCAGGATCAGGATAAAACACTTGCGAGGTGAAGCCGATCTTCTGCGCCGCGGCGCTAATATCAGTTTCGATCAGTTCTTGATCAGTTCTGATTCCCTTGAACAGGATTATTGCCACTTTGGATAACCGAGGCAGAATATCTTTCAGAAGCTCCATGCGCTTGGCCGTGAGATCAAATATCATCGGTTCCACGCCCGTGATGTTGGCATCAGGGTGTGCAAGGTCGTTGACAATATGGTTGCGCAACGCATCTGAGCCGGCGGTGACGATGGGTATCGTCGAGGTCGCTTCCTTAAGTGCGCGAACAGTGGGAGTGCTCGCTCCTAGCAGCACATCAGGCCGTCGCGCGACAAGCTCACGGGCGAGGGCGGCAGCTTGTTCGAGGTGCCCTCCAGCGGTGACGCAATCTACCACCAGATTGTGCCCTTCTACCCAGCCCCGATCAGCTAATCTCTGGAGCATTGGCCCCCAGTAAGCTGGTGCATCCGAAGTGGGACAAACTACCCCCGCCAAGATGCCGAGGCGTTTGGGTGTCGCTGAAGTTTCGCCTGATGCGGCGACTGCGAATAGAAACAGAAGGGGGAAGGCGCACGAGATCATCTGTCTCACAGAAGTGGAGACGTTGCACTTCGACTTTGGCATGCTCACGATCCATTCCTATCGGCGCATACAATATCGACATTGACCTTTGGTCTGCAACTGGCCCATCTGCGAAGTTGCGCCCCGTCTGTCGGAGGTCAGCTCGTCGCGATAGAGCAGACCGGATTTGCTCGACCTGAGTTCTTTGCATTTTGACCCGAAGCCGACATCAGCCTGCATGGGCCGAACGCGAGCACAAATCATTAACGTTGCATCGCCATCGTGCTACCACGCAGTTCGAACCACGAAAGCAAGGTGCGGCCCATGTTTCTCAGACCCGGCAACCTCGTCCGGCACAAGAGCGGCGGTCCCATTATGATGATCGACGATCAGGTGTCGATCGAAGGAATGTGGGGTAGCTATGATGATCCCCACCACCAATGCGCGTGGGTCGAGAATGGGATCAAAAAGTTTGGCACTTTTCGGGCATCGCAGTTGCAGTGCGTTTATGCTGACGGCACGCCGCGAAACTACGATGAAGAAAAACAAGGTTGATAGGATGTAAGGCATGACTGCCGGTGAGCAGAAGCTCTTGATCGCGCTCGTCCTAATCGTCAACCAATATCTGGACGAGTACGGTGATGAAGTTGACAGCCGCTCAATGTCTGCCGGAGAACACGCAATCGAAGCGCTTGCGGACTTCGGCTTGATGGAGGTCGTCAACACGCGTTTTGGGCGATGGACAGAGGCTGGCAAGCAGTTTCGCCGAAAGGAAGCCGGAATACACGATCCCGAGCCGATCGATTATCCGGGCCAAATAAGGTTGGTCGGGAAGTCGGAACCGGAGAATTGATCCCGGCGACGTGGTCGCTAAACGTCGGCTTGTGGCCCTTAGCTGAGCAGGGCCGCCTTTGTTGCGATTCCGCTATTGGGGGCAGACCTGATGCGGCCGCTCTTCATGGCGCCTTGTTCCGGCGTGGCAGGTAGGGCGACAACTGACCTCCCGGCTTTCCTTGGATCATCTCCAGTGTGAAGCGGATAGCCGAAGGGGTTTCCTTCATCTCCACGCCGCAAGCCACTTCACTGAATTGGCGTGCGAGATAGTTGATATCCGCTGCGGACCATTCAGCTTCAAGGGCCGCCGATAAGCGGTCGCAGTCGAGCATGCTGCGGCAGGCCGCGCGGATCACGTTGAACTCTGGAGGCACGTTCGGTCTGGTGGCGCGAGTAGCCTTTATTGCAGCTCGTGCGGCTTCGGCGTCCTCAAGCTCTTTCAATCGCGCTTGATCGGCGGCTTGCTCATCAGGGCTGTAGTAGCGACGCTTTGAAGCATCTTGAATGGCTATGCGATACTTGAGGTCGCCTTTGCCTGAGTATCGTCTGGCTTCGGCTTCGATGCCGGAGGCTGTCCACCCTTGGCGGATGGCTTCACCGAGCATCAAGCGCTCTTGGAAGTTCTTGCACACGGAACGGAGGAGTTTGAACGCCTCTCGTGCGCCGGGTTGTGGTGCGGTGGTCATTTCTTCGTATGTTGGGCGTAGGGGCGGGAGGCATGCAGGGCGATGGGACGCTGCTTGCGTTCCTTGAGGAACCGTTTAGCGAAGCGGTCTCTCTGCAATGCCGAGTTAATCGCTGCCATGAGCATGCGTCTGCTCACAGCGAAGAAGGGTCTGCCGGTATGCCATCTGGTGAACTCGGCAAGGTCGTCTTCGGACCATCCTTGCTGAAGCACCGTGTTGAGCTTGGAAAGCTCGATGGGCGTCATGCAGGCGTGGAAGAACGCTCCGAAGTAGTCGTGAGGCTTGGTGAAGTTGATGGCGTGTTGGTCTCCCTGCTGGTTGGGCGCAGCTTCCCTGTATAGGTGGCCGTTGGATTGGCTAACTTGCTGCGCTGACAGAGCTTTGGCCCTTTTCAGAGCCCTCAAAGCCGCCTCCGTGTATAGGTAGTCACTGGATTGGCTATCACGCTGGAAAGTCAGCGCTAAAGGCGTCTGCGGGGACGTTCCGGGCGATGTTGCTGCCACCTAACCAGCGCCCCGTGTATAGGTACGTGCTGGATCGCCTAACCCACTGCTTCCACGGCCCTAATGCTCTCTGGAGTGCATTCCGCGCGGCTCGAATCGAACAACAGCGAGAGACTTTAGACCCTCGTTTTGAAGTCAACTCCTGTGGTCGATGCTGGATCGCACGCGTTGGCGGGACCCATTGGCTTAGAGGGACACGCCTCCCTGTATAGGTAGTCAAATAAATCGCTAAGCGGTTGATGCCGATAGCGGAATACTTCATTTTCGCCGTATGCGTGCGGGGGGATGATTTGTGCGCCTCTCGCGTCCTTCGGTGGGATGGATGGTCAAGCATAAAGATCAGCATTGGGTGCCCAGATCATACTTGGAGGCTTGGGTTGATCCTGAGACGCCGGACAACTACGAACCTTACGTGCATCTCTTCGACCGCACCGGAAACGAGCACAAGAAGAAGAGCCCTGCGAAAGTCCTGCGTATGCCCGACCTCTACACCATCTTTGATGGGGCCACGCGTGACCTGAGTATCGAGCACACGTTTGGTCAGTGGGAAGATGCTTTCGTAAAGGTGCGCAAGAAGCTCGAAGCAGATGCGGACCTTACGGAGGACGATGTTGTAAGCCTCTATGTGTTCACAGGGGCGCTAATGGTGCGCCCTCCACACTACATCGAACATTTTGCGGGCCAGTGGCGGGACATTGTGACGAAGGCGCGAACCATCAAGATCAATCCAAATGCCAAGCCAATGCCATCGTTAAACTCAGGACCTTCGCTCAGCCTTGATGAGGCCCAGCGATTTGGCGATGATCCGATGGGTACTTGGTTCAGGGATAACCTTGCATCCAGCATTGAGGTGTTGGGGACGCGGTTCGGTATCGATCTCCTCGTGAACCAATCTGAGCATCCGTTTCTGACCAGTGACGCCCCCGCTGTCACTTATCACCCTCCCTTGAGCGAGCGCTTTCGCCTCTTTCCTCGCGGGCTTGGGTCTCCCGGCTGTGAAGTAACGCTTCCGATATCTCCGCGCTATGCGCTCCTATTCCGACACAAGGAGCCGGGACTGCACAGGTATCTCGTGGCCGATTGGGAAAGCGTCTTCGAGATGAACTTTCGGACCATAACGAGAGCAAAGGAGAGATCGTTAGCGACCGGCCTGACCTGTTCTTCGTGAAGACAATCTTGGATAAGGTTGCGGAGGTCGAGGCAGAGAAACAACGCGACGGAGCGAATGGGGCGTAAGGTCAGCCCACAAGGAGCCTTGCGACCTCATCGGCATCAAGTCGCTTCTTTTCGATTAGCGCCGCAGCAAGGCGCTCGACCAAAGCGCGGTGTGCGGAAACTAGCTCAGAGGCGCGGCCGTGCCCTTGATGCATCATCCTCACCTGCTCATCTTCTTCGAGGTCTCCTAGTAACTCCACCATCTTTCCGTAGTCACCCCAGCCTGCTCCTTCGTGCGTAGGGGCGTCGAAAAGCTCTTGAGCCTCTAAGCCAGCCGCGCAGATTGCAAGCTGGTCCAGAAGGTCCAGGTGGTCGGGGGTTTGGACTTCAGCAGTTCCCTTCGCATCATCGCCGCCGATAGCTATTTCAGCGTCCCCGACTGCGAGACCTAAGCTCCACGCCACGACTATGTGTCCTGCCTCATGGAATGCTGCGCCACGCTGGTCTCTATCGCGCTGCGATTGCTGATCGTGCATGTCAATCCTTGAGGGCTGTTGGTGCGGAGGGACCCCTTCGCCCGTTGTACAATGTCGAGGGACCCGTTGCCATCTGCGGGGGCTCAGAGGGACCCGGAGCTTCACTTGCCGCTTTGGTCGAACAACAACGGCGACTTTAGACCCCAATTTTGAAATCGATTTCTCAAGAAGTGTGCCAATTCATTGGGCTGGCAGGGACCCTACAAACCAAGGGAGCCGCCAAGGCAGCGAAGGAAGGCGAGAGAAGCAAGCGGCGCGAGAGAGCGCACGAGACTTCATGCCCTCGTTAGTGCCATCCCAAATTGGGTCAACGCTTCCCGACAATGGGGCACACAGATGCCCCGATGCTATCGGTCATGACGGAGTGAGATAAACAACGATTGCTTGGAGGAGCGCTGAGATGAACGCGCATCCTGCGGCGAGCATGTTCAAGCGTGAGACCTTGCGAAGCGCTACTGTGAACGCTTCTAGCCCCTCAATGCCTTCATAGGTGGAGCGCACCACAGGCAGATTGACGACGGCTGACCACGCCCACAAGCCTGCTGCCAACGCAGCAAAGACGGCACTCAACAAACTGATGCACTTCATGTGAATCTGTGTAGCAGCGCTATGCGGCCTTCGGAAGGCGATTGAGCAGCCTTGCAACGGCTGTAGGATGCCACTCGCCTCACGCGGGGCGTCTAACCAACGTAGAGAGCCGCACCAAGCCCAACCAAGCTCCCAAGGATCATGATGCGCTCCTGCGCAAGGGCAGAGAGAATGAAGGCGGCGATGGCGAGCTGGATCAGCATGGGCGTGTTCCTCGCAGGGCTTAGGCGGCTTTGGGGAGGCGATTGAGGAGCCTTGCAACGGCGGTTGGATGCCATTCGCCACCACGCGGCGCGCTAATGCCTTGGCGGTTGAGTTCTTCAGTGACGGCACGGACGCTCGTGATGCCTGAGCGCTTGATGCCCTCAATTATGCCTTGAAGATTCATGGCGCGCTGTGCGGCCTTCTCCTTGAGCCTTGCGACCGCTTCGGCATTGCCCGTCTGTTTACCACGCAGGGCACGAGCGCCGTTCGGGTTGCCTAGCTTCACTCCGCGCGCTTTGGCTGCTGCCAACGCCTTCTTGGTGCGCTCTCCAACCAGGCCAGCTTCAAGCTCTGCCACGGAGGCCATCTGCGTCAGGAGGAACTTGCCCATTGGGCCGGGAGGGACGCTTGGGAGGTCACAGAACACAAGGTCAACGTCGCTCGCCACGAGGGAGCGCAGGAGGTCCACGTTACGGGTGAGGCGGTCCAGTTTGGCGAAGACCATCTTCGCGCCGATGGCCTTAGCGTGAGACAGAGCGGCCGCGAGCTTTGGCCGATCGGACTTCCGGCCGCTCTCCGTCTCGACATACTCCGCCACCAAGGTCCACCGGCCGCCGTTGAGATAGCTCGTGACGGCCTCCCGCTGCGCTTCGATACCAAGGCCGCTTCGCCCCTGCTTGTCGGTCGAGACCCGCAGATAGGAGATGAATTTTCCCTGTGCCACCGCCAAAAGCCCCCATACACGTTTTGCTCTAACGGACGTTAGATGAATTTGTGTACAAGTCAATAAGGTTGTGCTTGCAGGTGAGAGCAATTATTTGGCGGCAATCAGGAGGATGTAATGACCGCAGCCAAAACTGAGCAGCCGGCCGAAGCGGGCGGTGGATTTTCCCTGCCCGGCCAACCCACCGAAGAGGCTCTTGCTGAGGTCGGCAGCGACGCGGGGAAAGCATTGGTGCGGGGCTTTGGAAGGCTAGGCAATGCAGCAATCGGCGAGTGGGTCGCCAAGAAAGAAGCAAAGGCAGAGGCCGCTCGGCTTGCCATAGAAACCGAAGCAAAGATCAATGCGGCTAAGGCTGTAGCCGCCGCAGGCCGCGAACAAGCGCTCGCGGACCTGGAGCATAGCGCCGCTCTTCAACGGCGTGCGGAGAGGCTTCGAATCGAATTGGCCCGTGAACAGTTGAACTGGGAGGCCATTGAGCGGCGTTCGCTGGAATATGTTGAGCGCGACCCTGAGAACGGCAATGCCCGCGAAATCGACGAAGACTGGCTGTTCAAGTTCGCAGACCTAGCGCAGAAGGTCTCAGACAGCGACGTTCAAGCGTTATGGGCGCGCGCTCTCTCCTCCGCCGCCATACGGGGAGCCCCTAAGCTGTCTGCGGCCGCGCTACAGACGCTCGGATTATTTGACAGGCAGGTCGCCGAAAGCTTCAGAGATTTTGTAGCTGTGGTGGCGAGGCTCGGCTTTGTGCCCGAGCCCGAACAGGGGCAGCATGATCCTCAAGGTATCAACCTAGGTATGCTTCACGATCTAGGTCTGATCGACAACACCCTCTATGAGGGAACATACAGTTTTGAAGACTTCTCCTTTGAAGCGATCAAACGCACCGGATCGCTTCCTGCCGAGTTGCACAGTCACTACGCGTTAACGCTGCGTGGGAGGGAGATTGCCAACGCAGTCTTCCGCCGATCTGAGGACGTGCCGCTGGGCGAACAGTTCGAGCATCAATATCTGTGCTTGGTGCTGCTCAATCATTTTCGACACAAGCAAACAGCGAGCATCTTGCCAAGTCATGCTCCCGACGAGCCGCCGTTGTCGATACGTCTCACGCGAAAGAACCCTTTGACGGAGGCCACTGGCAGCAATGACTGGAAGCAACTGAGCACGAGGCTCAGCGCTCGACTGTTTAAGCTCCTTCTGTGGGCCGGGGAGCGATACGATATTGAGGCGCGTGACTGACCCTATGATAAGTGAACAAGATGAGCTTACTTGAGGGCCCCTCGTGATAACAAAGCGTCGGCAACCCGCACGAAGCGTGCTTGAGCGCATGGCCGGGACAAGCGTAGCCCTCAATAGCCTTCTGGTCCCTGCCTCAACTTTGCCTATGGCGCTTGCACGCTACGTTGAGAACCTCTTGGTCTGGAACGATCATGAAACCTACAAGGTTTCACTAGTCGGGTCGGCCGTCCCCATCAAATTTGCTCAACGATATTTCTTGCTTTGCACCAATCACCAATTGCGCGGGTGCCAGCCAGAGAACGTCTCGCTGCTGGGGCGAGACGGAAAAATGCTCATTACCTCCTCAGGACTGCGCCATTTCAATGACGAGAGTAATCCGCGCTATCTCGACCTTGCAGCGTTCGACTTCACTGAGCCGTGCGAAGCGCATGAGGACCTGAAGGAGAGGTTCTTTACGCTACGGGAAGTTCCTCCTGACACCCCAGCCACAGACATCGTGTTTGCGGTCGTTGCCGGTTTTCCATCCAGGGACCAGCAATACGAACTTGAGGAAAAGAACCACATTGGCAAAGTGAAACGAATTGTTGTGTGTCACCCGGATCCATCCTCATACGATCCTGCGCTCCTCTGTCTCCGTGCAGACGAGCCCCTAGACTTCGATCCAGATGGCATGAGTGGCGGATCGGCATTTGTCGTTCAGGTCGTGGCAGGGGAGTTTCGCGCTTATTTCGCCGGGCTCATCGTGACCGGCGGCAAGGATCGATTCCATATCATCAAGGTGGGCGAAATCTACAGATTCTTGGCGACATTAGTCTAGGTCACGTAGCGGTTAGGTGAATTGCTGGAGGAGCTTTGATGGTCCATACGACCGGCGAGATGACTGACATCCTTCCCGATCTTCTAGGCCCCAACCTCACTGTTGTTTTTTGCGGTACCGCGCCAGGACGCACCTCAGCGCGGCAAGGGGCCTACTATGCTCACAAACGAAATCGGTTCTGGAGCATACTTCATGAGTGCGGCTTCACCGACCATAAGCTAGAGGCGAGTGAATATGGGCAGCTCAAAGGATTTGGTATTGGCCTGACCGACCTTTGCAAGCGAGTTTCCGG
Organism: Bradyrhizobium zhengyangense; assembly: GCF_022012555.1. Classification (NCBI taxonomy): domain Bacteria; kingdom Pseudomonadati; phylum Pseudomonadota; class Alphaproteobacteria; order Hyphomicrobiales; family Nitrobacteraceae; genus Bradyrhizobium; species Bradyrhizobium zhengyangense. Next base: position 432,742 of record NZ_JAKLTZ010000006.1, on the reverse strand, counting down.
AAACGATGACGAGTTGCCCAAAAGCGCCTTCTCGCCTGATCGCCTTCTCGAAGCGTTGAGCACACACAGGCCGCGCTACCTCGCCTTTACCAGCAGAACCGCTGGTCGAGTGATTTGCGGGAATTCTGCTCAATATGGACGCCAGCAGGCACATCAAGCAACCGACATCTTCATCTTGCCAACCACGTCGTCCAGGTGGGGTACGCAATGGTGGAGCGAGCAAAAGAGGCATTGGCTCGATTTTGCGGACACGGTCCGAGCGTCGCTCCCCATCGGGGCAGGAAGCCCATTGTCAAAGCGATCGGCGGAAGATTCAGTGAATTCATCGGACGTATGGCATGCAAGAGCGAAAATTCTTTGATCGGATTAGCTCGGCCCACGTGATTCCTTCAGGAGCCGACAAGGGTCGGCTTCTCGGGGCAGAACGAGATGGCTTGCGCCTATTGAGAGAGGAGGAGGATGAATCCGTGATCCTCTACGCGAGCTTCCAAAGCTTGCTGATCATCTCAATATTCGCGCGCGCGGCTAACCTCACCAATCCTGACAAGGACAAGCTGTACGGTACCAGCTTTTACGTCGATAATGCTTGGTGCATTCAGAAGGCGTGGGGCGGCGGACAGGGACATCAGATGTACCTTGAGCCTCCATTCGATCTACCTGAGGAGCATCCGCTTCATGGGGCAGAACCAATCGTATTTCGTCGGTCCTTTGAGGGCATGTCGAATTACGACCCGCCGATCGAGCTCAGTCAACAGCTTGTTCACTCACTTGGCTTGCACTTCATGGCCGAGCGGAACGCGTACTGTCGTCTAAATTCGGAGGGTGACCTAGAAGAGGTCATCAAAGTGTTTCGCGACGCTGGCACCGGTGACTTTGACCGCAGTAGGACACTCGTGCTGATCAAGGCCAAACCACTGGCAGAATTTATGGCAGTGGGTGGATACGCTCTTTATCGGAAATTCGACCTGACGAGGTTCCAGCCGGGATCATTTAGCCATTGGGAAAATGCGGAACGCCACTTCGACGACCCCGACCTTTTCTACAACTCAGCGCTCTCAGGTGAAAATGCGAGCTACATTCACGGCGGGCAAATCATTCGACCAAATGTCACGGTTGACGAGTTGATTGAGGAGTGGAAGCGGGAAGGTGACCCAAGTGCTCGTCAATATGAAAACTTCAAAATCCACGACTGGAAAAACAAGCGGCTCGTGGAATGGTCGTGCGCACCTTCTGAGCTAAGTAACTATTTCACAAAGTCGGATAAACCGTTCGAGATATCTCCCGCCTTTTTTAGTCCAGAGGTCTTGACCAAATATAAGGCAGACCCGGACAAATACGATTTGGCAGACCGCTCTATAACCTGTCGCAACTCTTGGCACTTGAAGACCTTTGACATCAATGAAGCCGGTCAAGTTCATACCTACATAGGATATCTCCAGAACTTACCGTTCAAGGAGCAGCAGCATTGGAAACTCCACAACGAGTGGCCCAAGGCCGCTATCTCGAAGCGAGCTTTCCAAACGGACTTCAAGGGAGAGTGGACGACCGAGAGTGATCCACTGCAATCGGTACGATATGCCGTTTCCGAGCTAGATCGTGATCCCCCGCCATGGTGGCGCGCGAGAGGTTCGCAGGTGCGCGATAGAGTGCATTATCCTGTCACGACGTCCTCAAAGGAATGGGCCGACGAGTTGCTGGCCTTGGATCAAATGCTCGTGGAGGGCTTTGTGGCGACAGAGCTTCGCAAGCTCGCAACAGCTTCTGGCGTCAAGTTCGAGCCGACATGGCAAAGTCTCAAACTAATTCAGGAAATACTACGGTCTGAGGATAGCCTAACAGCAGATCAAATCGCGGAACCGCTCAGGGAACTACATCATCTCAGAAGCAAGGTCCCGGGGCATCACACAGGGGAGCGCGCGAAGCTGGAAGCGAGCGCCATTACAGAGCATGGGTCGTTCGCCGCTCATTTTCGTTCCCTTTGTGCGCGGTGTGAGGAGGCGTTCGAGCGCGTCATCACTACATTAACTAGCGTTCAAGGGCGGTAGGCCAGAGGCGGTGACGGGCTCGGACGTATCAAGCTATGCCTGGCGCGCCTCCATGAACTTCGGACCGCAGGCGACCTTCTCGATGGCTTCGCGGAGGCTAACGGAGGATCGAAATGAAATCCGGTGACATCAAGGCGAGGCCGTATGACGAAATGGTCGAAACCTACAACTTATCGATTCTGACCGAGGCGGGCGATTGGTCACTGGACGCCACTGGCGACCTTGTTATGACCAAGGATGGCGACCTTCAACACGGAGACCTTGCGTACAACGGGCTATTCCGGCTCGTGCGGATGTGGCGCTACAGCGAGCCGCACCTTCGCTACTTGTATGCGACCGTAAACGATCAGATGTCGCAACATGCCGCACTCGATGATGATTTAAACGCTGTGGGGGAGAAAGCGCACGAGGAGATCATGAGAGGGCAGTGTATCCCGTCTAGGGCATTTGGCGAAGCGCTCCACGATGTGCTGGATCAACAGGCGGCGGCGGTCTTCGGAGCGGGCATTTATGCTGGTTCGCTGATGCTCATGCTCAGCACTGTTCTTCTCCGGCTCCGGGACGATATCGAGGGAAAGCGCTGCTGGTCCACGGTCGGGCCATCCATCAATGGTCACTCCATAGGGGCTATAGTTGAAGCAGGGGCAAATGGCTTCCGCCATGCCGATGAGTGGGCCAAAACTCGTCCTCCAACGGCGCAACAGAAGCGCTCTCAGGACATTATCGAAGGTGCACTGCATGGGCGTCCTCAGCCCAACGAAGGAAGCCCCGGCGCGTGCGTAGAACTCTTAGCTGTGTTGAGTGGCGGCACTTTTGAAGGCTTAGCTACCAACGTGTTTACGTTCGCACACAATCTGGCGGTCAGGTGTCGTCAAGCTCCATAGGGGTCACACAGGATACTTACGCGGCCATGGCTCTCCTACGCCCTTCTTAAAGTCCCGATCGGACAATTGGCGCGTGACCTCTCCGGCTAGGTATTGCGCTCCCATCACTGTGTGACCGACTTCCACGCGCTTAGGCTGATCCTTGGCGTAGCGGTTGCCAACATAGCGCGGCTGGGCCTCCGTAACTCTGCGCGCTCGTGCAGCATCGAACGCGGGCCACTTTGATTCCAGGTAGTTGATGAGGCGGTCGATGCGGTGTCCATATTCGTCTTTGATATCGTCCTCGTCCAACCCAGTGGCAGCGGCCAAAGCCTTTAGCGCAAGCTCGGTGGCGAGCAGCGCACTTTGTACGGCACCTCTGAAATCGTATCCGCCCGTGAGCACAGCAGCAGCACCATGGAGGTGTAAGCGGGATAGGTTGAGAAACCTCTCTACCAGTTCAATCTGAGCGTAGGGCGCTCGAAGCTCACGAATGCCGTATTCAAGATCGAACAGGTCCGCGAATTGGTCGTGATACGCGTCGAACGTATCAGGCTCATTCGCCAAAATTCGTTTCTGGATGTCAGTCAGTTCAACGTGCTCCATGGGCACTATCGCTGCGCGCCCGTAGATATGCGGAACTCCCACGCGCGCGAAAACATCTCGGAACATGAAGACGCCGATATGACCACCCAGGGCGAGGTCATGAGCACTATAGAGCCGCGCGAATTGCGCCCGGATGCGATCGGGTAACGGAGTGTTGGGGCCGAACATGACGAAGGATGCGTATCCGAGTTGCCGCATCACAACTCTTGGTACGTTGAATTGGCGCTGCCTTATGTCCTCTCCAGCGGCGAACAGATCCTCATCAGCCTTCACCACCATCAACAGGAGGGCATCGTCTGATACGTCATCACTCATTCGCTTCCTTCCCTGTAAGCGCTCAGCCACGCTTGCAATTCAACGGCAATAACATGCATTAGGTCAAACTCTCGAATCGTGGTGAGATGATTTGCAGCATATCATTCACAGGGCGGCGTCGTGATGACTGACAAGAATTTTAAGTCCGTCCCGTTCGTGACTGAAATCATGATGGCGCGCCATCCAAAGCTGTCTGAGCCCGACACCGAGGGCGAATACGCGGACGGCAAATACAAGACCGAAGCGACGGCTGACCAGAATTACACAGAGCGGTTCACTGCGGAAATTCAGGCCGTCATTGACCAACACTTCGCTGGCAAGAAGAACATCCATGTCCCATGGAAAGAGACGAATGAGGGCGAAACTGCCTTCATCTTCAAATCGCCCAAGAAGCAGCCGATCCTTACGGACGCTAAGGGCAACACTCTTTCGGTTGGCATCACCATCCGTGGTGGCTCCCTAATCCGCATCACGGGTGTCCTCGCGGCATGGGAGCGAGGAGCCAAACGAGGAGTGTCCCTATGGCCTGATGCAGTTCGCGTCCTTCATTTGGCTGAAGGCATGAATCCCTTATCTGCGTTCGGTCCCGCCGAAGACGGCTTTGACGTGGCCGGGTACGACGCTCGGTGCTGCCACCCTGAGTGCCCTTTCAATCGGCGGGACCTGTAGCTGACGCTATCGCCGCCATCACTTCAGAGCCATAATCGACTTTGTCGATGATCTTTCGGAGGTCCAAGCGCTGGCCAGTCGAGTACACACCGTAGGTGATATCCTCCCCACGGTCGTGGCCTATGATGAGCTTCACTGTGCTCTCGGGGACCTCTAAGCCCTCCATCAGGTCCACAAATGTCTTGCGAAGGGCGTGAAAGTCTTCAAAGCGCGCGCTAACGCCAACGTCCTTCTGCTTGCGGAAGCGCCCATAGGCTTTGCTGACGTTCCAAGAGCGCTTGTCGTCGGGACCACCCGGCACCAGTCCGGGAAATAGATATTCATCTTTACCCCTCAAACGGCGCTTCACGATTGGCTCAGCAAGCTCGTGAAGGGGCACTTCACGTGCAGCGGCATCTGTCTTGCCTTCGTTGATGACAAACCAATAGCCATCGGCGCGCTTGTGAACGTCGGCCCTCTTGAGGGAGCAAAGCTCATCAAGCCGGGCTCCGTGCAACAGGGCGAGCCGTATGAGGTCTGCAAGCACGTTCGCGTAGCGAGGGGTACGATACCGGCCCTTTAGGAGCTTCAGTAGCTTCTCATTGGGGAGACCCTTCCGAGTGGCCGTCTTGCCTTTGCGAGACTTCCTGCTGACGCCATGCTCACGCCACGGGTTGTCACGGCTGTTCGGGTCGGTGAGCCCGCTGCTCATCAGCCATCGCCAGAAGGTCGAGAGGGTCGAGAGATGCCTTGAGATTGTCTTGGGAGCTAACTTCTCATCTCTGAGCAGTTGAACGTATTCGCCTGCCTTGCGCCGGTCGGTGGCTTGGATAGACGTGTATTCACCGGCCCAAGCAAGATAGCGCTTAATGGCCGCCTCGTGCTGCCCCTTGGTCTGCTCCGTGCCTTCGCAGATGGTCAGCCACGTCGGGTAGTGGTCGCGGATGAGCGTCGCTTTGCCGGTCGCGAGACTTCGGAACAGCCGCTCAGCTTCGGGGCCTTGAGCCTCCAAGAGCGCTTCAGCCTCTTGGTTCACCACGTCGAGCAGTTCGCTGGCTGCACGGCTCTCGTGATCCCCGTGTTCCAAATACTCGTTATCGGAGGTCGCAAACGCTTCACGGAAAGCTATGGCTGCGCCAATCGCGGCGGCAAGCGGGTCAGCTTGCCCCTTCTCATACATCTTGATGCGGCGCTTAAACTCAGCAACGTGGCTGTGCTTAAGCCGGTTCGCCTCCGTGAGGCTTTCGGTGCCCAGCGACTTCACAAAGCGAGGCTTGCCGTTGGCGGCTTGTCGAAGGGGCTTGGGTATCTCTACGACCACCCGCCACGTGTTGCCCTTCTTCTGAAGATATTTGGTGTCTGCCATAAAACCATACCCGAAAACCACACCTTGCTATCCAGCTAAAGCCTAATAAACAAGGGATTATTGGTCTTCAGGTGCTTCTGGTGGAGGTTCCCACTCTCTCCGCCATTTGCTCGATCTTATGCGCCAAACGACGATTTCTCGCGCTCGGCTAACTGTGCTGAGTGCGTGCTAATGGTTATCATACGAATTTTATGTGATGATCTCCGTTGCGGTCCTTGCTGCTCTGTTTTCACGCCGATGACGAACAGTCCTCATGAGATGTCGTTTGCCGGCGCATCTTGATCAGACGTCCAGCGCCTCTTGGATTGCTTCATATATGTCGTCCGCCGTCCCTTCGATCTTGCAATCGGCCCAGGCTTGGTAGGCCCGGGCATAAACCAGCTTTTCGGCATCCGGATCGCTCATCGAGACAGTCTCGTCACCGGATTCGCTCAAAGTAAGTGCCTTCACTTCCATGGCGATCGCGGTGATTAACCTCACGCGACCATCATGCTCGTCGAAAACATTCGCGGCCATGAGCGCCTCTCCCCGTTCTACCTGACGAATTACTGCAGATGATGCGCACCGAAAATTATCGGCGCCAGCTCATTCGTACATTTGCAAACTACGACCGCGGCTCGTGCGGTTGTCCCTTTGGCCGCTCTCTCTTGCATATGAAGCAGACCGAGCGTGTTACCTGAACTCCGTTGATGGCTAAGCGTTCGTGGACGTGCGGAGTCCTCGTCGTACAGAACTCGCAATATGCGCGCGGCAACCGCAATGCAATTTCTCTTGAAGTGTCCAAGAATCGCCCCCGCGCATAACAATTCACTTCGCTCACACTCAGGGCAACTTTGAAAGACGGCCGATTCGCGGGGCCGTACGTTTTCGTACCGAGTTTGTACGCGACGGTCGTTCGGCAACGCAAAGCACGGACGCTTGCTGCGGCAAGACCAGGCGAGCGGCCAGTGTGACCGGACGCGTCCCGTCTGGAAGAATCGATCGGCACGATACTGAAAATCGGTACCCGGCATGTCGACGACGCCAAGCGATCCGGCAGCCAGCGCGTCTGCTTCATGGACCGTTGCGCTCCGCGTTCTTTCCGATGATGGCTGTCACAATAAGTCCGAACATCACCAGACGCGGCAAGAAGTACATGGGCTCCGTCGTATCGGAAACCTGGCTCGTTCCCAGCGCGAAGCGCGATATGGCATCGATGGTAAAAGCCGCCGCGAAAATCAGAAAGAACCTATCCCGCGTCCGTCGCCAAAACTTCAGAAAGAACAGAGCGACAGCCAGAGAGGCCATCGAGGCGGCGCCTGAGAGAACGCCGGCGAGGTGTGTCATCAACGCTCCTCCCAGATCAACCCATACAGCAGGATGAGCGTTGCCAGCAGGCCGATCGATATCCTGAGGACTGAAAGATCAGTCGTGGGAAATATCAGCTTGTCCGCCCACAGTGCCATGTTGTTCAGTGCAAGACCCCCGAAGCAGATCGAACTCCACAGCAGAAGCCTGGAGCGCGTCCGCAGATACGCGCGAATCAGCAACCAAGCACACAACGCCCCGGTGATCGCACACAAGCTGTATATCACCGCGGCCATAGCTTCCTAATCCTTCCGGAACTTGAACGCATCCGAGAATGACCGGATATGGCGGGGTTTTGCATGGATCAGATTCGTAATGGGAATTAGGTAGTGCGCATAGGCCTCTGCAAGAGCCTCGACGGCGGCGTCTCGATCCGAACGCCGGGCATAGCGATATCGCCCGCCATCTCGCACGAGAAACCCATCATCGGCGAGCCCGGCCAAGGCCACTGCCATATCGGAGGTGGGCGCATAGAGCCGCTTGGCCACGGAAGCAGCGTCCCATTGTTCGCTTGAACGCGCGTGCAGGAACAGAAGCGCTTCGAGTTGAGCCACGGAATCGATGTGTCTCACGATCAAATCCAGAACCTCTTCTGGTATTGGTGCTTTGGACATTCAGCGACCTCGGGCGAGCATCAGCTCGACCGCATATCAAGAATTCAAGATTGGATTGAGCGGAAGCGATCGAGTTCGCGCACTTTCAACCCGCATACCTCCTGGATGACTCAACCAGGCTCAGGCGCGATCGGCCTTTCAATCGTCTCACCGCAAGGGAAACCGATGGATCACACAGAATGAACTGGAGCATCGCAATCAGGTCTTCCTGATTTTTTCTGGAAGTCGCCTGATCGTACACGGTCAGAAGTCGCTGGGCTTCCTCGATTGCGGCGATCACGGATTCATTGTCTGACATCATGCACCTGCGCTTCGGACGTTCGACTATGACACGAAGCGGATTTTCTCCCATTAGCTAGATCGTCGCCAGAGAAGGTACGGTAGCGTACATAGGCAGCCGACCACGCGCTGTCGCGGGACGTTTGAAGGGCGGATCATACCTAAGTTGAAGGTACGGCTCCCGCTCACCGGAATAGATGTCGACGTGCGGCAAGATGCTACTGAGACCTGTTCCACAGCGTCTTGTGCAGGTGTTCAACCCGCCATACGCTTCCCCGGCCAGAGTTGCGCAGTGTACAGAAAGCGATGACGCCCAAGGTTAGAAACGGTCTGTTGCGCCTGATCCCGGATGACGAGCTCTCGCGCGTTATGGACGTCTGCGAGCAGGTTAGACTCGCGCCACGTCAGGTTCTTCATCACTACATGCTGCCGATGGAGCACGTGTACTTTGTCGAAAGCGGGTTGGTGTCGGTGGCCGCGAAAGTGGGCCGCGAGAAATTCGTTGAGGTCTGGCTGATCGGATCCGAAGGACTGGTCGGCGCTCCGGTGATTCTTGCGGCCAGAGGAGTGCCGCTGCACAGAAGAACAGTCCAGTTGACAGGCGATGCCTGGCGGATCAGGACCGCGGAATTTTGCGAACTATTGGAATCCCTTCCGCACTTGCGCTCAGTCGTTGAGAGATATCTGGCCGTCGTATTGGCCCAGACCTCCCAATCGGGTGCCTGCAACTCCTATCATAGTCTAAAGCAGCGATTGGCGCGCTGGTTGCTGATTGCCCAAAATGCCACGGGCGAAGACGAGGTTTCGCTCACGCATGGAGTTCTGGCGGAATTGCTCGGCGTCCGGCGCGCTAGCGTTACGGAATGTCTGGAGGTCCTGCAAAGGGATGGAACGGTAGTGACCAGACGCGGTTCCGTGAAGATACAGGATGCCGCCGAGTTATCGAAGCTCTCTTGTGATTGCTTCAGGCTGATCGAACGCGAATACCGCCGTCATCTGTTACCCGCGCTTGATACGGGCTCTCGCCAGCGGTCGCCTGTTTCGCTGCTGGCTCCGGTCGGCACGGGCGAGCCGGCACTGGTGGGCCGAGAGCCGAAACGTCCTTCCGGGTAGGGTTCCCACACGGCTTCAGGTTAAGGATCCAACGGGCCTTCGCGTGTTTCATGCCTGACGTCCGTGAATGGCGCCGGCGATCATCCGTCTCGCCAAACCAATTGCGCTTCGAAAGCGCTTCCAAGATCACGGCCTTGTCAAGCAGCATTGGAGCTTCTTTGGTCTCCTGCCCGGCGCGCTTGGTGTACTGCGCAAAGGCTTGAGCGGCCACCTGAGAGAAAAATGAACGTGCGCTATCGAAATCTGAATGTTCTCGTGCCCTGCTTTGTCGGCCTCGCCATCATGTGCGGACTGGTAGCCTATTCGCCCGAACTCTACCGTGCATTCTGTGGCGCAACGGGATATGGCGGAACGACACAAAGAGCCTATGCCGATCCAACCACCACGTCGCAGCGAACCGTGACGATCGACTTTGACAGCAATGTCGCGCCCGGGCTGCCGTGGCGCTTTGAACCGGAACAGCGCTCGGTTACCGTTCATCTCGGCGAGCAGAAGCTGGTATTCTTCAGTGCCGAGAATCTCAGTGACAAGGCGACTGTCGGGCATGCGACATTCAACGTCACGCCGCCGACGAGCGGGATCTACTTCAACAAGATTCAGTGCTTCTGCTTCAATGAAGAGCGTCTCGATCCGCACCAGAAGGTGGACATGCCCGTCGTCTTCTATGTCGATCCGGCATTCGCCAAGGACTCCGACATGGACCACGTCGATGCCATCACGCTCAGTTACACGTTTGGCCGTTCGGCGAGTCCGACCGACGCAAAGAATTTGTCGCGTTTTCTCGCCAATGCTGCTCCGGATGCCGTTCACGGTCTAGAACTGTTTAACCAGCGTTGCAGTGCTTGCCATGGGCTGGACCAGAACATGACCGGTCCCATGCTGGGGGGTGTGGTCGGTCACCCGGCTGGCTCCGCTGCTGGCTTCAACTACTCGCCAGCCTTGAGGAGCGCCCATCTCACCTGGTCTACCGACAAGCTCGACGAGTGGCTGGCCGGTCCGCAGAAGTTGGTGCCTGGAGCAAGAATGCCGGTTCGGGTGCTCGATGCTCTGTCTCGACACGATATCATTGCCTACCTGCGGGAGGTCGGCGAGAAGCACAGCGATCAGGCACATCCGCAAGCGCATGCATCGGGACCGGAATACTAGCGGGTCTCGAAACATTCCACGCGACACGGCAGTGGGTTGCAGGAGATCGATGGAGCACCGAATGGACCGTAGCGAAGGTAAATTCGAGCGGCGCGGCCGCGACTGGATTCGGCGCGTGGCTCAACGGCCGCTCCGCGATCCGCTCGCTCGCTACACGCTGCTCGGTCTCCTCGCTGCCGGCGTTGTGATTGCGGCGTTGACCTTGCTGGCCGCCGTCATGGTCGAGGACTGGTCCCAGCGTGATATCGACCTGCGTTCGCGCCTCGTATTCCGATCGATCCGAGACCAGGTCGCTACGGCGATGACGGCAAAGCCGGACACTGATCTTGCTCAGGTGTTCGAGCGGATTACCGAGGATGAACGGATACTGGCCCTCGGCTTCTGCTCCGCGCAGGGCCAGCTGCGATACGCGACCAAGGAGTTTCCGAAGTCCGTCACTTGCGACAGCCTGAAGCGAGCCAGGTCCAACGCCTTCGCTGCGATCGCGGATTCCGGCCGCCACATCCACATCAGTTCCTTTCCGATCACCGTCGCAGAGTCGACGGGCCATTTGCTGGTGCTGCACGATCTGGCTTATATAGAGACGCGTACGAACGAGGCTCGCCTTTACACGATGCTTGCTCTGGTCGGCGTGACATCAGGCCTGGGGCTGCTCGCCACAGCCATCGTGCTCGCACTTATGCGAGCCTGGACCCGTTCGATTCGGGGCGCTCTCACCGAGGTGCGACACGGGGCCGCCGACGAAGCTCTGGTGCATAGCCCCTTTCCGATCAGCCGTGAGGTCCACGCGGCTCTCTCGGAGCTAAGAATGGAGCGTCGTTTCGCGAATGGCATTCACGTCGAATGGTCGCCGAAGACCCTGCATCGCCTGTTGCTCGAGGAACTGCCGGATGCCCAAGTCCTCGTCGTGTCCAATCGCGAGCCCTACATTCACAACCGCTCCGCCGGCGAGATCACGTTGCAGATTCCGGCGAGCGGCCTGGTGGCTGCCCTCGAGCCGGTGATGCGAGCTTGTGGCGGAACATGGATTGCGCACGGCTCGGGCTCCGCCGACCGCGACACGGTCGATGCCGCCGACAGATTGCGCGTGCCTCCCGGCGAGCCGACATACCTGCTGCGGCGGGTATGGCTCTCGGAGAAGGAACAGAGCGGCTACTACTACGGGCTGGCCAACGAAGGGCTATGGCCGCTTTGTCACATCGCATTTGTACGCCCGACCTTTCGGGAGGAGGATTGGGTTCAGTACCGGAAGGTGAACGAGCAGTTCGCCGACGTAATCGTCGAGGAGGCGACCTGCGACGATCCGATCGTTCTGGTCCAGGATTATCATTTCGCCCTGCTGCCCCGGATGATCCGCGATCGGCTGCCAAAGGCAACGGTCATCGCTTTCTGGCACATCCCCTGGCCCAACGCCGAAACGTTCGGGATTTGTCCTTGGCGACGCGAAATCATCGACGGGCTACTCGGGAGCACCATCCTTGGCTTTCATACACAGTTCCATTGCAACAATTTTCTCGAAGCGGCTGATCGTTTCATGGAAAGTCGCATCGATCGGGAACATGCCTCTGTCACTTTCCGTGGGCAGGAGACGCTGATCAGGCCCTATCCGATCTCAATCGAATGGCCGCCGGCGGCGCTCGTCGACCAGGCACCTGTTCGGGAGTGTCGCGACGCGGTCCGAAGGCGCTTCTCGCTGCCTGCTGATGCCCGCATCGCTGTCGGCATAGAGCGGTTCGACTATACCAAGGGTATTCTTGATCGCATTCGCGCGATCGACGATCTGCTAAGGTGCCATCCCGAGTGGATCGGGCGGCTCGTCTTCATTCAGGCAGCGGCCCCCACTCGCAGTAAGCTCGCTACCTATAGCTCTCTGCAGGGTGAGGCCGAACGACTGGTCGCGGACGTGAACGCGCGACACGGCAAGGGAGATTTTCAGCCGATTCGTCTTGTCGTGCGACATCACGAGCCTGACGAGGTTCTCGAACTTTTTAGAGCCTCGGATATGTGCATTGTTTCCAGCTTGCATGACGGCATGAATCTGGTTGCCAAGGAATTTGTGGCCGCGCGCGACGACGAGCATGGCGTGCTGATCCTTTCGAGCTTCGCCGGAGCCTCACGCGAACTGTCGGAGGCGTTGATTGTCAATCCATATGACACGCACGGAATGGCTGAGGCGTTCGTCCGGGCGTTGCAGATGCCGCCCGCGGAGCAACGCGACCGCATGCGGCTGATGCGCGATCTCGTGCGCGAGCGGAACGTCTATCGGTGGGCGGCGCAGATGCTGCTCGATGCAGCTCGCCTTCGTCGGCGTCAGCGGATCGTCTGGTCCAACGCGCCCCATGCCGGTCGGGCCGGCTCGCAAGCCATGCTGCCCGCGAGCCAGCGCAGGACGGCCTGACTGAATGGCCATCGCCTGTTGAGGGTGAGCAAACCGCAGTCGCCAGTGCTTCGGATACCCGCGCGGATCAGTTCTCGAAGCTGTCGATGACTGCGTCAGCGATCGCACGCTTGGTGACGATGCCGACTATGTCGTTCACGCGTGGGCGGGAGCTGCCTTGGAAAACGATTGCGGCACCGGCGCGGTGGCGCTTGAGTCTCGCAAGCACCAGGCTCAGGAGGTCCTGATCGCGACAAATGACGATCCGCCGTTCGGCAAATCTTTCGACGAAAAGGTCAGAGTTGATTTGAGATTCCATCCACAGACCCGAACGCGGCGGAATTAGCCCTACGATCCGGCCGTCCCGCTCGACGACGATCGCTCGTGCGTCATTAGTATCTTCCGCAGGCAACGCTTGTTTCAGCGTGGTGCCTGCCCTGGCCACGATAAAGCGCTGCTCCATGATGTCTTGGGCCTGCCTAACCAGATATAGATTGATATGTCGCTCCTTGGGGATACGGTGGCCGCGATGGCGCAGCTTGATCGTGTAGATCGTCTCATTGATGAGCGCGCGCCTTACGCCTGCAGCCAGCGCCACCGCAACGATCACCGGCACAATGACCGCGTAGTCACGGGTCATTTCGAACACCATGACGATGGCCGTCATCACGCCGCCCGTTCCCGCGCCGACCATGGCCGCCATTCCAACGATCGCGGCCGAGGAAGGCGTCAGTCCGGAATGAGGCAAAATAGAACTGGTCGCGGCCGCAAAGGCGGCACCCAAAGTGGCGCCAAGATAGAGCGAAGGAGAGAAGATCCCACCCGAGGCCCCACAGCCGAGGCTGACGGTCGTGGCAACCAGCTTCAGCGCAAAGAGCAGCGCAAGAAGACCCGCCGCAGCCATCTTGTGGTCCAGGATATCCTGAATGACCGAATAGCCGACCCCATCAATGTAGGAATGTCCGAACGCGCGACTAAGTCCCACCATCATCAGGCCGATCACCGCCATGCCCACGATGTTCTGGACGTATTCGTTTGCCGACAGCTTCGGAAACCCATCCTCCATGAAAACGAGCAGTCGGATAAACAACCAGGCTGCGACGCCGCACAGCAGTCCAAGCAGGACGAACGCAATCGCCTCCTGCGGATTGAACGACGCAACCAAGGGAAACTGAATGTCAGGCACCGCAAAGGCAGGATCTGGGCCGATCAGAATTCGCCCGATCGTCGTCGCAGCGCCAGTCGCCACGACGACGGGAAGGAAGGTGCGGTTCGACACTTCCGGTAGGAGAATTTCGAGAGCAAACAGCACGCCGCCAAGCGGCGTGTTGAACGTCGCGGCAATACCCGCGCCGGCGCCGGCGGACAGTAGCGTTATCTTCTGCCGCGTGGAGAGTCCGATGAATTGAGAGAAGGCCGAGCCGAGCGCCGACCCGATCTGGATGATCGGCCCCTCGCGCCCGACAGCGGCGCCGCTGCCTATCGATATTGCGGAAGCCAGAGCCTTGATCAGCGCCACCGTGCCGCGGATGTTGCCTCGCTTGTAGAAGATCGCGTCCATCACCTCGGGGACGCCGTGCCCCTTTGCCTCGGGAGCAAAGCGCCTCACGAGAAAAACGACAATCAGGCCCCCGACGATCGGCGAAAACAGAATGAAGTCGCCAAAGTGGCTGGGACCCTCGCTGATATTAGCATCGTAAACGAAACTGATTCTGCCATTGTAAGAGACGTTGTGCACGAAGCCGATCAGGGCGCGGAACGCAACCGCGCCTAGCCCAGTCATCACCCCGATAACCAACGCGAGGCCACAAAGAACGAGCAGGCTCACTCGCCGTTCCTCTGGCAGCGATTTGCGGCTGTCGGCTGCGATGGCTTTGATATTGTCGGGAGTCAGCACCACGGGTACTCGGGTCACAATGGTTGGATCGAGATCAAAATAGCGAGATACAGACCCACCTGCCAGAAAGCCTTCCGGAGGCTCTCGGCGAGCGGACGGTTGACGGCGACCCCGGACGGCCTCTGATCGAGAGTCCGGAAAACCACTAGGCAATCGCCCGTTTATCAAGTGATGGCCAATTGTACTCCGGAAATTGCATCGAATCTGCAATATCCCGGCCTACGGCGAGCCTGGCCAGGCCGGGAAATGCAAAGGCCTTGACCACCAGGTTGCGGAACAGCAGCCCGAGTTGGGTCTTCGGCGCAAAGGCACCGGCAAAGCGCTCGGCCCCGCGCTGCTTCCCATTGATGTAGCGTCGCAGCAATGCCTCGTATCTGTTGAATGCAAGTCGATATTGCCCGGCCGCAGCGCCGAGTTCGCCGGCAAGCACGTAGGCCGAAATCATCGCGAGCGCCGAGCCTTGTCCGGCCAGCAGCGAGACGCAGAAGGCGGCGTCGCCCACCAGCGCGGTGCGGCCGCAAGACCAGCTTTGCATCCGGATCTGACTGACGCTGTCGAAATAGAGTGACTGCGTTTGCTCAAGCTCGCCGAGAACCTTGCGACATTCCCAGCCATCATGACGGTAGAGATCTCGGAGTAGCGCTTTCTGAGCATCAATCGTGATAGGTAGTTCCTCCTGTCTTGCAACGAAAACAAACAGGAACAGCGTGCGATCGTCGCGTAACGTGAAACGACCGAGCATCCGGCCCGGTCGTCCGTACATCATATAAATGTCCTCGTCGCGAGGGCGATAGCCACGCGCCTCAAACGCCGCGACGGCATAGCCTAGGTGCTTTTCGAACCTGGATTGCGGCCCGAAGGCGAGCTTGCGCGTACGCGAATGCAGGCCGTCGGCTCCAATCACCAGATCGAACCGTCGTTCGCGTTCGCGCTCGAATTGGACTCGAACACAATCCGGCTGCTCTTCCATGGAGACGATCGTGTCACCAAATATGGTCTCGACCTGCCCCTGCGATTTGTCAAAAAGCAAGCGGGAGAGGTCGCTTCGTTGGAGTGTCACGTAGCGCCCGGCCGTCAATTCCGAGAATATCTCTGTGCCGAATCCGGCAACCGGCTGCCCCGTGCCATTTACGATGCGCATTGCCCGCGCATGATAGCCGACGCGATTTATATCGCCGAGCAGATCCATCCGCTCCGCGAGATCATAGCCGAGTCCCCAAAAGTCGATAACATAACCACCATGTCGCAAGGCGGGGGCCTGCTCAACGATCGTCGCCTCGAAGTCCGCCGCCTTCAACCAATATGCAAGGGTAGGGCCCGCAATGCCCGCGCCGGAAATCAAGACAGTTCTCATGAGGCGGAACCAACGTCGCTGACCGATGTGCCCATTGCAAGTTAGTAACGCATGAATGGTTTCGGCGCGATTGCCAGGCACAGCGTTTATGGGATGCAAGTGGAATTGTCGGTACGATATCGCACGCAACGTCGCGGACCTTCGCGTGGCTAACGGCCACTCTTCTCGGCTCTTCATTGTTTGGCCGAGCTGGATTTGCCTTCACGACCAGAGAGCTGCGGCCCAATCCGCCGAAAAGAGGCGTAGCTGAAATGGTGGGTTTGGGTGCGTCGAAATTGAAAATGCCTGATCTTTCAACGGGATTGACTGACACTCTCTCCGCCTTTTGCGCGATTTCGCACGCGATCTCCCGAGATTTCTACGCCTGCATCGCGTCCAGCGCTTCGCCTTCGGCGCGAGCGCTTACAGCCGTAGGGCTCTTCGGTTCGAAAGACCCGGCGCAACAAAGGCGGTCGCTGTCGGGACGGACCGGACATCGATGAGACTACGCTTCCAAGGACCCCCTACCGCTGCTCGGTGGCGATGCGCAGACCCAAAGCAATCAGGACTATTCCGGTCACGCCCTCCACAAGGCGCCGCACGGTGGGGCGTTGAAGTGCGCCCCGTACCTTGTGAATTGCTGCGGCATAAAATGCGAGCCAGAGGAAGGTCATGACTGCAAAAACAATTCCAAGAGCGAGAAGTGTCGCAAAGGTCGAGCCGCCCATCGGTGCAAATTGGGGAAGCAGGCTGGTGAAGAAAACGGCCATCTTGGGATTGCTGAGATCGCTGATGAGTCCCTGCCTGAAGGCGATCCAAGGGCTTACGCGGCTATGCGAGTGGTTTTCGACCGCGATTCCCGAACCTTGTTCCGGCGGCCAAAGGGCTTCGTACAACGCGTAGATGCCCAGATAGATAAGATAAGCGGCCCCCAAATACTTGATCGTGAGAAACAGTGGCGCCGAGGCCACCAGGAGAGCAGCAAGGCCGACGCTGGTCGCCAGGGCCCAGACCGTCTGTCCAAGGGCTATGCCAGCCGCCGTGCAAATCCCGCCAGTCCGCCCGGCCAATAGAGTGCTGCGGATCGTCGTGGCCGTATCGGGCCCCGGCGTGACGATGACGATGATCGACGTCCCGATGAATGCAAGAAAAGATAGCATGCTCCGCTGCTCCTCCACATTGCCGGCGATCATAATACACACTGCCGAGGTTTTTGGTCCGGCTCGGCGTACCCAATGAGGATCATGAGGGTAGATGGGCTCGCCAGCTATACGTTGTGGCAGGCGAGCGCTCGATCACCCACGGACCGAAGTTCGGGAACCTCGACCAGGCAGCGTTGGCTGGCCAGCGGACAACGTGGCGCGTAGGCGCAGCCGCTTGGCCGCTTGAACAGGCTTGGCGGTTCACCTGTTTCGATCGCACCGAGAATTCGCTTGGATGGGTCCGGCTTCGGAATCGCCGCCACCAGCGATCGCGTATAGGGATGGCGCGGATCATCCAGAACTGTCCGCGTTGCGGCCTGCTCCACGATCCGGCCCATATACATCACGGCAACACGATTGCTGATTTGTCCGATGACGCCGAGGTCGTGGGAGATGAACAGCATCGACAATCCAAGCTGCTCCCGCAGGTCCATCATCAGGTTGAGCACCTGAGCCTGCACTGATACGTCGAGGGCCGAGACCGGCTCGTCGGCAATCACGATGGACGGTGAGGGAAGAATTGTTCGTGCGATGCCGGCCCGTTGCCGCTGTCCGCCGCTCAGTTCGTACGGATAGCGAGCGGCAAAAGATGGATCCAGGCCGACCGCCGTCAGTGCGGCGGCGATCGCGGCGCTGCGCTCGGCGCGACTGGTGAAGAAGCCATTGATATCGCCAGCCTCCGCGACCGAGTCTCCGATCGCGCGCCGCGGATTGAGCGATGCATAGGGATCCTGGAAAACCATCCTGATGTTCAGGCGCATGTCGCGAAGGCCGGCGCCCGTCATGTCCCTTCCCTTGAAGCCGATCGTGCCGCTGTCGGGCCGGACCAGCCCCACGATGGACCGGCCCACCGTGGTCTTGCCACAGCCCGACTCGCCGACGATGCCGAGCACTTCGCCCTCTGCCAGCGACAGCGACACGCCATCCACCGCCCGCACCTGATATTTTCGGCCGGATCGCCTGACCTTGAAGGAGACCTTCAGGTCCCGAATGTCGAGGACAGCGTTTCCGTTCATCGCGGTCCCCCATCGTCCAAGGGGAAAGTGCAGAGCACCTCGTGTCCTCGCGAGACTTCCGCGCGCGGTGGGGCTGCCGTGCGGCACGGCTCGCGCACGGCCGCGCATCGTGAGGCAAAGACGCAACCGGCACGGACTGTGCCGGGCGCCGGCGGCTGGCCCGCTATGGTTGGCAGGCGGCGCGCGCCGGAATTCCGCGACGGCATGCAGTCCATCAGCCCGCGTGTGTAATGGTGGCGCGGCCTGCCGAACAACGCCTCGACGCCCGCGGTCTCCACGATCCGGCCCGCATACATGACCGAAACGCGATCTGCCAGCTGCGCGATCACCCCCATGTCGTGGGTGATGAACAACATCGCCATGTCCAAGCGGTTGCAGAGCTCGCGCAGCAGACCGAGGACCTGCACCTGGATGGTGACATCCAGTGCCGTGGTCGGCTCATCGGCAATCAGAACTTGAGGCCTGCAGGCCAGCGCGATCGCGATCATGATCCGCTGGCGCTGGCCGCCGGACAGTTGATGCGGATACGCGGACAGCTGCATTGCAGGATCCGGCATGCGCACAAGTTCGAGCAGCTCGCGGGCTCGGGCCATAGCCGGCGGGCCGGAAACGCGATCATGCACGCGCACGGCTTCGGCGATCTGATCGCCGATCCGGCGAACCGGGTTAAGCGAAGTCATCGGCTCCTGAAAGATCATGGCCATACGGCCGTGGCCTGCTTCGACGCGCTGCCAGGGCTGCAGCTGTGTCACGTCGCAGCCCTCCAACAGGACTCGGCCGGCCCGGATCCGCGGGCCTGGCTGCGGCAGCAATCCCATCACCGCAAGCGAGGTCATGCTCTTGCCGCAGCCGGACTCGCCGACGAGGCCAAGGATTTCACCCTTGGCAAGTTCGAAGGACACACCGGCGACGACGTCAACCGGTGCAGTCGCCGGCCCCAATGACACGGTAAGATCTTGAACGGACAGCACGATCTAGCCCTTCTCGCCAAAGAGCTGGCGGAATCGGGGATCGAGACGATCGCGCAGTGCATCGCCGACCAGGTTGAGCGAAAATGCGGTCGCCACGATCATCATGCCCGGAAAGAACAGCAGCCATGGCGCGCGGGTGATGAAGGTGTGCGATTCCGCCAGCATGTTGCCCCAGCTCGGAATCTCCGGCGGAGCGCCGAGGCCGAGGAAATCCAGCGATGCCGCGCCAAGTTGCGCGAACGCGAAGACGAAGCTGGCCTGCACAAGAAGCGGTGAGACCAGGTTCGGCAAAATATGCTTGCCGACGAGCCAAGCCGTTCCGGCGCCCATGCTGCGGGACGCCTCGACATAGGTCTCCGTGCGCAAGCGCAGCGTCAGGCCGTAAACGATCCGCGTCGTCGTCGTCATGTAGCCGAGTCCGATCGCCAGAATGGCGTTCACCACGCTCGGACCGAGGATCACGATCAGCCCAAGTGCGAGCAGCAGGCTCGGGAACGCCATGAGCACATCGACCATGCGCATCAGCACATGACCGAGCCGGGGGAACAAGGCGGATAGCACGCCGATCGGTACGCCTGTCCCAAGTGCGAACGCGACCACGCCCGAACCGATCAGGAGCGCCATGCGCGCTGACTGGATGGCGCGTGACAAGGTGTCCCGGCCAAACTGGTCGGTACCGAACCAATGAAGCGCGTTTGGAGGCGTCAGACGGATCGACGGATCGATGGCGAAGGGATCGTAAGGTGCGAGCCAGGGCGCGAAAATCGCGGCGAGCAAGGTCCCCAGAAGGATGCCGAGCCCCATCAGTGCGATCGGCCGCGCGATGAACGGCTTCAGCCAAAACATTGCGTCGTCACGGCTCATTGGAGTTCGACCCTGGGGTCGAGCAGGCGATAACTCAGATCGACGATCAGGTTGATCAGGAGATATACGACCACGATGACCAGAATGACGCCCTGGATCACCGGATAGTCTCGGCGGAGGATCGACTGAACGACGAGGCGGCCGATACCCGGCAATGCAAACACGGTTTCGGTCACCACGGCTTCGGACAGCAGCGCGGCGAACGTGAAGCCGAATGCCGAGACCACCGCCAGGAGCGCGTTGCGCAGAATATGCCGGCTCACGACCTGCCAGGGCCGGATACCCTTTGCACGCGCTGTGCGCACGTAATCCTCGCGGGAGACGTCGAGCATGCTGGCGCGTGTCAGCCGCAGAATCAACGCGGCATTCGGCGCAGCAAGCGCCAGGCTCGGGAGGACGAGGTAGCGGAGATTGACGATGCCGCCTTCGAAGATCGATGGGTAGCCCGAACTCGGAAACCAACCCAGCCACGCGGCAAAGATCAGGATCAAATAAAGCCCGACCCAGAACGTCGGAATCGATGCCATCAGCATGGCCGCGCCTGATAGTCCCTGGTCGAGCCAGGTGCCGTGCCGAACCGCCGCGATCATGCCGATCGGCACGCCGATGAGCGTAACCCAGATCATCGTCATGGTGGCGAGCAAGGCGCTGGTCTCAGCACCATCGGCAATGACCGACAACACCGGTGCCTGGAAAAAGATCGACCGTCCGAGGTTGCCCTCGGTCACGTGGCCGATCCAGGTCAGATATTGCAGGATGATCGGTTGATCGAGACCGAGCTGGTGTCGCAGGGCGTCGATCTGATCGGGGGTCGCGGTGTCTCCGAGCAGAACATAGATGGGATCGCCCGGAACGATATGGATGAAGGCAAAGATAATGACGGACGCCGCCAGAAGCGTCACCGTCGTCGTCGCCGCGCGCTTGAGTGAGTAAGACCACATGCGATTGCGCGGCTGATCAGCGGCGACGATGCGCGCGGGACATTTCGGGTGGTCTCATCGCCCGTCCTTATTTCGTGGACACATTCCAGAACGCGGGACCATTCGGGTTCAGTCCCTTCAGCTTGGGAGAAGCGATGTCATAGGTGTAGGCATCCCCCACTTTCATCACCGGAACCTGGTCGTAGATCAGCGACTGGATCTTGTCCCATGTCGCCTTTCGTGCGACCGGATCGGTCGATTTGATCAACTCGGCTCGAAGCGAGCTGATCTCGGGGCTGTCCCACCATCCCGGGTAGCTCGCATTAAGGAACGTGAGGAGCAGTGGATCGGGCGAGAAGGAATGGTGGGTGACAAAGATGTCCCACTGTTCCGGCTGGCCTCGCATCTTCAGAAGCGTCGCCCAATCGACGACCATCATCTGAACATTGATCCCGGCGTCGGCCAGTTGGCGCGTGAAGACAGCGGCTTCATCATAGTGCGCCTGATAGTTTGTCGAGACCAGGAGGCGGATCGGAGTCCCCGTATAATCAGCCTCCTTGGCGAGCTCCTTGGCCTTCTTCGGATCGTGGGGGCTGTAGCTGGACACACCTTCCGCCGAGTACCAGGGCGTACCCTTGGGAAAGATCGATCCCTCGGCGTTCCACAGCTCCTTCGAGCCGAAGGCGACGCGCAGGGCCTGCGACTTGTCCAGCGCGGTCTGGATGGCACGGCGGAGCTTGTAATTGTCCTTCAGGATTCCCTGCTTCGAGTTCATGAAGAAAAGGCCGAAGATCGGCGCGTTCGTGCGCTGCACCTGAACCGATGGGTCCTTGCTCAGGGATTCGTACAGATCGCCAGAGATCATTTCCGCATAGTCGTAGTCCCCGGCCTGAACGCCGCTGACGCGGGTGCCGACGTCAGGCACCGGAATGAACCGGATCTTGTCGAAGATGGCGGTGCGGGCGCCGGCGAAGCCGTCGCCCTTCTCCTTTACCGGTTTGTAGCCATCGAATTTCTCCACCTCGACATAGCGGTTCGGCCGCCACTCGACGAACTTGTAAGGACCGGTTCCGATATAGTCCTTCTGCTCGATCGGCTTGTTGCCTGCGTTGGCTGCGATCTCTTCCGGATAGATCGCAAGGCCACCATTCACATCCGCGATGAGCGTTTTCCAGGCGCCGTTGGGCGCCGATAGTTTTAGCGTGACCTCATATTTTCCAGTTGCCTCGACCGATGTGGCTGCGGCCATCAGGAGCTTGCCGCGCGCGCCGACATTGCCCCACCGCGTCATCGAAGCGACCACATCCTTGGCGGTCATCTCCTTGCCGTTGTGGAAGGGGACACCCTCGCGGAGCTTGATGACGATGGTCTTGCCACCGTCTTCCTCGCGTTCACTCTCGGCCAGCAGCGGGCGTGGCGTATAGGTCGAGTCCAGCGCATACAGCGTTTCGAAGATGTGGCGGCCGATAACCGATGCGACGTCGGCTGTCGTCAGCATGACGTCGAGTGGCGGCGGTTCGCCGATGGTGGCTTCGCGAAGCAGGGTGGCTGCGCTGGCCTGCGCATTCAGAAACAATGCGGTGGCGATTCCAACGGCGCCACGCATCAAGGCACTGAGATCGCATCTCATGATCGCCCCTCCCATCTTGTTTCGGCCGCCTGCCT
The DNA here is from genome assembly GCF_022012555.1 of Bradyrhizobium zhengyangense. Taxonomy (NCBI): domain Bacteria; kingdom Pseudomonadati; phylum Pseudomonadota; class Alphaproteobacteria; order Hyphomicrobiales; family Nitrobacteraceae; genus Bradyrhizobium; species Bradyrhizobium zhengyangense. Next base: position 410,155 of record NZ_JAKLTZ010000006.1, on the reverse strand, counting down.
TGACGGCAGGGGATATGCCCTTCCGGTTTAGACCCCGGCGGAACGTTATCGTTTGTTTGAAAGTTACATGCAGATTATGCTAAGTTTCAAGCGCAAAATTGCAATAGATTGCCCATCTGCCGATACGTGGTCCAGCCAAGGCTGAAGGTTTCTTACGGCGATCTTCGGGCCAGGGCGCAGGTTAATCCGACCTGAGGAAGGGCGCGCATGCCGCGTGCGAAGCGAATTCAAACGGCGAAAGCCGCTGCGACAGCAGTCTCGACACCATCGCGCCGCGACGCTTTCGTGGCCGGCGACATCGTCTCTGTTATCAGACAAAGTGCTCCGAGCCTCAGTCCTTCGGAGCAACGCGTTGCCATGGCGCTGCTGGCCGACGTCGAGTTTTCCATTCACGCGAGCAATGCCGAACTGGCGCGCCGCGCGCGTGTCAGCGAACCGACAGTGACCAGGTTTAGCCGTTCCGTCGGCTGTCGCGGCGTCCGTGACCTCAAGGTGAGGCTGGCTCAAGCCATGGCGGTTGGACGGATCTACCTTGAACTACCCCCACATGTCGGCACGGATCTGGCGCGCCCCGCGCTCTGGCGGTCGGTGTTCCAGGAAATTCGTCGCGCAATTGCCGCCGCCGAGGAGGGATTACGGAGAGAGGACATCGAGAGGGCTGCCGAAGCCATCTCCCGCTGTTCGAAACTTGCAGCGTTCGGCGTGGGCGGCGGCTCGACCCTTGCGGCGATGGAGGTTCAAAATCGCTTCTTTCGTCTTGGGATCGCCGTCTCGCACACCTCCGACCCGATCCTGATGCGCATGGTCGCCGCGACCTTTGGCCGGGGTGATGTCGTGGTCGCCATCTCGACCACCGGCATGGCGAAGGAGGTGATCGAGGCAGCTGGGATCGCCAAGCAATACGGTGCGCTGGTTGTCGCGATTACCAAGCCGCAAAGCAGGCTGGCCTCGATCGCCGATATTGCGCTCGGCGTGCACGTGCCCGAAGCGCCCGATGCGCTCAAGCCGACCGCGTCGCGCTATGCCTTTCTCGCTGCCATCGATCTGCTCGCCGCTTCGACGGCCTATTGCAAGCCGCTCGAAGGCCAGACACGGATGCGTCGGATTAAGTACGAGTTGCTGAAGGGGACGGACGGGAATTCAAATGGCCCGCTCGGCGACTGAATCGCGCTGCCGGGCACGCGGCGAGAAATCGCAAATATACGGAGGATGAATGTGAGTATGATGCATGACAACGGTGAGCTTTGATCCAGGAACAGTCGAAACCGTTCCATCGATCAACGGATGTTGACGGACGCTCTCTGCGACGCCTTCATGAAGCCCAGCGTCAGTTTCGCTCCCCCGCCGTCCGACTGGACTGAGAGACCTGTTCGTTCAGAAATGTCTCCAGGATGCGGCTGACAAACTGGTTGCCTTCAGGAGTAAAATGCGCCCCGTGCTCCGCGCCGTAGGCAGCTGCTCCATCCAGGGTCACGAATGGAATTCGACGCTGCTGCAAAGAAGAGATGATCTGGTCGTCCTTGTGCTGCAGGGCGACGAGCAGCCGGCTGCTGTTGCCAGTGACGAAATCGTCGATCGCGCCCACCAGTCTGTCGGTGGGATCGGGGACGAAGATCTGCGGCGCGTGGACCTCGACATAAGTGAAAGAGGCGAGACGCGCCAGCCACGCATGGCGCGGCAGCCATTCATCGCGGATCATCAGCTTTAGCGATTTCGGGACCGGCTGCCCCCTGGCAATCAGTGACCCGTCAGCCGTCATCTCGAAATAGGGCTTGCGGTAGCCGCCGTATCTGACATTGGTTCCGTTGTCCAAGCGATCGTTGTCGGTGCAAAACAGCAGTACGACGACGGCGGGCTTGATTGTAGGCCAGAGTCACTTCAGCCAGAGCAGCTCTTGATCCGTCCCGTATCCGGAGACGCCCGCATTGAGGATCGAGAAGCGCGGGAGCCGCTCCCTCAGCAGATCGGTGAAGCGTTCATTGGCCTCGGCATCAACACCCCACACGAACGAGTCGCCGAGAAACAGGATGGTTGGCCTGCCATTCGGTAGGAACTCGATGTCGCGCAGTCCGAGGCTGTTGTGTTTGGCGTGGATCGTTCGCGCGGTCGTGACGACGGCTTCGGAATAGGGGACCGGGATCCAGCCGAGTTCGGCATCGTAGTCATAGGATAGTGAGCGCTCGCTCGCATCCTGGCGCAGCACCCGAAAGTCGGCAAGCCGTAGCGCGGCTTCCACGGCGAGTAGCGACAAGAGGATGGTGACGAGCGTCGACCCAAGCGATTTGAGATTCAAGGCGGCTCCGTCGCGTGAAAATATGCCCTGGAATATTGATCACATTGACGACAATTTGCACCCGTCATGAATCGGCGCTTTGCGCTCGCGGCGCCACGTCTTCTTTTAGCGATGCTCGTCGCCGGAGGTCAAAGCCCGGCGCTCTTCGCAGTGCTTATTGTGGTGCAACAAAAACGAGCACCAGATTGAATCCGCCACTCCCTTGCCTTGAGTTTTGACGCCTCGAACGGATAAGCTGGCAGCGTCTGATGCCAGGCGAAGGTGCTTTGGCCAGACGGGGCGTGGGGGGCTGATGCAGTTTCTGGAACCGTCCGATGACGAAATCGTCGCCGGACCAAGCAATCGCAATTTCGGATTCACGATGGCGTCAGTGTTTGCGCTGATTGGTCTTGTCGGTCTCTATAAGCATTCGTCTCATGCGCCGCTCTGGCTTGGCGCCGCGGTCGCCTTCGCTGGTCTGACGCTCTGGCGGCCGCAAACGCTAGGATTAGCCAACCGGGCCTGGCTGAAGCTCGGTCTCTTGATGTATCGCGTCGTCAATCCGGTCATCATGGCGATCCTGTTCTTCGGCGTCATCCTGCCGATCGGATGGATCATGCGATTGTCCGGCACGGATTTTCTTCGGCTCGGGCGCGATCGTGCATCACCGACCTATTGGCTTCCCCGTTCCGACCCAAGAGACATATCCGAATCGATGCGCCAGCAATTTTAGGCACAGCACATGTCATTCCTGCAGGAGTTATTCGCGTTCATTCGAGCCCGCCGCAAATTTTGGCTCATTCCGATTTTGGCAGTAATGCTGGTTCTGGGAGGGCTGTTGATCGTCACCAAGGGATCGGCGCTGGCGCCGTTCATCTATACGCTTTTCTGAGTGGTCGCGATGCGCATCCTGGGGATCTCGGCCTTCTACCATGACAGTGCCGCGGCGCTTGTGATCGATGGCAAGATCGTCGCGGCGGCGCAAGAAGAACGCTTCACGCGCAGGAAGCACGATCCCGGCTTTCCCGGCTCCGCGATTCGTTATTGCCTTGAGGAAGCCGGCATTGGCGCGAGCGCGCTCGATCATGTCGTGTTCTACGAAAAGCCATTTCTCAAGTTCGAGCGCCTGCTCGAGACCTATCTTGCCTTTGCGCCGCGTGGCTTTCGGTCGTTCCGGACGGCCATTCCGGTCTGGCTCAAGGAAAAGCTGTTCCAGAAGAGCGTTCTCCGTAATCATCTGCGTGCGATTGATGACGCCGTCGATTGGGAGGCAAGGCTTCTGTTTGCCGATCATCATCAAAGCCACGCGGCCTCGGCCTTTTTCGCCTCTCCGTTCACGGAATCCGCGATCCTCACGCTCGATGGTGTCGGCGAGTGGACGACGACGTCGGCTGGCTTTGGCCGTGACAACACGCTCGATTTGCGGCGCGAGATCAACTTCCCGCATTCGATCGGGCTGCTCTATTCAGCTTTCACCTATTACACCGGCTTCAAGGTCAATTCCGGTGAGTACAAGGTGATGGGGCTCGCCCCCTATGGCGAGCCGAAATATGCGAAGCTGATCCTCGAGCATCTCGTCGATCTCAAGGACGACGGCAGCTTCAGGCTCGATCTCGGCTATTTCGATTATTGCACCGGTCTCACCATGACCAATAGCCGTTTCGACGACCTGTTCGGCGGCAGGCCGCGCGATCCATCGGAGCTATTGGAGCAGCGTCACATGGATCTGGCGGCGTCTGTCCAGCATGTGACCGAGGAGATCGTGCTGCGTCTCACCCGCAGCCTGGCGCGCGAGGGTCTATCGAAAAATCTCTGTCTCGCCGGTGGCGTCGCGCTGAATTGCGTCGCCAACGGCAAGGTCCTGCGTGACGGGCAATTCGAGAAGATCTGGATCCAGCCGGCCGCAGGCGATGCCGGTGGCGCGGTCGGCGCCGCGCTGGCGGCGTATCATCAATTCGCAGGCAAACCCCGCATCCCCGCCGCGGGCGACGCCATGGCGGGGAGCTATCTTGGGCCGGCCTTCGCGCCATCGGAGATCGAAAGCCGGCTGCGAGCAGCCGGTGCCGTGTTCACCGAGCTCGATGATGACGCCATCATCAGCGACACCGTCGAGGCCCTGATCGCGGAGAAGGCGGTCGGATGGTTCCAGGGGCGAATGGAGTTCGGTCCACGCGCGTTGGGGGCGCGCTCCATTCTCGGTGACCCCCGGTCCCCCACCATGCAGAGCTCGCTCAATCTGCGCGTCAAGTTTCGAGAAAGCTTCCGTCCATTTGCGCCGGCGGTGCTCCGTGAGGATGTCGCCGACTGGTTCGAGCTCGACGAGGATAGTCCCTATATGCTGCTTGTCGCGGACGTCTTGGGGAAGCGGCGGCTACCGGCCGATCCACGCAACGAGACGCTGTTCGGTATCGAGCGCCTCAATATCGCCCGATCGGACATCCCGGCCGTGACCCACGTCGACTATTCGGCGCGCGTCCAGACCGTGCATGCCGATACCAACCAGCGATTTCATGACCTGCTCACGGCCTTCAAGGCCGCGACGGGGTGTCCGGTGCTGGTCAACACCAGCTTCAACGTGCGCGGCGAGCCGATCGTGTGCACGCCGGAAGATGCCTTCCGCTGCTTCATGGGCAGCGATATCGAGGTCCTGGTGGTCGGCAATTGCTTCCTGAAGAAGGAAGACCAGTCGCCGACGCTGAAGCTCGACTACAAGAACCGCTTCGAGCTCGACTGATGGTCAGGGATGACGAGGCTGCTCGCAAAGATAAAATGCTTCGTCACTTGCTCCATTCGCTCGTCGCAATCTCATCATGACGGCCGTGACGTTGGCAGCTTTGGAGATCGGGCTCCGGATCGCCGATTTTCGCGAGCTGCGGGACGGCGTCAGCGAGCGCTCGCTGAGCTACGCCTATGACGCCGAACTCGGACGGGCCCCGGTTCGGGGATCGACCTCCGTCGGTGTGGTTGCGTCCGCCTCGCCGACACCGGAGGCGCAGCGCCGGTGACCTCAGGGCCTAGCCGCCTCCCGTCACCCGCCATCTCCCGTCTCCCGCGCGCTTCAGCACGGGATCGCTCACCCGTACCCTGACGGTTCGTCGCATTGGCGACCGCTGCCAATGCGTCATGCACAAACGCCGCTGTACAGAGGCCGCCGCCGTCCGTAACCTCCGGGCCGCAAATTTCGGGAGATGCGGCGTGGCGAAGAAGACGGCGACCAAGAAGAAAAGTGCTTCAAAGAAAGCAAAGAAGATCGCGAGTAAGAAGACCTCTTTCCGTAAAAGGGCTGTCGCGAAACCGACCGCCAAGACAGCGGTCAAGAAGGCCACGGCGCGTCGCCCCAAGGGGCCGGCCTGGCAATGGTCCGCGGTCGAGACCGCCGCCGCGATCCGCTCCGGCGCAATCTCCGCGGTGGAGACCGTTGAGGCCCATCTGGGGCGGATGCATGTGGTCAATCCCAGGCTGAATGCGGTCGTGGTCGATCTTGGAGAGGAAGCGCTGAAGGCGGCGCATGGGGCGGACAAGCAGCGCGCCAAGGGTGGCGAGCTCGGCCTCCTGCACGGCGTGCCCGTGACCATCAAGGAGAATGTCGACTACGAAGGCAGGCCCAATTTCAACGGCGTTCCCGCCAACAAGGATCTCGTTGCGCCGTCGGATTCGCCTGTCGTGCGCAACCTGAAAAAGGCCGGCGCGATCGTCATCGGCCTCACCAACACGCCGGAATTCTCGTTCCGCGGCTTCACCGACAATCCGCTGCACGGATTGACGCTCAACCCCTGGGATTCCGATATCACCTGCGGCGGCTCTTCGGGCGGCGCGGGATCGGCGGTCGCCGCCGGCATCGGCACCATCGCGCATGGCAACGATATCGGCGGTTCACTGCGCTGGCCAGCACACTGCAACGGTGTTGCGACCATCAAGCCGACGCAGGGGCGCATTCCCGCCTTCAACGCGAGTGCCACCGCAGAGCGACCGATGCTGGCGCATCTGATGTCGGCGCAAGGGCCGCTCGCACGCCATGTTGCCGACGTTCGTCTTGCGCTGGAAGCGATGAGTCAGCGCGATCCGCGCGACCCCTGGTGGGTGCCGGCGCCGCTGGTCGGACCGAAGCCGAAGGGACCGATCAAGGTCGCGCTGGCGAAAATCCCTGAAGACATGAAGGTTGATCCGTCGGTCAGCGCGGCGCTGCGGCAGGCCGCCGATCATCTGGAGCGTTCCGGCTATCGCGTCAGCGAGGTCGAGGTGCCCGACATCAACGGCGTCTGGCAGATCTGGTGCGACATCATCACCAACGAGACGGTGGTGATGCAGGAGGCCGGTATGCTGAAGGTGACGTCCGAAGACTTCCACAAGGCCTGGGGTGGCATGAAGGCCAAGGCCAATGTCCTCGACCTCAAGGCCTGGATGCAGGCGACAGCCGCGCGCAGCGGCCATATCCGCGCCTGGCAATTGTTCTTCGAGCAGTATCCAGTAGTGCTGGCGCCGACCACGGTGAAGCCGACGCCGGGCCCGCGCGACGACACCATCAGCGCCGAGCGCGTGCAGGAAATCTTCTGGGGTGAGATCCGCTTCATCTCCGCCATGAACGTCCTGGGCCTGCCCGGCGCCGTGGTGCCGGTGACCGTGCATGACGGCAAGCCGATCGGCGTGCAGCTCATCGCCGGCCGCTACCGCGAGGATCTCGCGCTGGACGCTGCCGCTGCGATCGAGAAGCGGGCGGGCGTGCTGACCCATCGGCTCTGGGAGATGATGGAGTAGGGCGATAGGACCGGTTCTCCCTCTCCATGTGTGAGGGAGAACCTTTTGGCGAGCCCGACGCAGTCGTTAATCCAAATTGACTCAAATTTTAGCCAATTCACCAACAACCGTTAGGGTTACTTCCTCGATCTCTAAGCGAATTATTGTCCGCTTTACCACCCGCCTCTAACAGAGGGACGGCGGACAACGCACATGCCTCATACAGGCCAATAAGTGCGGCCCGCGTCCCACGCGGAGGTGGTACGATGCGCAACGAGACGATCGCTATTCACGCCGGCTACGAGCCCGAAGCCACCACGCACGCGGTCGCCGTGCCGATCTACCAGACTGCCGCCTACGCCTTCGACAGCGCTGACCATGGCGCAGCGCTCTTCAATCTCGAGGCCGAAGGCTTTCGCTACAGCCGCATCGCCAATCCCACCAGCGCCGTGCTGGAGAAGCGCATCGCACAGCTCGAAGGCGGCGTCGGCGCGCTCGCGGTTGCGACTGGCCAGGCCGCGCTGCATTTCGCTTTCGTCAACGTCGCCGACCACGGCGGCAACATCGTGTCGGTGCCGCAGCTCTACGGCACGACGCATACGCTGCTTTCCCACATCCTGCCGCGGCAGGGCATCACCGGCCGCTTTGCCGAGAGCGATGCGCCCGACGCGATCGCAAGGCTGATCGACGAGAACACCCGCGCCGTGTTCGCCGAGACCATCGGCAATCCCGCCGGCAATGTTTGCGACATCGAGGCGCTGGCAAAAATTGCGCATGCTCATGGCGTGCCGCTGATAGTCGACAACACCGTCGCAACGCCCATTCTGCTCAAGCCGTTCGACTACGGCGCCGACATCGCCGTGCACTCGCTGACCAAGTTCCTGGGCGGCCACGGCACCACGCTCGGCGGTGCCATCGTCGATTCCGGCAACTTCCCCTGGGCGGAGCACGCCGACCGTTTCCCGGCCTACAACAAGCCCGACGCCTCCTATCACGGGCTCGTCTATGCCGAGCGGTTCGGCAAGACCGCCTATATCGAGCGTGCGCGCAGTGTCTATCAGCGCACCATGGGTTCGGTGCTGTCGCCGTTCAACGCCTTCCTGCTGCTCCAGGGCATCGAGACCGTGGCGCTGCGCATGGAGCGCCATTGCGAGAATGCCCGCAAGGTCGCCGAATTCCTGCGCAACGACCCGCGTGTCGCCTGGATCAATTACACCGGCTTCCCGGAAAGCCCGTATTACCAGCTGGTCCAGAAATATCTCGACGGCAACGCCTCCTCCCTGTTCACCTTCGGCATCAAGGGCGGCATGGAAGCCGGCAAGGCCTTCTATGATGCGCTGAAGCTGATTACGCGGCTCGTCAACATTGGCGACGCCAAGTCGCTGGCCTGCCATCCGGCCTCGACCACGCACCGCCAGATGTCGGCGGAGCAACAGCGCACTGCAGGTGTTCTGCCGGAGACGATCCGCCTCTCGATTGGCATCGAGCACGCCTCAGACATCATCGAGGACATCGATCAGGCGCTGGAAAAGGCCTGTCCGGCCGCGCGTCTTCAGGCCGCGGAGTAGGCAGTCGGACCGATGAGCGTCTTGATCGCCAGGGATCAAGGTATCGCGAGCCCGGCGCTGGTTCCAGCCGAAGGCGACCTCGCGCGCGTTCATGCGGTTCCTGAGCTCACCATTGGGTTGATCAACAACATGCCGGATACGGCGCTAAAGGCGACCGAGCGGCAGTTCATGAAGCTGCTCCAGGCCGCTGCAGGGCCGCGCCGCATCCGCTTCCATTGCTTCTCGCTGCCGTCGGTTAAGCGCTCGCCGGAAGCGAAGTGGCATGTCGAGAGCGAATATTCCGACCTCGCGGATCTCAAGCACCAAAAATTCGATGGCCTGATCGTGACGGGCGCGGAGCCGGTCGCGCCCGAGCTCGACCAGGAGCCGTACTGGCGCGATCTTACCGAGCTGATCGACTGGGCCAGGGTCAATACGCGCTCGACGATCTGGTCGTGCCTTGCCGCCCATGCGGCGGTGCTGCATCTTGATCGCATCGAACGACAGCGGCTGTCGTCGAAATGCCATGGGATATTCGACTGCGAGGCCGTGACCGGCGACCCGCTGACCCGCAATGCGCCGGCACCGCTCAAGGTCTCGCATTCGCGCCTGAATGAAGTGACCGAACGCGATCTAGCGCAGGCCGGTTATCAGGTGCTGAGCCGGTCGGCCCAGGCTGGCGTCGACGTCTTCATCCGGCAGTATGCCAGCCGCTTCGTGTTCTTCCAGGGCCATCCCGAGTATGACGCATTGTCGCTGCAGCGCGAATATCTGCGCGACATCGGTCGTTATCTCGCGCGTGAGCGGGAGGTCTATCCCGCCCTCCCGGTGAGTTATTTTGACGCAACGACGGAGGACAAGCTCGCGCGCTTCGAGAAACGGGCGAAGCACCAGCGTCATCCGGCGCTGACCAACGAGCTGCCAGCGCTGACTTTGCGCACAGATATCGCGGCTGGCACCGCCGCAGCGGTGCTTTTCAGCAATTGGCTGCAATATCTCGGTGCGGACGCCGATGCTCCGCTGCTTGCGCGTTAGTCCGAGGCTGGTGGCTCCGCATTAGGATTACCCAAGCGTTAAGCTTGCCTCACACCCCGCGCAAATGTTTCAGTACAGAAACACAGACTCACAGGGAATGCACTCGTGCTGTCGGGCCTCAACGGACGCTTGAGCAATCGGCTGGCGCGGCATTTCCGCGCCGCTCCGCACCGCCTGCCGGCGCACGCGCCGATGGTGAGCTTCACCTTCGATGATGCACCCGATAGCGCAGCAGGCGAGGGCGCTGCGCTGCTGGAATCGCATGATGGGCGCGGCACGTTCTATATCGCAGGCAGCCTGATCAATCAGCCCGGAGACCACTGGCACGGTCTGTCGAACGAGGCGATCGTTCGGCTGCATCGCGCCGGTCACGAGATCGGCTGCCATACTTTCTCGCATTCGCGCGCGGTCGATCTCGACGAGAGTGCGATGGCGCGCGAGATCGAGCGGAACCGCAGCCATTTTCGCGGCATCGATAGCTCGATCCGGCTTGAGAATTTTGCCTATCCGTACGGCCTCGCCTCGGTCTGGCGCAAACCGCAGCTCGCCAAAATCTTTCGTTCGGCGCGGGGGATCCTTCCCGGCGTCAACAACGACGTGATCGATCTCCAGTTCCTGCGCGCTTCGCCGCTGGTCAATTGCGAGATCGATACGGATGGTGTCGATCGCTATTTCGACGAGGCGGTGGCAAGCGGCGGCTGGCTGATCTTCTACGGCCATGACGTTGTCGATGCGCCGAGCCCCTATGGCTGCACGCCGGCCCTGCTGCGCCACGCGCTGATGGCGGCGGCATCGCGCAACATGCCGATTGTGACAGTCGCCGAAGCCTTGCGCCGGATCGGGGCGTAGCTTTTCAACTCTTGCGGCAAGTGGAAGGTGAAGATGGGCTTGCCACGCCCGCGCGGTCATGCGACTGGCGTTGTGGCGAATCTCTTAGACCCTCGACACCCCCATGTCCGTCCCTTCCACCGCTCCGCTGCCCGCGCCGGCCGATGGCCGCGATGCGCTGTCGGTGTTGCGTTCGGTGTTCGGCCTGCCGGGCTTTCGCGGCGCGCAGGGTGAGATCATCCGTCATGTGACTGATGGCGGCAATTGCCTGGTGCTGATGCCGACCGGCGGCGGCAAATCGTTGTGCTATCAATTGCCGTCGCTGTTGCGCGAAGGCTGCGGCATCGTGGTCTCGCCGCTGATCGCGCTGATGCGTGACCAGGTCGCGGGCCTGATCGAGGCCGGCGTCAACGCCGCCGCGCTGAACTCGTCGCTGTCGTTCCAGGAGGCCTCCGAGATCGAGCGGCGCCTGATCGCAGGCGATCTCGACCTGCTCTATGTCGCGCCCGAACGGCTGGTGACGCCGCGCTGCCTGTCGATGCTGGCGCAGGCCAAGGTGGCGCTGTTCGCGATCGACGAGGCGCATTGCGTCTCGCAATGGGGGCACGATTTCCGGCCTGAATATGTCGGCCTCTCCATCATCGCCGAGCGCTTTCCCGACGTGCCCCGCATCGCGCTGACCGCGACCGCGGATGAGCTGACGCGGAAAGAGATCGTCCAGCGGCTCCAGCTGGCCGACAGCCCGCAATTTGTCTCCAGCTTCGACCGGCCCAACATCCGTTACGAGATCGTCGACAAGCGCAACGCGGTGTCGCAGCTGAAGGATTTCATCCGGGAACGGCATGCTGGCGACGCCGGCGTGGTCTATTGCCTATCGCGCAATCGTGTCGAGGAGGTCGCGGCCGCACTCGACGAGGCCGGCATTTCGGCGCTGCCCTATCACGCCGGCCTCGACAGCAGCGTGCGCTCGCGCAACCAGGACCGTTTCCTCAACGAGGACGGCATCGTCATCGTCGCGACCATCGCTTTCGGCATGGGCATCGACAAGCCCGACGTGCGCTTCGTCGCCCATCTCGACCTGCCCAAGAGCATCGAGGCCTATTACCAGGAAACCGGACGCGCCGGGCGCGACGGCAAGCCGTCGGTCGCCTGGATGGCCTATGGCCTCTCCGACATCGTGCAGCAGCGCCGGATGATCGACGAATCCAGCGGCTCCGACGATTTCAAGCGCGTGTCGATCGGCAAGCTGGATGCACTGGTCGGCCTCGCCGAGACCGCGCAGTGCCGGCGCAGGCGGCTGCTCGCCTATTTCGGCGAGACGGTAGGCACCGAGAATTGCGGCAATTGCGACAACTGCCTGACGCCGCCAAAAATGCGTGACGGTAAGGTGCTGGCGCAGAAACTGCTGTCCTGTGTTTATCGGACGGGACAACGTTTCGGCGCGATGCACCTGATCGACGTGCTGATCGGGCGCCTGACCGACAAGGTGACGCAGTTCGGCCACGACAAGCTGTCGGTGTTCGGCATCGGGCGCGAGCTCAACGAAAAGCAATGGCGGACCGTGCTGCGGCAGCTGGTCGCGATGGGGCATTTACAGGCCGACAGCGAAGCCTACGGCGCAATGAAGCTGACGGAGACTGCGCGGGGCGTGCTGCGCGGTGAGACCGAAGTTTGGCTGCGCGAGGAAGCACCTGGAACCCGCGTCCGCGCAAGTCGTGCCAAGGTCCGCCGCGGCGACCTTGCGCCCGCAGCGAACACGCCGCAGGGCGATATCGATCCCGAATTGCGCGCGCGACTACGGTCGTGGCGCTCGGATGTGGCGCGCGAGCGCGGCGTGCCGGCCTATGTCGTGCTGCACGATGCCACCATCGACGGCATCGTGCGGGCCTGGCCGACCACGCTCGACGAGCTGCGCAATGTCCCCGGCATCGGCGACAAGAAGCTCGAGCATTACGGCGAGGAGCTGTTGCAGATCGTCAGGACGCGGTAGGGGCGCGCCGATCTTTCCATATCGTCATCCCGGACAAGCGCGCCTGAAGCGCGCGAAGATCCAGGATCCATACCGCGTGATTGATCGATTGTGATCGGCAGAAGTCTCAAACTGCAAGTCTTCGCCAAACATCTCCCTGGGGGTATAGGTCCCGGGTCTGCGCTTGCGCTTGCCCAGGACGACACCAGTTGTGTTCGGCGCGAGCAGAGCCTCTTAACCGTTCCGGAACGCGTAACCGTAGCCGTTCAGTGCCGGCGCGCCGCCGAGATGGGCGTAGAGGACCTTCGCGCCCTTCTCGAAATAGCCCTTCTTGGTGAGGTCGATCAGGCCTTGCATCGATTTGCCTTCATAGACAGGGTCGGTGATCATCGCTTCTAACCGTGCGGTGAGGCGGATCGCTTCCTTGGTCTCTTCCGACGGCACGCCATAGGCGGGATAGGCGTAGTCCTCGATCAGCACGACGTCGTCTGCAACGATGTCCTTGCCGAGTTCGACGAGCTTGGCCGTGTTCTGGGCGATCGAGAGCACCTGCGCCTTGGTCTGATCAGGGGTGAACGAACCATCGATGCCGATCACCTTTCGCGCGCGGCCGTCGTCGGCGAAGCCGACCAGCATGCCGGCATGAGTCGAGCCGGTAACGGTGCAGACGACAATGTAGTCGAACTTGAAGCCGAGCTCTTTCTCCTGCTTACGCACTTCCTCGGCGAAGCCGACATAGCCGAGACCGCCGAACTTATGCACGGACGCGCCGGCGGGAATAGCGTAAGGCTTGCCGCCCGCAGCCTTCACTTCCTCGACCGCCTGCTCCCAGCTCTTGCGGATGCCGATGTCGAAGCCGTCGTCGACCAGGCGCACGTCGGCGCCCATGATGCGCGAGAGCATGATGTTGCCGACGCGGTCATAGACGGCGTCCTCGTGCGGCACCCAGGCTTCCTGCACGAGCCGGCACTTCATGCCGATCTTGGCCGCGACGGCCGCGATCATGCGGGTGTGGTTGGACTGCACGCCGCCGATCGAGACCAGCGTATCGGCGTTCGAGGCGATCGCATCGGGAATGATGTATTCGAGTTTGCGCAGCTTGTTGCCGCCATAGGCGAGGCCGGAATTGCAGTCTTCGCGCTTGGCGTAGATCTCGACATTGCCGCCGAGATGTTTTGACAGCCGCTCCAGCTTCTCGATGGGCGTCGGACCGAAGGTCAGCGGATAGCGCGCGAATTTGTCCAGATTCATGGGATCATCCCTGATGGCGTTGTGTCTGGGATGTGGCTATCATTGCAGAATGAGAAGGTGCTCTCGAATTTTGCGCCAACATTGCGCGTTTTCTTGCAGAAATATCCATATGGGCTAAGATTTCTTCCTAGTAAGTCCAAATATTTGGAAGCTTCTTCCATGTCAGCGCGGCTCGACCGTATCGACCTCAAGATGTTGAGATTGCTGCAGAATAACGGCCGGCTCAGCAACGCCGAGCTGGCTGTGTCAGTCGCGATCAGCCCAGCCACCTGCCATCGCCGCACCCAGCGCCTGTTCGAGGACGGCTTTATCGCCACGGTTCGCGCCATGGTGGCGCCGAAGAAGGTGGCCAAGGGCACGCTTGTGATGGTCGGCGTCGTGCTCGACCGTTCGACACCGGAGAGCTTTGCCACCTTCGAGCAGGCGATTGCCAAGCTCAAATTCGTGCTCGACTGCCATCTCGTCGCCGGCGATTTCGACTACTTCCTCAAGATCCGAGTCGGCGACATGGAGGATTTCAACCGCATCCATGGCGAGCAGCTCATCGCGCTGCCCGGCGTGCGCCAGACCCGCACCTTCTTCGTGATGAAGGAAGTCGTCGACAACGCGCCGCTGGAGTTCTGAGCGATAGCGTTTTCCAGCGAAGTGGAAACCGGTTCGCGCCATGAAAACGCGTCAAACGACAGTCCAGAGCTATTGATGCGCGATGCGCATCGTGAGAGATTCACCCAATGCCGCCGCTTCCCTTTCGTCCGCATGATCCCGCCGCCCCTAGCTACCGGCGCGGCTGGGTCGACGAGGCCGTGGCCGCGATCGAAGCCGATCAGTGTCGCACGGCCGACACTCATCTGATCCGGCTGATCGTGCCGGCGCTGTCAGGCATCGATCTCTACCTGAAGGACGAATCCACGCATCCGACTGGCAGCCTGAAGCACCGGCTGGCGCGCTCGCTGTTCCTCTACGCGCTCTGCAATGGCCACATCCGCGAAGGCACGCCTGTGGTGGAAGCGTCGTCGGGCTCGACCGCGGTGTCGGAAGCCTATTTCGCAGAGATGATCGGTGTACCCTTCTACGCCGTGATGCCCCGCACGACTTCGGCGGAGAAGATCGCTGCGATCGAGCATTATGGCGGCAATTGCCATCTGATCGACGATGGCCGCGCGCTCTATGCGGAAGCCGCCGCGCTCGCGACCCGGTTGAACGGCCACTACATGGACCAGTTCACCTTCGCCGAGCGAGCCACCGACTGGCGCGGCAACAACAACATCGCCGAATCGATCTTCACGCAGTTGAAGGGCGAGCCGCATCCCCTTCCGGACTGGATCGTGATGGGGGCGGGCACCGGCGGCACGTCGGCCACCATCGGCCGCTATTTGCGTTATCGCCAATATTCGACGCGGCTCTGCGTCGCCGATGTGGAGCATTCCGCTTTCTTCGACTGCTTCCGCTCGCAAGACCGCTCCCGTGTTTGCGAACGCCCCTCGCTGATCGAAGGCGTCGGCCGGCCGCGCTGCGAGCCATCCTTCGTGCCTGGCGTGGTCGATCGCATGATAAAGATCCCGGATGCGGCGACGATCGCCGCGATGAACGTGCTGTCGCGCCGCCTGCGCCGCGCGGTCGGCGGCTCCACCGGCACGAATTTCCTGGCGCTGTGCCGGCTCGCATCCGAGATGCGAAAGGCAGGTCAGACGGGATCGCTGGTGACGCTGATCTGCGATTCCGGCGAGCGTTATCGGCAGACCTATTATGAGCCGGCCTGGCTCGCCGCGCGCGGTCTCGATCCCGCGCCCGTCGAGGCGGCGTTGTCGTCATTCCTCGAGACCGGACAGCCGCTGGAGCTCGCAATCGACGACGTCGTCAACCCACAGAGGCCGTGAGCCTTGTAGGCTTCGTGCTGCCATTTTGTGAATTTGCACGGTCGTCACAGCAACTTCACTTGTCATGTACGCGCACGCGGGCGACGGTCGCCCCTTCTCAACGAGGAGATCCTGCCGTGCGCCTTCCCATTCTCGATCCGAAAGAGCTGAGCGACGAACAGAAGCCGCTCTATGCCGACATGCAAGCGGGCATCAAGGATCACTTCAAGGGCTTTGTGAACATGCGCGAGGACGGCGCACTGCTTGGTCCCTGGAATCCCTGGATCAGCGAACCGCGCTTCGGCAAGCCGGTATGGGAGCTGGTCAAGGCGATTGCGTCGAACCCACTGCTTCCGGCGCCCGTGCGCGAGGTCGCGATCCTCGTCACCGGTTCGCATTTCCGCTCGGGCTACGAGCTCTACGCCCATGTGCTGGTGGCCGAGCAGCGCGGCCTCTCCGACGAGAAGCTCGCGACCATCGTCGCCGGACAGCGGCCGGTCGATCTCACCAAGCAGGAGGCCGTTGCCTATGACATGGCGTCTGCGCTGGTGAGCGGTGGCGTTCTGCCTGAGCTGACCTATCGGGCCGCGGTGAAGGAGTTCGGCGAGCACGGCGCGGCCGAGCTGTCCTATCTCGTCGGGGTCTATTGCATGGTCTCGGTGACGCTGAACACTTTCGATGTACCTGTGCCGGATTAAATCGGCTGCGGACGATCACTCCGCCGCCCTGTTTGCAGGCGGCGGAGGATTCCAGGCGATGCAGCGATTGCGGCCCTCGTTCTTGGCCTGGTAGAGCGCCTCATCGGCCGCGCCCATCAGCGCGTCGATGCCGGACATGCTGACGGTGGCCTCGGCAATTCCAATGCTGACGGTGACGCCGAACTGCACCTGATGGGCGTTCAGCCGGATCGCCATCGCGCGTTTGCGGATTCGCTCTGCGACGAGTTTGGCGCGTGACAGGCTGGTCTCGGGCAGCAGAACCGCGAACTCCTCGCCGCCGATACGACCGACGAGATCGGACTTGCGCTTGCCCTCGTTGCATGCGGCTGCAACGGCCTTGATCGCTTCGTCACCGACCGCATGACCGTACCGGTCATTGACCGACTTGAAATGGTCGATGTCGAGCATCAGAACCGAGACGGAGCGGTAATAGCGCTGGAAGCGGCTCCATTCCGCATCGAGCGCCCCCAGGAAATGCCGACGGTTGTACAGGCCCGTGAGCGAATCGGTGGTCGCCAGTCGCTCCAGCATGGCGGCCTTGTTGGTGAGATCAGTGATGTCGACATAGGTCAGCATCCGGCCGCCATTCGACATCGTGGTGCAATGAGCCCTGATCCGCCGCCCGTCGGGCGTTTGAAGGTCGCGCACGTGATCGCCGGCCATGACCTCGGCAACGCGCTTGCCCGGGAATTTTGCCAGCTCGTTCGCCGCCAGGTCGGGTGCGCTGGCGCGCTGCATGCGGCTCACAAGTGAAGCGTAGGCCGGGCGGACCGCGGCCTCCTCCTCGCTCACCTCCCAGAACCGGCGCATCCGCAGATTCATGAAGCTCGCGTTCAAGTCGGAGTCGAGCAGGAGAACGCCGTCCTGAACATTCTCCAGGGCGTCCCGCAGCAGCTTCAGCTCGTCCGAGGTACGCACAATGTCGGTGACCGGCGTATAGGTCAGCATGCGCCCGCCGTCCGGCAATGGCGTGCATTGGACGCGCACGACGTCGCCATTGG
This sequence comes from Bradyrhizobium zhengyangense, assembly GCF_022012555.1. Lineage (NCBI taxonomy): Bacteria > Pseudomonadati > Pseudomonadota > Alphaproteobacteria > Hyphomicrobiales > Nitrobacteraceae > Bradyrhizobium > Bradyrhizobium zhengyangense. The sequence continues at coordinate 392,943 of NZ_JAKLTZ010000006.1, read as the reverse complement.
TTTGGCGCACATCGATGGGGGTCGGATCGCCAGCCTCAATCACGCGGACGCGCTCAATCACGTGGGCCTCGAGGACGGGGTCTGGCACCTCATAGGCTCCGATGTCGCGCCCGTGATGAAGCAGCGTGAGAATGGACGGATTGCTGTCGGCGACCTGGTCAGGCAAGTGCCACATCTGGCGAAACGACCGGTTGATGAGGCGCGCCCTGAGATTGGCATCGAGCAGCACGATTCCGGTCGGCACGTGATCGAGGGCCGCGCGCAGCGCCAGCATCTGGGCGCGCATCAGCGCATCGGTCGAGCGTCCCTGTCCGTCGCCGGCCGGGCGATCGATGGCGTCCGGCTGCTCGAAGGCAACCCCGACCTGACGGTCCGACCGCCAGATCACCCGGCAGCTCAGGATATCGCGTCCCTGAAGCCTGAGCTGGAACCGGTCGGGAACACCGAGGCCGCTCTCCATTTCGAGCGTCGCGGCTTCCTCGGAAAGCCGGCGCACGACGCAGTCGATCGACGACTGGCCGAAATTGAAAAAGATCTTCCCAGCAAGGAACGTCCGTTCCGTGACCAAGCGGGACATTCGCAGACTCCAGTGCGAAAACGAAGTGAAAGGTCGCCTCAGTGTCGCGCTAGGTTACTTGCGGCAATGTAACGCGCTCGACGTTTTCGGAAGAGGATTAACGAGCGGTTGACGCGGTGTTTGCAAAATATCCACCATGGCTCGCGGTCAATTGCGCACGGCGTAAAGCGGCGTGCGCAGGGTCACCTGATAGGACGGCTTCGGCATCCACGCGATCTGCGCGGTGATGCCGAACAGACGGTTGTCATTGTCATCCATGCGGTCGAGGTCGAGCCGCAGGATGGGCTGGGTGAAGGCCTCGGCCAGCGTCCGGCCCGCGAGCTGCGCGCCGCCGAATGATTGCACGCCCAGGCGTCCGGTGAACTTCCAATTGCTTGGCCATTGGTAATAGCCGCCGGCATAGAGGATCGTGTTCGGCTTGATCCGGGCGAGCTGACTGGCGATGTCGGTGTGGGTGTATTGCACGCCGGCGAGCCAGCCCCGCGTCTCGTCCTCGTCAAGCGCGTAGTCGAATTCCAGAACGTGGTTGAACGAATTCGTCATGCCCTGTTCGTTCGGCACCGACTGCGTCAGGGTGGATTGCAGCGTGATGGTCGGGATCGTGCCTCCGTTCTGCTGGTGGAGATCGGCCTGCACGCCGATATTCCAGCTGGTGATGTCGAAGGACGACCAGCCGCCACCGATATCCGTCGACGAGCCGGAGACGCCGCCATAGAGGGACACGCGATCGCTGACATCCACGGTCAGCGGCAGGTCGACGGCGATCGATTTCGCGGCCGGCAAGCCGTTCGGCAGTGTCCCGCCGCGCAGCGTCGCCAGCGCCTCGAACGCGGCTGAGAGTGAGGTGTTGCCGAACCCAAGTCCGAACGTGCCCGCGGGGATCGTTGCATAGGTCGTGCGGAGATCGAGATAGATGTTCGGGACAGCAGGCTTTGCCGGCGTGTCCTCCTCATCGGCGGCGTAGGCGGCGCCCGCCGAGGCCGTCAGGCAAAGCAGTCCCATCGCGACGGCGCGCCAAGCCGGACGATATGGTGGGCTGCGGTGGAGCACGTGACTATCCGACGCGTGGCACTCAGGTGACGGAATGGCTCGCTAGATGGAACGTGATCGTCCGTGGGGTCAAGGTCTATCCGTGCGCCGTGGACGATGCGGACGTGCCCGGTTACCTTGCCGTGATCGCGCAGACACACTTGCCCACCACAGTGCCGGCAGGCCAATAGAGGACGACAGCCATGAACACGTCACGCCGCATTCTGCTCGCTGGTCTGGCTGGGCTTGCCGTGGCTCCGACCGCCGTGACCGCCGCGCCGATTCCGGCTGTTGGTGACACCACCGTCGCCGAAGAGCGCTTCGCGCGCATGATTGCCGCAGCCCATGCACCCGACGTCACCTGCGTGCGGCAGGCCGGACGCTATGCGGATGCGCATTGGCCGGAATATGTTGCCGCTGCGAAGGCCGTGCTCGACGCGAGAGCGTGACTCGCGTGCCTACTTCTCCACCGCGCGTCTGACCTGCTCGCCGATCTGCGACAGTACGAGCTGCGCCTGCGGCAGGATCGCGCCCATGGCGTGGAAATTGTGGACCATGCCGTCATGGCAGACGTGCTCGACCGAGACGCCCGCGGCGAGCAGCTTGCGCGCATAGGCATTGCCCTCGTCGCGCATCGGGTCGAACTCGGCGGTGTGGATGATCGTCGTCGGCAGGCCTGCGAGCCGCGTCGCGCGCAGCGGGGAGATGCGGGGATCGGCGGCATCCAGCCCCTCGGGCAGATAGTCGGACAGATCGGCCTCGATGGTGACGCGGTCGATCAGATGCCCTTCCGCGAACGCCTCGCGCGAGGGGGAGATCTCCTCGAAATCCAGCACCGGACAGATCAGGCATTGTGCGGCGATAGAGAGGCCGGCGATCTGTGCCGCCTCCTGACAGACGATCGCCGCAAGCGTGGCGCCAGCAGAATCGCCGCCGACAACCAGCCGCTCGGCATCGATGCCGAGTGTTTCAGCTTCGCGTGCCACCCATTCGGTGGCCGCGATCGCGTCGTCGACGGCAGCGGGATATCGGTGCTCGGGCGCGAGGCGGTAGTCGACCGACACGAGACGGCACCCGGTCGCATGCGCCAGCGCCGCCGCGATACGGTCATGCGTCGCAATGCTGCCTGCCACCAGCCCGCCGCCATGAAAGAAAACGAAGCCTGACGAGCGGGCGCCGGCAGACGTTGGCGAATAGAGCCGATAGGGCAGCTCTCCGCCGGGGCCGGGCAATACGCCGTCGGAGGCAGTCACATCAGGCGCCTCGGCTCGGGCAAACTGCATCAGCTTCGCCAGCGATTGCCGACGCGCCTCGACGCTCGGCCGGGTCCGCGCCTGCGGCGCAGCTGCGGCCATCATGGTCAGCAAGCGCTTCGCGAGTGGATCGAGCGGCATGGGAAACTCCAGTGACGTGCCGGACATTATAGCCGGTTTGCTCGCGATGTTGTCTCAACCTCCGTTCGGGGCGAGAGTTGATGCTTCGCCGCAGCAAATCGTTTAGAAATTGGGACAATAGTGCCCGGATATTTTTCGAGGGAGGCCTGTCGTGGCCGAGATCAAGAAGCCGATTGACTATTCGCCGAGCTGGACCTTCTTCGAAGGCAAATGGCACGAGGGCAATGTGCCGATCATGGGGCCGCGTACGCATGGCGCCTGGCTCGGCTCGGTGGTGTTCGACGGAGCGCGGGCCTTCGAAGGCGTCGCGCCCGATCTCGACCGTCACGTTGCCCGCGCCAATCAATCCGCGATCAATTTCGGCCTGAAGCCGGTGGTCGATGCCGATACCTGGTTGGCGCTCGCCAATGACGGCATCGCGCGCTTCGCACCGAACGCCGAGCTCTATATCCGTCCGATGTATTGGGCACAGAATGGCGCCGGCGGCGGCGTGCTGTTCGACCCCGAGACCACCAATTGGTGCCTGTGCATCTACGAGGCGCCGATGCCAAAACCAACCGGCAATGCGATCACGCTGTCGCCGTTCCGCAGGCCTACCGCCGAATGTGCGCCGGTCGATGCGAAAGCCGCCTGCCTCTACCCGAACAATTCGCGCGCTCTCGCCGAAGCAGCATCGCGCGGCTTCCAGAACGCGCTGATGCTCGACCTGCTCGGCAATGTCGCCGAGTTCGGCAATTCCAATGTGTTCATGGCCAAGGACGGTGTTGTCTTCACGCCGGCGCCGAACGGCACCTTCCTCAATGGGATCACGCGCCAGCGCGTGATCAACCTGCTCCGCGGCGACGGCGTCACCGTGGTCGAGAAGACGCTGCGCTATCAGGACTTTCTCGCCGCCGACGAGATTTTCTCCACCGGCAATTTTGCCAAGGTCGCGCCCGTGATTCGTATCGACGAGCGGGAGCTGCAGCCGGGTCCGTTCTACACCAAGGCGCGCAAGCTCTATTGGGACTTTGCCCATGCGGTGAAGCTGGCGGCCTGACGAAAGCTAGCCCCGCCGCCGAAACCGGCTGAACTGAAACGCCTGTGTCGATTGCCACGGCGTTTGATGTGTCTCGCTGCGCGTCTCGACCAGCTCGAACCCGGGCCCAAGCTCGCTTGAGAGGCTCGCGCTGTCATGCCGTTGCACCGGCAGCCCGCTGCATTTCTCCGGGCCGTCAGGCGCGAACGTTGCGATGATCACGTGTCCGCTCGGCGCAACCGCCGACCGCAGTCGCTCGACATAGGCAGCCCGGTCGTGCGGATCGGTTAGGAAGTGAAACGCGGCGCGATCGTGCCAGACATCCCACGTCCTCGCCGGGCGCCATGACGTGGCGTCGGCAACGATCCAGTCGACCGCTGAGGCGGCCGTACCGATTCGCGTCTTTGCGGCGTCGAGCGCGTTGGCGGAGAGGTCCAGCACCGCAATGTCGCGATATCCATCTTGTAGCAGCGCATCGACCAGCCGCGATGCGCCGCCACCGATGTCGATGATGCCGACGGTATGATCCGGACTGGCCGCTCGGATCATCTCGAGCGAGATCGCCGGGTTGTCCTGAAACCAGCTGACCTCGGTCTCGCCCTTGGTGGCGTAGACATTCTGCCAGTGCGTAGTTCGGTCAGACATGGCGGCTCCGGCCCTGGCCGGGGAGGGCGGCGCCGCCAACGGCGATGCCGCAATCAATCGGGAATTCGCGCGCCCGCCGCAGTCGGACGCGCCCGCCGTTGTGAAGGGACTTACTCGTCCTTCTTCGACATCCGCTCGAGGCGTTCCTGCATGTCCTTCATCTGCTGGCGCAGGTCGTCGATATTGGTGTCCTTGGCCGGCTCCGCGCTGGCGTCGGGTTCTGGCTCCGGCGTGCCCGCCGGGCGGCCCGGCGTGGGGACAAACGGCTTGAACATCGAGAAGGTCTGCTGGAACAGCTCCATGTTGCGGCGGACCTGTTCTTCCAGCGGCGCGAAGGGCGTGCCGGACAGCGTGTTGGCGATCTGCTTGCGGAACTTCTCCTGCTCCTGGGTCAGCGTCGCGATCGACTGCTCCAGATATTTCGGCACCACCATCTGCATGCTATCGCCATAGAAGCGGATCAGCTGGCGCAGGAAGGTGGTCGGCAGGAGATTCTGGCCGGCCTTGTTCTCCTGCTCGAAGATGATCTGGGCGAGCACGGAGCGGGTGATGTCGTCACCGGTCTTGGCGTCGTAGACCAGGAAATCTTCGCCGTCCTTGACCATGGCGGCGAGGTCTTCGAGCGTCACGTAGGTGCTCGTTCCGGTGTTGTAGAGCCGGCGGTTCGCGTATTTCTTGATCGTGGTGGGTTGGTCTGATTTCGCCATGGGCTCTCACTTGCAAACGCGGAGAACAGGAACCTGCAGGGCTATGCCGCAGGGCGGGAAGAGTACGCAACGCAACAAAATAAGCATTTTCAAAGGGCTCACGCTACCGTTTTGTGCGGCACGGTTAATCGCGGTGCAAAATCTTGCTTGCGAAAGCGCCAAGAACGCTATTTTGAATGCGCTGCGGCATGAATTCGGTCGCCGGCCGATTGACATGCCTCAACGACGTTAACAGGATGGCTCACGAGACTGGCGAACGCTTTTCCAGCCCCGCCGCCCCCTCTACACAGAACCTCAAGCCTCAGGAGATGCCCATGTCAGACGATGTCGTCATCGTCAGCGCCGCCCGCACCCCGGTCGGAAGCTTCAACGGAGCCTTCGCGACCCTTCCCGCACATGACCTCGGCGCCGTCGCCATCAAGGCCGCGCTGGAGCGCGGTGGCATCGAGCCCGGCCGGGTCTCGGAAGTCATCATGGGCCAGATCCTGACCGCTGCCCAAGGCCAGAATCCGGCCCGCCAGGCCTCGATCATAGCCGGCATCCCCGTGGAGAGCCCGGCCTGGGGCGTCAACCAGCTCTGCGGCTCGGGTCTTCGCACGGTCGCGCTCGGCTACCAGGCGCTGCTCAATGGTGATTCCGAGATCGTGGTCGCTGGCGGCCAGGAATCCATGAGCATGGCTCCGCACGCCCAGTACCTTCGCGGCGGCGTCAAGATGGGCGCGGTCGAGTTCGTCGACACCATGATCAAGGACGGTCTGTGGGATGCCTTCAACGGCTACCACATGGGCAACACCGCCGAGAACGTCGCGCGGCAGTGGCAGATCACCCGCGCCCAGCAGGACGAGTTCGCAGTCGCCTCGCAGCAGAAGGCTGAAGCTGCGCAGAAGGCCGGCAAGTTCACGGATGAGATCGTCCCCGTCACCATCAAGACCCGCAAGGGCGATATCGTCGTCAGCGCTGACGAATATCCGCGCCATGGCGCCACGATCGATGCGATGGCCAAGCTCAAGCCTGCCTTCGAGAAGGACGGCACGGTCACCGCCGGCTCTGCCTCCGGCATCAATGACGGCGCCGCCGCCGTGGTGCTGATGACGGCCAAGCAGGCCGCCAAGGAAGGCAAGAAGCCGCTCGCGCGCATCGTGTCCTGGGCGCAGGCCGGCGTCGATCCGAAGATCATGGGCTCGGGCCCGATCCCGGCCTCGCGCGCCGCGCTGAAGAAGGCCGGCTGGAGCGTCGGCGATCTCGACCTGATCGAGGCCAACGAGGCCTTCGCGGCGCAGGCCTGCGCCGTCAACAAGGACCTTGGTTGGGACACCTCCAAGGTCAACGTCAACGGCGGTGCGATCGCGATCGGTCATCCGGTCGGCGCGTCCGGCGCGCGCGTGCTGGTGACGCTGCTGCACGAAATGCAGAAGCGTGATGCGAAGAAGGGCCTTGCCACGCTGTGCATCGGCGGCGGCATGGGTATCGCGATGTGTCTCGCGCGCGACTGAAGCTGACACTTGACTGACGGGTGCGCTGCACACGTCAGTGAGTGCGTTGCACGCGATTAAAAAGGCAGCGGTTGCAAATCAAATATTCTTCGCAACCGCGCAAGCCTCAACTAAATACAAACGCCCGGCTCAACGCCGGGCGTTTTGTTCTTGATGTCCGTCAAACCAACCGCATAATCCATCACTAAAAACGATCACTCAGAACGTCCGAAGAGTCCAAGGGAAGGAATACGATATGGCACGAGTTGCATTGGTGACGGGTGGTACGCGGGGCATCGGAGCTGCGATCAGCAAGGCGTTGAAGGCGGCCGGCTACAAGGTCGCCGCGAGCTACGCCGGCAACGACGCGGCGGCTGAGAAGTTCAAGGCCGAGACCGGTATTGCCGTCTACAAATGGGACGTCAGCAGCTTCGATGCCTGCGCCGAGGGCGTGAAGAAGGTCGAGGCCGATCTCGGGCCGGTCGAGGTGCTCGTCAACAATGCCGGCATCACCCGCGACACCGCCTTCCACAAGATGACGCTCGAGCAGTGGAACGCCGTCATCAACACCAATCTCGGATCGCTGTTCAACATGACGCGCCAGGTGATCGAGGGCATGCGTTCGCGAAAATTCGGGCGCATCATCTCGATCTCGTCGATCAACGGCCAGAAGGGTCAGTTCGGCCAGGTCAACTATTCCGCGGCGAAGGCCGGCGACATCGGCTTCACCAAGGCGCTCGCGCTCGAGAACGCCAAGGGCGGCATCACCGTGAACGCGATCTGCCCCGGCTACATCAACACCGAAATGGTGCAGGCGGTGCCGAAGGACGTCCTGGAGAAGAACGTGATTCCGCAGATTCCCGTCGCCCGGCTCGGCGAGCCCGAGGAGATCGCGCGCGCGGTCGTGTTCCTCGCGGCCGACGACGCCGGCTTCATCACGGGCTCGACGATGACCATCAATGGTGGTCAGTATCAGGCCTGATAGGACATCAAGCCTGTAGCGTTGGACGCGACAAGGCGATAGTGAAAACGCAAATGCCCGGCCTCGTGCCGGGCATAAGCGTCCTCAGAGCCTTTTGATCGATGACCCCGCGCACCGCCACACTGATCGGATTGACCGCGATCCTGATGTGGTCGCTGCTGTCAGTGATGACGGTCGCGACCGGCAAGATTCCGGCGTTCCAGCTCGCCGCCATGACGTTTGCGATCGGCGGTCTCGTCGGGCTCCTCACCTGGATCGGCCGCGGTGACGCCGCGAACAGCCTGCGTCAGCCACTGGTCGTGTGGGTCGTCGGCGTTGGCGGCTTGTTCGGCTACCACGCGCTCTATTTCCTCGCGCTGCGCTTTGCGCCGCCCGCCGAAGCCGGCCTTCTGAACTACATGTGGCCGCTGCTGATCGTGCTGTTCTCGTCCTTCCTGCCTGGCGAGCGGTTGGCCGTGCATCACATCATTGGTGCTGTCCTAGGTCTCGTCGGCACAGTGCTGCTGTTCGCCGGCAATACGTCAGGCTTCGCGCCGGGTGCGGTGCCGGGATTGATCGCGGCCTTCATCGCCGCCTTCGTCTGGGCGACCTATTCGGTGCTGTCGCGGCGATTGAAGGCAGTGCCGACCGATGCGGTCGCCGGCTTCTGCCTCGCCACATCGCTGCTCGCCGCGCTGATGCATGGTCTGCTCGAGACCACGGTATGGCCGGAGACCATTTTGCAATGGCTCGCCGTGATCGCGCTCGGCATCGGTCCCGTCGGTGCGGCCTTCTATGCGTGGGACATCGGCATGAAGCGCGGTGACATCCGCGTGCTTGGCGCCGCTTCCTACGCGACGCCGCTGCTCTCGACCGGCTTCCTCATCGCCGCCGGCTTTGCCAAGGCCAGCGCCAACATTGCGATTGCCGCGATCCTGATCGCCGGCGGCGGCTTGATTGCGGCGAAGGACATGGTGTGGAGGAAGCGATGATTCGCTTGATCGCCGTTTTACCGATCCTGATCTCCGTGCTCGCTGCTCCGGGCGCGACGGCGCAAGTCAGTGCGACGCCCGAGACGTTCACGGGTATTCATCGGAGCGAGCGCGGGAATAGCCGACCCGAGACGGTTACGATCACCGATGGAAAATCCTTCATCCAATTGACAGTCGAAGAATATCGAATCGGTGGTTATCGACCGGCCTACGAAAAGCTTCCGACGAGGATTATTCGTCGACTGCCTGTCCGGGCTCCCGCGCCAGCCGATCTGGATTGATGAGCGCGCATCAAGGCGCCGGCTGCCAGCCCGGCGGTCGATACATCGCTTCCGGAATCTGTCCGAGTTCGGAGCGCTGCAAGCGCTCTGGTGTCAGGCCATAAAATTCCTGGAAGCTAAGGATCAGCGGCCGCCATTTGTCGGGATCGATGCGGTTGCTGGTTCCGCTCATCATGATTCCGGGATGCGCATGCACGCGGGTGATGCGGACCTCGATTGCTGCGAGATTGCCGCGCCAGACCGCGTCATCCTGTGCCATGTCGTGTAGATGGGCGACCTTGGCCTCCATCTGCACTGGACATTCAACCGCGCGCGGCGCGCTGACCGTTTCGCCCTGTAGCGCCGTCAAGCCGCTGAGGCCGAACTTGTCCTTCTCGTGCCTGTAGCCGCGATAGAGTTTTCCGAGCGGGACTGGATCCGAGCCCGTAGTGCGGGCGAGGCGGTCGACCGTCGCGACGAGGTCGGCCGACGGCAGATTGAGCACGCATTCGCCGGTGCGAATCATGTTCTCGGTGGTCTTGGAATTGCGGGCGAGTCCGAGCATGCAGCGCCACCCCACCCACCACGCCGAGGACATCGGTGCGAGATTGTGTGAGCCGTCCTCATTGGTCGACCCGATCAGGACGACGGGTGTTCCGAAATAGAGAATGGCCGGGTCGATCTGAACCGTCGGGGGATCGAATGTACCGTGCATCTTGCGCTCCTGCTTATTGATAGCGCCGTCCTACGATGCGCGATGGACCGAACCCACCCGATTCCAGATTGCGGCGCTACGGCTCCCAGCCCTTCGGCGCGAGCTCGAACTTTGCGAACTCGAACGCCGGCGCCACTGTGCAGCCGACCAGCGTCCACTCACCGGTGGTCTTCGCCATTTGCCAGGCGTCCGCCGGCACGATCGCCTGCGGCCGCTCGCCGCCCACAAGATCGGTGCCGAGCCGCACCTCGTGTTGGGAGCAGCCCTCATGGGCGATGCGCAGTATCAAGGGGCTACCGGCGTAGTAGTGCCAGGTCTCGACCGCATCGATCCGGTGCCAGTGCGAGCGCTCGCCGCGCGCAAGCAGGAAGTAGATCAGGGTCGAGCGCGAGCGGCCATTAACGTCGGTGGTCTGGTCGCGAAAGGTCTCGCGGTAATGGCCGCCCTCGGGATGCGGGCGGAGTTCGAGGCGCGCGATGATCTCGGCTGCGGTCGGCATCGATCCCCGTCAGGAGTTAGTCTTCAGGACTTTGCTTTAGGATTTGTTCTTCAGGACTTGTTCTTGCGCTCGCGCAGCTCGCCGAACACTGCGGCGGCATCCGCGCCCTTCATGTGTAGCCTGGCTGCGACCGCCGGTTCATCGGCGCGCAGGAACACGTTTGCTCGCTTCTCATCACCAAGCAGTGAGGGAATCGTCGGCTTGTTCTCTGCCCGCAGCCTCGCAACCTCCGCCGCTCGTGCCTGAAGCGCCGCATTGTCGGGCTCGACCGTGAGCGCGAACTTGACGTTGGATGCCGTGTATTCGTGGCCGCAATAGAGCTTGAAGTCGTCGGGCAGGGCGCGCAGCTTCAACAGCGAGTCCCACATCATCGGATAGTTGCCTTCGAACACGCGGCCGCAGCCGATCGAGAACAGCGTGTCGGCGGCGAACAGCGTCTTTTCGGTGTCGAACACGTAAGAGATGTGGTCGAGCGTATGGCCGGGCGTCTCCAGCACGCGCGCGAGCAGCGTGCCGACCTTGACCACGTCGCCATTGGCAACGCGCAAATCGACGTCCGCAATTTTCGTCGTCTTGTCATACGGCGCGACGACGCGGCAATCGTATTTCTGCTTGAGCTCGGCAACGCCGCCGACGTGATCGCCGTGATGGTGGGTGATCAGGATGTCGGTGAGCTGCCAGCCCTCCCGCTCCAGCGCCCTGATGATGGGGCCAGCTTCGGGGGCGTCGATCGACGCGGTTGCCTTGGTTTCCACATCGTGGATCAGATAACCGAAATTGTCGTTTAAACAGGTGAAAGTACGAATTTCGGCGGCCATGACATCTCCATCGCGCTCAGCCCCGCCAGACAAATATGGCGTTAACGTTGCGCAGGCAATGCAATATTGGGCGCGCGACCGCGCCCCGGCGCATGTTACATTGCCGTCATGACCATCGACGTTGTCGACCTTCGCGAATTTTATTCCCGCCGCCTCGGCATCGTGGCGCGGCAGATGATCAATCGCGGCATCAGGGAACGCTGGCCGGGCGCCGGAGGCCAGCGCGTGCTCGGCATCGGCTACCCGACACCCTATCTCGGGCTGTTCCGCGAGGACGCGGAGCGTTGCATCGCCTTCATGCCGGCAGCCCAGGGCGTGCTCAAATGGCCGACCGGGCGGCCCGCGCTGGCCGCGCTGGTCGACGAGTTCTCGCTGCCGCTTCCCGATGCCGCGGTGGACCGCATCCTGCTGGTCCATGCGTTGGAGATGTCGGACGATCCGGCCGCGCTGTTGCGCGAGGTCTGGCGCGTGCTGTCGCCCTCGGGGCGGGTCATTGCGGTGATTCCGAACCGGCGTGGCGTGTGGACGCGCAGCGACAACACGCCGTTCGGCCATGGCCGTCCCTATTCGCGCTCGCAGATCACGGACCTGTTGCGGCAGGCCTGGTTCACGCCGACCGGCTGGGGCGAGGCGCTGTTCATGCCGCCCTATGCGGGCCGCTGGGTGCTGAAATCGGCGCAGATGTGGGAGCGTGCCGGCGCAGCACTGTCGCTGCCCTTCGCAGGCGTCCACATCGTCGAGGCGACCAAGCAGGTCTATCGCGCGATCCCGGCCAAGCGCGAACGGGCGCGGTTGATTCCCTCCCTTGCAAAGCCGGTGCTGGTGCCGTCCTCGACCACGGTGACGCGGGGCTGAAAACAAATCGTCCCGGCGAGGCCGGGACGATTGCAATCCATCAAGATCGGAAGTGTGACCTACTCGCCCGGGGCGAGATCGTCGCTGGTCGCGGCAGGAGCTGCCTCGCGCTCAGGACGCGGGCCGTTATGCGGCCGGCGACGTCGCCGCGGATAGCGCTCGCCACCGCCGCCATTGCCACCTTCGAAGCCGCCCGGAGCGGCGTTCGCCTGCGGCTGCGCGCCGGTGATGAAGGACGGCAGGCGATCGACGCTGCCAGCATCGCCGACGACAGGCTGCGGCTGGTTCGGCGGTTGCGGCTGCTGATGATATTGCGGCTGCGGACGATGGTCGCGTTCGCGATGCTCGCGCGGCTGCTGCTGATCGCGCTGATAGGGCTGCTGCTGGTTGTCGCGGTTGTCGCGCTGCTGGTAGTCACGCTGGTGGTCGCGCTGGCCGTCGCGGTCGCGCGTGAATGGCTGCTGCTGCGGCGGCTGCGGAACGAAACCCGGCTCCTGGCCGAAGGCCGAAAAATTCTCGCCGTCGTCCTCGCCGTCGTCGCTGCTGGTGCTGACGGGTTCGTCGCCGCGCGGCTGCTGGTTCTGGCGGAACTGTTCCTGGGCCGCCGCGATCAGGCGGAAATAGTGCTCGGCATGCTGGTAGTAGTTTTCGGCGGCAACCGGATCGCCCGAGGAGCGCGCGTCACGTGCAAGCTGAAGATATTTTTCGGCGATGTGGGAGGCGGTGCCGCGGATCTTGATGTCGGGGCCGTTCGATTCGTAGACCCGGGTCATCGGGTTCTGGCCGCGTCGGTTGTTGTTATTGTTGTTGTTGTTGTTGCGGTTGCGCATCCGCTGCTTGTTCTGACCGTTTCTCATGTCCTGCCTTTAATTCCAGCCCTAAAGGTTGCACGCATTACTGATTGCTAGGAGTGACCTGATGACAGCGGTTCACAGGCCTCGCGCGCACCGCGCGCAAGGGCGGCTTGAACCCTGCCAATGTTCGTCGACCGTCGCGCTCAACAAAGACGCGTTCCCCACCCGCCAGCATTGATTGCCAGCGAACCCATTCATATCGCCTGCCGAAACAAGCCCAGCTTTGTTGCGTAAGTCTTCAAGCGCAATATCAGGCTTTCGTTCACGTTGCGGTCGGAGAGCAGCGCAGCTCCAATGGCCATCGCGCTCAACAGGACCTGCGGCTTGGAACCTATAATCAGTAAAGCTCTCGCCCGAGAGCCCGGCTTTCGCCCGTAGGTCTACGGGGCCGGCACCGATGTGTTGATCGGAACGTAGTCGTTCCCACGGGATATTCCAAGAGGTTTTTTCGAGCCCAATCCGGCTTTTATGGGGGCATTTTTCGGGCCGAGACGGCCCGGGGAATGCCCGCCAGGTCAGCCTTAGGGGGCCTGTCGATCAATAACGCGGCGGCTGCCATCAAGGTTTCAATATTCCCGGCTTGGCCCTGTCCGGCCTCGACGATCAGCGCCCCGCCGGGGGTGAGTAGGCCGGCTGCCTGGGGAATCAAGGCCCGGTAGGCATCGTATCCGTCATTGCCGCCATCGAGCGCCAGATGCGGATCGTGCTCGCGAACCTCGATGCTCAATTTCGGAATCTCCCCTGCGGGAATGTAGGGCGGGTTCGACACGATCAGATCGAACGGGCCGCGAAGGGCCGCCGCGTAGGAGCAGGCGACGAAGTCGGCGCGGTCGGCAAGGCCAAGGGCGGCGGCATTGCCCCTGGCGGTATGAAGCGCGGTCAGGCTGAGATCGGTGCCGACACCAAAAGCCTCGGGAAGCTCGTGCAGCAGCGCAAGCAGGATCGCGCCCGATCCGGTGCCGATATCGGCGATAACAGGCGGATGAGAGAGACCGAACTCGCGAAAATGCTCGAGTGCACGCTCGACCACCGTCTCGGTATCAGGGCGAGGGACCAGGGTTGCTTCCGATAAGCGAAACGGCAGGCCCCAGAATTCCCTGGCGCCGAGAATGCGGGCGATCGGTTCATGTGCGAGCCTCCGCTGCGCGTACCCTTCGAGCCGCGTCGCCTCCTCTGGCGTGAGCGGTCTCGTCGCCTGCGTGATCAGGCCCGTCAAATCGAGTCCCAGCGCGGCACCGACCAGCAGGCGCGCATCGAGGGACGGCTCCTCGATGCCGGCCGATTGCAGCAGCGCCGACAGCGTGCGTCGCGCGCTCTCGATGCTCTGTCCGGGATCAAAGCCTGTCGCCAAGGGAACCATCCTGCCTGGCATCGTGGATAGATCGGCTGCCTTGCTTGCGTCAACGGAAAGGAGCGCGTTTGATCGCACCGCGCAGCGAAGGAGGACATCCATGACGGCCTATGACGATCAGAATGTCTTCGCAAAGATCCTGCGCGGCGAGATTCCCTGCTTCGAGGTGTTCAGGGACGAGCGCAGCTTCGCCTTCCTGGACGTCATGCCGCGCTCGCCAGGGCATACGCTGGTGATTCCACGGGCGCCGGCGCGAGGTATTCTCGACATTGCCGATGACGATCTCGCCGCGGTCGCCCGGACCGCCAAGCGGATCGCGGTCGCGGCCATGAAGGCGTTCGATGCGGAAGGGATTATCCTCCAGCAGTTCAGCGAGCCGGCCAGCGGGCAGGTGGTGTTTCACCTGCATATGCATGTCATGCCGGTCCGGGCCGGCGTCGAGCTGCTGCCGGCGCAGACGCGCAAGGAAGACATGGCCGTGCTCGCCGGTCACGCCAAGCGGATGATCGCGGCGCTTGGTCGCTGATCTTCGCGATTAAACGCCGAGATAACGCTGGAGCAGCTCCGGCTGGGCCTTGAGCTCCTGCGCCGGCCCCTCATGCACGATATGGCCGTTGTTGATGATGTAGATCCTGCTCGCCAGTGCCAGCGTCGCCGCCAGGTTCTGCTCGACCAGCACGATGGTCTGACCGGCGGCCGCGAGCTCGCGGCAGGCCTTGACGAGATCGTGGACGATCACGGGGGCGAGGCCCTCGAACGGCTCGTCCAGCAGCACGATCTTGGGATCGCGCACCAGCGCACGCGCGATCGCCAGCATCTGCTGTTCGCCGCCGGAAAGCTCGGTGCCGCGGTTGCTGCGTCGCTCCTTCAGCCGCGGGAACATCTCGTAGATGCGGCCGAGCGGCCAGCGTTTTGGCGCGGTGATGCCCGCAAGGAGGATGTTCTCCTCCACCGACAGGCTGCCGAAGATGCGGCGCTCCTCGTGCACCAGCTGCATGCCGGCTTGCGCGATCTTGTGGCTCCGGCGGCCGGCGATATCGATGCCATCGAACTTCACGCTGCCGCTGCGTGGGGCCACCACGCCCATTAGGCTCTTCAGCGTTGTGCTCTTGCCGGCGCCGTTACGGCCGAGCAGCGCCACGACCTCGTGACGTTCGACATGCATGGCGATGTCGAACAGAATGTGCGAGTCCCCGTAATAGCTGTTCAGGCCAACGACCTCGATCAGGCTCATGCGGCGATCTCTCCGTGCACGCCGCCGAGATAGGCTTCCTGCACCGCGGCGTTGGTCTTGATTTCCTCGGGCGTGCCGGAGACCAGCACGCGGCCCTCCTGCAGCACGGTCACGCGCTCGACCAGCTCGAACAGCGAATCCATGTCGTGATCGATGATGATCATGGTGCGGCCGCGCGCGATCGATTTGAGCAGCCTGACGGTCTCGATTCGCTCGCGCGGGCTCATGCCCGCGAGTGGCTCGTCGAGCAGCAAGAGGCGCGGTGACGTCGCGAGCGCGAGCCCGATCTCCAGCCTGCGCTTCTCGCCATAGGCGAGCGCGGATACGGGCGTGTCGGCGCGGCGGGTCAGGTTGACCAGCGCGAGGGTGTGCTCCACCTGCTCCGTGAGACCCTTGACGCCGGCGAGCGTGCGGAACAGGTCGAGCCGGAATTTTCCGCGCAGCTCGGCGAGGGCTGCGATCGTCAGGTTCTGCCGCACGGTCAGGCCCGTGAAGAGCTGGTTGACCTGGTAGCTCTTGGTAAGCCCGAGCTGGCAGACGTCCGTGACCTTCAGTCCCGTGATATCGCGGCCCTCGAACACGATCTGCCCCGACGTCGGTGCGATCTCGCAGGTCAGCATCTTGAAGAAGGTTGATTTGCCCGCGCCGTTGGGGCCGATGATGCCGCGCAGCTCGCCTTGGTTCACGCTGAAATCGATATCGCTGTTGGCAACGAGTCCGCCATAGCGCTTGGTGAGACCGGTGGCTTTCAGGATCGGGCCGGAATAGGCGGGGTGTGCCACCTCCTTGGCCTGCATCGGCGCGGGCGGAGCTTGCAGTGGCGGCTCGACCTCAGCTTCCTCCGTCTCCGAGGCCTTCCGGGCTCGCTTGCCCGAGACGAGGCCGTAGAGATCGATGAGGCCGCCCACGATCCCGCCACGCAGGAAGCAAACCAGCAGCACGAACACGACGCCGAGCACCAGTTTCCAGGCTGCTCCCAGACCCAGCGCGGACTGAAGGAAATCCTGAAGGAACAGCCAGACGGTGGCGCCGACCAACGGGCCGAACAACGTGCCCCGGCCGCCGATGGCGGTCTGCATCACAAGCTGGCCGGAGGTGTCAAAGGTGAAAGCGTCGGGGGGCATGAAGGCCTGGAGCACGCCGAGCAGGCCGCCGGCAAAGCCCGCATAGGCCGCGGCGATCACGAAGGCCGTCAGCTTGTAGCTATGGATGTTGTGGCCGACCGCGGTGGCGCGCAGCGGATTGTCCCTGATGGCGCTGAAGATGGCCCCGACCGGCGAGCGCACGATCCTGAGCGCAATGATGACGCCGATGAAGTAGCACAGCGCGATGAACTGATAGAGCGACCAGCCATTGGTGAAATGGATGGTGGTGAAGCCGAGATTGAAGCTCGGCGTCGGCACGCCCGGCAGGCCGTTCTCGCCGCCGGTGAAGTCGGAGAGCGGATTGAACTCGACGAAGAAGAACACTTCCGCGATCGCCACCGTGATCATGGCGAAGTAGATGCCGGTGCGGCGCAGCGCGATCAGGCCGATCAGATAGCCGGTCGCCGCCGCCGCGATCATGCCAAAGACCAGCGCGCCCAGCACATTGCTGAAGCCGGCGCGGGTCAGCAGATAGGCGGCGACGAAGCCACCGGTGCCGTAAAAGGCGGACTGGCCGAACGACAACAGGCCGGTGAAGCCGAACAGGATGTCGAAGCCGAGGCCGAACAGGCCCCAGACCAGGATCCGGTTCACCGTGTTCGGCGCGAAGCCGAGATGAGGCAGCACGAAGGGAGCCACGATCAGGCCGACGGCCGTCAGTGTCTCGATCAGGAGCGGGCGTTGCTTGAGCATCAGCGGATCACTTATTCGCGGCCCTGCACGCCGAGCAGGCCATGCGGTCGCACCACAAGCACGAGCGTCATCGCCGCAAACAGCATCACATAGGCGTAGCCGGGGTTGAACATGGAGGTGACGCTGATGATCTCGCCGGCGATCAGGCCGCCGAGAATCGCGCCGGGGAACGAGCCGACGCCGCCGATCACCACCACCACGAAGGTCTGGACCAGGATGTCGTCACCGATGCCCGGGGTCAGCGACACCACCGGCGCATTGACGATGCCGGCAAAGCCGGCGGCCATGGCGCCGATGCCGAACACGATCATGAAGACGCGGTAGACGTTGATGCCGAGCGAATCGACCATCACCGAATCCTCGATGCCGGCGCGCACGATCATGCCGAGCCGGGTGCGGTAGAGCACGATGAACAGCGCGCCGAGCGCGATCGCGACGATGCCGACCACGGCGAGGCGGTAGGTCGGATAGAACATGAAGCCGAGATTGGTGATGCCCTGGAACAACGCCGGCGGCGGCACGATCTGCGACTGGCTCGAAAAGACCAGGCGCACGAGCTCGACGAAACAGATGCCGAGCCCGAAGGTCACCAGCAACTGATCTTCATGCGGGCGGTGATAGAAGTGCCTGATAATGGCGCGCTCCATCAAGACGCCGAGCAGCATCACGAACAGCGAGCCGGCGATGACGGCGAGGATGAACGATTCCGTGTACTGGTAGGTGACGAAGCCGGCATAGCCGCCGATCATGAACATCGCGCCATGCGCAAGGTTGAGCACGCCGAGCGTGCCGTAGATGATGGTCAGGCCGGAGCTGATCAGCGCGAGCAAGGCGCCGAGCGCCAGTCCGTTGAAAAGCTGCGAAACGAGATTGGGCCAACTGATCATGCAATAATCGCTGTCGTGACGCGGCGCTGCGCCAAAAAAGGCGACGCCGCAGGTCCAGAGGTCGGCCTACGGCGTCACAGGGGTTGGCTCGGGATCAGGTGTAGTCGCCGAGATGGCAGCCGAAGGCATCCGGCTTCTGCATCAGGCCTTCACCCGGGACGATCTCGACGACGTCGTACCAGTCTTCCTTGTTCTTCATGTCCTTCTGCTGCTTGCCCTTGACGATGATGACAGGGCGGACGCACTGATGATCCTCCGGGCGGTAATGCACATCGCCGACCAGCGAGGGGATGGTCTCGCCCTTCTCATAGGCCTTGATCACGTCGGGCGGGTTGAAGCTGCCGGCTTCCTCACACATGCGGGCCCAGTGGGCGAAGCTGACATAGGCGTTCTCGGCGCCCCATTCCGGCTTGTAGCCGTACTTCTTCTCGAAGGCCTCGTTGAACATCTTGGCGAGCGGGAACTTGTCTTCGATCGTCCACCAATAATCGGTCGCGGCGTAGACGCCCTGCATCAGGCCGCCGGTCTCGCGCGCGATGAACGGCACCTGGTAAGGGACGACCAGCTTCATCTTGTCGAGCACGCCGAACTGCTTGGCCTGCTGGGTCGACAGCACCGCGTCGTGGCCCCAGTTGACGTTGATGAGCACATCGGCGCCGGAATTCGCGACGTTCAGCAGATAGGACGAATAGTCGGGCGCGCCGAGCGGGGCGACCTGGTTGGTGACGGTGGTCCAGCCGGCGGTCGCGAGGAAGTCCTGCATCGACTTGGTGACGGTGTGGCCGTAGGTGTAGTCAGGCGTGAGATACGCGGCCTTCTTGCCCTTGCCGAACTCCCGCACCATCACCGGGCCGATAGCCGCCGCAGCGGTCTGGCCGAAGAAGTTCTGGCGGACGCCGTAGCGCACGCAGTCCTTGCCGGTGGTGTCGTTCGAGCCGGAGATGCCGCAGACGAACAGCACGTGCTCGCGCTGGGCGAGCTTGTTCAGCGCGACCGCAACGGCGCTCGAGGTGCCGCCCGTGATCATGATCGCCTTGTTCTCGCTGATGAAGCGCTGCTGCGCCTGCACCGCTTCGTTGGGCTTCGCCGCCGAATCCGCGACGCCGAATTTCAGCTCCTTGCCGAGCACGCCCTTGCTGGTCTTGGGTGAAATCTTCTTGATCAGCTCGTGGCCTTCGTTGATGTGATCGATCGCGAGCTGATAGCCCTTGAGCTCGTCCTCGCCCTGCACGGCGTAGGTTCCGGTGCGCGGCACCGATATGCCGATGAAGGCGGTGGAACCCGACACGCCCGCGGGATAGGAGCCGATCGCCGGCTTGTCCTCGGCGAATGCCGGCATTGCCGGCAGCATCGAGCCGCCGATGAGGCCTGCGGTGGTCTGGAGCAGGCCACGGCGCGAAAGGCCGCGGCGGATGAGATCGTCAGTCATGGTGGTTCCTCCGAACATCGTTCTTGTTTGCAGGCAAAACACGACCTGTCCGGCGGCGACCGACCTCATCGGCCTGCCGTGCCGGGCACGTCACATCCGCGTGTAGTTCTTGGACGCAAGCATTGCTTGTGAAGGCCTTCTGTCAATTTCGCCTTTGGTCGAACGACGAAAATTATGTCGTGAATACATATCGGATAACGATATATATTAGTCTTTGTGAGTACGGCTATGGCGGGTTCGGCGAGAGACATGGTGCGGCAGACGACAGTGGCGGGTAGCCGGAAGCAACAATCCTGGCCGCAGGAAACGGAGCGGCAGGAGGCCGCGTGGCCTTCGGAGGGCGGAGATGCCGCTCGCGCGTCCGAGTCGCGCAATCGCCCGGGCGGCGAGCGAGGGCCGGCTGTGGGCGCCGTTCAGGCCAAACGTGCGCCTGCGCCGATGAAGCGGCTCAGCGTCCGAGCCCAGAACGTCCTGAAGGAACTCGCAGTCGAGCTGACCGGCGAGCAGCCGCCGAAGGGCAATTGGTCGCCCTCGCGCGAGCTGTTGCTTGCGCTGACAGCCGAGCGCCTCACGACTGCGCGCAATTGCGGACCCCATACGATGCGGGAGATCGTCGACTGGGCGCAGGGCTGCGGCGTCACCATCAAGCCGGTGATCACAGCAGGCGGCTCGCTGTCGCAGATGTGGGCGGATTTGATTGCCAATGCGTCGGCAGGCGGCCTGACCGCCGCAGAGATCGCGGGCGCGCTGCAGCGCTCCATCCGGCGCAAGAGCGTCCGCATCCCGATCGCATTTCAGGTCATCCTGGTGAAAATCCTGCTGTCCAGCTTCGAATAGGCCATCGGATAGCTGTGCATCCGTGACATCGGCCGGTTGGTCCGGCTGCGGCCGTTTGCTACTTTAGGCTAAGTCTTCCGCGACGGCGGGCGGCATGGTCGAGGCAGGCATGGCTCAAGCGAAGAAAGCGCAGCGGTCGAAAGTGGTGATCTCGGCGAGGCGCAGCACGATGCGTGACTCCGATTACGCGGCGCTGGCGCAGTTTCGCTACCAGATCCGCAGCTTTCTGGCCTTCAGCGAGGCGGCGGCCGCCGAACAGGGATTGACGCCGACGCAACACCAGGCCCTGCTCGGCATCAAGGGCTTTGTCCGTCCGGGCCCCGCAACTGTCGGCGATGTCGCGAAGTTTCTGCTGATCCGGCATCACTCCGCTGTCGAGCTGATCAATCGCCTCGAAAAGCAAGGGCTGGTCAGTCGCGCCGCTGATCCCGAGGATGCCAGGCGCGTGCATCTCAAGCTGACGAAAAAAGGCGAACAGAAGCTGCAGGCGCTCTCGCGCAAGAACCTCGAGGAGCTCCGCCGCGCCGCAAGCCCGGCGCTGAGCCGTCTGTTGAAATCCTTCGGAGAGCCCGGCGAGGCCTGAACGCCCCGCGGCCTGTTAGGCCGCTGCGCCCTGTGCCGCGAGCTGTGCGGCCTGGTGCTCTGTGGTCAGCGCATCGGTCAATTCGCCGAGCGCTTCGCCGGCGATCACCTGCGGCAGCTTGTAGAGCGTCAGGTTGATGCGGTGGTCGGTGACGCGGCCTTGCGGGAAATTATAGGTGCGAATGCGCTCGGAACGATCGCCGGAGCCGACCTTCTCCTTGCGCTCGGCCGAGCGTGCAGCGTCGACGCGCTGCCGCTCGGCATCGTAGATGCGCGAGCGCAGGATGTTCATGGCGGAGGCGCGGTTCTTATGCTGCGAGCGGCTGTCCTGCATCATCACGACGATGCCGGTCGGAATGTGAGTGATGCGGATCGCCGATTCGGTCTTGTTGACGTGCTGGCCGCCGGCGCCTTGCGCGCGCATGGTCTCGATGCGCAGGTCGTCGTTCTTGATCTCGACGTCGACATCCTCGACCTCGGGCAATACGGCGACCGTGGCGGCCGACGTATGGATGCGCCCCTGCGTCTCAGTGTCCGGCACGCGCTGCACCCGGTGCACGCCGGATTCGAACTTCAGCTTGGAGAACGCACCGCGGCCCTGCACCTCCGCGATGATTTCCTTGTAGCCGCCGACAGTGCC
Source organism: Bradyrhizobium zhengyangense (assembly GCF_022012555.1). Classification (NCBI taxonomy): domain Bacteria; kingdom Pseudomonadati; phylum Pseudomonadota; class Alphaproteobacteria; order Hyphomicrobiales; family Nitrobacteraceae; genus Bradyrhizobium; species Bradyrhizobium zhengyangense. The sequence continues at coordinate 371,349 of NZ_JAKLTZ010000006.1, read as the reverse complement.
TTCGCTCGCCGAGATCACCTCGACCTTCCAGCCCTGCAAGCTGGCAAAACGCTCGTACATCCGGAACAGATCGCCGGCGAACAGCGAGGCCTCGTCGCCGCCGGTGCCGGCGCGGATTTCCAGCACCACGTTGCGGTCGTCCATGGCGTCCTTCGGCAGCAGCGCGATGCGGATCTTCTGGACCAGATCCTCGATCTTCGGATTGAGCTCGTCTCGCTCGGCCTCCGCCATGCTGCGCATCTCGGCGTCGGTTGTGGGATCGGCGATCAGCGCCTCGGTGTCGGCGAGCTCCTTGACCGCAGACCGATACGTCTTCACCGCTTCGACCAGCGGGGCGATCTCGGCGAGCTCGCGCGTGACCTGCACATAGCGCTCAGACGATAGTTGCCCCAGCGATTCGGCTTCGAGCGAGGCGTGATGCGCGAGCAGGACGTCCAGTTTGGCTTCGGGAAGTGACGACATGGTTCAGTCTCAAATGGCGGAGGGAGGCGAGGTAGCGAGGGCCAGCGGCAGGCCCGCTACAACGCCAGGCCCTCGGCCTCGGCAAATTCCGTCAGCTTCTGCCGGATCGAGACGCTGCCGGTCGGCGCATCCAGCAGGGGCCCCAGCATCGCTGCGGCCTTCTTGACGTCGAGATCGATCACCATCGCCTTGACCGGGCCGAGCGCGGTCGCCGACAGCGACAGCGAGCGGTAGCCCATCGCCAGCAGCGCCAGCGCGCCGATCGGCTTCGAGGCCATCTCGCCGCAGAGCGAAAGCGATTTCTTCGCGGCCTGCGATTTCCGTGCGATGTCGCGCAGTGCGCGCAGGATCGGCGTCGACATGGTGTCGAAGCGCTCGGAGACCTTGGCATTGCCGCGGTCGACCGCGAACAGGAACTGGAACAGATCGTTGGAGCCGACCGAGATAAAGTCGACCTTCTTCAGCAATTCGTCGAGCTGGTAGAGCAGCGCCGGCACCTCGACCATGGTGCCGATATCGATGCGCTCCGGCAGGGTGTGGCCATGCTGGCGCAAATAAGTCAGCTCGCGCTCGACCAGCGCCTTCGCGGCATCGAACTCGGCAACCTCCGAGATCATCGGGAACATGATGCGCAGTGCGCGGCCGCCGCCGGCGCGGAGCAACGCGCGGATCTGGCCGCGTAAGAGGCCCGGACGGTCGAGCCCGAGCCGGATCGCACGCCAGCCGAGCGCGGGATTCTCCTCGATCACCGTCTCCATATAGGGCAGCGCCTTATCGCCGCCGATGTCGAGGGTGCGGAAGGTCACGGGCTTGGGGCCCGCGGCATCCAGCACGGCGCGGTAGAGCGCGAGCTGGTCGCTGGTGCGCGGCAGGCTCTGGCCGACCATGAACTGCAGCTCGGTGCGGAACAGGCCGATGCCGGCGCTGCCGGTGTCGTCGATATGCGGCAGGTCGATGGCGAGGCCCGCATTGATCAACAGCTCGACCTTCTCGCCGTCCTTGGTGACGCAGGGCCGGTCGCGCAGCGCCAGATATTGCGCCTGGCGGCGGGCGCGGAAGCGCACCCGTTCGGCATAGGCTGCTTCGATCTCCTGCGACGGGCGCACATAGATCGCGCCCGAGGTGCCATCGACGATGATGGCATCGCCTGGATCGGCAATGCCGGGCGCGTTGGGCACCTCGCCGACCGCGGGAATGCCGAGCGCGCGGGCCACGATCGAGACGTGGGAGTTGGCGGTGCCTTCCTCCAGCACGATGCCGCGCAAGCGCTTGCGGTCGTAGTCGAGCAGCGCCGCCGGTCCCATCGCACGCGCGATGACGATGGCGTTGTCGGGCATCTGCTCGCGCGAGGGCGCATGATCCTGGCCGACCAGCTGCCGCATCAGGCGGTAGCCGAGATCCTCGAGATCGTGCAGCCGGTCGCGCAAATAGGGATCGGTCACGCGCAGCATGCGGGCGCGTGTGTCGGATTGCACGCGCTCGACGGCGGCTTCCGCGGTGAGGCCCGTCGCCACCGCCTCGTGCAGCTTGTGCGACCAGCCCTGGTCGTTGGCGAACATGCGGTAGGCTTCGAGCACGTCGCGGTGCTCGCCGCCCTCGGCGACGTCGCCGCGCTCCAGCATGCGGTCGAGATCCGAACGCAGCTTGGCCAGCGCGGTGTCGAGCCGCTTGATTTCCTTCGGCAGGTCCTCGGCGATGTAGTCCTTGATGACGACGCGCGGCTCGTGCAGCACGACGTGGCCGAGCGCGATGCCTTCCGAAAGGATCGCGCCGGCCTTCTGCGTCGAATGGCGCGCGGCCGGCTCCAGGCCGGGCTGGGCGAGCGCGGACAATTCGCCTGACGCGATCAGCTCCGCCAGCACCATGGCGGTGGTCTGCAGCGCCTCGAGCTCCTCCTCGACATAGGTGCGCTTGGCGCGGTTCTGCACCACCAGCACGCCGAGCGTGTTGCCGGCGCGCAGGATCGGCACGCCAAGGAAGGAGTGATAGATCTCTTCGCCGGTCTCCGGGCGGAACGAGAAGGCGGGGTGGCTCTGGGCGTCGTTCAAATTGAGCGGCGTCGCCTCACTGGCGACGAGGCCGACAAGGCCCTCATGGGCACTGAGCACGGTATGGTGCACGGCCTCACGGTTGAGGCCTTCTGTAGCGTAGAGCTCGAGGGTGTTGTCGATGCGCAGCACATAGACCGAGCACACCTCGGCCACCATGTTGGCGGCGATCAGCACCACGATCTTGTCCAGCCGCTCCTGGGCCGAGACCTGCTCCGCCATGGTTTCGCGGAGCCGTCTCAACAAGACGCGGGGACCTCCCGACGCGCTCCGCATGAACCGTCAATCTCCTCCGTCTGCCTGGCCCGGCGATATTGGCCGGCGGCTGGCCCAAAATTCCAGAAAAACAATCAATTTGTTTGTCCGGCGCAGGCGCAAACAACCGCTTGCGCCGAATCAGCGCCGCCTGAACTGGGACACAGTCTGCGGCAGCCCACCCTGTCCGCCGTATAGCGAATTGAGGCTTGTTTTGCCAAGCAAAACGCCTGCCAAACGCGAAGGTGTGTACACCTTCGCGTTTGCTGCGACCGCTAAGAGAAAATTAGCCTTGGCATGGTCCGGAAAAGTGCGAAGCGGTTTTCCGGAAAGACGGGTAGCGCCTCAGGCCTGATCGAGGCCGTAAAGCGTATGCAGCGTGCGCACCGCAAGCTCGGTATAGGCGGTGTCGATCAAAACCGAGAATTTGATCTCGGAGGTTGTAATGGCCCGGATGTTGATATTCCGTCCTGCGAGGGCCGAAAACGCCTGGGCCGCGACGCCGGCATGGCTGCGCATGCCGCTGCCGATCACCGAGATCTTGGCGACGTCGGTTGCGGTATCCAGCCGTGCATACCCGATCTTGGCCTTGGCGGCGGTAATCGTGTCCTTTGCCCTGACGTGGTCGGCGGCCGGCACCGTGAAGGTCAGGTCGGTGGTCTTGCCGTCTTCGGACACGTTCTGAACGATCATGTCGACGTTGATATTGGCATCCGCGAGCGGGCCGAAGATCGATGCGGCAACGCCAGGCTTGTCCTCGATCTGGCGCACCGAGATCTGCGCCTCGTCCTTCGAAAAGGCGATACCGGTGACGACGTGGTTTTCCATGATCTCCTCCTCGCCGCAGATCAGGGTGCCGGGCGGCTGGTTGGCATGCGGGTCGATATCCTCGGGCTTGTCGAAGCTCGAGCGGACGAAGATCGGCATGTTGTGGACCATGCCGAGTTCCACCGAGCGCACCTGGAGCACCTTGGCGCCCTGGGAGGCCAATTCCAGCATGTCTTCGAATGCGATCTTGTCGAGCCGCTTGGCCTTCGGCACGATTCGCGGGTCGGTGGTGTAGACGCCGTCGACATCGGTGTAGATGTCGCAGCGGTCGGCCTTGACGGCGGCGGCGACGGCCACGGCCGAGGTATCGGAGCCGCCTCGGCCCAGTGTGGTGATGCGGTTGGTCCTGGGATCGATACCCTGGAAGCCGGCGATGACAGCGACCTCCTTGCGATCCTTGAAACGGGAGATGATCTCGCTGCCGTCGATGTCCTCGATCCGGGCCGAGGCATGCGCGTCGCTGGTTTTGATCGGGATCTGCCAGCCCTGCCAGGAGCGGGCCTGGATGCCCATACCCTGGAGAACGATGGCCAGCAGGCCCGAGGTGACCTGTTCGCCGGAGGCGACGACTGCGTCGTATTCGCGCGCGTCGTGCATCGGCGAGGCCTCGGTGCACCAGGCCACCAGCTCGTTGGTCTTGCCCGACATCGCCGAGACGACCACAGCCACTTCATGGCCGGCATCGACCTCACGCTTCACATGGCGTGCGACGTTGCGGATACGTTCGATATTGGCGACGGACGTGCCGCCGAATTTCATCACGAGACGGCTCATGACGACGCGTGCATTCCCTCTTGAGGATCAGTATGGTGACCCGCGCCGGACGGATGCCCAGGGGGATACCGACCGCGCGTATACAGAGGGGCGGGGCCGGGGGCAAGCGGGTTCCTGCACGGCCAATCCTGGCAATGGGTTATCAGAGGTTATGGCGCGCTATATTGACGAAATCCTGCAGCCCGGCGAGCGGGTGCTGTATTCGACCAATGCGCACTGGATCTTCTATGTCCCGGCCATTCTGGCCTGGATCGTGGCAATCATCCTGTTCGCGGTCTCCCGCCAGAGCGACGTCTACAGCATCATGATCCTCTGCCTGTTCGGCTCCGGCCTGGTGGCCTTGGCCGCCCTGTACTGGACGGTGAAGGGCTGGTTCCATCGCCTCACCACTGAAACCGACGTCACCAATCTCAGGGTTGTGCACAAGATCGGCTTCATCAAGCGCCGCACCTTTGAAATGGCGCTGGACAAGGTGGAGAGTGTCGACGTCAACCAGACCATCCTTGGGCGTATTCTCAACTACGGCGACGTGACCATCAATGGCGTCGGCGAAGGACGCGAGACGATCAAGACCATCGCCTCTCCGCTGGCCTTCCGTAGTTCGATCACCACGCGGTAGGACCGCGCGTAACCATGAGCATGCAGCAAGATAGTTCCGCAACTGCCACCGTACCGCCGGGCTCGACCGTCGACGCCGCCGAGATCGCGAAATTCTCAAAACTCTCGGCCGAGTGGTGGGACCCCAAGGGCAAGATGGCGCCGCTGCACCGGATCAATCCGCTGCGGCTCGGCTACATCCGCGACGCCGCCTGCCGCAAGTTCGAGCGCAATGTGCGCAGCCTCAACTGTCTCGGCGGCCTGCGCGTACTCGACATCGGCTGCGGCGCCGGCCTCTTGTGCGAGCCGCTGTCGCGGCTCGGCGCGCAGGTGATTGGCGTCGATCCATCGCAGAGCAACATTGCCGCCGCGAAGCTGCATGCCGACAAGAGCCATCTGTCGATCGACTACCGCTGCACCACTGTGGAGGAGATCGACCCGCGCGAGCGCTTTGACATCGTGCTGGCGATGGAAGTGGTCGAGCACGTTGTCGACGTCGGCGTATTCCTCAAGCGCTGCGCCTCGATGCTGAAGCCGAACGGGCTGATGGTGGTCTCCACCCTCAACCGCAATTGGAAGAGCTTTGCGCTCGCCATCGTCGGCGCCGAATACGTGTTGCGCTGGCTGCCGCGCGGCACCCACGAGTGGAACAAGTTCGTCACCCCGGACGAGCTGACCAAGTATCTCCTCGACAACCGCCTCGTCATCACCGAGCAGACCGGCGTCGTCTACTCCCCCTTCGCCGACAAATGGACGCTCTCGTCCGACATGGACGTGAACTACATGGTGGTGGCGGAAGGGATGGTGTGAGGGTGGCATGAGAGAGATGCGAGCTCTCACAACCCGAACTGTGTCGTCCCTGCGAACGCAGGGACCCATAACCACAGGCCCCAGTCGTTAGCCGAGATGGGCGTTTCGAGCATGTACTACGTCTACATTCTCGCCAGCGGCCATCACGGAACGCTCTATATCGGGATCACCAACTCGCTCCAGAAGCGGCTGGAAGAGCACCGAAGTGGCAAGGGCTCGAAATTCGTCAAACGCTACGGGGTATATCGGCTCGTCTACACCGAAGCCTATGAGCGGGCAGACGAAGCGATTGCTCGCGAAAAGCAGCTGAAGCGCTGGAAGCGCGACTGGAAGATCGAGCTGATTGAGCGCGAAAACCTGGAGTGGCGCGATCTGAGCGATCTCCTGGTTTGATTTGGTATTAAGCAACCAAGCAAAAGCTGTCGTCCCTGCGCACGCAGGGACCCATACTGCGGAATCTGTCGGTGAGGGCGCGGTGTTGGAGGCGCGTGTTAGCAGCCTCCGCAAAACTGCTCCCTGGGGTTATGGGTCCCTGCGTTCGCAGGGACGACAGTGTGCTTGTTGCGAGAGCATCGCTCCCATGACGTTCGTGTGGTTGACCCGTTGAATAGCTGACGGCAGGTTGGCTGCAACAACCCTCCTGTCCCAGCCACCCACCCCATGTTCACCGTCACCAGCCTCTGGATTCCCTTCACCGTCGTCGCTGCGCTCGGCCAGGTCGCGCGCAATGCGATGCAGCGGTCGCTGACCAAGCCGCTGGGGACATGGGGCGCGACCAACATCCGCTTCCTGTTCGGCTTCCCGTTCTCGCTGCTGTTTCTCGGCGTGGTGCTGGTCGCAACCGGTGACCATATCGGCATGCCGCCATCGATGTTCTGGCCGTGGCTGCTGCTGGGCGCGCTCAGCCAGATCGTCGCCACCGGGCTGATGCTGCTCGCGATGAACGACCGCTCCTTCGTGGTGACGACGGCGTATCTCAAGACCGAGGCGATCCAGACCGCGGTCTTCGGTTTCGTCTTCCTCGGCGATCACCTGACCTGGCTGAAGGTGCTGGCGATCGTGATCGCGACCGTTGGCGTCGTCATCACCGCGCTGCGCCCCGGCGGCGAGAAGAGTTTTGCGGAGCTGAAGCCGACCATCACCGGCCTCGTCGCGGCTGCGGCGTTCGCGCTGTCTGCGGTCGGCTTCCGCGGTGCCATCATCACCGTACCGAACGTGTCGTTCGTGACGGCGTCGTCGTTCACGCTGGTGCTCGGCCTGTTCGTGCAGACGCTGATCCTGACGATCTATCTGTTCTGGCGCGCGCCAAAAGTGCTTCAGTCGATCCTGGGATTATGGAAGCCGTCGCTGCTGGCGGGCTTCATGGGTGCCTTCGCCTCCCAGTTCTGGTTCCTGGCGTTTGCGCTGACGGCCGCCGCCAATGTCCGCACGCTCGCTTTGATCGAGGTGCTGTTCGCGCAGGCCGTGGCGTATTACTCGTTCAAGCAGCCGATCGCGCCGCGCGAGATTCTTGGCATCGTGCTGATCGTTGTGGGCGTGGCGCTGCTGGTGGGCTTCTGACGCGGTTTGCGCGTCAGTTCCGGTCTTCCGGCAGGGTCGGCAGCGGTGACACCTCGATGCCCTCATCGATCAGCGACTTCGCTTCATCAGGCGAGGCCTCGCCATAGATCGGGCGGTGCTCCTTGTCGCCGTAATGCATCGCACGGGCTTCGTTCGCAAAGCGCTCGCCGACATTGTCGGCATTCTTCACGATGTGGTCGCGCAGCTCTTTCAGTTTGGCGCGCAGCTCGCGCTCCTGCGCCATCATCAGCGAGGTCGGTCCTGACGGGGCGGCCTCGGGAGCGGTGGTTGCAACAGGCTCCGGCGGCGGCGTCGCAGGGCCGCGGCCCTTCTTGGCGACGATACGCGGTGCCATGATCGCCTTGTCGACCTTGGCCGAGCCGCAGATCGGACAGGTCACCAGCTTGCGCTTTACCTGCGAATCATAGGCCGACGAGCTCTGGAACCAGCTCTCGAACTCATGGTTGCGGTCGCAATGCAGCGCGTAGCGAATCATGCCGATCCCCGCACCAGATGCAGATGATCCGGCCCGGCCTTGGGATCGGAGACGCCGAAGCGGCGGCCGTGCTGGAGCGATGGGATCGCGCGGCGCGCAGTCTCGACCTTGGCCGGGTCGATCTTGGCCATGATGATGCCGGGCTCGACATCGCCCTCGGCGAGGATCTCGCCCCAGGGGTCGATGATCAGAGAGTGGCCATAGGTCTCGCGCTTGTTCTCATGGGTGCCTGCCTGGGCCGCGGCGAAGATGAAGCAGCCGGTCTCGATCGCACGCGCGCGCAGCAGGATGTGCCAGTGCGCCTCGCCGGTCTTGCGGGTGAAGGCGGAGGGAACGGTGATGAAATAAGCGCCGCTTTCAGCCAGTGCGCGATAGAGCGCGGGGAAGCGCACGTCGTAGCAGATCGTGAGGCCGACGCGGCCCCAGGGCAGGTCGGAGATCACGGCGGTTTCGCCGGGCTGGTAATTGGCGGATTCGCGATAGCTCTCGCCGTCCGGCAGCTCGATGTCGAACATGTGGATCTTGTCGTAGCTCGCGAGCACATTGCCCTCGGGCCCGATCAGAAACGAACGGTTGACCGCCTTTTCGGGCGAGAACCGCAGCGCCAGCGAGCCGACATGGATGTGAATCTTCAACTCGGCCGCGAGCGCGCGATACGCCTTCAGCGAGGTATCGTCCTCCTCGCTCTGCAGGTGTTCGAACAGCGCCTTGCGGTTGAGCTGCATCATGTTGCTGACTTCGGGCGTCTGCACGTAGTCCGCGCCCTTGGCCGCCGCTTCCCGGATGAGTTTCGTCGCCTGAGCGAGGCTCGGCCCCGGCATCAGGCCGGTGCGCATCTGCACCATGGCGGCGGTGAAGGTCCTGTCCTCGCTCATGAGACCGCCTTGACGTTTTCGAGCAGGCCGTCGAGCTTGCCTTCGCGGTCGAGCGCGTAGAGGTCGTCGCAACCGCCGATATGAGTTCCGCCGATCCAGATCTGCGGGAAGGTCGAGCCCGCGCCGGCGCGGTCGTACATTTCCTCGCGCCAGGACGGGTTCTTGGCGACATCGAATTCCGTGAAGGTCGCCTTCTTGCGGGTCAGAAGCGACCTGGCGGCGGAACAATAGCCGCATCCCGGCCTGGTATAGATCTCGACAGCAGCGGTCATGGGATCAAACGCTCTCATGTCATGAATTTATTGAATTATATGGGGGTTTACCTGATCTCGACAACCCGGGCGAACACCAGCACATCGACCTGGGCCGCCTTGGCGCGCAGCAGGGCGCGGGCGCAGGCGTCCAATGTTGCACCTGATGTCAGGACATCGTCGACCAGGATGATGCGCCGGCCCTGGACCTCGGCCTGACGGTCGGGGGATACCTGGAACGCGCCCTGCACATTGGTGGCGCGCTGAGCCCGCGACAGGCCGATCTGCTGCTCCGTGGCGCGCACCCGGCGCAGCACCTCAGCTCTCACCTTCACTCCGCTCTGCCGTGCGATGATCTGCGCCAGCGCGCCGGATTGGTTGTAGCGGCGGCGCCAGGCCCGCCGCCAATGCAGGGGCACCGGCACCAGCATGTCGGCGCCGTTGAGCAACTCGCCGCCCGCGCGCGCCATCCAGCGGCCCATGGCGGGCGCGAGATCGGTGCGATCCTGGTATTTCAGCGCATGCACCAGCGTGCGCGCGACGTCGTCATAGCGAACCGCCGCGCGTGCCCGCATGTAAGCCGGCGGGCTCGCGATCGCCTCCATCGACAGCATGTCGGGGCCGGGGTCATAGACGAAGGGAATGCCGAGCCGCGGGCAATAGGGCCGCTCAATGAACGACAGCCGCGACCAGCACGCCGCGCATACGCCCTCGCCATCGACCGGCTCGCGACAGGACACGCACAGCGTCGGCAGCGCGATGTCGAGCGCGAGCTTTGCCGTCCGTGTCAGCACATAGCGGCCAGCCGTCCACGCAGCACGCAAAGGTGCGGCAATGGAACGGGATGGGGTGGCATCAGCTTCCATGAAAGGAGGCTAGCGCCGCATTCGCCGGATTGCCAGAACCGTCGTGATCGGCGTAACCAGCGGCATGGCTCAGACACCGCAGACCCCACCCGCCTTGTTCGATCGCTCCCTGCTGCACACGCGGCAGCGGCGTGCAATGGCGCTGGGTGTCGAGAGCTTCCTGCTCGACCGGGTTGCCGAGGACATGTCCGACCGGCTCGCCGCGGTGATGCGCGAGTTTCACGTACCGGCCGATCTCTGGACGCCTGGTGAAGGGCTCGCGGGTCTGCGCGGCCGGTTACCTTCGATCCAAGGGATCGCGCTCGACGCTGCGGGCTCCGAGAAATTGCCCGTGGTGCCCGAGAGCCTCGATCTCGTCGTCTCGGCTCTAGCGTTGCAATTCGTCAACGACCTGCCGGGCGTGTTCGCGCAGGTTCGCCGTGCGCTGAAGCCGGACGGGCTGCTGCTCGCCGCGATGATCGGCGGAGATAGCCTGACCGAGCTGCGGCAGGCTTTTGCAGAGGCGGAAGCCGAATGCGAAGGCGGTGTCTCTCCGCGCGTTGCACCCTTTGCTGACCTGCGCGACATCGGTGCGTTGTTGCAGCGGGCGGGCTTTGCACTGCCGGTTACCGACGTTGATCGCGTCGTGGTGCGCTATGGCAACGCGTTCACGTTGATGCAGGATCTCCGCCGCATGGGCGCGGCCAATGTGCTGATCGAGCGGCGGCGCACGCCGACGCGACGCGCGACGCTGCTCCGCATGGCCGAAATCTATGCCGAGCGTTTTGCCGATGCCGACGGCCGCATCCGTGCGACCTTCGACATCATCTGGCTGTCCGGCTGGGCGCCACATGCGAGCCAGCAGCAGCCGCTAAAGCCGGGCTCGGCGAAGGCGAGCTTGGCGGAGGCGGTGAAGAAGGCGGGAGAGACGTGATCCCGGCGCCGCTGCCATTCCGGGTTCGATGCTCCGCATCGCCCCGGAATGACGATGCGTCGTCACATCAGCAAGTCGATCAAATGCGGGATCAGCGGAATATCCGCCGGCGGCATCGGATAGTCGCGCAGCTTGTTGGCGCGCACCCAGGCTAGGGTCTGGCCTTCGCGAGCTTGGACAATCCCTTCCCAGCGCCGGCAGATGTAGAGCGGCATCAGCAGATGAAACGTCTCGTAGCCGTGGCTTGCAAAGGTCAGTGGCGCGAGGCACGGCTCGGCGACGGTGATGCCGAGCTCCTCGTTCAGCTCGCGGATCAGGCTCTGCTCGGGCCGTTCGCCGGGTTCACACTTGCCGCCGGGAAACTCCCACAAGCCCGCCAGCGTCTTGCCCTCCGGGCGCTGCGCGATCAGAACACGCTTGTCGGCGTCGACCAGCGCGCAGGCCACCACCAGTGTCAGCTTCAGCTCGGCCATGATCCTAGGACCGGTAATCCCCGTTGATCGCGACATATTCCTTCGTGAGGTCGCAGGTCAGCACCCGGTCGCGGCCCTTGCCGAGGCCAAGCGAGACCTTGATCGCGATCTCCGGCGCCTTCATTGCTTCCGATACCTGGGTCTCGTCGTAATCAGGATCGCGTGCGCCGCTCTTGGCGACGCGGATGCCGTTGAAGGAGATCGACAGCTTGTCGCGATCGGCCGGCTCGCCGGCCTTGCCGACCGCCATCACCACGCGGCCCCAATTGGCGTCCTCGCCGGCGATCGCGGTCTTCACCAGCGGCGAGTTGGCGATCGACATCGCGATCTTGCGGGCGGAGGCCTTGGTCTTGGCGCCCTCGACCGTGATCTCGACCAGCTTGCGGGCGCCTTCGCCGTCGCGGGCGACTTGCTCGGACAGATTGGCAAGGATCTGATTGAAGGCTTTCACGAAGGCCTTCAGGCGCGGATCGCTGGCGCGGCTGATCTTGGGTGCGCCATGCTCGGCCGCAGCGCCGGTCGCGAACGCGAGCAGCGTATCCGAGGTCGAGGTGTCGCCATCGATCGTCACCGCGTTGAAGGTGTCCTCGACACCAGCCTTGAGCAGCGCCTGCAGCGCGGCGGGTGCGATCGGGGCGTCGGTGAAGATGAAGGACAGCATCGTCGCCATATCGGGGGCGATCATGCCGGCGCCCTTGGCCATGCCGTTGATGGTGACCTTGGCCTTGCCGAGCTTCACCGTCGCGGTCGCGACCTTGGGGAAGGTGTCGGTGGTCATGATCGCCTTGGCGGCGGCAAGGTAGTCACCTGGCTCGGCGGTCTCGGCGAGGCGGCCGAGCACGCCGTCGAACTTGGTCGCGTCCAGCGGCTCGCCGATCACGCCGGTCGAGGCCAGGAAAATCTCGCTCTCGCTGCAGCCGACAGCCTTGGCCGCAATCTTCGCGGTCAGCGCGGTGGAGGCGCGGCCGGTCTTGCCGGTGAAGGCATTGGCATTGCCGGAATTGACGACCAGCGCGCGCGCCTTGCCGCCCTTCAGTTTCGTACGGCACCATTCAACCGGCGCAGACGGGCACTTCGACTTGGTGAAGACACCGGCGACCGCGGTGCCCTTGTCCATGATGGCGAGCAGCACGTCGGTGCGGTTCTTGTAGCGGATGCCGGCCTCGGCCGTCGCAAGACGGACGCCCGCGATCACGGGCATATCAGGAACATTCTTGGGGGCAAGGGGAGAGACGGAGGAGGACATCGCGGGGGGCCTTGGTGAGGTCTGGATATGCAGATGCCCGGCCCCTCGTTGCGGGGCCGGGCATCAGGAAGGCTTAGATACTCTTCGCGTCACCGAAGTGACAGCAAATTCTTACTTCTTGGCCGGAGGGGCCATCTTGCTGTCGGAGGGCTTCGCGTCCTTGGCCGCATCGGCCGGCTTGGCGTCCTTGGACGCGTCCGCCGCCGGCTGGTCCAGCCGCTCGACCTTGGCCTCGGCGCGGAGTTTTGCCACGTAGTCGGCCTGGGCCTTGCGGGTGACGTACTGCTCGATCTGGGGCTTGACCTGGTCGAACTCCGGCGCCTTGCGATTGCGCTTTTCCTCGACCTTGATGACGTGCCAGCCGAACTGCGACTTCACGGGGTCGGAGATCTTGCCCGGCTCCAGCGCGAAGGCCACGGCCGAGAATTCCGGCACCATCTGTTCCTTGGTGAAGAAGCCGAGGTCGCCGCCGTCGGCAGAGCCCGGATCCTTGGACTTCTTCTTGGCGAGTTCGGCGAAATCGGCGCCCTTGTCGAGCTCGGCCTTCACCGCCTTGGCCTCGTCCTCGGTCTCGACCAGGATGTGGCGGGCGCGCACTTCCTGCTCGCCGGTGATCTGCTTGGAGGCCTCCTCATAGACCTTCTTCATGGCGTCGTCGTTTGTCGCCGCCTTGCCTTCCTGGGCCAGCAGGCTGTCCATCAGCAGGCGGTTGCGGGCGAACGCCATGCGCTTCTTGAACTCGTCGCCGTCAGCGACCTTCTTGTCCTCGGCGGCCTTGGCCACGATCTTCATGTCGATCAGGAACGACAGGACGTTTTCGTCCTTGGTCGCCGGATCCATCTGGGCAAGGCTCGGTCCGAGCTCTTCCTCGGCCATGGTGACGTCGCTCTTCTTGATTTCAGCACCATTGACCTTGGCCAGGACCGGATCGTCGGCCGCCCGGAGCGGGCCTGCGAAGGCCAGGGTCAGCGCCAGGGCGAGGCTGCCAGCCAGGGCGGACGCAGGGCGGAAACGCAGGCCGGTGGTTACCGGGAACGAGGTGGTCATGGAAAATCCTTTTGTTGAAGCAGGGGGCTGCTCGAGCGGGGCGGACACTCGCCCAATTCAGGGGGGCTTGGCAACGCGAAAAGTCTGTCAAAATGATGAATTAGCCGCAATGCGCCCGCCGTTGACAAGGCCCTGACCGGGCCATATCTCTGCGCGGTCGCGACCATGGCGATGGCGTTTATTTTGCTGCGTTTTTGGCCGTTGAACCCAGACTAGCCCAATTCCCACCCATATGGCGGATGAACCCCCGCAGTCCGGGCTCTGGCGCCATAAGGCGTCACGGTGAGTTGATAGGCCGGAGGGTGACAACTTCTTGGCTGCAACGCGGTTAATTCGCGAACACAGGAACTAGGCATGATCGGCGCGCTCGCCCGCAAGTTTTTCGGCTCCGCCAACGACCGGCGGGTGAAGGGATATCAATCCCGCGTCAACGCGATCAACGCGCTGGAGGCGGAGGTCTCGAAACTCTCCGACGAGGCGCTCAAGGCTCGCACCGCCGAGTTCAAGAAGCAGCTTGCCGAGGGTAAGACGCTCGACGACCTCTTGGTGCCCGCCTTCGCCACCGTGCGCGAGGCCGCCAAACGCACGCTCGGCCAGCGTCATTTCGACGTTCAGCTGATCGGCGGCATCGTGCTGCATGAGGGCGACATCGCCGAGATGAAGACCGGCGAAGGCAAGACGCTGGTGGCGACGCTCGCGGTGTACCTGAACGCGCTCGCCGGCAAGGGCGTCCACGTCGTCACCGTCAACGACTACCTCGCCCGCCGCGACTCCGGCTGGATGGGCCAGATCTACGGTTTCCTCGGCCTGACCACCGGCGTCATCGTTCATGGCCTCGACGATGCCGAGCGCAAGGCGGCCTACGCCTGCGACATCACCTACGGCACCAACAACGAATACGGCTTCGACTATCTCCGCGACAACATGAAGTACCGGCTCGAGGACATGGTCCAGCGACCGCACTTCTATGCCATCGTCGACGAAGTCGACTCCATCCTGATCGACGAAGCGCGCACGCCGCTGATCATCTCCGGTCCGCTCGACGACCGTTCCGATTTCTACAACACCATCGACAGCTTCCTGCCCAGGCTCGACAAGACCGATTACGAGGTCGACGAGAAGCAGCGCACGGTGACCCTCACCGAAGCTGGCATGGAGAAGATCGAGGGTCTTCTGCGCGATGCCGGCCAGCTCAAGGGCGAGTCGCTCTACGACGTCGAGAACGTCTCGGTCGTGCACCACATCAACCAGGCCTTGCGCGCCCACACGCTGTTCACGCGCGACAAGGATTACATCGTCCGCGACGACGAGGTCGTGATCATCGACGAGTTCACCGGCCGTATGATGCAGGGTCGCCGCTATTCCGAAGGCCTGCACCAGGCGCTGGAGGCCAAGGAGCACGTTACGGTTCAGCCCGAGAACCAGACGCTGGCCTCGATCACGTTCCAGAACTACTTCCGCATGTACGAAAAGCTCGCCGGCATGACCGGCACGGCGCTCACCGAAGCCGACGAGCTGTTCGACATCTACAAGCTCGAGGTCGTGGAAATCCCGACCAATCTGGCGGTCGCCCGTCTCGATGAGGACGACGAGGTCTATCGCACCCAGAACGAGAAATACGCCGCGATCCTGGCCGAGATCGAGCGCGCCAATGCGCGGTTGCAGCCGGTGCTGGTCGGCACGGCTTCGATCGAGAAGTCGGAAGTGATTGCCGAATATCTCAAGAAGCACGGCTACCGGCAGATCGATTTCGGCAACGAGAACTCGATGCAGAAGCTGTACGCCGCGGCGCGTGCCAACAAGCCGGCCAAGCTGTTCGCGGTGCTGAACGCGCGCTTCCACGAGCAGGAAGCCTATATCGTCGCCGAGGCCGGCGTTCCCGGCGCGATCACGATCGCGACCAACATGGCCGGCCGCGGCACCGACATCAAGCTCGGCGGCTCGCTCGAAATGCGCATCCAGCAGGAGACTGCTGATATCGCGGACGAGGCCGAGAAGGCCAAGAAGATCGAGCAGATCAAGGCCGATATCGAGCACTTCCGCGACATCGTGCTGAAGGCTGAAGAAACAGTCGAGATCGAACCGGCCAAGGGTTCGAAGCCGGCCAAGACCGTCAAGAAGCCGGGCGGCCTCTACATCATCGGTTCCGAGCGTCACGAATCCCGCCGCATCGACAACCAGCTGCGCGGCCGTTCCGGCCGTCAGGGCGACCCCGGCCGCTCAAAATTCTTCCTGTCGCTGGAAGACGATCTGATGCGCATCTTCGGCTCGGACCGCCTCGACAGCATGTTGCAGCGTCTCGGCCTGCAAGAGGGCGAGGCGATCATCCATCCCTGGATCAACAAGGCGCTGGAGAAGGCGCAGCAAAAGGTCGAGGCCCGCAACTTCGACATCCGTAAGAACCTGCTCAAGTTCGACAACGTCCAGAACGACCAGCGCAAGGTGATCTTCGACCAGCGCGTCGACCTGATGAAGGACGAGAGCGTCGCCGAGACCGTCGCCGACATGCGTCACGCCTTCATCGAAGATCTCGTCGCCAAGCACGTGCCCGAGCACGCCTATGCCGAGCAGTGGGACGTCGCCGGCCTGAAGGAAGAATTGAAGCGCGTGCTCGATCTCGACCTGCCCGTCGATGACTGGGCCAAGGAAGAAGGCATCGCCGACGAGGAGTTGCTCAACCGCATCGAGACCAAGGCCGACGAGCACATGGCGGCCAAGGTGGGGCAGTGGGGTCCCGACGTGATGCGTTACGTCGAGAAGACCATCCTGCTGCAGACGCTCGACCATCTCTGGCGCGAGCATCTGATCATGCTCGACCATCTGCGCCAGGTCATCGGCCTGCGCGGCTACGGCCAGCGCGATCCGCTGCAGGAGTACAAGACCGAGGCCTTCAACCTCTTCCAGGAGATGAGTGCCCATTTGCGTGAGGCAGTCACGGCGCAGCTGATGCGGGTGGAGATCGTGCCGCCCGAGCAGGAAGCCCCCGCGCTGCCGCAGATGGAAGCGCACAAGCTCAATCCGGATACCGGCGAAGACGAGATGGCCATCGCCAGCGTCTCGCTGGCCCCGCAGGCCACCGACGCCGCGCTGCGCGACCCGAAGAACCCCGCAAGCTGGGGCAAGGTCGGCCGCAACGAGGATTGCCCCTGCGGCTCCGGCAAGAAGTTCAAGCACTGCCACGGCCGGTACGCGTAGCGATTGAGTTAGAGCGCTGAGGCGCGACGTTCGCACCTCACGCTCCACTGTCGTCCCGGCGAAGGCCGGCACCCATACGGCGGAATCTCTCGATTGCAGTCGGTATCGGTACCGGGCGACTGGTCTTCCTCAAACTTCTCCGTAGGGCTGTGCGTCCCGGCCTTCGCCGGGACGACGTTGGGGAGAGAGCTGGGGCAACCAACTACCAATAAATCCCGTGGCGATGCAGCTCGCGGATCACACGTGCCTCGGTCGATGGCTCGCGGTGCTTCGGCTTGGCGGTTTCGGCAATCGGCTGCGAAGCCGTCGCGGCCGGCGCGGTCGCGGTTTGCACTGGTGCGGCCGGTGGCGGCGGAGCCGGTGTCGTGGTCGCCGTCTGCACATTTGCGGGCGGCGTCGCCGTCGGAGCCTGTGTGGTCTGCGGCGGAGCGGTCGTTGCCGGCTGCTCAGTCGCCTGGTTCGCATTGGTCGCCGCCAGGCTCAGGCTGCGCGAACCGCCGGCATAAGCTTGGCTCGCCAACAGCGACAGTGTCGCAATGAGGATTAGCTTGCGCATGGAAACCCCCTTCATTTGGTCAATCCGTCTGACCTGACTCGCGAGCCTATTAGCGGGCGAGGCGGTGCGTCCCGATCTCGATCAGGGTGGTCCGGCAAGACAGGCGATAGATCAGACTGAACAATTGACTCAACATGATCGAACTCCATTGTTGATCATGAGGGGCAAGGATAGCCCTCGCACTTTTCCAGCGATTTTCGCGGGGGCTGGAAAACGGCTTCGTCGGGGCGCCGAGTGGTGTCGTCGGAACAGCCGGGATGAAGTCGCCTCACAGGGTCGTGAGGCGGTTCTCCCTCAAAACATCTCGAAATATTCGCGATGCTCCCAGTCGGTCACTTCGGCCAGGAAGCGGTCAATCTCGGCGTTTTTGATGTGGGTGTAGTAGTCGACGAATTCCGCGCCGAACTTTTCGCGGAAGAACGGATCGTCCTTCAGCGCCGAGACCGCATCGCGCAAGGACTTCGGCAACAGCGGCGCCTTGGTCTCGTAGGGCGTGTCGGCCGACGGACCGGGATCGAGCCTGCGGTCCACACCGTCGAGGCCCGCGAGGATCTGCGCTGACATATAGAGATAGGGATTGGCGGCGGGCTCTCCGACGCGGTTTTCCAGCCGCGTGGCGTCGTTGTTCGGGCCGCCGAGCACGCGGATCATCACGCCCCGATTGTCGCGACCCCAGATCGCGCGGTCAGGCGCCAGCGAATAGGACCGGTAGCGCTTGTAGCCGTTGATCGTCGGCGTGGTGAACACGGTGGCCGCCCGGGCGTGATCGAGCAGGCCGGCGAGATAGAAACGGCCGAACTCGCTGAGCGGCTGACCGGCCTCCCTGGGCATGAACAGGTTCTCGCCGCTCGCGCGCGAGACGATCGATTGATGCAGGTGCCAGCCGCTGGCGAACAGGTTTGGCAGTTTCGGCCGGCACATGAAGGTGGCGTGATAGCCATGGCGGCGCGCGATCTGCTTCACGGCAGAGCGAAACAGCACCATGTTGTCGGCGGGCTCCATGCCCTTCTTCGGTGCGAAGGTGAACTCGCACTGGCTCGGTCCGAACTCGACCTCGACAGAGCGCAACGGCAGCCCGAGGGCGACGATGTCTCGCCGCAAAATCTCCAGCACGGGCTCCATCTGATCGAAGCGCTGCTCGGTGAGGTATTGATAGCCATGACTGAGCAGGCTGACGGACGGCGGCGTACCCGGCTGGCCCGCGTCTTCCGCACGCATGTGTGGATCATCGAGCTTGAAGATGTGGAATTCGACCTCGAGTCCCGCGACGAAATCGTGGCCGCTTCTGCCGAGCTCGTCGACGACCTTGCGGTAGAGCCCGCGCGTGGCGAACGGCACGGGGCGGCCATCCCCAAAATAGAGATCGCACAACACCCAGCCCGTCGTCGGCGCCCACGGCAGCATGCGAAACGTGGTGGGGTCGGCAACCATCAGCACGTCGGCCGCACCCTCCATCTCCTTCATGCCGAAACCGCCGCCTGATGTGAACACCGGAAACACCGTGCGGTGCGAGGTGTCCTTGGCGAGCATGGTCGTCGTGATGGAGCAGCCGCTCTCCAGCGAGGCGATCGCCTCAGTGGCGATGATGGTCTTGCCGCGCAAGATGCCGTGCTGGTCCGGGAAGGCAAGGCGGATGACCTCGAGGTTCTTGTCCTCGACAATGCGCCGCATGCGCGTCGCGGCGTCCTTCTGCTCATCCGACCACAGCGCATGACGCGCGACGAAAGTCACTTTGGTTACTCCTTGCTACCCTGTCATTCCAGGGGCTCGCGAAGCGAGAACCCGGAATCTCGAGGTTCCGGGTTCGATGCTATTGCATCGCCCCGGAACGACGGTGCCCTAAATTCACTCCGCCGCCGTCAGCCGATGCACATTGTCCGCGATGTCCTTTGGCACAGGCGCGGTCCACGGCGCGCCGCGGCGGCGCCTGACGTCGACTTCCATCCAGTAAGTCTCCCACCCGCGGGTCGGCCCGATGCCGTCCATCGTGGCCGGCCCTTGGATGCTGCGCGCATTGGCCTCATCCAGGAACAGCATCGGCTTCTCGCCGCCTGAAACCTTTTCGATCTCCTGCCGCAGCAGGCGGCGATATTGCACGATCGCTTTGTCGCTCGTGCCGAGATGCTCCTTGGTGCGGTCCTGGATCGCGCCCATCGATTCCACCGCCCACTGGTCGTGAACGTTGATGTCAGTGCCCATCCCCGTATAGGTCGCGGTCTGCTGCTCGTGCGGGTCGAAGCCGTAATCGTTGCTGTGGTTCTTGCGCGAGACGTAGTCGGGCAGCTCATAGAGCTCGAGCCGCTGGTCGCGCATCTTCTGTTTGTCGACCGGGTTCGTATAGCTGGTGAAGATCGCGTACCAGTAGCAGTTCTCGTCATCGACCGGCACGTGCCACTGCGTGATCGTCATCTCCGTGCTCATAGGTATGACGAAGCCGTGCGGGAACAGCTGGTTGGTGACGCGCACATGCGTGCGCTCCTCGTCGATCTCACGCAGGGCGATCAGGCGCAGGCCATATTCGGTGTGCTCGACATTGATGATCGGGCGATCGTATTCGCGCAGGATTTTCGTCATCGGCATGTCCGAGCCGGCCGAAGCGCCGCGGAATTGCTTGCCGTAGGCCGTCGAGGTGTCCTCGTCCTCGAAGAAGCGATGCAGATAGGAGGCGTGCGCGGGATCGATGCCGACCTCGAGCGCCTGCAACCAGTTGCAGGCCATGTGACCTTTGAAAGCAAAGGTGTGCGTGCCGGGCGCGACGAAGCAATCGATCTCCGGAAAGGCCGGCGGCTCGCCTTCACCGAGATAGGCCCAGAGGATGCCGCTCTTCTCCACCACGGGATAAGAGCGTTGGCGGATATTCTGGCAGAGCTTTGAATCCTTCGGCTCGGCCGGCGTCTCGATGCACTGGCCTGATGCGTCGAACAGCCAGCCGTGGAAGGCGCAGCGCAGCCCGCCATGCTCGAGTCGCCCGAAGGCGAGGTCGGCGCCGCGATGCGCGCAGTGACGGTCGATCAGGCCGTAGCGCCCGGTTTCATCGCGAAACAGCACCAGGTTCTCGCCGAGCAGTTTGACGGGACGAATCGGCCGCGCGCCTTCGAGCTCATCGACCAGCGCCGCCGGCTGCCAGTAGCTCCGCATCAGCTTGCCGCAAGGGTCTTTCGGCCCGGTGCGGGTGATCAGGTCGTTCTGCTCCTGGCTCATCATGGCGGTCGCGTCCTTTTGCGGGAGGGGCGTTTTGTTCGCCTATTGAACGAATGGGCGAATTATGACATGCCTTGAACCGGCAGCAAGCACTATTTTGCAGATGAGCCGGACCCGATGCCCAAGCTGAAACGGAGCGACACCGACGAGCGCGCGACGGATTTCGTTGAAGCCCTCGATCGCGGCCTGCGTCTCTTGCAGTGCTTTGGCACCAATGCCGGTCCGATGACGCTGAGCGATCTCGCCCGGGCTGCCGAGCTGCCGCGCGCCACCGCGCGGCGCATGCTGTTCACGCTTCAGCGCGGCGGCTTTGTCAGCGGCGATGGAAAGCTGTTCTCGCTGACGCCACATGTGCTGACGCTGGCAGCGTCCTACTTGCGCTCCAATCAGCTGGTCGCGGTGCTGCAACCGGTGCTCGATCGCGTTGCGACCGCAGCCAACGAGATCTCCTCGCTCGCAGTGCTCGATGGCGACGACGTCGTGTTCATTGCTCGCAGCAGCCCAGCGCGGATGTTCTCCGGCGGCTTGGAGATCGGCTACCGCCTGCCGGCGTTCTGCACCTCGGTCGGCCGCGCCATGCTGGGCCAGATCGACGACGCAGATCTGCTAGTGCGCCTCAAGGCGATGAAGCGCGAAGCGCTGACGCCGCAAACGGTCACTGATCCCAAGGCGCTGCGCGAGCGCATCGCCGCCGACCGCGCGCAGGGCTATTCGCTGGTCGACCGCGAGGCCGAGCCGCATTTTCGCTCGATCTCGGTGCCCGTGCGCCGTTACGACGGTGTGATCGTTGCGGCCATCAACATGGGCGCCCATGTCGACCGCGTGCCGGCGCAGGAATTGATCGACCGCTTCCTGCCGCTGCTGCGCGAGGGCGCGGAATCGGTGCGCTCGCGATTGCTTTAGTTGACGGCAATCCACCCACCGTCCGGTGTCTGTGCTATGATGCGCCCATCCAAGACCAGGGAGCACGCCATGCAACACACCATGGTTCCCAGTGATCGCGTGCAGCACGTCGCCGTCTACGGCTGCGACGGCACCAGGCTCGGCACGATCGAGCGGTTGATGCTCGACAAGGTGAGCGGAACGGTCGCCTACGCCGTGATCAAGACCGGCGGCCTGCTCGGGACGCATCACCATTACCCGGTGCAATGGAGCGCACTTAAATACGATCCGGGCCGTCAGGCCTTCCAGGTCGAGCTGACGCCGGAGCAATTGAGCAGCGGCCCCTGCGAGTTCGATGGCGAGGAGTTCGACTGGGGCGACCGCTCGCGGTCCTACCAGCATCCGAACTACTGGTCGATCTAGCCGCGTCCGAAGTAAGGCTTCGCCCGGTGAGCGGCCTCACGTCCGGTTGCGCATCCAGTCGGCGAGGCCCGATATCGCGCGATCGAGGTCCTGCCGCGCAGCGGCGTCAGTGACGGTCTCCTCCATCGCACCGCGCATGCAGAGCAGCCACGCGTCGCGCTCGGCGTCGCCAATGGCAAAGCCAATGTGGCGCTGGCGGAGCCGCGGATGGCCCTTCTCAGGAGTATAGAGTTTGGGACCGCCGGTCCATTCGGTGAGATAGCGCTTCAGCACGTCCCTGATCAGCCCGAGATCGTCCGCATGCATCGCGCGGATGATTGTCGCCTCCGGCAGCGTATCCATGCGGTCGTAGAAGCGGTCGACCAGCCGGTCGATCGTGGCACTGCCACCGATGCGCTCGAACATGGAGGTGGTGACGTCGCTGTCAGTCATCGCTACAGCGCCACGCTGCGCAGCCCAAAGCTGCGCGCTTCGTTCTGCAGCACCGGCCGTACCGCATCGATCAGACGTGCGGCTGCCGCATCGACCGACAATCCCGCCGTATCCACCACCGCCGTCGCGCGCGCATAGAGCGGCTCGCGGCTGAGCAGGATGTTGCGCAGTTCGGCCATCGCGGAGCGGTCGTCCGCCATCGGGCGCAGATCGCCTTGGCGGCGCACGCGGGCCATGTGCTCTTCCGGCTCGGCCTTCAGCCAGATCGTGTAGAACGACGTCAGGATCTGGTCGAAGGTCAGCGGCTCGGAGACAATGCCGCCGCCGGTCGCCAGCACCATCAGCTCGTTGCGGGCAAGCAGCTGCTGCAAGGCTGCTTGCTCCATGCGGCGAAAGCCTTCCTGGCCGTACAGCGCAATGATCTCGGCGACCGAGAGGCCGTTCTGCTGCTCGACCTCCTTGTTGAGCTCGACAAAGCTCCAGCCGATTTTCCTCGCCAGCATCCGCCCGAGCGTCGATTTGCCGGCCCCGCGCAGGCCAATCAGCGCGATGCCGCAGAACGGCGCGCGTCGCGGCGCAGTTGCGCTGCCCCCAGTGAGCAGATCTTTTGCTTGCGCAATCTGCGCCGGCGTCGCCTTGCGCAGGAGGTCGCGAAACATCTGCCAGTCCGGCGTCGGATCGGCCGAGGGCAGCAGGTCTTCGAGATGGGCGCCCATCGCATCGGAGACGCGTCGCAAGAGCACGATAGAGACATTGCCCTTGCCGCTCTCGAGCTGCGCGATGTAGCGCTCCGAAATTCCTGATACCTTGGCGAGCACTTTTCGCGACATGCCGCGCAGCGCGCGCATGGTGCGCACGCGCTGGCCGAGTTGTTCGAGAAAGCGGGATTCGGCGTCGGGACTGTCGGTCATGGGGCTTCTTTACAGGAGGTCCTGCGGCGCGCTTTAATGAAACATAGTGCCTGCTGCCATTGACAGCAAGCCGTCACAGTGTCTTTCTATGAATTATAATTCTAAATTCGGGGGAGACGACCGTGAGCGAGGGATCCTACAACGCGGTGACCTGGCTGCTCGACCGTAACGTCGAGGAAGGCAGGGGAGGCAAGCTCGCCTTCGACGACACCGTCTCGCGGCTCACCTATGGCGAGCTCCAGCAACAGACCTGTCGCACTGCCAACATGCTACGCCGGCTCGGCGTCCGCCGCGAGGAGCGCGTCGCGATGATCATGTTGGATACGGTCGATTTCCCGATCGTGTTCCTGGGCGCGATCCGCGCCGGCATCGTGCCGGTGCCGCTCAACACGCTGCTGACCGCGGATCAATACGCCTACATCCTCGCCGACTGCCGCGCGCGCGTGCTGTTCGTCTCCGAAGCGCTCTATCCCGTCATCAACGACGTCGTCGGCCGCATGCCTGATCTCGAGCATGTCGTGGTCTCCGGCGCCAAGCAGAACGGCCACAAGCAACTCGCAGAAGAGATCGCAGGCGAGAGCGATCAGTTTGCCACCGCTGCAACGCATCCGGACGAGCCCGCGTTCTGGCTCTATTCGTCCGGCTCGACCGGCATGCCAAAGGGCGTGCGCCACATCCATTCGAACCTGCAGGCGACCGCAGACACCTACGCCAAGCAGGTGCTCGGCATCCGCGAGAGCGACGTTTGCCTGTCGGCGGCAAAACTGTTCTTCGCCTATGGCCTCGGCAATGCGCTGACGTTCCCGATGTCTGTTGGCGCCAGCGTGATCCTCAACAGCGAGCGTCCAACGCCGGCGCGCATGTTCGACCTGATGAACAGGTTCAACCCGTCGATCTTCTACGGTGTGCCGACCTTGTTTGCGGCCATGCTCAACGACGAGACGATGAAGAGCGAGCGCGGCAGCAAGGCTCTGCGCATCTGCACCTCCGCCGGCGAGGCGCTTCCCGAGTCCGTCGGCAACAGCTGGAAATCGCGCTTCGGCGTCGACATTCTCGATGGCGTCGGCTCGACTGAGCTGTTGCACATCTTCCTCTCGAACGCGCCCGGCGACATCAAATACGGCTCATCAGGCAAGCCGGTGCCGGGCTATGCAGTGCGGCTCGTCAACGAGTCTGGACAGGACGTTGCCGACGGCGAGGTCGGCGAGCTCCTGGTCGATGCGCCCTCCGCCGGCGAGGGCTACTGGAATCAGCGTCACAAGAGCCGGCGCACGTTTGAAGGCCCCTGGACCCGCACCGGCGACAAATATGTCCGCGACGCCGAGGGCCGCTACACCTTCTGCGGCCGCGCCGACGACATGTTCAAGGTCTCCGGCATCTGGGTCTCGCCGTTCGAGGTCGAGAGCGCGCTGATCACGCATCCCGCGGTGCTGGAAGCCGCCGTCGTGCCCGAAGCCGATCCGGAAGGCCTTTTGAAGCCGAAAGCGTTCGTCGTGCTGCGCCCGGGCGCAAAGACGACGGATTTGCAGGAGATGCTGAAGGAGCACGTCAAGCAGAAGATCGGCCCGTGGAAATATCCGCGCTGGATCGACGTGGTGGATTCGCTGCCGAAGACCGCGACGGGCAAGATCCAGCGGTTCAAGCTGCGGGAAGGCACGAATTGAGCAGTTACGTCATTCCGGGGCGCGCGAAGCGCGAACTACGGTGCGCACTTGCGCACCTGAGAATCTCGAGCGATGAACTGCAATCTCCAGATTCCGGATCAACTCGTTTTGCGAGTTGTCCGGAATGACGGGAGTGAATGGATACAGGGCATGACCAATCTCACCCCTACCGGCTTCCTCAGCATCAACGGCGCCAGCCTCGAATACATCTGGCTGGCACCACAGGTCGCCGATGTGCCCACCATCGTCATGCTGCACGAAGGCCTCGGCTCTGTTGGCCTCTGGAACGATTTCCCCGAAAAGCTTCAGCAAGCGACCGGCGCCGGTATCTTCGCCTATTCGCGCGCGGGCTACGGCCAGTCGAGTCCGGTCGCGTTGCCGCGGCCGCTCGATTACATGCACCGCGAGGCGCTGGAGGTGCTGCCGAAGGTGCTCGACGCCATTCCTTTCAAGCGCGGCCTGCTGCTCGGCCATTCCGACGGCGGCTCGATCGCGGCGATTTACGCGGGGTCACATCAGGATCATCGCCTGCAGGGCATCGCGCTGATTGCGCCGCATTTCATCGTCGAGGACATCTCGGTGAAGTCAATCGCCGCGATCAAGTCCACTTATGAGACCACTGACCTCAAGGCCAAGCTCGCGCGCTGGCACAAGGACGTCGACAACGCCTTCTACGGCTGGAACGGCGCCTGGCTCGACCCGAAATTCCGCGACTGGGACATCTCGGAATATCTGGCCTATATCCGCGTTCCCGTCCTGGTCGTGCAGGGAAGCGATGACCAATATGGGACATTGCGTCAGGTCGAAATCGCGCAGGAAGAGTGCTACTGTCCGGTAGATTTGAAAATTATTTCAGACGCGGGCCATTCCCCGCATCGTGAAGCGCCAGGGGTGACGCTTGACGCGATTGAGCAATTTGCAAGAGCGGCCCTGCGCGACGATCAGGGACTTCGGGGACACGCTGCATGACCATGCGAAGGCACATCCATGAATGTGCCTTCACATGCGGGCAGCCCGCTGCCATGGCCGCGATGGGCCTATGTGCCGGGCGAGACCGGCGCGGTCGATGCGGATTACGAGACGCTTGATTTGGCCAAGGCGCTGGTGCCCTCGGCCTTCCGCGGCTATGTGCCGGCACGCCATCCGGCGCTCCGCTATGGGCTCGCGCTGAACGACCGCGGCTATTTCTGGGAATCCCAGGAGGTGCTGGAAGCGCTGTGGGCGGCGGCTCCGCAAGGCGGCCGCGAGCGCATCCTGCTGCGGGCCTGTGTCCATGTCGCCAACGCCAACTTACGGCTGCGCATGCAAAAGGCGCATTCGGCCGCGCGCCTGTTCGGCGAGGCGCTCGCCGAGCTGCGGACGCTGAGCGCGCGCAAGGTGGCGGCTAGTGGCGACGGCTTTGTCGAGAGCTTTCCGGTGCCGGCGCTGACGGCGCTGCTCCAGGCCAAGCTCGGCCGCACCGAGCTCACCAAGGCCGACTGGATCGCGCTGGGCGCTGTCGTGCGATCTTAGGCGCCTTCATGAAGCAAAGTGCATATCTTGACCAATAAGGGCTAGACGCGCACCTAAATGTGCACTATTGTGCATCTAACGTTAGAAACCAAGACGAGCTCAAGGGTGGCCCATGGCCGGCGAAGATCGACGCCTCGCAGGCGGCGCGACATTCATCGATTTCCAGACCGAACCGTCCCGCTACAAGCACTGGAAGCTTGCGGTCGACGGTGACGTTGCGACGCTGACCATGGACGTCGACGAGAATGGCGGCCTGTTCGAAGGCTATCTGCTCAAGCTCAATTCCTACGATCTCGGCGTCGACATCGAGCTTGCGGACGTTGTGCAGCGGCTGCGCTTCGAGCACCCTGAAGTGAAGGTCGTGGTGATGCGCTCGGCCAAGAACCGCGTGTTCTGCGCCGGCGCCAACATCCGCATGCTCGCGGGCTCGACCCATGCGCACAAGGTGAACTTCTGCAAATTCACCAACGAGACCCGCAACGGCATGGAAGATTCGTCCGAGAATTCCGGCCAGCGTTTCATCACGGTGGTGAACGGCTCGGCCGCTGGCGGCGGCTATGAGCTGGCGCTCGCGACCGACCACATCATCCTCGCCGACGACGGCGCCTCGGCCGTGGCGCTGCCCGAAGTGCCGCTGCTCGCAGTGCTGCCCGGCACCGGTGGCCTCACCCGCGTCGTCGACAAGCGCAAGGTGCGCCGCGACCACGCTGACTTTTTCTGCACCATCGAGGAAGGCGTGAAGGGCAAGCGCGCCGTGCAATGGCGCCTCGTCGACGAGATCGCGCCGAACTCCAAGCTGGAAGCCAGGATCGTCGAGCGCGCCAAGGAGTTCGCCGGCAAATCAAAGCGCGCCGGCAGCGGCAAGGGCATCGCGCTCTCTCCGCTCAAGCGCGTGATCGACGAGACCAGCATTCGCTACGGTTTTGTCACCGTCGATATCGATCGCGCCGCGCGCATCGCCACCATCTCGATCAAGGCGCCGGAAGCGGCACCGCCCGCCGACATCGACGGCATGATGGCGCAGGGCGCATCATTCTGGCCGCTGCAGGTGGCGCGCGAGCTTGACGACGCCATCCTGCATCTGCGCATCA
The DNA here is from genome assembly GCF_022012555.1 of Bradyrhizobium zhengyangense. Lineage (NCBI taxonomy): Bacteria > Pseudomonadati > Pseudomonadota > Alphaproteobacteria > Hyphomicrobiales > Nitrobacteraceae > Bradyrhizobium > Bradyrhizobium zhengyangense. The sequence continues at coordinate 343,981 of NZ_JAKLTZ010000006.1, read as the reverse complement.
ACGAGCTCGAGATCGCGATGCTCGTCTTCAAGAGCCATGGCGACCGCGCCCATGTGCTCGCGTCCGACGCGTTCCTCGAAGCCAACAAGGCACACTGGCTGGTCAACGAGATCAGGCATTACTGGAAGCGCGTGCTCAAGCGCATCGACGTCACCTCGCGCACGCTGGTGACGCTGGTCGAGCCGGGCTCGTGCTTTGCCGGCACGCTGGCCGAGCTCGTCTTCGCCGCCGACCGCTCCTACATGCTGATCGGCACCCGCCAGGGCGACAATCAGCCGCCGCCCTCGATCGAACTGTCGGCGATGAACTTCGGCCCCTATCCGATGAGCCACGGCCTGACGCGGCTTGAATCGCGCTTCCAGGCCGATCCCGCTGATGTCGAGCGCGCGGAAGCCACGCTCGGCACCAGCCTCGACGCGGAACAGGCCGAAGAGCTCGGCCTCGTTACCTTCGCGCTCGACGACATCGATTGGGACGACGAGGTTCGCGTGTTCCTGGAGGAACGCGCCAGCTTCTCGCCCGACAGTCTCACCGGCATGGAAGCGAGCCTGCGCTTCGTCGGCCCCGAGACCATGGAATCAAAGATCTTCGCGCGCCTCACCGCCTGGCAGAACTGGATCTTCCAGCGCCCCAACGCGGTCGGCGAGGAGGGCGCGCTGCGCCGCTATGGCAGCGGCCAGAAGCCGAAATTCGATATGACGAGAGTTTAAGGAGCGCGCGGCCATGAACATGAACATCATGAACGTCGACTACTCGACCAAGATTCCGAACAACGTCAATCTCGCCGAAGACCGCCAGGTGCTGAAGGCGCTGGAAGGCTGGCATCCGGGCTACATGGATTGGTGGAGCGACATGGGGCCGGAGGGCTTCCAGGAATCGCTGGTGTACTTGCGCACCGCCTATTCGGTCGACCCGCGCGGCTGGGCCAAGTTCGACTATGTCCGTATGCCCGAATATCGCTGGGGCATTCTGCTTGCGCCGCAGGAAGAGAACCGCGTCGTGCCCTTCGGCGAGCATTACGGCGAGCCGGCCTGGCAGGAAGTCCCGGGTGAATATCGCGCCATGCTGCGCCGCCTGATCGTAATCCAGGGCGACACCGAGCCGGCTTCCGTCGAGCAGCAGCGTCATCTCGGCAAGACCGCGCCCTCGCTCTACGACATGCGCAACCTGTTCCAGGTCAATGTCGAGGAAGGACGTCACCTCTGGGCGATGGTCTATCTGCTCCAGAAATACTTTGGCCGCGACGGCCGCGAGGAAGCCGACGATCTGCTCCGCCGCCGCTCCGGCGATGCGGATGCGCCGCGCATGCTGGGCGCTTTCAACGAGGCGACGCCGGACTGGCTGTCCTTCTTCATGTTCACCTATTTCACCGATCGCGACGGCAAGATGCAGCTGCACTCGCTGGCGCAATCGGGCTTCGATCCGCTGTCGCGCACCTGCCGCTTCATGCTGACCGAAGAAGCGCACCACATGTTCGTCGGTGAGACCGGCATCACCCGCGTCGTGCAGCGCACCTGCGACGCCATGCGCGAGGCCGGCATCACCGATCCTACCGACGTCGCCAAGGTCCGCGCACTCGGCGTCATCGATCTGCCGACCATCCAGAAGAAGCTGAACCTGCACTACACGCTGTCGCTTGATCTGTTTGGCTCGGAAGTCTCGACCAACGCGGCCAATGCCTTCAACACCGGTATCAAGGGCCGCTATCACGAGACCCAGATCGACGACGATCACCAGCTGAAGAATTCGACCTATCCGGTGCTCAAGCTGATCAACGGCGAGATCAAGCTGGTCGACGAACCCGCGCTGACCGCGCTCAACATGCGCCTTCGCGACGATTACAGCCAGGATTGCGTCAAGGGCATGCTGCGCTGGAACAAGGTGATCTCGACCGCCGGCTATGATTTCAAATTGGCGCTGCCGAACGTCGCGTTCCACCGCCATATCGGCGAGTTCAAGGACGTGCACGCCACGCCCGACGGTATCCTGATCGACAATGCCACCTGGGCCAAGCGCCGGGACGATTGGCTGCCCTCGACGGCCGACGGTGACTTCATCACCTCCTTGATGCAGCCCGTCACCGAAACCGGCAAGTACGCCTCCTGGATCTCGCCGCCGAAGGTCGGCATCGACAACAAGCCGGGCGATTTCGAGTACGTCAAGATCGAGTCGTAAGGGTCAGGAACGAACGCTCGCGCAACGAAGACTGTCATCACCCGCGAAAGCGGGTGATCCAGTATTCCAGAGACAGCAGAGATAAATCGAGAAGCCGCGGCGTGCTGGATGCCCCGGTCAAGCCGGGGCATGACAGGGGCATGTGACGCGCCACTCTGAAACCCGCCCCTTACCCCGCAATCTCCAATCCCGCATTCGCATACACCACACCGCCATCGACCGCGATGGTGTTGCCGACCACGTAATCGCCCGCACGTGAGGCGAGATAGATCGCAACGCCCGCCATATCCTCGTCGGTGCCGACGCGCCGCGACGGAATGCGTTTGGCCACTTCGTCCGAGTGATCGCGCGCGGCGCGGTTCATGTCGGACTTGAACGCTCCCGGCGCGATCGCGGTAACGTTGATGTTGTCTTTGATCAGCTTCGTCGCCATACGCCGCGTCAGATGGATCACGGCAGCCTTGCTCGCGGCGTAGGAATAGGTCTCGCCGGGATTGACGAAGATGCCGTCGACCGAGGCGATGTTGATCACCTTCGCCGGACGCTCGTGCGAGGCAGCCGCGCGCAACGGCTTTGCCAGCGCCTTGGTCAGGAAGAACAGCGACTTGACGTTGAGGTCCATCACCTTGTCCCAGCCGCTCTCGGGGAATTCGTCGAATTCCGCGCCCCAGGCCGCGCCCGCATTGTTGACGAGGATGTCGAGCTTCGGCTCGAGCTTGATGATTTCGCCGGCGAGCCTGTTGCAGCCTTCAACGGTCGAGATGTCGATCGGCAGCGCGATGCATTCGCCGTCATACTGCGCCGAGAGCTCTTTCGCGGTGGCTTCGCACGGCCCGGCCTTGCGCGCGGTGATGTAGACCTTCGCTGCGCCAGCGCCAAGGAAGCCGGCCGCGATCATCTTGCCGATGCCGCGTGAGCCGCCGGTCACGAGTGCGATACGGCCTTTGAGCGAAAACAAATCGTTGGACATGATACCTCCCTTGAGTTGGCGACGTTTTGAGCGCCGCGGGGAGGGGAGTCAACTCGGTGTTGCCCGGGCGAGGCCGGGACAACAGTCAAGCGGCGGCAAACCGGCGAAAACCATTCCACATCGCGGTCGCGGCGCCCGAGGTCAGCACCGGCAGGATGCGCGCATCCTGGTAATTTCCGTTGAGCGAAACGCGCGGCAACGCGGTCATGTGATCGGCGTTCTCGGCGAACAGCATGCCGGGCCGTGTCGTCACCGCGGTCTTGAAGGCAGCGGATGCGGCCAGTGCGAATTCGCGCGTTCCTGCCGCTTCGCGGTCGCCATAGGGGTAAGCGAGGTGCAGCACCTCGCGCTCCAGCGCATGCTCGATCCGCACGCGGCTCACCGCCATCTCCTGCGTGGCGATCTCCTCGCTCAGCTTGGCGAGATTGCAATGGCTGATGGTGTGGGCGCCGATCGTGACGAGCGGATCGGCCGCGAGCCGCTTCACCTCGTCCCAGGACAGGCAGAGGCCGCGGCATAGCGCTTCCATGTCGACACCGTGCGCGGCGCAGAGCGCCTCGATCTCGCGCTTCAGATCGTGCTCGCCCGGCAGCGCGCGCAGCCAATCGTGCAGGCGATCGAACGTCGCCTGCTTTGCGGCCGGCGTGCTTGCATCGAGCCGCAGCGCGGAATGGCCGATTGTGACGTCGACCCGCTCGGCCTTGGCGATGACGGCTTCCAGCGCGGTCCACCACAATCGTCCCGTGCCTTCGGCGAAGTCGCTGGCGACATAGATGGTTGCGGGCGCGTCAAATTCGCGCAGCACCGGCAGGGCATGGTCACGGTTGTCGCGATAGCCGTCGTCAAGGGTGAAGGCGGCGAAGCGGCGCTCGAACCGGCCCTGAATCAGCCGTTCGTGCAGCTCGTCCATGCTGACGATGTCGATCTCGCGCGAGCGCAAATGGCGCAGCGTCGCGCGCAGGAAGTCGGGGGTCACCTCGAGATGCCGGTTCGGCTGGAACGCGCCCTCACGGGCCGGCCGAACATGGTGCAGCATGAAAATGGCGCCGACGCCCGACAGCAGCGGACGCAGCAGGTGATGCGCGCCGCTGAAGTAGAGTGCTCCCAGCCCGGCGCGAATGACGTTGTTACGGAGTTGTTTCATGACCGGCTGGCCGACCCCTGGGCATTCCGCCCCCAATGTAGGGAATGACCCTTGAAGAAAAAGTTATTCCAATTGTTTCACGGGTGGCCCCGGAAACGGCCCCATTTCCGGTTTGACAGCCTGCCAAGGGTTTGTTTTGTCTCCGGTTCCAGAGTTCGGGTCGTCGAATGCAGATGCTTTTCACGTGGGCCAGCAAATGGTGGCCGGGGCTGATTCCCCTGGCCGTCATGTGGGGATTTGCGGCCTGGAATAACACCTTGCCCGTCGAGGCCGACCTGTCGGCCCGCAGTTCGGCCGCGCTCAAGGATACCGTCCTGGACAAGACCCGGATCGCTGTGGACGGCCGTGACGTCAGCCTGGCCGCGGACGCCTTCTCCGAGGAGGGTCGCCGCGACGCCGTGACGACGGTCGAGCTGGTTCCCGGCGTTCGGCTGGTCGACGACCAGACCCGCCTTGTTCCCGAAGCAAAGCCATTTGTCTGGAACGCCGAGCGTGACGTGGTGCGGGTGACCCTGTCGGGCTCTGCGCCGCTGCCGTCGATGAAGGCGCGCCTCACCGAGGCCGCACGAAAAGAGGTCAATGGCGGCGAGGTCGCCGATCAGATGGGGCTCGCCCGCGGCGCGCCTGCGCGTTTCGAGGCGGCGGCGATGCTGCTGCTCGACCAGATCGGAAAGCTGAAGGACGGCAAGATCACGATCTCCGACACCAAGGTCAATCTGTCGGGCATGGCGCGCGACCTCGGCGGCCGCGAGGCGATCGCCGCCGCGCTCAAGAACCTGCCTGAGGGCTTTTCGATCGCCGCCAACGAGATCAAGGCGCCGCCTTACATCTTCCAGGCTTACAAGGATCCGGTTGCCGCCACGGTGACGCTGACCGGCTATGTGCCCGACAACAGCGTGCACGCCGCGATCGCGACCAGCGCGTCGCGGAAATTCTTCACCGAGAAGGTGGTCGACAATCTCAAGGCCAGCATCGGCGCGCCTGCTTCGTTCAACACCGCGGTTGTCGCAGCGCTCGGCGCGCTGTCGCGGCTGTCGACCGGCACGCTCGTGGTCTCGGATCGTGAGGTGAAGCTGTCGGGCGATGCGCTCTATGAAGGCGCGGCCAACGACATCCGCGCCGGCCTCGGCAAGGATTTTCCAAAGACCTGGCTGTACAAGCCCGAAATCACCGTAAAGCCCGCAGCAGGGCCGGTCGACGGCACCGTCTGCCAGCAATTGTTCTCGGAGCTCTTGGCCAAGGGCAAGATCCGGTTCGAGTCCAAACGCGCCGACATCGATCCCGACTCCGCAGGCGTTCTCGATCATCTGATCGAAACCGCACTGCGCTGCCCCACCACCAATATCGAGGTCGCCGGCCACACCGATGCCGACGGCGAGGACTCGTTCAACCAGGCGCTCTCCGAGAAGCGCGCGCAGGCGGTGATCGACTATCTGGTCAAGGCCGGCCTGCCCGCGGACCGTTTCACAGCGGTCGGTTATGGCAGCACGCAGCCTGTCGCCGGCAACGACACCGACGACGGCAAGGCGCAGAACCGCCGCATCGAATTTCTGGTGAGATGATCATGCCCTATCTTGTCTCGTTCCATATGGGCTGGCTGATCGGCTCGCTGCTGCTGGGCTTCTGCATGGGCTGGATCTCGGTGGTCCAGCGCGGCAATGGCACCTCGAAGGTGACCGCGCGCTGGCTTGCCGTGCTCGTCGCGGGCCTGGTCGCGGCCTCGTTCGCGCATGTGGTGCCGGGCCGCTTCGGCTATTGGCTCGACCTCGGCCTCGTCATGTTCGCCTGCTATCTCGTTGGCTGCACCATCGGCGCGTGGCTGCGCTATTGGGTTGTCTCGCGCAGCCAGCCTGCGGCCTGAAACGCCAGCCCGTCGCGGGGCGGTCGATCATCCCAGATCCGCTACCGACTGATTGGCAACCAGATTGCCGCAGACGCAAGACGCCGCTTGACAATAATACGTACGTACGTATTATTTTGCTCATGCCCAAGCCATCACTGAAAGACGCCATCCTCGACGCCGGCCTCAAGGTTATGTTCCGGACCGGCTATCACGGCACCAGCGTGCGCGACGTCACCGCTGCGGCGGGCGCGCCGCAGGGGTCCTTCACCAACCATTTCCGCTCCAAGGAGGCATTTGCCTCCGAGGTGCTCGATCGCTATTTCGACGTCACCCGCGGCCTCGTCGCCGAGGCGCTCGAGGACACCTCGCTGACGCCCCGCGCGCGCCTGCGGCGCTATCTCGACATCATCACCGGACGCCTTGAGGCCGACGGCTATGGCCGCGGCTGCCTGATCGGCGATCTCAGCCTGGAGGCATCAGGCAGCAGCGAACTGCTGCGTGCGCGCCTCGCAGCGATCTTCACTGAATGGCGCGCCCCGTTCGCCGCCTGCATCAGGGATGCGCAAGCGCGCGGCGAGATCGCATCCGATTTCGAGCCCGATGAGCTTGCCGACTTCCTGCTCGCGTCCTGGCAGGGCGCGATCCTGCGCATGAAGGTCGACCGCAATCCCAAAGCGCTCGAACGTTTCAAGACCATCGCATTCCAAACCGTGTTCAGGGAGCCGACATGACCAAGCCGATCGACATCGAGATTCGCAAAGCGTCCGTCCTCGGAAGCCACATGGCCTATCGCGAGACTGGCGCGGAAGGCGCGCCCGTCGCGCTGTTCCTCCACGGCAATCCGACCTCCTCACACATCTGGCGCAACATTTTGCCGCTGGTGTCACCGGTCGCGCATTGCATCGCCCCCGACAACATCGGCTTCGGTCAATCCGACAAGCCCGACATCGCCTACCGCTTCTTCGATCTTGTCCGCTATCTCGATGCCTTCATCGAAGCGCGCGGCATCAAATCGGCCTATCTCGTCGCGCAGGACTGGGGCACGGCGCTCGCATTTCATCTCGCCGCGCGCCGGCCCGATTTCGTGCGCGGCCTCGCCTTCATGGAATTCATCCGTCCGATGCCGACCTGGCAGGACTTCCACCTCACCGAGGTCGCGGAAGAGCAGGACCATGCCGAGGCGGCACGCGCGGTCTTCCGCAAATTCAGGACGCCGGGTGAAGGCGAAGCGATGATCCTCGAGGCAAATGCCTTCGTCGAGCGCGTGCTGCCCGGCGGCATCGTGCGCAGGCTGAGCGAAGCGGAGATGGCACCCTATCGTGCGCCATTCCCGACGCCGGAGAGCCGCCGTCCCGTGCTTGCGCTTCCGCGCGAACTGCCGATCGCCGGTGAGCCCGCCGACGTCTACGCTGTGCTCGAGTCCGCGCATGCGGCGCTGGCCGCGTCGTCCTATCCGAAGCTGCTGTTCACCGGTGAGCCCGGGGCGCTGGTCGCGCCGGAATTTGCCGAGCGGTTCGCAGCGTTCCTGACGCACTGCGCGCTGGTTCGCCTCGGCGCCGGGCTGCACTTCCTTCAGGAGGATCACGCTGAGGCGATTGGCCGCTCTGTCGCCGGCTGGATCGCCGGCATCGAAGCGATACGCCCGCAGCTTGCGGCCTGAGGCAAACGCTACCTCCAAGCAACATGCTTGTCGCGGCTACCCTGGCGGGCGGCCGCGATGACGTCTGTTATGTCGCAGTGCAACCCGATGACCGGGAGCGAGGCGTAGGCCACGTCGTCGTGTGCCTCGCAGCCGGCCCCCTCTTTCAACAGGCGGATGCGGTCCATAGATTGAGATCGACTTAAGGCGTGACGGAACATTGTCCGGTCGAAATCATCAAAACTTCACGGCGACTGCGCAGGATTGCCATGGAGATTCGCGTCAGCCTTGCCGCCGAAAGCGCCAAACCGTGCATCATGAGCTCGCAAGCCTGCCTAAAATATTGAAGGCACGTGATTTTGTTCGCATTGGCGAATTCCACTCCGCTTCAAAACGCGCTAGTGGAGGGACGGGGGGCATACGCGAGACCGGAGCCGACGGCGAGGGTTCGTCGAGTGCCATTGCGTCGTTCGCCTGTTCGCCGGCCATTCTGGCCGCTGAAGCGTTGTTCGAGGTCTAGATGCTGGAAGCCATACGCAGGGCGATGACGTTGCTGCGCCAGAAGCAAATCCTGCATAAGCTTGGAGTTGTGATCAGCGTCGCGGTCATCGGCATCGCTTGCTATGTGCTCTTTCACATGCTGCGCGGCATCGACACGAACGAGGTGATCGAGGCGATCAAGAGCACCGAACCGCGCCAGATTGCGATGGCCGCGTTGTTCGTCGCCGCGGGCTATTTCACGCTGACCTTCTACGATCTGTTCGCCGTGCGCGCGATCGGACAGTCCCACGTGCCGTACCGTATCAATGCGCTCGCAGCCTTCACCAGCTATTCGATCGGCCACAATGTCGGCGCCAGCGTCTTCACCGGCGGCGCCGTGCGTTATCGCATCTATTCGGCCTATGGCCTCAACGCGATCGACGTCGCGAAAATCTGCTTCCTGGCCGGCCTCACCTTCTGGCTCGGCAATGCGGCCGTGCTCGGCCTCGGCATCTCCTATCATCCGGAGGCGGCCGCCGCGATCGACCAACTGCCGCCCTGGTTGAACCGCACCATCGCGATGATGATCATCGTGGCGCTGGTTGCTTACGTGATCTGGGTCTGGACCCAGCCGCGGGTGGTTGGGCGCGGTCCGTGGACCGTAGTGCTGCCGGGCGGCCCGCTGACGCTGCTGCAGATCGCCATCGGCATCATTGATCTCGGCTTCTGCGCGCTCGCGATGTACGTGCTGGTGCCCGACGAGCCCAATCTCGGCTTCGTCGTGGTCGCAGTCATCTTCGTCTCGGCGACGCTGCTCGGCTTCGCCAGCCATTCGCCCGGGGGACTAGGGGTCTTCGACGCCGCCATGCTGGTCGGGCTCTGGCAGATGGACCGTGAGGAACTGCTCGGCGGCATGCTGTTGTTCCGGGTCCTCTATTATCTGTCCCCTTTCGTCATCTCTGTAATCTTGCTGACGTTTCGGGAGGTTATCATCGGTGCCCGATCGAAACGTTTGCAGCAGGCGGCGCTCAAGCTCGACCCAGGTCCACCGCCCAAAGCCGCTTATGTGAGAAAGCGCAGCGACGGCGGCGGCGCCTGACCGGCGCAACGCGAACATAGGAGAAGCCCGGCCCGATGGCGATCGACGCCCCCTCGTCTCCCACGGTGCAGCCATGGTCCGACCGGCTGCGGCACTCGACCATCATCCTGATCGCTGCGGCACTGGCGCTGTCGGTCGTGGTTTCGCTCGGCGAGTTGTCGGTGCTGCGGGCGGTGACGGTGTTCCTCTGCATCGCCGCGGCGGCGCTGATCCCTTGGCGGCTGCATGATACCTCCGCCTCGCGCGAGGACGTCAGGCGCGTCAATCCGGTTGAAGGCGCCGCGGTGGCCGCGGTTGTCGCCGGTATGCCGGATCCCGCGGTGCTGCTCGACCGCGCCGGCCGGGTCATCCATCTCAACGCGGCCGCCGCTCAGCTAGCGCCTGCGCTGCGCAAGAACGAGCTCGCCCAGTTCGCGCTGCGCTCGCCGGAAATCATCACGGCGCTGCGCGAGTCGATTGCCACCACCGAGCCGCGGCGCGCGACCTATCTCGACCATGTTCCGGTCGACCGCTGGATGGAGCTGATCATCACCCCGGTGCCGGTCCCGACCAATTTCGGCGGCGCCGACAAATGCATGCTGATGACCTTCCACGACCAGACGCCGCTGCGCCGGGTCGAGGAGATGCGCGCCGACTTCGTCGCCAATGCCAGCCATGAATTGCGCACGCCGCTGGCCGCGTTGTCCGGCTTCATCGACACGCTCCAGGGCCAGGCCAAGGACGATCCCAAGGCGCGCGAGCGCTTCCTCGGCATCATGCACAACCAGGCGACGCGTATGGCGCGCCTGATCGACGACCTCCTGTCGCTGTCACGGGTAGAGCTATCGGCGCATGTGCGGCCCGACACCTTGGTCGACCTCTTGCCGATCATCTTCCAGGTCGCCGACGGGCTCGAGCCGCTGGCGCGAGAGCGCCAGGTCGAGGTCGAAACTCATTTGCCCGACGGCCCGGTCATGATTGCCGGCGACCGCGAGGAACTGCTCCGCCTGTTCGAAAACCTGATCGAAAACGCGCTCAAATATGGCGCCTCCGGCGGACGCGTGATCGTGTCGCTGACGCTGCCTGCGCCCGCCGATGCAATTCAGGAAATCCGGGTCATGGTGCGGGATTTCGGCCCCGGCATTGCGCCCGAGCACCTGCCGCGCCTGACCGAGCGGTTCTACCGGGTGGACGTCGGCGACAGCCGCTTGCAGGGCGGCACGGGACTCGGATTATCGCTGGTGAAACATATTCTTAACCGTCACCGCGGCCGTCTTTTAATCGAAAGCGTGCCCAAGCAGGGTGCGACGTTCACCGCCTGTTTCCCCCAGGCTAAGACTTTAGTTTAGGCGATAAAGCAAAGTGATTTCAATCGCTTAGTGCCGTCATCCGACTGTCACGAAACCTTCGTAAAAGCTCAGCCGACCGCTCCTAAAGGGGCGGCACGGGGAGCGCGATCGGGCGCGGATGGCGCTTCGCTCCCCTGTATGGAGACCAGCATGAATTTCCTCAAGACTATCGTCGCTGCCGGCTTGGTCGCCGCAACGACGACGACGGCTTTCGCCGCCGACATCACCGGCGCCGGCTCGACCTTCATTTTCCCCGTCCTTTCCAAGTGGGCCGACGCTTACAAGAAGGAATCGGGCAACGGCGTTAACTACCAGTCGATCGGTTCCGGTGCCGGCATCAAGCAGATCCAGGCCAAGACCGTGACCTTCGGCGCGACCGACGCTCCGTTGAAGGCGGATCAACTCGTGAAGGACGGCTTCGCCCAGTGGCCGATGGTCATGGGCGGTATCGTCCCGGTCGTTAACATTGAAGGCGTGAAGGCCGGCGAACTCGTCCTCGACGGCGCCACCCTCGCCGACATCTTCATCGGCAAGATCACCAAGTGGGACGACGCTGCGATCAAGAAGCTGAACCCGAATGCCAAGCTGCCGTCGGATGCGATCTCGGTCGTTCACCGCGCGGACGGTTCGGGCACCACCTTCAACTTCACCAACTATCTGTCCAAGACCAGCGCCGACTGGAAGAGCAAGGTCGGTGAGGGCACCGCCGTCGAGTGGCCGGTTGGCGTCGGCGCCAAGGGCAACGAAGGCGTTGCCGGCAATATCGCCCAGACCAAGAATTCGGTCGGCTACGTCGAATACGCCTATGCCAAGCAGAACAAGCTGACCTACACCAAGATGGTCAACAAGGCCGGCAAGACCGTCGACGCGACCAACGAGGCGTTCCAGGCCGCCGCGTCCAACGCCGACTGGACCAGCGCTCCGGGCTACTACCTGATCCTCACCGACCAGCCCGGCGACAAGTCCTGGCCGATCGTCGCGACGACTTTCGTGCTGATGCACAAGGACGCCACCGACAAGGCCGCGTCGCAGGAAGCGCTGAAGTTCTTCAAGTTCGCCTTTGAAAAGGGTGCGAAGTCTGCCGAAGAGCTCGACTACATCCCGATGCCCGACAACGTCGTGAAGCTGATCGAGAAGACCTGGTCGGCCGACATCAAGAGCTAGGCTCTTTGCTCTCTGGACGCAGTGCGGCCTCCAATGGCCGCATTGCGCGCCATACGACGTTTCGGTCCCGGACTGACTTTGCGCTGTGTCCGGGGCGCGAGATCAACCAGAAGCGTATATCATTGGTACAGGGGATCGGCGTGGCAGATATGGCTGTCGAGAGCAATGTGATTGATGCCGCCGGTCCGTATGATCGCGCCAAGGCTTTGAGCGCGTTCAAGCTCGGCGACGTCACCTTCTACTGGATCACGCGCCTCAGCGCGATTTCGGTTCTCCTCATTCTCGGCGGCATCATCATCTCGCTGATCATCGGCGCCGTCCCGGCGATGAAGGAATACGGCTTCGCATTCCTGTGGACGCAGCGCTGGGCCCCGTCGGCGGATCCGCCCGTACTCGGCGCGCTCGGACCGATGTACGGCACGCTCGTCACCTCCTTCATCGCGATGCTGATCGCCATTCCCGTCGGTCTCGGCATTGCGATCTTCCTCACCGAGCTGTGCCCGCAATGGCTGCGCCGTCCGATCGGCATGGCCATCGAGTTGCTCGCGGGCATTCCCTCGATCATCTACGGCATGTGGGGCTTCTTCGTACTGGGGCCGTTCCTGGCCAACACCTTCCAGCCCGTCATGATCAAGATCTTCGACGGCATCCCGGTCCTGGGCGCGATCTTCGCAGGTCCCCCGTCCTATCTCAGCCTGTTCAACGCCGCGCTGATCCTCGCGATCATGGTGCTGCCCTTCATCACCTCGATCTCGGTCGACGTGTTCAAGACCGTGCCGCCGGTGCTGAAAGAGGCCGCCTACGGCGTCGGCTGCACCACCTGGGAAGTCGTCCGCAGCGTCGTGATCCCCTACACCCGCGTCGGCATCATCGGCGGTGTCATGCTGGCCCTGGGGCGCGCCCTCGGCGAGACCATGGCCGTGACCTTCATCATCGGCAACTCGTTCCGCATCTCGTCATCGATCTTCGCGCCGGGCACCACGATCTCGGCGGCGATCGCATCCGAATTCGCCGAGAGCGACGGCCTGCACCAGTCCGGCCTGATCCTACTCGGCCTGTTGCTGTTCGTGCTGACGTTCTTCGTGCTCGCCGGCGCCAGGCTGATGCTGCTGCGCCTGGAAAAGAAGGCGGGGAAGTAACATGAACCCGATTTACGCACGCCGCCGCCGCAAGGACATCGTCATTCGCGGGCTCTGCGTCGGTGCCGCCGCCTTCGGCGTCACCTGGCTCGCGCTGATCCTGATCACGCTGCTCTATAACGGCGTGGCCGGCCTCAGCCTCGACCTGTTCGTTGCTGATACCCCGCCTCCGGGCTCGACCGAAGGCGGCCTCCGCAACGCTATCGTCGGCTCGCTGATCATGACCGTGATCGGCGTCGGCATCGGCGCGCCGCTCGGCCTGTTCGCCGGCACCTATCTCGCCGAGTACGGCCGCAACGACAAGCTGACCTCGGTGATCCGCTTCATCAACGACATCCTGCTGTCGGCGCCTTCGATCATCATCGGCTTGTTCATCTACGGCGCAGTAGTGGTACCGATGCGCGGTTTCTCGGCGATCGCAGGTTCGCTCGCGCTGGCCGTCATCGTGATCCCGGTGGTGCTGCGCACGACCGAGGACATGTTGCTGCTGGTGCCCAACGCGCTGCGCGAGGCGGCTTCCGCGCTCGGCCTGCCGCGCTCGCTGGTGATCAAGCGGATCGCCTACCGCGCGGCCCGCTCCGGTCTTATCACCGGCGTGCTGCTCGCCACCGCCCGCGTCGCCGGCGAGACCGCGCCGCTGCTCTTCACCGCGCTGTCGAACCAGTTCTTCAGCCTCGGCCTGAACAAGACGATGGCGAACCTGCCGGTGACCATCAACAATTTCGTCCAGAGCCCCTACGCCTATTGGAAGCAGCTCGCCTGGAGCGGTGCGCTGTTGATCACCCTCACCGTGCTTGCCCTGAACATTGGCGCGCGCATTCTCGGCGCCGAGAGGACTGCAAAATGACCGACCTTTCCGTATCCGTGAGTTCGAACGCTCATTTGGCGTCGCAACAGCCGCTGCCGGAAGCCCCGGCCAAGGTGACGGTGCGCAACCTCAACTTCTATTACGGCGAGCACCACGCGCTGAAGAACATCAATCTGGCGCTCGGCACCAACCGCGTCACGGCCTTCATCGGCCCGTCGGGCTGCGGCAAGTCGACCCTGCTGCGCATCTTCAACCGGATGTACGACCTCTATCCCGGCCAGCGCGTCACCGGTCAGCTGATGCTGGACCAGACCAACATCCTTGACCCCAAGCTGGACCTCAATTTGCTGCGCGCCCGCGTCGGCATGGTGTTCCAGAAGCCGACGCCGTTCCCGATGACGATCTACGAGAACATCGCCTTCGGCATCCGCCTCTACGAGAAGATCTCGAAGTCCGAGATGGACGATCGCGTCGAGAAGGCGCTGCGCGGCGGCGCGCTGTGGAACGAGGTCAAGGACAAGCTCAACGCCTCCGGCCTGTCGCTCTCGGGCGGCCAGCAGCAGCGCCTCTGCATCGCCCGCACCGTCGCGGTGCGGCCTGAAGTGATCTTGTTCGACGAGCCCTGCTCGGCGCTTGATCCGATCTCGACCGCCAAGGTCGAGGAGCTGATCCAGGAACTGTCCGAGAACTACACGATCGCGATCGTCACCCACAACATGCAGCAGGCGGCCCGTGTCTCCGACAAGACCGCCTTCATGTATCTCGGCGAGCTGATCGAGTTCGACGACACCAGCAAGATCTTCACGTCGCCGTCCGACCGGCGTACGCAGGATTACATCACCGGCCGGTTCGGCTGAGGAGACAGGACATGGGTTCTGAACATACCGCAAAAGCCTTCGACACCGACCTCCAGGAGCTCACGCGCCTCGTCGCCGAGATGGGGGGCATCGCCGAGCGCATGATCGTCGATTCCGTCGATGCGCTGATCCGCCGCGACGTCGCGCTTGGCCAGCGCGTCGTCACCATCGACGCCGAGCTCGACGCGCTCCAGAAGAAGATCGAGGAGCGCGCCGTGCTCACCATCGCACGCCGCCAGCCGATGGCGGTCGATCTGCGCGAGATCGTCGGTGCCATGCGCGTTGCAACCGACCTCGAGCGCATCGGCGACCTCGCCAAGAACATGGGCAAGCGCGTCGCGGCGCTGGAGACGGATTTCCATCCGCTCAAACTGTTCCGCGGCCTCGAACACATGACCGACCTCGTGCAGCAGCAGGTCAAGTCGGTGCTGGACGCCTACGCCGCGCATGATCTGCCGGCGGCGATGACGGTGTGGAAGGGCGACGAAGAGGTCGACGCCATCTGCACCTCGCTGTTCCGCGAACTCCTCACCTACATGATGGAGGATCCGCGCAACATCTCGTTCTGCATCCATCTGATGTTCTGCGCCAAGAACATCGAACGGATCGGCGACCATGCCACCAACATCGCCGAGACCGTGTTCTACATGATCGAAGGCCAGGCCATCACCGACAAGCGGCCGAAGGGCGACATGACGACCTTCGCCACGACGATCCCGAATACTTAAGGAGCGACGAGCCCATGGGCGCACGCATTATGGTTGTTGAGGACGAGGAAGCTCTCACCGAGCTTCTCCGCTACAACCTCGAAGGCGACGGCTATGACGTCGAGACGGTGATGCGCGGCGACGATGCCGACACCCGCCTCAAGGAGCACATCCCCGATCTGATCGTGCTCGACTGGATGCTGCCGGGACTATCAGGTATCGAGCTGTGCCGCCGGCTGCGCGCACGCTCCGATACGAAGCAGCTTCCGATCATCATGCTCACCGCGCGTGGCGAGGAGAGCGAGCGGGTAAGGGGCCTTGCGACCGGCGCCGACGATTACATAGTCAAGCCGTTCTCGGTGCCCGAGCTGCTCGCGCGCGTGAAGGGCCTGCTGCGGCGCGCCAGCCCCGAGCGGCTTGCGACCGTGCTCGCCTTCGGCGACATCGAGCTCGATCGCGAGAAGCGCCGCGTGGCGCGCTCGGGCCGGCCGATCGATCTCGGCCCGACCGAATATCGTCTGCTGGAGTTCTTCCTGGAGCATCCCGGCCGCGTGTTCTCGCGCGAGCAGCTGCTCGACAGCGTCTGGGGGCGCGACATTTATATCGATGAACGCACCGTCGACGTGCATATCGGCCGCCTGCGCAAGCTGCTCAATCTCGGTCGCGAGCAAGACCCGATCCGCACCGTCCGCGGCGCAGGCTATGCGCTCGACGATCGCTTTGCGAAGGCCGAGCAGACGTAACGGCGGCTGCAAGCAAGCAAAATAAAAAAGCGCGCCTTGTGGCGCGCTTTTTTACGTCTCGATCGTCCCGGTCCGTACCGGGACGATGTCGTCTAGAGCTGGGCTCAGCGCGTGCTCGGCTTGGCCGGCGCACGACGGCGATCGGCCGCCGGTTGATAGGCCACCCGCGAGTGCTGGGCGCAGTAGGGCAGGCCGGAGAGCGCCTTGCCGCCGCAGAAGAAGAAATCCGGGCTCGAGGGATCGCCGACCGGCCAGTGGCAGGTGGCTTCGTTCAATTCGAGCAGCGAGAGCCGCTGGCTCATCGGCACCACGTTGTCGTAGGTAACAGGCTCGGCCTCGACCTCGACCTCGAAGGCCTGCGCCAGCGCGGTGTTGCCGCGTGCGATGGGGCGGCTCACCCGCATCATGTGCTGCGCTGGACGCGCCTTGCGCGGCCGGGGAGCTGCTGACGAGGGGCTCTTGGCGCGGCCGGACAGGCCGAGCCTGTGCACCTTGCCGATCACGGCGTTGCGGGTCACGTTACCAAGCTCAGCGGCGATCTGGCTGGCCGAAAGTCCGGCCTCCCAGAGCTTTTTCAGCTGCTCGACGCGATCATCTGACCAGGTCAAAACCGTCATTGCACCCTTTCCTTCGCCGGCGCCAGCCATCCTGGGGCCTCACGACGAATGCCTAAGCTTCGAAAAACCCGTGCCGCCAGAATCCCTTAAGGCTCGCCGGGCGCACCAGATGCGCCCGAACGTTTACGCCGGTACATGAGGACTTAAGGGATCAGAACCGCTGCACGAGATGTCGTATCTGACAAGCCAAACGCTACAATATGGCGTGACTCACGCGCAAGAGTCCGCCGACTCGCTTCCACATGTTCCGTGGCGAAAATCCCGTAAATTTAGCACCGCAAGACTACGGAATCAGCGTTTCCTGGGGCTTTCCGGGCGGCATTGACACCCGTGGTGCCAAGCATAAGATAGTTGCGCGTGCCGCCCTTAAAAGGCGGCACGTTTCGTTTTCCGGGCTAAATGACGCGCTGCGCAAGGCGCGTTCAGGCCGTCCGAAACACCCTGAGTGACCACTAAAGAGACCGTCATGACCAACAGCGCAGCGCCGCATTTGCTCCCCGTTTTCGCCAGGGCCGACATCGGTTTCGAGCGCGGTGAAGGCGTCTGGTTGATCGCAACCAATGGCGACCGCTATCTCGATTTCACCTCGGGCGTTGCCGTGAATGCGCTCGGCCATGCCCATCCCGCGCTGGTCAAGGCGCTGCAGGAGCAGGCGACGAAGCTCTGGCACATGTCGAACCTGTTCCAGAGTCCTGACGGTGAGAAGCTCGCTGCGCGCCTCTGCAACGAGAGCTTTGCGGACTTCGTGTTCTTCTGCAATTCCGGCGCCGAGGCGCTGGAGGGCGTGATCAAGCTGGTCCGCCATCATCACTTCTCCAAGGGCCATCCCGAGCGTTACCGCATCATCACCTTCGAAGGCGCCTTCCACGGTCGCACGCTGGCGACGCTGGCCGCGACCGGCTCGGCAAAATATCTCGAAGGCTTCGGTCCGCCGATGGACGGCTTCGACCAGATCCCGCATGGCGACATCGAGGCCGTGAAGAAGGCGATCGGCCCGCACACCGCCGGCATCCTGATCGAGCCGATCCAGGGTGAGGGCGGCGTACGTCCGGCGACCCCCACCTTCCTCAAGGCGTTGCGTCAGCTCTGCGACGAGAAAGGCCTGCTGCTTGCGTTCGACGAGGTGCAGACCGGCATGGGCCGCACTGGCGAGCTCTTTGCCCATCGCCGCACCGGCGTCACGCCTGATGTGATGTCGCTGGCGAAAGCGCTCGGCGGCGGCTTCCCGATCGGTGCGATCCTGGCGACCGCGGATGCGGCCGCCGGCATGGGCCCCGGCTCGCACGGCTCGACCTTCGGCGGCAATCCGCTGGCGATCGCGGCCGCGAACGCCGTGCTCGACGTCATGCTCAAGCCCGGCTTCTTCGACCACGTGCAGAAGATGTCGCTGCTGCTCAAGCAGAAGCTGGCCTCCGTGATCGACCGTCACCCCGATATCGTCAGCGAAATTCGCGGCGAGGGGCTCTTGATCGGCATCAAGGCCGTGGTGCCATCAGGTGATCTGGTCGCTGCGCTGCGCAACGAGAAGCTGCTCACCGTCGGCGCCGGCGACAATGTCGTGCGCTTCCTGCCGCCCTTGATCGTCACCGAAGCCGAGATCGAGGACAGCATCATCAGGCTCGAACGCGCCTGCACGGCGCTGTCGGGCAACAAGCGGGCGGCAAGCTGATGAGCAAGGCACCCAAGCACTTCCTCGATATCAATGAGCTGCCGCTGTCGGAGCTCAAGAGCATGCTCGCGGCCTCCTCCGCCATGAAGGCGAAGCAGAAGGCGCATCAGCCGGTGCGTCCGCTCGAGGGCAAGACGCTGGCGATGATCTTCGAGCGCCCCTCGACCCGCACGCGCGTCTCGTTCGACGTCGCCATGCGCCAGCTCGGTGGCGAGCCCATCATGCTCACCGGTGCCGAGATGCAGCTCGGCCGCGGCGAGACCATTGCCGACACCGCGCGCGTGCTGTCGCGCTATGTCGATGCCATCATGATCCGCATCCTCAACCACGAGGCGTTGCTGGAGCTCGCGGCCTACGCGACCGTACCCGTGATCAACGGCCTGACGCGGCGCTCGCATCCCTGCCAGGTGATGGCCGACCTCATGACCTATGAGGAGCACCGCGGCCCGATCGAAGGCCGGACCGTGGCCTGGACCGGGGACGACAACAACGTGCTGGCGTCCTGGGCGCATGCCGCCGAGCGCTTCAAGTTCAAGCTCAATGTCGCAACGCCGCCGGAGCTTGCCCCGAAGAAGGTGATGCGCGACTGGATCAAGGCGACCAATGCGCCGATCGTGCTCGGCACCGATCCCGAGGCCGCGGTGAAGGGCGCCGATTGCGTCGTCACCGACACCTGGGTGTCGATGGGCGACAAGGAAGGTGAGCACCGTCACAACGTGCTCAAGCCGTACCAGGTCAATTCCAAGCTGATGTCGCTGGCCAAGCCCGATGCGCTGTTCATGCACTGCTTGCCCGCCCATCGCGGCGAGGAGGTCACCGACGAGGTGATCGACGGTCCGCAATCGGTCGTGTTCGACGAGGCCGAAAATCGCCTGCACGCGCAGAAGGGCATTTTGGCCTGGTGCTTCGACGCGGTGAAGTAGCGGGTGGTTGGCGTCGCGCCGGCCACAAACACCGCTGTCGTCCCGGCTCTACGCTTGCGCTTGTCCGGGACGACACCGAGTTTGAGAGTGCTGCTGCTCACACCCCCTTCCATTTCCTGCCCTCGACCCCAGATAAAGCGCCATGGTTTCCCAATCCCCTGACATGAAAACCAGGCCCGAAGGCCCGGTTCGCGCGCCTTCCGCAGTTCCCGTCGATGACGCCGTGCTGCCTTACGAGGTCGATGCGCTCGATGTGCGCGGCCGTCTGGTGCGGCTTGGCCCCGCACTCGACGAGATCCTGACCAAGCACGATTATCCCGCACCGGTCGGCAAGTTGCTCGGCGAAGCCATCGTGCTGACGACGCTGCTCGGCTCGGCGCTGAAATTCGAGGGCCGCTTCATCCTGCAGGCCCAGACTGACGGGCCGGTGTCGTTCCTGGTGGTCGACTATCAGGCGCCCGATCGCCTGCGCGCCTATGCGCGCTTCGATGCCGAACGCCTCGGTGATGCCAGGGACTCCGGCACGCTGCTCGGCCGCGGTCATCTCGCCATGACCATCGACCAGGGGCCGGACATGAGCCGTTACCAGGGCCTGGTTGCGCTCGACGGCGGCAGCCTGGAAGACGCCGCCCACGAATATTTCCTGCGCTCCGAGCAGATCCCGACGCGCGTGCGCCTTGCTGTCGGCGAGGAATGGCGCTCGAGCGACGGCGGCAAGCACCGCTGGCGCGCCGGCGGCATGCTGATGCAGTTCCTGCCGAAGGCGCCGGAGCGCGCGCGGCAGGCCGATCTGCATCCCGGCGATGCGCCCGAGGGCCTTGAGGTTCACAGCGTCGCCGAAGACGACGCCTGGGTTGAGGCGCGCTCGCTGATCGAGACGGTCGAGGATGTCGAGCTGATCGATCCCGATCTCTCCGGCGAACGGCTGCTCTATCGTCTCTTCCACGAGCGCGGCGTGCGCGTGTTCAATCCGCTGGTCCTGAGCGCGCAATGCTCCTGCTCGCGCAACGCAGTCGCGTCGATGCTGAAGAGTTTTTCGCCCGACGACCGCTCCGCGATGGTCAAGGACGACAAGGTCGTCGTGACCTGCGAGTTCTGCAGCTCGGTGTATGAGTTCACGCCGGACGAAGCGGGCGTCGAGGACGCGTAGGCACGGGAGCTGCCCGCCGCAAGCGGGAAGTCGTAGGGTGGGCAAAGGAGCGCACGCTTCCGCCTTCGCTCGTCGAGCTACGGCGGACAAGTCGCTTTGCCCACCCTCCGGCACCGTCATCCGCCCCTAATTCAACACCCGCTTGTTGTCGGGGCTGTCCAGCGAGAACGTCGGCACGTCGATCTCGAAGCGTTCGCCGCTTTCGCTGACCATCAGGTAGCGACCGGTCATGAAGCCGGAGGCGGTGGAGAGCGGCACGCCCGAGGTGTATTCGAAGCGCTCGCCGGGGGCGAGGGTCGGCTGCTCGCCGACGACGCCTTCGCCCCTGACCTCCTGCTGCCGGCCCGAGGCATCGGTGATGATCCAGTGCCGCGTCTTGAGCTGCACGGTCTCGTCGCCCGAATTGGTGATCACGATGGTGTAGGACCAGAAATACCGCGAGCGGTCGGCCGAGGACTGTTCCGGAACAAAGTTCGGCTCGACGGTCACTTCGATCTGGCGGGTCACGGCGCGGTACATGGTTGCCATCATAACGAAAACCCCTCCAGGAACCAAACGCCGCAGGCCGTCCTGGCGACATCGTCCCGCCCGAATTCACGAGGAAGTAGACCCGAATTGTGATCCGGCCGCTTTGCGATGCGGCGCCTGGACCGGTACACTCCTGAAACGTCGCGATTTGCGGAAGGGTTTTTGGCCCCCAATGACCATTGCCGATCAAGTGACGGGATCGACGATCGCGGGAACCGCTGGCGCCAAGCCTGCGGAGGTCAAATCTGTCGACGCCAAGCCGCGCATTGCTGCGCCGGCCATCACGCTGCCGGCCATCGGCGAGCGCGAGCTCAGGCTCGATCTGTTCCGCGGCCTCGCGCTGTGGCTGATCTTCATCGACCATCTGCCGCCGAATCTCCTGACCTGGTTCACGATCCGCAATTACGGCTTCAGCGACGCCACCGAGATCTTCATCTTCATTTCCGGCTATACCGCAGCCTTCGTCTACGGCCGCGCGATGCTGGAGAACGGTTTCGTCATCGCCACCGCGCGGGTTCTGCGCCGGGTCTGGCAGATCTATGTCGCCCACGTCTTCCTGTTCACGATCTTCCTCGCCGAAATCTCCTACGTCGCGACCAGCTTCGAGAACCCGCTCTACACCGAAGAGATGGGCATCATGGATTTTCTCAAGCAGCCCGACGTCACCATCGTGCAGGCGCTGCTGCTGCGCTTCCGTCCCGTCAACATGGACGTGCTGCCGCTCTATATCGTCCTGATGCTCGCGCTGCCGCTGATCCTGTGGTCGATGAAGTGGCGGCCCGATGTCACGCTCGCGCTCTCGGCGCTGCTTTACGCCGCGACC
Organism: Bradyrhizobium zhengyangense; assembly: GCF_022012555.1. Taxonomy (NCBI): domain Bacteria; kingdom Pseudomonadati; phylum Pseudomonadota; class Alphaproteobacteria; order Hyphomicrobiales; family Nitrobacteraceae; genus Bradyrhizobium; species Bradyrhizobium zhengyangense. The sequence goes on along the minus strand of NZ_JAKLTZ010000006.1, from coordinate 322,175 downwards.
TGGGAGTTCGACCTCTACTTCTCCGCCTATCCGAACGGCTTCTGGGCCTTCAATCCCTTTGCCTGGCAGTTGCTGTTCGTGTTCGGCGCCTGGTGCGCGCTTGGAGGCGCGCGACGCATGTCGCGCATCCTGGCGTCGCCCGTGACGATGTGGATTTCGATCGCCTATCTCGCCGCGGCGTTCTATGTGACGCTGACCTGGTATGTCCCGCAGCTCTCGCACTTCATGCCGAAGCTGATCGAGCAGTGGATGTATCCGATCGACAAGACTGACCTCGACGTGCTGCGCTTCACGCATTTCCTGGCGCTGGCCGCGCTCACCGTGCGTTTTCTGCCGCGGGAATGGCCGGGTCTGAAATCGCCGTGGTTACGGCCGCTGATCGTGTGCGGCCAGCATTCGCTGGAGATATTCTGTCTCGGCGTCTTCCTGGCCTTTGCCGGCCATTTCATCCTGGCCGAGGTCGCGAGCGGCCCTGCCATGCATGCGCTGATTAGCCTCTCCGGAATTCTGATCATGTGGGCGATGGCCTGGGTGATTTCGTGGTACAAGCGCGTAGCTGACAAGAGCGGTGTAAAAACCAAAAACGCCGTCGGCAACGCCGATCTGGCGGGAGGGGGCTGATGAAGGCGAAGGTTCTCCTGAGCCTGATCCTGCTGTGCGGATACCTTGCCGCGCCTTCGGCGCGCGCGGACGATGCTGCGCCCGCGGTCCCTGCTGCCTGCGAATTGCCGCCTTATCTGCTCGCCACCGAGAGCCAGCTCCACAAGGTCGCCGAAGCCGTGACATCAGGCAAGCCGCTTGAGATTCTGGTGGTCGGCAGCCGCTCCACCACCATTCCGTTTTCGGAGGACAGCTCCTACCCGGCGCGCATGCAAGCCATCTTGAAGGAGAAGCTGCCGCCTTCGGAGACGGTCCACGTATCCGTAGAAATACAGAGCAAGAAGACGGCGGAGGAGGCCGCCGGAACCTTCGTTAAGCTGATGGAAGCAAAATCACCTACTTTGGTCATCTGGCAGACCGGGACCGTGGATGCTATCCGATCGATCGATCCCGATGATTTCCGCGGCGCCGTGACCGATGGGGTCGCTGCGCTGCAAAATGCAGGGGCTGACGTCGTCTTGATGAATTTGCAGTACAGCCCACGTACCGAATCCATGATCTCGGCGCCGCCCTATCTCGACAATATGCGGGTTGTGGCGCAGGAGCATGATGTCCCGCTGTTCGATCGTTTCGCGATCATGCGGCAGTGGAATGATCAGGGTCAGTTCGACCTATTCAGTCCCTCTCGCGGCCCTGAGCTGGCGAAGCAGGTCCATGATTGCATTGGCCGGGCGTTGGCGCAGTTTGTGCTCGACGCGGCCCATCTGGGCTCGGCCCAGCAGCAAAATTGAGGTCTAGCGTTAATGAGTTCTCTCCGCCCTTTTGGCCTGTCGACATGCTTGGCCGCGCCTGCAGCGGCAATGCTGCTGATGCTGACGCCTGTGCTGCAGGCACCCGCTCAAGCTCAGGCCGCCCAGGCGACTCCAGCGCCGCAGCAGGCTGCTAATCCCGCACCCACATCGCCGTCCCAGACCACGGTTGCTGCGACGACCCCGCAGTCCACCGATCAGCGCGGCCTCACCTCGCGCGCCATCGACAAGGTGAAGCAGGTCGCGAAATCCGCCGGCGATATTTTCAGCCGCGTGCCGTGCCTGCCGCCAAAGGGCGGCGCGAAGACGATGGGCTCGCTGCCGCATGTCGCGAACAAGCTCATTGCCGGCCAGCCTGTCGTGATCGTCGCGTTCGGCTCGTCCTCGACTGCAGGCTATGGCGCGAGCTCGCCCGACTTCAACTATCCGAACCGCCTCGCCGCGCAGCTGCGCCGGCAATATCCGACCGCTAACATCACCGTCATCAATGCCGGCGTCGGTGGCGAGGATGCGCCCGAGATGATGAAGCGCCTCCAGAAGGAGGTGATCGATGTGCATCCGGATCTCGTGATCTGGCAGGTCGGCACCAACGCCGTGCTGCGCAATCTCGATCCCGGCGACACCGCCAAAATGGTCGAGGACGGTATCACCCGCATCCAGGCGGCCGGCGATGCCGACGTCGTGCTGGTCGATCCGCAATATTCGCCGCGCGTCACCGAGCGTCCCGAAAGCGCAGGCAAGATGGTGAAGCTGCTCGGCAAGGTCGCCGAGCTTCGTCACGTCGGCATCTTCCCGCGCTTCGAGGTGATGCGCGACTGGCACGAGAAGCAGGCCCTTCCGGTCGAGAGTTTTGTGATCGCCGATGGCCTGCACATGAACGATTGGGGCTATGCCTGCTTCGCCCAGCTGCTCGGCGACGACATCATCCACTCGGTCGGCCAGCTCAAGCTCGGCGTGAACGTGCCCGCGGACGTGCGGACCTATCGGCCGATGTAGGCGACGGTGCCGTAGGGTGGGTTAGGCGAAGCCGTAACCCACCTCCTTAGTTTCCGCGGCGACAGAAGTGGTGGGTTAAGCCGAGCAGATGCGCTTCGCGCATCTGCAGGGCTAACCCACCCTACGATTCCGCGCTCACCTCACGCCTTCTCCAGCGCCGCAGTCAGATCCTCGATCAGATCGTCCGCATGCTCGAGCCCGGCCGAGAAGCGGATGAATCCCTCGCTGATGCCGAGCGCGGCGCGATCCTCGGGCTTCAGCCGTTGATGCGTCGTCGTCGCCGGATGCGTGACGAGGCTCTTGGCGTCGCCGAGATTGTTCGAGATCTTTGCGAGCTTCAGCTCGTTGAGCACGCGGAACGCTGCCGCCTTGCCGCCCTTGGCCTCGAAGCCCACCAGCGTCGAGCCGCCGCGCATCTGCTTCTTCACCAGCGCCGCCTGCGGATGATCCTCGCGGCCGGGATAGACCAGCCGCGAAATCTTCGGATGGCTTGCCAGCACGTCGGCCACGCGCGCCGCGGTCTCGGTCTGTGCGCGCACGCGCACGGCGAGTGTCTCCAGGCCCTTGAGCAGAACCCAGGCGTTGAACGGCGAGATCGACGGGCCAGTCTGGCGCATGAAATTGTGGATGTGCTCGGCGATGAAGGCTTCCGAGGACAGGATGATGCCGCCCAGACACCGGCCCTGGCCGTCGATGTGCTTGGTCGCGGAATAGACGACGACGTCGGCGCCGAGCGCGAGCGGGCTCTGCCAGATCGGCGTCGCGAACACGTTGTCGACGACGAGCCGCGCGCCGCCCTTGTGAGCGATCTCGGCAATCGAGGGAATGTCGAGCACGTCGAGCGTCGGATTGGTAGGGCTCTCCAGGAAGAACGTCTTGGTGTTCGGCTTCACCGCGCGCTGCCACTGGTCGAGATTGGCGCCGTCGACCAGCGTGGTCTCGATGCCGTAGCGCGGCAACAGATCCTGAATGACGTAGAGACACGAGCCGAACAGCGCGCGCGATGCCACGACATGATCGCCGGCCTTGAGCGGCGCGAGGATCGCCGTCGTCACCGCGGCCATGCCTGTCGCCGCCGAGCGCGCCGCTTCAGCGCCTTCGAGCTCGATCATGCGGCGCTCGAACATCGCGATCGTCGGGTTCGAATAGCGCGAATAGATGAAGCCGGGATCTTCGCCCTTGAACCGCGCCTCGCACTCCTCGGCGCTGTTGTAGACATAGCCCTGGGTCAAAAACAGCGACTCCGACGTCTCGCCATATTGCGAGCGCAGGGTGCCGGAATGGACCAGGCGGGTTTCGGGGCGGTAACTGGCAGGCGACTTCGACATTGAACCCTCCGATATGACCGTCTTGTCGAAAACGGTCACAAAAAAACCGGCCTGGATATCTCCACGGGCCGGGATCACAGAGGTCCCCGGCCTGTTTAGCGACTTATTTAACGTGGCTGCAAGCCGGCCGGCTCAAATCACCACGGGATAAGTGATGCTCATATTCCGCAATGCCCTTTCCGTCAAGGCGTCCATCGGATAGCCGTAAAAGGCTCGTATTTCCCGCAAGTCCGGGCGTGCGTGCCCCCTGATGAGGACCCCCGGTTGACGTTCACGGTTGCCGCCGACGCCAATGGTATCCTGCCCGACCGCATGATCGCGGCGATGGCGGAAGCGGGCCTCATCCTGCCTGCCTATGATTTCGTCGAAAGCCAGATCCAGCCGGCGAGCCTCGATTTGCGCCTCGGCGACATCGCCTATCGCGTGCGCGCGAGCTTCCTGCCCGGTCCCGGCGCCACCGTCGCCGAGCGCATCGACCGGTTGAAGCTGCACGAGTTCAGCCTCGCCGACGGCGCTGTGCTCGAGACCAACTGCGTCTACATCGTGCCGCTGCTGGAGAGCCTCGCGCTGCCGCCGGAGATCGTCGCGGCCGCGAACCCGAAAAGCTCGACCGGCCGGCTCGACGTCTTCACTCGCGTGATCGCCGACGGCACGCGTCGTTTCGACATGATCGGCGCCGGCTATCACGGCCCGCTCTATGCCGAGATCAGCCCGAAGACGTTTCCCGTGCTGGTGCGCGAAGGCTCGCGCCTGTCCCAGGTGCGCTTCCGAACCGGCGATGCCATCCTCAATGCCGACGCGCTCGAAACTTTGCATGCCACCGAGCGCCTCGTCGACATCGACGATGCCGATCTCACCGGCGGCGTTGCCGTCTCGGTCGATCTCTCGGGCGAGAAGGGCAGTGGCTTCGTCGGCTATCGCGCCAAGCGCCACACCGGCGTCGTCGATGTCGATCGCCGCTCCGGCTATGCGGTGGAAGATTTTTGGGAGCCGATCTCGGCCCGTCCTGATGGCAGCCTGATCCTGGATCCCGGCGAGTTTTATATCCTCGCGTCGAAAGAGGCCGTGCAGGTCCCGCCCGACTACGCCGCGGAGATGGTGCCGTTCGATCCGCTCGTCGGCGAATTCCGCGTGCACTATGCCGGCTTCTTCGATCCCGGATTCGGCTATGCCGGCGCCGGCGGGCAAGGCGCGCGCGCCGTGCTGGAAGTGCGCTCGCGCGAAGTGCCGTTCATTCTCGAGCACGGCCAGATCGTCGGCCGCCTGGTCTACGAGAAGATGCTGGCTCGCCCCGACGCGATGTACGGCCAGCGCATCGGCTCCAACTATCAGGCGCAGGGCCTGAAGCTGAGCAAGCATTTCCGGGTGTAGCTGTATCTTCGTCCTCCGCTGTCATTCCCTGCGAACCGGCTACGCTAAGGCTTCGCCGAGGTTGAGGTCCAGGAGCGCCGAAGCTTTAGCGTAGGCGGCAAGCGGGGAATCCAGTACGCCGCGGCCTGTCGATTTGATCACCGCTGTCTCGGAGTACTGGATCGCCCGATCAGGTGTTCAGGTCGGGCGATGACATCGAATGTGTGCCAGGATGTGCAAAATCCAACGAGATCTCGCCATGACCGATCCATCCCAACTCGACGCAAATATCCTCAACGACGCCGCCGACGCGGTGATCTATGCCGATCGCTCCGGCACCATCACGCGCTGGAATCATGCATCCACCGCGCTGTTCGGCTTCACCGCAGAAGACGCGCTCGGCCAGAATCTCGATCTGATCATTCCCGAACATTTACGCGCTGCGCACTGGAAAGGTTTTGAAGCCGCGCTTGCGAGCGGCGCGATGAAGCTTGCGGGCCGGCCGACGCTGACTCGCGCGCTGCACAAGAGCGAACGCAAGCTCTATATCGAAATGACTTTCGCATTGGTGCGTGACGCCGGCGGCAACGTGCAAGGATCGGTCGCAATGGCGCGCGACGTCACCGAGCGCGTCGAGCGGGAGCGGGCGGCTAAGGCATCGCAAACTTCGTGATGCGGAATTGACCTGATGTCGTGCAGGGCCTCTTGCGCGCATCATGTTGCCTGTCATCCGGCACAGTGACACACTCGATCAAAACAACGATCGGGAGTGAACATGACCGCAGCAGATACAGCGCAGGAAGCGCAATGGAAACGCTGGCGCGCGGTGGCCGATCTCTACCATGCTTACTTCACCGGTCTGATCCTCACCGTGGTCACCCGGCGCGGCACGGCCGATGCCGCCGAATTCGTCTTCCGCGTGTTCCGCCGCCAGCAGCAGGAGCGCTTTCTGCCGGGGCTCAGGAAGCTCGGGATCGATCACCTGCCGCCGGCGGTGGCGGCGGCGCAATATCATTATCTCTCCAACTGGATCGGCGGCGTGCACGTCGAATACATGTACGAGAGCGACACCAAGGCCTGGATCCGCTATCCGCCGCCGCGCTGGATCTGGAAGGGCCCGGCGATCTGCGGCGTACCCGGCGAGGTTAGCCGCGCGATGCTGCGCGGCTGGCACGCCAACAACGGCGTCGTGCTCGGTGATCTCAGGCTCGGCTTCGTCTGTACCAAGCAGAGCGTCGACGGCCAGGACGGCCTCGAGGGTCATTATCACCAGTACGACCATCCGCTCGAACCGGACCAGCGCCTGGTCTACGCGCGGCATCTCGAAGCGCCGCTGTTCGACGCCAAGGCCGCGCCGGCGCTGCCTGTCGCGAGTTGGCCGAAGCCGCGGCTGGAAAAGGCCTATCGCAACTATGCCATGGAATATGTCCGTACGGCCGCGCCGGTGATGGTGCAGCTGTTCGGCCCGGAAGATGCCGGCTATCTCCTGCACATCACGGGCAAGCTGATCGGCATGCAGTTCTTCGATGAGATCGCGGAGCCGCTGGCGATGCGCAGCGGCGGCGCGAGCGAGTTCGCGTCCTTCCTCGGCGCACTGTTCGCCGCGCAGGATGACGCGGCCGAGACCACGCAATCCGAAGGCACGTTCGAAATCCGTCAGCAGAGCTGGAAGCTGATGGACGACGTCGCCGATTATCACGGCGCGTGCACCAAGTTGCTGGAGGGAATGTTCGAGGGACTCGCCGCCGGATGCGGCCGGCACATCGACGTACACCTTCGCCCAACGACAGGCCGCCGCGCGCCGCTGGCTTGGACGGTCGGTTAATTCCACCGGCTGAAATGCGCTGCCGCAGGGCACGCCTGCACCTGACGCAGGAGGAATCGGTAACCAGCGTGCTAACAAGTGCTCGTCGCGCCTTACGCGCGAGCAAATTGATTGATGCACCTAAGCATTGCCACGCCGCAAATGGCGCATTTGTCCGGGAGAGGAAATGACTGAGGTCGCCGAGATCCCGGTCGATGAGCAGGAACGTCCGCTACCGCCGCCCGCGCGCCCCGTACGGAGCGCGCTGACCGACGGGCCAATCCTGCGCACGCTGCTGGGGCTCGCCTGGCCGAACGTGGTTGCGCTCTCGGCGGGCACCTGCGTGGTGATCGCGGAGACCTCCTATATCGGTCGTCTCGGGGTGGAAGCGCTGGCCGCGATGGCGCTGGTATTTCCGACAGTGATCCTGACCATGACAATGTCGGGCGGTGCCATGGGCGGTGCGGTCGCTTCCGCCATCGCACGTGCGCTCGGCGCCGGCGACCGCGAACGCGCCGGGACGCTCGCCGCGCACGCACTGCTGATCGGCATCACCTTCGGCCTTGTTTTTATGCTCGGCATGCTGATCTTCGGACCCAAGGTGCTCGAGATGCTCGGCGGCCGCGGCACTGTGCTGACGCATGCGATCGCCTATACCCAGGTGTTCTTCGGCGGTGCCGTGCTGCCTTGGACGCTCAATACCATGGCGGGCGTGCTGCGCGGCACCGGCAATATGCGGCTGCCGTCGCTTCTCATCCTCAACTCGGCCGTCTGGCAGATCGTGCTCGGCGGCACGCTGGGCCTCGGGCTCGGGCCATTTCCGCAACTCGGCATGCGCGGCGTCGCCGCTGGCGCGCTGATCGCCTATTCCATGAACATCTGCGTGATGGGCTGGTATCTCTTTTCCGGCCGCGCCCGCGTCGTTCCAAAACTCCGCGGCCTGCACATCCAATGGGTGATGTTCTTCGACATCCTGAAGGTCGGTGCCATCGCCTGCTTCTCGCCGCTGCAATCGGTGCTGACGATCTCGATCTTCACCCACATGCTGGCCAAGTTCGGCACCGCGATCCTTGCCGGTTATGGCATCGGCGCGCGGCTCGAATTCCTACTGACCTCGATCGCGTTCTCGTTCGGCATCGCTTCGGTACCGATGATCGGCATGGCGGTCGGCGCCGGCCGGATCGCCCGCGCGCGGCGCATCGCCTGGACCGCAGGCGCCAGCGCTTTCGTTGCCGTAGGCACGCCGGCCTGCCTCGTCGCGCTGTTCCCCGATCTCTGGGTCAATATCTTCACGGATAGTGCCACGGTGCGCGCGACCAGCCATCAATATCTGTCGACGGTGGCGCCGTTCTACGCCTTCATCGGCCTCGCCTCGACGATGTACTTCTCCTCGCAAGGTGCAGCCAAGGTGATCGGCCCGGTGCTGGCGCAGACGGCGCGGCTGATCTACATCTCTGCCTGCGGCTGGTGGTTGTCGACGCACGACGCCACCGCACAAAGCTTCTTCTGGCTCGCCGCGAGCTCGATGGTCGTGCTCGGCGTGCTCTCATGCTCCAGCGTGGTGCTGACGCGCTGGGGGCCGCGCCAAGCGAAACCGTCGGTCCGTCCGGCGCTCTCGGCCGCCGACTAGCGATGCTTGTGGCGGCGATGGCCGCCACCGCCGAGATTGGCGAGCCGCATGATCTGCGGGATCATCGCCATCATGTCGCCGCCGCCGGCGCCGCCGAGCATGCCCATGATATCGCCGCCGCCCATGCCGCCCATTCCCATCGGGACTGTGCCTCCGCCCATCGGCGCATAACCGGCGCCGTAATTGGGCGCGCCGAACCCGTCGCCGAGATTGCCGCCGGCGAGGCCGCCCATGCCGCCGCCCATCATGCCGCCGAACCCGCCGCCACCATTCTCCATCATGCGGCTCATCATCGGGCCCATGGTCTGCATCAGCATGGCGAAGCGGCGCTTGCCCATCTTCGCCTTCATCATCTCCAGCATCGGCGCCATCTGGGTCATCATGTCCTGCCCTCCGGCACCTCCGCCGCCGAGGAATTGCGCCTTCGCCGGCGCGCTCGAAATCGAAAGCAGCAGCAACACGGCAGCTGCCTGGCAGATCACCTTGTCCGCACCTCTCATGGCATGCTCCTCGCGTGCGTGGCGCCGCCGGGAGAGCGAGGCCGTCAGGACGCACGCGGCCATGGTTACGGCCGATGAGGCGCGGGCTCTGTGAGAAAGATCACGCAGGAAATGCTTTGTGCATGGCGGCGACAGCCGCCTTGGTCTGCTCCTGCACGTAAGTCGCAAGCTCGTTCGGCAGCATGTCGATGGTCCAGACCAGGCGGCATTTCGTCTCGCCATCGGCGATCACCTGTACCGAGGCGCTGTAGTGCTTCAGCCGCTCGTTGTTGATGGCGTAAACCAGCCGCTGCCTGATATCGTCGCGATCGACCAGCACCTCGCGGGCGTCAGAGCCATTGGCGAAGGTGACGATACGCGCATCGCCGTCGAGCCGGCATGCCGTGACGAAGCCCGGCACCAGCCGCTGAGGCAGCGCGCCAAAATCGCGCACTGCGTCCCAGACGTCGCGGGCCGGGGCGGGGAGGGAGACGTCGTTGTGGATGGAGGCCATGAAAGTATCCTTGATTTCGGTAAGTGGTCGCCAAGTCCTCCGTCATTGCGAGCGCAGCGAAGCAATCCAGAAATGTCTCCGTGGAAACAGCCTGGATTGCTTCGTCGCATGGGCTCCTCGCAATGACGGAGGAGAGAGCTCACGTGCAAACCGCCTCGACATTGTTGCCGTCGGGATCGATCAAGAACGCCGCGTAGTAAGTCGGACTGTAATCCTTGCGCGGGCCGGCGCCGCCATTGTCATGGCCGCCGCTCTTCAGGCCCTCGCGGTGAAACGCCTTCACGGCATCATGGTTCTTGGCGCGAAACGCGATGTGTGCGCCGTCGGCCTTACGGCCCTTGTTCAGATGCAGCCAGAGCGCCGGCTCGCCCTTCGGCCCGAAGCCGGCATAGCCGTCGCCGCTCGAGCACAGCACGTAACCGAGCGGCGCCAGCGCCGCGGTGTAGAAGCGCGTGGCGGCGTCGAGGTCGGCAACGCGCAATCCGATATGGTCATACATGGTCGTCTCCATTGCAAAGCGCGCCGCTCGTGGCGCGCGCCGGAGAGGACCCTAGTCAGTTGAGCGCTAGCCGCTCTTGGAGAATCTTGCGCTTGCCCTTCGAGGCCTGCCGGAACTTGGTCGGCGACAAGCCGGCGGCGCGATGGAAGGTGCGGACGAAGTTGGAGAGGTCGCCGAAGCCGACGTCATAGGCGATGTCGGTGACCGCGATGTCGTCGTCGGTGAGCAGGCGTGCCGCGTGCCGCAGCCGCGAGCGCACCAGATATTGATGCGGAGTGACGCCGAGCACGTTGGAGAACAGCCGCAGGAAATGGAACGGGCTCAAATCTGCTAGGCGTGCAGCTTGTTCGAGATCGATCTCCGCGTGCGAATTGTCGTCGATCCACAACGCGGCCTCGACCGCACGGCGGCGATCGCGCGCCGTCGGCGTCGCCGGCTTTCGCGGCTTGCCCGACACCACGTCAACAAAGCGGCTCGCAAAAATCTGGCCGACCTCGTCGAGGCCCAAATCGCTGTTGCCATCTGCCGCCGTCTGGGCAAGCTCGCCCAGCACCATCAGCTCGGGCAGCGGCGGTGTCGCCCCAACCTGCCAGGTCTCACGCCGCCCGCCGAGGGCATCGACCAGAGTCTCGCTGAAGAAGAAGCCGAGGCAGACGTCGCCCGACACATGCTCATGCGTGCAGGTGTATTCCTCGCCGGGCGCGCCGACCAGCAGCGAACCCGCCACCAGCTCGAAGAAGCCGGCGCGGCAATGGCAGCCAAAGCTGCCTGAGCGGACATAGGCGATGGAATGGCCGGTGCGGCACTCGGCAAACGGGGTGTCGCCCGGCCCCGCGTCGCAGCGAAACTCGGAGACCGTCATCGTCTGTGTCGTCAGCAGCGTGGTCGCATCCATTCCGAGTATTTAGGAGGCGGACAGCGGCGGGGCAACGGGCAGCAACACCTCGAACAGCGTCTTGCTGGCGATCGGGTGGGCGCCTTCCAGCGCCAGCAGCCGTCGTTTGGAGATCACCCCGCCGTATGGCGAGATCCGGTCGGCATAGCCGCCCGCTTCCAGCACCCGGTGGCAAGGCACGATGATCATGTAGGGATTCTTGGCGATCGCTTGCGCCACCGAATGCGCGGCGCCGGAGGCGCCCAGCGCCTTGGCGATCTCGTGATAGGTGCGCGTCTCCCCTCGCTGGATGGTGCAGGTGTATTCGTAGACTCGCCGGTTGAAAGCCGGCACGTCGCCGGCATCGAGGCTGACCTCGGAAAAATCGGGGTCGCTGCCCTGCAGCAGGCCCACGATGCCCTCAATGGCGAGCTCGGTGTTGACAGGCACCGCCTGCTCACGCGCTTCGGGATGGATCTGGAAAATCCGCCGGCGAGTGTCGATCTCCCGCGCCTCGGGCAATTGCACGGCGACCACGCCGGTGCTGCTCCAGATGATGCCGCAGCGCCCGATCGCCGTGTCGAATATCGTGTAGGCACGCCCCACCATGCACACGCCCCACTCAGTGCACGTTTCTCCCCCGACAGAGCAATCATAACACTGCCACAATTCGGCGCACCTGGAATCTTGCCAGGACGTTAACATCGGTCCGGCCTGACGCGCCAAACCGCTTGGCGCCGGACACCGTCTCGGCTAATCAGGGTGGGCGCAGGACACGCGCATAGGCGGGCGTAGTTCAATGGTAGAACGGCAGCTTCCCAAGCTGCATACGAGGGTTCGATTCCCTTCGCCCGCTCCAATCCCCGGGACAGCAAATGGCCGACAACGACGAAACCACGCGCTTGGTCGCGATTGCCTGTGATCACGGGGGCTTTGCCCTCAAGGAAGCGCTGAAGTCAGCGTTGCCCGATGTGACATGGCTGGACCTCGGCACCGATAGCGCCGCGTCCGTCGACTATCCTGACTTCGCCCACAAGCTCGCCGACGCCATCAAGGACGGCAGGGCGGGGCGCGGCATCCTGATCTGCGGATCGGGCATCGGCATTTCCATCGCTGCCAATCGTCATGCCCATATCCGTTGCGCGCTCGTGCATGATGTCACCGGCGCACGGCTGTGCCGCCAGCACAATGACGCCAATGTTCTGGCGCTCGGCGGACGCACGACGGGCGACGTGGTGGCAAAGGAATGCGTCGAAGCGTTCCTGGGTACGGCCTTCGAGGGCGGGCGCCATCAAAAGCGCATCGACAAGCTGGGGCCCTGCTAGGGGCCGCTCAACCCGGCAAGCTCCGCAGGAAGTCGACGAGCGCCGCATTCACCTCGGCTGGCCGCTCCTGCTGCGTCCAGTGTCCGCAACCCGGCAGCATCTTGATCTCGCGCAGCTGTGGCACCCATTGCTTCATGTTGGCGAGATGCTCGGCCGCGCCGGGAAAGGCGATGACCATGTCGAGGTCGCCGGCGATGAACAGCGTGGGCACGGTTACCTTCACGCCCTCGAAGGCGCCCATCAGCTCCCAGTTGTGATCGATGTTGCGGTAATAGTTGAGCGGTCCGCGAAAACCGCTGCGGGCGAATTCGGCGGCGTAATAGTCGAGGTCGGCGGCGCTGAGCCATGACGGCAGCGGCACCGGCACTTTCGGCAGCAAGCCGTCCTTGCGCGAGACCATGCCGACGCCTTTTGACGTCTGGCCGCTCGCAGCCGCCATGGCGCGAATGGCGGTGACGCCCTCGCCGGAGCCCCCGAACAGCATCGCGGCGAGCGTCTTGCGCGGGTCCGCTTCGAACTCCGCTTCGGCGACGCCAGGCTGCTGAAAGTAAAGTTGATAGAACTGGGCTTCCTCAGTCTGCGGCATCACGCTGGTCGGGCGCACGTCGCTGCGCGGGCGATAAGGCACGCTGAGAATGGCGGCGGCGCGAAAGCGGTCGGGGCGTAGCCGGGCCGCGTGCCAAGCGATCCCCGCGCCCCAGTCATGGCCGACGATGATGGCGCTCTTTGCCTCGAACGCATCGAGCACGCCGACGAGATCGCCGATCATATGGAAAATCGTGTACTGGTCGATCGCCTCGGGCTTGTCGCTCTTGCCATAGCCGCGCATGTCGGGCGCGACGGCATGGTAGCCGGCCGCCGCCAGCGCCTCGATCTGATGGCGCCAGGAGTACCAGCCTTCGGGAAAGCCGTGGCAGAGCAGCACCAGCGGACCCTCGCCCTGTTCGGCGACGTTGAGGCTGATGCCATTGGCCTTGATCGTCCGCTGCGTCGGTCCGCTCATGTCGTCGCCTCCCGCTCATCGTTGTTGCGCGCATTCTAATCAAGGCTACAGGCCCGGCAAAGATTCTAATATATTAGCCTCTCGTGTCCGGCATTCACGGCCCGCCCGGCCTAAGCTGCTGTCGCCCTCATGGGTGCGGTCCTCATGTCGGGTAAATTTGGATGAAGACCAAGGCCTACGACAAAATGGACCAGCAAAAACTCGACCGCGCGATCGGTCGCCGCTTGAAGATCTTGAGGACGCAGGCCGGCATGACCTTGAACGAGCTCGCCAGCCGCTCGGGTGTCAGCCGGGCCATGATCGGGCGGGTGGAGCGGGCGCAGAGCAGCGCGACCGCGGCGCTGCTCAACAAGCTCTGCGCAGCGCTCGACGTCTCGCTCAGCGACGTCGTCGCTCTCTCGGAGAAGCCGCCGGAGCGGCTGACGCGGCTCGCCGATCAGCCGCAATGGCGCGATCCCGAAAGCGGCTACCGGCGGCGCCATGCCTCGCCGGTCGACGCAGCCAGCGGCATCGAGATCATCGTCGTCGACATGCCGGCCGGCGCGCGTGTGCCTTACAGCCCTTGGGGCCGCAACGCCTTCACCCAGCAGCTGCTGATGCTGGAGGGCGCGGTCTGCGTGCATATCGACGCCAAGACGGTGCGGCTGCGCGAAGGCGACTGTCTCGACTTCGACGTGATGCGCGCGGTGACCTTCGAGAACGAAACCAAACAGGATGCCCGCTACGTCATCATCACGCGGCGCGGCACATCTTACGGGAAATTATGATGTCGCTGATCGTACGGGACGCAACGCTGGAGGATGCCGCGGACATCCTCGCCATCTACAATTTCGCCGCGATCAACACCACGGCGGTCTGGACCGACGGCCCGGCCGATCTCGACTCGCGGCGCGAATGGATCCGCACAAGGCAGCAGGCGGGCTATCCGGTGCTGGTGGCGATGAAGGGCGGGGACGTCGTCGGCTTCGCCTCGTTCGGCGACTTCCGTCCCTTCCCCGGCTATCGCCACACCGTGGAGAATTCGGTCTATGTCGATGAGCGGCATCATCGCGCCGGTATCGGCCGCAGCCTGGTGGCCGCGCTGATCGAGCGCGCCACGACGCTGAATAAGCACGCCATGATCGCGGGCATCGAGGCTCTCAATGTCGGCTCGCTCGGCCTGCACGCCTCGCTCGGCTTTGTCGAGGTCGCCCGCATGCCGGAGGTCGGCTGCAAGTTCGGCCGCTGGCTCGATCTCGTCTTCATGCAGAAGCAACTCGCAAGTGACGTGAGGCCCTGACGATGCAGATTCGCATTGGCGACACCTTCGATCCGCGCGTCGTCGCATTGCTCGACCATCACGTCACGGCGGCGCGGGCGCAGACCGCTCCGGGCAGCGCCCATGCGCTCGATCTCGCCGGACTTCGCGCCAGCGACGTCGCGTTCTGGACCGGCTGGGACGGCGAGACGCTGGTCGCGACGGGCGCACTGAAGACGCTCTCGGCCCGGCATGGCGAGGTGAAATCGATGCATACGCTGCAGGCCACGCGCCGCCGCGGCTTTGGTGGCCTGATGCTCCGCCACATCATCGCCGAGGCGCGCAGGCGTGACCTGACGCGGCTGAGCCTCGAGACCGGCTCCTGGGACTATTTCAAGCCGGCGCATGCGCTCTACCAGGCCCACGGCTTCGTGCCTTGCGCCCCGTTCGAGGGCTATGTCGAGGATCCCAACAGTCTCTTCCTGACGCTCGATCTCCGCGCAGAAGCGTTTTCAAGCGAAGTGGATAACGGTTAGCGCAAATAAAACGCGTCAAAACAAAGAGCTAGGCGAAGTCCCGGCGCAACCGGCACTCGAAAATGCCGTCATGTCCCTCAAAATGAGTTGCGCACCTCAAAACGCCTCTGCTAGCCTTCAGTCATGGCCGAAGAGACCGCCTCCGCCGCGCTGACGCTGAAGGACATCGCCCGCGAGGCCGGTGTCAGCTTGGCTACGGTCGATCGCGTCTTGCATAACCGTCCCGGCGTGCGGCCGGACACGGTCCGGCGTGTCCAGGAGATCATCGCGCGCAACGCCTTTCAGCCCCATGTGGCCGCAGCCGAGCTCGCCCGCGGCCGCGCCCGCCGGTTTGCCTTCGTGATGCCTGTCGGTGCCAACCCGTTCATGCTGCAGATCCAGGCCTATCTCGGCGAGATGTCGGCGTGGCTCTCCGCCCGCCGCCTCGCCGTTGAGATGGTCATCACCGACGTGTTCGACCCTTCGGTGCTGGCGGCCTCGCTGGAGGAGCTCGCCGGGAGCGAGTATGACGGCGTCGCCGTCGTCGCGCTCGACCATCCGAGCGTGCGCGCCGCCATCAACGATCTGGTCGATCGTGGCATCAAGGTCGTGACGCTGGTGTCCGACGTGCCGTCCTCGCGCCGTCACCACTATGTCGGCATCGACAATATCGCCGCGGGCCGCACCGCGGGTGCGCTGGTCGGAAGGCTGGTCGGCCAGAGGTCCGGCAAGATCGCCATCATCGCGGGTTCGCAGGGCCTGCGCGACCACGCCGAGCGCATTTTTGGCTTCAATCAAGTGATGGCATCGGAGTTTTCGCACCTCGACATCCTGCCCCTGCTCGAGGGGCGCGACGAGGACGACCGCTCGCAGCAGCTGATCTCGCGGCTGCTCGCCAAGCACCCTGATATCATCGGCCTCTACAATGTCGGCGCCGGCACGCAGGGCGTGGCCACGGCCCTGACCGAGGCGGGCCGCGACAAGCAGATCGTCTTCATCGCTCACGATCTCACGGCGATGACGCGAAGATTGTTGCTGCAGGGCACGCTGGATGTCGCGATCTCGCAGAATCCGGGGCACGAGGCGCGTGCCGCCGTGCGCGTGCTGCTGTCGCTTGCGCGTAACGAACCGATCTTGAGTGAGCAGGAGAAGATTCGCATCGACATCCTGATGCGGGATAATCTGCCGTAGCCGAAGGGCTCGGTGCGTTGTGTGTTGAGTTGAGTGATTGCGGAAAGCGCGACGTCAGATCGTGCACCGCGCCAGCGTGATCCGGAACAGTATGGTTTCCGGACGGACCACGCTCAAAACGAAGAGGGAGGGACGCGTTTGTTTATCGGATTGGACATCGGCACGTCCGGTGTGAAAGCGGTGCTCGTGAACGAGGCTGGCGCGGTTGTCGCGACGGCTGCGCGCGAGCTTGCGCTGTCGCATCCGCAGCCGCTGTGGTCCGAGCAGGATCCGGATTCCTGGGTCGAGGCTGCCATTGGCGCCGTCGACGATCTCGCCGCCGCTCATCCCGGTGATGTCGCGAGCGTGCGCGGCATCGGCCTGTCGGGCCAGATGCATGGCGCGACGCTGCTTGGCGCTGACGGACACCCGCTGCGGCCGGCGATCCTCTGGAACGATGGCCGTTCGCATGCTGAGTGCGTCGAGCTCGAGCGCCGCTGCCCCTCGCTGCATGCCATTGCCGGAAATCTGGCGATGCCCGGCTTTACCGCGCCAAAACTGCTGTGGGTCGCGGGGCATGAGCCCGATGTTTTCAAGCGCGTCGCCAAGGTGCTGCTGCCAAAGGCCTATGTCCGCTATCGCCTGACCGGCGAGATGGTCGAGGATATGTCGGATGCCGCAGGCACGCTCTGGCTCGACGTCGGCCATCGCCGCTGGTCGGCGCTGCTGCTGCACGCCACCGGGCTCGATCTGCACCACATGCCGCGCCTGGTCGAGGGCAGCGAGGCGAGCGCAACGCTTGCGGGCGAGTTCGCGCAGCGCTGGGGCATGGCAAAGAACGTCGTCGTTGCCGGCGGCGCCGGCGATAACGCGGCGAGCGCGATCGGGCTCGGGGCGATCGCACCGGGCGATGCCTTCCTGTCGCTCGGCACCTCCGGCGTCATCTTCCGCGTCACCGACAAGTTTGCGCCGGCGCCGGCCTTCGCCGTGCACGCCTTCTGTCATGCGCTGCCCGGCCTCTGGCACCAGATGGGCGTGATGCTCTCGGCCGCCGCTTCGCTCGCCTGGCTCTCCGGCGTGATGGCGACGCCGACGGCATCGCTGCTCGCGCCGCTCGGCGACAGCGTGGCCGGACCGGGCCCGGTGAAGTTCCTGCCCTATCTCGATGGCGAGCGCACGCCGCACAACGATGCCGCCGCGGCCGGTGCCTTCGTCGGCCTGCGCGGCGCCACCGGGCGCGACGCAATCGTGCAGGCCGTGCTCGAAGGCGTCGCCTTTGCCGCGCGCGACAATCTTGCCGCGCTCGGCAGTGCCAGCTCGGCCATCTCGGAACTCGATCTCGTCGGTGGCGGTTCGCGCTCGGCGCTGTGGGCGCAGATCTGCGCCGACGTGCTCGGCATTCCCGTGCATCGCGTCGAGGAAGGCGAAGTCGGCGCCGCGCTCGGCGCTGCCCGGCTCGGCCGGCTCGCCGCCACGGCGGAAAATCCCGCGCAAGTCTGCACGCGTCCGCGGCGCCTTGCGACTTTCGCACCCAACCCGTCGCGCACTGCGGCCTATGACGAGGCCTATCACCAGTGGCGCAAGCTCTACCCCGCGCTGAAGGAGTTTTCACTGTGAACGCGTTACCAAAATTCTTCGGCGCAGCCGACCCGGTCGCCTATGGCGGCAAGGACGCCAAAAATCCGCTGGCCTTCCGCTGGTATGACAAGGATCGCGTCGTTCGCGGCAAGCGGCTCGAGGATCATCTGCGCTTCGCGGTCTGCTACTGGCATTCGTTCTGCTGGCCGGGCGGCGATCCCTTCGGCGGCGAGACGTTCCTCCGTCCATGGCATCGCGGCACCGACGCCATGGCGATGGCGCGCGCCAAGGCCGACATCGCCTTCGAGCTGTTCCGCCTGCTCGACGTCCCCTTCTTCACGTTCCACGACGTCGATGCCGCGCCCGAAGGCGCGACGCTTGCCGAATCCGTCGCCAATCTCAATGCGATCGGTGACATCTTCGAGAAGAAGATGGCGTCAGCAAAGGTGCGGCTGCTGTGGGGCACCGCGAACCTGTTCACGCATCGTCGCTACATGGCGGGAGCGGCGACCAATCCCGATCCTGATATCTTCACCTATGCCGCCGGCCAGGTCCGCGCTGCGCTGGAGGTGACGAACCGGCTCGGCGGGCAGAACTACGTGCTGTGGGGCGGCCGCGAAGGCTACGAGACCCTGCTCAACACCGATCTCAAGCGCGAACTCGACCAACTGGGCCGCTTCGTCTCGCTCGTCGTCGAGCACAAGCACAAGATCGGCTTCAAGGGCCCGCTGCTGATCGAGCCCAAGCCGAAGGAGCCGACCAAGCATCAATATGATTTCGACGTCGCCACCTGCTACGGCTTCCTGCAGCGCTATGACCTGCTCAAGGACGTCAAGCTCAACATCGAGCAGAATCACGCCATCCTCGCCGGCCATTCCTTCCAGCATGAGGTGGCCTTGGCCCAGGCGCTCGGCGTGTTCGGCTCGCTCGACATCAACAGAGGCGACGATCTGCTCGGCTGGGACACCGACCAGTTCGCCATGAATGTGCCGGAGCTGGCCCTGGTGTTCCACGACATGATCAAGGGAGGCGGCTTCAGCACTGGCGGTCTCAATTTCGACGCCAAGATCAGGCGTCAATCGATCGACCCTGACGATCTGATCCACGCCCATGTCGGCTCGATGGATGCCTGCGCACGGGCGCTGCTCGCCGCGGCCGACATGCTCGACGCCGAGGCGCTGACCGGGCCGGTCACTGAGCGGTATGC
Organism: Bradyrhizobium zhengyangense; assembly: GCF_022012555.1. Lineage (NCBI taxonomy): Bacteria > Pseudomonadati > Pseudomonadota > Alphaproteobacteria > Hyphomicrobiales > Nitrobacteraceae > Bradyrhizobium > Bradyrhizobium zhengyangense. The sequence goes on along the minus strand of NZ_JAKLTZ010000006.1, from coordinate 303,257 downwards.
CGGATGGACCAATAGCGAAGGGCAGGCCATCATGGCAGGCAAGCGATCGTTGGCCGATCTCTCTGATCGCGCGCTAGCCCCCGGCTTCGATCCGCAGCCGCGGTCGGGCCGTCAGGAATATCTCGAATCTCTCGTCAACCGGTACGTCTGAGTGAGGCCGAGCATGACAACCTCTTCCACAAGCGGCCAGCCGGTGCTGGAATTGACCGGGATCGGCAAGGAGTTCGGCGCGATCCGCGCGCTGCATGACGTCGATCTGCATGTCCACCCGGGCGAAGTGGTCGGCCTGATGGGCGACAACGGCGCCGGCAAGTCGACGCTGGTCAAGATCATCGCCGGCAACTTCCGCCCAACCCACGGTGAGATCCGCTTCGACGGCGCCGCGGTCCATTTCAACCGGCCCATCGACGCACGCGCCGTCGGGATCGAAGTCGTCTATCAGGACCTTGCGCTTGCCGACAATCTGACGGCCGCGGCTAACGTGTTCCTCGGCCGCGAGCTCAAGCGCAAATTCGGCCCCCTCGCGCTGCTCGATCACAAGGCGATGGCGGCACGCGCGCTCGATCTGTTCGGCGAGCTGCGCTCGGAAACCAGGCCGCATGATCTGGTCAAGCAGATGTCGGGCGGCCAGCGTCAGGCGGTGGCGATCGCGCGCACGCGGCTGTCCAACGCCAAGCTCGTGATGATGGACGAGCCGACGGCCGCGATTTCGGTGCGCCAGGTCGAGCAGGTGCTCAGCCTGATCCACCGTCTGAAGGAGCAGGGCGTCGCCGTGATGCTGATCTCCCACCGCATGCCCGACGTGTTCGCGGTTTGCGACCGTGTGATCGTCATGCGCCGCGGCGAGAAGCGGGCCGACAAGCCGATCCACGACACGTCCCCCGAGGAAGTCACCGCCCTCATTACCGGCGCGAAGGAGGCGGCGTAATGTCCGTACCCATGGAAAACCCGATCTCCTTCGCCAATGTCGGCCGCAGCAAATGGTGGCACCGCGGCATATTTGCCTCGCAGACTGGCTACGTCCTGCTGGCGCTCGTGGTGCTGATGATCGTGATGCGTTTTGCCAGCCCTTACTTCTTCACCGAGGGCAACATGCAGAACGTGGCGAAGAATTTCTCATTCATCGCCATCGCAACGCTCGGAATCACGTTCGTCATCATCACTGGCGGCATTGACCTCTCCGTCGGCTCGATGATGTGTTTTTCCGCCATGATCACCTCCATGGTCATGGTCGAGCTGTCGACACCAGGATCGTATTTCGTCCACATGGCAGCGGACGGCAAGACGGTCATCGCCAATTTGCCCGGATTGATCCTGGTGATCTCGGTGCTTGCCGGGCTGTTCGCCGCGTTCATCGTCGGGATTATCAACGGCTTCTGCATTGCGGTGCTCGGGCTGTCGCCCTTCGTCACCACGCTCGGCATGCTTTCGATCGTGCGCGGGCTCGCTTATGTGGTCTCGAACGGCCGTGGCAGCTTTCCGGGCGGGCCCGATGCGGATCTGTTCTACGCGTTGACCTCGGGTGACGTATACGGCGTGCCCGCGCCGTTCATCTACCTGATGATCCTCGCCGTGGTGATGGCGGTCGTGCTGCATCATACGACCTTCGGTCGCCACGTCTTCGCGCTCGGCGGCAACGAGAAGGCGGCGGAATTGACCGGCATCCCGGTCGTGCGCGTGAAGATCGAAGTCTATGTGCTCTGCGCGCTCGCCGCCGGCCTGCAAGGCATCATCATCTCGGGCTGGCTGGGATCCGCGCCCGCGAACATGGCGACATCTTACGAGCTCAACGTCATCGCCGCCGCGGTCATCGGCGGCGCCAACCTCGCCGGCGGCCTCGGCGGTCCGTTGGGCGCCATCGTCGGCTGCGTGCTGCTGGAGGTGATCCGCAACGGCCTCGTGCTCGCGCAGGTCAACTCCTACTGGCAGCAGACGCTGGTGGGCGTGATCATCATCCTTGCCGTGCTGGTCGATCGCATTCGCTCGCGCATGACTTAACACTTAACCAGTTACTCCGGCAGGACAACGAAAGATCGTCTATCCGCCTGCCGGGGCATCACATCACAAATGGATAGGCATCACTGTGTGGAGGGAATAGTATGAAGAAGCTTCTGTTGGCCGGCGTGACCATCGCGATGATGGCAACCCCGGCACTTGCCCAGACCTATAAGTTTGCCGTCGTTCCCAAGGCGATGAACAATCCGTTCTTCGACGTGGCGCGTGACGGCTGCCTGAAGCGAGCCAAGGAGCTCGGCAATGTCGAGTGCATCTACAAGGGGCCGATCGAGCACGAGCCGGCGACGCAGGCGCAGATCATCCAGGACTTCATCACCCAGAAGGTGGATGGCCTCGCGATCTCGGTGGCCGACGTTGCGTCCATGACCAAGTCGATTGAGGCTGCGACCGCGGCCGGCATCCCCGTCATCACGTTTGATGCGGACGCGCCGGGCTCCAAGCGCATCGCCTATATCGGCACCAACAACAAGGACTTCGGACTTGCGCTGGGCAAGCAATTGCTGCAGCTCCGGCCCGAGGGCGGCAAATACGCCATGGTCTCCGGTGGCCCGGGTGCGAAGAACCTTGCGGAACGCGTCGATGGCGTCCGCGAGGCGCTCAAGGGCTCGAAGTGGGTCGAGGTGCAGGGTTCGCCGACCTTCTGCAACGACGATTCCGCGCTTGCGGTCCAGCAGATGACGGACTTGCGGACCGCGACGCCGGATCTCGCCGCGATCGTTCCGGTCGGCGGCTGGCCGATGTTCGCGCCTGAGGGCTTCAAGGCCTTCGTCAACAAGAACAAGAAGGAAATCGATAGCGGCAAGCTGACGCTCGTCGTCGCCGATACGCTGAAGATGCAGCTCGAGCTGCTGCGCGACGGCTACTCCAACGCGCTCACCGGCCAGCGCCCGTTCGAAATGGGCGAGAAGTCGATGGACACGTTGCTCGCGATCAAGAAGGGCCAGAAGGTTCCGGAAGTGATCTACACCGGCCTCGACCTCGTGACCAAGGATAACGTCGCCAAGCTGTTGAAGTAGGAACGTTACCAGCCCAACGTTCCTGCGCTACACTCCCTCTCCCGCTCGCGGGGGAGGGAGTGCTACTTTTTGCGCATGGGAAGGACATTGCAATGAAGCGTACGCAGTTGGCTCACGGTCTCGATGTCACTTCAATCGGCCTTGGCTCGGCGCCGCTCGGCGGCCTGTTCTCGGCGGTCAGCGATGCGGACGCGGAGGCGACCGTCGCCAAGGCCTGGTCGCTAGGTGTCCGCTTCTTCGATACCGCGCCGCTCTATGGCTTCGGCCTGGCGGAAGAACGACTAGGTGCTTTCCTGCGGCAACAGCCGCGCGAGTCCTATGCGATCTCGACCAAGGTCGGCCGCTTGCTGCGCACGCCTGACAGTACGACGGTCGAGGACGATCATTTCAAGGACGCGCCTGCGCTGCGGCCGAAATTCGACTTCAGCTATGACGGCGTGATGCGCTCGGTGGAGGAGAGCCTCGACCGCCTCGGGCTCGATCGCGTCGACGTCCTGCTCGTGCATGACCCCGACGATCATTATGATGCCGCCGTCAATGGTGCCTTCCGCGCGCTGATGCGGCTTCGTGACGACGGCACCGTGAAGGCGATCGGTTCCGGCATGAACCAATGCGAAATGCTCACGCGTTTCGCCGAAGCCGTCCCGGTCGACTGCTTCCTGCTTGCCGGCCGCTACACGCTGCTCGACCAGGGCGCGCTGGACGCGCTGTTCCCGGTCTGCGCTGCGAAGAACATCGGCATTCTGCTCGGCGGTATCTACAACAGCGGTATCCTTGCCAATCCGCACACGGGCGCGAAGTTCAACTATGAGGACGCCGGCGCGGCACTCGTGTCGCGCGCGATCGAACTCGACCAGCTCTGCCGCAAGCATGGCACCGAGCTGAAAGCCGCCGCGCTCCAGTTCTGCATGGCCCATCCGGCTGTGACGGTCGCCGTGATGGGCGCGCGCAACGCGAGCGAGGTCGCCGACAATATCGCGATGTCGGAGCGCGCGGTGCCGCAAGCCTTCTGGCAGGAGCTGCGCGCCAAGAACCTCGTGGACGCCCGGGCGCCGCTGCCGGGCGGAGCGTGAGCCATGCCCATCGACGCCCACCAGCATTTCTGGGATCCCGCGCGCGCCGACTACCCCTGGATGATGGCGCCTGAGCTTGCGCCGATCCGCCGCGCCTTCGGCCCCGCCGATCTGGCGCCGCTGCTGCAGGCGAACGGCATCGATGCAAGCATCGTGGTGCAATGCCGCTCGTCGCTCGCGGAGACCGAGGAGTTCTTGGGCGTCGCGCACGCCACGCCCTCCGTCATCGGCGTCGTCGGCTGGGCCGATCTGACCGACGCCGCGCTCGGCGATACCATCGATCGCCTGCGCACCTTGCCGGGCGGCTCAAAGCTGGTCGGCATCCGCCACCAGGTCCACGACGAGGCCGACCCCGATTGGCTGCTGCGCGACGACGTCCGGCGCGGACTGGCTGAAATGTTCGCCCGTGATCTCACCTACGATTTCCTCGTCCGCACCCGCGAGCTGCCTGCCGCGATCGCGGCTGCAAAGGCCTTTCCGCAAGCCCGCTTCGTGCTCGACCACGCCGCAAAACCGCCGATCGCCGACGGCGGCAGCGCCGAATGGTCCGAGCGCATCGCGACGCTGGCTGCCTGCGACAATGTCTGGTGCAAGGTCTCAGGTCTTGCGACGGAAGCGAAGTGGGACGATTGGGGCGCCGAGCGGCTGTTTCCCTTTGTCCAGCACGTCGCGAAATGCTTTGGCGAGGATCGCCTGATCTTCGGCTCGGACTGGCCGGTGTGCCTGCTCGCCGGCAGCTACGGCGAGATCAAGAGCGCGCTGGAGGTGTGCCTGGCGAAGCTCGGGCCAAGCGTGCGCGAGAAGGCATTCGGGGTGAATGCGAAGGCTGCGTATCGGTTGGTAGATTAAGCCGAGCACGAGTCACATCACAGCTGTCGTCCCGGCGAAGGCCGGGACGACAGCGGAGTTTGAGGCGATGCTCGTCCCTCACGCGCCCGCGGGCACCTGATCCAGGAATCCCGTGACGCTCCTGATCCGCCCGTCCTTCAGCACGGCGAAATCTGTCCCCTTGATCGGACTGTCGACGCCATCAGGGCCGAGGCCCCATGAGAAGCGGACATGGTCGCCGTAACCGTTGGGCTCGCCGATCAGGCTGAACCTGAAGTCAGGAAAGCGCTGCTGCACGCCCGATATCAAGGCATCGATGCCATCTCGTCCATCGCCCTTCATCAGCGGATCGACATAGCTTGCATCCGTCGTCCAGAACTCGCTGAGCAATTCGCGGCGGCGAACTTGCGCGCGCTCGTTCCAGAGATCGATATAGCGGCGGGCGATGGTGACGTGGTCGCTCATGGTGCTCTCCTGCGATGGCGCCGTTCTGTTTCGGCTGAGCGGACTATCGAAGGTTCGCGCGCAGGGATCGATTACCTCGGAGATCATGTGCCCGCAAAAAAAGAGCGCGATGAGAATCTCATCGCGCTCCGGTCGCATGTTGATGCTGCGCGAATTACTTCGCTGCGGTCACCATGATCTCGACGGTGTACTGCGGCGCGGCCAGCTTGGCTTCGACGGTGGCGCGGGCCGGGGTGTTGCCGGGCGAGACCCAGCCGTCCCACACGGCGTTCATTTCCTGGAACGTCTTCATGTCGGTGATGTAGATCGTGGCCGACAGCAGCTTCGACTTGTCGGTGCCGGCCTTGGCGAGGTGGCCGTCGATGGTCTTCAGGATGTCCTGAGTCTGCTTGGTCACGCTTTCGCCGGCCGCGTTGCTGGCGACGACGCCGGCGAGATAGACGGTGTCGCCGTGCACGACGACCTGGCTCATGCGCGGGCCGGTTTCAAAACGCTGAATGCTCATTTGCGGGATCTCCTTCAGGGAATGGCGGCCCTGTCTAGCGCAGCCCCCCGCGCTGTGCCACCCCCGGTACGCATTTGCGTTGCCCGCCATGCATGAATGGCCGGCGACGCATGCGCTGGTTCACCGAAACCGGCTGAAGAAAGCCCAAATCGTCTCGGCGCCGTCGATATCGCCATTCTGCGGCCCGAGCAGGCCGGTCGCGACCTTCGGGAAACGGGCATCCGGCGCAAAGCCGGGCATGCGGTGTCCGCCGCCGTTGATGCGATAGAGCACGACGTCGTGCCCCGTTGGACAGCGCGAGGAAATCCGCGTGACGGTGGACTGGTCTGCGGGCGCCTTGTCGGGCATGTCCGTCACATCGGCGTCGTCGGTCTCGCAGCCATTGAGCTCGCGCCAGAAAGCCACGGTCGTCTCGGTTGACCAGAACCCGTCTGCGGCAAAATAGCTCGATCCGCGTCCGCCCTCATAGGGGATCAGCGGATCGGCCGTGCCGTTCATGAGCAGCATCGGCAGCGGTCGCGAGGGGTGGCAGGTGACCGCAGACTCATCGGTGAGATTCATGATCACGCTGGCGCCGGCGACAAACAGATCGGCGCGCGCGCAGACCAGCGTCATCACCATGGCGCCGCCGTTGGAGACGCCGGTGACATAGACGCGTTTGGCATCGGCCGTGCCATCGGCCACCAACTTGTCGACGAGCTTCGCGATGAAGGCGACGTCATCGGTGCCCGGAGGCGGACCACGCAGCTCGGGCCCGGCCTTTGTCCGCGCATCGGCCCAGGCATGGTTGAGGCCATCAGGAAAGACCACGGCAAAACCTTCGCGCTTCGCGACCTGCGGCCACGCCGTCCGCGCGATCATATCGGCGCCGCGCTGGGTCTTGCCGTGGAGCACGACCACCAGCGGCGCCGGCTTCTTCGTGGGCGATTGCACGGTGAAGGAGCGCATCGTGCCATTGACGTCGATCGTATCGGCGGATGCGGATGGCGGTGCTGCGAGGGCCGCAACAAGCAGCAAGATGCGCATCTGCCACCGCATGGTTCAGCCCACCGCTTTCGCCGCGGCGCGGCCGGCATTGCGGCCGGAGAACAGGCAGCCGCCGAGGAAGGTGCCCTCCAGCGAGCGATAGCCGTGCACGCCGCCGCCGCCGAAGCCTGCGGCTTCGCCCACCGCATAGAGCCCGGGAATGACACTTCCCTCGGCGCCGAACACGCGCGAGTCGAGATCGGTCTCGAAGCCGCCCAGCGTCTTGCGGGTGAGGATGTTGAGCTTCACTGCGATCAGCGGTCCCTTCTCCGGATCGAGGATGCGATGCGGCGAGGCGGTGCGGATCAGTCTGTCGCCGATGTAGCGCCGTGCGTTGTGGATGTTCATCACCTGCGCATCCTTGACGTAGGGGTTGGCGATCTCGCGGTCGCGCGCCTCGATCTGCGTCCTGATGTGCTCGAGCTTGAGCAGATCGTTGCCGGCAAGCTTGTTCATGGCGGCGACGAGGTCCTCGAGCTTGTCGCGCACGATGAAGTCGACACCGTGGCTCTTGAACGCCTCCACCGGCGCCGGCGCGCCCTTGTTGGTGGCGCGGCGCAAGGTCATGCGCCAGCTCTTGCCCGTGAGGTCAGGGTTCTGCTCCGACCCCGACAGCGCAAACTCCTTCTTGATGATGGCCTGGGTCAGGACGAACCAGGAATAATCATAGCCAGATGACATGATGTAATTGAGCTGCCCGAGCGTGTCCGAGCCCGGGAACAGCGGCGCCGGCAGCCGGGCGCCGGTGGCGTCGAACCACATCGAGGAGGGCCCGGGCAGGATGCGGATGCCGTGGCGCGGCCAGATCGGATTCCAGTTTTGGATGCCCTCGACGTAATGCCACATGCGGTCGCGGTTGATCAGCCGCGCGCCTGTCTTCTCGGTGATGCCGATCATGCGGCCGTCGACATGCTCCGGCACGCCTGAGATCATGAATCTCGGGGGATCGCCGAGCCGCTTCGGCCAGTTCGCGCGCACCAGGTCATGATTGCCGCCGATGCCGCCGGAGGCGACGATCACGGACTGCGCCTTCAGTGCGAACTCGCCGACGACATTGCGCGACGAGCTCTTGCCGCGCTCGACGTTATCGGCTGCGAGGATCGCGCCGCTGACGCCGTCCACCGTGCCGTTGGTGACGGACAGCGCGTCGACGCGGTGACGGAACTTGAAGACCAGGCGGCCGCTCTTTGCGGCCTCGCGGGCGCGGCGTTCGAACGGCTCGACGATGCCGGGGCCGGTGCCCCAGGTGACGTGAAAGCGCGGCACCGAATTGCCGTGGCCCATCGCGTCATAGCCGCCGCGCTCGGCCCAGCCGACCACGGGGAAGATGCGATGCCCCATCGCGCGCAGCCAGTCGCGCTTCTCGCCGGCGGCGAACGCGACGTAAGCCTCGGCCCATTTCCGCGGCCAGTGATCTTCGTCGCGATCGAAGCCGGCGGTGCCGAGCCAGTCCTGCATCGCGAGCTCAAACGAGTCCTTGATGCCGAGCCGACGCTGCTCCGGCGAATCAACCAGGAATAATCCGCCGAACGACCAGAACGCCTGGCCGCCGAGCGACTGCTCCCCTTCCTGGTCGACCACGATCACGCGCTTGCCGGCGTCGGCGATCTCGGTCGCCGCCACCAGTCCCGATAGTCCTCCGCCGACGACAATGACGTCGGCCTGCTCGGTCGAATGCCCGGCCATGAGTTCCCCCCTGTAGTTGCCCGGAATTGAAGCCAGTTGCCGTAACTGAGATCAAGGGCGTGTCGCGTAAGGCATCGTTAACTTGTTCCACTTTGGGATTGAGGCTGCCTGAGTGCAGCGCGGACGCAACACTGGATTTGAATTTGTTTTGATCGAGCCGGCCTGCCTAGACAAAACCACGGTAACGACCGACGCTAGGCACGCATCACCACCTGACACGCAGATTCGAAACGACTGGGGCGGGGGCCAATGAAGTTTCTGACGGGGTTGCTTGCGGCGGTTTGTTTGATCGCTTGCATGGGGGCGTCTCACGCGGTGGTTCGGATCGCGGATGACCGCGGCGGCCGGATCGGAACCTACGTCGACAAGTACCAGGACCTGCGGCAATCAGGCGACACCGTCATCATCGATGGCCTGTGCGCGTCCGCCTGTACCATCGTCCTCGGCGCCATCCCGCGCGATCGGATCTGCGTCACCTCAAACGCGACCCTCGGCTTCCACGCCGCCTGGGATTTCGGCAGCAACGGCCGCGCCGTCACCAATCCCGAAGCCACCCAGATGCTCTATGCGATGTATCCCTCGCAGGTGAAGCGCTGGATCTCACAGCGCGGCGGCCTCACGCCGCATATGCTGTTCCTGAAAGGCAGGCAGCTTCAGGCGATGTACAAGCCCTGTTACCTCGACGCGCAGGCCTCGGCGATCAAGCCGTCGCGCCGGCCCCTGCCGCAATCTGATCAGCTCGACTCCGCCCGGGGCCAGCTGCTTCACTGACATCGGCTAACGGCATCGTTTTGGCCCGCCGGCGGCGCCTTGCCCGCCGGCGGGCCAAGGCATATCTGAAGGTCTGGAACCCGGGCCCCCCGCCCCGAACCTTGTCATGGCTCAACCAGCGCATCCGGTACGTCAGCTACAGGACAATTCGCCCACTGCCGGGCGCACGCCATCCGTGCTGCTGTGGACGGGGGCCGGCGTCGGTGGGCTTTTGGTGATCGGCGCGCTCGCGCTCTGGTTCCACTACGGCACCCAGGTGTTCTTCGAAATGATCAGGACCGGCTTTGCGGCCTGCTTCTGACCCGCGACAGGAAGTTTTCCGCTCATGAGTTCCACTGCCCGTCCGCTGGTGATCGCGACCGCCTTCGCCTCGAGCCTCGTCGTCGGCCTGCTGGTGCTGTTCTGGGCCATGGGCGGGGTCAGCAAGGTGACGCAGCCGGCGGCGATCGGCGGCCCGTTCCAGCTCACCGACCAGAACGGCAAGGCCGTCACCGAGGCGAGCCTCAAGGGCAAGCCGACCCTGATCTTCTTCGGCTACACCCATTGCCCTGACGTCTGCCCGACCTCGCTGTTCGAGATGTCGGAAGTGCTGCGCGCGATGGGCAAGGATGCCGACAAGGTCAACGCCGTCTTCATCTCGGTCGATCCCGAGCGCGACACGCCCGCGACCATGAAGGACTATCTCTCCAGCTTCGATCCGCATCTCGAAGGCCTGTCCGGCGATCCCGCCGAGACCGCCAAGGTGATCACCTCCTACCGGGTCTATGCCAAGAAGGTCCCGACCAAGGACGGCGACTACACCATGGATCACACCGCGCTGATCTACCTGATGGACCGCGACGGCCGGTTCGTCTCGCCGTTCAACCTGAAGCGGACCCCGGAAGAGGCGGCGGCGGATTTGAAGAAGTATCTCTGAGGGGGCGGGCATGACGGCGGAGTAACCACATTCCGCGCTCGCGTTCCCGGCCGGATGGTCTATAAGGCCTTCCGATCCCAACGAAATTCATTCATTTCCGGCCGATGGCTCCATCGCAACAGGCGAAATCGTCCAAATCTGTCCGTGGCTTGCTGACGGGGCTGGCTGTCGCCGCGTGCCTGTTGGCAAGCATGTCCGGCGCTAGTGCGCAGGCTCCAGCCAAGCAACCCCCCGCGGCGCCCCAGACGACCACCCCGACCGCACCCCAAGCCGCCCCCCAGGCGGTGCCAGGCTTCTGGGATCCGCGGCGGCGCCCGGAGCGGCCGGACCTGTCGCGCCTGACCGTGATCCGCTTTCTGACCGAGACCGACTACCCGCCGTTCAACTTCACCGGCGCTGACGGCAATCCGGCTGGCTTCAACGTCGATCTCGCACGCGCGCTGTGCGAGGAGATCAAGGTCAGCTGTACCGTGCAGATGCGCCGCTTCGAGACGCTGGTCGATGCGCTCACCTCGAACCGGGGCGATGCGATCATCGCCTCCATGGCGGTGAGCCCGCAGCTGCGCGCCCGTGTCGATTTCACCGATCCGTATTACCGCGTGCCGGCGCGCTTCGCCTCGCGCAAGGATGCGGTGATGCCGGAGATCCGGCCCGAATATCTCGAAGGCAAGAAGGTCGGCGTCATCGCGGGCTCCGCGCATGAGGCCTATCTGAAAGCGATGTTCACCGATGCCGAGCTGCACGCCTATCCCAACGACGACGCGCTTCGCGCCGGCTTGCGCAAGGGCGAGGTCGATTTCATCTTCGGCGACGCCATCTCGCTGGCGTTCTGGATCAACGGCACCGACTCAGGCGATTGCTGCGCCTTCTCCGGCGGCCCTTTCGTCGAGAGCCGCTTCTTCGGTGAAGGCATCGGCATCGCCGTGCGCAAGGGGAACGACGTGCTGCGCCAGGCCCTGAACTGGGCCCTGTTTCGCGTCTGGGAAAAAGGCCGCTACACCGACCTGTGGCTGAAGTATTTTTCGGTGAGCCCGTTTTAGCTTCCTCGCCTCTCCCCGCCTGCGGGGAGAGGCGGAATTTGCGAGAGCAAATTCCGGGTGAGGGGGACTCTCCGCGAGTCCAGCTCTCACCGTGATTGTGGAAGCAGTCCCTCACCCCAACCCTCTCCCCGTAAGAACGGGCGAGGGAGTCAGAGCGGCGATCGTCGCGCCAACTTTTGCATTCTGCCCGGAAATCGCTATTTTCCGCGGCCCGGAGGCCCCTTGATGTCCGTTATCGATCCCAACATGAGCCCGAGCGATCTTCGTGCGCTCGCCGAACAATCCAACGCCTGGCCGTTCGAGCAGGCGAAGGCCATTGTCGCGCGGCTGAAGAAGAGCCCGAAGGACGAGGTGTTGTTCGAGACCGGCTACGGTCCCTCCGGCCTGCCGCATATCGGCACGTTCGGCGAGGTCGCGCGCACCTCGATGGTGCGTCATGCCTTCCGCGTGCTGACCGAGGACAAGATCAAGACGCGCCTCTTGGCCTTCTCCGACGACATGGATGGCTTCCGCAAGGTGCCTGACAACGTGCCGAACAAGGATCTGCTGGCGCAATATCTGGGGCGGCCGCTGACGTCGGTGCCGGATCCGTTCTCGAACGAGCATCCGTCGTTCGGCGACGCCAACAATGCGCGCCTGCGCGCGTTCCTGGATCATTTCGGCTTTGACTACGAGTTCGCGAGCTCGACCGTCTATTACAAGTCCGGCCGCTTCGATGCGACGCTGCTGAAGATGCTCGCCGCCTACGACAAGATCATGGACATCATCCTGCCGACGCTCGGCCCGGATCGTCGCGCGACCTATTCGCCGTTCCTCCCGATCAGCAAGACCACGGGCATCGTGCTGCAGGTGCCGATGATCCGCCGCGACGTCGCGGCTGGCACGGTGACCTATGTCGACCCTGACACCAACGAGGAAGTCGAAACGCCGGTCACCGGCGGAAATGTAAAATGTCAGTGGAAGGCCGACTGGGCGATGCGCTGGGTGGCGCTCGGCGTCGACTACGAGATGGCCGGCAAGGACCTGATCGATTCCGTAAAACTGTCCGGCGCCATCGCCCGGGCGCTCGGTGCCACGCCGCCGGAAGGCTTCAACTACGAGCTCTTCCTCGACGAGAAGGGCCAGAAGATCTCGAAGTCGAAGGGCAACGGCCTCACCATCGACGAGTGGTTGCGCTACGCCTCGCCGGAATCGCTGTCGCTGTTCATGTATCGCGAGCCGAAGGCGGCGAAGCGGCTGTTCTTCGACGTCATCCCGCGCCAGGTCGACGACTACCAGCAATTCATCGACGGCTTCCTCAGGCAGGATGACAAGCAACAGCTCGGCAATCCGGTCTGGCACATCCACAACGGCAAGCCGCCGCAGGGCGATATGCCCGTCACGTTCCAGCTGCTGCTCACGCTGGTGTCGTCGTCGAACGCGGAAAACGCCGAGACGCTGTGGGGCTTCATCGGCCGCTATCGTCCCGGCGTCAGCCCGCAGACGCATCCAAAGCTGGACGCGATGGTCGGCTACGCCATCAACTACTATCGCGACTTCGTCGCGCCGACGAAGCAGTTCCGCGAGCCGACCGAGGTTGAGCGCGCCGCGTTGCAGGATCTGCGCGATGCGCTCTCGCAGCTTCCGGCGGAGGCCTCGGCCGAGGACATCCAGAACGTCGTCTACGAGATCGGCCGCCGCGAACCATTCCTCGACCAGGTCAAGAAGGGTAAGGACGGTCGCCCGGGCGTGACGCTCGATTGGTTCAACATGCTGTACCAGGTGCTGCTCGGCCAGGAAAAAGGCCCGCGCTTCGGCTCCTTCGTCGCGGTGTACGGCGTGCAGAACGCGGTGAACATGATCGACGGTGCGCTGGCCAGGAGTGCGTGAGGGCGAGTTGCTCGCCGCTCCACACTCCGCTGTCGTCCCGGCGAACGCCGGGACCCATACCGCGTGATCTATCGCGGAATCGCGGTCTTCGTACCGAAGAACGCGTAACTCCTACCCTTCGCAAAACTTCTCCCCGTGGTTATGGGTCCCGGCGTTCGCCGGGACGACACTGGATGCGGGGCGACAGCCTTGCGCCTCACTGGCTCGCCCATACGATCCGTGCGACCCACGCCACATCCCCCGCCGCCATCGCCCGTTCTCCTAGCGTCGCATCGAGCGGCTGCAACTCCAGCGCCTTCGCCGTACGGCGCTTCAGCGTTGCTATCATCATCTCGCCCGCCTTCGTCTTCACCACCACACGGTCCCCCTTGCGGACCGGTGCGCCAGGCGAGACCAGGATGACGTCGCCGTTGCGATAGGCCGGCATCAGCGCGTCCCCGGAAATCTCCAGTGCAAAGGCGCTGATGTCATCACTGGTCGGCAGCGCGATCTCGCTCCAGCCCTTGCCGGACGGAGAGCCCTGCTCGTCGAACGCGCTGTTCGCGCTGGCTTGCGCGAAGCCGAGCAGCGGTATCGTGCGGCCGTCGCCCCTGTCGTCATCGATCAGCCTGGCAAAGATCTCGATCGACGCTTCAGCGGCCGCCAGTGCCTTCGCAATCGATTCGGTGGAGGGCCAGCGCTCGCGGCCATCGGAGGTGACGCGCTTGGACTTGTTGAAGGTGGTGGGGTCGAGCCCGGCCCGCTTGGCAAGACCTGATGGCGACAGTCCGGCGCGCGCGGCCAGCCGGTCCAGCGCGGCCCAGATCTGGTCGTGGGTCAGCATCCTCTGCGCTTTGGCCTGTTTGACCATGGAAGGTCCAGCCCGTCGCAACTCAGGAAAACTATCCTCAAATCAACCGGTTTTCCGTTTTTCGCGCAAGGGGTGTCGGGGAAAGCGTTTTCAAGCGAAGTGGATAGCGGTTCGCGTCCAGAAAACGCGTCAAACCCAGAATCTAGAGCTCCGTTCCGATGAAATCGGAGCGGAAAAGGCTTGAGGTCTTGAGTTCGGGAGGGGCGGCCTTTACGGTCGCGCCGGGTTTTGAGACCCGTACAAGACGAAAAACCCCAAGAGAGTCAAAGAGCTGACTCAGCGAGCAAACAGGGCTCCGGTAAGCGGTGGTCAAGATCTACAAAATCTGTCTGGCCTCGGCCTGGCGCGAAGCGGAACGGCAGGGCGTGTACCGGGGCAGCGCGGACGACGTGCGCGACGGATTCATCCATTTCTCGACCGCGAGCCAGGTGCCTGAGACTCTGCGCAAGCACTATTTCGGCCAGCGCGCGCTGTTCCTGGTCGAGGTCGACGGCGATGCGCTTGGCGCAGGCTTGCGCTGGGAGCGCTCGCGCAATGACGAGCTGTTTCCGCATCTCTATGGCGAGCTTGATCTCGGCGCCGTGCTTGCGGTGATGAACCTCAGCATCCGCTCCGATGGTGGCCACGACACGCCGGAGCTTGCGCCGTGATCCGCGCCTTCGATGCATTCTCACTGCCGGTGCTGCGCTGGCTCGATCCGGAGGACGCGCACCGCCTCGCCATCCAGGGCCTGCGCTTCCTGCCGCCGGTGAAGCCGCGCACCGACGATCCCAAGCTTGCGGTGCGCGCCTTCGGGCTCAACTTCCCGAACCCGATCGGCATGGCCGCGGGCTTCGACAAGAGCGCGGAGGTGCCCGACGCGTTGCTGCGGCTCGGCTTCGGCTTTGTCGAGATCGGCTCGGTGACGCCGAAACCGCAGGCGGGAAATCCGCGGCCGCGGCTGTTTCGGCTCGAGCGCGACGAGGCCGTCATCAACCGCATGGGCTTCAACAATGACGGCGCCGAAGCCGTGCTGCGCCGGCTCGCCGCGCGCGCGGCGAATGGCGGCATCGTCGGCGTCAATGTCGGTGCCAACAAGGACTCGCCCGATCGCGTCGCCGACTACGTCAAGCTGATCGAAACCTTTGCGCCGGTCGCCAGCTATTTCACCGTCAACGTCTCCTCGCCGAACACGCCGGGCCTGCGCAATCTGCAGGAGGGCGCGCTGCTCGACGATCTGCTCGGACGCGTGATCGACGCGCGCGAGCGTGTCAGGCAGAAGGCAGGCGATACGCCGGTGCTGCTGAAGATCGCGCCGGATCTGAGCCTCGCCCAGCTCGACGACGTCGTCCAGGTCGCGCGCTCGCGCAAGGTCGATGGCATGATCGTGTCCAACACGACCATCGCGCGGCCGAGCACGCTGCGCGAGGAGATGCGGGCGAAGGAGCAGGGCGGCCTGTCCGGCCGGCCGCTGTTCCGCCTGTCGACGCGCATGGTCGCGGAGACCTATGTGCGCGTCGAGGGCGCATTCCCGCTGATCGGCGTCGGCGGGGTAGACTCCGGCGGTGCGGCGCTGACCAAGATCCGCGCCGGCGCGAGCCTGATCCAGCTCTATTCGTCGCTGGTCTACAAGGGCCTCGGCCTCGTCGACGAGATCAAGCGCGATCTCACCTCGACGCTGCTGCGCACGGGTCGGGACTCGCTCTCCGAAATTGTCGGCGCCGATGCGGCGACACTGACGGCGGAAGACTGGCCGGGGATCTAGCTTCTTCGCCTCTCCCCGCCTGCGGGGAGAGGCCGGATTGCATCGAAGATGCAATCCGGGTGAGGGGCACTCTCCGCGAATCCAACTCTCACCGCCCTTGCGGAGACTCCCCCTCATCCCGACCTTCTCAGAGCGAGCTCTGTTCGTCTCGTCCCCGCAAGCGGGGAGAAGGAGAAGAAAACGTCGCCCGGTACAGCGCCGGATACCGCGCGCCCTGCAACCCTCCGCGCGCGACATAGAACGCGAGCAGCGCGCACCACAGTCCGGCATTGCCGAACGACTGCAGCGCCCACCACACGCCTAGGAAGATCGCGAGCGAAGCCAGCATCAGATTGCGCATCTCGCGCGCCCAGGTGGCACCGACATAGATGCCGTCGAAGCCGAACGCGAACACGCCGGGGATCGGCGCCAGCACGATGAACGGCAGGAACTCGCGCGCCGCGCGGCGGACATCCTCGCTCGCGGTCATGAAGTTGATGATACCAGGCCCGAACAGCGCGAACAGCACCGCGACGACCAGCGCGAAGCCGAGACCCCACAGCAGCACCAGCCGGGTCGAATCCGCAAAGCCCTTGGCATCGCGCGCGCCGAAAGTGCGGCCGCAGAGCTGCTGGGCGGCATTGGCGAGGCCGTCGAGGAAGAACGCGCTGACCAGCAGGAAATTGTTGAGCACGGAGTTCGCGGCCAGCGTCACGTCACCGGCGCGCGCGCCCTTGGCGGTGAAGAACAGGAATACGGTGATCAGCGCCCCAGTGCGGATCATGATGTCGGAATTGACCGCCAAGAGGCGCATCAGCTTGGCGCGGTCGAACAGCGTCGCGCGGGGCACGGCAAAGCCGCCATAGGCATAGCGCCGGCAGACGATGACGCCGAGGGCGAAGCCGATGCCCTCCGACAGCAGCGCGGCGATCGCCGCACCCGCGATGCCGGTGTCGTAGACCAGCACCAGCAGGATCGTCGCCGCCATGTTGATGAGGTTGATGACGACCTGGACCGCGAGCGCCGGATTGGCGCGGGCCTGTCCGACCAGCCAGCCGAGGATGACGTAGTTGGCGAACGCGAAGGGCGACGACCAGATCCGGATCATGAAATAGGTTTTTGCGGCGTGCGTCACGCCCGCGCTGCCGCCCATCAGATCGAACAGCACGCCGGCCAGCGGCAGTTGCAGCACGATCAGCGCACCGCCGATCAGGCCGGCGACGATGAAGCCGCGCACCAGGATCACGGTCTCTTCGCGCGTCTCGCCGGCGCCGAGCGCCTGCGCGGTGAAGGCGAGCGTGCTCATGCGCAGGAAGCCGAACAGCCAGAACAGGCAGTCGAAGATGACAGAGGCCATCGCGACACCGCCAAGCAGAGCGGCATCGTCGAGCCGGCCGATCGCAGTGGTCGAGACCACGCCGATCAGCGGCGTGGTGAGGTTTGCGACCATCGCGGGACCGGCGATGGCGAAGACCTGGCGGGAGCCGACCCTGGGATGGACGGGCGCGTGCATGTCAGAACACCAGCACCATGCCGTCTTCGGCCGCCAGATGCTCGATCGCGTCGAGACGCGACAGCACGTCGTCGCTCATATGGGTGAGCACGAGACGTTTGGCGCCAATGGTAGGAAGATGCTGTTCCAAGGTCTTCAGGCTGAGATGGTTCTTGACCACCTTCTCGTACATATAGGCCTCGGCGATGAAAAGGTCCGCGCCATGCGCCAGCGGAATGAGCGTATCAGTCCATTCGGTGTCGGCGCTGTAGGAGAGCGTGCGCCCCTCGGCCTCGACTCGGTAGGCGAGGAAGGGCCCGCCGGATTCGCCGTGCACGACGGCGTAAGGCGTCACATTGACTGCGCCGAAGCTCTGGCTTTGTCCGGGGACGAGTTCGACCAGGTTCAGCTCGAAACGGTGCTTGGTCTTGGAGGAGTGCTCGAACAGCACTTCCATCGCCTGGGCGAGCCGTGTCTCGATGCCTTGCGGGCCTGCGATCGTCAGCGGTCGTGTCCGCCGCGAGAATTGCGCGTCGAGCAGAAAGAACGGCAGCCCGGCAAAATGGTCGCCGTGGAAATGCGTGATGAGGATGAGGTCGATCTCGTTGCGCTCGATCTCGAGCCGCTTCAGCGCCGGCAAAGCCGACGCGCCGCAATCGATCAGGAAATTGGCTTCGCGCCCCGAGACGTGAAAGCAGGTGTTGAGCCTGCCACCGGAGCCGAAGGCGTCGCCGCAGCCGACAAAACGCAGTTGCATCGGCCGCTAGCCTCCTGAGCCAGACTTAGCGTCGCGGTGAACCGAAGATGCGCGACAGCAGCCAGATCGGGATCACGATGACGGCGCCGAGCAGGAAGTAGCGCCACAGCCAGTTCACGGCATCGAAGCCGAGATCCCAGATGCGCTGGAACAGCAGGCGAATGCTGATGAGGATGTTCCACGGATCGAAGCCGATCGCCGCCAGCACGACGCCAACCAGGATCGAGAGCAGCACCAGGCGAAACGCGACCGCCAGCGGCGAGCCGCCGAGAAAGCGGTGCAGGCCATCGCTGTGGCCCGCCGGCAAATCTCTGACGTCTTGGACCATCTCAAACTCCTCGTGGGGATTCGCCCCGATTATAGGTCACGGCGGGGGACATGGGGAACCCGCAATGGACCGTCAATGACCGTCGGCGGACGCCGCAACCTTAATTGTTGGTAGGGATTCGTCCGCTTTCAGCATTTTTTCCAGCGTCTCCAGCCGGTCGGCCTCCCGCGGCGGCTTGTCCCAGCGCAGGCGGCTGATGCGGGGAAAACGCATGGCGACGCCGGATTTGTGCCGCGGCGAGCGCTGCAGGCCCTCGAACGCGACCTCCAGCACCAGCCCCTTGTCCGCTTCGTGCACGACATGACGGACGGGGCCGAATTTTTCCGTGGTGTTGCGGCGGACGAAGCGGTCGATCTGCAGCAGCTCCTCGTCGGTGAAGCCGAAATAGGCTTTGCCGACCGGCACCAGCTCGTCGCCATTCTCGGTCTCGGTCCAGACGCCGAAGGTGTAGTCGGAGTAGTAGGACGAGCGCTTGCCGTGGCCGCGCTGCGCATACATCAGCACCGCGTCGATGATGTGCGGATCGCGCTTCCACTTCCACCACTGGCCTTTCGGCCGTCCCGGCAGATAGGGCGCATCGCGCCGCTTCAGCATCACGCCCTCGACGGCGTCGGCATCCTCGCCCGCGCCGGCGCTCGCGGGATCGGCGCGGGCAGCAGTGAGCGCGTCCCAGCTTGCGAAGGGGACGGTGGGTGAGAGATCGATGCGCGGGTCGCCAAGCTTTGCGATGAAGGTCTCCAGCCGCTCGCGCCGGTCAGCAAACGGCAGCTCGCGCAGATCGTTCTCGTCGTCGCCGAGCAGATCATAGGCGCGCAGATGGATCGGAAATTCCTTGATCAGCTTTGGCGAGACGATCTTGCGGTTGAGCCGCTGTTGCAGAACGTTAAAGCTCTGCACGCGCCCTTCGCGCAGGATCAGCAGCTCGCCATCGATTGCGCCCGGCAGGCGCAGCGACGGCACCAGATCCGGAAAGCTGCCGGTGATGTCTTCGCCGGTACGCGAATAGAGCCGCGCAGTGATGTGCCCATGGTCGTCGCGGCCGGCGACCGCCTGCACGCGGATGCCGTCCCATTTCCATTCGGCGATGTAGTCGGCGGGATCGAGGCTCGCGAAATCACTGTCCTCGATCGCATGCGCGAGCATGACCGGGCGGAACGGCGCGGGGTCGCGATTGACAGGCTTTTCCGCGCGGCCTTCCAGCCAGGCGAACAGATCGAGATAGGGTGGCGCGAGGCCCGGCCAGATCAGCTCGACCTCATGCGGATCCTTGCCGCCGAGCGCGGCGGCCGCGGTCTTGGCCAGACGCGCGGAAATGCCAATGCGCATGGCGCCAGCGACGAGTTTCAACAGCGCCCAGCGGCCGGTCTCATCCAGCTCGTCGAGCCAGCGCTCGAGCTGCTTCGGCAGCTCGCTCTTGCCGAGCGTGCGGAGCGTGGTGACGACCTCGGTGAGGGTAGGGGGAGGCGGGTTGTTGTGGGCCGCCATCGCGGCCTTCGGCCACATCAGCGCCACCGTCTCGGAGAGATCTCCGACATAGTCGTAACTCAGCCCAAACAGCACCTCATCGGTGCGCGCGGCAATGAGGTCGCGGATCAGCGCGGGCTTGGCGTGCTTGAAGCTGAGCGCGCCGGTGAGTGCGGCCAGCGCGTAGCCGCGGTCGGGATCGCCGACCTCGCGGAAATAGCCTTGCAGCAGCCGCAGCTTGTTGTTGCGGCCGGGCTCGTAGGCGAGGCGGTCGAGCAACTCGGCGAAGCGGTTCATGCTTCGGCCTCGCCTGGAGCTGGCGGCTCGCTCTCCTCTTCCTCGCCATAGCCGACGAGATCGAGCGGCCGCGCGCGCAGGCCTTGCGTCTTGCACCAGTGCACAAGCGCATCTTCCTGGCCGTGGGTGACCCAGATCTCGCCGGCGCCGGTCGCCGCGATGGTCGCGGTGAGGCCGTCCCAATCGGCATGATCGGAGATCACCAGCGGCAGTTCGACACCGCCCTGCCGCGCGCGGGCGCGCACGCGCATCCAGCCCGAGGCGAAGGCAGTGACGGGGTCGGGGAAGCGCCGGGCCCAGATATCCGACGTCGCCGACGGCGGAGCCAGCGTGATGGTGCCGGCGAGTGCCGCCTTCTTCGTGCCCATCACCGGCCGCAGCTCGCCGAGATTGATGCCGCGGCTCTGATAGTACTCGGTGATCTTCTCCATCGCCCCATGCAGATAGATCGGCGCGTCATAGCCGGCCTTGCGCAGCAGTGCGATCACGCGCTGGGCCTTGCCGAGCGAATAGGCGCCGACGAGATGCGCGCGCTCGGGAAACAGCGCGACGGAGGCCAGCAGCTTTTTCACCTCGTCGCTCGCATCGCCATGGCGAAACACCGGCAGCCCAAAGGTGGCCTCGGTGATGAAGACGTCGCAGGGCACCAGTTCGAACGGGACGCAGGTGGGGTCGGGCGCATCCTTGTAGTCGCCTGATGCGACGATGCAGGTGTCCTTGCAGGTGACCGCGATCTGCGCCGAACCGAGCACATGGCCGGCCGGGTGAAACTTGACCTTGACGTCGCCGAGCCGGATCTCTTCGCCATAGCTGATGACCTGCGTCGATCCGGCAAAATTCTCGCCATAGCGCAGCCGCATCATGTCGAGCGTTTCCTGCGTCGCCAGCACGGCGCCATGACCGGCGCGAGCGTGGTCGGAATGGCCGTGGGTGATCAAGGCACGCTCGACCGGGCGGACGGGGTCGATATGGAAGCCGCCGGGCTTGCAGCACAGGCCGTCAGCAGTTGGCAGCAGGATGTCTTGCGGGCGCATGCCCTGCTATATAGGTCGCTCGACCGCATCTTCGAGTCACCACCTGGTTCCCAATGCCGCTCCGCCTGTTCCTGACCTCCGGCGATCTCATGGCCGACCGCCGTTTCGAGTTCGCGCGCGACCTCCAGCTCAAGGGCGATCTGCCCGCCGCCGCCGATCTCCTGGAGCAGGCGATCGAGCTCGCGCCAAATTTCACCTCGGCCTGGTTCACGCTCGGCGAGATCCGCCAGCAGCTCGGCGAGCGCGACAAGGCGATCGCGGCGTTCCGAGAAGCGCGGCGATCCGACCCCGAGGATCAGCACGGCGCCGGCCTGCATTTGATGCGGCTCGGTGACGCCGAGATGGCGGAGATGCCCAAGGCCTATGTGCAGGCGCTGTTCGATCAATACGCGCCGCGCTTCGAGCACGCGCTGATCAACGATCTCGGCTATCGCGCCCCCGCGCTGATCTTCAAGGCCGTGCTGGCCGCGCGCGTTGCGGCGAGGAAGCCCGCCTTCTTCAAGCGCACCATCGATCTCGGCTGCGGCACTGGCCTTGCGGCGGCGGCTTTTGCAAAACAGGTCGACCATTTCATCGGCATCGATCTGTCATCAGGCATGATCAAGGAGGCGCGCGCCACCGGGCTCTATGCCGAGCTCGAGGTCGCCGACATGATCGAGGGCCTGCGCACCAAGCCCGACGCAAGTGCGAACCTCGTCGTTGCCGCTGATGCGTTCGTCTATCTCTCCGATCTCGCGCCTGTGCTCACCGAGGCCAAGCGCGTGCTCGTCTCCGGCGGGGTGCTCGCCTTCACGCTGGAGACGCATGACGGCGATGGCATCGTGCTCGGCGAAGGCCTGCGCTATGCCCATTCGGCGGAATATGCGCGGGGTGCGATTGCGAAGGCCGGGCTGAAGCTGCTCACGCTGGAGCCGTGCTCGCCGCGCAACGAGAACAACGAGCCGGTGCGCGGCCTCGTCATCGTCGCCGAGAAAACTTGAGTCTAGGCGCTAAGTACCCGGCAATTTAAGCGTCATTGCGTCGCAAACCGACGACTTCCTGCTTGCGAGCTGCGCTGCGTTCCCAGCACAATGCGCGCACCAGGGAGAGAGACAAAACAATGACCAAGAATCCATCGCGCCGTGATGTCAGCGCCGCCGCATTCGCCACCATCGCCGCATCCGTTCTGCCGGCGCCTTACGTCTGGGCCGCGGAGAAGAAATACGATTCCGGCGCCAGCGACACCGAGATCAAGATCGGGCAGACCGTGCCGCATTCCGGCCCCGGCTCGCTCTACGGCGTGCTCGGGCGCGTCGGCGAGGCCTATTTCCAGATGCTCAACGAAGGCGGCGGCATCAACGGACGCAAGGTCAACTTCCTCACGCTCGACGACGCCTACAGCGCGCCGAAATGCGTCGAGGCGACGCGGCGCCTGGTCGAGCAGGAGGAGGTGCTGGCGCTCTACGGCTCGCTCGGCACAGCGCCGCAGACCGCCGTGCACAAATATCTGAACTCCAAGGGCGTGCCGCAGCTGCTGCTCAACACCGGCGCCTCGAAGTGGAATAACCCGAAAGAGTTCAAATGGACGATGGCGGGCCTGCCGCTGTATCCGACCGAAGCGCGCATCCTGGCGCGGCATGTCGTTGGCGTGAAGCCGAATGCCAAGATCGGCATCCTCTACCAGAACGACGATTTCGGCCGCGACTTCCTTGGGCCCTTCAAGAAGGTGCTGGCCGATGCCGGCGGCACTGCCCAGGTGATCATGGAGCAGACCTACGATCTCACCGATCCGACGGTCGATTCCCAGCTGATCAATCTCTCCAAATCCGGCGCCGACGTTTTCTACAACATCTCCACCGGCAAGGCGTCGTCGCAGTCGATCCGGAAAGTGGCTGAACTCGGCTGGAAGCCGCTGCAGCTGCTCTCGGCCGGCTCGACCGGCAAATCCATCCTCAGTGCCGCCGGCTTCGAAAATGCCAAGGACATCGTCTCGATCAGCTATGCGAAGGATGCCGGGCCCGGCCGTTGGGAAAAGGATGCGGGCCCCATGGCGTTCGAGGAGCTGCGCAAGAAATATCTGCCGAATATCGCGCCCGACAACACCATCGCCTATGCCGGCTACGGCCAGGCCGTCACCATGGGCGAGATCCTGCGCCGCTGCGGCGATGAGCTGACGCGGGCCAACGTGCTGAAGCAGGCATCGAACCTCAACGGCTTCCACTCGCCCTTCTTCCTCGACGGCGTCACTTACAGCTACACGCCCGACGACTACACGCCGATGAAGACGCTGTTCATCCAGGTCTTCAACGGCAAGGACTGGGAGGTCTCGGACAAGCCGGTGGTGGAGTAGCGGGTCGCCACGATCGAGATGCCGTAGGATGGGCAAGGGCGCCCTTGCGCCGGGCTCACCATCTCTCTCCGATCACAACCGAATGGTGGGCACGCTCCGCTTTGCCCACCCTTTGGGAGTTCGTCGTGGCGCCCACCCCTCGACGAACCCTGTCCCACGGCTTACCTCTTACGCCGTGCCGCCCCGCATCCTCAAAATCCCGGCCGAGCCGGCCGCGCTGCTGCCCGACCGCTTCCAGCAATGGTTCGCGGCCCGCGGCTGGTCGCCGCGCGAGCATCAGCTCGCGCTGCTGGCGAAGGCGCGCGAGGACCGTTCGGCACTGCTGATCGCGCCGACCGGCGCCGGCAAGACGCTGGCGGGATTCTTGCCGACGCTGGTGGAATTGAGCACTGCGCCGACTTCTCCCGCGAAATCCGTGGTCTCCACCGGCCGTAGCGTTCAGCGCAGCGCCGGCCTGCACACGCTCTACATCTCGCCGCTGAAAGCGCTCGCCGTCGACATCGCCCGCAATCTGGAGCGGCCGATCGCGGAGATGAACCTGCCGATCAAGGTCGAGACCCGCACCGGCGACACGCCGGTGTCGCGCCGCCAACGACAGCGGCGCTATCCGCCTGATGTCCTGCTGACCACGCCCGAGCAGCTCGCGCTGCTGCTCTCCTCCGACGACGCGCCGTTCCTGTTCTCCTCGCTCAAGCGTATCGTCCTCGACGAGCTGCATGCGCTGGTGACGTCGAAGCGCGGCGATCTGCTCTCGCTCGGCCTTGCGCGGCTGTGGCGCCTCGCGCCGCAGATGCGCGCGATCGGCCTGTCGGCGACCGTGGCCGAGCCGGACCAGCTCGCGCGCTTCCTGGTGCCGCAGCCCGAGGGCAAGGAGCGAGCGGCCGACATCGTCGTCGCCGGCGGCGCCGCGCCGCCGGAGGTCGAGATGCTCGACACGCGCGAGCGGCTGCCCTGGGCCGGCCACAGCGCGCGTCACGCGCTCCCTGAAATCTACGAGCTGATCAAGCAGAACAAGACTACGCTGGTTTTCGTCAACACCCGCAGCCAGGCCGAGATGCTGTTCCAGAATCTCTGGAGCATGAACGACGACGGCCTTGCCATCGCGCTGCATCACGGCTCGCTCGACGTCGCCCAGCGTCGCAAGGTCGAGGATGCCATGTCGGCGGGGCGCCTGCGCGGCGTGGTCTGCACCTCCTCGCTCGATCTCGGCGTCGATTGGGGCGACGTCGATCTCGTCGTCAATATCGGCGCGCCCAAGGGTTCCTCGCGCCTGATGCAGCGTATCGGCCGCGCCAACCACCGCCTCGATGAAGCCTCGCGCGCGGTTCTGGTGCCCGCAAACCGCTTCGAGGTGCTGGAGTGCCGCGTCGCCATCGACGCCATCGCGGAGAATGCGCAGGACACGCCGCCCTTGCGCACCGGCGCGCTCGACGTGCTGGCCCAGCACGTGCTCGGCTGTGCCTGTGGCGAGCCGTTCCTCTCCGATGAACTCTATGCCGAGGTCCGCACCGCCGCGCCTTACGCCGACCTGTCGCGGCAGGATTTCGACGACGTCGTCGATTTCGTCGCTTCCGGCGGTTACGCGCTGAAGACCTATGAGCGCTTCGCCCGCATCAAGCAGGACAAGCAGGGCCGCTGGCGCGTCGCCAATCCAAAAGTGCGGCAGAGCTACCGGATGAATGTCGGCACCATCGTCGAAGACGATATGCTGAAAGTGCGGCTGGTGCGTTCGCGCGGTGGAGGTCACGGCTCCACGGGTGTGATCGCGCGTGGCGGCCGTCTGCTCGGCGAGATCGAGGAGGCTTTCATCGAAGGCCTCTCGCCCGGCGACACCTTCGTGTTCTCAGGCGAGGTGGTGCGTTACGAGACCCTGGTCGAGGATCAGGTCTATGTCTCGCGCGCGCATGACAAGGACCCGAAAGTGCCGTCCTATATGGGCGGCAAGTTCCCGCTCTCGACCTATCTCGCCGAACGCGTCCGCCGTCTGCTCGACGACTTCAGGGCGTGGAAGGGCTTGCCGGAGCAGGTGCGCGACTGGCTGTCGCTGCAAAAGGACGTCAGCCGCGTGCCCGGCGTGCGCGAGCTGCTGGTCGAAAGCTTCCCGCGCGCCAACAAGCATTACATCGTCTGCTATCCCTTCGAAGGCCGCCTCGCGCATCAGACCCTCGGCATGCTGCTGACGCGCCGGCTCGAGCGCGCGCGTGCCCGTCCGCTCGGTTTCGTCGCCAACGAATATGCGGTGGCGATCTGGGGGCTTGGCGATCTCTCCTTCATGATCAGGGATGGCCGCATTGATCTCAACGCGCTGTTCAATCCTGATATGCTCGGTGATGACCTCGAGGCCTGGCTCGCCGAATCCGCCCTGATGAAGCGCACGTTCCGCAATTGCGCGATCATTTCCGGCCTGATCGCGCGCCGCCACACCGGCGAAGAGAAGAGCCGCCGCCAGGTGCTGTTCTCGACTGACCTCGTCTACGATGTCTTGCGCAAGCACCAGGCCGATCACGTGCTGCTGCGTGCTGCCCGCGCGGATGCTGCCACCGGCCTGCTCGATCTGCGCCGCCTGAGCGACATGCTGATGCGCATCCAGGGCCGCATCACCCACCGGGAACTCGATCATGTCTCCCCGCTCGCCGTCCCCGTGATGCTGGAAATCGGCCGCGAGTCAGTTTATGGCGAAGCTGCAGACGAGCTGTTGGCGGAAGCCGCCAACGAGCTGGTCAAGGAAGCGATGGGATAGAGCAGGTTTTGACGTGACGGTGGGTGCGCTGGTTTCAGGAGATGACGGGGACATGCGCGTATCCAGGGTCAGCATCAGCGATGTGACCTTCGCCGCCGATCTCTCCGGCGCGCTGTTCTGGGACGAGCAGAACCTGCTCGTCGTCTCCGATCTGCATCTCGAAAAAGGGTCCAGCTTCGCCACGCGCGGCGTGCTGCTGCCGCCTTACGACACGCTGGCAACGCTCAGCCGTCTCGCTGCTGTCATCTCCCGCCATAATCCCAGGACGGTCATCGCGCTCGGCGACAGTTTTCACGATCGTTCCGCGTACGAGCGCCTCTCGGCCGACGACCGCGCCGCCGTCGCCGCGCTCCAAACCGGGCGCGACTGGATCTGGATCTCAGGCAATCACGATCCGATGCTGCCGCGCGATCTCGGCGGCACCATCGCCGACGAAGTCGCTATTGGACCGATCACCTTCCGCCACGAACCATCAGGTGCGCCTGGCGAGATCGCCGGCCATCTCCACCCCAAGGCCCGCGTCTCCGCGCGCGGCCGTTCGATGGAGCGGCGGTGTTTCGCCAGCGACGGCCTGCGCGCCGTGATGCCCGCCTTCGGCGCCTATGCCGGCGGGCTGAGCATCCGCGACGCCGCGTTTGCGAAGATCTTTCCGAGAAACGGCTTTGTCGCGCATCTCCTCGGCGACCGCCGCGTGCACGCGATCGCCGCGTCAAGGTGTTACTAAGGGCCGCGCTCTCGTAGGGTGGGTCAGCCGAGCAGATGGGCGGATCGCCAGGCGCTGGAAAAACTACGGCGCGCTCACTGCCTCATCAGTCGTAGCCCACCTGTTCCGGCTTGTCGGTCCAAGGGTCGACGCACGCGCCGGCGTTGGTCGAGACGAGGTGCCGGTGACGGGCGAAATGAACCCGCCACGGGATGTCCGACGGAAGGATCACGAACGACACGACGTCGCGATGTTCGCGCAGCGGGGACGTAGCCTTGTGCAGCACCTTCCCGTTCTCGAACAGGATGCGCGTGCCGGGCGGCCCTTCGATGATTTCCGTGGTCGCGCCGTTCTCCAGGTCGGCCTGGACGCGCTGGATCTGGTTGCGATTGCGGAAGCCCTTGGACCGCAGCTGGTCGGTCAGCGCCTTTTTCTTGAGCCGGAAAGCGCCCGTGTCGTTGGTGACGTCGTCGAGATAGACCATCAGCTTGATCTCGGGACCCGGACAATTGTCCAGATGCCAGAGGAAGCTCGACTGCGGCTTCGTCGGTGTCGGCACGATCCTGTAGAAATAGACGCCGAAAATCTTGAAGTGCGACTGGAAGTAGCTTTCGAGCACGTGCTCGAGCTGCGCGTCAAACACATTCATGACCGATGGCAGGCGCTCGATGCCGTCGATCAGTCGGAACGCACCGTCCATCAACGTGTGGCAATTCGCTGGCTTCGCGAAGAGCTCATCTGTCTGGTGCGCCACGTCGCTGCCGTTGAAGGCCGCGGCCGGCGGCAGGGCGAGATAGCCGTTCTCGCTGAACTCCTTCGCAAGCGCCGCGTCCGACGACCCAATGCCCCTCGGCTTCCAGTGTCTGCGAGCTTTTGCATGGTACAGTGCATAGCGCAGATTGACCGCTATGGGCTGGTTGTTACGAAACAGTTTGTCGCGCACGGCGTGGCGCATGTCATGGGCTGCGAGCTTGAGCGTCCTCACTTGCGTCCCCCAAATGAAATTTGTCGACATGCAATGGACGTCTGGGGATCGGCGGGTTGCGCCGGTGAGCAAATTTTGCTCTGCAACTTAGGGACGAGTCAATTGGCATTTCGTCCCCGCGGCGTGGCCCTGGTGGACCGAGCGGTGGAACTACGGCGCGCTCACCGCTTGAGGATAGGCTAGAGGCTTGCGCGCCTTACCGCCGGCCCGTCGCGCATTTGCTCGGCGATCGCCGCGTGCATGCGGCGTCAAGGTGTTACTGAGGGCCGCGCTCCTCATTTGGGTTACGACTCTCGCGACGCGCACAACTGCGCTCCCTCCCCCACAAGGGGGGAGGGAACGCACCGGCCTCGTGGCGCCTACGCCGCCTTCGCCTGCACGTCCTCGCAGAACTCCGCGAGCCGATCCGCCAGCCGCAGCGTCGCGGAGCTTGCATTCGGCGCGGCCATCAGCGCCACCTCGGTCTTGTTGATCGGCGCGAAGCCGTCCTTCGCCGTCAGGACGCGGTGATCCGATTGAATCGACATCTCGGACAAAATGCTCAGCCCCATGCCGGCAGCGACGGCGGCCTGGATGCCGGCGAGGCTCGACGACATGTAGGACATGTGCCAGGCGCGGCCGGCGCTTTCCAGCGCGTGGATGGCGCCGGCGCGGTAGAGGCAGCCGAGCGGAAAGCCGATCAGCGGCACTGACGGCAGGTTGACGTCGACGGGATGGCTTTTGCTGGTGACCCAGTGCACCTCCTCCGGCCACACCGCGATCGCATCCTTGCCGCCGGCCGCGCGCTTGAACAGCGCGAGATCGAGTTCGCCGCGTTCGAGATCGCGGGCGAGGTTCTTGCTCTGGTCGGCGCGCACGTCGAGCCGCAGGTTCGGATGCGAGCGTGCGAACGCGCCCAGCAATTTTGCCAGACGGTACGCCGCGAAATCTTCGGGAATGCCGAGCCGGACTGCGCCGCCGTCGGGTTCGCGCAACACGTCGCGCGCTTCTTCCGCCAGCGCCAGCAATCGCCGCGCATAGGAGAGCAGCCGCTCGCCGGCCTCGGTCGGGCGCACGTCCTTGCCGTCCCGGTGCAGCAGCACCTGGCCGACATCCTCCTCCAGCCGCTTGATCTGCTGGCTGACCGTCGATTGCGTGCGGTGAACGCGCTCGCTGGCGCGGGTGAAGCCGCCGGCCTCGACCACCGAGACGAAGCTGCGCAGAAGCTCCAGATCGAGCATGGATGGCCTCATTCGAAAATCCACTGATTTCGAGTTAATCATTTAATTTCCAAATGGCAAGGGCGGTCCCTAGATCGAGGGCCAGAAGAAAAATATCCGAGAATGCCTCATGTCCCTCGCCACTTCGCTTTCCGCTCCCCGGAGCCGGTTCAACACCCTGCCGCTCGCCATCGGTCTGTTCTGCCTGCTCTGGAGCTATGCCTTCGTCGCCGGCAAGATCGGCGTCACCCATTGCCCGCCGTTGATCCTGCTCGCCGCGCGCTTCTCGCTCGCCGGCATTTTGATCCTCGGTACCACTTCTATCCGCGGCGACTGGTCGTTGTCGTGGCGCGATGCGGTGATCTTCGCCGTGCTCGGGATTGCCAACAACGCGCTCTATCTCGGGCTCGGTTACACCGGCCTGCAATCGGTCTCCGCCGGCCTCGGCGGCCTGATCGTCTCGGCCAATCCGGTGTTCACCGCCGCACTTGCTGCGCTGCTGCTTGGCGAGGGCATGACCTGGCGCAAGGCCAGCGGCCTGTTGCTCGGCATCATCGGCGTCACCCTGATTGTCTGGCACCGGCTCTCGGTCGGCACCGATTCGTTGCACGGCATCCTCTTCACGCTGGCCTCGCTCGCCTCCATCGTCGCCGGCACCATCCTGTTCAAGCTGCTCGCGCCGAAGGGAAGCCTGTGGATTGGCAACGGCGTGCAGAATCTCGCGGCCGGCATCGTGCTGACGCCGGTCGCGCTGACCTTCGCGGATGTCCACGCCATCGATGTCACCCCAAGCCTGATCGGCGCCTTCGCGTTCCTCGTGCTCGGCGGCTCGATCCTCGCTTACTGGCTCTGGTTTCATCTCCTGAAAGTGTGTGGCGCGACCGCGGCCAGTGCCTATCATTTCCTGATGCCGCCGCTCGGCATGCTGTTCGCCTTCATCGTGCTCGGCGAACATGTCGAGGCGCGCGATCTGCTGGGGATCATTCCGGTGGCGCTCGGCATTTACCTGGTGACGCGTCCCGCAAAGCCCGCCGCGTAAGAGGAGTTCCCATGCCCGTTTCCATCACCCTGATCGGCGGTCCCACCGCCTTGATCGAGATCGACGGCTTTCGCCTGCTCACCGATCCCACCTTCGATGCGCCCGGCGCTTATCAATTGCCGCATGTGAAGCTGGAGAAGACCGTCGGCCCGGCGATGAAGGCCGATGCGATCGGCCCCATCGATGCCGTGCTGCTCAGCCACGACCAGCATTCGGACAATCTCGACAAATCCGGCCGCGAATTTGTGCTCAAAGCGCCACGCGCGCTGACCACGGAGGCTGGCGCAAAACGCCTCGGTGGCGATGTCGAAGGCCTCGCGCCCTGGGCGACCGCGCATCTGAAGGACGACGACGGCAACACGCTGACCATCACCGCGACGCCGGCGCGTCACGGTCCTGCCGGCATCGAGCCGCTGTCGGGCGACGTCATCGGCTTCGTGGTGCAGTCGAGCCGCAAGGATACGCGTCCCGTCTATATCAGCGGAGATACCACCTGGTTCGACGGCGTCGCCGAAGTCGCGCGCCGCTTCAAATGCGGTGTGGTGATGCCCTTCGCCGGCGCCGCGCAGACTCGCGGCCCGTTCCATCTCACCATGGACACCAACGACACCATCGAAACCGCGCGCGCTTTTCCCGATGCCATGATCGTGCCCGTGCACACCGAAGGCTGGGCGCATTTCCGCCAGAACGGCGAGGATTTGCGCAAGACGTTTGATGTGCTGGGATTCGGACCGCGGCTGAGGCTGCTGGAGCCCGGCGTGCCGACAGTGATCGAGGCGCCGTGATCTTGCTCCGCTGTCATGCCCCGGCTTGACCGGGGTATCCAGTACGCCGCGGCGGTTGGTGTGAGAGCGAGCTATCTGACGAGCGTCTCTGGAATACTGGGTCGCCCGGTCAAGCCGGGCGACGACGAAGGAGAATGCGGACGCTCTTTGGTTAACTTGTCCGCGCTCAATGCGCCGCTGACGCTGATTTCTTCGTCGCGACCGGCTTCGGGGCGGGCCTTGCGGTCGCCTGCGGGGCGCTGTCCCAGCCGCCGGCGGGTGTCTGGACGTTGACGGCGTCGTCGGGCTGCGGCTCCGCGCTGAACGTCTGGATCGCGAGCTTGGCGGCGGCGAGCGATTGCGGGTCGAGACGCTTGGCGACGTCGTCGCGCTTGGTCGCCGCGTCCGCGTCGCCCTGCCCGGCGGCGAGGGTGAACCATTTGTAGGATTCGGCCAGGTTCTGCTCCACGCCGATGCCGCGCGCATAGAGGATGCCGAGGTTGAACTGGCTGTCGGCGACACCGCGATCGGCGGCTTTCCGGAACCACTGCGCCGCGCTCTTGTAGTTGGCGCCGCGTCCGCCGCCGTCGGCATCGAGCACCGCGAGATTGTGCATCGCCTTCGCGTTGCCGCGCTCGGCGGCTTGCGTGTAGTAACGGCGAGCGATGTCGGCGTCCTTCTTCACGCCGAGGCCCTTTTCATAGAGCGTGCCGAGGCGGAAGGTCGCGGGCACCACGCCGGCCTGCGATGCGCGGTCGTACCACTTCGCGGCTTCGTCGTAATTTGCAGGCACGCCCTTGCCCTCGGCAAAGCGCACGCCGATCTCATAGGCCGCCGTCGCATCGCCCTTCATTGCAGCGACGCGCAGGGCGGGACCGGCGATGCCGTCAGGCAGCTTCTCGCTCGGCGGGATCTGGACGACACCGAGCCGCGCACGGCTCGCGCCCGACAGCGCGCCGGTGACGTCGCTGTTCGCCGCAGCCGGCGAGGCTGCCGCAGCGGGCGCGGGAATTTCGACCGAAGCCGTGCTGCCGGAGTTCGCTGGCGCAGCATTGTTCAGGGACTGCTTGCCGATCGGCGTCGGCGAGGTCATCGATGGGGTGACCTGCTCGGGCGCGGCGGGCTTGCTCTCGGCCGGCGGCGGCGCTTGTGGTGCCGGCTGGCTCGTATTTTCCATCGCCTGCGGCGCCGGCGGCGGGCTGCCGCCGTCGAGCAGGTTCATCGCCATCTTGAAAGTGCCGAGCACGATCACGACCACGCTGGCGCCGACCAGCAGCGAGCGGATTTTCGACGTGATGGTCGAGCCGCCTTCCGAACCTGCGGCCTGTGCTTTTCCTTGAGCCTTGTCCTTGGTGCGCGCTGCGATCGCGGCCTTGACGCCGCGGGCGGGCTTCTCGGGCGGCTGCGCGGCGGCAGCCTGCGCGGCGCGGCGCGCGGCTGCGATGAAGCTCGACGACGACACCGGCTCTTTCGGTGCGGCCGGGATTTCGCTGATCGCGCTTTCGGACGCGGCAATGCGCTCGGACGGCGTGGCGGGGCGGCCGCTCGGACGCGTGCCGGGCTCGAGCGGATGATCCGGCGGCAGTTCGGGCGCGATCGCGGCGCGCGCCGGCGCCGTGTGCGGCTCGAGGATCTCGCTGATCGCCCGCGGCGGCAAAGGCGGTGTAGCTTGCTGTGCCATCGGCACCGGCGGCGGCGCTGCGGGCGCGGCGGCGTGGAATTCGCGCGGCGCGGCGACGAAGCCGGAATGCGCGTGCTGCTGGGCGGCGGGATTCGGCAGCTCGGGCTTCGGATCGAATTTCGGTTGCGGCGGCTGCGGCTGCCATTGCTCGCGCGCCATCGGCGCCGGCTCGAGCTGAGCCGCCATCGGCATGGGCGCCGGCATGGGCGCAGCCATCGGCATCGGCGCAGGGGCTGGCGGTGCTGATCGCACCGCGCGCAGATCGCCCTCGATCATGGCGAGGCGATCGACGACATGGCCGAGCGTGTTGTGCACGGCCTCCAGCGAATCCTGCGTGCTGCGGTTGGTCTCGGCCTGGCTGAAGCGGATGTCGGAGAGCTCGCGCTTGACGAGATCGACCATGCCGGAATCGGGCGGCGGCGCCGAATTGCGGCTCTCCGCGAGCGCGGAATAGGTCGCCTGCTGGCGCTCAAGATGCCTGAGGATATCGTGCAGTCCGTCCTCGACGCGGCTGAAATTGCCGCCGCGCTGATCCGAGGTGGCCTCGATCCGCTCCAGGAGATAGGAGACGCGCTGCTCGAGATGCGCAAAGGTGGAGGCGGAGTCGTTGCCGACCTGCATGCGGTCGAAACGGTCGGACAGCGCGCGGATCGCGGCTTCCAGATGTTCGGTGCTCTCGGTAGGTTGCGGCCGCTCGCGCGTTTCCAGCGCGGCGGTGAGCGCGGCGATGCGCTGCTCCAGCACCGCAAAGCTGTCGCCGCGGTCCGGGGCGCGATTGACCTGGTCGACCTTAGACGACAACAGCTGCACGTCCTCGGAGAGGCGTGCCAATGCTTCGTTGGAGGCGACGTTGGAGACGATGCCGCGCAGCGCGGAGATCGCGCCTTCGAGCTGGCGCACCGTCGACGGATCGTCATTGGCGCGCAGGATCAGGTCGAGCTTGGCGCCGAGATTGCGGATCGCCTCGTCATATCCGGTGAGCTGCTCGGCCGGCGTCAGCGTGCGCAGCACCTGCTTGATATCGGACAGGGCGCGCTCGATGCCTGACAGCACCTGGCCGTCGGTGCCGTTGGAGCGGGTCTCGTCGATGCGACGGTGCAGCGAGCGGATCTCGTTCTCGATCGATTCGATCGCGCGGCGCGGCATCGCCTCGGTGATGGCGTTGCGGATCTCGGCGAGCTCGGCGCGGAAGCCGTTGATCGCCTGCTCGGTATGGTCAGGACGCTGCAGCGATTCGATCTGGCTCGTGATCTTGAGCAGATGGCGCTCGAGCGAGGAGAAATCCGGGCCTGCCTGCGGTGGCGGCGGAGCATAGGCAGGCGCGGGCGGTGCCATGGGCGCCATCGGAGGCGCGTAGGGAGCCGCGGAGGGTGCGATCGACGGCGCGGCGCGCGGCGGCACCTGCCGCGGTGCGAATCCGTCAAGCTCGCTCTGCCGTGCGGTGATCTCGGCAACGGCGACGTCGAACGACGCCGGGCTCAGCGGAGGCGAGTTGCGATAGACCTGCGCCGCCGCGCGCTCGACCGCATCGGCCTGGCGATGGCGCGTTTCAACGGGGGAGGGCGCAGGAGCCGGGCGCGGCGACGGAGGCTGCTGCGGCTGCGGTTGCTGGGGCCGCGAGATCTGCGACAGCCGCGCATCGAGCCGCGATATCGCATCGTTGAGCTGGCGCGCTACGCCCTGCTCGCGCGAGACGTCTCTTTCACGAGAAGAGTCCTGTCTCTCACCTTGGCGAGGCGCGGCGGGCTTTGAAATCCGTTCGATCTGCTGGGTGATCGCGTCGAGCCGCTGATGGATGTCGGCGACTTCGCGACTCTCCTGGCTAAATCCTTGGCTCTGCATTTGTGCGGCGCGCGGATCGGGACGCTGCTCCTGGCGCGGCTGCTCGTAAGGCCCGCGAAAGTTCGGCGGGGCAGTCTCGCCGAGCGTGGAGTTCAGCCAATCGTTGAGTGACATGCCGGCACGGCGCGCAGCAGCTTCGGCCCGCTCCCTGACGGATGGATCGATACCGTCAACACTCCACGATACGCGCGAATTCATGACTCTGTCCGGTTCCGACTCCGGCGCCCCACCCGACGCCTCCAGTCTCCCCACGCGTGCCAGTTGCAAAGACAATCGGATTTAGCGCGGGTCGTCTGCCTCGAAGACCGACTTTTTCCTGTTACGGTAAATAACGGGTTAAGGAAGCCGTCGCCGGTGTCTTAAAGTTGGGCGGCCTCGACCTGCTCCGCTGGTTGGATGGGCTCGGAATCTCGCCCTGCCGGGAACTCTCTGGTTGCTGGCAGCTTGGAACTTCAACAACGAAGGATGGCTCAAGATGGCAGGTCTGACCGAGGAAGACGTCCGCAAGCGCGCCTATGAGATCTGGAAAAGTGCCGGCGAGCCCAGCGGGAAAATGGACACCTTCTGGTATGAGGCCGAAAAGGAGCTTCTGGCCGAACGGTCAGCGCAGGGCGAAGTGCCGCCCGGGATGACCGACAATTTGCCGGTCTAGCGGACTCAACCCTTCCCCTCCCGCTTGCCGTCCTCCAGCGGCACCACCGTGCCCTTGCCTGATATCGCGGACAGCGCCTCGAGCGCCTCTTCGCAGAAATCGGCCACCATCTGCTCGTGTCGGGCGCCGAGCTTGAGTAGCAGCAGATTGCCGAGGTCGAGCCGGCCTTCCGCCGTCCCGTCCGGAAAACGCTTCTTCAGGATGCGCTCGTAATTGGCGTGCCGGTCGCGGTGATGCTCCAGCCGGTCCATCAGATCGGTGCGGATCGGCCCGATGTCGATGCTGTCGAGCGCATGCAGCCGGACCAGCAGATCGTCCTTGATCGAGGGCGGCGTGCTCGGCCGCGCGGCCCAGTGCCGCAGCGCTGTTCGGCCTTCCGGAGTGAGCGTATAAATGAGCTTATTGGGCTTGCCAGTCTGCACGACCTCGCGGCCCTGGATGTAGCCGCGGTCGCGCAGCTTGGAGAGCTCGCGGTAAATCTGCTGGTGGTCGGCCTTCCAGAAGAAGCCGATCGAGGAATCGAACGTCTTGGCGAGCTCGTAGCCCGTCATCGGACGTTCCGTCAGGCATGCGAGGATCGCGTCGCCCAGCGCCATGTGACCTGCCTCCCTGTGCCCTTAACCAACCAGCTTGACTTTATGCGCATCGGCGCATATGCGTCAATGTGCATATGAGGTGGGGCTTCAGACCCCCGGACAAGCACCCCCTGCACTCCCTTTGGCGCTACTGTGCATGGGGTTGTTTTCGCGTTTTTGCCAAAGCCCTTTGGGAGGCACCTGACAATGACCGGCCTCGACTCCTGGTACGCCTACATGACGTCTCACGACACCAAGGCGTTGTGGGAGCTGCTCCATCCTGACGCCGTGTTCGAAAGCCCCGTCGTGCACACGCCGCAGCGCGGGCGCGACATCACCTTCAAATATCTCGCCAGCGCCGAGAAGGTGCTGGGCGGTCCCGGCTTCACCTATGTCGGCGAATGGCGAAGCGACAGCGGCGCCGTGCTCGAATTCAAGACCATGATCGACGGCATCGAGATCAACGGCGTCGACATCATCACCTTCGATCGCGAGGGACGCATCACCCACTTCAAGGTGATGGTGCGTCCCCTCAAGGCCATCAACATGCTGCATCGCCTGATGGCGGAGCAACTGGCCGCCCAATCCTAATCAGCATCACCACTTCAAGGCCTGCCGGGAGACCACCATGCCGATCTACAAAGCCCCCGTCGAAGACGTGAACTTCCTGCTCAACGACGTCTTCCAGATCGACCGCTACGACAACCTCGCCGGCTTCTCGGACGCGTCGAGCGACGTGCGCGAAGCGATCCTCGGCGAAGCCGCCAAGCTCGCTGAAGAGGTGCTGCAGCCGCTGAATCGTGTGGGCGATCTCGAAGGCTGCAAGCGCGCGGACGACGGCAGCGTCACCACGCCGAAGGGCTTCAAGGACGCCTTCAAGCAGGTCGCGGAAGGCGGCTGGCTCGGTCTGTCGGCGCCGACTGAATTTGGCGGCCAGGGCCTGCCGGTGACGCTCAGCCAGGCCGTCAACGAATTCCAGATCTCCGCCAACATGGCGTTCTCGATGTATGGCGGCCTCACCATGGGCGCGACCGCCGCGCTGATCGTTCATGGCTCGCCGGAGCAGAAGCAGACCTACGTTCCGAAGATGGTGGCCGGCGAATGGACCGGTACCATGAACCTGACCGAGCCGCATTGCGGCACCGACCTCGGCATGCTCCGTACAAAGGCGGTGCGTCAGGCCGACGGCAGCTTCAAGATCACGGGCACCAAGATCTTCATCTCGGCCGGCGAGCATGACCTCGCTGACAACATCATCCACCTCGTGCTCGCCCGCATCGAGGGCGCGCCCGCCGGCATCAAGGGCGTCTCGCTGTTCGTGGTGCCCAAGTTCCTTGTGAATCCGGATGGCTCAGTCGGTGCCCGCAACGGCGTCGTCTGCGGCTCGATCGAGCACAAGATGGGCATCCACGGCAATTCGACCTGCGTGATGAATTACGATAACGCCACCGGCTGGCTCATCGGCGAAGAGAACAAGGGCATGCAGGGCATGTTCGTGATGATGAACGAGGCTCGCCTCGGCGTCGCCGTTCAGGGCCTCGCGCAGTCCGAGGTCGCCTATCAGAACGCCGTCGCCTACGCGCGCGAGCGCATCCAGGGCCGCGCGCTCACCGGCGTGAAGGCGCCGGACAAGCCGGCCGATCCGATCATCGTGCACCCTGACGTCCGCCGCACGCTGCTCTCGATCCGCGCCTTCAACGAAGCCGCGCGCGCCTTCGTGATGTGGACCGCGCTGAAGAGCGACGTCGCCCATCGCTCCGAGGACCCCAAGGACCGGCAGGCCGCCGACGATCACATGGGCCTGATGACGCCCGTGCTGAAGGGCTTCCTCACCGACTACGGCTTTGCCAACGCGGTGCAGGCGCAGCAGATGTATGGCGGCCACGGCTACATCGCCGAGCAGGGCATGGAACAGTTCGTGCGCGATGCCCGCATTGCCATGATCTATGAAGGCGCGAATGGCATCCAGGCGCTCGATCTCGTCGGCCGCAAGCTGCCGCGCGACGGCGGCCGAGCCATCATGGCCTTCTTCGGCGAGGTCATGGCCTTCGCCAAGGAGAACGGCGGCGACGAGGCGATGAAGCCCTTCATCACGCCACTCTCGACCTCGCTCGGTCATCTGCAGCAGGCCACGACCTGGCTGATGCAGAACGCGATGATGAAGCCTGATAATGCCGGAGCAGCCGCAACCGATTACCTGCATCTCTTCGGCTTCGTCGCGCTCGGCTATATGTGGGCCAAGATGGCGAAGGTGACGCAGGCCAAGATTGCCGAGAGCGGGGCGACGCCCTATCTCTCGACCAAGCTCGTCACCGGCCGCTTCTTCATGGAGCGGATGCTGCCGGAGACCGCGGCCAATCTCGCGCGCATTCAGTCCGGCTGCGCCACCATCATGGAATTGCCGGCGGAAGCGTTCTGAGCCTGCTTCCGCACCAATAGAATTCGAACAACAGATCAGGAGGGCGTCATGCCTGAGGCATTCATCTACGATCACGTTCGCACCCCCCGTGGCCGCGGCAAGGCTGACGGCGCGCTGCACGAAGTCACCGCGCTGGCGCTCGCCACCGTGCCGCTGAAGGCGCTGAAGGACCGCAACAATCTGCCGGAAGATTCGGTCGACGACGTCGTGCTCGGCGTGGTCGATCCGGTCGGCGAGGCCGGCTCCGACATCGCGCGCTTTGCCGCGCTGAAGGCGGGTCTCGGCGAAGCCGTCCCCGGCGTGCAGATCAGCCGCTTCTGCGCCTCCGGTCTCGATGCCGTGAACTTCGCCGCCGCGCAGGTGATGAGCGGCCAGCATGAGCTCGTGATCGGCGGCGGTGCCGAATCGATGAGCCGCGTCGGCATCGGTGCCTCCGGCGGCGCCTGGCCGATGGATCCCTCGATGGCGGTGCCCGCTTACTTCATGCCGCAGGGTGTCTCGGCCGATCTGATCGCCACCAAGTACGGCTTCTCGCGCGACGACGTCGACGCCTATGCCGTGCAGAGCCAGCAGCGTGCGGCTAAGGCCTGGGACGAGGGCCGCTTCAACAAGTCGGTCGTGCCGGTGAAGGACATCAACGGCCTCACTATTCTCGCCAAGGACGAGCACATGCGTCCCTCGACGACGATGCAGTCGCTGGCGCAGCTGCAGCCGTCGTTCACGATGATGGCGCAGATGGGCGGCTTTGACGGCGTCGCGGTGCAGTCGCATCCGGAGATCGAGCGCGTCAATTACGTGCACCATGCCGGCAACTCCTCCGGCATCGTCGACGGCGCCGGCGCCGTGCTGCTCGGCAGCAAGGAGGCAGGTGCGAAATACGGCATGAAGCCGCGCGCCAAAATACGTGCATTCGCAAACATCGGCTCGGAGCCGGCGATGATGCTGACCGGTCCGGTCGACGTCACCGAAAAGCTGTTCGCGCGTTCCGGCATGAAGAAGTCTGATATCGACCTGTTTGAGCTCAACGAGGCTTTTGCCTCGGTCGTGCTGCGCTACATCCAGGCCTTCGACATCGACAACGCAAGAATCAACGTCAATGGCGGCGCCATCGCGCTCGGCCATCCGCTCGGCGCCACCGGTGCAATGATCCTGGGCACCGTGCTCGACGAGCTAGAGCGCACCAACAAGTCCACCGCCCTGGTCACGCTGTGCATCGGCGGCGGCATGGGCACCGCGACCATCATCGAGCGCGTCTAAGGGGTAGGGAGCAACCACCATGTCGTACAAGAACTTCAAGGTTGAGACCGATTCCGACGGCATCGCGCTCGTCACCTGGGACATCCCGGGCCGTTCGATGAACGTGCTCGACGAGACCTCGACCAGCGAGCTCGATGCGATCGTCAAGGAAACCACTGGTGACGCAGCTGTGAAGGGCGTCGTCATTACCTCGGCGAAAGAGGCGTTCTGCGCCGGCGCCGACCTGTCCATGCTCGAGGGCATGAACCAGGCCTACGCAAAGGTCTTTAGGGAGCAGGGCGAGACCGCCGCGAATCAGATGCTGTTCGACCAGAGCCGCCGCTTCTCGCTGGTGCTGCGCTCGATCGAAACCTCAGGCAAGCCGTGGGCCGCCGCAATCAACGGCCTCGCGCTTGGCGGCGGTTTCGAGATCACGCTGTGCTGCCACTATCGCGTGGCGGCCGAGAATCCCAAGACGCGTCTCGGCCTGCCCGAGGTCAAGGTCGGCCTGTTCCCCGGCGCCGGCGGTACGCAGCGCGTGCCGCGCCTGGTGCCGCCGCAGGATGCCATGACGATCCTGCTCAAGGGCGATCCTGTTACGATCGAGAAGGCGAAGCAGCTCAACCTGATCCACGCCATCGTTCCCGCTGCCGATCTCATCAAGGCCGCCAAGGACTGGATCAAGGGTGGCGGCAAGGCCGTGGCGCCCTGGGACGAGAAGGGTTTCAAGCTTCCGGGCGGTCCGGTGTTCTCGAAGGCCGGCATGATGATGTTCCCGGCCGGCAACGCGATCTATCGCCGCGAGACCTACGATAACTATCCGGCCGCGCGCGCGATCATGAGCTGCGTCTATGAGGGCCTGCAGTTGCCGATCGATGCCGCGCTTCG
This sequence comes from Bradyrhizobium zhengyangense, assembly GCF_022012555.1. Taxonomy (NCBI): domain Bacteria; kingdom Pseudomonadati; phylum Pseudomonadota; class Alphaproteobacteria; order Hyphomicrobiales; family Nitrobacteraceae; genus Bradyrhizobium; species Bradyrhizobium zhengyangense. Next base: position 263,049 of record NZ_JAKLTZ010000006.1, on the reverse strand, counting down.
CGTCGAGTCGCGCTACTTCACCTCGGTGCTGCGCTCGAAGGAAGCGGCCGCGATGATCCGCAGCCTGTTCCTGTCGATGCAGGAGCTCAACAAGGGCGCGCGCCGCCCGAAGGACGTGCCCGCAACCAAGGTGAAGAAGATCGCCGTGATCGGCGCCGGCTTCATGGGCGCCAGTGTTGGCTACGTCTCGGCCCGCGCCGGCCTCGACGTCGTCCTGATCGACCGCGACCAGGAGAGCGCCGACAAGGGCAAGGCCCATGCGCAGAAGGTGATCGAGGATCAGATCAAGAAGGGCCGCGCCAAGCCCGATGATGCCGAGAAGCTGCTCGCGCGCATCACGCCGACCGCGGACTATGCCGCGCTGAAGGACGTCGACCTCGTCATCGAGGCCGTGTTCGAGGACCGCAAGGTCAAGGCAGAGACCTTCGCCAAGGCGCAGGAATATCTCAAGCCGGACGTGATCTTTGCGTCGAACACGTCGACGCTGCCGATCACCTCGCTGGCCGAGTCGTTCAAGGACCAGGGCAAGTTCGTCGGCATCCACTTCTTCTCGCCGGTCGAGAAGATGATGCTGGTCGAGATCATCAAAGGCAAGAACACCGGCGATCTCGCGCTCGCGACTGCACTCGATTACGTCCGCCAGATCGGCAAGACGCCGATCGTGGTCAACGATAGCCGCGGCTTCTTCGCCAATCGCTGCGTCGGTCGCTACGTCGCCGAGGGCAACGAGATGTTTCTCGAAGGCGTGCCGCCGGCGATGATCGAGAACTGCGCCAAGATGGCCGGTATGCCGGTCGGCCCGCTCTCGCTCTCGGACGAGGTTGCGCTCGACCTCGGCCTCAAGATCATGAAGGCGACCGAAGCCGATCTCGGCCCGAACGCCATCAACCCCGACCAGAAGAAGCTGATGGTCGAGATGGTCGAGAAGCAGGGCCGCCTCGGCCGCAAGAACAAGAAGGGCTTCTACGACTATCCCGAGGGCAAGGGCCAGAAGAGCCTGTGGCCGGGCCTCTCGGCGCTGCAGCCGAAGCAACTCGACCCCGACACGCTCGACGTCGAGGAGCTGAAGCAGCGCTTCCTCGTGGTGCAGGCGGTGGAAGCCGCGCGCACGGTCGAGGATCACGTCATCACCGATCCGCGCGAAGCGGATGTCGGCTCGATCCTCGGCTTCGGCTTCGCGCCGTTCACCGGTGGCACGCTGTCCTACATCGACTTCATGGGCACGAAAAAGTTTGTCGAGCTATGCCACAAGCTCGAGGCGAAATACGGCTCGCGCTTCGCGCCGCCGAAGCTGCTTGAAGAGATGGCGGCGAAGGGCGAGACCTTCTACGGCCGTTTCGCGCCGAAGAAGGCCGCGGCCTGATCGGCACCGCGACGATAGAGACAACGAAGGCCGGATCCTTGATCCGGCCTTTTCTATTTTCCATCCCCGAACGGCGAGAATGCGCGGCCCGTGACCGCGTCGTCAGCGAGACCGGCCGTCCAGCGGCCTTCGTCGCCGCGGCCAACGCGCACCTCGAAGCGCCAGCCATTCTGGTTGGTGAAGGTGATGTCCGCTCCGCCCTTTGTCTTGGTGTAGCTGCACGGATGTTCGGTCGGCCGGTCCGGAAAGACGATCTTTCCTTCCTTGCTCTCGAACACGGCAGAGGTGATCTGCGGATGGACAATGAAGATGCAATTGCGCTGCGGCGCGACCGGGGTCGACAAGCCGAGCATCGCGAGCGGCGCGCCGGCTGCGGTCATGAGAACGATCATGTTCATGGGAGCAACTGTCTGGTGGCGATGGCCTTTCGACGTCATTGCCCGTGAAAGGGTTCACAACAAAAAGGCCGGATCGTCGATCCGGCCTTTTGCGTTTTCGCAGCCTGTGCGGGCTTACTTCGCCTGCGCCAGCCCTTCCTTGGTCAGCGCTTCCTGCACCTTCGGCCGGGCCGCGACGCGGGCCTTGTAGGCGGTCAGATTCGGCATCGCCGAAAGGTCGAACTTCATGCGGTCGCCCCAGGTCAGCATGGTGAAGAGATAGCCGTCGGCGACCGAGAACTGCTTGCCCATGAGGTAGTCCTTGCCGGCGAGCTGGCTGTCGATGTGCTTCAGCTTGCCCATGACGCGGTCCTTGAAGAACGCCTTGGCGTCGTCATTCAGCGCCGGCGCGAACATCGGGCCGAAGCTCTTGTGCACCTCGGAGGTGAGGAAGTTCAGCCATTCGAGCAGCTTGTAGCGTTCGGAGCTGTCGCGCGCGGGCGCCAGCGCCTTGGCCGGGGCCTTGTCGGCGATCATCTGGACAATGACCGGGCCTTCGGTCACGATCTCACCGTTATCGAGGCCCAGCGCGGGAACCTGACCCTTGGGATTGACCTTCAGGTAGTCTTCACCGTTTTCGAGCTTTTTGGCCCGGATATCGACCTTGACCAGCTCATAGGGCAGGTCGGCCTCCAGAAGCGCGATATGGGGGGACAGCGAGCAGGCGCCGGGCGAGTAATACAGTTTCATGGAATTTCCTCCTCTTGACGCTTGGTTGGGGCGAAAGAACGCCTACATGCATCTGCATCCAATAGTCAAGATTGATGCAGGTGCATCGAGTGGGGTAAGAAGCGGACGACGAGCTTGAGCGGGACCATGAAACGCAAACCATCAACCGAGGCAACCAGTGCCTGGATCCGCCTGATGCGGGTGCAGAGCCGCGTGCTTGACTGCGTGGAGCAGGACCTCAAGAAGGCCGGGTTCCCGCCACTGGCATGGTACGACGCGCTGCTCGAATTGTCGCGCGCGCCGAGCGGAGAGCTGCGGCCGGTGGAGCTCGAGCGGCAAATGCTGATCCCGCAATACTCCACCTCGCGACTGATCGACCGCCTGGTCGACGAGGGCCTCGCCTCCCGGCGTGAATGCAAGATCGACAAGCGCGGCCAGTTCGTCGAGATCACGGAGGCCGGCCGCGAATTGCAGAAGCGGATGTGGGGCGCCTACTCGGCTGCGATCGAGAAATATGTCGGCTCGAAACTGTCCGATGCCGATGCCGTCAAGCTCAGCGGTCTGCTCGACCGGCTCGGGTGCTCGTGCGGCGAGATGAAGCTGCCGCCCGTCGCGAACGTCAACGAAACCTCGCCGTCGCGATGACCGCGCGGCAAACCAGCTCGTCCGTGCACCCCTGGGGGTTCGCGGACCGTCCCCATCACCCGCGCGCCTTCGATCGAAGCGCCCTTTTGATTAGAGTTTGATATGGCGCGAGACCAGATCGATATGACGCCGCTGCAATCACGCGACGAGCTCGTCGCGTGGTTCGAGGCCGGCTGCAAGGACCCGTCCGAATTCCGTATGGGTACCGAGCACGAGAAGACGCCGTTCACGCTCGAAGGCCACCGTCCCGTGCCGTACGAAGGCGCGCGCGGCATCGGTGCGCTGCTCGAGGGCATGAAACTCCTGCTCGGCTGGGAGCCGATCATGGAGAAGGGTAACATCATCGGTCTCTACGACGTCACCGGCGGCGGCGCGATCTCGCTCGAACCCGGCGGACAGTTCGAACTGTCAGGCGCGCCGGTCGAGAACGTGCACCAGACCCAGAGCGAGCTGATGGCGCATCTGGCGCAGGTGCGCGAGATCGCGACTCCGCTGGGCATCGGCTTCCTCGGCCTCGGCATGACGCCGTCCTGGTCGCGCGCCGACATCCCGGTCATGCCCAAGGGCCGCTACAAGATCATGACCAACTACATGCCGAAGGTCGGCCAATACGGCCTCGACATGATGTACCGGACCTGCACGGTGCAGACCAATCTCGATTTCTCCTCCGAAGCCGACATGGTCAAGAAGCTGCGCGTCTCGCTGGCGCTGCAGCCGGTCGCGACCGCCCTGTTCGCCAATTCGCCGTTCACGGAAGGCAAGCCGAACGGCTTCCTCTCCTTCCGCTCCGAAATCTGGCGCGACACCGACAATGCGCGTGCTGGCATGATGCCGTGGGCGTTCGAGGACGGCATGGGCTTTGAGCGCTATGTCGACTACGCGCTCGACGTGCCCATGTATTTCGTCAAGCGCGGCGACGATTACATCGACGTGTCGGGCTCCTCGTTCCGCGCCTTCTTCGACGGCCGCAACAACAATCTGCCCGGCGAGCGTCCGACGCTGTCGGACTGGGCCAACCATCTCTCGACGATCTTCCCGGAGGTACGGCTGAAGCGTTACCTCGAGATGCGCGGCTCCGATGGCGGCCCATGGGGCCGGCTGCCGGCGCTGTCGGCGTTCTGGGCTGGACTGCTCTATGACGACGTGTCGCTCGATGCAGCCTGGGACTTGGTGAAGCACTGGACTGCACATGAACGCCAGGCGCTACGCGACGATGTGCCGCGCTTCGGCTTCAAGGCCCGGATCAAGGACCACTATCTGTTCGAGATCGCCAAGGAATGCCTCGTACTGGCACATGCGGGCCTGCGTCGCCGCGGTCGCATCGACGCCATCGGCCGCGACGAAACCCGGCATCTGGAGCCGCTCGATCGCATCATCGATTCCGGTCGGACACCGGCCGAGGAGATGCTCGAGAAGTTCAACGGCTCCTGGAAGGGCTCGGTGGAACCGGCCTACGCGGAATACGCGTTCTAGCTCTAGGCAAATAGACCAACGACCAGGTTCTAGGCCGTTCATCGCCCGTACAGGTTTACGGCGATCAAATGACCGGCCGAAAAAACCTGAGCGTCGTCAATAACTCGAAAGCTGTTCCGATGGGGAAGGGCCGCCCGCCTGAGGCCGTCATGGCAAAGGTCGTGATGGCAAGGGCTTTGGCTTGCGTCGTGGCCTGTGCCGCGCTGCTTGCGCTCGCCTTTGCGAGCGTCCCTGCCCGAGCCCAGACGGCGTTCGACCGGCCCGGCGGCGATTATTTCAGCACGCCGGTCACGTCGGGTGATCCCGAGGATTGCGCATTGCTTTGCGAGCGCGATCGCCGCTGCCGCGCCTGGAGCTTCAGCTATCCTGATATCGATGGGGCCGCGGCTGTATGCTGGCTCAAGAATACCGTGCCGCCGCGACAGCCAGCCAATTGCTGTATCTCCGGCGTGCGCGGCGCCGGCGTGATCGAGCCGCGTGTCGAGGGCGTCGAGACCTCGATCGACCGCCCCGGCGGCGATTTGCGCAATTTCGAGCTCAAGGAGGGCGAGGGCGAGGAAGTCTGCAAGGCCGCCTGTACCGCCGACAACAAGTGCCGCGCCTTCACCTATGCCCGCCCCGGCTATACCGGGCGCGAGGCGCGCTGCTTCCTGAAAAAGGACATCAAGCCGCCGCGGCGGAAGGCCGGGTTCACGTCGGGCGTGGTGCGGTAGGCGCAGCCTTTTCCACCGACATTGCGAGCGCAGCGAAGCAATCCAGCGTCTCTCCGCGGAAGGATTCTCGATTGCTTCGCTGCGCTCGCAATGACGATGTGGATGCATCGCGGGGAAAGACGTCATCTCACTCCGCAGCAATGACCGTAAGCTCCGGCCATAGCGCCTTCCATCGCGCCACCTTCGCCGCGTAATTTGCCGCGGAAAAATTCGGGCCGGGATTGGGGCGCGCAATCAGGTCCGCGACGTCGCCAAGCCCGTGCGGCGCGTAGACCTCGTAACCGTCACCAGCAGGCTTCACGCCCACTTGCGTGTTCTGCGTCAGGAAACGGCCGATGCCGTCAGTCGAGCACGACAATGGCGGATAGGGCAGGGCGTGCTTGGCCGGGTACCACAGATGCACGCGGGCCTGGTTGCGGGTCTCGATCTTGACGCCGAGATGATCGAGCTGCGCCTGCAGTTTGCGGATCACCGCGTCCTCCGCGTCCCAGGAGGTATCAGGATCGAAGTAGAAGATGTCGTAATCGGCGATGCCGTGATCGATGGCGCGGCCCGTGAGCACATTCCATACCGTCTGCACCAGGCATCCCGAGACCAGCCACGCATCCGGCAGCGCGAGCCGATCAAGCTCATCAAGGATCGCGACGTTGACCGGGTTCTTCAGCGCCAGCGCAAGAAAGCGCGGCTCATCCATGAGCGTCATGCATTTGCGCGCGCATCATAGTCGGCTCGCGCTGCCTTCGATGCCAGCACGCGCCAACGGCGCCGCAAAAGCGGCTCCACGACCGCGCGCTTCGCCTTGGACAGGCGGATCAGAACGATCGGATAGTCGGCGTAGTGATCGGTGAAGTAGAAGATCTTCGGTTGGCTCTCGACCAGCATCGCGCGCTCGTCGATCGGCACGTCAGGCATCACCAGACTGTCGCCGTCCTCTTTCAGGCGCGCCAGCATCTTCTTGCGCACCTTCAGAGCGGGGGTGCCGTAGGAGGTGCCGTCCTCGACCTCCGGCCACGTCAGCGCAAATTTTCTGACGTCGTCGAAGGTCATGAGACCTCCTCAGTGCACGGCGGTGAAGAACCGCGCGAGCCGGAAGCCGGAGAGCCAGGTCCAGACCGGTTGGCCGCGCATGCCGAGATCCCAGGAGCCGAGCACGGCGTCCGCACGGCCGACGAGATTGTCGACCGGCAAGAGCCCGACGCCCCCAGAGCGCAGCGGCACGCGGCTGTCGGCGGAGTTGTCCCTGTTGTCGCCGAGCACGAACAGATATCCCGCCGGCACCTTCACCTCGGGCGTGTTGTCGAGCGGACCGTTGTCGCGCATCTTGAAGATGAGATGCGAGACGCCGTTCGGCAGCGTCTCGACGTAACGATAGGCCGGCTCGCTGCCGCCATTGTCGTCCTCGGCGGCACCAACGCCGTCAGGCTTCAATTCGGCGGGACGGTCGTTGATGAAGAGCTGCCCCTGTCGCATCTGGATGCGGTCGCCGGGAAGGCCGACGACGCGTTTGACCCAGGCCTGCGAGCGGTCGCCGGGCCAGCGGAATACGACAACGTCGCCTTGCTTCGGCGTCTCCGCGAAGACCCGGCCGGTTTCCGGCAGGTTGATCTGGATCGGCAGCGACGAGGTGCCGTAGCCATAGGGGAATTTCGAAGCGAGCAGCGCGTCGCCGATCAACAGCGTCGGCTCCATCGAGCCCGACGGCACGTAGAACGGCTCGGCGAGCGCGCCCTTGGCGATGAAGACAGCAGCGACGATGCCGGCGAGCTGCACCAGCTGTGCGACAAAGCCGGAGCCCTTCCGCTTGGGAGCGGCAGTTACCTTCTCAACGCTCATGCGCCCGTTCCACCCACCGTAATGCGTTCCATCAGAAGCGACGGCTGGCCGACGCCGACAGGCACGCCCTGGCCGTTCTTGCCGCAGGTGCCGATGCCGGTATCGAGCGCGAGATCGTTGCCGATCATGCGGATGCGATGCAGGTCGGTCGGCCCATTGCCGATCAGCATGGCGCCCTTCAGCGGCGCGCCCAGCTTGCCGTTCTCGATCTTGTAGGCCTCGGTGCACTGGAACACGTATTTGCCCGAGGTGATGTCGACCTGCCCGCCGCCGAAATTCGCGGCAAACACGCCGTTCTTCACCGACGCGAGAATCTCGGCCGGGTCGCGGTCGCCCGCGAGCATGTACGTGTTGGTCATGCGCGGCATCGGCACATGGGCATAGCCCTGGCGCCGGCCATTGCCGGTCGGCTTCATGTTCATCAGCCGCGCGTTCTGGCGGTCCTGCATGTAGCCAACCAGGATGCCGTCCTCGATCAGCACGGTGCGGTTGGTCGGCGTGCCCTCGTCGTCGATCGACAGCGAGCCGCGCCTTGCGGCGATGGTGCCGTCGTCGACCACGGTGACGCCCTTCGCAGCGACCTGCTGGCCCATCAGGCCGGCGAAAGCCGAGGTCTTCTTGCGGTTGAAGTCGCCCTCGAGGCCGTGGCCGACCGCCTCATGCAGCATCACGCCGGGCCAGCCGGCGCCCAGCACGACGTCCATTTCGCCCGCGGGGGCCGGAATCGATTCCAGATTGACCAGCGCCTCGCGCAGTGCGCCGTCGGCGGCTTCGCGCCAATTCTTGCTCTCGATGAACTCGGCATAGCCGGCACGGCCGCCATAACCCTTGCTGCCGCTCTCCTGGCGGTCGCCTTGACCCGCGACGACGGAGATGTTGACGCGCACCAGCGGGCGGATGTCGCGATAGCTCTCGCCGTCGGGGCGCAGGATCTCGACGACCTGCCAGGTCGCGCCCAGGCTGACGCTGACCTGCCGCACCCGCGGATCCTTGTCGCGCAAGTAAGCGTCGATCTCGGCGAGCAGCTTGACCTTGATCTCGAAGCCCGGCGCATCCAGCGGATTCTCATCGCCATAGAGGCGGACATTGGTGTGCGGGGGCGGGGCGGCAAAGCTGCCGGAATAGCCGCCGCGTACGGCCGCGACAGCGTCGGCGGCGCGAATCAGCGCCGGCAGCGACACGTCGGAGGAATGCGCATAGCCGACCGCATCGTCCTTGACGGCGCGCAGGCCAAAGCCCTGCGAGGTGTCGTAGGTCGCCTGCTTCAGCCGCCCATTGTCGAACATCAGCGCTTCTGTCTGGCTGTATTCCAGGAACAATTCGCCGTCGTCGGCACCGGAGAGCCCGCGCGAGACCTCGTTGCGAACCTGGTCGCGGTCGAGATTGGCGCGGTCGAGCAGGGAGGTTGTGGCAGGATTGGTCATGCGTCCGTCCATTATCGGGGGATGTGAGGCAAGATAATGGTTTTGGATTGGTTCCGCGAGGGCGCGACGCCTCACATTACGGAAACAATAGGTTCGCCGCTGGCTTAGCCCTATGGCAGCTTGTCATAGCCCTCGCCGAGTCCGTTCAGGCTGAGCGGGAAGCCGATGCCTTCTTCCGGCGTCTCGAAGATGATGAAGGTCGCGGTCTTGGCGCTGCGGAGCTGGCCGAGCAGCTTGTCGTCCATGACGACCTCAGCGACGCAGCCATTGGGCAGGCAGCGGACGAAGCCGGCACGGCCGACGTCCTGGTTGTCGAGCTTCAGTCCGAGGCCCGAGGGCAGCAGCACGCCTAAGGGCGCGACCACGCGCATCAGGCGGCTCTTCTGATCGGCGGTCTTGAGCACGATCACGGTGAGGCCGGCATTGGAGCGGTCCTCCGCCACCACGCTCTGGATCAGGGCGCATTGCTCGGCCTGGGCGCCCGGCGGGGTGTCGCAGCGGATCTGCCAGTCGCCATGAACGGAGCGCACCGCGCCCTGCGCATGGGCGAGGCCGGGTAAGGCAAGGAAAAGGGCGACAGCCAGGAGGCCGATCAGCGTCGTGAGACCCTCAGTCGGCCATAGAACCGATCTTGGAACCGATCTTGCCATGCATCTCGAAAGCCCCATCGGGGTCGGTCCCTCTGCTCGCTTGGGTCGCTCGCGCTGGAGGACTGATACGGGAATGACGGCGTCTTGAAGGCAATTCACAAGCAAATTCCGCGCCGCCTCGGCTGCCATTGCCGCCACGAATCAGGTTCCTGCGGGGCCCTGCGCCTGTGCCTACAGCGGGCAATCCGGCTGTCAAGCCGCGGCATCCCGGGAAACGGTATTTTTGTCTGATGTTACTAGGAAATATCTTGCGGGTGATCGCAGACAGAGGGGCCTCAAGACTGCATTGCGATAGATCAAGAATTATGGTTTGAGAGGCTTGATTTCGGCGTTCTAGCGATCTGGCCCCAATTCCTCTTAGAGGTATTCTTGCGCGGCGGTTTGTCAGACGGGCGGATCGAATAAGCGTTCCCCAAAAACAGGGGAAGGCACTTGGGGTGATTTCGTTAGGGGAGCGCGAACGGCATGAAGATGTCGATGGGCCGGGTGGGCCGACACTTGCTGGGATTGGCCGTGGCGGGTCTGACGCTGGCGACGGGCGGTGCGGCATTTGCCGAGGCCGAGCTCGGGCAGCCGGCGCCGTGGGAATGGCACCTGCAGGGCTCTGCTTCCCCGGTGATGGACAACATCGTCTGGTTCCATAACTTCTTGTCCGTGCTGATCATCGTCATCACGCTGTTCGTGCTGGCGCTGCTGGTCATCGTGGTGATGAAGTTCAACGCGAAGGCCAATCCGGTGCCGTCGCGGACCACCCACAACACGCTGATCGAGGTGGTGTGGACTCTGGTGCCGGTGCTGATCCTGGTCGGCATCGCGGTGCCGTCGTTCCGCCTGCTGTTCCTCGAGCTCGACGTGCCGAAAGCGGACCTGACCATCAAGGCGACCGGCAAGCAGTGGTACTGGTCCTACGCTTACCCTGATAACGGCAAGTTCGAGTTCGACTCGTTGCTGGCTCAGGACAAGCAGCCCCGCCTCCTCGGCGTCGACAACGAGATGGTGGTTCCGGTCAACAAGGTGATTCGTGTCCAGGTCACCGGCGCCGACGTCATCCACGCGTTCGCGCTGCCGGCGTTCGGCGTCAAGATCGACGCCATTCCAGGGCGCCTGAACGAGACCTGGTTCAAGGCCACCAAGACCGGCATGTTCTACGGCCAGTGCTCGGAGCTTTGCGGCAAGGACCACGCCTTCATGCCGATCGCGATTCGCGTGGTGAACGATCAGGAGTTCGCCTCCTGGGTTGAATCGGCGAAGAAGAAGTTTGCGAGCGGCGGCACCAGCACCTTCGCCTCCGCGGCCGGCCCGACGCAGTAGGCGCCGGGCGACGGCTCAAAGGGACTGAAAGCGATACAAAGGGCGGGACCTCCAAAGGTCCGAACGGGACGCAAGGCAGGATTTGAAAATGGCAACCAGCGCAGCGGCACACGGCGATCACGCGCAAGACCACGGACATGACCACGAGCACGCCCATCCGACGGGATGGCGTCGCTACGTCTATTCGACCAACCACAAGGACATCGGCACGATGTACCTGATCTTCGCGGTCATCGCGGGCATCATCGGTGCCGCGATGTCGATCGCGATCCGTGCCGAGTTGATGTTCCCGGGCGTCCAGATATTCCACGAAACGCACACCTATAACGTATTCGTGACCTCGCACGGCCTGATCATGATCTTCTTCATGGTCATGCCCGCGATGATCGGCGGCTTCGGCAACTGGTTCGTGCCGCTGATGATCGGCGCGCCTGACATGGCGTTCCCGCGCATGAACAACATCTCGTTCTGGCTGCTGCCGGCCTCGTTCGCGCTGCTGCTGCTGTCGAGCTTCGTCGAGGGCGAGCCCGGTGCCAACGGCGTCGGCGCCGGCTGGACCATGTACGTGCCGCTGTCGGCCTCAGGCCACCCGGGCCCGGCCGTCGACTTCGCGATCCTCTCGCTGCATCTGGCGGGCGCCTCGTCGATCCTCGGTGCCATCAACTTCATCACCACGATCTTCAACATGCGCGCGCCGGGCATGACCCTGCACAAGATGCCGCTGTTCGTGTGGTCGATCCTGGTGACGGTGTTCCTGCTGCTGCTGTCGCTGCCGGTTCTCGCCGGCGCGATCACCATGCTGCTCACCGACCGTAACTTCGGGACCACCTTCTTCAATCCCGAGGGCGGCGGCGACCCAGTGCTGTTCCAGCACCTGTTCTGGTTCTTCGGTCACCCCGAGGTGTACATCCTGATCCTGCCCGGCTTCGGCATGATCAGCCAGATCGTCTCGACCTTCTCGCGCAAGCCCGTGTTCGGCTATCTCGGCATGGCCTACGCCATGGTCGCGATCGGCGGCATCGGCTTCGTGGTGTGGGCGCATCACATGTACACGGTCGGCATGTCCTCGGCGACGCAGGCCTACTTCGTTGCCGCCACGATGGTGATCGCGGTTCCGACCGGCGTGAAGATCTTCTCCTGGATCGCCACGATGTGGGGCGGCTCGATCGATTTCCGCGCCCCGATGATCTGGGCCGTGGGCTTCATCTTCCTGTTCACGGTCGGTGGCGTCACCGGCGTCGTGCTGGCGAACGCGGGCGTCGACCGCGTGCTGCAGGAGACCTATTACGTCGTCGCGCACTTCCACTACGTGCTGTCGCTCGGCGCGGTGTTCGCGATCTTCGCCGGCTGGTACTACTGGTTCCCGAAGATGACGGGCTACATGTACAACGAGGCGATCGCGAAGGCGCACTTCTGGTTCACCTTCGTCGGTGTCAACCTGGTGTTCTTCCCGCAGCACTTCCTCGGCCTGTCGGGCATGCCGCGCCGCTATGTCGACTATCCGGATGCGTTCGCCGGCTGGAACCTGGTCTCGTCGATCGGCTCCTACATCTCCGGCTTCGGCGTGCTGATCTTCCTCTACTGCGTGTTCGACGCCTTCATGAAGAAGGTCCCGGCGGGCGACAATCCCTGGGGCGCCGGTGCCACCACGCTGGAATGGACGCTGCCCTCGCCGCCGCCGTTCCACCAGTTCGAAGTGCTGCCCCGCGTGCAGTAAGCAACAAAACTCCCGCGGCGCCCGTGACGGGCGCCGCGGCTCTACAACGAAACGAGCAGGTTTAAGTGTCCGTCCTCGATCAGAACGCCATCGACATCAATCCCCGCATCTCCGAGGCGGAGGTTGGTGACTACCTCGCGCTGCTCAAGCCGCGGGTGATGTCGCTCGTGATCTTCACCGCGCTGGTCGGGATGGCGATGGCGCCGGGACATTTCCACTGGGTGCTCGCAATCACCTCGCTGCTCTGCATCGCCGTCGGCGCCGGTGCCTCGGGCGCGCTCAACATGGCGCTCGAGGGCGATATCGACGCGAAGATGTCGCGCACCGCGAACCGTCCGATCCCGCGCGGCCGCATCACCCGGCCCGAAGCGATGGCGTTCGGCATGACGCTCGCCTTCTTCTCGGTGATGACGCTCGGCATCCTGGTCAACTGGATCGCGGGTGCGCTGCTCGCCTTCACCATCTTCTTCTACGTCGTCATCTACACGATGGGCCTGAAGCGCTGGACCGCGCAGAACATCGTGATCGGCGGCGCCGCCGGCGCGCTGCCGCCGGTGGTGGCCTGGGCTTCTGTCACAGGCACGGTCGATGTCGAGCCGCTGCTGCTATTCGCCATCATCTTCTTCTGGACGCCGCCGCACTTCTGGGCGCTGGCGCTGTTCCGTTCCGACGACTATGCCCGCGCCGGCATTCCGATGCTGCCCAATGTCGCCGGCCCCGACGCGACCCGCCTCCAGATCCTGCTCTACACCATCGTGCTGATCGCGGTGGCCGCAGCACCCTGGGTGCTTGGCTATTTCGACGCCGTCTACGGCATCGTCTCGCTGATCCTTGGTGCCGGCATGCTGGTGCTCGCGATCAACGTCTATATGCGCCGGACGCGAGCTGCGTCGCTGCGCGCGACGCGAAAGCTGTTCGCCTTCTCGATCCTGTACCTGTTCGCGCTGTTCGCGACCTTGCTGGCCGAGGTCGTGTTCCGGGCGCTTGCTCCGATGGTTGGGGGCGCATGAGGCAGGAATGGCTGACAAACCCGAGCCAGATGGAATCGTCCTTACCGAGGCGCAGAAGAAGAGCCGTCGCCAGCGCTCCATTGCCATTGCTTTGGCGCTCGGTGTGCTCGTCATCCTTTTCTTCGCCGTCACCATGGTCAAGGGACCGGCGGTTCTAGTTCGGCCGCTGTAGGGGAAGATGGATCAGAAGCCGACCATATCGCAGGATCAGAGCCGGACGGCCAGGAAGGGGCTCGGCCGCGATGTGCTGGTCGCCTCGATCTGCGGCGGCGTGGTCGCATTGATGGTCGGCGCGTCCTACGCAGCGGTGCCGTTCTACAACTGGTTCTGCCGCGCGACCGGCTTCAACGGCACGACCCAGGTCGCGATCTCTGCGCCCGCCACCGGCCCGATCGCGCGCAAGATCGCGGTGCGGTTCGATTCCAACGTCGCCCCCGGCCTGCCCTGGAAGTTCGAGCCCGAGCAGACCGAAATCGAGGTCAATATCAGCCAGGTCACGACGATCTATTACACCGTGACCAACCAGGCCGCGCGCACCACCTCAGGCCAGGCCGCCTACAATGTCGCGCCGCTGACGGTCGGGTCGTACTTCCAGAAGATCAATTGCTTCTGCTTCACCGAGCAGACCATGGCGCCCGGCGAGAAGCGCGAGATGCCCGTGGTGTTCTACGTCGATCCGTCGATCGTCAATGACCACGACAATGATGGGCTCAGCACTATCACGCTGTCCTACACGTTCTATCCAGTGAAGGATCCGGTGGTGAAGCCGATCGCATCCGGCGACGACGACAAACGCAAGGGAAATCTCCAGCCGCCGGGTTGACGCTCAGGGGTTGGACTAAGGGGATAAGTGCCGGATAGGCACGGGATTGAGGAGACAGACCGCAATGGCTACCGCGCAAGGCAAGCATCACGACTACCATCTGGTCGATCCGTCTCCGTGGCCGGCGGTCGGCTCCGTCTCTGCCTTCATCATGGCGGTCGGCGCGATCACCTGGATGCACCACATGGTCTCGGCCGCGCCGATCATCTTCGGCATCGGCACCGTCGGCGTGCTCTACACCATGGCGAGCTGGTGGGGCGACGTGATCAAGGAAGCCCAGTACAAGGGCGACCATACCCGGGTCGTACAGATCAGCCATCGCTACGGCATGATCCTGTTCATCGCCTCCGAGGTGATGTTCTTCGTTGCCTGGTTCTGGGCCTATTTCAACGCCGCGCTGTTCCCGGCCGATGCCGTCCACGCCACCCGCGACGCCGTGTTCGGCTGCGGCCTCGGCACGGCTGCCGGCGCATGCTCGGCCCCGGGCACCTGGCCGCCCCATGGCATCGAGACCTTCGATCCCTGGCATCTGCCGCTGCTGAACACGCTGATCCTGCTTACCTCGGGCACCACGGTCACGTGGGCGCACCACGCCCTGCTCGAGAACGATCGCCAAGGCCTCAAATATGGTCTGATCCTCACCGTCCTGCTGGGCGCGACCTTCACCGCCGTGCAGGCCTACGAATACAGCCACGCGGCGTTCTCGTTTGCCGGCAACGTCTACGGCGCGACCTTTTTCATGGCGACCGGTTTCCACGGCTTCCACGTGCTGGTCGGCACCATCTTCCTGATCGTGTGCCTGGCGCGCGCCTACGCCGGCCACTTCACGCCGAAGCAGCACCTCGGTTTCGAGTTTGCCGCCTGGTACTGGCATTTCGTCGACGTGGTCTGGCTGTTCCTGTTCCTGTGCATCTATGTCTGGGGACACGGCGCCGAGACCATGGCCCACGGCGCGCACTGAGCCGCGGCTGATCATCTGCAAAGGGCGGCCGCAGGGCCGCCCTTTCGCTTTTCAGCGGCCGGAGTTTTGGCCGAAACTGTGATAGGCTTGCGTGCGATGAACGACACCGCCGACACCCCAGAGGCCCAGCCCACTGTCCTGCAAAGCGCGCTGCGCGGGCTCGCCTGCAAATGCCCGCGCTGCGGCGAGGGCAAGCTCTATGCGGGCTTCCTGACGCTGGCGCCCTCCTGCAACCGCTGCGGCCTCGACTACGGCTTCATCGATGCTGGCGACGGTCCGGCGATCTTCATCATCATGCTGGCCGGCGCGATCGTGGTCGGCTGCGCGCTCGTCGTCGAGGTCAAATATCAGCCGCCATTCTGGCTGCATGCGGTGCTGTGGCTGCCGCTGATCCTCGCCACCACGCTCCTGCCGCTGCGCTCGATGAAATCCCTTCTGATCGCGCTGCAATTCCATCACAAGGCGGCCCCGGGCCGGCTGATCGACCGCGGGAAATGAACGAGACTTTGCGCAAGCCCGGTGTGGCTGGCTTCATGCTGTTCACGCTTTTGCTGACCGCCGCTTTCGTCGCGCTCGGCGTCTGGCAATTGCAGCGCCGCACCGCCAAGCACGAGCTGATCGCTGCGCTCACCGAGCGCCTCGCGGCAGCACCCGTTGCGCTGCCGCCGCCTGCACAATGGCCCACGCTGACGCCTGCGCGCGACGAGTTTCGCCGCGTCAGCTTCACCGCGACCTATGCAGCGTCGCCGGATGCGATGGTCTATTCGTCCGGCTCCGCCGTGCGTAAGGATGCATCCACCCCCGGCACCTGGGCTTTCCTGCCGGCGCGGCTGCCGAGTGGTGAGATCGTGGTGATCGATGCAGGCTTCGTCGAGAACACAATGCAGGAGCGCGGGGTCGAGGATCGCGCGGTGCAGAAGCTTGTGACCGGCGCGCCCGTTACGCTCACCGGCTATCTCCGTTTCCCGGAAGAGGCGGGATGGCTGACGCCGGCCGAAAATCGCGACAAGCGGTTGTGGTTCGTGCGCGATCATCTGGCAATCGCTAGCGCCCTGGGCTGGGGCACGATCGCGCCTTTCTACGTCGATCTCGAGCAGCCGGTGCCGGCGAACGGCATTCCGCGCCCGGGTCCGCTCGACGTGCATCTGAAAGACGACCATCTGCAATACGCGATCACCTGGTTTGCACTTGCCGGTGCCGTGCTGATCGCATTTGTCGTGTGGGTGAGGGGACGACGAAAGGGCGAAGTCCGTCCGTAGGTTCCCGGTGGGAACCCGTTATCGTCCGGTCTTTATTATTCAGCGCATATTCACGAGGGTGATCTTAAGCCGCCTCCAAGTTTTTTCAGCGGTAAACAGGATTGCTGGCGTTGAGCGATTTCGATCAGATGGGCCTTGTCATTGATTGGGTGGATGCCTGCCGCAAGGGTGACCTCCCGACGCTGCTCGACCTCTATGCCGACGATGCCGAGCTGAAATGCACCTGCAACGGCACGCAGAACTATCGCGGCCGGCGCGAGCTCGAAACCTATTGGGGACCGAAGCTCAGCGCCTTTTCCTCGGCGGGTTTCGGCCTGGAGGAAATCCATCCGGCGCAGAACGGCATCGATCTCGAATATTCCGTCGCAGGTGCGTTGCGCGTCCGCGCCTCGTTTCGTTTCAGCGCGGAAGGCAAGATCCACAGCACGCTGTGCGAGCCGGCGCAGCAGGGCTCGCACGATTGCTGTGCGTGCTAAAGCATGATCCGGAAAAGTGCGAAGCGGTTTTCCGAAAAGATCATGCTCAAACAACAACCTGAAGCGCGATGACGATTCATCCTAATCTCATCGCGCTTTAGAGCATGATCCGGAAAAGTGTGAAGCGGTTTTCCCTCGCGACATCAGCGGGACGCGTTTGCGCGGAGATCATGCTCAAACAACAACCTGAAGCGCGACGACGATTCATCCCAATCTCATCGCGCTTTAGCCCGAGATCGGCTCGCCCCTGATCTCCCCGAGTGGAAGGCGACAGCGCACATAGGTGCGTTCGTCCGCACGCAGCAGGGACAGCGAGCCGCTGAGCGCGCGGACGCGCTCGTGCATGCCGGTCAGGCCGCGGCCGAAAACATTGTCGGCGGGAAAGCCGCCGCCGTCATCGGAGACTTCGACGGTGAGCGCACCGCCCGATATCGCCGCTTCCACATGGGCATTCTTCGCTCCGGCATGGCGCAGCACGTTGGTCAACGCCTCCTGAATCACACGGTAGACGGTCCGGGCCAGTGGCCCGCTGATCCCGTTGAGGTTAGAATCTATCGTTGCGGTGAGGCCGATATGCCGCGCTTGCGAGCGGAAATTGCGGAGCAGCGTCTGCACGCTGGCCTCGAGCCCCAATTCCTCGATGTAGAGCGGCCGCAACCGGTCGAGGATGCGGCGATTGGTCTGCTGGAGCGCCTCGATGGATCGCATCACCTCCTGCACGGAGTTGCCGAGATGTCCCGTCTGCGGCGAGGCCTCGCTCAGTGCGATCGTGCCGGCACGGATGCTGAACAGCAACGGGCCAAGCTCGTCATGCAGCTCGCGGGCGAGATCGTGCCGCTCATCATCCTGGAGCGACACCAGGCGATGCAACAGGTCGCGATTGTGCTGGCTCAATTGCGCGAGCGTTGCGGCAAGGGCATTGGCCTCCTCACAGCTCTGCCGGATTTCCGGCGGCCCTGCGACCGGGATCGGCGTCGCATAATCGCCGCGCCGAATGCGCGTCAGGCCCGCGCCGAGATCTTGCAGCGGCTGCAGCGCCGATCTCGCGAAGAGAAAGGCGATCGTGCCGGTCAACACCATCAGCACGGCGATGAGGCTCGTCAGGGCCAGAAAGCCGATCCATTTCTCGAACAGATCAGCTGACAGGTCGGGCACGAACACGATGTCACCAACGCGTTTGCCGTCGATGATCACAGGAGATGCTGCGTCGATATCAGGGATGGCGATCAGGTCCACAAACCATTGCGGCACGCCATGCACCCTGTGCAGGCCATCCCTCACGGACGGCGCAGGACCCGCCTCCACAGGCCGGAATTGGATATCATTGGAGGTAGCCAAGGAGCTGACGAATGCGTCGAGCATCTTGCGCGGATTGTCTGACGCGCTCAGGGTGCTGTTGAGTGCGACAGCAACGGTCTGCACTGAGCGTCGACCAGGTTCGTTCTCGTCCGCCAGCTGGCTGGCCGAGAAGCTCTGGAGCAACACGCCCCCCATGACCAGCGCGGCGACAAAGCTCACGCCGAGTGGAAGGAACAACTGGGTTCTGAACGGAAGTCGTTGCCACATTAGGTCAATTCTAACGCGCATTGGCGGGATTCTCTCTTTCCATTTGTTCCCGCCAGTCTATGAGTTACCAAAACAAGAGAGTGCGCGATGCAAGACACAACCAAGCTGGCGACCCGGGTCCTGATCGTCGATGACCACCCCGTTGTGCTGTCAGGTTGTCGCACCCTGTTTGCCTCCGACCATTCGATCCGCATCGACGAAGCGAACGACGCCAAATCCGGACACAAGGCCTATATCAGCAAACGGCCGGACGTCACGGTCATCGACATCAGCCTGCCCGACGTCTCGGGCTTCGAGTTGATGCGCCGGATCCGCAAGGACGATCCGGGCGCCAAGATCATCATGTTCAGCATGAATGAAGATCCGGCCTTCGTTGTGCGCGCGGTGGAGCTCGGGGCGCAGGGCTATGTCTCCAAGGGCGACGATCCCCGGATCCTGCTCAAGGCCGTACGCAAGGTGGTCGCGGGCGACAATTTCATCTCGCCCCAACTCGCGGAGGCCGTGACGTTCTCGGGCGCTGCGATCAAGGCGAATCCGGCCTCGCAAATGACGCCGCGGGAGCTTGAAATTCTTCGCCTGCTCGGGCGCGGCAACAAGATCGTCGAGGTCGCCGAGGCGCTCGGTATCTCCTACAAGACCGTCGCCAACACCACCTCCCTGCTCAAGCAGAAGCTGGGAGCCAAGAACCATTCCGACTTGATTCGGATCGCGGTGGAAATCGGGATGAATTGACCATTCAGGGGCTGAGCCGGCTGCTCAAGGATGCAGCCGGCTCAGTCGTTGGACCGGTCTGCCGCGCGTCCGGGCAATGTGTGGACGACGGCGGATACCTTCCGCCGACATAATGGGACGGTGAGGCGTTCGTTCCCCGTTCCTTTGCATGGAGTCAGGAGAAAGCGGCAACGATGCCAGGCGCGCGGCGGCGCGATCGCTGGCCCTGCACCTGGGCGTACCGGGAAAAATTGGAACATTTGGCGCCCGCGCCGTTTTTCTCCTTGACGATTTCGTGACAGGAAACGATAGCTCGAACCAATGATTTTCGGGGCCGGCGCCCCAGTGACGAAAACCGGGTCTGCACACATCAACGACAGACCTTCCAAGAGAGGGGCTGCGGCATCGCCGCAGCCCTTTTTCGTTGGGCATGGTGTGGCTCTCCAAAACACTCTATGGTGCCGCAAAGCCTCTGGCTTGGAACTAGGAACATCGTGAAATCAAAGGCTTAAGCCCGGATTTGGACCGCGCCAGCCTTTGGAGGGCAGTTTGACTCGTTATATCTCGACCCGGGGCGAGGCCCCTGAGCTTGGCTTCTGCGACGTGATGCTGACCGGGCTTGCCCGCGACGGCGGCCTGTATGTGCCCGTGACCTGGCCGCACCTGTCGACCGAGACCATCGCCGGCTTCTTCGGTCGGCCCTATTGGGAGGTCGCGGTCGAAATCATTCGTCCGTTCGTCGGCGGCGAGATTTCCGACGCCGAGCTCGGCCGCATGGCGAACGAGGCCTATGCCACGTTCCGTCATCCGGCCGTGGTGCCGCTGCGTCAGATGTCGCCGCATCAATTCGTGCTTGAGCTGTTTCACGGTCCGACGCTCGCCTTCAAGGACGTGGCGATGCAGCTGATCTCGCGGCTGATGGACCATGTGCTCGCCAAGCGCGGCCAGCGCACCACCATCGTGGTCGCAACATCAGGCGACACCGGCGGCGCCGCGGTCGAAGCCTTCGCGGGGCTGGAGAATGTCGACCTCATCGTGCTGTTTCCGCACAAGCGCATCTCCGAGGTGCAGCAGCGCATGATGACGACGACGGGCGCGGCCAATGTCCACGCGCTCGCCATCGAGGGCAATTTCGACGACTGCCAGGCGCTCGTGAAGGGGATGTTCAACAACCATCGCTTCCGCGATGCGACCTCGCTGTCGGGTGTCAATTCCATCAATTGGGCGCGCATCGTCGCCCAGGTGGTCTACTACTTCACATCAGCGGTTGCCGCCGGCGCACCGGCGCGCGCGGTGGACTTCATCGTGCCGACCGGCAATTTCGGCGACATTTTTGCCGGCTACGTCGCCAAGCGCATGGGCCTTCCGGTCCGCACCCTGCGCATTGCCGCCAACGTCAACGACATCCTCGCCCGCACGCTCAAGACCGGCATCTACGAGGTGCGCGAGGTGCACGCCACCGCATCGCCGTCGATGGACATCCAGATCTCCTCGAATTTCGAGCGGCTGCTGTTCGAGGCGAGCAAGCGCGATGCTTCGAGCGTCCGCCGGCTGATGGAGTCGCTGAAGCAGTCCGGCCGCTTCGTGCTGCCGGATGCGACGCTGGCCGCAATCCGCGAAGAATTCGACGCCGGCCGCGCCGACGAGACCGAGACCGCGGCCGCGATCCGCGCCGCCTGGCGCGAGGCCGGCGAGCTCGTCGATCCCCACACCGCCGTGGCGCTTGCGGTTGCCGATCGCGACACCACCGACACGACCGTGCCCAACATCGTGCTCTCGACCGCCCATCCCGCCAAATTCCCTGATGCGGTGGAGGCCGCCTGCGGCCAGCGGCCGCAGCTGCCGGCCTGGCTCGACGGCCTCATGACCAAATCCGAACAGATGAAGGTGATGAAGAACGATCAGGCCGAGCTAGAGCGGTTCGTGCTGTCGGTCAGCCGCGCCGCGAAACAGGGAGTTGCCGGATGAGCGTCGAGATCTCCAAGCTTGCCTCCGGCCTGACCGTCGTTACCGACAACATGCCCCATCTCGAGACCGCCGCGCTCGGCGTCTGGGCCGGCGTCGGCGGCCGCGACGAGAAGCCGAACGAGCACGGCATCTCGCATCTCCTGGAACATATGGCCTTCAAGGGCACCACCGGTCGCTCCTCGCGCGAAATCGTGGAGGAGATCGAGGCGGTCGGCGGCGACCTCAATGCCGGCACCTCGACCGAGACCACGTCCTACTATGCCCGGGTGATGAAGGCCGACGTGCCCTTGGCGCTCGACGTGCTCGCCGACATCCTCGCCAATCCCGCCTTCGAGCCCGACGAGCTCGAGCGCGAGAAGAACGTCATCGTGCAGGAGATCGGCGCGGCGCAAGACACGCCAGACGACGTCGTGTTCGAGCACCTCAACGAGCTCTGCTATCCCGACCAGCCGATGGGCCGCTCGCTGCTCGGCACCGCCAAGACGCTGAAAAGCTTCAATCGCGACTCGCTGCGCAACTACCTCTCGACGCATTATCGCGGCCCCGACATGGTGGTGGCGGCGGCCGGCGCCGTCGATCACAAACAGGTGGTCGCCGAGGCCGAGAAGCGCTTTGCGAGCTTCGAGGCGACGCCGGGGCCGAAGCCGCAGGGTGCCATGTTCGGCAAAGGCGGCGCCAAGGTCGTGCATCGCGAGCTCGAGCAGGCGCATCTGACGCTGGCGCTGGAGGGCGTGCCGCAGACCGATCTGTCGCTGTTCTCGCTCCAGGTCTTCACCAACATCCTCGGCGGCGGGATGTCGTCGCGGCTGTTCCAGGAGGTGCGCGAGAAGCGCGGCCTCTGCTATTCGATCTACTCGTTCCACGCGCCCTACACCGACACCGGCTTCTTCGGCCTCTACACCGGCACCGATCCTGCCGACGCGCCTGAAATGATGGAGGTCGTGGTCGATATCATGAATGATTCGGTCGAGACCCTGACCGAGGCCGAGATCGCCCGCGCCAAGGCGCAGATGAAGGCGGGCCTGCTGATGGCGCTGGAGAGCTGCTCCTCGCGCGCCGAGCAGCTCGCCCGGCACGTGCTGGCCTATGGCCGGCCGCAGACGGTGCAGGAGCTGGTGGCCCGGATCGATGCCGTCAGCGTCGAATCGACCCGCGATGCAGCGCGTGCGCTGCTGTCGCGCAGCCGCCCTGCAGTTGTCGCATTAGGCAGCGGCAGGGGTCTGGACACGGCGGTGTCTTTTGCGGAAGGATTGACCCGGGCGCGGGCCAAGGCGCGGCTGCATTAGGAGCCGCGCTGGCGGACCGTCCACCCCCGGGAAGCATCACCATGGCCCTGTTTCGCCTGCCATCCAGTGGACCTGCTGCTCTCGCCCCCCGCGGCAACGGATTGTTGCTGCGCGCCCCGCAGATGTCGGACTTTCTGCAGTGGGCGCACTTGCGCGAGAGCAGCCGCGATTATCTGACGCCGTGGGAACCGATCTGGCCGTCGGACGATCTGACCCGCTCCGGCTTCCGGCGCCGCCTGCGCCGCTATTCCGAGGACATCGCCGCGGACCGCTCCTATCCCTTCCTGGTCTTCCGTGAGCTCGATGGCGCCATGGTCGGGGGCATCACGCTGGCCAATGTCCGCCGCGGGATCGTCCAGGCTGGCACCATCGGCTATTGGGTCGGCCAACCCCACGCCCATCGCGGCTACATGACGGCAGCGCTCCGGGTGCTGCTGCCGACGCTGTTCGGCGAGCTCAATCTGCACCGGGTCGAGGCCGCCTGCATCCCCACCAATGCGCCGTCGATCCGGGTGCTGGAGAAGTGCGGTTTCTCCCGCGAGGGGCTGGCGCGCCGCTATCTCTGCATCAACGGGGTCTGGCAGGATCATCTGCTGTTTGGCTTGCTGCACGAGGATTTTCGCGGCTGAGCCGGCTTCCCGTGCGGCCAAAGTCCAATTTCCTGCTGTCTTTTCCTGCCTTGGGTTCGCCGATTTTGGCGATATAACCCGCACGAGCCGGCTGATCGGCCGGATGTTGTGATGGAGTACTGCCGTTCATGAATGAGCTTCGATCATTGCGGAATGCGCTGCGGCGGGGTCCGGTGATCGCGCTGGCGCTGTCGGTATCATTGGCGGCGGTGTCGCCGGTCGCTGCGCAATCGCTGACCGACCGCTTCAAGAGCCTGTTCGGCGGCAAATCCGACGAGCCCGCGCCGCCGAAGCCCGCGCCTGCGCCTGGCGCGCCTCAGGCCGACGACGAATATGATTGCCCGCAGGTCACGGTGCGCGCCGGAGCGTCCACCTATGGCGTCGGGGCGAGCGGCAAGCCGGCGGTCGGCAACGACGTGCGTTTCCAGGCCTCGATCTCCAAGATGGCGCGTGAATGCATCCGCAATGGCGGCGAGATCACCGCGCATATCGGCATCCAGGGCCGCGTCATAGCGGGCCCCGCTGGCGCACCTGCGACGGTCGAAGTTCCCTTGCGCGTTGCCGTGGTCCAGGGCGGCGTCGGCGAGAAAGTGATCGCCTCGAAGGCGTACCGGACCACGGTCCAGATGACCGAGGGCGCCAGCGTGCCCTTTACCTTCGTCGCCGAGGATCTGTCCTACCCGCTGCCGTCGGCCGCAGTCGCCGATTCCTACATCTTCTATGTCGGCTTCGACCCGCAGGCGTTGTCGCCCGAGCCGAAGGTGCGGAAGAAGAAGTGAGCCACTCGCCCAGCAGTCATGCCCCGGCCTTCGCGGGTGATGACACCGCATTTGCGGGTGCGGTATCGAAAACAAAAAAGCCGGCGCTATCAGCGCCGGCTTTTTGATGGGTGAGGACGGACCCCTCAGTTCAGCTTCTGGCGAACCTCGGTAATGCCCTTGGAGAGCAGATCGTCGGCGACCTGGCCCTTGACCGACTGCGACAAGATCGTGGATGCGGCCTGCACGGCGGCTTCCGCGGCTGCGGCACGGACATCGGCCAGCGCCTGGGCCTCGGCGAGCGCGATCTTGTTCTCCGCGGTCTTGGTACGACGGGCGACGAAGTCTTCCATCTTCGCCTTGGCCTCGGTCGCGATGCGCTCGGCTTCGCTCCTGGCGTTGGCGATGATATCGGCGGCCTCGCGTTCGGCCGAGGCGCTGCGGGCCTTGTAGTCGGCCAGCACCTTGGCGGCTTCCTGCTTCAGGCGCGTCGCGTCGTCGAGCTCGGCCTTGATGCGCTCGGCGCGCTTGTCGAGCGCCGACATCGCCGACTTGAAGATCCCGAGATAGCCGAACACGACCATCAAGATCACGAAGGCGACGGCGACCCAGGTTTCAGGATCGAAGAACATATCGACTAACCCTTCAAGGACGCATCAACGGCGGCATTGACCGACGCCGCATCCGGAATGACGCCGGTGAGCTGCTGCACGATGGTGCCTGCCGCATCGGCCGCGATGCCGCGGACGTTGCTCATGGCGGTTGCGCGGGTCGAGGCGATGGTTTTCTCCGCCTCGGCGAGCTTGGCCGCCAGCTGCTCTTCCAGGGTCTTGCGCTCGGCTTCCGCCTGCGCATTCGCCTTGTCGCGGGATTCGTTGCCGATCGCCTGCGCGCGCGAGCGCGCCGAAGCGAGTTCGCCTTCATAGGCCTTCAGCGCCGCCTCGGACTGATCCTTCAGCGTCTGCGCTTCCGCGAGGTCACCCTCGATCTTGTTCTGACGCGCTTCGATCGCACCGCCGACCTTCGGCAGAGCGAGCTTGGCCACGATCACGTAGAGCAAGACGAAGAAGATCGCGAGCGACACCAGCTGCGAAGCAAAGGTGCTGCTCTCGAACGGCGGGAAGCCGCCGCTGTGATGACCGCCGTCGGCTTCGGTGTGGGCGTCGGTCGCCGGAGCTTTCGCCCCGCCATGACTCTCGGCCATGGAGTACTCCTGTTGCTGTCACGCGCCGCTTCGGATGAAGCGGCGCGGAAGAAGTCGTTCTTTAGAAAACGAACAGCAGAAGCAGCGCGATCAGCAGCGAGAAGATGCCGAGCGCTTCGGTCACGGCGAAGCCGAAGATCAGGTTGCCGAACTGGCCCTGAGCGGCCGACGGATTGCGGACGGCTGCGGCGAGGTAGTTACCGAAGATCACGCCGACGCCGACGCCCGCGCCGCCCATGCCGATGCATGCGATGCCCGCGCCGATAAGTTTTGCTGCTGTCGGATCCATTTTAGACTCCTTGGAAGAAAGATTGGGTTTTGGGTGGAAATTCCCCGGACCGCTCAGTGTCCCGGATGAATGGCGTCGTTGAGGTAGATGACGGTCAGGATCGCAAACACATAGGCTTGCAGGAACGCGACCAGGATCTCGAGCGCATACAGCGCGACCGTGAGCGCCAGCGGCAGCACGCCGCCGACCCAGCCGACGGCGCCGAGCGAGAAGCCCAGCATGGCGACGAAGCCCGCGAACACCTTCAGCGCGATGTGGCCGGCCAGCATGTTGGCGAACAGACGGATGCTGTGCGAGACCGGCCGCAGGAAGAACGACAGGATCTCGATGAACATGACCAGCGGCAGGATGTAGCCGGGGACGCCGTGGGGAACGAAAATCTTGAAGAACTTCAGGCCGTTCTTGGCGACGCCGTAGATCAGCACGGTGAAGAAGACCACCAGCGCCAGCGCCACGGTGACGATCAGATGGCTCGAGATCGTGAAGGTGTAGGGAATGATGCCGACCAGGTTCGAGACGCAAATGAACATGAACAGCGAGAAGATCAGCGGGAAGAACTTCATGCCTTCCGCGCCGGCGTTGCCGCGGATCGTGGCAGCAATGAACTCGTAGGAAATCTCGGCGACCGACTGCAGGCGGCCCGGAACCAGCTGCGTGCCGCTGGCCAGCATCAGGATCGAGATGATGGCGACGGCCACCAGCATGTAGAGCGATGAATTGGTGAAGGCGATCGTATGATTGCCGATATGGCCCAGCGTGAAGAGAGGCTCGATGTTGAACTGGTGGATCGGATCGATTTTCATCGGCGCGGCATCTCTTGGTCTGCCGGACGAGCCGGCGTGTCTCGGTCTGCCGGCCGGGCCGGCCCGCACCGGCGAAACCGGCGCGACAATTCCTCTCCGTGGATCGGATCGGCTTTACGAACCACCGCGCCTGTTTTGACCCGCGCCCGCCGACCTCACCACATTCACCACGCCGGCCACGAAGCCCAGCAGCAGGAACACGATAAATCCGAAAGGCGACGTCGACAGCAAGCGGTCGAAACCCCAGCCAATCCCCGCTCCGACAGCGACACCGGCGACCAACTCGGAGGATAACCGAAAACCAAGCGCCATCGCCGAGGCTCTGGCCGCTCCGTCTCCACCGTCACCTGCGGGTTGCTCGGTCTTGATCTGGCGGTCGCGAAATTCGGACAACCGCTGATCGAGACTTCCGAGCCGTTCGGAAAGCGCAGCTTCCTCGGGCGATCTATCGCGACCTCCATTCCCGCTGTGTCCCGTGTCTTGAGCCATGCCACGAAGACCCGAAACGCTGCGGTTGAATGGAAATTACGCCCGCCACCCTCAAAAGCCGCGCGGACCATACTGACCGCACATAATCAAGTCAAGCCAAGTCACGATCGCGTCGTGATCGGCTATATAATTGATTTTATTGAGGATATTGACCCGCACGCGAGCGCTGCACACAGCGTGACGCCGCACCGCAGCAGCTCTCCGCGCGATCTGCCGCTGTGGCCGACATTTCGCCGCGCTCTCGGGATCAAAGGGGCGGCCGCCACTGTTGATTCAACGGGTGGGTTTTGACGGCGGATTCGCGCGCTCTGGCGATGCGCCATCGGCTGCAGGGGTATAGAATTCAGGAGCGGGCCACCTGCGCAGCGTGGCGGAGAGGGCGATGAGACCGGCGAAATCATCCACAACATCATGGTGTGCGGCGGCAATCGTCGTGGTGACCGCGGTCAGCGGCGGCCTGGTGGCCGCTCAATCGGCGCCCGACGGCGAAAACGGCCGCTACACCATGACGCCGATCCCCGAAGGCGTGCTGCGGCTCGACACCCGCACCGGCACGGTCTCGACCTGCAGCAAGAACGGCGCCGGCTGGGCGTGCTACGCCGTGCCCGACGAGCGCTCCGCGCTCGATGCCGAGATCGGCCGCCTCCAGGCCGAGGTCGAGAAGCTGAAGGGACAGCTCGCCGCCGGTCCGACTGTATCGGGCAAGATCGACGAGGCGCTGCCGAAGTCCGACCCGCTCAAGAAGGCGGAGCCAAAGGTCGCCGAAGGCGACCGCAAGCTCGAGATTCCCTTGCCCAGCGACCAGGACATGGATCGCATGATGTCGTTCCTGGAAAAGGCCTGGCGCCGGCTGATCGACATGGCCAACCGGGTGCAGAAGGACATGTCGGGGAGGATTTGATCTATCCACCCCACGGGAGCTTTCGCGTTGAGAGACCTTTCATGACATCGGCCAAATCCATCACCCGCTCGGCGCCATCGTCGGTGCAAGCCACCACGATCGTCTCGTCGCTGCTCACCGTGCAGACGCCGGGCCGCGGCTTCACCGACCTCACCAGCGAGGTCGCAAAATTCATGAACGAGGCCAACGCCCGCGACGGCGCGCTGACGCTGTTCATCCGCCACACCTCGGCGTCGCTGACGATCCAGGAGAACGCCGATCCGTCCGTGCTGGTCGATCTCACCACCGCACTGTCACGGCTCGCGCCCGAAAGCGTGCCGTGGACACACGACACGGAGGGGCCGGATGACATGCCCGCGCATGTGAAGACGATGTTGACGCAGACCTCGCTGCAGGTTCCGGTCATCAAGGGCAAGCTCGCGCTCGGCACCTGGCAGGCGATCTACCTGGCCGAGCACCGGGCGCGGCCGCATCGCCGGGAGGTCGTGCTGCAATTCATCGGCAGCAATCAGTAGACGCCAAACAAAACCGGCCGCGGAGGCCGCGGCCGGTTCGTTTGGATGCTGCTGGCCTCGTACCGGCCAAGGAGCAATCAGGTCGACTTGATATCGACGTCCTTGGTTTCCGGCAGGAACAGGAAGCCGATCACCGCTGTGATGACGGCGAACACAACCGGGTACCAGAGGCCGGCGTAGATATCGCCGGTCGAGGCCACGATCGCGAACGCGGTCGCCGGCAGCAGGCCGCCGAACCAGCCGTTGCCGATGTGGTAAGGCAGCGACATCGACGTGTAGCGGATGCGGGTCGGGAACAGTTCGACCAGCATCGCCGCGATCGGGCCGTAGACCATGGTGACGAAGATCACCAGGACGAAGAGCAGACCGATGATCGCCGCAACCTGCGGACGGAAGATATCGAACGGGTTGGACATCTTCACGATGCCGGGGTCGCCCGCCTTGGGATAGCCCGCCGCCGCGATCGCCGCTGTGATCGCCGGGTTGCCCGCCTTCGCGTCGGGATAGGCGATGTCCTTGCCGTTGACCATGACCTTTACGCCGGAGCCGGCCGCGCCGGCGCTCGTCGAATACTTGACAGACGAAGCGGCGAGGAAGGCGCGGGCAGTGTCGCAAGGCGCGGTGAACACACGGGTGCCGACCGGATTGAACAGGTCGCCGCAGCCCGCGGGATCGGCCACCACCTCGACCTTCGTGGCCTCGATCGCCTTTTCCAGCGCGGGGTTGGCGTTGCTGGAGATCATCTTGAAGATCGGGAAGAAGGTCAGCGCCGCGATCAAGCAGCCGCCGAGGATGATCGGCTTTCGGCCGATCTTGTCGGACAGGGCGCCGAACACGACGAAGAAGCCGGTGCCGAACAGCAGCGACCACGCGATCAGCAGGTTGGCGGTATAGCCGTCGACCTTGAGGATCGATTGCAGGAAGAACAGTGCGTAGAACTGGCCCGTGTACCAGACCACGCCCTGGCCCATGGTGCCGCCGAGCAGCGCCAGCAGCACGAGCTTGCCGTTCTGCCAGTTGGCAAAGGCTTCGGTCAGCGGCGCCTTGGAGCTCTTGCCCTCATCCTTCATCTTCTGGAAGATCGGCGATTCATTGAGGCGCAACCGAATCCAGACCGACACGCCGAGCAGCAGCACCGAAACCAGGAACGGGATGCGCCAGCCCCAGGCCGCGAAGTCCGGCTCGCCGGTCGCGGTGCGGGTGAACAGGATCACCAGCAGCGACAGGAAGAGACCCATGGTCGCCGTGGTTTGGATGAAGGAGGTGTAATAGCCGCGCTTGCCATTCGGGGCATGCTCGGCGACGTAGGTCGCAGCACCGCCATACTCACCGCCGAGGGCCAGGCCCTGCAACAGGCGCAAGGCGATCAGGATCACCGGAGCGGCAAAGCCGATGGTTGCCGCACTGGGCAGCAGGCCGACGATGAAGGTCGAGAGACCCATGATCAGGATGGTCACGAGGAAGGTATATTTGCGGCCGACGATGTCGCCGACGCGGCCGAACACGATTGCGCCGAAGGGGCGAACCAGGAAGCCTGCGGCAAAGGCCAGCAATGCGAAGATGTCGCGGGTTGCCGGCGGATAGGCCGAGAAGAACTGCGCGCCGATGATCGGGGCCAGCGATCCGTACAGATAGAAGTCGTACCACTCGAAGACGGTGCCGAGCGACGACGCGAGGATGACGAACCGCTCATCCTTTGTCATGCCGGTCGACCGAGCCGACGTTGCAGCCATTGTGGACATCGTGAATGCGCTCCCCGTATCTCGTTTCCTCGCGTCCCAGCTGTCCGGGCATGCCGGATCAACCCAGGTCTTGCGCCAAGGTAACATCGGCGTGAAACTGCCCCCAATACGACTTTCGGCCGTGCGCACTGACACGCAACTGACGGTGCTGACCTATAGTGCAGCGTGGCTTCATATGGCTTGCGGATTAACCCCTTTCCGGCAAAGGAATAATGTGCCCTTGCATGCCACGGCCGGTCGGGGAAGAATTGACCATCGCGCCCGTCCGGATTACTGGCGCTGATGTGAACCACAGCAAGAGATCGATGAACGCTCCCTCCACCCATCTCGTCATTGCCGATGACCATCCGCTGTTCCGTGATGCGCTGCGGCAGGCGGTGGCGGGCGTCCTCTCCACGGCGAAGATCGACGAGGCCGGATCGTTCGAGGATCTGACGAAGCTCCTGGAACAGACCTCCGACGTCGACCTGGTCCTGCTCGACCTTTCGATGCCCGGCATCTCCGGCTTCTCCGGCCTGATCTATCTTCGCGCGCAATATCCGGCGATCCCGGTGGTGATCGTCTCGGCTTCCGACGACAGCGCCACGATCCGCCGCTCGCTCGATTTCGGCGCCTCCGGCTTCATCCCGAAGCGATTCGGCGTCGAGACGCTGCGCGATGCCATCCTCAAGGTGATGGAGGGCGACGTCTGGGTTCCCGCCGACACCGACCTGACGGCCGCCGCCGACCCCGACATGACCAAGCTGCGCGACCGCCTCGTGACGCTGACGCCGCAGCAGGTGCGGGTGCTGATGATGCTGTCGGAGGGGCTCCTCAACAAGCAGATCGCCTACGAGCTCGGCGTCTCCGAGGCGACCATCAAGGCGCATGTCTCGGCGATCCTGCAAAAGCTCGGCGTCGAAAGCCGCACCCAGGCCGTGATCGCCGCCGCCAAGATCGCCGGCGGTCAGTGGAAGCAGGGGACGCCTGCGGGGTAGGCCACCAGTGCTGGCGCTGGTCTACGGGCAAAGCACCCAAGCACTGGGTCAACCGGCATAGCTCAAAATATTCCACTTTACCGAAATTCGGATTTGTCGTGTTTTTCGCCCATCCTGATCCGGCGAAAAGGGGCGGTCGTACGTCGTCACGAGACGCGGATCGGGCTGCGGTGGACGCTGGGCGGTGCCGTCGCAGATGTGAGCGCAGGGCGATATGTTTGCGGTTGAGAGGACCTTGCAGATTCGGCAATCGGATTTCCGCCAGCCTCACAACTTCTCACAAGTCCAAACGGGCTTTCGGCCGCTGGCGCTGCTAGGCAGTCGCGTGACCGCAAGGCTGCCGCCGATCGATCGGATGGGGCCAACAACCATCAAGAAGGTACCCGACCATGACAGAGTTGATCGACCTGCATCGCCGCCAGTTCCTCGGCATCGCAGCCGGCACCGCCGCCGTCGGCCTCGGTATGATCGACATGGCGCGCGCTGCAACGGAAGTGCCGCAGTCCTCGGCAACATCAGCATCTTTCGGCACGATCAAGCAGATCAATGCTGGCGTCCTCAACGTCGGCTACGCCGAAGCAGGCCCTGCGACCGGCCCGGTCGCGATCCTGCTCCACGGCTGGCCCTACGACATTCACAGCTTCGTCGATGTGGCGCCGATCCTGGCGCTGGCTGGCTATCGTGTCAT
Source organism: Bradyrhizobium zhengyangense (assembly GCF_022012555.1). Classification (NCBI taxonomy): domain Bacteria; kingdom Pseudomonadati; phylum Pseudomonadota; class Alphaproteobacteria; order Hyphomicrobiales; family Nitrobacteraceae; genus Bradyrhizobium; species Bradyrhizobium zhengyangense. The sequence goes on along the minus strand of NZ_JAKLTZ010000006.1, from coordinate 231,759 downwards.
CATCCCCTATCTGCGCGGCTACGGCTCGACGAACTTCCTCTCCAGCGAGACGCCGCGCAACGGCGAGCCGGGTGCGCTGGCCTCCGACATCATCGCTTTGATGGATGCGCTCGACATCAAGAAGGCCGTCCTTGCCGGCTTCGACTGGGGCGCGCGTACCTGCGATATCATTGCCGCGCTGTGGCCGGAGCGTTGCCGTGCGCTGGTGTCGGTCAGCGGCTATCTGATCTCGAGCCAGGCGTCGGGAAGCGCGCCGCTGCCGCCGGCGGCGGAGCTGCAATGGTGGTACCAGTTCTATTTCGCTACCGAGCGCGGCCGCGCCGGCTACGAGAGGTACACCCATGACTTCGCCAAGCTGATCTGGAAGCTCGCTTCGCCGCAATGGAAGTTCGATGACGCCACCTTCGATCGCAGCGCGAAGGCATTCGAGAACAAGGATCACGTCGCGATCTCGATCCACAATTACCGCTGGCGCCTCGGGCTCGCCCAAGGCGAGGCGAAGTACGAGGAGATCGAAAAGAAGCTCGCTTCTGCTCCCATGATCAACGTGCCGACGATCACGATGGAAGGTGACGCCAATGGCGCGCCGCACCCGGAGCCCAGCGCATACGCCAAGATGTTCTCGGGTCGCTACGACTTTCGCCTGATCACCGGTGGCATCGGTCACAATCTGCCTCAGGAGGCACCGACGGCCTTTGCCAAGGCCGTCATCGACGTGAACGGGGCCGCCTGAGAATTGAGACCTGCCTTACTCCGCCGCCACCATCTGCTGCGTGCGCCACTGTCCGAGCAGGGCGCGCAGCGAAGCCGGCTTCACAGGCTTGTTCAGCACCGCGATCTTCTCGTCGCGCGCCGCGCTTTGCACGGCCGGGCTGCGATCGGCGGTGATCAGGATCGCGGGGATAGAGTCGCCGAAGCGGCGGCGGATCTCGCGGATGGCGGCGATGCCGTTGCCGCGGTCGAGGTGATAGTCGACGAGCAGCCCGGTCACACGCTTGCCGGCGGCCTCGATCGCAGCGATCGCGCCTTCGGGATCAGCGACCGCGATCACCTCGGCGTCCCAGGCTTTCAGCAGCGTCCGCATGCCGTCGAGGATCGCCGCGTCGTTCTCGATGCAGACGATCAGGGCGCCGGAGATCGGCGTGCGCGCCAGCGGCGTTGCGCTGGTCACCGCCGCGGTGAGCGTCACGGCTTTCGCCGTCGGCACCGTCACGGAGAACAGCGAGCCGCCGCTCGTATTGGCGTCGATGGCGATGCTGTGGCCCAGCACGCGCGCCAGCCGCTCGACGATCGAGAGTCCCAGTCCCAGGCCGCGCGCGATCCGCGCGCCCTGCTCTAGGCGGTGGAACTCCTTGAAGATCTCGCTGCGCTTCGCCGCGGGGATACCGACGCCGGTGTCGTAGACGTTGATCGCGAGCGAGGCGCCGCGGCGGCGGCAGCCGACCAGCACCCGCCCGCGCGGGGTGTATTTGATCGCGTTCGAGATCAGGTTCTGCAACAGCCGCCGCAGCAGCAGCCGGTCCGACTCGACCGGCAGCGAGCAGGGCACGAAGGTGAGATCGAGGCCCTTGGCGCGGGCGATCGGGGCGAACTCGATCTCCAGCGAGCGCATCAGGTCGGCCATCTTGAAGCTCGAGATCGAGGTTGCCATTGCGCCGGCATCGAGGCGGGAGATGTCGAGCAGCGCGCCGAGGATCTCCTCGATCGCTTGCAACGATTCATCGATATTCTCGACCAGCCGCGTCTCCTCGCCATTGTGCTGGCGCTCGACCAGGCTCGTGACATAGAGCCGCGCCGCGTTCAGTGGCTGGAGAATGTCGTGGCTGGCGGCCGCGAGGAAGCGCGTCTTGGAGATGCTGGCGTCCTCCGCCGCGCTCTTGGCCAGCGCCAGCTCCGAGTTCAATCGCGTCAGCTCCTCGGTGCGGTCGCGCACGCGCTTTTCCAGCGTCGCATTGGCGCGCTCCAGCGCTTCCGCCGCCTCGAAGGTCGGCGTGACGTCGGTGAAGGTGATGACGAAGCCGCCGCCGGGCATGCGGTTGGTGAGCACCTCGATCACCATGTGGCGTTCCGGCAGGCGTTCGAGATAGGGTTCGCCGTCGGTGGTGTAGGCCAAAAGTCGCTGCTCGATCATCGCCTCGCGGTCAGACTGATCGGCGGGATCGCTCACGCCCATGAATTCCAGGATCTCGCGGAGCGGCGTGCCGAACTGGATGAAATGCGGCGGCACGTTGAGCAGGTCGCCGAACTGCCTGTTGGAGCAGATCAGCTGCAGATCGGCATCGAACACCGCGATGCCCTGGCGCACATGGTTGAGCGCGGTCTGCAGGATCTCGCGGTTGAAATGCAGGGCCGCGTGGGAATCGTCGAGCAGCTTCAATGCGGCCTTCGCGGAGACCGTGCGCTTGCGCAGCAGCAGCGACATCACGAGGCGGGAGGACGCGGCTCCGATCGAGGAGGCGATCAGGTGCTCGGCGTGCTGCAGCAGCTCGAAATCGGCGGGCGCCCCCGACTCCAGCCGCATATTGCGCCGCGCCGAGAAGGCTTCGAACGAGTGCTGGGCTCGCTCGGGCCCGAGATATTGCGCGACCGTGGCCTGGATGTCCTGCACCGTGATCGTGGTGCGCCAGCGGCGGAAGTTCGGGGCGATCGGGGCGAGCGTATTGGGCACGAACAGGTCGGCCTGCACCAGCTCGATGGACGAAGGCGGCCGCGCCAGCGACAGCAGCACATAGGTGAGGATGTTGAGCGAGAGCGACCAGACCACGCCATGCATCAGCGGCGACAGGTCGGCGCCGAACAGCGCCTGCGGCCGCAGCGCCTCGATGCCGAAGGGGCCGTGCTGGAGCAGCAACAGGCCTGATGTCGACGTGTCCATGAAGCTCGGCAGGAACAACGTGTAGAACCACACCGCGAAGCCGACCAGCATGCCGCCGATGGCGCCGCGCGCGGTCGCCCGCCGCCACAACAGTCCCCCGAAAAAGGCGGGTGCGAGCTGCGCGATGGCGGCAAAGGACAAGAGGCCGATCGCGGCGAGCTGGGCGTTGCCGAGCGCGCGATAGTAGAAATAGGCCATCACCATGATGGCGAAGATGGCAAGCCGCCGCGAGCGCAGCAGGAAGTCGCCGAAGTCGGTGCCGCCCGCGCGCCCCTCGGGTCGACGTTGCAGCACCAATGGCACCACGAGGTCGTTCGAAACCATGATCGAAAGCGCGACGCATTCGACGATCACCATCGCGGTAGCCGCCGACAGGCCGCCGACGAAGACGGCGACGCTGAGAAGTCCCGCGCCGCCCTCCATCGGCAAGGCCAGCACGTACATGTCAGGGTCGACCGCGCCGAACGGGAAGGTGATGAGGCCGGCGAGCGCGATCGGGATCACGAACACATTGATGGCGACGAGATAGAGCGGGAACAGCCAGCGCGCGCGGCTGACTTCGGCGTCGCTGGAGTTCTCGACCACGCTGACGTGAAACTGCCGCGGCAGCAGCATGATCGCGCACAGCGACAGCAGCGTCATCGTGAGGAAATTGCCGATCGACGGCGTATAGTCGATGGCGCGCACCGCCTCCGGAGTCTTCATCGCGCGCTCGATCAATTCGTGCGGCGAGAACATCCAGAAGGTGACGAAGATCCCGGCGGTGAGGAAGGCCGCCAGCTTGATGGTGGACTCGGTCGCAACCGCCAGCATCAGGCCGTGCTGATGCTCGGTGGCGTCGGTCTGCCGCGTGCCGAACAGCACCGCGAATGCCGCCATCGCCAGCGTCACCATCAGCGCGATGTCACCGAGGATCGGGATGTGGGAGAACGCCTGGTCCTCGCTCAGGATGACTTCGAGCGAGGAGGCGACCGCCTTGAGCTGCAGCGCGATGTAGGGCACCGAGCCGATGATCGCGATCAGCGCCACCGTTGCCGCCACGGCCTGGCTCTTGCCGTAGCGCGCGCCGATGAAGTCGGCGATCGAGGTGATGTTATGCGCTTTCGCGAGCTGGATCACGCGGCGCAGGACGCCGGCGCCGAGGCCGATCATCAGGATCGGGCCGACATAGATCGCAAGGAAGTCGGTCGAGGTGCGGGTGGCGAAGCCGACCGAGCCGAAGAAGGTCCAGGAGGTGCAGTAGATCGCCAGCGACAGCGGATAGATCAGTCCGGACGCGCGGCCGGGCTTGGCTGACGAGCGGCGGTCGCCATGGCTCGCCACCAGGAACAGGAAACCGATATAGCCGAAGGCGGCGGCAATCACGCCCCAATCGTGCAGCATGGCGAGCGTGCGTCTCCCTGGGCGCAAGGGCGCCCGATCTCATTTTCCCTGCAAATCTAGCGCGTTGGCGGGGTGGAGGCGACAGCGAAATGGCCGGCGAGGGCAGGAACTGGGGTTGTCGTTAAGCCAGGGGTGAGCTGCCTGCTCTCCCGCGCCCCGCAAGCGGGGAGAGGCGAAGGGAAACGCCTACTCCGCCGCCAGCGACTTCTCGCTCAGGGGCAGGCCGAGCCGGTCCCACACCTGCAACAGCGCCTCGGCAAGCTGATCGATCAGGCCATCGTCGTGATAGGGCGAGGGCGTGATGCGCAGGCGCTCGGTGCCTTTGGCGACGGTGGGATAGTTGATCGGCTGGATGTAGATGCCGTGATCCTCGAGCAGCATGTCCGAGGCCTGCTTGCACTTCTCGGGATCGCCGACGAACAGCGGTACGATGTGGGTGTCGTTCGACATCACCGGCAGGCCAGCGGCATTGAGGATCGCCTTGACGCGGGCGGCGCGGTCCTGGTGACGCTCGCGCTCCCAGCTCGAGGTCTTCAGGTGCTTGATCGCGGCTGTCGCGGCCGAGCAGATCGCCGGCGGCAGCGCGGTGGTGAAGATGAAGCCCGGCGCATAGGAGCGCACGGCGTCGATGATGTGGCCGTTGCCGGCGATGTAGCCGCCGAGGCAGCCGAACGCTTTCGCCAGCGTGCCCTCGAGAATGTCGATGCGATGCATGACGCCGTCACGCTCGGCAATGCCGCCGCCGCGCGGGCCGTACATGCCGACGGCGTGAACCTCGTCGACATAGGTCATCGCATTATACTTCTCGGCGAGATCGCAGATCTTGGCGAGCGGGGCGACGTCGCCGTCCATCGAATAGAGGCTCTCGCAGGCGATCAGCTTCGGCCGGTTCGGGCCCGCGGCCTTCAACTTCGCTTCGAGATCGGCGAGATCGTTGTGGCGGAAGACCACCCGCTCGCAGCCGGACTGACGGATGCCCTCGATCATCGAATTGTGGTTGAGCTCGTCCGACACGATCAGGCAGTTCGGAATGAGCTTGGCGATGGTGGCGATGCCGGTCTGGTTCGAGACATAGCCCGAGGTGAACAGCAGCGCGGCTTCCTTGCCGTGGAGGTCGGCGAGCTCGGCCTCGAGCTGCACCAGCGGATGATGCGTGCCGGCGATGTTGCGGGTACCGCCTGCGCCGGTTCCGACGCGGGTCGCGGTCTCGACCATGGCGCCGACCACTTTCGGGTGCTGGCCCATGCCGAGGTAATCATTGGAGCACCAGATCACGACGTCGCGCTTGCCCTTCGGCGAGTGCCAGACCGCGTGCGGGAACCGGCCGGCTGTCCGCTCCAGATCGGCGAACACGCGATAGCGGCGCTCGGTATGGAGACGGTCGAGGGCGGAATTGAAGAATTCAGCGTAATCCATCGGTGCAACCTGAGACGGAACTGACCAAAAGAGCGGATATCCTTAGAGCTTTTCCAGCTCTAATGTCTATGCGCTATCCCACATTTGGCCGTGAGGGGCATTTGGGCAAAATGCCCTATCGTGCGATCTGAAACTTGATCCCGATCAAGTTCGCGTCAGCGTCCAATGCTGCTCTGCAATATCGGCTGCTCTTCCAGGTGGTTCGGCCGGAATCCCGTCACCGGCCCGGCCAAGCGCCTTGGCGGTTAACCCCTAAAAGGACGTGTCCATGAAGCGCGTGATGATCCTCAACGGTCCCAACCTCAATATGCTCGGCATTCGCGAGCCGCACATCTACGGCACGACGACGCTCGAGCAGGTCAATGCGAGTTGCGAAGAAGTGGCCACCAGGCTCGGGCTCAAGCTTGCCTTCCACCAATCCAACCACGAAGGCGTGCTGGTCGATCTGATCCAATCGGCGCGGCAGGATGCCGATGCCATCGTCATCAATCCAGCCGGCCTCTCCTTCACTTCGGTCTCGATCATGGACGCGATCAAGACGTTCGAGGGCCCGGTGCTGGAAGTCCACATCTCCAACATTCACGCCCGCGACGAATATCATCGCCACTCGAAGATCTCGTTCGTGGCGACCGGCGTGATCTGCGGCTTGGGCCCGTTCGGCTACATCGCGGCGTTACATGCGATCGCGAATATGAAGTGAGCCGGCTGGGCTTTGGCTCTCACGTCGTCCTGAACTGCAGCACGCCATCCTTGGTCTCGGCTGTCAGCCGGCCCTCGACGATCATGTAGTTGACGTGGGCGACGAGCTCGCCGGCGGCAAAGCCCATCTGGTGCTCGTCGAGCACGTGCTTGTTGAACACCACGGGCACCAGGGCGCGCGAGGTCTGCGGCACCTCGCGGCAGGCTTCCGCGATCAGGCGGCAGCGCTCCTCATGATGGTCGGCGAGCTGCTTGATGCGGGTCTTCAATCCATAAAACGGCACGCCGTGGCCTGGCAGCACCAGGAGGTCATAGGGCAGGGTGGTGGTGAGGCTCGCAAGCGAAGCCAGATATTCGCCGAGCGAGTTCTGGTCGGGCTCGACCGCCCACACGCTGACATTCGGCGAGATCTTGCTCAGCACCTGGTCGGCGGAGAGGAAAAGCTTGTCGTCGGCGCAATACAGCATCACCTGGTCGAGCGCATGGCCGCCGCCGGTGATGACCTTGAAGCGGCGTGTGCCGATCACGACCTCGTCGCCGTGCGAGATGCGGCGGTAGGACGGCGGCAGCACCGAGACGCGCTTGAGATAATCCTGGCCGCGGCCGAGCAGCTTCTCGGTCAGCGACTCGTCCATGCCATGGCGGCGGAAGAACAGCCGCTGCGCCTCGCGCCGCTCCTCGGTGCCGCGGTTCTGGTGATAGACCGATTGTAGATATTCGACCTGCGACATCACCAGCGGGCATTTGAACCGCTCGACGATCCAGCCCGCGAGGCCGACATGGTCGGGGTGCGAGTGCGTGACGATCAGGCGGGTGATGTTGACGCCCTTCAGCGGGCCCTCGAACAGCTTGGTCCAGGCCTCGATCGTCTCTTCGTTGCCGAAGCCGGCGTCGACCATCGCATAGCCGTCGCCGTCGGCGAGCAGGTAGATGTTCACATGGTTGAGGCGGAACGGCAGTTTCAGCCGCGCCCACAACACGCCGGGCCGGACCTCGACGACTTCGTCGTGGCCGGGATGCTGGTCCCAGGGATAGCGCAGGGCCTCGGCCGAGGACTGCACGGTGTCGGTTTTTGCGTTCATGCTACCGGCTTAAACCCAGCGCGGCCGCGGCGCCAGCCGAAAAAGGGCACGCAATAGTCTCCGCATGGCGGTCATACCGTGGCTTTTTTTCCGCAGCCCGGATTACTCGCTCCGGACTGGGCTACAGGTCGCTATCGCGGCTAAGCGGCGGTCGGGGCCGAACTTCACTGATCTCGCCCGCGATGATCGATCCAGAATTACGGTGACAGAGAATTACGGTGACAGTGCACTAAATTGGAATTACGGTGACAGTGCACTAAATTGACATTCCGCACATTCGCGAGCAGCATGCTGCCATGGCTCGTCTCGCTCGCGTCGTCATCCCCGGCCATCCCCACCACGTCACTCAACGCGGCAATGGCCGCGCACGCACATTCTTCGAGGATGGCGACTACGCGCACTATCGCGATCTGCTCGCTGCGAATTGTCGGGCCGCCGGGAATTACGGTGACAGTGCACTAAATTGACGCCGCCCGCATTCGCTGCCATGATGCGGCATGGCTCGCCTCGCCCGTGTCGTCATCCCCGGCCATCCCCACCATGTCACCCAGCGCGGCAATGGCCGGGCCCGCACGTTCTTCGGCGATGACGACTATGCGCTGTATCGCGACCTGCTCGCGGCGAATTGCAAGGCCGCCGGGGTCGAGGTGTGGGCCTGGTGCCTGATGCCCAACCACGTGCACCTCATCCTGGTGCCGTCCGATCCCGACGGGCTGCGCCATGCGCTCGCACGCGTTCACCGCAGCTACGCCGGGACCATCCAGGCGCGGCGCAAGCGCACCGGTCATTTCTGGCAAGGTCGGTTCGGCGCCGTCGTCATGGACGAACAGCATCTTGCGGCGGCGCTGCGCTACGTGTCGCTCAACCCTGTGCGGGCGCGCCGGGTGCAGCGCGCGCAAGATTGGCGCTGGTCGAGCACGCGTGCGCATTTGCGCGGCAAGGACGATGGCCTGACCGCGTTGGCGCCGATCCGCGATCGTTTTCCGGCGTTCGCCGACTTGCTGGCAACCGAGCCCGAGACCGATCTGTTCGACGCACTGCGGTCTGCGGAAAGCATCGGCCGGCCGCTCGGAGATAACCGATTTCTCGCCCGTATCGAACGCCAGACCGGGCGCGTCCTGAAGCCAGCCAAGCGCGGGCCCAAGCCGTCCGTGGAGGAAGACGGATGATCTATTTAGTGTACTGTCACCGTAATACGGTGCGGCCCCGAATGGGCATGATGGCATAATGCCACTGTTTTGCCCGACAGGTCAAACGATATTCGAAAAATACGAAATTGTATCAGCCCGAATCGCGCCCGACCTGACAGCGCGGCCGGTCACGAAAACGAATCCGCGCCGCCGATGTGGCGATCTTTGCCGGTTTGCTGCCGATTTGCTCGATGCTGCAATGACCTGACCGAGCAGCCCCCATACCGGCGAGCAATCGCGCTTCTACTGTGCATGGGGTTGTTTTGCAGTTTTTGCAGCAAGGCGGCTCGGCAAGGAGAGGGAGGGGGTGCAAGGCCAGAAGGCTCGTCATTCCGGGGCGCGCGAAAGCGCGAACCCGGAATCTGGAGATTGTTGCGCGAGATTCCGGGTTCGCCCCTTCGAGGCGCCCCGGAATGACAGCGAAATCTTACGCCGCCCGCATGTTGTTGAGGAACGCGTCGATCTCTCCGCGCAGCATGTCGGCCTCGCGGCGGAGCGCGTCCGATGCACTCAGCACTTCGGTCGCCGCGGCGCCGGCCTCGGCCGAGGCCGTGGAGACGCCGACGATGTTGCTGGAGACTTCGCTGGTGCCGCCGGCCGCATGCTGGATGTTGCGGGCGATCTCGCGGGTGGCTGCACCTTGCTCCTCGACTGCGGCCGCGATCGTCGTGGTGACGTCGTTGATCTCGCCGATGATCCGGCCGATGCCCTGGATGGCGCCGACGGCCGAGGTCGTGACCTGCTGCATGCTGGCGATCTGGGTGCGGATCTCCTCCGTCGCCTTCGCGGTCTGGCTCGCAAGGCTCTTCACCTCGGAAGCGACCACGGCGAAGCCGCGGCCGGCCTCGCCTGCGCGCGCGGCCTCGATGGTGGCGTTGAGTGCGAGCAGATTGGTCTGCGACGCAATCGTCTGGATCAGGTCGACCACGACACTGATGCGGCTTGCGCTGTCGGCCAGGCTCTGCACGGTGGCGTCGGTGGCGCCGGCCTCGTCGACCGCCTTCTTGGCGATCGCAGCCGAGGTGACGACCTGCTTGCTGATCTCCTCGATCGAGGACGACAGCTGCTCGGTGCCCGACGACACGGTCTGCACGTTGACCGAGGTCTCCTCCGCGGCGGACGCGACTGCGTTCACCAGCGCATTGGACTGGTCTGCGGTGGTCGACATGCTCTGTGCGGTGGCCTGCATCGAATTGGCCGATTGCGCGAGATTGTCGAGCGCGGAGCGCACCGTGCCCTCGAACTCGGCGATCTTCGCCTCCAGGTGCGCGGCACGCTCGGCCTTGACGACGCGATCCTTGTCCTGCTCGCTCGCAAGCGAGCGGGCTTCGATCATGCTGTCGCGGAACACCGTCAGCGTTTCCTTCATCGCGCCGATCTCGTCGTCCTGACGGGAGCGGACGATCTCGGTATCGAGGTCGCCGGCGGAGAGCAGTTGCATGGCGCGCTGCAGCTCACGGATGCGGCGCAGGATGTTGCGGCCGACATAGAGCCAGACGAACAGCGCCGAGCCGACCAGCGTCAGCCCGCCCAGCGCCAGCATTGCGGTGGTGGCAAGCGAGATCTCCTGGCGGGCCTGGAAGGTCGACGCGTTGGTCTCTTTCTGCACGCCGTCGACGAGTGCCTGCACGCTGATGCCGAGACCGACATTGAGCTTGCGGGTCTCGTCCAGGATGGTCTGGCCGTAGTCGATGGAGTCGAGCTCCTTCTGGCGGATCTTGAACACGCCGGTCTTGCCTTCGCCGAAGGCGAACAGCCTCTCCACCGCGCCGCGCACCGCCTGCATCGAGGGGATGTTCGGGAGGTCCTCGAGGTTGGACTTGACGCGGTCGCGGGTGGTCTTGAATTCCTTCTCGATCGCTTCGAGCGTGTCACTGCTGTTGGCCGAGAGCGCCGCCATCATGTCGGCGGCCATCAGATTGCCATTGGCGGAGATGGTCGAGACCTGGGCGACGGTGCGCGCGGCCTCGGTCGCGTCATCGGCCGACACTTCCGCCGAACCGAGGATCGCGTTCAGGCGTGTCTGAGTATCGAGCATCGCGGGGCCGGCGGCGCCGACGAACGCGATCTGCGCCTTGCGCAGCGCTTCATACTGCTTCTCGTGCAGCGCGCCAGTGTCGAGCCGTTCGCGCGCCGCCGAGACGAGGCTCTGCGTGGCGTCATCGATGCTCTTGGCGGTGTCGCGGAGCGCGTTCGCGGTCTGCTGGTCGGCGCCGAGCTCGATGATCTCGCCGAGCTTGGCCATCGCTTGCTGCTGGATGTCCTTCACGTTCTTGGTGCGGTCGTTCAGGGCGTCGTCGCTGGGAGAGGCGAGCAGGCCGGGGCCTTGTGCCGCGAGCGTCGCGCTTTGCGAGGCGAGCTGAAGGCTGGCGGCGAGGCGCGGGATGTCGCGGCCGCTCAAATCCATCATGGTCGAGCCGAGATGGTTGAACACGAAGCCGGCGCCGGCTGCGATCACGAGGCCCATGCCCGCGATCACGGCGAACGCCGCAATCAGGCTGCCACGCAATCCCCATTTCGGCATTTTGAAGCGCGGCTTGAAACGGCCCAAGCTCAGACGGATTGCCATCGAAAATTCCCCCACACCCGTGATCTCTTATTTTCGCCGCGCAGTATCCTCGGCCCGGGTTAAAAAATCGCAAGTTGCACAAATGCTTGGCAGTTCCGCAGGGCGAAAAATGAAAGGGCCGGCAGCGATGCCGGCCCTTGATAGCGGGAAGCGTTTATGAGGCGCGATCAGTAGCGCGCGACGACCGGGCTTGCCCAGTTGAAGCGGTAGTTAACGCCGGCCTTGAAGGTGTGGTCGTCGGTGGTGAAGTTGCCGGTGCCGACCAGCGGACCCGCGGTGAAGTGCGCGTCGCCGAAATTGTAATACTGGTACTCGGCCTTGGCCGACCAGCTCGGTGCGAACATGTATTCGAGACCGGCACCAACGGTGTAGCCGTTGCTGTGACCGCCAGAGATGATGAAGCCGGTCGGCACGCCGCCAACAGTCACCTTCTCATTGTTGTCGGAATAGGCGTAGCCGCCCTTCACGTAGACCAGGCCCGGGCCCCAGGTGTAGCCGACACGACCGGTGATCGAACCGAGGCCGCGCTGGTCGTTGGTGTAGGCCACGCCGCCCGGGAACACCGCGCCGACATTGCCGGAGAGCCAGGAATACTGGGCTTCGGCGCCGACCACGAAGTTCGGATTGACCTGCCAGTCCGCACCGGCCTGCAGGCCGCCGAGGAAACGGCCATTGCCGTTGTTGCCGGTCGAGAGGCCGTTGAAATTATTGTCGCTGGAGAACGCACCGCCGACATGCGCACCGATGTAGAAGCCGGTCCAGTTGTAGATCGGCGCGGCATAGGCCGGCGCAGCCTTGTTGTAATAGGGGCGGGCGCCGAGATCGGCACCGATCGCCGGCGCAGCCGCGCTCACCATCAGCAGCGCAACGGTCGCAAACAGAATCTTCTTCATAGTCTCGAACTCCAACACTTCAGGTCCCCGGCAGGCGCGCAGTCCGCGCCGCGTTGGCTTTGCAGATAGCTCGCTTTTGATGAAAATGCTGTCACATGCGTGGCACAGCAGCGCCCAACCTAACTTATTGGGTTGCAAATGATTTTCGTGCTTAATGGCGGCTTAAGAAGTGGTGAAGGAAGGCTTAATCGGCTTGGCTTGCGGTAACCTCCCGCACGCGTTCCGTTAACCAAGACGCCGCCGCACCTCGTCGCGCATCTGCGCGCGGAAGGCCGCGCGCTTGGCGGGACGGTCTTCCTCGCGCACGTCGTGGCGATCGAAGATGTCGAACTTCTCCAGGATCGGATAGCGCTCGCTCGCCATCGCGAGTACGCGCAGCACCTTGGTCGCGGCAAGCGTCGGACCGCTCACCTCCCAGCGCCGGATGGTGTCGGCGCCGCCGTGCTCCGGCAGCGCGCACAGCTTCGCCATGTCGGCCGCGGTGAGCTTCCGCTCGATGGCGTCCGAGAGGTCGTTGCGGAGCTGCTTCAGTTCGGGGCCGGTCATGTCACTCGCGTCCAGAGAGGTCAGTGCGATGCCCTAGCGCTGATTCGGGTCGATCCGAAGGCGAGGATCCCGCGGCGCCAGTCCGCGCGGCGCCAGTCTCCGGCACTTTCGTGTGCGCACGGAGTTATGAACGTGTTCCTCTGGAAAATCGTCCGATGCATGAACAGATGGCAGGTGAGGCCCTGACGAGGAAGGGATCGGCCATGACAAGCATAAAATTCACAAGCATCAAATTCGCCGTTGCGGCGTTCGTCACCGCCAGCCTGGTGGCGGCACCTTTCGCGGCTGAAGCGAAGAAGCAGAGATCCAGCAGCCACTACAGCACGCGCGTGCTGGCTCCAACCTATGGCAGCTCGGGCGTGACGGCGGCACAGCCGAGGCCGTCCTATGGTTCATCAGGACAAACGGTGGGCACAGTCACGGCCCCATCGATCGGGACATATAGTTGGCCGTCAGTCGGCGTCACCAATTCAGTTCCGACCTGGAGCAATACCAATCCCAAGTGAGATCGGGCGCGAAAAGGCGGCTAGAGCGTTCCTGTCGCGAGGCCCGAGAGAAGATAGAGCGCGATCAGCAAGGTCGCGACCGATAGCATCGTCGTGACCGAGACCGTGGCCGCAACCAGCTTCTCCTTGACCTTGTGCTCGTGCGCCAGGACGTAGACGGTTTTCGCCGTCGGCACGGCCGCGCAGATGACGGCGGCGACGGTGTAAAGCGGATTGAGGCCTGTCAGCACGCAAAGGCCATAGACGATCAGGGGCATCACCACCAGCTTCACGGCCGCGAGTGCGAACGATGTGCTGAGACTGGATCGAAGGCTTTCGACCGACAGGCCGAGCCCGATGGCAAACAGTGCGCAGGGCGTCAGCGCCGCGGCGATCATGTTCAGATAGGTCGCCACAGTTGCTGGAATCGGCAGCCCCGTGATGGCCCAGACGAGGCCGGTGAGCGTCGACAGCACCATCGGATTGAGCAGGATCTGCTTTGCGAGCGTGGCGGCATGCGCAGTGCCGTGCGCGTCCCGTTCCAGCAGGATGACCGTGATCGGAAACATCACGGCGGCGACGAAGACAGTTGCCACGGCAGCGGGCAAGACAGCGGGCTGGCCGTAGATCGCATGCAGGATCGGTAGCGCCACGAAGCCCGTATTGGTCATCGCCGCCGCCATGCCCTGGATCGTGCTGCTGGCGAGATCGTGCCGTCCGCCAGCGCGGACGGCGAGGAAGACCAGCGCGAAGCAGATCAGCGATCCGCCGCCGAAGGCGAGCAGGAAGCGCCACTCCAGGAGATTGCGTGCCGGCTCCTGCGCGATCGTGACGATCAGCAGCGCCGGCATCGCGACATTGTAGGCGAAATGCACCAGCGCGTCGGCGAGAGAGCGGGAGAGATAGCCCGACGCCCCCGCGAGCCACCCGGTGACGATGATCGCGAATACGGGAAGAACGAGGCTGGCAACCTGCATCCGGTGTCCCCTCTGCCGAGCATGCTCGCCACTCTAGCTTGGCGAGGCCTGCTCGTCACGGTTCAACCGGATCGCGCAATCTCCAACGGGCGATCCTGCGCCGCTAAATTCCCCGGCCGTTCTGCTGACCGATCACGCAGCGCCAGGCGGCGAGGCGCTCGGCCGGATGCTGGTTCATCCAGTCGGCAAGCTGCGGCGCGCCCATCAGGCAGGACTGCACCGAGACCTGCGCAAAGTCGGAGCTGGTGACGAGTTGCTCGTGGCAATTGGATGGAGAAGCGAGGCTGCAAAGCACGGCGATGATCTTGATCATGCGAGGTTGCCCCTGTCGCCCTGCCGCGTGACAGCGGTCGACTGCTCGCCCGACGAATCCGCCGGGGGAAAAATACTGTCGTAGATCGCGCGCGCTTCCTGGATGAGGCGAAGACGCTCGCGCTCGGACTTCGAGACAAACTGAATAATCTGGCCCATATCGGCCTCCAATAGATGTTCGATCCATCATCAGATGATGGAAATCATTCTATTTGCATGTGGGGTGCCGGCTTCATCGTTGCAGCCGGGCCTGCGGTCACAAGGGATAAAATGCCCGTGACCGATCCGTTCCTAGGCGGACCGGAATACCGGATGGAACCGCGCCTCACGCGGCTGGTGCACGTTCCTTCTGCCCCGGCACCGCGGCCAGCAGCTCTCGCGTATAGGCGTGCTCCGGTGCAGCGAACAGCTGTGCCGTCGGCTTCAGCTCGACGATGGCGCCGCGCTGCATCACCGCGATGCGGTCGCAGATTTGCGCAGCGACCCGTAAGTCGTGGGTGATGAACAGCATCGAGAGTCCGAGGCGGCCCTTGAGGTCTTCGAGCAGCTTGAGCACTTGCGCCTGCACCGAGACGTCGAGCGCCGAGACGGCTTCGTCGGCGACGATGATCTCGGGCTCGAGCGCGAGCGCGCGGGCGATGCCGATACGCTGGCGCTGGCCGCCGGAGAATTCGTGCGGATAGCGATCGAGCGCGCCGGCGTCCAGGCCCACCATCTTGAGGAGATCGCGGGCGCGGTCGAACGCGACCTTCGGATCAAGACCGGCCGCGATCGGGCCGTCGGCGATGATGTGGCCGATCTTGCGCCGCGGATTGAGCGAGGCGAACGGATCCTGAAAGATCATCTGGATGCGATGGCGCTCGGTGCGCAGCGCCTTGCCCGAGAGCTGCGTCAGATCGGTATCGCCGATCCGCACCGTGCCGCGGTCGGCCTCGATCAGCCGCATCACCAGCCGCGCCACCGACGATTTGCCGGAACCGGATTCGCCGACGAGGCCGAGCGTCTCGCCCTTGAGAATGTTGAAGTTGACTGCGCGCGCAGCATCGACGCGACGATCCTCGCGAAACCAGCCGCCGGACGTGACGTAGGTCTTGTCCAGCCCGATCACCTCGACGGCCTTGGCCTGGTCGTCGAGCGGCGCGCGCGGGGGCGGGTGCATCGACGGCACGGCGGCGAGCAGCGCCTTGGTGTAGTCGTGCTGCGGACCGTTGAACACGGTCGCGGCAGGGCCTTCCTCGACGACCTTGCCATGCCTGAGCACCACGACCTGATCGGCGATGTCTGCGACCACGCCGAAATCATGGGTGATGAACATCACCGCCATGTTGCGGTTGCGCTGGAGGTTGCGGATCAATTTCAGGATCTGCGCCTGCGTGGTGACGTCGAGCGCCGTGGTCGGCTCGTCCGCGACCAGCACGGCCGGCTCGAGCGCGAGCGCCATCGCGATCATGGCGCGCTGGCGCTGGCCACCGGAGAGCTGGTGCGGATAGGCGCGCACGATACGCTCGGGGTCGGGCAGGCCGACCTCACGCGCGAGCGATAACGCCTTGGCGCGTCGCTCCCTGGGCGTCAGCAGGCCGTGGGCCTCGAACATCTCGGCCATCTGGTCGCCGATCCGCATCAACGGATTGAGCGCGGTCATCGGCTCCTGGAAGATCATCGCGAGCCTGCGGCCGCGCAGGTCGCGCCAGCCGTCGTCGTCGAGCTTGAGCAGGTCGCGGCCTTCGAACTGGATCTCACCGGAGGTAACCGAAACGGTGTCCGGCAGCAGGCCCATCAGCGCATGCGCGCACATCGACTTGCCCGAGCCGGATTCGCCGACGACGCAGACGATCTTGCCGGGTCGCAAGTCCAGCGAGACGCCGTCGACTGCGAAGGGACGCTCGGCGCCCTTGGGCAGCGCGATCCTGAGGTTCTTGATCGAGACGGCGGGCGGGGCGGTCATCATCAGCGTCCCTCCCGCGAGAGCCGCGGATTGAGCGCATCGTTGAGGCCTTCGCCGATCAAATTGAGGCCGAGCACCGAGATCAGGATGGCGACGCCCGGAAACACCGTAATCCACCAGGCCTGGCGGATCACGGTGCGGCCGGCGCCGACCATGTAGCCCCAGGAGATCAGATTGGGATCGCCGAGCCCCAGAAAGGAGAGCGAGGATTCCAGCAGGATCGCGGTCGCCACCATCAGCGAGGCCAGCACGATCACCGGCGACAGCGCGTTGGGCAGGATCTCGCGCAGGATGATCCAGCTGTTGCTCTGGCCCGTGACCACGGCAGCCTGGACATATTCGCGCGTGCGCAACGACAGCACCTCGCCGCGGACGAGGCGCGCGACCGGCGGCCAGCTCACCACCGCGATCGAGGCCACGATCGAATAGATCGAGGGCTGCAGGATCGCGACCAGCACGATCGCCAGCGCGAAGCTCGGAATGGTCTGGAAGAACTCGGTGAAGCGCATCAAGGCGTCGTCGACCTTGCCGCCGAAATAGCCGGCCATGGCGCCAATGGGAACACCGACGACGAGCGCGACCAGCGTCGAGACGAGGCCGACCAGCAGCGAGACACGAGCACCGAAGATCATGCCGGCGAACACGTCGCGGCCGAGCGCGTCGGTGCCGAGCGGCACCGTGGAAAGCGTGAAGGGCGGCAGGAACGGCCGCTGCACCATGCGCCAGGGTGAGTTCGGGAATAGCAGTGGCCCGAACACGGCAACCGAGATCGCGAGCAGCAGGATGATGAGCCCGATGACGCCGCTCGGGCTCTTCAGCATCGATTTCCAGAACTGTTTCATGCGGCGAATTCGATGCGTGGGTCGACCAGTCGATAGACGAGGTCGGTGATGAGATTGAAGATCAGCACCATGACCGAGCAGGTCACGAACACACCGAGCAGCAGATTGTAGTCGCGCTGAAGCAGCGCGTCGTACATCAGCCGCCCGATGCCTGGCCATGCGAACACGGTCTCGGTGATGACGGCGCCGCCGATCAGCGTGCCGGCGTGGACACCGGCGAGCGTCACCACGGGCAGCAGCGCATTGCGCAGCACGTGGCGGCGCTGAATGACGGAATCAGAGAGGCCCTTGGCGCGCGCGGTCTTGACGAAATCGAGCCGCTTCACCTCCAGCATCGAGGCGCGCGTCATGCGGGTATAGGTCGCCATGAAGAACAGGCCGAGCGTCATCGCCGGCATGATCAGGTGTTTTGCGACGTCGACCGCGTGAGCAAGGCCGGTGAGGTTGGCGCCGACCGTCTCGTAGCCGAAGCTCGGCAGCCAATCGACCGTGACCGAGAACAGCAGGATGCCCATCAGTGCCACCCAGAAGATCGGCATGGCGTAGAAGATCAGCGCAAAGATCGTGATCCCGGTGTCGAGGAGCGTCCCGGCAAACCGGGCGGCGAAGGTGCCGAAGAGAACGCCAAGTGCCAGCGAGATCGCGAATGCGGACATCGTCAATAGCAATGTCGCCGGCAGCCGTTCCGCGATCAGCTTCGCCACAGGTGCTTGCTGGCGGAAGGAAAAGCCGAGGTCGAGGGTGGCGATGCCCTTGACGTAGATGAAGAGCTGCTCGGGCAGCGGCTTGTCGAGGCCGAACTTTTCCCGGAGTTGCTTGACGAAGACCTGGTCGCTGGCGCCGGCCTCGCCCGCCATCACGATTGCGGGGTCGCCGGGTGCCAGCCGGATCAGGAAGAAATTGAGGACGACGATCGCAAGCAGGACGATCACGCCTTTCGCTACACGCTGAGCGACGAAAGAGAGCATCTAGATTTGCATGCCAGTTGATTGACGCGGTCTCGCCGCGAGGGACACCTCTCCCCAACGGGGAGAGGTGGGTACCGCCCTCACTTGTCGAGCCATGCGTCCTTGAAGCCGTCATTGACCCCGATCCCGGTGGTGATCAGGTTCTTGACCTTACAGCGCATGATGGTCGGGAATTGCAGCTCGAGCATCCAGGCCACCGGCACGTCCTCGACCAGGACCTTTTGCGCCTTCTCGTAGATCTCCTTGCGCTTGGTATCGGACGTTGCGACCGCGCCGTCGGCGAACAGCTTGTCGATATCAGGGTTGGAGTAGCCCTCGACGTTGTTGAACACCTGGCCCTTGGCGATGGCACTGGAGACGTAATTGCGCCCCACGCCCAGCGCGGGATCGCCGTACTGGTAGAGATAGGTGAAGGCGATATCGTAATCCCAGTCGCCGATCTTCTGGTTGCCGCCGGCAACGTCGGTCCAGATCGTCTCGATGTTCATGCCGACGTCCATCAGGTTCTGCTTCACCGCTTCACCCCAACGCTGCCATGTCTCGCCATAGGCGAGCGGCAGCAGGCGGATCTTCTCACCCTTGTAGCCGGCCTCCTTCAGCAGCGCCTTGGCCTTGGCCGGGTCGTAAGGATATTTCGGCACATCATCGGTGTAGTATTTGATGGTCGAGGCCGAAGGGCCGGTGGCGACCTTGCCGAGCCCGTTCCAGATCACGTCCTTGGCGAAATCGCGGTCGATCGCATACATGATCGCCTGCCGCACCCGCTTGTCGGCAAGCGGGCCCTGGCGGTTGTTGAGCCACAGCCAGGCGAGCGGCGAGAAGAACTCCCAGCCCGCGCCGGTGACGCAGGTGTCCTTCAGCTTGGACAGCCGCGGCACGTCGAAATTCTCGACCGAGCCGCCGGGCAGCACGTCGACCTTGCCGGTCTCGTACGCCACCGAGCGCGCGGCGGCGTCGGGGATGATCTGCCAGTAGATCTCGTCGATATAGGGCTTGCCCTTCTCGTAATAGTTCGGGTTCCTGACCAGCCGGATGTACGAGCCCTTCTGCCATTCCTTGAACATGAAGGGGCCGGTGCCGACGGGCGCGTTGTTGTAAGCGTTGGTCTTCCAGTCGGTGCCTTCATAGAGATGCTTCGGCACCATCGGCATCGAGCCGACCTCGAAGATGCCGAGGAACGGGCCGAACGGCTGTTTCAGCGTGAACACGACGGTGTAGTCGTCGGGCGCCTCGACCTTGTCGACCTGTGCAAGGTTGTTGCGGGCGCGCGCGTGGGTCTGCTTCAGCATCCCGATCGAGAACAGCACGTCGGCCGAGGTGAAGGGCTTGCCGTCATGCCAGGTGACGCCCTTGCGGAGCTTGAAGGTGTAGGTCTTGGCGTCCTCGCTGACGCTCCAGCTCTCGGCGAGCTCAGGCATCGGCTCGAGCTTGGGGCTGTAGCGCAACAGGCCTTCGAAAATGTTGCCCGACACCATCTGGGTCGGACCGTTCTGGATCATCGCCAGCATCAGGCCGGGCGGCTCGGGCTGGATCACCGCGTTGATGACGCCTCCAGTCTTCGGCTCTTGCGCCAGAGCCGAGGCCGTGAGGGCGCAAGTCAGGAGGAGACCAAGCAACACTCGTTTCGACATGTCGTATCTTTCTCAAGCGCGACCGGCCGCAAACGCTTCGCGACGTCCTCGCGCGCAAAGCGACGGCCGACCCATCCCAGTCCCCATCCGGGCGCGAGGCTCACACGGTCCCGTTCCGCGCCGCAAGATGAAAGTCTCGACAGTGTCAGCACAAAAAATGTACAGCGCGTCCTGTTTTCACTTGATTCAATGTCGTGTCACGGAGACAAGTCGGCCATGGACAACGCCACACGCTCCGAACGATCCCGCAATGCTGCCCTCGAAGCAGCCATCGCGATCATCGCGCGCGACGGACCCGGCCGGCTGACGCTCGACGCGATCGCGCGCGAGAGCGGGCTGAGCAAGGGCGGCGTGATGCATCAATTCCGGACGAAGGAAGCGGTGCTGAAGGCGCTGCTCGAGCGGCAGATGGCGCATTTCGAGGAGTTCTCGACCGCCTACATGGCAAAGGCGAGCAAGATTTCGGCAAATCCCGAGCTCGCCACTCAGCTCGCGACGGTGCGCGAAGCCGCAAGCTCGCCGAATTCGGCTGCGCTTGCTCTGGTCGCGGCCATGGTCGAGAACCCCGGTCTGATGTCTCTGCCGCGTGATCGCGAGATGAAGCGGGTCGCAGCCATCAAGGCCGAGGCGGCCGATCCGGATCTGGCGCTGCTGCGTTGGGCCGCGGCGAGGGGCCTGCTGCTGAGCGGCCTGTTCGGGATGTCGCCGCTGAGCAGGGCCGAGCATGATCGCCTGTTCGCGCGTCTGCTTGACGACAAGCAGTGGAGCGGTCTCGAACGTCAAGCCGCAACGCGCCCCGCTAAATCTGCGGCGAAGCCCGCAGCTCCGCGCAAGCGCGTCTGATTCACTGTTAACGAATTCCACCCGACCGCTGCCCAAGGTCGCGCCTGCGGCCCAATGCGCCGCGACGTCACCTTCTCACTTTACAAACCAACTAGTCGGTTTTATAAATCGAAACACTGAGGCGGTCCAAGGCGTCTGACACGGCCCCGGACGATGCCTTGAGCCGACAAAGGTGAGCCCCGCAGCCGCGTCTGGTCCCGCACGCGGCTGCGGTCGCCCTTGCCCCTCGAAAAGACGCAAGAGGAGTATCTGGAATGGATCGCTCGATCGCCCTGCGCGGTCTGGGAACGCTGATGCTTGGCGCCGCCGTGGCCGGCTGCGCTTCGGTCGCGCCCGTGCCTTATTCGGAGATGGCGTCCTCGGCCTACATGGCTCCCGACAAGTCGGATGCTTCGGGCCGCGTGCCCTACCGCTATTCCAGGTCAGTCGATTGGCGTGCCTATAACAAAGTGATCCTCGAACCCGTCGTCGTCTATCGCGGCAGGGATCACCAGTTCGGCGACATGTCCGACAAGGACAAGGCGACACTCGCGGCTACCATGCAGGGCAGCTTCGCCCAGCGGCTGCGCAGCCGCTTCGCGCTGGTCCGCGAGCGCGGACCGGAGACGCTGCGGATCAGGCTCACGCTGACCGGCGCGGTCGCGAACACGCCGGTGCTCGGCACGCTCTCGCGCTTCGACATGGCCGGTGCGGTCTACAACGGCGTGCAGGCCGCGCGCGACGGCGAGGGCAAGTTGACCGGCTCGGTGATCTACGGCGTCGAGATCTTCGATGCTTCGACCGCGCGCCTGCTCTTGGCTTACGTCACCAAGCAATACCCCGGCGCCTACGACATCAAGGCCAGCGTCGGCGCGCTTGCCGCGGCCAACACCGGCATCGACAAGGGCGCCGATGCGCTGATGGCGCAACTGAACTGACGCCGCAATCTTCTCAACGAAAGTCGCCGCTGATGAATTTCCTGCTTCGCTTCGTGCTGCGTATCGCGATCACCATCGCGATGATGATCCTTGGCGGTCGCGCCGGCGCCGCCACGCCTACTGACCCCAGCGGCACCTGGCTGGTCGAGGACGGCCGCGCCCGCGTCAGGCTGGAGCGTTGCGGTCCCTCGCGCGACCGGATCTGCGGCTTCATCGTCTGGATGAAGGAGCCGGCCGACAAACGCGGTCAGCCGTATCGCGACAAGGAAAATCCCGATGCCGATAAGCGCGCTCGCCTGTTGCTCGGCCATCAACTGATCCTGGGCCTGCAGGCGACGTCCGATGGACGCTTCGCCGGCGACATCTACAACGCCGAGGACGGCAAGTCCTATTCGGTCTCGCTGTGGCGCGAATCCGCCGACCGCCTGAAGCTGAAGGGATGCCTGATCAAGCTGCTCTGCCAGACCCAGACCTGGCAGCAGACCCTCGACGTGCAACCCGGTCAGCTCGTCGGCCTCACCGGCGATCTCAACGGCCCACGGGCCGACAAGGAATGGGCGCAGGTGCCGCCGCCGAGGCCGGTGCAGGCGAAGGCGAAGGCGAAGTAGCTGCGCCGATTATCGCAGTCCCGCGCGCCGAAATCCTTCCAGATAATGCTCGCGATCCGCATCGTTCGCCCAGGGCAGCTGCGTCGCGATCCAGTCCAGTGAGATATTGGGCTGGGTCCGGCGGAGCTCGCCCAGCGCCATGACCGCCAGCACGCTGTCGCCGGTCATGCCGGCGGAGACGGCGAGCACGCGATAGGCGCCAGTGAGATCGCCGCGGTGGCGGATCGCCTCGCGCGCCAGTGCAATGGCCTCGTCATAGTGCCGCTCGGTGAAGCGCGCATAGCCGGCGATGCCGTAATAGATCGCCAGCGACGGATCGCGCGGTGAGAGCCTGATCGCCTTCTTCGCGGCCTCGAACGAGTCGGAGGGTCGCCCGGCATAGGAAAGCGCGAGCGCGTAATAGCCCTGCGCCAGCGAGAAGTTGGGATTGAGCGCGAGCGCCTGTTCGAACTCGGAGAGCGCGTCCGCAAGGCGGCTGGTCGAGAAGCAGACGCTGCCGAGCGCGGCATGGGCCCAGGCATTCTCATGGTCGCAGCGCATCGCCGCGAGCGCGGCGTCCTCCGCGATCGGCGCGGTGGTGGCAAGCTCCGCCCAGCCCAGATGCACGCCGAACATGTGGCTTGCCGCCAGCACCGCCAAAGCCTGGCCGTAATCCGGATCGATCGCGATCGCGCGCTCGAGCAGTTTTTGCGCCGCGGCGTGGTCCTGCGGCGTGATCCGCCAGTAATGCGACAGCGCCTGCATGAGGAGGTCCCAGGCATCCAGGCTCGCTGGCGGTTTCCGATGCGTGCGAAAGCTCTCCGCGGCGTGGATCTGCGGCTCGATCGCCGCGACGATCCGTTCGGTGATCTCGTCCTGCACGGCAAAAACGTCGACCAGCTCGCGGTCGTAACGCTCGGCCCAGAGATGGCCTCCGGTGGTGGCGTCGTTGAGCTGCGCGGTGATGCGGACGCGGTTGTCGACCTTGCGTACACTGCCCTCGACGATGTAGCGAACGCCGAGCTCTTCGGCGATCTGTTTGATGTGAACTGCGCGTCCCTTGTAAGTAAAGGACGAGTTGCGGGCGATCACGATGAACCAGCGCTGCTTCGACAACGCGGTGAGGATGTCCTCGCTGATACCGTCGCCGAAATAGTCCTGGGCGGGGTCGCCGCTCATGTTCTCGAAGGCGAGCACGGCGATGCCCGGCCGTTCGGTCGCGACGCGCGCGGAACTGGGCGCCGCCTCGGCCGCTGCTGGCCTGGTTGCCACCTCTTCCCGGACGTCGCCGACGAAGCGAAACCCTTTGCGCGGGATCGTCTTGATAAGACGCTGCGTTGCGCCGTCGTCTCCCAGCGCCTTGCGTGCGGCATTGATCCTGCTGTTCAGCGCGGAATCCGAGACGATGCGATTGCTCCAGATCTGGCTGATCAGATCGTCCTTGCTGACGACGCGGGCGCGCTCCGCGACGAGGTAAAGCAGGAGATCGAACACCTGCGGCTGCAGCGCCACGGTGGTCCCGGCGCAGGTCAGTTCGCGCAGGTCGCCGTCGAGCACGTTGTTTTCAAAGAGGAATCGCACGTTTTTGTCGTCTCAAGTAAAAATCAAAGTCGTCTCAGGCGAAAATCAACCGTCCGCGAAAGTCTTCGTTCGTCCGCTCCGGCATGGTGCGGAGACCAAACAGTGCCGATGCCTCGGCACAACGGAGCTTTCTATGACCCAACTCGATCATCAGATTCATTCCATCGGCCCGGAGGTTGCGGGCTCACGTATTTTCAAGTTCATCGCCTTTCTTTACGGAATTGCGGCGTATCTCGTTTTTTTCGTTACGATTGTCTACGCGATCGGCTTTGTAATGGGGCTCGTGGTACCGAAGACCATCGATACCGGAGCCGACACGCCGGCCGCTGAGGCCGTGATCATCAATCTGCTGCTGATGGCGCTGTTCGCCGTTCAACATAGCGTGATGGCGCGCCAGCGCTTCAAGGCGTGGTGGACGCAATTCGTCCCCAAGCCGGTCGAGCGCTCGACCGACGTGCTGTTCGCGAGCCTGTCATTGCTCCTCCTGTTCTGGCAGTGGCGGCCGTTGCCGTCGATCGTATGGGACGTCGCCAGTGCCGATCTTGCCGTGACGCTGGTCACGCTGTCGTTCGCGGGCTGGATCCTTGTGTTCACCTCGACCTTCATCATCAATCATTTCGAACTGTTCGGATTGCATCAGGTGACGAACCATCTTGTCGGCAAGCAGGCCGAGCCGCCGCGGTTTAAGACGCCGCTGCTCTACAAATTCGTTCGTCATCCGATCTATCTCGGCTTCATCATCGCCTTCTGGGCGGCACCGACCATGACTGTTGGCCATCTGCTGTTCGCGGCCGTGACCACGGCCTACATCTTCGTCGGTATCGCGCTGGAGGAGCACGATCTCGTCGACCTCTTCGGCGACGATTACCGGCAGTACAAACAACGGGTGTCGATGCTTATTCCCTGGCGCCGGTCAGTCTAGCGGTCGCATGCTCCGCCACGCGTCCGCCGAACGGAGGATGCGTGGCGGGCCTTCATTTGTAACCCGAGAACTTCTATCCCAAGAACTTCTATCCCAAGAATTTCTATTCCAAGCCATCTCAGGAGAAACCAAGATGAAACATGTCGGACACTGCTTCTGCGGCGCGGTCACCATCGAGGTGACGGGCGAGCCGGCCGCGATGGGCTATTGCCATTGCCGCTCATGCCGCTCCTGGTCGGGCGGGCCGGTGAACGCCTTCAGCCTGTGGAAGCCGGAAGCCGTGCGCATTACCGAGGGCGCACAGAATGTCGAGACCTTCGCCAAAACGCCGCTGAGCCAGCGCAAATATTGCAGGAGGTGCGGCGGTCATCTGATGACCAATCACCCGCCGCTCGATCTGATCGACGTCTTCACGGCGACCATCCCGACGCTGGCCTTCGCTCCGGGCGTCCACGTCAACTATTCCGAGACGGTGCTGCCGATGCGCGACGGCCTGCCCAAGCTGAAGGATTTTCCCGCCGAGTTCGGCGGCAGCGGCGAGATGATGCAGGAGTAACTCTGCTCTTCCTTCTCCCCTTGTGGGAGAAGGTGGCATAGGCGGCCTTAGGCCGCCGTCCTTAAGAGAGCGCCGAAGCGAAGCTTCGGCTATGGCGCCGGATGAGGGGTACTCTCCAATCGCACAACTGTTCGTGAGAATGGAGCCCCTCACTCGGCTTCGATGCTCCGCATCGAATCCACCCTCTCCCGCAAGGGGAGAGGGTGCACCGTCGGTGTGGCCAACTATCTCATCCCCGCGCGCCGAAATCCTTCCAGATAATGCGCGCGGTCCTCTTCGCGCAGCATCGGCAGCTCTCGCGTGAGCCAGGCGAGCGAAATGCCGGGCTGCGTGCGGCGCAAGCCTTCCAGCGCGGAGGCGGCCAGCAGCGGATCGCCGGACATGCCGGCGGCTGCCGTCAGCACGCGGTGCGCGCCGACGAAATCGGCCCGCTGCCGCATTGATTCCCGCGCCATCTGCATGGCGTCCTCGTAGTTGCGGCCGATGAACTGCGCATAGCCCGCAACACCGCAATAGATTGCCGCGAGCGGATCGCGCGGGCTGAGTTGCAGCGCGCGGCGCGCCGCGGCATCGCCGTCCTGCCATCGTCCAGCATAACACAGCGTAACGCCGTAGAAGGCGTGCGCCATCGCGAAATTCGGATTGAGCATCAGCGTCAGCTCGAACGCCGCCAGCGCGTCGTCGAAACGGCGGCGGAACAGATAGGTATAAGCGAGGCCGTGATGGGCCCAGGCATCGTCGCGATCAGCCTCCACTGCGGCAAGCGCTGCGGCTTCCGCGATGGGGACGGTCCCGGCCATATCGGCCCAGCCCATATGCGCCCCAAAAATGTGGCTGGTCGCGAGCAGGCCCAGCGCCTTGCCGTAGGCGGGGTCGATCGCGATCGCCTGCTCGAGCAGCTTTTGCGCCGATGCATTGTCCTCGCGCGTGATGCGCCAGTAATGCGACAGCGCGCGCATCACGAAGTCCCAGGCATCGAGACTGCCCGGCGGCTTCTGCTGCGCGCGAAAATTTTCCGCGGCGTAAAGCTGCGGCTCGATCGCGGCGACGATGGCGTCGGTGATCTCGTCCTGCACGGCAAAGATATCGGCGAGCTCGCGGTCGTAGCGCTCGGCCCAGAGATGACCGCCGGTCGAGACGTCGTTGAGCTGGGCGGAGATGCGGACGCGACCACCGCTTCGCCGCACGCTGCCCTCGAGCACGTAGCGCACGCCGAGCTCGCGCGCGATCTCGTTGAGATGCACGGCCCGTCCCTTGTAAACGAAGGATGAATTGCGCGCGACGACGAAGAACCAGCGCAGTTTCGACAGCGCGGTGATAATGTCTTCGCTGATGCCGTCGGAGAAATAGTCCTGCTCGCGGTCACCGCTCATATTGGTGAAGGGCAGCACGGCAATGGCCGGACGGTCGGGTAGCGCGGGCATCGCGGGCATCGCGTGCGACGCCGTGACGCTGCCGCGCGGTTCCACCATTGCACTTCCGGACTTGGTCTCGACGTTGCCGACGAAGCGAAAGCCTTTTCGCGCAATGGTGCGGATCAGCGACTGGTTCGCGCCGCTGTCGCCGATCGCCTTGCGCGCGGCGTTGATCCGGCTGGTCAAGGTCGATTCGGAGACGCTGCGGCCGTGCCAGATCTTGTCGATCAACTCGTCCTTGCTGACGACCCGGTCGCGGTTCTCCATGAGGTGAACGACGAGGTCGAAAACCTGCGGTTCCACGGAAACGGGAACCTGCTCGCGGCTCAGTTCGCGCAGGTCGGTGTCAAGAAGGTGGTCCCGGAACAGAAACTGCACGTCGAAAACTCAGAGCTCACAGCGACTTCGGACAACGATGAAATCAAAATGGATTTCGACTCGAAGTCTGTGAGTCCGCCGGGAGGTCAATACGGTTCACCGCGACACCGGATGGCTGCTATGCCATTTGCGCGGAGGAATACAACCTGAGTTAGAAATCACCGAGGCGGCGGCGCACAATCTCGCGTCGTCGTCCTGGCTTTCGCCAACACGACATTGGTGTGTGTCGAGCCGTGAATGTCCATTGCCGAACACTGCCGCCTGCGTAAGCTGCCTCCCACACAACAACAGCCGCAAAGCAACGCCCATGCCCCTTCCCGCCTCGACCACCGTGCTCGACTCCATGCTGTTCCGCGATGCCTTCGGCACGCCGGCGATGCGCGCCGTGTTTTCCGACGTTGCGCTGGTCGCGCGCTATGCGGAGGTCGAGGTGGCGCTGGCGAAGGCGGAGGGGCGATGCGGTGTGATCCCGCAGGATGCCGCCGACGAGATCGCGGCGCGGACCAACGTCGCCGCGCTCGACTTCGATCTGTTGCGTCAGGAGACCGACATCGTCGGATATCCCATCCTGCCCCTGGTGCATCAGATGGTGAAGCAATGCGGCGAGGCCGGCCGTTACGTGCATTGGGGCGCCACCACGCAGGACATCATGGATACCGCCGTGGTGCTGCAACTGCGCGCGGGCCTCGAGATCATCGAACGCGATATCGCCGAGCTGCGAAGGATCCTCGCGGACCTCTCGCAGCGTCATCGAGACACGCCGATGGCCGGCCGCACCCATCTCCAGCAGGCGCTGCCGGTGACCTTTGGCTACAAGACCGCGATCTGGCTTGCGATGTTCGACCGCCATGCCGAGCGTCTTGCGCAACTGAAGCCGCGCGTCCTGGTCGGCCAGTTCGCCGGCGCCGCCGGCACGCTGGCCTCGCTCGGCGACAAGGGATTCGAGGTGCAGGAGGCGCTCTGCGCCGAGCTCAAGCTCGGTGTTCCCGCCTCGACATGGCATGTCGCGCGCGACGGGTTTGCGGAGGCCGTGAATTTCCTCGCGCTCGTCACCGGTTCGCTCGGCAAGATCGCGCTCGACATCATGATCATGGCCTCGACCGAGTTCGCCGAGGTCTACGAGCCCTTCGTCAAGGGGCGCGGCGCATCCTCGACCATGCCGCAGAAGCGCAACCCGATCTCGTCGGAGCTGATGCTTGCCGCAAGCAAGGCGGTACGCCAGCAGGCGGGCCTGATGCTGGATGCCGTGGTGCAGGATTTCGAGCGCGCCACAGGTCCCTGGCACGCCGAATGGATCGCGATCCCCGAGAGCTTCGTACTGACCGCAGGCGCCCTCCACCAGGCGAAGTTCGCGCTCGCCGGCCTCATCGTGGACGAGGCCAGGATGAACGACAACCTCGCCCTTAGTCGCGGCCTGATTGTGGCCGAAGCGGTCATGATGGGGTTGGCGCCGCAGATCGGACGGCAGGAGGCGCATGACGTGGTCTACGATGCCTGCCGGCTGGCCAATGAGAAGGGCCTTACCCTTGCGGATGCGCTTTCGTCCGATAGCCGCGTCTCTGTCAGGATTGATCGTGCCACAATCGAGGCCCTCACTTCACCGAAAAATTACCTCGGCCTTGCGCCAGAAATGGTCGATCGGGTGCTGAGATCGGCAACGCGTTGAAAACCAAGATGCGTGAAACCGCGTATCTTTAAGGTCTCGCAAGGCGCTCGCACACTTGTGTCTCGTGATGCTAGACTTAGATTGAACGAGAGAGATTCCGACAGAGGGCCCGGCATGACCGATCAACGCAATTCCGCGACTTCCATCGATCCCGTGAAACTCGACCGGCTGGCCGAGGTGGCGGTGAAGGTGGGACTGGGCTTGCGGCCGGGACAGGATCTTCTTCTGACGGCGCCCGCGATCGCGCTGCCGCTGGTGCGACGAATCGCCGTCCACGCCTACAAGGCCGGCGCCGGTATCGTGACGCCGATCCTCTCCGACGAAGAGATGACGCTGGCGCGTTACCGCTACGGCCAGGACAACAGCTTTGATCGCGCCGCCAACTGGCTCTACGAGGGCATGGCCAAGGCGTTCTCGGACAACACCGCGCGGCTCGCCATTGTCGGCGACAATCCGATGCTGTTGTCGGGCGAAGACGCTTCCAAGGTCGCGCGCGCGAGCAAGGCCAATTCCATCGCCTATCAGCCGGCGCTGGAGAAGATTGTCAATTTCGACACCAACTGGAACATCATTGCCTATCCGAGCGCGGCGTGGGCCAAGCTGGTGTTTCCGGACGATCCGGAAGAGGTTGCGATCGGCAAGCTTGCGGACGCGATCTTCGCCGCGTCCCGTGTCGATCGCGAGGATGCGCCGGCCAACTGGGCAAGCCACAATGCGGTGCTGCGCGAGCGCACCAACTGGCTCAACGGCCAGCGCTTCCGCGCGCTGCAATATTCGGGTCCCGGCACCGACCTCACCATCGGGCTGGCCGACGGCCATGAATGGGAAGGCGGAGCTTCGCTCTCCAAGAACGGTATTAGCTGCAACGCCAACATTCCGACAGAAGAGGTCTTCACCACGCCGCATTGTCGGCGGGTCTATGGCCATGTCGTGAGCTCGAAGCCGCTGTCCTACCAGGGCACGCTGATCGACAACATCGCGGTGCGCTTCGAGGACGGCAAGATCGTCGATGCCAAGGCTTCGCGCGGCGCGGAGGTGCTGAACAAGGTACTCGACACCGACGAAGGCGCACGTCGGCTCGGCGAAGTGGCGCTGGTGCCGCATTCCTCGCCGATCTCGCAGAGCGGCCTGTTGTTCTACAACACGTTGTTCGACGAGAACGCGGCATCCCACATCGCGCTCGGCCAGTGTTATTCGAAGTGCTTCGTCAACGGTGCTCAATTGACGCCGCAGCAGATCGCCGCGCAAGGCGGCAATCAGAGCCTGATCCATATCGACTGGATGATCGGCTCGGCCGAGACCGACATCGACGGCATCCTGGCCGACGGCAGCAAGGTCCCGGTGTTCCGCAAGGGCGAGTGGGCGAAGTAAGCCAGGTCCGTGCCCCCGGAGTTCTTCACCTCTCCCCGGTTGGGAGAAGTGAACAACTAGCCAGTGTCGTAGCCTCTTAAGCCGCCGCGTTGCGCAGCATCGGGTTGTTGTCGATGCTGAAGCGGTTGAACAGTGTCGTGAACGGGCTGCCGTCCGTGGCCCGCACGATGGCGTCGGACGCCGCGACCGCGTCGTAGAGCGCGCCGACCGGATCGTCCGCCTCCGGCAGGTCGAGGCGCGATCGGATTTCCTCTCTCGCCTCGTTGATGTCGTCCTCGTCGTCGAGTGTCGCCTCAAGTGCATCCGCCGCGCGCCGCATCTCCCGGAGATCGCCACCGGCAGAGAATTTGAGGATGTCGAGCCAATAGGGGCGCGCAACGACGAGCTGGATGAACGCCTCGAAGCCTTCGGCGATCACGCCCGCGCGTCCCTCCGATGAGACGTAGAGCACTTGTTGCGACGGCAGCAGCACCAAGGCGCCGCCTGAGGCGTCAATTCCGATCTGTCGGGGACTGTCGATGCCGTCGATGGTGAACCAGGGCTCTTCGTCCGGCGCGAACGAGACATCGAGGCTGCCGAGCCAGGCGACGACCTCGCCTTGGGCTGTCAACACCTCCGGGGTCAAGGACATCATGGACTCCTTTTCGATCTTTCCGCGCACTTTGTCGCACCCCGGAAAAGACGGGTTCATGTGCACGAATTTGCAGGGGAATCGCGACGTTAACAGGTTCGCATCTGCAACTTGCGGTGGATTGTCGGTCCCTGCGTAAGGAAGAATTAAAAGCCGGCTATTAGCGTTCCAACATCGAAACAGTCCGGGATTAAGCCCCGGTTAATCATATTGTACCTCCTGGGGAAGCAGATGTCGCGGGCATTGATTGAAATTGGTAGTTGCAACGTGGATCTGGAGCTGCGGCCGATCGAGCCAGCCTGGATCATCGAAGGCAACCCGGTGTCGCGCTCGCACATCCTCTCGACCAGCTCGGACGGCACCTCTTCGACCATCATCTGGTCCTGCACCGAAGGCCGCTTCAACTGGTACTATGATTTCGACGAGACGATCATGATCCTGGAAGGATCGATCGTGCTCGAAAGCGACGGCATGCCGCCGAAGCGCTACGGCGTCGGCGATGTGATCTTCTTCCGCGACGGTGCGCATGCCAAATGGCATGTCGAAGGCCATGTCAAGAAGATCGCCTTCTGCCGCAAGACCAACCCGGCCGTGATCGGCTTCATGATCCGCGTCGTCAACAAGCTCAAGCGCATGTTCCTGTCCCCCGGCGAACGTCGTCCAGCGACGCTCATGGGTGCCGGCTAATCCTCATCAAATTCAAGGACGCTTCCCAGCGGCCACGACGAAAGAGGGGCGGGGATCAACATCCCGGCCCCTCTTTGCATGATGACGGCAGTTCGAGCCGGTAAAAGTCCTTCGCAGTCTGGGAGAACAGTGCGGTCTTCTCCGCATCGCTTAAGGGAGCCGCGATGCGCTTGAAGGCGTTGAAAATCACCTGATAGCTGCACTGGCCTTTATCGGGCGGGAAATTGCTTTCGAACATCGCACGCTTCGGCCCGAACGCCTCGATGCAGGTCTCGACATAAGGCTTCCACGCCGCGGCAAGCTCCTCCGATGACGGCGGCCGCTCGCGCAGATGGAAGTCGTAGCCGAGCAGGCACATCGCGAGCCCGCCAAGCTTCACCACCACGTTCTCGCAACGGGAGATCTCCTGGATCGAGGCGCGCCACTCCGGAAACACCTCTTCGCGCCGTCCGGCAAAGCGGCCGACCCCGGCGGGCCCGCCGCAATGGTCGAGCACGATCCTGGTGTCGGGGAAGGCGCGCGCGAGTTCAGTGAGCTCGCCGATCTGCGGATGAAACAGCCAGGCGTCGAAGCTGAGGCCCAGCGGTGCAAGACAGGCAAAGCCCTTGCGGAAGGTCGGATCCTGCAACAATCCCTTCGGCCGGTTCGCATACATGCCGGCGACGACGGGGTCCTGGTCCCAGGCGGACGAATGCCTGATGCCGCGGAAGCGGCCATTGCCGGCGGCGATCTCCGCCTCGAGCACGGGCCTCGCCGCATCGCCGAGCAGCAGGTTCACATGGCTGACGATGCCGGCACAGATCGCCGCCCTGCCGTAACCGCCGCTCGCACTCATCGCCGCGACGCCATTGGCGAACTCGACCTCGCCGACGGGCCGGAACGCCTCGGGTCCGTGTGCGCGGTACATCGAGCGGCAATCGACATAGACGGTCGCGATGACGTTGTGGCCGGAGGCGATGTCGGCGGCCATCTCCTCGATAAGATAGCGATGGCCGCGATTCCACAGATGATGATGCGGATCGACGATCGGCCTGGAGGGATCGATGATCTCTTCCTGATGTTGCGCGAGCCAGTCCTCGCGCGGTTCAACGAAGAGCCCGCTGGTGTTGGCGGGCAGACCGCTTGCAGCCATCGACATTCGCTCCCTCATGTTTTTATGGCGGGAGCCTAGCACCTCATTTGGCTGCGCGGCAGCGCGCCTTGTGCAACCGCGCCCTCCGTCGCGAGCACAACGGCGTTGGCGTCAACCCTTGCGCCGCGTCGCTCTCACATCGACCACCAGCCGCCAATCGGTCGCCGCCGCGTTCTTGACCTCGCCTAGCCAGTGGAAGGAGTCCGCGGTGATCTCGGTAAAACTCCAGCGCGTGAGGTCGCCGGCTTCGGTCGTGCCCTCCTGCACGATATCTTCGCCACGCGGACGGCCAATCTGCTGACGGAACACACAGCGCCCAGGATCGACCCAGGAAATCCGCCACGCGGAAATGCTGGGATCGTAGACCCGCAGCGTCGTGCCGTACCAATTGCCGGCGATCGGAAAGGCGGGGCTGCCTGCGGGACGGGGAATGATCCAGACATCCTGCACGGCGCGCCCCTCCAGCACCCAGCCGAAATGGATCTCGCCGGGCGCGGTGTGCTTCGTTCCATCAGCACCATGGGCGGTGATCTCGGCGTCCCAATCGCCGACGAACCGGCCATAGAGCTGAAGCGCCGCCGCGTGTTCAGGGTTGGGCCCGTCCGCGTGCAAAAATCGCGCAAAGTCGGTCATGTCGATCTCCTGTCTGCCAAGGAGACCAGCACGATCAGCCGGCAGCCGGCTTGGAGAAAATTGCGCGTCAGACCCCGTCGAGGATGATCACCGTCGGCGTCGTCGGCAGCGTATCCCGCGAGATTCGCAAGGAGCGCTCGGTGCGGCGGTCGATCTCGAATTGCTTGCCGATGCGTTGCATGAACTCGGCGAGCGGGGTGGCGAAGCGGTGCATCGGCAGCACCACGGAGGCGCGCAAGCGCCTGGTGATGTCAGAGACGCCATCGAGCGACATGGTGTATGTGCCGTCGATCGGCACCATGACGATGTCGAGCCGGCCGATCTGGGCAAAGTGGCTGTCGTCGAGCTTGTGGTGGAGATGTCCGAGATGGCCAATGCAGAGGCCCGCGACCTCGAAGATGAAGATCGAATTGCCGTCGCGGATCATGTCCGTGCCGGAATCGTCGCCGAAATAGCGGCGGATGTCGGTGGTGACGTTGCGGATGAAGGTGTCGCCGATGCGCTCCGAAATGGCAGCCGGCTTGCCGTCCTCGCCCCAGCCATGCAGCACGTGGGGAATGCGCTTGTCCGGATTGAGGGAATAGTGCGTGCTGTGCGCCCGGTTCATGGTGACGACGTCCGGCAGCCGGCCGACCTGATAGGCGCCGCTGTAATCGGTCGCGATGCGCACGCCACCCGGCGTATCGATGAAATAGGTGGAGTGGCCGGCATAGGTGATCTCGACCTCGGGCGCGGCAGCCGCCTGCCGGAACGCGACCGGCATCGCGCGAGGCGCGGCGTTCGCCATCGCCAGGCATTCGCTGCGCTGAGGCGGCTGCTGGGCGAGGGCAGGTGAGAGACACGCGCTCAACAGCGCAAATGCCGCCGAAATCAATCGCCGCATGATCCCGTCCCCGATGACTTCAAGGCAAAGTCTAGCGTGCAATCCAGCGTGTCGCCAACAGGACGCGATCAACAGCGCGTCAGTGTCGCACCGTTGCTGCCGCCTTTACTCGTGCTTTGGGCTGAATTTCCAGGTCATCGCGACCAGGCCGGCGGTAATCAGGCCGCTGACGATGCCGGCGGTCGGCAGCGTCAGCAGCAGCGCGGCGGTGGCGGCCCAGCCGATCGAGGAGAAGGCTTCGGCAAAGGTCGCAAGCCGCGACGAGGTCTGGCGGCGGCGGAACTGGCTGCGCCGGGCCTGGACGCGGAACCAGAGCTGGATCGCGGTGGCCGAGGCGGCGCTGACGATGATCATGGCCGCCGTGATCGCCGCCTGGAATGGCGAAGCGAAGACCAGCGCGACCACCAACGGGCAGAAGATCATGGCGACCGCGATCAGCACCACCTCGATCTTGGCGCGGATGACGCTCGTCGGCGTCAGCGGCGCGGTCGCGACCAGGTCAGGCGCGTCCTCGCCCGAGATCGTCAGCCAGGCCAGCCCGCCGGCGAGCTGTCCTGCCGCCATCACGATCACAGGCGTGATCAGCGTCAGCGCCGCCGAGCTGTCGCCAAAGCTGCGCCACAGCAGCAGCGCCGGCGGCACCAGATAGAGCAGTTGCATGAGGGTCTGCGAGATCAGCCAGGGATCGCGACAGAGCAGCACGAACTCCTTGCGTCGCAGCGCCTGTTGTCGCGAGCCGCCGCGGAACGGACGTTCCTTCGCGCGCTTGCGGCTGGATGTGCCGTAGGCGGCGGCGTCGATCGCGGTGTCGGCGAAGCGGCCTGAGAAGATCGCCATCACGCATCCAAGCAACATGAGCCCGAGGGCGAGGAGCAGCAGCAGCGCCTCGACGTCACCCATGATGGCCCGCGCCGGCCACCACCAGATGCTGTCGATATCGGGCGCGTGCGCGGCGAGGGTGCCTGAGGTCAGGATGGTGAAGCGCGACAGCGTGCCATAGGAGATGATCGCCGCGACCTGGAGCGCGATCACGAAGCCGGCGCCGATGATCGCGGCCAGGATCTGGGCGACGAAGCGCGTCCGCGCCGGGCCGATCAGGCGAAACAGCAGGATGGTGACGGCAATCGCGATCGCCGCCGCCGACAGCCCCATCGCGACGACCACGCCGAAGGCCGCAAGCCAGCGCACGCCGCCGCCGATCAACAGCACGTCGATGAACGGCGTCGAGAACAGTAGCGCCATCACCGTGACGGTGAGCGCGATCGCTGCGATGCGCACCGAGAACAGATTGGCGAGCGTTGCCGGCGACGACATGATGAGGTCGAGATCGGCGCGGGCGTAAAACACCCGTGTCACCGATTCGATCGCCTGCGACAGCATCAGGGTCCAGGCGAGAAAGATCGTCGCCGAGATCACGATCAGTGAGGATTTGTCGAGCGGCAATTGCAGATTGGCGAAACGGCCGATCACCGCCCAGGCCGGCACATGCAGCAATGCGGCGAAGAACAAGAGGCCAATCACAGCGGCGCGGGCGCGCCGACGCCGGCCCCCCGTCATCATGGCGAACCATTCGCGCCAGGCGAGGCGGAGCTCGTGACGGGCAAACCAGGAGAGCGCGGTCGCCGAGCTCATGCGGCGTCCTGGAGCGTCACCAAGGCGATGAAGAGATCTTCGAGACTCGTGTCCGCATGGCCGTTCTGCTGGCGCAGCTCGGTCAAGGTGCCCTCCGCGACGAGACGGCCCGCGGCAATCACGCCGATGCGGTCGGCCATACGCTCGGCGACCTCGAGAATATGCGTCGTCATGATCACGGTGCAGCCGGCGTGCACGCGCTCGCCGAGCAGTCCCTTCACATGGCGGGCCGAGACCGCGTCGAGTCCCGTCAGCGGCTCGTCGAGAATGATGAGGCGGGGATCGTGCACCAGCGCGCCGGCGAGCGCCACCTTCTGGCGCATGCCCTTGGAGAAACCTTCGCAGCGCTCGTGCCGGTGCGGCTCGAGCCCGAGCGAGCTCACCAGCTCCTCGGCGACCGGTTTCGAGATCGCGGGCGCAATCCCCCAGAGGCCGGCGACGAATTCGAGATATTCGAGCGGGGTGAGCTTGTCATAGATCATCGGCTCGTCCGAGACCCATGCCATCACTTGCTTGGCTGCGACGGGATTGGCGAGCGCGTCGATGCCGAAGATCGAGACGCCGCCGTCATCGGGCCTGAGCAGGCCCGCGACCATGCGCAAAGTGGTGGTCTTGCCGGCACCGTTGGGCCCGACCAGCGCATAGAACTCGCCGGCATGAATGGTGAGATCGAGGCTATCGACCGCCACGCGGTCAAAACGCTTCGTTAACCCTCGGACTTCGAGCGCCGAGCTATCCCGCTTCATGACGGCCACACTAACAGGTTTTGCATCGGTCGCGACCATGACCCGAACATGTTTCGGCCTCGTGAATCGCGCTGCCGCAAATGCGGTCACCTGCAAATGGGAGCCTAGAGCATGATCCGGAAGAGTGTGAAGCGATTCTCCGAAAAGATCATGCTCAAACAAAGAGCTAAAGCGCGACGACGATTCAGCCCAATCTCATCGCGCTTTGGCGGCGATCCGTAAAGAGCGGCTACGATCCCCCGCCCGCGGTGCCTGAGTTCACCGGCGCCAGTTCGTCTTCCCGGCAACGCCAGCCGTCGGCTGCTTTCACGAAGGCAAAGGTGCGCTGGATCCGCAGGCGGCGCGTGACATTGAAAGCGGCTGCGGAGCGCTCCCTGTTGGCGGCGCCGGGTTGCGGGAGGCCGGTGCTGGCGTCCCAGCAGGTGCCGGTGCAGGTGGACGCGACCTTGCTGCAGGTGGTGAAGGGCGCCAGCACGACCATCTCGATCTCGCCGGTGACTTGCGCCTCCTGGTCATTCACCTGGCTATCGAGTGCGTAGACGCGGTTGATGCGGAGGAAACTGCCGCACGAATTGGCGGCGTGGATGCGCGCGGCGCAGAAATCGACGGCGTCGGTGTCGGGCTCCTTGGCCGCGACCTGCCGGCCGAACACCTTCTTCGGATCGCCCTTCGCGGCGGCGATCTCGTCGGTCTTCTGCTTCAGATAGTCGGCGAGGCAATCTTCCGCCGAGCCGAGCTCCTGCGGCGGCACGTTCTCCTTGCCGACCAGATTGCACTTGCGGTCGCGCTCGCGCGTCCAGCGGCCGTATTCCGCAAAGGCAAAGCGCGCCGCGGTCGGGTCCAGCCTGCCGATCAGTGCGAGCACCTGGCTGTTGAGCTCGGTCTCGGTCAGCGCCAGCGACGGGTCCGCACAGATCAGCGCGCCGGCCGCGGTGTTGGCGGCGAGGCAGTCGAAATCCGGATCACGCACGATCGCCGCGCGATCCTCGGTCACCTTGAGCAGGCAGGCCTTGACGCGTTCGAA
This sequence comes from Bradyrhizobium zhengyangense, assembly GCF_022012555.1. Lineage (NCBI taxonomy): Bacteria > Pseudomonadati > Pseudomonadota > Alphaproteobacteria > Hyphomicrobiales > Nitrobacteraceae > Bradyrhizobium > Bradyrhizobium zhengyangense. The sequence goes on along the minus strand of NZ_JAKLTZ010000006.1, from coordinate 194,342 downwards.
ATCGTCATCGCGGATCGCGGTCTGGCCGACGATCCCGCAGCCGAGATTGCGCTGGCGGATCCAGATCGCGTTTTCCTCGATGGCGGGCAGGCGATCGGGCAGGCGGGCGAGCCGCGCCTCGACGGCGGTCGAGAGCTTCTCGGCGGCGGCGGAGAGTTCGGCGTCACCGCAGAACAATTGATTGCCGGGATCGCGGATCTGCAGGCAATTGTTGTTGACGAACAGGGGCAGCCTGTCGGCGATGGAGGGAGCGGTTGTGCCGGATTGCGCCAAACCCGGTGCCGCCGGTAACGCCAGCAGCGCCAGCACAGTCAACACGATGAACCGCATTCCAAATGTCCTCAGCATGGTTGCAGCCATGCTAGCAGTTCCAGGCTGCGTGACGGAATGGGGTGTGGCGGAACGGTTGACGTGAAGGGCCGGAGCCCCGATGGATCAATGCGCCCCGGTCGACACGCGCTGGCTGTCGACACCCGCGAGCCGCACGGGTTCGCCGACATATCTCAGCACGGCTGACTGGTAGAGCACGAACAGCGGCTGATAGTTGCGCGCGTCGTCATCCTCGACCATCGCCATGCGGCGGTTGTCCAGCATCAGCCAGTGGCCGTCGAGCCTTGCAGAGGCAATGGCGTGTCCTTCGCCGTTGCGGATATCGCGCACCACGACGAGGCGGAGGTCCTCGGCGGCGACACCGGCAAGCCGCAACGCGGCCAGCTTGGCGATGGCGTAATCCTCGCAATCGCCGGCGCCGCGCTGGAAGGTCTCCAGCGGCGAGCTCCAGATGTCTTCGGCGCCGTCACTTTCGGCGCGGATGGCGAGGTTGATGGCGCGGTTGGCCTCGCCGAGCCGCGCGCGGCCGTCGCGGGTGCGGGCCTCGTCGACGATGGCGAGCAGCTTCAGCGCCGCGGGCGATGCGCAATTGTCGCGGTCGCCGTCGCACAGCGCCAGCTGCACCATGTCGTCGTCGAGCTTCTCCTTCAGTCCAAGCCATTTCTGCCGCATGCCTCCGCTGGAAATGGCGAAGGCGAACACACCGAACGGCTCGGCAGATTTGCGTATGAGCGCGCCTGCGCCCGGTGACAGCAAACTGGCTGCGCGAAGATCGGCGGCCGATCCGAACAGGATCAGTCCGCACAGCACAAGGATAGCGCGCCAGGCGCGCGAGCGAGCAGCGGTCTCCATCTGACATCCCCTATCCGGCTTCGCCAGGTCCCCCTCGACCTGAACGTGCCGGGATTGTTGCTTTCGCGGAGATAGTGCGAGATGGGCCGTTTTGTTCTGCTTAACGCGCGCGGCAGGGGGCCGACTAGCGTGGGGCACGCTCAACCGCCCCTTCCCGGACTCCATAAAATTTTACAGGCCGGCGAAATCAGGGGCGCTGCCGCGAGACTGACGGGATTGCAGTCGGAAGTTGTGGGAAGCGATTCTGCTTCTATGGCTAATGACCAGCAATTTCACGGGTTCTGTTAGCTGGGTCACAGATTTAGCTCCGTATTTGCCGCAGTATGGCGCGGGGTACTACGAAGAAAAGATGACACAAGTATCCGACAAATGGTTAATATGTTGGAATACGTAATCTAGTGGAAGATAGACTTGAGAAAGCGACGATTTACGCGAAATCTCTGCAAGATATACTTCAGTTTATCTTTGGATGTCGCCGTAGGCATAGGCTTCCACCGCCAAGTGATACGAAATCACACAAGCAATAGATGGTTTCGCTAGGGACTTGGTAATGCTATGCAAGCTTAGGCGATCGATACTTACTTAGATTTTAACACTTTTCACGGTGCCCGGTTGAATTACGCTGGCAAATTTGACGCCGCGCTCACCTTGGATGGCCAGGGCTTTCGTTCGTCCGCCTCTGATCACGTCGATTCGTTTACCGCCAAGGCACACGGCCACGTGCCTGACGGCGCGGTCGTCATCGCCGACCCCAATCTGATCTTCCACGGCGAGTTCAAGCGCGCGGGCCTCGATCTCGTGCTCTCGCACGACGGCCACGATGTCGTCGTTCACGATTATTTTAGGGGCGACAAGCGCGCGGCGATCGCCTCGCCCGACGGCGCGCATCTCACCGGCGACATCGTCAGCGCGCTCACCGGCTACGTCCAGGTCGCGCAGGCTGCGCCCGGTGCCGCCGTGGCGCAGGTCATCGGTCATGTCACCAAGCTGACCGGCAGCGCGACCGTGGTCCGCAACGGCGTCTCGGTCATCCTCAATAACGGCGACAACGTCGAGAAGGGCGACGTGGTCTCGACCGGCTCGGACTCAACGCTCGGCATCACCTTCATCGACGGCACCGTGTTCGGCCTGTCCTCCAACGCGCGGATGGTGCTGAACGAGATGGTCTACGACCCCAACGGGTCGAACAATTCCTCGCTGCTCAGCCTGGTCGCGGGCACCATCACCTTCGTCGCCGGCGAGACCGCCAAGCACGGCGACATGAAGATCGACACGCCGGTCGCCACCATGGGCATCCGCGGCACGGCGGTGCTGACCGAGATCGCTTTCGTCGTTCCCGCGGGCGGCGGTGATCCGCAGCCGCAGGCGAACTTCCAGGTGCTGGTCGAGCCGAACGGCACCACCGGCTCCTACATCCTGTTCGACAAGCTGACGCTGCTGCCGATCGCGACGGTCAACCAGGCCGGCCAGATGATCCAGATCAGCGGCGGCAACGTCTCGGTCACCAATGCGCTGCTGTCGCCTGACGTGCAGAAGCTGATCAACGACGTGTTCACGCTGAAGTTCACCGACAACAACACCAACACCAAGCTCACCAACAACTCTACCGACTCGATCACGCAGAACGGCGACATTGTCCTGATCAAGACGGACACCGGCGCCACCGCGACTGCGACCTTCGTCAATCCGGTCAACACCGGTGGCAATTTGGCGCAGGGCGGGTCGGACAAGGGGGTCGACCGTATTCCCGGCGCACCCTTCGCGAGCGTCCTCGATGGCAACGGCAACGTGGTGACCGCGTTCGCCGTGACTGAGCACGCGCATGCGACCGGCGACCGCGCCGACACCACCGGCGATGCCGTGCCTGCCGACACCATCATCTTCCGGGTCAACTTCGTCGACCAAAACCTGGGCGACCGGCCGACGGTGTCGGTGGACCTCGATCCATCAAAATTAACCTATACGGACTCCGGCCATCACGACGTCACCGCCTCGCTCACTGCGCTCCAGAAGCAGGATATTGCGGCGACGCAGATCAAGATCGCTGTCGTCGCCGACGGCGGCAACAACAACAACGGTTCTGCGACCCTAACCTACACGATCCCCGATCACGCCTTCGACTTCCTCGCCGACGGCGAAACGCTGACGGTGACTTACATCGTCAGCGTCAACAACAATTTCTCGGTCCAGCCCGAAACCAGGCAGCTCCCGATCACCATCACGGTCACCGGCACCAACGACAAGCCGGTGATCACCACCAGCGTGCCGACGATCACCTTCTCGGGTGGCACCAGCGTGCCGGGCGGGCCGCTCACCACCAACGTTCCGACCACTGGCACCCTCACCTTCACGGATGTCGACCTCACCGACACCCACACCGTATCCGTGGCGCTGACCGGCGCGAGCCTGCCGGACGGCACCACCGTGCCGCCGGGTCCGCTTGCCGCGTTCCAGAGCGCCATGTCGGTTGCGATCGCGGGCGGCCTCGATTCAACCGGCACTGGCACCGGCACCATCAACTGGTCGCTGGCCGATCTGCCCGTCTACCTCGCCGACTTCATTCCGAAGGGCGAAGTGCTGACGCTGGTCTACACCGTGACGGTCGCTGACGAGCACAATGCGACCTCGCAGCAGACCATCACCGTCAAGATCACAGGCACCGACGCCCCGGCGGTGGTCTGGATCGCGACGAACCAGCCCTCGGGCGGTTTCTGGAAGGACGCCGCGAACTGGGAAACCGGCACGGTCCCGACCAGCAACGACGATGTTATCGTCATCACCGATCAGCTCCATGGGCTGACGCCGTCCTATCCCGTCACGATCGACGTCGCGGCCTTCGGCAAATCGCTGACGATGGACGATTACGACACCACGGTGGACCACACGGCGCCGCAGGTGATCAACCACGGCACGTTGACGCTCGCGGGCGCGCTCACGCTCAATGCCGATGCGAAGTTCACCAATGCGGCAGACGGTACCGTTTTCGTCGGCGGCGCGATCGATGTCGAGACGATCACCAGGCCGAAGACCGGCGTGGTCGTTACCAATACCGCCACGATCACCAACGCCGGCACGCTGACGCTGGACGCGGGCGGTGTGATCGACACGCTGACCACCATCGTCAATTCCGGCACCATCAACCTTTTCGGCGGCACGCTGACGCTGGATACCGGCATTGCCAATGCCGGCGGGACCGTGCAGGTCGGCTCCCTCGCGACGCTGGTCGCGAACGCCGTGACGATCGACGGCGGCACGGTCAATGTTTCCGGCACGCTGGAGCTCGACGGCATCAACCTGATCGAGAACGGCACGCTGAACAATTCCGGCGTGGTCAACGTCAAGGGCGCGGTGGAGTTCGCCAGCGAAACCGGTTTCAACAACGCCGGCGGTCTCATCGAAGTATTTGCACATGACGCGCTGACGATCGACCAGGGCTCCCGGATCAACAATGCCGGCGACGTCAAGATCGATGTCAGCAGCAAGCTGACTATCAATGGTGCAACGATCGACGGTAGTGCGATTACCATCCTCCCGGGAACGCCGGTGGTCCATGCTGAGAGCGACAGCGGCGGCGGTACGCTCACCATAACGAGCATCCCCAAGGGTGGTACCGTCACGAACAATGGCGAGATCGATCTCACCGGCGACGGGGTGCTGAGCAACGGCAAGCTGACGAACAACGGTACCCTCAACGTGACCGGCACCGGCAATGCGCTGAACGGCGAGGCCGTCACCAATGCCGGCACCATCGAGGTGCTCACAGGCGCACTCGCGATCGGTCCGGGATCGACTGTCGATAATTCCAGCGGCAACGTCATTGTCGATGCCGCGTTGACCCTGAACGGCGCCACGATCAGCGGCGGCACCGTCAAGGGCGCCGGCAACATTGATGTCACCGGCGCCAGCAAGATCGACAGCGGCGCCACGCTCAGCATTGCCACGGTCACGGCCGATGCCAAGCTGACGCTGGACGGCATCACGGTCTCAGGCTCCGTCATCACCGACAATGCCAGCATCGAGCTCGACGACACCGTCAAGCTGCAGGGCGGTGCCAAGATCCAGGGCGGCCCCGTCACCAACAACGCCACGCTGGAGATCGCGGGCGCCGCGACACTGCTCGACGACGTCGTGACCAACCACGGTACGGTGCAGGTCGACGGCAGCCAGACGTTAACGTTGTCGAACACCGAGATCTCGGGCGGAGCCATTGACGGCGCCGGCACAATCGACGTCACGGTCGCGAGCACGATCGACGGCGGTGCCACGCTGAGCACGAGCGCGGTCACGGCCGATGCAAAGCTGACGCTGGACGGCATCACGGTCTCGGGCTCTGTCATCACCGACAATTCCAGCATCGAGCTCGATCACACCGTCAAGCTCCAGGGCAGCGCCAAGATCCAGGGCGGCCCGGTCACCAACAACGGTACGCTGGAGATCTCAGGCGCGGCGACACTGCTTAACGATGTCGTCACCAACCACGGCACGGTCAAGGTCGACGGCGGTCAAGCGCTGACGTTGTCGGGCACGGAGATTTCAGGCGGCGCCATCGACGGCACAGGTACGATCGACGTCACCGGTGCCAGCAAGATCGACGGCGGCGCGACGCTGAGCACGAGCACGGTAACAGTCGAGGCGGGCACAACCCTGACGCTCGATACCGCAACGGTCGATGGCGCGACGATCTCGGACAAGGGCAGCATCACGATCGGCGGCACCGTGAAGCTGACCGGCGGTGCGGTGATCCAGGGTAGTTCGAGCGTTTTCGCTCCCAAGGGCGGAAGTCCCGCCACGGTGGAGTTCAACTGGGGGCAGCTCGGCACGTCATTCACCGTGCTCGGCAGTCCGCAGCAGGTCGTCGCGACCGACGGCACCGGCGGCACGGTCTCTTCCGCTGGCGGTTCCTTTGAGCTGCGTGACCAAGGCTATGGCTGGTTCGGGAATTTTGCGCCTGGAACCCATCTGCTGTGGGATCGTGGGGCCGGCCCCGACATCACCATTAAGTTCGCCGCGCCGGTCTCTTCGGCGGGGGCGCAAATCCAGGCCGATTACTACGGAAGCTTCACCGCCGAGATCATTGCCTATGATCTGGGCGGCAACGTAATCGGTACTGTTAGCAAAGACGGCGTAAGCAACGGTAACAGCGACGGGTCGGCGATCTTCATCGACCTGGTCGGCAGCAGTGCTGACATCGCTATGGTCAAGTTCATCCTGACCAGCGCGAGCTATTCGCTGAACGATTTTGCCCTCGGCCCGGTGCAATTCTCGAAGGGTTCCTCCGTCGGTGGAAGCGGCCCGATCGTCAATAACGGCACGCTAGAGATCGAGGGCGCCGCGACGCTGCTGGATGATATCGTCACCAACCACGGCACGGTGTCGGTCGATGCTGGTCAGACGCTGACAGTGTCAGGCACGGAGATCAGCGGTGGCTCGATCGCCGGACCAGGTACGATCGACGTCACCGGCGACAGCGCGATTGACGGCGGGGCAACGCTGAGCGCCGGCTTCGTCACGGTCGAGAACCTCCAGGCTCTGATGCTCGATGCGATGACGGTCGATGGCACAGCCATCACCGTCAAGGGCAGCATCGAGCTGGACGATACCGTCAAGCTGCAGGGCGGCGCGAAGATCCAGGGTGGCCCGGTCACCAACAACGGCACGCTGGAGATCTCAGGCGCGGCGACGCTGCTTAATGACGTCGTTACCAACATCGGCACGGTGCAGGTCGACGGCAGTCAGACACTGACGCTGTCGAACACCGAGATCTCGGGCGGGGCCATCGACGGCTCGGGCACCATCGACGTCACGGTCGCGAGCAAGATCGACGGCGGCGCGACGTTGAGCACGAGCGCGGTCACGGCCGATGCGAAGCTGACCCTGGACGGCATCACGGTCGCAGGCTCGGTTATCACCGACAATTCCAGCATCGAGCTGGACGATACCGTCAAGCTGCAGGGCGGCGCGAAGATCCAGGGTGGCCTGGTCACCAACAACGGCACGCTGGAGATCGCGGGCGCCGCGACGCTGCTCAACGATGTCGTGACCAACATCGGCACGGTGCAGGTCGATGACGGCCAGATCCTGACCCTCGCGGGCACCGAAATATCCGGCGGCGCCATCAATAACTACAGCGGCCCGTCGGGCGGCATGATCAACGTCACCGGCGACAGCACGATCGACGGCAACGCGGCCCTGAACAAGGGCACTGTGGCGGTTGCGAGCGACATCACGCTGACATTCGACGATGCGACCGTGTCGGCAAGCAAGATCACGAACAACGGCACCGTCAAGGTCGAGGCCGACAAGAAGCTGACGCTGGTCGGCGCCACCCTGACGGGCGGCGCGCTCACGATCGCAGGGACGCTCGCTTCGTCCGGCACCACAGCGGTGACCGACGCCAACATCTCGAACAGCTATCTGCTGGAATCGACGCTCGGCGGGCTCTTGACGCTGCTGGCGACGGGCTCCACCCCCAAGATCAGCAATGACGGCGGCACGATCCGGGCCAACAATGCCGAGCTCGACATCAACACCGAGGCCGTCACCAATACCGGCACGCTGGGCGCGATCAACGACGGCACGCTGAAGCTGATCTCGACTGACGTGACCAACACCGACGGGGCCGTGTCGATCGAGTCGGGCTCGACGCTCGATCTTTCCGCCGCGACGATCGACGGCGGCACCGTGACGCTTGCCGGCACGCTGGAATCCTTCGGCACCAGCGCTATCAGCAACGCCGACATCACCAACACCGGCACGATCACGGTCACCAGCGGCACGCTGACGATCGATCCTGCTATCGTCCACACCCTCGCCAACCACCAGCTGCTCCAGGCAAATGGCGGCGAGCTGGACATCTCCGGCGAGCAGATCGTCAACACCGCCGATATCAAGGCAATTGGCGGCGGCATTCTGAAGCTGACGTCGCTGACCGTCGCCAACGACGGCGGGACTGTGACGGTCGATGGCAGCTCGAAGCTCTATCTGTCCGATATCGTCACGATCAACGGCGGTCAGCTGAGCAACTCCGGCCATATCTTCAGCGTCTCCAACGCCAACACGATCTCGGGCGTCGTGACCAACACCGGCTTCATCGAGGTGCAGGCCGGCACGCTGAACCTCTCCGGCGGGCTCACCGGCGTGGGCCAGCTGATTATCGACGACAAGGCGACGCTGGAGCTTGCCGGTGCTGACGCGCAGACCGTCACCTTTGCCGGCGGCGCCGATACGCTCCAGCTCGACAAGAGCAGTCTCGGCTTCACCGGCACCATTACCGGCCAGTCGTCGACCGGCGGCACGTTCACGGTCACCGGCGCGGCCGACATTACGACCTCGATCAACGACGCGCTCGACTTCACGGCGTCGGGCGGCACATCCCTCAAGCCCGCGAGTATCGTCCTCACGCCGACCGGCACGCTGAACGGCGCGGCCAACGGCATCGTTGTCATTCAGAACGGCACCGGCGACATCTCGCTGACGGCGACAAAGGACGTCACGGGCCTGGCCGGCAACGGCATCACGCTGCGCGACAGCGCGACCGGCGTAGGCGACATCACGATCGACAATCTCACCGGTAAGGCGACGGGCACTGGCGCGAATTCGGAAGGCATTCTGGTCGAGAATCTGAATGCCGCGAACGCCGGCGACATCTCGATCACCCAGCTTGGCGGGGCCGCCGGCGGTGCCTTCGGCATCGATGCGACGACACAAGGCGATGGCGCCATCAGCATCGACGCCGGCGGCAACGTCACGGCGAGCTCGACCTACGGCATCCGTGCGCGTAGCTATGGTGCCGGTGACATCGCCGTCGCGACCGAGGCCGGCAGTGTCGTGACCTCGGGAAGCTCCGGTATCGTGGCCGTCAACCGGGCGACCTCGCTCGACAGTGGGAACGACAGCACCATCACTGTCAACGCGCATGGCTCGATCCATTCTGGCGGCACGTCAAACCTGGCTGGCAATCCGCCGGCTGGCATCCAGGCCGGCTATACTGGCTCGACGAACAGCACCGGTGCCAATACCGCCGTTACCGGCACGGTCGTTGTCAATAATTACGCCGACATTACCGCCGGGGCGGGCTCGGGCATCGACGCCTACAATTACGGGAACGGTAACGTCACGGTGACCAGCTTCGCCGGCACCACGATTTCCGTGTCCGGAACTCAGAGCTACGGCATCGAGGCCTCCGCCCTCAGCGGTGGCACCGGCGACATCACGGTCACGCTGGGCACAAGCGTCACGATCTCGGGTGCAACGGCCTACGGCGTCAAGGCCTACAGTATCGATGCCGGCGACATCGCCGTCACGCTCGCGACGGGCGACAGCATCACGTCGGGCAGCTCGGGCATCGTCGCAGTGAATTATGCGACAGCGATCGGAAGCGATCTGCACAGCACGATCTCCGTCGAGGCGCATGGCACGATCCATTCCGGCAGCACGCTGAACAACGATGGCGCCACGCCGGGCGGGATCATCGCCGGCTACAAGCCGGGCGGCGACGCCACCTTCTCGGGCGCGGTCAATGGCGATGTCATCGTCGACAGCGATGCCACGATCACGGCCGATGCTGGCTTCGGCATCGAGGCATTCACCTGGGGCGCCGGCAACGTCACGGTCTCGACCGGCAAGGCCTCGTCGATCACTGCCGCCGGCAACGCGATCCGTGCCTCCGATCACGGCGGCGGCGATGTGAGCGTCACCAACGAGGGCTCGGCCACAGGCGCGGTTGCTCTGGGCGTTGTGGCGACCGGCAAGAGCAACGTCACCATCCTCAATGACGGCGAACTCACCGCCACGGGAACGGCCGGCATCGTCGTCACCCAGAACGATGCAAGCGCGACCGGCTCGACACATATCACCAATACCGGCTCGGTCGTGGGAGCGAGCGGTCACTACGCGATCTTCGTCCAGGAGAACACGACCGGCGCGGCGGTGATCGACAATACCGGCACGATCGGACCCGATGCCCCCGGCAGCGTGACCTCGACAACCTACGCTATCGCCGAGACCGGCGGCGCGGTCACGATCAACAACAGCGGGCACATCAACGGCAACATCTCGGTCGCCAGTGCCACGTTCGACAACAACACGGCCGGCACCTGGACCGTCTCCGGCACCAGCGTGTTCGGCACGCTGTCCAAGATCGACAATGCCGGTGAGATCGACCTCCACGACGGTGCTTCGGTCTCGAGTGCGGACGGGGTGGCGTTTGGCATCACCAACTCCGGCAAGATCGAGAGCTGGGGCTCCGCCTCGATCACCGGCAATATCACCAATACCAACACGATCGAGATCCACACCGACGGGACGCTGTCGCTGTTCGGGTCGCTGTCAGGCTCCGGCTCGGTCACCATCGACACCGGCGCGACGCTCGTGGTTGACGCCGCGGTGTCGCAGACGGTCACCTTCGGCGGCAGTGGCGCCGAGCTCGATATCCAGACCACGGATTTCGGCGGATCGATCGCGGGATTGGCGTCGACAGACAAGATCGACCTGTCGAGCATCGACTATGGCCTCGGCACCAGTGCGGCCTACGTCGCCAACGACGACGCCAGCACCGGCGGCACGCTGACGATCACCGACGCCGCAGGGCACCACATCAGTCTGACCCTGACCGGTGCCGACTACAGCCACGCGACCTTTGCGGGCAGCAATGACGGCACGGATCATACGCTGATCACGGTCAACGCCGCCGACGACGCGCCCAAATTCACCACCGATGGCGCGACGCTGACCGCGAGCGTCTCCGAGCTTGCCGACACCACCGGCGCCTCCACGACATACGATCCGTCGCCTGCCGCGACCGGCTCGATCGCCTTCACCGACGTCGACCTGACCGACCGGTCGACGGCGACGGTCACCCATCAGGACGTGACCTGGCTCGCCGCCGACCACACCGCTCTGACGCTGACGCCGGACGAGATCAGCGCGCTCGAACACGCGCTGTCGCTGCAACTGACCGGCAAGAACAACGGCACCGTCGGCTGGAGCTATTCGATCGCCGACGGCTCGCTGGATTTCCTCGGGCAGGGCCAGACCGCGACGGTGGTCTCCACCATCACGCTTGACGACGGCCACAAGACCGACACGACCCAGGTCACCGTCACGATATCAGGCGCGAACGACGCCCCGGCGATCGCGGCCAAGGCCGGCGACAGTGCCGGCGCCGACCTGAGCGAGACCAATTCGGGGCTCGGCGCGACCGGCACGCTCACCGTGTCCGACGCCGACGCCACCGATCACGTCACGGTCGCGCTCGATCACCTCTCGGTCTATCTCGACGGGACCTTGCAAACCGACGGCATCGACGGGCTGTCGAACGCAGACCTCCTGAACTATCTCACCGTGCAGTCCGGCGACATCCTGAACGGCACGGCAACCCACGCCCAGTTCACCTGGGACTTCAATTCCAGCAGCCAGGCCTTCGACTTCCTGGCCGCGGGCCATACGCTGTCGCTGCAATACACCATCGTGCCCGACGACAGCCATACGCCGACCGGCACCGGCAATGGCGTCGTCACGATCAACATCGCCGGCAGTAACGACGCGCCGACGCTCGACAGCACCACGCTCGCCTCCGTCGCCGGCAACGAGAGCGATCCGACTGGCAGCGCCGTCAGCGACCTCTTCGCAGGCAAATTCCACGACGTCGACGACGGCTCGAGCTTCAAGGCCATCGCGGTCACTTCGGACACGGCATCGTCCGCCGACGGCGTCTGGCAGTACGAGCTCGCCGGCACCCATCAGTGGGTCGACATCGGTTCGGTCAGCGACACACAGGCGCTGGTGCTGGGCACCGATACGCTGATCCGCTTCCTGCCCGCCGATGGCTTTAACGGCACGCCGGCCCCGCTCGGCGTCCACGCCCTCGACGACACCTATACCGGGGGGATCACGACCTCCGCTTCGCCGGCGACGACGACTGACATCACCGCGATGAGCACCGACGGCACCGCGCCGGTCTCGGACAAGACCGCCACGATTTCAACCAGCGTGACCGCGCCCCCCGGCGGACCGGTCATCGACACCGATCATTTCTACGTCTCGCACAATGGCGAGGCAGGCACCGACACCATCTTCAATCTTTCGGTCAGCGACACCGATTCCAGCGCGTCGACGGATGAGTTTACGGTCGCGGCGTCGACCTTGCATGCGCCGGGCAGCAGCGTCGATCTGTCGCCGGCGTCGGGCTCGCTCGACGACATCAACACAGCGTTCGAGAATGGTGTGACCTACTCTCCGGGCGATCCGGCACCCGACCAGGACCGGATCGCGCTCACCGTGACGGACAAGACCACCGGTGCTTACGACACCGTCAACTTCATCTTCGACGAGGCTGGCGACACCAGCCAGGGCATCACCCTGACCGGCACCGGCGGCAAGGACGTGATCTTCGCGCCGACGACCGGCGACACGCTGACCGGCGGCGGCGGCAAGGATCAGTTCGTGTTCGCGCCGGGCTTCGGCGGGGGCGACGCCTCGCACACCATTACCGATTTCATCGAGGGCCTGGACAAGATCGACCTGCGCCAGTTCTCGGATGTCGGCTCCATCGGCAATCTCACAATCGTGCAGCAGGAGGGCACCAGCGACACGCTGGTCACCTGGCATCAGCAGATCAGTCACCCCGAGGGCGGACCGATCACGGAGAACGAGCAGCTGTTGCTGAAGAGCGTTATCGCCGCAAATCTCAAGGCCAGCGATTTCATCTTCCACATCACCTGATGAACGCCGGACCCGCCCGGCCCGGAACGCGGAGCTTGACCGCGGCAAAAAATCCATAATCCTCCGCCATCAGACAATGGCCAACCGCGCGGAGAGGCTCCATGATCGCTCGAACGGACGCGATGCGCGGCAGGAAGCGCGACTGATATGAAACGTCTCAAGATCCTGCGCCGGTGGTTCACGCGAAAGTTCGGCTTGGCGCGGCTGCTGTGCCTTGCGCTGCTGGTCGTGTTCGCGGGTCTGCGGGTCTGGGATCCGCCGCCGGTGCAGGAGCTGCGGCTGCGCACCTTCGACATGTTCCAGCTGGTCGACCCGCGCGACAAGAAGGGGGTGAGGCCGGTCACCATCGTCGACATCGACGACAAGAGCCTTGCCAAATTCGGCCAGTGGCCATGGCCGCGCACGCGGGTCGCCGACATGATCGCCAACCTCACCAGTCACGGCGCGGTGGCGATCGGTTTCGACGTGGTGTTCTCGGAGCCCGACCGGCTCAATCCTGACCTGGTCGCGGGCCAGATGCGCTATCTCGACGAGGCCACCCGCACCAGGCTGCGCGAATTGCCGAGCAACGACGAGATCCTTTCGGAGGCGATCAAGCGCTCGCGCGTGGTGTTGGGCGAGACCGGGCAGTCTGCGATCACTTCGGAGATCGACAAGGCGCTTCCCTTCACCGGCGTGGCAACGGTCGGCGAGGCGGGGCCCGAGCGCTTTCTGTTCGAATTCCCGGGTCTGTTGCGCAACGTGCCTATCATCGAGCGGGTCGCCGCGGGCCGCGGCCTGTTCACGATCCAGACCGAGCGCGACGGCCTGATCCGGCGCGTGCCGATGATCATGCGCGCGCAAGGCCAGATCATGCCGTCGCTCAGTCTCGAGATCCTGCGCGTCGTCACGGGGACGCCGACGCTGTTGGTGCGCACCGACAAGAGCGGCATCCGCGCCGTCCGCATCAAGGGCGTCGAGATTCCGACCGACGAGAACGGCCAGCTCTGGGTGCACTATGCCCGCCGCGACCCCTCGATCTACGTCTCGGCGGCTGATGTGCTCGACAACACGGTGTCGCCGGGCAAGCTTGCCGGCAAGCTGGTGCTGATCGGGACCTCCGCTGTCGGCCTGAACGACATCAAGACCACGCCGGTATCGCGCGCCATGCCGGGTGTCGAGATCCATGCCCAGGTGCTCGAAAGCGTGCTGACCGGCGCCGCGATTTCGCGGCCGAACTACGCGCTCGGCCTCGAATTGATCGTCGCGATGATCATCGGCATTCTCGTCATCATCTTCACGCCGAATCTCGGACCGGTGCGACTGGTGCTGGCGGGCGCGTTGTTCGCCGCTATCCTGATCGGCGTGTCCTGGTTCTTCTACGCGAAATACCGCTACCTCATCGACTTCACCTATCCGCTGCTGTCGACCACGGCGATCTATTTGACCTTCATCTTTGCAAGCTTCGTGCGCGAGCAGCGCCAGCGCGTGCAGATCCGCGGCATCTTCGCCCAATACATGTCGCCCGTGCTGGTCGAACAGCTCGCGCAATCGCCGGAGAAGGTCGTGCTCGGCGGCGAGGAGCGCGAGATGACGATCATGTTCTCCGACGTGCGCGGCTTCACCACGATCTCGGAAAGCTACAAGCACGATCCGCAAGGCCTGATCACGCTGATGAACCGCTTCCTGACGCCGCTCACGGACGTGATCATCGAACAGAAGGGTTACGTCGACAAATATATGGGCGACGCCATCATGGCGTTCTGGAACGCGCCGCTCGACGATGCCGAGCATCAGGTCCATGCCTGCGAGGCAGCGATCCAGATGCTCGAGAAGATCGACGTCGTCAACAGGGAGCGCGAGCAGGAAGCCGCCGATGGCGGCCACGTCTACATTCCGCTCAATGTCGGCATCGGCCTCAACACCGGCATCGGCGTGGTCGGCAACATGGGCTCCGACCTGAAGAAGAACTATTCGGTGCTCGGCGACAGCGTGAACCTCGCCTCGCGCCTGGAAGGCCAGACCAAGGAATACGGCTTCCCCATCATTGTCGGCTCGCGGACGGCGCTCGCCGCCAAGGACAGATTCGCGATCCTCGAGCTCGACTTCATCATGGTCAAGGGCAAGACCGAGCCGGAGGTGATCTATGCCATCGCCGGCCGCGAGGACGTGATGCAATCGGGCGCGTTCCAGCGCCTGCGCAACGTCACCATCGAGATGCTCGGCTGCTACCGCAACCGCGACTGGCAGGGTGCCCTCGACGCCATCGAGCGCGGCCGTCGCAGCGAGGACGCCGACACGCTGGAAAAGCTGTTCAAGCTGTACGAAGCGCGCATCGGGGAGTTCAAAGCCAATCCGCCGCCGGAGGGCTGGACCGGGGCGTATGCGCTGCTGACGAAGTAGGGGGGCTTTGTAGGGTGGGTTAGCTCAGCGGATGCGCGAAGCGCAATCCGTTGAGCGTAACCCGCCGACTCCGGTCCGTGTTTGCGGAAGCATGGTGGGTTACGCCCTCGGCTAACTAACCCACCCCCCGGCAGCTGTGTCCGCGGCCTTTACTCCACCCCGATCGTGGTCAGATCCTGGAACCAGTGCTGGGCCTGCACGAACTGCTTGATCTTCGGCGACAGCGCGTGCGGGTTGGTGTCGTGGACGACCCAGACCAGCGCGGCATCGTCGACGATGAGCGCATGGGCCTTGGCGATCAGCTCGTCCTGCTTGGCGGTGTCGAAGGTCTGCTTGGCCTGGTTGATCAGGGCGTCGACCTCGGGGTTCTTGTAGCCGCCCCAATTGACGCCGACAGGCGCGATCTGGTCGGAGGCGAAGAAGCGCACGATGGCGTAGAGCGGATCCGACGTGACATAGGCGATGTTGTTGGCGGTGATGCCGGCATTCATCTCGTCGGCCGCGCCCTTGCGCCAATGCGTATAGAGCGTCTCGAGTTCGACCACTTTGAAGTCGATGTCGATGCCGATCTCCTTGAAACTCTGCTGCAGGAATTCGTTCATCGGCAGCGACAGCATCTGGCCGGTGCCGCCCTGCGCGATGATGAAAGTGGTCTTCAGCGGCTTTTCTTTTGAATAGCCGGCTTCCTCCACCAGCTTCTTCGCCGCAGCAAGATCGTACTTCAATTCAAAGCTCGGTTTGCCGAACCACGGGCTCGACGGGTCGACCTGGCCCTTGGCCGGCTTTGCAAGCCCGTTCATCAGGCCGACCACCTCGTCGCGGTTGATGGCGAGGTTCAGCGCCTTGCGCAGGCGGATGTCGGTCCAGGGCGAGCCCGGCAGCACGCTGAGGTGATAATTCCAGACATGCGGCGTGACGTTGTCGACGAGTTTCATGCCGGCGGCTTTCAGCTGCGGCACGGCATCGGGCGCCGGAGTCTCGATCAGGTCGACTTGCCCTGCGAGCAGCGCGTTGGTGCGCGTCAGCGCTTCCGGCATCGGCACCAGCACGATCTTGTCGACCTTGGGAATCCGCTTCGGATTCCAATAGTCCGGATTCTTACTGAGCTCGGCGAGCTCGCGCGGCACCAGCTTGGTCAGCTTGAACGGGCCGGTGCCCGACGGCTGGCTTGCGAACTTGTCCCAATCCTTGCCGAGTTTCTCATATTGTGCCGGGCTCGACACCAGGAACCACAGCATCTGATACGGGAAAAAGGAATCGACCGTCTTGGTGGTGATCTCCACGGTGAAATCGTCGATCTTGGCGTAGCTGGCGACCGAGGGCAGGCGGGTCTTCACCTGCGCGCTCTGCCGCTTGTCGAATTGCGGCGCCTTGTCGTTGAGCACCTTGTCGAGATTCCAGATCACCGCATCGGCGTTGAACTCGCTGCCGTCGTGAAACTTCACGCCCTTGCGAAGGGTGAAGCGCCACTTGGTCTTGTCCGTGTCGTCGACCTTCCATTCGGTCGCGAGCCCCGGCACCAGTTTGCCCGGCCGATCGGCGACGTCCATCTCCCACGCCACCAGCGGATCGTAGATGGTGTAGGCCGTGAACTGATAGGCTCCGGCACCGCGATCGGGCTGGCCTGATGTCAGCGGAATATCCGCCATCGAGATGCCGTAGCGCACCACCGTTTCGGCGCGCGCCGAGAGTGCTGATATCGCCAGCGCAAGCGCGGCGAGACAGGTCGTTAAGCGAATACGCATAGCCCAAGCTCCCAGGAAAAGGTCGGGCTCAAACGTTGCAATCTTGATGCCAGAATAGGCAGCACGATGCCCATGCACGCGCACGATCACAAGGACTTGTCGTCGCAGGGGCAATTTGCAGAATAAGTTTCCCCGGATGGCATAGCCATTGCATACGTTTGCATCAAAATTAGTCATCGATATCGGGAAAAGGATTGAGGCGATGCTTATCAAGACAACCGCGCGTGCAGCATTGATCGCTGCACTTGCCGTGGCGGCTGCGGCGGCGTGGCCGCGCGCGGCCAGCGCCGAGACCGTGCTGCGCATCGGCATGACCGCGGCGGACATTCCGCGCACGCTCGGTCAGCCCGATCAGGGTTTTGAAGGCAACCGCTTCACCGGCGTCACCATGTATGACGCGCTCACCGGCTGGGACCTGTCGTCCGCCGACAAACCGAGCGTGGTGATCCCGGGCCTCGCGACCGAATGGAAGGTCGACGAGTCAGACAAGACCAAATGGACCTTCAAGCTGCGCCCCGGCGTCACCTTCCACGACGGCACCCCGTTCAATGCCGACGCAGTGGTCTGGAACGTCGACAAGGTCTTGAAGCAGGACGCGCCGCAGTTCGATCCGAGCCAGGTCGGCGTCACGGCCTCGCGTATGCCGACGCTGGCCTCCGCCAGGAAGATCGACGACATGACGGTCGAGCTCACCACCAAGGAGCCCGACAGCTTCCTGCCGATCAACCTCACCAACCTCTTCATGGCGAGCCCGGCAAAGTGGCAGCACTTTTATGACAAGGCCGGAGGCGCAGATGCCAAGGCCAAATCGCAGTCCGCCTGGACTGCCTTTGCCAAGGACGCCGCCGGCACCGGCCCGTGGAAGATGGCGGGCTTCACGCCGCGCGAGCGGCTCGAGCTGGTCAAGAATGCCGACTATTGGGACAAGACCCGCGTGCCCAAGATCGACAAGATGGTGCTGTTGCCGATGCCGGAGGCCAACGCGCGCACCGCGGCGCTTTTGTCTGGACAGGTCGATTGGGTCGAGGCGCCGGCGCCGGATGCGCTGCCCGAGCTCAAGCAACGCGGCTTCAAGCTCTATGCCAATGAGCAGCCGCACGTCTGGCCGTGGCAGTTCTCGCGTGTCGAAGGCTCGCCCTGGAACGACATTCGCGTCCGCAAGGCCGCCAATCTTTGCGTCGATCGCGAAGGCCTCAGGGACGGATTGCTTGCAGGGCTGATGGTGCCGGCGACCGGCACCTTCGAGCCCGGCCATCCCTGGCGCGGAAAACCGACCTTCGAGATCAAGTACGACAAGCCGGCTGCGCAAAAGCTGATGCAGGAGGCCGGCTTCGGTCCAAACAAGAAGCTGACGGTGAAGATCCAGACGTCTGCTTCAGGCTCGGGCCAGATGCAACCGCTACCGATGAACGAATACCTCCAGCAGGCGCTCGCCGAATGTTATTTCGACGTGCAGCTCGACGTCATCGAGTGGAACACGCTGTTCACCAACTGGCGCCGCGGCGCCAAGGATCCGAGCGCCAATGGCTCGAATGCGACCAACGTCACCTATGCGGCGATGGACCCGTTCTTCGCGCTGGTGCGCTTCCTGCAATCGGGCATGGCCCCGCCAGTCTCGAACAATTGGGGGTTCATCAACAATCCCAAGTTCGACGAGCTGGTGAAGAAGGCAAGGCAGACCTTCGACCCCGCCGCGCGCGACGCCGCGCTCGCCGAGCTGCACGCAGCCTCCGTCGACGACGCCGCCTTCCTCTACGTCGCCCACGACGTCGGCCCGCGCGCCATGAGCCCGAAAGTGACAGGCGTGATCCAGCCGAAGAGTTGGTTCATCGACTTCTCGCCGATTGCGATGCAGCAGTGAGGTGAGCACGCTGGTAGAGTTCCCTCCTCCCTTGTGGGGGAGGGTTAGGGAGAGGGGTAGCCACACAGGGACCGCCCGTGTGAACCCCCTTCCCCAACCCCTCCCCGCAAGGGGGAGGGGAGCCCTACCATCGCGCGTCCCTTACTGAAGACGCGCACCCAATCGTACGACATCACGTCAGGTCAATCCGTGCTCGCCTATATCGCCAGACGCATCGTCTATGTCATCCCGATCGTCATCAGCGTGGCGCTGGTGTGCTTTCTGCTCGTGCACATCACGCCGGGCGATCCGCTGGTTGCGGTGCTCCCCGCAGATGCCTCGCAGGAACTCGCCGCGCAGCTGCGCGCCGCCTATGGCTTCGACCGGCCGCTGCCGGTGCAGTTCGGCCTCTGGCTCTTGCGCGCGCTGCATGGCGATCTCGGCAATTCCATTGCCACGGGGCGCCCCGTGCTCGCCGAGGTCATGCGCGCGGTCGGCAACACCGTCACGCTGGCGATTGCGGCCGCCATCATCGGCTTCACCATGGGCATCCTGCTCGGGCTGATAGCCGGCTATTTCCGCGAGACATGGATCGACAAGCTCGCCACGTCGTTCGCCATCGCCGGCGTCTCGGTGCCGCATTACTGGCTCGGTATGGTGCTGGTCATTATCTTCTCGGTGGAGCTGAACTGGCTGCCCGCGGTCGGCGCCGGGCCCGGCGGCTCTGCGGCCTGGGCCTGGGATTGGGACCACCTGAAATATCTGGTGCTGCCGGCGATCACCACCTCGGTGATTCCAATGGGCATCGTCACACGCACCGTGCGCGCGCTCACTGGCGATATCCTCTCGCAGGATTTCGTTGAAGCGCTGCGCGCCAAGGGCCTGCACGAAACCGGCGTATTCCGCCACGTCATCAAGAACGCCGCGCCGACCGCGCTCGCGGTGATGGGGCTTCAGCTCGGCTACATGCTCGGCGGCTCGATCCTGATCGAGACCGTGTTCTCCTGGCCGGGCTCGGGCTTCCTGCTCAACTCCGCGATCTTCCAGCGCGACCTGCCGCTGCTGCAGGGCACGATCCTGGTGCTGGCACTGTTCTTCGTCTTTCTCAATCTCCTTGTCGACATCGCCCAAGCCGCGATCGATCCGCGTATCAAGCGGGGCTAGCGGGATGAGCGAGCTTCCCTTGTCCACCACCGCCGATGCCGCGCTGCAGGCCGCGCCCGCGACCAAGGCGCGCGGCTATTGGGCGACGGTCGGCCGCCGCATCCTGCGCGACAAGGTCAGCATGGCCTGCGCCATCGTGCTGCTGTTGATCTTCGTCTCCGCGATCCTCGCGCCCTGGCTCGGCCTGGAAGATCCCTACAAGGGGTCGATGATCCGCCGCCTGCGCCACATCGGCACATCAGGCTATCCGCTCGGCACCGACGAACTCGGCCGCGACATGCTGGCGCGACTGATCTATGGCGGCAGGCTGTCGCTGGTCATCGGCATCCTGCCTGTGATCCTCGCCTTCTGCATCGGCACCTCGCTCGGCATCATTGCCGGCTATGTCGGTGGCAAGCTCAACACCGCGATCATGCGCACCGTCGACGTGTTCTACGCCTTCCCGTCGGTGCTGCTGGCGATCGCGATCTCCGGTGCGCTCGGCGCCGGCATCCTCAACTCCATCGTGGCGCTGACCATCGTGTTCGTGCCGCAGATCACCCGCGTCGCCGAGAGCGTCACGACAGGCGTGCGCAACATGGATTTCGTCGAAGCCGCACGTGCCTCCGGCGCCGGGCCGCTCACCATCATGCGCGTGCACATTCTCGGCAACGTGCTGGGCGCGATCTTCGTCTATGCCACGAGCCTCATCTCGGTTTCCATGATCCTGGCGGCCGGCCTCTCCTTCCTCGGCCTCGGCACCAAGCCGCCGGAGCCGGAATGGGGCCTGATGCTGAATACGCTGAGGACCGCGATCTACGTCAATCCCTGGGTGGCAGCATTGCCGGGCGCGATGATCTTCGCGGTCTCGATCTGCTTCAACCTGCTCTCGGACGGCCTGCGCAGCGCCATGGACATCAGGAACTAGCGATGGTGAGAACGATGCAATTCGCCGCGGTGTTGGTGCCACACCTCTCCCGAAGGGAGAGGTCGGATTGCATCGCAAGATGCAATCCGGGTGAGGGGTTACGCTGCACCGAGTTTGCCGCGCCCCCTCACCCGGCGCTGCGCGCCGACCTCTCCCCGATGGGGAGAGGTGGGAGATCGTGGCGATGACAACAACTGAACCAATTGCCATGCTGGAGCCGGTCGAGGACCGCGGCGGCGTCGCGCAGCCGCTGCTTCAGGTCAACGGGCTGACAAAACACTTCCCCGTCCGTGGCGGACTGTTCGCCGCCAAGCGCACCGTGCGCGCCGTGGACAATGTCTCCTTCTCTGTCGCCAAGGGCGAGACCGTCGGCATCGTCGGTGAATCCGGCTGCGGCAAGTCGACCACGGCGCGCCTCTTGATGCATCTGATGCCGCGCGATGACGGCGACATCATCTATGATGGCATGACCGTCGGGCAGTCGCTCTCCTTGCGCGAATTGCGCCGCGGCATGCAGATGGTGTTCCAGGACTCCTACGCCTCGCTCAATCCGCGCCTGACGATCGAAGAGTCCATCGCGTTTGGCCCGAAAGTCCACGGCATGGCTGATGGCGCGGCGCGCGCATTGGCGCGCGAGCTGCTCGGCAAGGTGGGTTTAGTCCCTGCAAATTTCGCCAACCGCTACCCGCACGAAATCTCCGGCGGCCAGCGCCAGCGCGTCAACATCGCACGCGCGCTGGCGCTGTCGCCGCGGCTGGTGATCCTGGATGAAGCCGTCTCCGCGCTCGACAAATCCGTCGAGGCGCAGGTGCTGAACCTGCTCGCCGACCTCAAGCGCGAGTTCGGGCTGACCTATCTCTTCATCAGCCACGACCTCAACGTCGTCCGCTATATCTCGGACCGCGTGCTGGTGATGTATCTCGGCGAGGTCGTCGAGCTCGGCCCGGTCGATCAGGTCTGGGACAGCCCCGGGCATCCGTATACGCGCGCGCTGCTTGCTGCGATGCCGTCCTCCGATCCTGACAGGCGCACCGAGAAGCCGCCGATCTCGGGCGACCCGCCCAATCCGATCGATCCGCCCACGGGCTGCCGCTTCCATACCCGTTGCCCGTTTGCGGAGCCGCTCTGCGCAAATGCGACACCAAAGCTTACGGCACTCGATAAGATGGGCCACGAAGCCGCGTGCTATATGGCCATTCCGGGATCTGGCCATAGCCGTGCGCCAGGAGAGGAAACCGCATGACGAGACCGACGACGAAAGAAATCCAGGCGACCGCGCAAGTCGCCGGCGTTCCTGTCGACGAGGAGATCGCGACACGCATCTCCAATTCCATCGGGCCGGCCTTCGAGGGCTTTGCCGCCATTGCCGGCACGCTGCCGTTCGACCTCGAGCCCGCGCTCTATCCGCTTGCGCAAGCCGCGAAGGTGTCGAAATGAGCCGTGAACCTGCCCTGATGACGCTCACCGAGGTCGCGCGTGCGATCGCGATGAAGCAGGTGTCCTCGCATGAGGTGACGCGCGCGCTGTTGCACCGCATTGCGCAGTGGCAGCCGCATCTCAACGCCTTCATGTCAATTGAATCAGAAGCCGCGCTGAAGGCGGCCGATGCCGCCGACGCCGCGCTTGCGAACGGCGAGGTGCGTGGCCCGCTGCATGGCGTGCCGCTCGCGCATAAGGACATGTATTACGATGCCGGCAAGGTCTCGACCTGCGGCTCGCTGATCCGCCGCGATTTCGTGCCGACGGTGACGTCGACTGCGTTGCAGCGGCTGAAGGATGCCGGCCAGGTCAGGCTCGGCACGCTGCATCTGGCCGAATTCGCCTATGGCCCGACCGGGCACAACGCCCATTATGGCCCGGTCCGCAACCCCTGGAATGTCGCGCATATCACCGGCGGGTCCTCCTCGGGCTCCGGCTCGGCGGTGGCCGCTCGGCTGACCTTTGCGGCGCTCGGCTCGGACACCGGCGGCTCGATCCGTATGCCCGCGCATTTCTGCGGTGTCACCGGGCTGAAGACCACGGTCGGTCGCGTCAGCCGCGCCGGCGCGATGCCATTGTCGCAATCGCTCGACACGGTCGGCCCGCTCGCTCGCACCGCGGAAGACTGCGCGCTGCTGCTGGCGCTGATGGCTGGCCCCGACCCCGAGGATTCGACCACGAGCCAAGAGCCGCCCTCGGACTACGTCGCGGCGACCAAGGGCTCGCTCAAGGGCCTCAAGATCGGCATCCCTGCGTCCTTCTATGTCGACGATCTCGACAGCGAGGTCGCGCGCGTGCTGGACGAGACCATCGCGGTGCTCAAGCGCGAGGGCGCAGATATCGTCAAGGTGGAGCTGCCGGACCAGCGGCAATTGCAGGCAGCGAGCCAGCTCGTGCTCGCCGCGGAAGCCGCCGCCTTCCACAAGCGCTGGATGATCGAGCGTCCCCAGGACTATGGTCCGCAGACCTTGATGCGGCTTCAGAACGGCCTCGCCATTCCCGCCATCACCTATCTCGAGGCGATGCGCTGGCGCGGCCCGGCCCTCGCTGCGCACAATGCAGCGACCGCCGGCGTCGACGCGGTGATCGCGCCGGCCTCGCCCATCCCGGCGCCGACGATCGAGGAGAGCGATGTCGGCGGCGGACCGAACGCGCCGGCGCTGCTGCAGCGGCTGACGCTGTTCACCCGCCCGGTGAATTTTCTGGGCCTGCCGTCGCTCACCGTACCATCAGGGTTTACCAAAAGCGGCTTGCCTGTCGGCATGCAGCTGATCGGCCGCTCCTTCGATGAAGCGACTTTGCTGACCATCGGCGCCGCCTTCCAGCGCGTCACCGATTATCACGAGAGGTTGCCAAAACTGCCGTCATGACAAAGCTCGTCGAGATTTCAGGCCTCAACATCCGCTTCACCGGCGAGCGCACGGTCTATGCCGTGAACGATCTCAATCTCTCGCTCGGTGATGGCGAGGTGTTGGGCCTGCTCGGCGAGTCCGGTTCGGGCAAGAGCGTGACCCTGCGCGCGCTGATGCGGCTGTTGCCGAAGAAGCGCACGCAAATTTCGGGCGCTGTCAATGTGATGGGCCGCGACGTGCTCGCCATGAACGACGAGGAGCTGTCGTCGTTTCGCGGTCAGACCGTGTCGATGGTCTTTCAAGAGCCGGCGCTCGCGCTTGACCCCGTCTACACCATCGGCGCGCAGATCGCCGAAAGCGTGGTGCGGCACGAAGGCAAGTCTCATGCGGAAGGGCGCGCGCGGGCGCTCGAAATGCTCGACATCGTGCGCATCCCCTCGGCAAAGCGACGGCTGGATGCCTATCCGCACGAAATGTCCGGCGGCATGCGCCAGCGCGCGATGATCGCGCTGGCGCTCGCATGCCGGCCGAAAATCCTGCTCGCGGACGAGCCCACCACCGCGCTCGATGCCACCGTGCAGATCCAGATCCTCTTGCTGCTGCGCGAGCTGCAGCGCGAGTTCGGCATGTCCGTCATCTTCGTCACCCACGATATTGGCGTCGCGATCGAGATCTGCGATCGCGTCGCGGTGATGTATGCCGGCCAGATCGTGGAGCAGGGCGCCTTGCGCGACATCGTCCGCACCCCGGTGCACCCCTATGCCAGGGGCCTGCTCGCCTCGACCATCCAGGGCGCCAAGCGCGGCGCCCGCCTCGAAACCATCCCCGGCACCACGCCATCCCTCGCCGAAAAGCCGAACGGCTGCTCCTTCGCCCCCCGCTGCGCCGTGGCCCAGCCCCGCTGCCTGGAGCAGCTGCCGCCGAACGTCGAGGTCGGCCCGGGCCGGGCGGCACGGTGCGTGCTGGCCGAGCCGGTGCACGCCTGAACTCAAAAATACCCTGCGCCGGCACGCCCTTGTCACAATCCACCGCGCCCATCCCGCTGCGGCCATTTCTACTGTGCATGGGGTTGTTTTCGCGATTGCGGGTCCGAGTGCCCTCCCGGAACACCATTCAGACCCCATTCATCCCGGTTCCCGTTCCATGGCCCCGTTAACGGAGAGGGACTTCATCTTATGTACATTTCTGGTCAAAGCCTCATCGTCATCCTGTTTGTCGGCCTGGTGGCCGGCTGGCTCGCTGGCAAGATCGTGCGCGGCGCCGGGTTCGGCATCATCGGCGATATCGTGATCGGCATCGCCGGCGCGTTCGTCGCAACCTTCCTGTTCCCGAAGCTCGGCATCCATATTGGCGTCGGGCTGGTCTCGGAGATCATCTATTCCGCCATCGGCGCCATCATCCTGCTGCTGGTGGTCCGGCTGATCCGCGGCGGCGGCCGGCTCTAGCGGTTCGACCGATCGGAACCTTGTGCCTCTCTCCGGCGCCTCGACAGCGCCCTGGGGGGAGGCGCTTGTCTTTACTCGAAAAAGCCGCAAAGACTGTGAAATACCGGACTTGCGGATCGGGCTGTCCGCAGTAGATGTGGCAAGGTCCGGATGAATTTGATTGCATTGCAAGCGGGGAGAACCCGATATTAATCCGCGGCGCGTACGCCTCGATTTGCCTTTTAAATCAGGGGGTCTGCCCCTCACCCGAAAGAGATCAGACTGATGGCAGCCGTTCCCGGCCTCCGCCGTTCAGAGCTCGGTGACGCGCTGCGTGCCTGCCGCACTGCATTCGTCGGCGTCGGCTTCATGAGCTGCATGATCAACCTGCTCTATCTGACCGGGTCGATCTTCATGCTGGAGGTCTACGACCGGGTGCTGCCGAGCCGCAGCATCCCGACCCTGGTCGGCCTGATCGTCCTCGCCGGCGGCCTGTATGTGGCACAAGGCGTGCTCGACATGATCCGCAGCCGCATCCTCGGACGGGTCGGTACCGCGCTCGACGAAGCCCTGAACGCGCGTGTGTTCGACACCATCGTGCGGCTCCCGCTCCTCGTCGGCAGTCGCAACGAGGGGCTGCAGCCGCTGCGCGATCTCGACAATGTCCGCTCCTTCCTCGGCAGCATGGGCCCGAGCGCCTTCTTCGACCTGCCCTGGCTGCCGCTCTATCTCGGCATCTGCTTCGTCTTCCACGTCTGGATCGGCGTGACCGCGCTGGTCGGTGCCGTCATCCTGGTCGGCCTGACGCTTGTCACCGAGTTCCTGTCCCGCCAGCCGGCGAAGGAGGCGATGGGCCTTGCCGCCCAGCGCAACGACCTCGCCCAGTCCAGCCGCCGCAACGCCGAGGTGCTGGTGTCGATGGGCATGGCCGGCCGGCTCAACGCGCGCTGGAGCGCGGCCAACGAAAAATACCTCGCCGGCAATCAGCGTGCGAGCGATGTCTCCGGCGGCCTCGGCGCGATCGCCAAAGTGCTGCGCATGATGCTGCAATCGGCCGTGCTCGCTGTCGGCGCGACGCTCGTCATCCACCAGGAGGCGACCGCCGGCATCATCATCGCAGGCTCGATCCTCTCGGCCCGCGCGCTGGCGCCGGTCGATCTGGCCATCGCGCACTGGAAATCCTTCGTCGCGGCCCGCCAGAGCTGGCACCGCCTCAGCAGGCTCCTGGACCAGATGCCGGCGCAGACGATGCCGACCCAGTTGCAGGCGCCCACCAGCCGCCTCTCGGTCGAAGGCGTCGCCATGGTGGCGCCGGGCGACCAGCGCCTGATCGTCCAGGACGTCAATTTTACACTCGAAGCCGGCAACGGCCTCGGCGTGATCGGGCCGAGCGGCTCCGGCAAGTCCTCGTTTATCCGCGCACTGGTCGGCGTCTGGCAGCCGGTCCGCGGCAAGGTCCGGCTCGATGGCGCCGCGCTCGACCAATGGTCGAGTGACGTGCTCGGCCGCTACATCGGCTATTTGCCGCAGGACGTCGAACTGTTCGCCGGCACCATCGCGCAGAACATCAGCCGCTTCGATCCCGAGGCGACCTCCGACGGCATCATCGCCGCGGCCAAGGAAGCCGGCGTGCATGAGATGATCATCAAGATGCGCGAGGGCTACAACACGCAGGTCGGCGAGCAGGGCACTTCGCTCTCCGCCGGCCAGGCCCAGCGCGTGGCGCTGGCGCGCGCGCTCTATGGCAATCCGTTCCTGATCGTGCTGGACGAACCCAATTCCAATCTCGACACCGAAGGTGACGAAGCGTTGACCCGCGCGATCCGCAGCGCCCGCGAGCGCGGTGCGATCGTCGTCGTGGTCGCACATCGCCCGATCGGCGTCGAGGCGGTCGACCAGATCCTGGTGCTGCGCGATGGCCGCATGCAGGCCTTCGGTCCGAAGGAGCAGGTGCTCGCCCAGGTGCTGCAGCCCCGCGTCGCGCCGCCGGCGCCGATCAAGGTCGTCAGCGAAGGCGGAGTGGCCAAAGCATGAGCACGATGACGGTTGGCGGGACCAAGTCCGCCGCGACGAAGACCGTACGGGAATCGATCCGGTTTCACCTGTTCCTCGGGCTCGGAATCGTGGCGTTCCTCGCCGTCGGCCTCGGCGGCTGGGCCTCGACGGTGCTGATCTCGGGCGCGCTGATCGCGCCGGGCCAGATCGTGGTCGAATCCAACGTCAAGAAAGTCCAGCATCCGACCGGCGGCGTCGTCGGCGAGGTGCGCGCCCGCGACGGCGACGTGGTCAAGGCCGGCGACATCGTGGTGCGGCTCGACGACACCGTCACCAAGGCGAACCTGGCCATTGTCACCAAGAACCTCGACGCAGCGCTGGCGCGCGCGGCGCGGCTTCAGGCCGAGCAGCGCGGTCTGGATAAGATCGAGTTTCCGCAATCATTGCTTGACCGCGGTGACGATCCCGACGTCAAGGCGTTGCTCTCTGCCGAGACCAAGCTGTTCGACGTCCGAGTCAACGGCCGTGCCGGTCAGAAGGCGCAGCTGCGCGAGCGCATCCAGCAGCTCAATGAGGAGATCGAGGGTCTTTCCGCGCAGGAGAAGGCCAAGGACAAGGAGATCGGGCTGGTGCAGCAGGAGCTCACCGGCGTGCGCGATCTCTATGACAAGCACCTGGTGCAGATCTCGCGCCTGACCACGCTGGAGCGCGACTCTGCGCGCCTCAATGGCGAGCGCGCGCAGTACATCGCCTCGCGGGCGCAGGCCAAGGGCAAGATCACCGAGACCGAGTTGCAGATCATCCAGGTCGACAAGGACATGGTGAGCGAGGTCTCCAAGGATCTGCGCGAGACCAACGACAAGAGCGGCGAGCTGATCGAGCGCAAGGTCGCGGCCGAAGACCAGCTTCGCCGTGTCGACATTCGCGCCCCGCAGGACGGCATGGTGCTGCAATCCACGGTGCATACCGTCGGCGGCGTCGTCACCGCCGGCGACACCCTGATGCTGATCGTGCCGCAGGCGGACGACCTCCAGGTCGAGGCCAAGGTCAATCCGGTCGATATCGACAAGCTGCAGATCGGCCAGAAGACGTTGCTGCGTCTGTCCGCCTTCAACCAGCGTACCACGCCCGAGCTCACCGGCGTCGTCAGCCGCGTCTCGCCTGATGTCACCACCGACCAGCGCACGGGCCAGAGCTACTACACCATCCGCGTCTCGATGTCGGCGGAGGAAGTCGCCAAGCTCGGTGATTCCAAGCTGATTCCTGGCATGCCGGTGGAAGCGTTTGTGCAGACCGGCGACCGCACCATGCTGTCCTACCTGTTGAAGCCGCTGCACGACCAGTTCATGCGGGCCTTCCGGGAGAAGTGACGCGCGGCAGCGCGTCATCCCGGAGCGCGCTCAGCGCGCATCCGGGATATCGAGCGGCAAGCTCAGTCTCGTAGGGTGGGTTTAGCCCTGCGGACTGCGCGAAGCGCAGACCGCTCTGCGTAACCCACCACTACTCTATCCGCGGAAGCAGAAGTGGTTGTTACGCTGCGCTAACCCACCCTACGGCACTTTTTTCTTTGCTATAGTTCGACTCAAGCTCCAGCAACCCCGCCGGTCGAACAATGCAATCTCCACCCTCCATCGCCACGAAATCCTTCTCCGATGCATCCGCGGCCGTCGCTCGCCTCGAAGAGATCTACGAGCGCAATACAAAGTTCCTGCGTGACCGGTTCGAGGCCTATGTCTCGGGTGAGGCGATCACGACGCGGGTGCGAGCCTATTATCCTTTCGTCCGCCTCACCACTGCGACGCATGCGCGACTGGACTCGCGTCTCTCCTATGGCTTTGTCGCCGGCCCCGGCGTGCACGAGACCAGCGTGACGCGGCCGGATCTGTTCCGGGCCTATCTCACCGAACAGATCGGCCTGTTGATCCAGAACCATGGCGTACCCGTCGAGATTGGCGAATCCGCCGAGCCGATCCCGATCCACTTCGCCTATCGCCGCGACATCAACATCGAAGCCGCCATCACCACCAGCGAGAATTCGCCGATCACGCGATCGCTGCGCGACGCGTTCGACGTGCCTGATCTCGCCACGATGGACGATTCCATCGCCGACGGTACGTTCCAGCGTCAGGCGGGCGCCCCCGAGCCGCTGTCGCTGTTCCGCGCCGCCCGCGTCGACTACTCGCTGCGCCGGCTCTACCACTACACCGGCACGGACCCGGAGCATTTCCAGAACTTCGTGATTTTCACGAACTACCAGTTCTATATCGATGCCTTCGCGCAAGCGTGCCAGCAGCGGCTCCAGTCCGGTGAAGCTGGGCTCGACGCGTTCGTTGCACCCGGCAACGTCATCACGCGCGGCGACGGAAGTACGACCGGGGTCGCGCCTGCGCGCACACCGAATATGCCGGCCTTTCATCTGGTCGCGCCTGATTGTCGCGGCATCACGCTGATCAATATCGGCACCGGTCCGTCCAATGCGCGCAACGTCACCGATCACGTCGCGGTGCTGCGGCCTCACGCCTGGCTGATGCTCGGGCACTGCGCGGGCTTGCGCAACACGCAACGGCTTGGCGACTATGTGCTCGCGCACGGCTATGTGCGCGAGGACCATGTGCTCGATCGCGAGCTGCCGCTGTGGGTGCCGATCCCGGCACTGGCCGAGATGCAGGTCGCGCTCGAGCAAGCGGTTGAGGACGTCACGGGTCTCGAGGGCTTTGAACTCAAGCGCCTGATGCGTACCGGCACCGTCGCCAGCGTCGACAACCGCAACTGGGAGATCTCCGGGTCCGAGGTCATTCGCCGCCTGTCGCAATCGCGCGCGGTCGCGCTCGATATGGAATCGGCCGCGATCGCCGCCAACGGTTATCGCTTCCGCGTGCCTTACGGCACGCTGCTCTGCGTCTCCGACAAGCCGCTGCACGGCGAGATCAAGCTCGCCGGCATGGCCAGCGAATTCTACCGTGCCCGTGTCGGCCAGCATCTCGAGATCGGCCTGAAGGCGCTCGAACGGCTCAAGCAGCAGGAATCGGAGCGGCTGCATTCGCGCAAGCTTCGCAGCTTTGCCGAGGTCGCGTTCCAGTAAAGCCGGGCAGCTCTGCCCGAACAACGGCAGCACGCCTGTCGTGCCGAGCCGCTGATGTGCTCGCCTTCGTGTCGCGGGAATATCCCTGCCGAAGCAGGGTTATCATCTCGTCCGGGGCGTGTTCGAGCAGACATCAGGAGACCTCAATGGTCAGTCCGATCATCAGGCTTGCCGTTCGCGGCGCGTATCTTGCGGCGCTCGTTGTCGCAGCCGGATCTGCGCCTGTCTGGGCCGCAGGCGGAGGTGGCGGCGGTGGTGGAGGCGGCGGTGGTGGCGGAGGCGGCATGGATCCCTTCGCCCACCCCTCTTCCAACCAGAGTACGCCGGCCCCGACCTATCCCGCGCGCACCGGCACCAAAGCCACCCAAAAGGGCAAGAAGGCCAACAACCAGTCGAGCATCGATGATCCGGCGTTTGCCGCAGGCTACCGCGTGGCCTACGACACCATTTACGAGCGCAACGACTACCCCGCCGCGATCGCGCAGTTGAAGTCACTTGGCCACGACGACAATGCGAATGTCGCGAACCTGATCGGTTACTCCTACCGCAAGCTTGGCGACTACAAGCAATCGCAGGTCTGGTACGAGCATGCGCTGACGATCGATCCGAACCACGTGCTGACCTGGCAGTATTATGGTCTATGGCAGCTCGAGCAGGGCAATCGCGAGCAAGCGATGTTTCATCTCAGCCGGATCGCGGCCATTTGCGGAACGGACTGCGATGAATACAAGTCGCTGGCCACGGCATTGAACAAGCCCACTGGAACAGCTTTCGCGTACTGAAGCAGGCCGGGACGGCCGGCTATGAGATGCACGCCATCTGCGGGGTGACAAGTTGCGCGAATTTCAGCATTGTCCCGTTCGGGGGGCGAACGGGACAGTTGCATGCCGCTTTTGCGCGACAGGATCATCGGCCACGACATCGAACGTCTGGCCTTTCGCTTCACCATGCTGAATGACGGTGACGTTGTGGACTGCCAGATCAGCGACGCTGCAATGGACGAACTCGCGGGCATGCAAGGCACCGAGAGCAGCGCCCGGCAAGCGCAGTTCTTGTCTTTGCGCGAAACCATCGAGCGGATCGCGTCAGATCTTTATGATGAGGCGCCGCGGTTCAAGGGTTATGTGGTGCGGATTTTTGTGCGGCATTTGGGGCGGTAGCTATCGCGTCCTATTCTGCCGTCATCGCCCCGCTTTCGCGGGGCATGACAGAGAATATATTGCGATAGCGTCCCGATTCACGAGAGCAGCAGGAGCCAGCTCATCCCTCGAGTTTCCCTAACAGCAACTTCAGCGCCGTCGCCGCAAACACCTGCATGTTGGCGAAGCGATCACTGCTGCCCGTCTCCAGCGTCACCACCTCCGTCGCGGGCCCTGTGACCGCCATGCAGCTGTGGCCGGCGGCATCGCCGTAGCGGTTGCCGGTCGGGCCGGCTGCGCCGGTCTCGGACAGGCCCCAGTCGGAGCCGAAGCGGCCGCGCATCTGCTCGGCGAGGAGCTTTGCGTAGGGCTCCGAGGATGAGCGGAAGCCTTTCATTCCTTCGTCCGAAATATCCATCAATACGCGTCTGGCGTCGCGGGTGTAGACCACTGCGCCGCCGAGGAAATAGGCCGAAGCTCCGGGCACCGCGAGCAGGCTTGCTGCGATCAGGCCGCCGGCCGAGGATTCTGCAACTGCAATGGTTTGTTGGCGCGCGATCAGTTTCGCTGCAACCTGTTCCGCAATGCCGACGAGCTCTTTCATCCCTCACCCCTTGTTCCCTCGCAACCGAGCTCAGCCTTCCTAGCATATGACAGCGGCATTGGCCGAGTTGCGGGCGAGGGGCAGGCCTGCTTGAATGGAAGGCGAGGCGGCCAAGCGCCGCCCGCGACAAGACGACGAGGAAACGTGAGAAGGGAGACGTCATGGCGTCCCTGATCGCCGGCGGGGTGGATTGCGATGTGCATCCGGCCGTGCCGCATCTGACCAGCCTGCTGCCCTACCTGAACGACTATTGGCGCGACCAGGTGACGACGCGCGGCATGGTCGACCTTGTCTCGCAATCCTATCCGAAGAACTCGCCGATCGTGGCGCGACCCGATTGGCGTCCCGAGACCGGCAAGCCGGGCGAGAGCCTCGAGGACATGCAGCGGCATGTGCTCGATCCCTTCCAGCTCAAACACGCCATCTGCAATCCGATTTACGGCGTGCAAATGGTGTTCTCCGAGGACATGCAGGCTGCCTTCTGCCGCGCGCTGAATGAATGGCTCGCCAGGGAATGGCTCGATCGCGACTCCAGATTGCGCGGCTCGATCGTGATCCCGACGCAAAGCGTCGAGAAATCAGTCGCCGAGATCGAGCGTTGTGCAGAGGACAAGCGCTTCGTGCAGGTGCTGATGCTGGTCATGGGGGACACCCCGCTCGGCAAGCGCGCGCTGTGGCCGATCTATGAAGCCGCGGAGCGGCTCGACCTGCCGGTCGGCATCCATGCCGGTTCCGCCTATCACAATCCGCCGACCGCGGTCGGTTGGGGTTCCTATCACATCGAGGACTATGTCGGTCAGGCCCAGGCGTTCCAGACCCAGCTCACCAGCCTGATCGTTGAGGGCGTGTTCGCAAGATATCCGCGGCTGAAGATGGTGATGCTGGAGTCAGGCGTCTCCTGGATCTCGCCCTATCTCTGGCGCCTGCACAAATTCTGGCGTGGGGTGCGGATGGAAACGCCCTGGGTCGATCGCGCCCCGCTCGACATTGTGCGCAGCAACATCCGCTTCTCATTACAGCCATTTGATGCGCCGCCGGACGAGGCGACATTAATTCGCCTGTTTGATCATATGCAGTCCGACGAATTGGTCCTATTCTCCACGGACTATCCGCACTGGCAGTTCGACGGCCAGGACGCGCTGCCCGAGGGTCTCACCCCCGATCTCGTGCGCAAGATCATGATCGACAATCCGCATGCCACCTATCCCCGCCTGAAATGAGCCCGCTGCCAAAGGAGGCAAGGCGATGAATATCCAGTTCCGCGAGAGCCAAGAAGCCGCTTCCCCCTTGACGACGAAGACCGCAATTGCGGACTGCGACATCCATCCGGCACGCGCCACGCGGACCGAGCTTTATCCCTACCTCGCCAAACGCTGGCAGCATCATCTCGAGGTCTACGGCGTCCATGCCTATCAGGGCATGATGGAAGGCCCGCCCTACCCGAAGGCCCAGCCCAACGCCTCGCGCCGCGATGCCTATCCGCCCGAAGGCGGCCCGCAGGGCTCTTCGCTCTCCTTCATGCAGAAACAGCTGCTCGATCCCAACAACGTGCAGCTCGGTGTGCTCAATCCGCTCAACACCGGGCAGGGCATCCGCAATCACGAACTCTCGGCGGCGCTGTGTTCGGCGATCAACGACTGGCAGATCGACAAATGGACCAGCAAGGACAAGCGGCTGAAGGCGTCCATTGTCGTGGGCAATGAGGACGGGCTGTCGGCTGCTGCGGAGATTCGCGAGCGCGCCGGCGACAAGAACTTCGTGCAGGTGCTGCTGCTGAGCCGCAATGTCGAGCCGCTTGGCCAGCGCCGCTATTGGCCGATCTATCAGGCCGCGGAAGAGGCGGGGCTTCCGGTCGGCGTCCATGCCTTCGGCTTTGGCGGTAATCCGATCACGCCATCAGGCTGGCCGTCCTATTACATCGAGGAGATGGTCGGCCACTCGCAGTGCCAGCAATCCGCGCTGGCGAGCCTCGTGCTGGAAGGCGTGTTCGAGCGTTTCCCGAAACTGAAGATGGTGATGATCGAGGCCGGGTTCGGCTGGGCGCCGTCGCTGGCGTGGCGGCTCGACAAGGTCTGGCAGCGGTTGCGCAGCGAAGTGCCGCACGTCAAGCGGCCGCCGTCCGAATATATCCGCGAGCAGGTGTGGTGGACTACGCAGCCGATGGAAGACCCTGAAAGACGCGAGGATCTGTTCGACGTCATCAAATGGATCGGCTGGGACCGGCTGTTGTTCGCGACCGACTACCCGCATTGGGATTATGACGAGCCGTCGCGTGTGCTGCCGGCGGGCGTCAGCGAAGCCGATCGCGATGCGTTCTATCTCGGCAATGCCAAGACGCTGTACGGGATTGCTTGATGGCACGGCATGTGGTCGCCGCGGTCGATGAATTGCCGCCCGGCACGCGAAAATTTCTGGAGATCGACGGACGGCCGATCGCGGTCTTCAACATCAAGGGCGAGTATTTCGGTCTGATGAACCGCTGCCCGCATCAGGGTGCGGCCTTGTGCGAGGGCCCGCTGATCGGTCTCGCGCAGTCAAAGGATCCGGGCGAGATCGAATACACCAAATTGGGTGAGATCATCCGCTGTCCCTGGCACGGCTGGGAGTTCGACATCCGCACCGGCCAATCCTATTGCGACCCTCGCCGTTTCCGCGTGAAGGCCTATCCGGCCCATGTCGAGCCGGGCGCAAGCGTGGTCAAGGGACCGTATGTCGCGGAGACGATTTCCGTGAAGGTCGAGAGCGACTACGTGGTGGTGGAGCTGTAGCTGCTGGCCGCACGGGAGCTGCGCTCCCTCTCCCCACAGCCGGGGAGAGGCGAAGAACGACGACCATCCTAATGCCCCGTCGCCGGCTCGACGGCCGTATCATAGACCGGCACCGTCTTGCCGCCGCCGCGATAAACCACGAGCGCGGCGATGATGCCGAGCGCGGCGCCGAACATGAGCCAGTACGCCGGCGAGGCCTTGTCGCCGTTGGTCATGCTGATCAGCTTGGTCGCCACAGCCGGCGTCGATGTGCCGAAGATGCCCGCAGCCAGTGCGAAGGCGATCGAGAAGCAGGTGGTCCGGACATGGGCCGGCACGATCTCGACCAGACATCCCAGCATCGTGCCGCTGTAAACGCCGAAGTAGAACGAGAACATCATCTGGACGGCCAGCAATTTCCCGAGCGTGGGAGCTGCCGCGAGCCAGGATAGCGCAGGGTAAGCCGTCAGGAATGACAGGGTTGCGATGGTCACCAGCACGGGCTTGCGGCCGATCCGGTCGGACAGCGCGCCGCCGACCGGATTCCAGATGAAGTTGGTCACGGCAACGAGCAGGGTCACAAGCAATGTTCCCGTCGGCGAAAGGTTGAGCTGCTTGCCGAAGCCGGGGGCATACACCGTGATGAAGTAGAAAGTGGTCGTGGTCAGCACGGCAATCATCATGCCGAGGATGACGATGCGCCAGTTGGCGAGCGCCGACGCGAACACTTCGCGTGCGGTCGGATGCTTCTTCATGGCCAGGAACGCCGGCGTTTCCTCGAGCGAGCGCCGCAGGAAGAAAATCACGGGGATGATGATGCAGCCGACGAAGAACGGGATGCGCCACTTCGCGACTCCCCCAAACACATCCAGGAAGGTGTCACCGGGGATAGCTTCCCGCAGGATGAAACCGAGGATCGCTGCGACGAAGATCGCGACCTGCTGACTGGAGGACTGGAACGAGGTGTAGAAGCCGCGATTGCCTGGTGTTGCGATCTCGGACAGATAGACGGAGACGCCGCCCAGCTCCACGCCGGCGGAGAAGCCCTGAATCAACCGGCCAATGAGCACAATGGCCGGTGCGGCAACGCCAATCGCTGCGTAAGACGGGCAGAAGGCGATCACCACAGTGCCGAGCGCCATGAGCGCGAGCGTGACGATCAGGCCCTGGCGGCGGCCGATACGGTCGATATAGGAGCCGAGGACAATGGCGCCCACGGGGCGCATCAGCGCGCCAAGCCAGAACACACCATACGCATTGAGCAGTGCCGCGGTCTCGTCCGCGGCGGGGAAAAACGCCTTGGCGATGTCCTGCGCATAGAAGCCGAACAGGAAGAAGTCGAACTGCTCGAGGAAATTGCCCGATGTCGCGCGCAGGATCGCGCCGATACGCGACTTGAGCTCGGGCGGATTTGATGATGCTGCTGGTCCAGCCATTGACGTTGCTCCCCTTGAAGACGCGGCCGGACCGGAACTCATTTTCACGGCAAGGCGACAGATTGCTGCTGCGACAATCTGCCTAACCCCTCTCGCGCGAGGCCTTGCGAGTCAACCCATTTCACTGCGGAAGCTGATGATTTTTCAGGCTTTATTCTGCGTCGCAGCGATCATCCATTGGCGAAAGGCGGCGAGCTTCGGCACCTCGCGACGGCCCTCCGGCGAGACGAGATAGAAGCCGGCATCGGCCGGCAGCGCGATCTTGAAGGGAACCACGAGCCGACCCTTGGCGATGTCGTCCTTGACGTAGGAGGTTCGTCCCATCGCCACGCCGATGCCGTCGATCGCGGCCTGGATGGTCATGAAGATCATGTCGAAGGTGATGCCGGGCTGCTTGGCGATGTCGGCCGGCAGCCCGGCCGCCGTCAGCCAGAGCCGCCAGTCGTCGCTGTTGGCATTGGAGGTGTGCAGCAGCGGATAGCCGCGCAGATCCTCCGGCTGACGCAGCGGCTTGTCGCCGCGCAGCAGTGAGGGGCTGCACACAGGGAACAGCTCGTCCGCCATCAGCCAGTCGGCGCGCAGGCCCGGCCACTGGCCACGGCCGTAGCGGATCGCGGCGTCGACGTCGTCACGCTGGAAATCGACCAGGCTGGTGGACGTGGTGATGCGGACGTCGATGTCGGGATGCGCATCCTGGAAATCAGCAAGCCGGGGCAGCAGCCATTTTGCGGCGAGCGAGGCCAGCGTCGAGACCGTCAGCACCTTGTCGTCGTCCTTGCGCAAGAGCCGGTCGGTGGCGAGCCGGAGATCGTTGAAGGCGGCGCGAACACCTGGGAGGTAGTCGCGCGCCTCCGGCGTCAAGGCCAGCGCGCGGTTCTGCCGGATGAAGAGACGGATGCCGAGCTCCTCCTCGAGCCGGCGGATCTGATGGCTGATCGCGGTCTGAGTCACGTTCAGCTCGCTGGCGGCCAACGTGAAGCTGAGATGGCGCGCAGCAGCCTCAAACGCCCGCAATCCGTTCAGGGACGGCAATCTGGCAGTCATTTGGCAGCAGGATGCATGAGCTTATTTCATGCGAAGAGGTACAAATTGTCGTTTGTCGCAGTGCACCTGGAGGCACATATTAGCGTTCAAGTTAGCTCAAGGAGCTGAAGATGTCCACTTTGACCCAGAATTCGATGACAAATCATCATGCACCGGGCCTGATCCAGCAGGTCAGTGAGACCATCCATGTCTGGCACGAGCGCTACCGGACCCGGCGCGAGTTGACCAACTGGACCGCCCGCGATCTCCACGACGTCGGCCTGTCCTGGACCGACATTGCCTTTGAGGCCGACAAACCCTTCTGGCGGGCCTGATAGGCCGTCAGGCCGGCGCCGCCTGATCACAGGGGCGCCGGCGGTCCCCTCTTTGCTATCCACACTTGGGCTCGTGTCATGAGCACCTATCGCCTCGAAGAGCTGAAGCAATATTCGGATACGCTGCGCACCCGCGACGGGGAGGCGGTCAACCTCCGCTTCGTCGAACCGCGCGATACGGACGAGCTTCAGCACTATTTCCGTTCGCTGACGACACGCTCCCGCTACAACCGATTCTTTGGCGCGATCAGCGAATTGCCGAAGGGGCTGCTGAGCGAATTCCTCGACGTCGGAACGCGCGAGCGTTTTACCGTGGTCGCGACCAAGATGGTCGATGGCTTCGAGACGATCGTTGCCGAGGCGCGCTACGCGCTCCACGCCGAGACGTCGACGCTCGAATTTGGCCTGTCGGTCGACGACCGCTGGCAGGGCCACGGCGTCGCGACCGCGCTCATGAAGAATCTCGAATGCCGCGCTGCCGCGCTCGGCGCCGAGCACATGTTCGGCGATACGCTGCGCTCCAACGAAACCATGATCTCGCTCGCACGCAAATCCGGCTTTGCCTTCGTCAATCATCCCGATGATTGGAAGCTGGTGCGCTTCGACAAGGAGATCAACGTCGCGCCAAAGGACATTCCCTGCGCGAGCTGGCGTCTCCCTGCGCTTTCCCGTCAGGCCGAACGCCCCTCAGCCTCGGCCTGACACCACTCCGAGCCCGGCCTGGCCAAGCCAGCGCCGGGCTTCTTTTTGTCGAGCGGCGTCCTTCTACTTCCCCGTAAACACCGCCTTCCGCTTCTCGATGAACGCCTGCACCGCCTCCTTGTGATCGGCAGTCGTGGTCAGGCGCACCAGCCGTTCGGCTTCGTGATCCCTGGCGGTTTCGAAGTCGAACAGCAGGGCCTCGTCGAGATTGTCCTTCATGTAGCGCAGCGCCAGGCGCGGGCCCTCGGCGAGCGACTTTGCCAAAGCGAAGGCCTCGGTCTGCAGCTTGTCGTCGGGGACGACGCGATTGACGAGACCGATGGCTTCGGCGCGCGCGGCATCGACGCGGTCGCCGGTGAACAGCAATTCGCGCGCCCGCGCAGTGCCGACGAGGCGGGTGAGCAGCCAGGCGATGCCGTAATCGCCCGACAGTGCGATGCGGGCATAGCCGGTGGCGACGAAGGCCGATCGCGCGGCAATGCGGATATCGCAGGCCATGGCGATGGCAAGCCCGGCGCCGACCGCAGGGCCGGGCAGGGCTGCGATGGTCGGCTTGCGCACCGAGACCAGCGCGCCGGTAAGCAGCCGCTGCCGCTCCTGGAGATCGGCGATGCGTTCTTCCTGCGACATCTCGAGTGTCTTGGGGTCGCGATGCGCCCCCATGCCCTTGACGTTGCCGCCAGCGCAGAACGCCTCGCCCGCGCCGGTGATGAGGAGCGCGCCGACATCGGGGCTCTCGCCACATCTACGGATCATCGTGCGCAGCGCCGGCGTCAGGGTGTCTGACAGCGAATTGCGCGCCTCCGGCCGGTTCAGCGTGATCACGGCGACGCGGTCGCGGATGACGCAGAGAAGTTCGTTGGTGCCGGTGTCGATGGTGGTTTCCGTGGTCATGTTCGCCTCCCCATTTCTTGGCGTCATTCCGGGTTCGGTCCTGCGGACCGCCCCGGAATGACAAACCCAATTTAAAACTTCTCGACCCAAGGCCGCAGCTCCAGCTCCCAGCTCCAGGCGCTGCGCGGCTGCTGCAACACGTTCCAGTAACTCTCGGCGATCGCATCGGGATCCAGCATCGAATCCGGCTTGTCCGCCGCTTCCGTGCGCGTCGCACTCCGGATGCCGCCGTCGATCACGAAATGCGCGACATGAATGCCTTGCGGCGACAATTCGCGCGCCATGCTCTGCGCAAGGCCGCGCAGCGCGAACTTGCCCATCGCGAACGGAGCTGACTGCGCATAACCCTTGACGCTGGCCGAGGCGCCGGTGAACAGGATCGCACCGTGCTGGTTCGGCACCATGCGCTTTGCGGCCTGCTGCGCCACGAGGAAGCCGCCATAGGCGCTGACCGCGATTGCGTTCGCGACGTCGGCCGGGACGAGGTCGACGAACGACCCGCGTGCGCGGCCAGAGGCGTTGTAGACGACGAGGTCGGGCGTGCCGATCTCGCGCTCGATGAGGCCGAACAGGCGCTCGACCTCCTCAGGCTCGGTGGCGTTGCAGGCATAGGCCCTTGCGCCGGTCTGGCTGCAGAGCGCACCCAGCTTCTCGATCTTGCGGGCGGCCAGCGCAACGCGAATGCCTTGCGCCGACAGCAGCCGCGCCAGCGAGGCGCTCAGGCCTTCGCCGGCACCGACGATGAGGGCGATCTTGTATTTCGGATGTTCCATGATGTGGTCTCTGGCGTGATCTCTCGGGGACGGGACAGCGTTGATCTAGGCATGGCCATCGCGGACAACCAGCCGCGGCCCCGGGCTGGCCGATCACAATTCCGCAGAGCGAATTGCTCCTTCACGGCGATCATGCCTCCCTGACAATTTGCAGCTTTATCGGCTCTCGCGACGGGAGCATGATCGACATCATCTCAAGCGGCAAGCGATAAGAATTGCCACCGGGCGGAAGCGAAGAGGACGACCATGCACAAGCCGGTCACCGCGCAGCCAAAACATGCCGCGGCCGAGCCGTCGGGATTGCTGGCGCCGGATACGTCGGGCATGAATTTCTACCGCGCCGATCAGGCGTTGACGGATCTGTTGCGCATCCATCTGTCGCAGGCGCTGTTCCGTCACATCGAGCCGCATCTCGACCGCCTCGGCGAGCTCGCCGGTGGCCGTCTCGATGAATGCGCGCGGCTTGCCGACCGGCACACGCCGGTGCTGCATCAGCGCGACAAGTTCGGCCGCGATGTGCAGTGGATCGAATATCACCCGGCCTATCGCGAGCTGGAGAACGCCGCCTTCGGCGAGTTCGGCATCCACGCGCTGTCGATCCGCAAAGGCATCATGGGCTGGCCGGATAAATATCCGGTCGTTGCAAAACACGCTTTCACGTTTCTTTTCAACCAGACCGAATTCGGCATGGGCTGCCCGATCAATGTGACCGATGGCTGCGCCAAGCTGCTTTCGAATTTCGGCAGTGACGCGTTGAAGGCAAAGTATCTCGATGGCCTGACCTCGACGGACATGAGCAAGCTGACGCAGGGCGGCCAGTTCATGACCGAGAAGGAAGGCGGCTCCGACGTCGGCACGCTGACAACGCGCGCCGTGCAGGAGGGCGACCATTGGCGACTCCACGGCGAGAAATGGTTCTGCTCGAATGCCGATGCAAAAGTGGTGATGCTGCTGGCGCGCCCCGAGGGCGCCGGCCCCGGCACGCGCGGCGTCGGCCTGTTCCTGATGCCGCGCTTCCTCGACGACGGCTCGCAAAACCACTACCGGATCGTGCGCCTGAAGGACAAGCTCGGCACTCGCTCGATGGCATCAGGGGAGATCAAGCTCGAAGGCGCAATCGCTTATGCCGTCGGTAAGCTCGATCGCGGTTTTGTGCAGATGGCCGAGATGGTGAACTCGTCGCGGCTGTCCAATGGCGTCAAATCCACCGCGCTGATGCGCCGCGCCTATCATGATGCGATGACGGTCGCGAAGAACCGCGTCGTATTCGGCAGCCGCATCATCGACCTGCCGCTCGGCCGCCGGCAGATGCTGAAGATCATGCTGCCGGTCGAGCAGGCACTGTCGATGAGTTTTCTCACCGCCGACGCGCTCGACCGGGCCGAGGCCGGTAGCCAGGACGCGGCGGCGCTGTTGCGCATCTTGACACCGACCTTGAAATTTCGTGCCACGCGCGATGCACGAAAGGTGTGTGGCGATGCGCTCGAGATGCGCGGCGGCATCGGCTATGTCGAGGAATTCGCCACGCCCCGCCTGCTGCGGGATGCGCATCTCGGCTCGGTTTGGGAGGGCACCGGCAACATCGTCGCGATCGATGCGCTCCGGCGCGCCGTCGGCCGCCATGGCGCCGAATCCGCGCTTGCCGCCGATCTGCATGCGCGTCTCGATGACAGTGCCTCAGTGCCTCAGACCTGGCGCGACAATTTGCGCAGTCTCGTCGATCGCGCGGTCGGATTTGCGCGCGAGGTCGCCAGCAAGTCCGAGAACGAGGCGGATGCGCGCCGGGCCACGAGCCTGCTCTATCATGTCGCCAGCGCCGTCGCGCTCGCTTGGGAAGCGCATCGCATCCACGACATGCGCGGCGATGCGCGCCGGCTGCTGCTGTCGCGGCTGGTGATCGACCACCGGGTGTCGCCGAGTGATCCGTTCCGGCTGACGGAAAATGCCACGCAGGCTAAGATCGGATCGCTGCTGCTCGGTGATCGCGATGCCGGCATGAGCGAGGTTGGCGAACTCGTTCTGGCGGCGTAGGCTGCGCTCCACGATCAAACAAGAAATGCGATAGGGAGTATTCGATGAAGGCCGCCGTCCTCTATGAAGTGAACAAGCCGCTGGTCATCGAGGATGTCAGCCTGCCCAAGCCCGGTCCGCGCGAGGTCCTGATCCGCACCGCGGTCGCTGGTCTCTGCCACTCCGACCTCCACTTCATGGAAGGCCTTTATCCGCATCCGCTCCCCGCGGTGCTCGGCCATGAGTCCGCCGGCATCGTCGAGCAGGTCGGCTCCGACGTCACTTATGTGAAGCCCGGCGATCACGTTGTCACCTGCTTGTCTGTGTTCTGCGGCACCTGCGATAACTGCACCACCGGCCGCACCGTGCTCTGCACCGACACCACGGTGAAGATGCTGCCGGGCGTCTCAGATCGGATGCAGTGGTCGAAGCCGGAGAAGCTGCACCAGTTCCTCAATCTGTCGTCCTTCGCCGAGCAGATGCTGGTGCACGAGAACGCCATCGTTAAAATCAGGAGGGAGATGCCGCTCGATCTCGCCGCGCTGATCGGCTGCGGCGTCATCACCGGCTACGGCGCGGTGGTGAATACGGCGAAGGTCACGGCCGGCGAGACCGTGGCAGTGATCGGCTGCGGCGGCGTCGGCATGGCCGCGATCAACGGCGCGCAGATCGCCGGTGCCGGCCGCATCATCGCCATTGACACCAATCCTGCCAAGCTTCAGCTCGCAACCAAGCTGGGCGCGACCGACATCATCAACCCCGCCGACGGCGACGTGGTGAAGCAGGTGCGCGATCTCACCAATGGCGGCGTGCATCATTCCTTCGAGGTGCTCGGCCGCAAGGAGACCGCCGAGCAAGCCTTCGCCATGCTCGCCTCGGGCGGCACCGCCACCATTGTCGGCATGATCCCGTTCGGCCAGAAGATCGAGCTGCACGGTTTTGATTTCCTGCGCGAGCGCCGCATCCAGGGCTCGTCGATGGGCTCCAACCATTTCCGCGTCGACATGCCGCGGCTGGTGGATTTCTACCTGCGCGGCCGGCTGCATCTGGAGGACTGGATCTCGGCCAAGCTGAAGCTCAACGAGATCAATGAGGGTTTTGCCAGCATGAAAGCCGGCAAGACGCTACGCAGCGTGATCGTGTTTGATAGCTAGGTGCTGCTGCTCAATGGGGCCGCCTCAACACAGCTGTCATCGCCCGGCTTGACCGGGCGATCCAGTACTCCGTGGCGATAGTTGTGTGACCCAATTTCGGCCGCAGCGTACTGGATGCCCCGGTCAAGCCGCGGCATGACTGCAGAGTGTGAGGACAGCCCACCTCACCGCGACACGTGCGCCGACACCGCCAACCACGTCCCGTTCTTCTTCGCCCAGCAATCGGTATATCGCCCGGTCGCCTGCTGACCATCGGCCGTGGTGTAGTTCGTCGCCGCGTGGATGATGGCGAAGTCGCCCATGATGCGGATGATGACGTCAAACGCGTGCAAGTTCCGGATCGCGATCGGCCGTGCGGTCTGCTCCAGGAAGGCGGCGCGGTCGACCAGCGTCTTATCAGGGTTGGAGCAGTAAAACTCCGGCGCCAGGATCTCGTCGAAGCGATTGACGTCACAGTTCTGCACGGAAGCGACATAGTCGCGGTTGAGTGCGGTGAGCTGTTCGAGGTCCTGGCTCATGGTGCTTCCTCTCCCTGGGATGAGGCCTTCAATCGTCAAACATCTTCGGCGGCACGAACCCGCCGAACTCACGCTCGATCAACTCAGCCAGCTTGAGCGGTGTGCGGTCCTCCAGCCACGGGCCGACGATCTGCACGCCGACCGGAAGTCCATCCGGCGCAAAACCCGTCGGGATCGCGGTCGCAGGCAGGCCGGGGAGCGTGGCGATGCCGGGCCAGGCGAGCTGGTCGGTATAGACGTGCTCCTTGCCGTCGATCCTGATCCGGCGCTGCTCCTGGTCCTCCGAGTGATCGTGGGGATAGGCCGGTATCGGCATGATAGGACAGATCACGGCATCGAAGGATTTGAACAGCTCGTGCCATTGCGCGCGCAGCCGTGTCCGGCCGCCGCGCGCTATCAGCCAGTCGCGATGGCTGAGCGCGATGCCGCGCAGGCGTTCAGCCTGCAGGCTGTCGGCGCTGGCAGGCAGTGTGGCCGCCGCTGCAACTGCGCCTGCGTAGAATTCGGGAGAGAAGCTGGCGGCGAGGAACGACAACAGCATTCGCATATAGAGGCGCGAGGACGCCGCGAAATCCGGCAGTAGCGGACTATTGCGCTCGATCTTGACACCGGCCTTGGCAAGATTGTCGGCGAGCGTATTGATGCTCCCGCGCACGGCGGCGTCGGTCGGCAGCACCGGATCGGTATCGACCACGAGGATGCGGAAATCTTTCAGCGAGCTGTGACGTGCCGCAGGCAGCTCGAGCCTGTAGGCCTTGCCGTTGTCGAGCGGGTCGGGCCCGGCCATGACGTCGAGCAACAGGGACAGATCGCCGGCGCTCCGCGCCATCGGGCCGACCACGGCGAGATCACGCTCATAGGCGAGTGGCGGAGCTGGCGGCGGCGTA
The DNA here is from genome assembly GCF_022012555.1 of Bradyrhizobium zhengyangense. Lineage (NCBI taxonomy): Bacteria > Pseudomonadati > Pseudomonadota > Alphaproteobacteria > Hyphomicrobiales > Nitrobacteraceae > Bradyrhizobium > Bradyrhizobium zhengyangense. Next base: position 149,847 of record NZ_JAKLTZ010000006.1, on the reverse strand, counting down.
TGGCCGCGCGAGGGCAACAGATCGAAGGTCGGCTTGTGTGCGTAGACGCCGCAGTGAAAGGCCGGCACGCGCAGCGAGCCGCCGATATCCGAGCCGAGTGAAAGCGGGCCGTAACCGGCCGCGAGCGCCGCCGACGAACCGCCGGAGGAGCCACCCGGCGTGCGGCCGAGATCGTAGGGATTGTTGGTGGTGCCGTAGATGTCGTTGTAGCTCTGCCAGTCGGCAAGCGCGAGCGGCACGTTGGTCTTGCCGAGCACGACAGTGCCGGCGTCCTTCACCCGCGTCACCGGCAGCGAATCTTCCTTGGCGATGAAGTCCTTTTGCGCAGGATTGCCCCAGGTCGTGGGCAGGCCGGCGATGTTGTAGGATTCTTTCACCGTCATCGGCAGGCCGAGCAGCGGCCTGCGCTCGCCACGGGCCAGCGCTGCGTCGGCTGCGCGTGCCGCATCGAGCGCACGGTCGAAATCGCGGACGCAGATCGCGTTGACCTTGCCGTCGTGGCGTTCGATGCGACCGATCGCATCCTGCGTGAGCTCGACCGACGAGACCTTCTTTGCCGTCAACGCGGCCGACAGCTCGAGCGCGCTCTTGAAACTCCATTCTGATTTCGCCACGACATGCTCCTGCGCTTCATTGGTTGCGATGATGCGCAGTTTTAGCCGATGCCGCAACCGCCGTTTGATCGCGGTTGACCTGCCCGGAACATCTATCCGGGCAGCATTCGCCGCATGACACTGTCGCGATAGATGAAAATGTGCGCCAGCGCCGCGGCGATATGAACGCCGATGGTGACGAGAAGCGCCCATTCCATCGCCTGGTGCAGGCCGTCGATGGTGCGGCCGGCGGCGGCGTTGTCGGACGCGAGCATCGGCAGTGGCACGAGATAGAAGTACGAGACGGACCAGCCCCGGAAAGAGGCAAACACCCAGCCGGAGAACGTCGTCGCAAGCACGAGAGCGTAGAGCAGCCAGTGCACGACCTCGGAACTCAGGCGCTGCCAGGCGGGAAGAGAGCTCTCGGGCGCGACGGGATGAGCGAGCCGCCAGACAAGGCGGAGAGCCGTCAGCGCCAGGATCGTGATCCCGATCGAGATGTGAAACGTCATTCCGGCGCCCGGGCTCATGCCGCGATGGAGGTCCGGCATCAGCCAGCCGATCGGATATTGCACGGCGAGTAGCACGACGATGCACCAATGGAAAACCTTGGCCGGTGTACCGTATTGCAGCTGGGGCATCATGGAGGTCCTGAAGTTGATGCGGCGCCGGTCAGGGCTGGAAGCTTCGCGTCGCGGCATGGATGAACGGATTGACCGGCCCGCTGCTCATGCGTGTGTCGGCATCAGATTTCTGCCCCGGCACCGGAAAAGCGTAGCCGATGATGGTCTTGACCACGAGGCGGTCGGACGCCGGCGTCAACCCGTAGCCGACGCCGAAGTTCACATCGAACACACCGGCCTTGAAGTCGGTGACGGCAAAAAGCGTATGTTGCTGGTCGGAGAGCTTGTCGAAGTTCCCGATCTGGCCGAGATCGCTGTAATACTCGAAGCCTGCGAACAGGTCGTCGCCGAACTTCCGCGCAATGCGCGCGGCCGGCGTGAAGTGCTGCTCCGCAAATTTGCCGAAATGAACGTCGACGATCGGATTGACGATGAACTCGTAGTCGCTGTTCCGCACCCCGATGATGGGGCGAATCTCCATCGAGAAACGGGATTGGGAGAAAGGCGGCGTCTCGTTGCTGAATTCGAAGTTCACGCCGTAGAAGAAGTTGCGTTGTTCGGCGTGCGGCGAGACGAACAGCGTTCTCAGCTTGAAGGCGTCCGAATAGAAGCGCTCGTCCTGAATGGAGAACGGCAGATAGAGGCCAACCTCCCACCAATCGGTCACGCCGTAAGCGAATTCCGGCGTGCCGTTGAGGCTGTGGTTGGAGGCGAGCCCGCCGGGAAACGGGGGGCTCTTCTGTCCAAGCGCGATATAGTTGAGGTGTTGCTGGATCGTGAACTGGCCGACATCGGCGATGCCGGCGTTGTAGACCTGGATCTCGTCGGTAGCGTGCGCGTCGTCGTTCGACACAAGCAGGATCAACGCGCCGGCGAGGGTCGCGGTCGCGACGAGATGTGAACGGCGTCGCTTCATCACCGTCGCCTAAGCCGCCCCGATCAATATTCCCACCGCCAGCACGATCGCGCCGCCCAGCACGATCTGGAACACGGCCTGCAGGAATGGCGTGTCCATGTAGCGTGCGCGGATGAACGCAATCGCCCACAATTCGAAGAACACGACGATGCCGGCGATACCAGTCGCGATCCAGAATGCGTTGGCCCAGTGGTCGGGTACGAGATAGGGCGCGGTGTGGCCGAGCCCGCCGAGCGTCGTCATCGCGCCGCAGGTAATGCCGCGCAGCCAAGGCGATCCGCGCCCCGTGAGCGAGCCGTCGTCGGACAGCGCTTCGGCAAAGCCCATGCTGATGCCGGCGCCGATCGAGGCGGCAAGGCCGACCAGGAACGTCTGCCAGTTCTGGTGGGTGGCGAAGGCCGCGGCGAACAACGGCGCCAGTGTCGAGACCGAGCCATCCATCAGGCCGGCGAGGCCCGGCTGCACATATTGCAGCACGAACATGCGGCGGTTGGTGCGGTCTTCTTCCGCGCGCACGTCGGTGCTCAGGATCTGGTCTGTCAGTTTCGCGGCAGTGTTTTCATGGCCTTTCTCGGCTTCGGCGAGATCGCCGAGCAGGCGGCGCACGCCGACATCCTGGGCCTGTTCGGCGGCCTTCACGTAAAAGCGCTCGGCCTGCATTTCCATGGTCTCGACCTCCTTGCGGATGGTGTCGAGTGGCAGATTCTTGACGAGCCAGACCGGGCGGCGCTTCAGGAATCCCTTGACGTCCTCGCGGCGGATCGGCGGCAGGTGCGGGCCGAAGCGTTGCTCATACATTTCCAGCAGCATGTGGCGATGGCTGCGCTCCTCCTCCGCCATCTGTTCGAAGAGCTTGGCCGAATCCGGATAGCGCTCCTTGAGGTCCTCGGCGAAGGTCATGTAGATGCGGCTGTCCTCCTCTTCGGAGGAAATCGCGACCGCCAGCACTTCACGCTCGGTCAAATCGGCAAAATTCTTCACTGACTGCGCCTGATGTAGTTTAGAAACATTCTAAACTGATATAGGCTGCAATTCGTTCATGGTCAATTCACGCGAGCCGCGCGAAGGCTTGCATCACAAGGGCCGTCACATCGGCGCTTTTGTGTACGGAACCGGGTCTCGACGTACAGGTTCGAATCTTTGGATGTGGGTGGACGGGTGAATGATGGACAAGGTCAAATTTCGTCTGAACGATCCGCGGCTGGCGCCGCGCCGCACCAAGCTCGAAATCCCCGGATGGGCCGGCAAGCGCGAACCACGCGCTAACGGTTCGCGTGAGCAGGTCTGGCACTGCGTGCCCTTTTCCGAGGGCGCGCAATACGGCGTCGAGCTGTTCTATCCCTATGATTTCGAGCTTCACGTCACGACCAGGGAGGGTCGCTTGGTGCTCGAGGCCGATTGGGGTGAGCCGCCCGAAGGCGGCGCGGAATGGCCGCCGTTTCGCAAGTTCGGTGACGCCTTCTACACCTATCAGATCCTGCTCGATCTCAAGGTCGCAAAAGGCATGGCTGTTCGCACCGAGCCGCATCCGCGATTCTATACCGATCCGACTGACACCGTGCCGATTGCCGTCCCTGCGCTGATCCGCAATTGGTGGCCCATGATGTTCTTTTGCGTCTTCAAGGCGCCGGCCGAGGGCCGAACCCACATCTTCAGGCCCAACGAGCCGTTCGCGCAAATCATCGTCATTCCCGAGGAAGCGAATTTCGAGCTCGAGCCCATGGGCGAGGAAGAAGCGGCCGAGCGCGAGCTGCAGGCTCGCCGGATCTACACCAATCGCCCCAAACTGGCGGCAGGCACCGAGTGGACGTCGTCATCCGATACGGTGTTCGATGGCACTTATCGCCACCTGCATCGCGCGGCCAAGGAGAAGGCTCGGAACGGATAGCCGTTCCTGATCTTGCCGCGGACCTGCCAAGCTTTCCCAATTTCCCGTCACCAAAAGCAAACAGGACCCGCAGGTCCTGTTCGTCCACTCCCAGGCAGCTGCGACCTCAGTAGTCGCGGCGATAGAAGCTGTGATGATGGTGGTGATGGTGATGGTGGTGATAGTACCGCCGATATCGCGGGACTACCACGACCGGCGCGTCATAGTCGTAGTAGCGACGACGATAGAAGCTGTGGTGATGATGGTGGTGGTGGTGGTGATAAAATTGAGCCACCTGGACATTTTCGCTGGCTTTTGGCGGGGCCGCTTCATCGATCGCTTGCAGCAGGGCGCCGGCGTTTGCGATCGGCTCCAACAGGTCGGCGTATGAGTTCGCCTGCAGGACATCCGTCGGTGCCGGCGCGGCCTGGGCGGTACCGAGCCCTCCGAGCGCGGCCACCGCTCCCAATAGTCCGGCAATCTTCTTGTCCAATGTCGTTCTCCATGGTCGCCGGACCCAGCTCCGGTATCTCGCAACGTCAGACATTGCCGAATGTTCCCTGAACCGCCGATTAACGACTTGTGGCGGGAGGGTGACGTTGCTCAGTTTGCGGAGACTGTGGCGACGCGGCGAAGAAATTGCAGCAGCAATCGGCTCACCTCCGCGGGCTGCTCCTGCTGCACCCAATGGCCGGCGCCGTCGACGAGGTGGCAGCCGAGCAACTTCGTGCACCCACTCGTTTGCATCGCTTCGAACACGCCGGGGCGCTGATACGTGCCCCAATCCTGCTTGCCCGAGATGAAGCAGGAGGGCACGTCGATGCTGCGGCCCGCAAACAGCTGCACCTCGTTGTTGAGCATTCCCGACGTGCCGTAGCGGTACCACTGCAGGCCGCCCTGGAATCCGGTGCGGCCATATTCGGCGCTGTAGAAAGCGAGATCGCTATCCGGCAGCCATTGGTTGGCGGCGATCGCGGCGCGCGACGGCATCTCCTTCGCGACCGTCTCGGGCATGGTCTCGCCGAGGTCCATCACGTAATAGGTCGGCAGCTTTGCGAGCTCGCTCGCCGACCATGACTTGAGCGGATACGGCTTGTTGTCGGTCCAGTCCGCGCTCTTGTGATGATAATAGGCGCGCAGGAAACCGTGCACGCCTTGTGGCGCATGCAGCATGTCGGCATTGGCCGGACGCGTCGCGTAATACCATTGATAGTGGATGCGCGGGCGCGGCAGAGCGGCGAGCTCGCGATGCACGGGGTCTTCGACCGGAGGCATCGCCGGTGCATCGGCTGTGCCCAACGGCAGCGGCGGCGCTCCGCCGAAGGGCGCACTCATCAACGTCACCGAGCGAAACACGTCGGGTCGTATCAACGCGCACCATGCCGCAACAGGGCTGCCGAAATCATGTCCGGCGAGATCGACCTGCCTGTACCCGAACGCCGACACGAGTGCGAGCGCGTCGCGCACGAGGTTCAGAAGCGAGAATGGCGTGAGATCGTCGTCATAATCCGCACTCCATCCGGTGGTGCGGCCATAGCCGCGCTGGTCAGGCGCGATGACGTGATAGCCCGCTGCCGCCAGCGTCGGCATCACCTTGCGCCAGGAGAAGGCGAGTTCGGGAAAGCCGTGCAGCAGCAGGATACAGGGCCGGCCTTTGGTCTCGAAGCCGGCCTCGAGCACATGCATGCGCAGGCCGTTGATGCCGTCGACGTATCGCGAGCGGATGCCGGCGGGGAGGGGGATGTCGGGAAGTGCACTCATTGCCTTCTCCACGCGGGTGGAATCGTAGATTCGTAGGGTGGGCAAAGGCGCACTTGCGCCGTGCCCCCCACCTTTTCCTAATAGCCCGTGGTCGTGGGCACGGCACGGTGCGCCTTTGCCCACCCTACGGCATCTCGGCTAAATCACACCGCCGTACACACGAACGCATTGCCCTTGCGCTTGATCTTCCCCACCGATGGGGAAGGGAAATGCGCGGTGCAACACAGCGTGTCGGTGTCGCAATAGCGCTCGAGGAAGCTGCGGCGCGTCGTGGCGGCCTTGGCCGGATCGACATCGAACTTGATCGACAGCTCCGGATAAAGCGTTTGCAGCGGCGAGTGCATGAGATCGCCTGAAAATACCGCGTCGTCCTTGCCGCGTCCCATTGCGATGGCGACGTGGCCGGGCGTATGGCCCGGCGTCGGCACGATGCGGACATGATCGCCGATCTGGTGGTCGTTGCTGATCAGCTCGTGCCTGGAGGCCTCGACCACGGGCAGCACGCTGTCAGCGAAGGGCGGGATCTCGGTCTTGGCATTCTCCGCGAACCAGTGATCGTATTCCTGCTTGGCGAAGAGGTAGCGCGCCTTGGGGAAGGTCGGTACCCAGCGGCCATTCTCCAGCCGCGTATTCCAGCCGACGTGGTCGACATGCAGATGCGTGCACATCACGAAGTCGATGTCATCGACCGAGACGCCTGCGGCATTGAGTGCGCGCATGTACGTGTCGTCGGTCTTCATGTTCCATTTCGGGCGATTGGGTCGCGGCTTGTCGTTGCCGATGCAGCTGTCGATCAAGATGGTGTGGTGCGGCGTGTTCACCACATAGGACTGGAAGCACAGCATCAGCACGTCTTGATCGTCCAGCGCCTTGGCCTGCCGCATCCACGCCCGGTTCTCGGCCAGCACCTCAGGCGTCAGGCCCGGCAACATCTCCAGGGCCGGGACGAACGACGTCTCCTGCTCGATGATACGCTGGATGGTGAGGTCGCTGACCGCGTATTTCAGGCTCATGAGAACTCTCGCGTATGCTACGCCGCCGGCGGGACCGAGATCTTCACCGAGGGACGCTCCAGCATCTTCTGGTGGAAGGCGTCGAGCTTCGGATAGGCCTTGCGCCAGCCGCAATCAGCGAAGCGGAAATCGGCATAGCCGAGCACGCAAACAAGGCCGATCTGCGAGATGTCGAACGGGCCGTTCAGTACCTCAGGCATGTTCTCGAAGCGCGCCATGCCGGTCCAGGCCCGGTTCCAATGGTCGTCCGACCACGCCTGCCATTGCAGGCCCTGCGGCCGCACCATCTTCTCGTAGCGGCACAGCAGCATGGAATCGAGCATGCCGTTGATCAGCGAGTGGTTGGTCTTGGCCTTCCAGCGCCGCGGACCGTAATCCGGGATCAGGCTGCCGCCGGCCATCTCGTTGAGATATTCGACGATGACGTAGGAATCCAAAATCACGTCGCCATCATCAGTGATCAGCACCGGCAGCTTCTTCAGCGGTGTGATCTTCGAATAGTCCTCATTGACCGTGCCCGGCGCGACGGTCGCCGGCGTGAACTCGATCTTGTCGATCAGCCCGAGCTCGATCGCGGCGATGCGCACCTTGCGGGCAAAGGGCGAGGCGGCGGAGAAGGAGAGTTTCATGGTGAATGTCCTACGGGGTAGCCGGCAGTTGGTTTTGGTCATTGCGAGGAGCGAAGCGACGAAGCAATCCAGGCTGCCTCCGTAGGACCATCTCTGGATTGCTTCGCTTCGCTCGCAATGACGGGGAGAGGGCGGAGCCCTTACGCCGCCACGATCTCCTGGCGCTGCTCGCCGAGGCCTTCGATGCCGAGCGTGATGACGTCGCCGACATTGAGGAAAGTCGGCGGCTTCATGCCGAGGCCGACGCCGGGCGGGGTGCCCGTGGTGATGATGTCGCCCGGGAGCAGCGTCATGAACTGCGAGACATAGGAGACGCACTTGGCCATCGAGAAGATCATGGTCTTGGTCGAGCCGGTCTGGCGGCGCTGGCCGTTGACGTCGAGCCACATCGACAGGTTTTGCACGTCCTTGATCTCGTCCTTGGTGGCGAGCCAGGGGCCGACCGGGCCGAACGTGTCGTGCGACTTGCCCTTGGTCCACTGACCCAGGCGCTCGGTCTGGAAGTTGCGCTCGGAGACGTCGTTGCAGACGCAATAGCCGGCGACGTAGTTCAGCGCGTCGGCTTCCGAGACGTACTTGGCGCGGGTGCCGATGATGGCGGCGATCTCGACCTCCCAGTCGAGCTTGGTCGAGCCGCGCGGCTTCTCGACGTTGTCGTTCGGGCCTGACAGCGAGGTGTTGGCCTTCATGAAGATGATCGGCTCGGTCGGGATCGCGGCGCCGGTCTCCTTGGCGTGGTCGCTGTAGTTGAGGCCGATCGCGACGAATTTCGAGATGCCGGTGACCGGCGCGCCGAAGCGTGGCTTGCCGGACACCGCGGGCAGCGAGGCCGGGTCGATCGCAGCGAGCTTCTTCAGAGATTCCGGCGAGTAGGCCTCGCCGGTGAGGTCCTTCAGATGCGCCGACAGGTCGCGCAATTGGCCGGATTTGTCGATCAGGCCGGGCTTCTCCGCACCCTTTTCGCCGTAACGAACAAGCTTCATTCTGGTTTCTCCCTTGGGATGGACTGATCGGTTAAATAGCTTCATGGAACAGGGCGGCGGGAAATTCAACCGCCGAAAAGGGGGTGCATTGCAGCCCTTCATTCGCGGGGTGGCCGCCCCACGACCGCTAGGATTGCAGCGCCTCAAACCTGAACGCATCGCCCTCCCGCCGGATATGCCCGGCCGAGAAATGGCCGCCAATCACCAGCGTCGGGGTATCGGCAAAGCGCGAGAACACCTTGTGCCGGCTTGCCGCGGATTGGGTGATGTCGGTATCGACGACAGAGCACCAGTCGAGATGGGCCATCTGGCAGGGATGATGGGCGACGTCGCCGCAAAGCAGCGCCTGCTCGCCGCCGGATTCGATCAGGACGCTCATATGCCCGGGGCTGTGGCCTGGGGTCGGGATCACGCTGATCTCCTCGCAGAGCCGGTGGTCGCTCGGGATCGTTTCGACCTTGCCCGCATCGACGACCGGCTTCACGGAATCGTTGAACACCGCGACCTTGTCCGGCTCGGCCGTGTAGTCACGCCAATAGTCGTATTCGGTCTTGCCGAACAAATAGCGCGCATTGGGGAAGGTTGGCACCCATTTGCCATCGACCAGCTTCGTATTCCAGCCGACGTGATCGACATGCAGATGCGTGCACAACACGGTGTCGATGCTCTCAGGGGGAAAGCCCGCTTCTGTCATCATTTCCAGAAACGGCGTGTCGCGGTTATTCCAGACCGGGACGCCGCGGCCCTGCTTGTCGTTGCCGAGGCCTGTATCGACCACGATCCGGCGCGTCGGCGTCTCCACCACCAGCGAATGGATCGACATTTTCAGCCGGCCTTCCTCGGTGGCGAAATGCGGGATCAGCCAGGGCAGCTTCCGGATTTCGTCATTGGTCGCGGCCGGCAGGATGAAGCGGGTCGAGCCGACCGTCTCCATTTCGACGACCTTGGTGATTTTGACCTGGCCGACCTTCCACTGCATCGGGCGTGCCCCTATTTTCTTTGTTTGGCGTCAAAAGATGCACACTTTCCACCGCCAAGCGCAATGGATCATCTGTCGCGATGTTGCGTTATGTGAGGAATCCGTCGAGAGCCAAAGGGGAGCCCATGCCAGAGCTTGCGATTTCCGCCGACAAGGTCGCTTTCATCATCGAGAAGGCGCGCGAATTCGACGTCAAGGAATCCGGGTCCGATCCGGATTCGGGCTCCAATCCGTCCGATGACGACGAGATCGACGTGCTCGAGGACAACAATTCCGATCCGGTCGCAGCCGAGCTCGCCGGCTTCATCCGCGCGCTGAACGAAGACGAGCAGCTCGACCTGGTCACGCTGATGTGGCTCGGCCGTGGTGACGGCGATGTCGACGAGTGGGACGATCTGCGCGCCCGCGCGGTCGAGGCGCGCAGCGAGTACAAGTCGCCGAGGCGCAAGACGGTGCAATATCTGCTGGGCGAACCGATGCTCGGCGATCTCCTCGCCGACGGCATGGACGAGCTCGGCATCGACTGGTCCGACGAGCGGACCACGCCGGTGGGGTAACTCCTATTTGGCGCAGTCGACGATCACGGTGCCGAGCTTGTCGCCCTTCTCGACGGCGAGATGGGCCTGCGCCGTATCCGACAGCGCGAATTGCGCCGCGATCGTGTGAAGCCGCGGCACCACCGCCAGCCATTTCGAGATGTCGGCCTGCGCCGCGGCGAGCAGCGCCGGCGGCAGGGCGAACAGCACCAGCGCGCGCAGATTGATGCACTTCTCCATCAGTTCGCGCATCGGCACCACAGGCGCGCGATTGCCGTTGGTGGCGTAGACAGCAATGGTCGAATTCAGCGCCATCAGCTTCAGCGTCGTCGCGATATTGCCGCCGAAATCGACATCGACGACATGATCGACACCGCGTCCGCCGGTAAACGCCATCGCTTTCGCAACGACGTCCTCGTCTTTGTAATTGACCACGAGATCAGCGCCCGCGCGCCGCGCCTGCTCGCCCTTCCTCGCCGAGCTGACGGTCGCAATCACCTGCGCGCCGCCCCATTTTGCCAATTGCACCGCATAGTGCCCGACCGCGCCGGCGCCGCCGGTGACGAGAACCGTCTTGCCGACAACAGGCCCGTCCGCAAACAACGAGCACCACGCCGTCATTGCGGGGATACCGAGCGTGGCGCCTTCCGCAAAGGAAAGATGGTCCGGCAGCGGCGTCACCAGTTGCTCGGCGAGCGCGATATATTCGGCCGCAGTGCCGAAGGCGCGGCCGTTGCGCTGGCCGTTGAACAGCCAGACGCGGTCGCCGCGCTTGAACCGCGTCACGCCGTCGCCGACCTGATCGATCAAACCCGCGCCATCACTGTTCGGGATGACGCGCGGATATTCCATCGCGCGATAAGAGCCGCCGCGCCGGCCGACATCGGCCGGATTGACGCCGGAGGCCTCTAGGCGAATGCGAACTTCGCCGGGACCTGCGACCGGCGTCGCCATCTCACCATAGGTGAGAACGTCCGCCGCCGGTCCCGTTTGCTCGTACCAGACCGCTCTCATCCGGATTGCTTTCCGAGTTGAAGTTTTGGGCCAGCAGGCGCGGCATCAAAAATCCACCTCTCCCTTGGGAGAGGTCGGCGCGCAGCGCCGGGTGAGGGGTTACGCTCTCGCGTGTCGCAGCACCCCCTCACCCGATTTGCTGACGCAAATCGACCTCTCCCCGCTGGGGAGAGGTGAAGAGCCACCATCGCCCTCACAGCGTGCCCGGGAAGGCACCGCCGTCGAGCAGGATGTTCTGGCCGGTGATGAAGCCCGCCTTGGCGCCGCAGAGGAAGGCGCAGGCATAGCCGAACTCGTCCGGCTGGCCGAAGCGGCCGGCGGGATTGAGCTTGGCGCGCTCGGACAGGATCGCTTCCGGCGTCGTGCCGCGCTTGTCGGCCTCGGCCTTGGCGGTGCCGGTCAGACGATCGGTCTCGAACGGGCCCGGCAACAGGCCGTTGATGGTGACGTTGTTGATCACGGTCTTGCGCGACAGGCCGGCGATGAAGCCGGTGAGGCCGGCGCGCGCGCCGTTGGAGAGGCCGAGGATGTCGATCGGCGCCTTCACCGCGGCCGAGGTGATGTTGACGATGCGGCCGAACTTGCGCGCCATCATGCCGTCCACGGTCGCCTTGATCAGCTCGATCGGCGTGAGCATGTTGGCGTCGATCGCCTTGATCCAGTCGTCGCGGGTCCAGTTGCGGAAATCGCCGGGCGGCGGACCGCCGGCATTGTTGATGAGGATATCAGGCTCGGGGCAGGCCTTCAGCACGGCTTCGCGCCCGGCAGGCGTCGTGATGTCGCCGACGATCTCGGTGACCTTCACGGAAGGATAGGTCTTCCGGATTTCGTCGGCCGTCTTCTTCAGCGCCTCGGCGCCGCGCGCGGTCAGCGTGACGTCGACGCCGGCTTCGGCCAGCGAGAAGGCGCAAGCGCGCCCCAGGCCCTTGCTGGATGCGCAGACGATGGCGCGGCGACCCTTGATCCCAAGATCCACTGTTTCACTCCCGAAAATAGCAGGCAGGTTTTTGAACGGGCGGCACTCTAGCCAACATCGGTGCCGCTGATAAGGGACGTGCCCGCGTCAAAATGCATGCGGGTTCGCGCTGCGATGCAAATGCGCCTGATCAGATGCGCCGCTCTTGCTTGAGACGGTCGATCGCCTCGGCGGCCTCCGGCGGCAGCGACTTGAAGCCCATCTGCCCGGCCCGCGAGAACAACGGCCGCAGATGCGAGCCGGCGAGGAAAGGCGGCTGGTGGTTCGGCGGCACGATCTGGTCGAACACCAGCACAAGCGTGGTGGCAACGAGCCCGACCCTGATGGCGCCAAGCGCGGCGCCGCCGAGGCGGTCGCCGATCCCGGCGTCACGGATCGTGTCGCTCAGCGCGAGGCGGCCGATATAGCCGAACAGCATGCCGACGACGATGAAGATGCCGAAGAACCAGATCCAGTTCTGAACCAGCGGCGCGTTCGGATTGCCGGCGACCTGCGGCACGATCAGCGGCATCAGCGCCACCGCAATGGGAGCCGCGAGGAGATAGGCGAGGATGGTCATGGCGCTGCCGAGCAGGCCGGTCCTGAAGCCGAAGCCGATGGCAATTGCGAACGCCGCATAGACCGCGAGATCGAAACTGTTCATGAGCGAAACCCTGCCAATGGAACGAATGAACGTCGCACCGATCGTTCCGGTTTCAGATCGCTAAAATCGTCTGTATTTTTTGTGGCTCCGTGGCTGAAATACTGCACCCACTCCATGACTATTCAACGTCAGTAAAGAAAATATCCGCGCAGGCGCGAGCTCTCGTGGAGTTGAACACCGCCGTCATCCCGGATCTGCGCTTCGCTTGTCCGGGACGACAGCGGAGTTTGCGGGGAGCTCTACCGCACCTCCGCCCGGATCATATCCGCGGCCTTCTCGCCGATCATGATGACAGGCGCATTGGTGTTGCCGCCGATCAGCGTCGGCATGATCGAGGCATCGACGATGCGCAAACCGTCCACGCCATGCACCTTCAGCTTCGGATCGACCACGGCCATCGCGTCCGTGCCCATCTTGCAGGTGCCGACGGGGTGATAGACCGTGTCGACGCGGTTGCGCAAAACGTTGCGGATGTCGTCGTCCGTGCGCACATCTGACGTGAACATGTCCTTCTTCTGCAGCGCGCGCAGCGCAGGCGTCTCCATCAAGCGCCGCGTGGTCTTGAAGCCCGCGACCATCGACTCGAGATCTTCCGCCTCGCCCAGAAAATTCGGATCGATCATCGGTGCAGCGAGTGGGTCGGCGCTTCTGAGCCACACGCTGCCGCGGCTCTTCGGCCTGAGCAGGCAGACGTGGCATGAGAAGCCAGCCTCCTTGTGCTTCTTGCGGCCGTGATCGTCGAGCATCGCGATGACGAAGTGGAGCTGGATGTCAGGCACGTCGAGATCGGGGCGCGTCTTCAGGAAGCCGCCGCACTCGGCGAAATTGGTGGTCATCAGGCCGCGTCTCTCCCGGCGGTATTGCTGGATGCCGCGAAGCAGGGATGGCAACCGGCCAAGCGAGGCGTGAACGAAGTGCGGATAGTCGGAGGCATAGACGAACACGAAATCCGGATGGTCCTGCAGATTTCGCCCGACGCCCGGCAGGTGATGCGTGACGCTGATACCGTGCTTGCCCAGCGCCTCGCCGTCGCCGATGCCCGACAGCATCAGCAATTGCGGCGACTGGAACGCGCCGGAGGCGAGGATGACCTCGCGGCGTGCGCGCAGCTGCGTCTCTTGCTTACCCTGTACATATTCGACGCCGACCGCGCGCCCACCTTCGAACAGGATTTTGGTGGCATGCGCCCCCCGTCTCGACGCGCAGATTGGTGCGCTTGTCCAGATGGGGATTCACATAGGCCCGCGCCGCGCTCCAGCGCTCGCCCTTGTGCTGCGTCACCTGATAGCTGCCGAGGCCTTCGTGATCCTCTGCGTTGAAGTCCTCGCGGATGCGGAACTGCGCCTCGCGCGCGGCCTGATGGAAGATCTCATGGATCGGATTGTCCGAGCGCAGCCTGTTGACATGCAGCGGGCCGCCCTTGCCATGATATTCGCCGTCGAAATCACTGTTGTTTTCCGAGCGCTTGAAATAGGGCAGCACGTCTGCATACGACCAGCCGACATTGCTGAGCGAGGCCCAGTGGTCGTAGTCCCATTTGTGGCCGCGGATATAGACCATGGCATTGATCGCCGAGGAGCCGCCAAGGCCCTTGCCGCGCGGTTGATAGCCGATGCGGCCGTTCAAGCCCTTCTGGGGCACGGTATCGAAGGCCCAGTTGGCCGCGCTGTATGGCAATGCGAGCCCGAACGGCGTGGTGATGCGCCATGTGTCGTTGCGCCCGCCGGCATCGAGCAGCGCTACAGATGTCGCCGCATCCTCCGACAGCCGCCCCGCCGCCGCGCATCCGCCCGAGCCCGCGCCCACGACGATGAAATCGAATGTGTCAGTCACTTGTGTTTCCCCCTGCATTTTCTTCTCGTCATTCCGGGGCGCGACAAAGTCGCGAACCCGGAAGCCATTGCGCCACCCGTGACGCGGTTGGATGGATTTCGGGCTCGCCTCTTCGAGGCGCCCCGGAATGACCGCGAGCTACGACATGAACCGCATCATCTTCTCCAGCCGCGCGATCTTGCCACCATAGGGCGGATAGAGATCGGCGAGGCGGTTGAACTTGGAGCGATAGAACACCGGCTTCAGCTTGCTGAATGTGCGAAAACCCCACTCGCCGTGATAGGCGCCGGTGCCGGATGCGCCGACGCCGCCCATCGGCTGGTTAGTCTGCGCGAAGTGAAACAGGCAATCGTTGATGGTGACGCCGCCCGAGACAGTGCGCGCCAGCACCTGGTCTCGCGCCTCGCCGTCCTTGCCGAACCAGTACAGCGCGAGCGGCCGGTCGCGGCGGTTGATGAAGGTGATGGCGTCGGCCGGCTCGTGCGTGCCCAGCACAGGCAGCACGGGTCCAAAGATCTCCTCCCGCATCACCGCCATGTCTTCAGTCGCGCCAAGGATCAGCGTCGGCGGAAATTTGCGGTGCGCCTTCCAGTTGGGATCATCGGCCCTAGCGGGTTGCAGGATCTTTGCGCCGCGCTGGGCCGCCTCCGCGACCAGCCCTTCGAGCCGTGCATAGTGGCGGTCGGAAATGATCGAGGTGTAGTCCTTGTTGGCGGGGTCGGTGCCGAACATGCGCCGCATCGCGGCGCGCACCTTCTCGGCGAACGCCTGCAACGTGGACTCGGGCACCAGCACATAGTCGGGCGCGATGCAGGTCTGACCGGCATTGAGCAGCTTGCCATAGGCGATGCGCTCGGCCGCTTCGTCGAGATCGGCTGACGCATCGATGATCGCGGGCGACTTGCCGCCGAGCTCGAGCGTGACAGGCGTGAGATTGCGCCCCGCGGCTTCCGCGACCAGCCGCCCGACCCGGGTCGAGCCGGTAAAGACGAGATGATCGAACGGAAGGTGAGCAAAGCCCTTCGCGACGTCGTCCTCGACACCGGTGACGAGCAACTCGGTGGCGTCGAACCTCTCCGCGACCATCTCCTTCAATAGCGCGGAGAAGTGCGGC
This sequence comes from Bradyrhizobium zhengyangense, assembly GCF_022012555.1. Taxonomy (NCBI): domain Bacteria; kingdom Pseudomonadati; phylum Pseudomonadota; class Alphaproteobacteria; order Hyphomicrobiales; family Nitrobacteraceae; genus Bradyrhizobium; species Bradyrhizobium zhengyangense. Next base: position 134,367 of record NZ_JAKLTZ010000006.1, on the reverse strand, counting down.
ACCAGTTCGCTCGGCTTGATGATGATTCGGTTGCCGGCCGCGATCGCGCCGATCGCGGGGGCTAGCGTAAGCTGCAGTGGATAATTCCAGGGCGCGATGATGCCGACGACGCCGAGCGGCTGCGGCATCAGCCGGTTGCGCGCGGGCAGGAATTGCAGCGCGGTTGCCACGCGCTGCGGCGCCATCCAGCCCTTCAGATGTTTTGTGGCGTGCCGGATCTCAGAGAACACCAGCATCGCCTCGGCGATGGTGGTCTCGACCGCCGAGCGATGGCCGAAATCGGCGGAGATGGCCTGCCGGAAGCGCTCCTCATGATCAGCCACCACGGCGCGCAACCGCGCCAGCCGGTCGAGCCGCTCGGCGCAATCAGCCGGCGGCTCCGCCCGCGAGCGTGCAAACATGGCCTCGAAACTGACCGTCAGCGCGACCAGCGCGGCGCTCGCCTGGGGGCGATCCACAATGTTATCCATGGCGCTCCTCCCAATCTGGCGCTTCGCGGCTGTTTTGTTGCCGCAAGCTGGCGGTTTGTGGAACTTCTGGCAAGTGTGCGGCAAATCGGCCGGAATTCGCACCCGTCAGCTGTCATAAAGTCGAAAAAAACGTCCCCACAGCCCTTTCCAAAGACAGTCCGGGTTGGTACATACCCCCCGCACCCAACGGGCTTTGCCCCGGGGTTGCCTTCCAGGGAAGCCTTCGGGACGGGAGAAGCAAGCCACGCGAGCAGCGTTGGCCCTCAATCCACCGTCCCCGGCATTTTCAGAAGGCGCGCAACGGTTTAACGCGGGGTGGAGCAGCCCGGTAGCTCGTCAGGCTCATAACCTGAAGGTCATAGGTTCAAATCCTATCCCCGCAACCAAATTCGGAATGACCGGTTCCGATACGAAAATGGCCCGCTTGATGCGGGCCATTTTTGTTTTGGAGCTTGCGCAGCGGCCCTAATCGAGCAAATCGGCTTTCTGATGTAGCAGCGATAGCCATACCATCGCTGTCGTCTCCGCCGTCGTGCCTTCTGTCCACGAACCGAGTTATCCGATGACCGACGTCGAGCTTGTCAACGTCTTCACCCACTTGGGGCAGGGCGGCAATCCATGTCCTGTTGTCGTCGATGCATCGAAGCTTTCCGCTGCGGAGATGCAGTCGGTGGCTCAGCAATTTGGGCATGAGTCGGGCTTCGTTCTGCCGTCACCGAGACTCGACGCTGACTACGTCTTCCGGTTCTGGGTTCCTCGGCACGAGATGGAGATGTGCGGTCATGCGACGATCGGCGCGCTCTGGGCTCTCGCGATCAAAGGTCGCTTGCCCGCTGAACAGGTCCGCATCGAGACGCGCAGCGGAACGGTGACGGGCTACGTCGATCATGCTGATTCAGCTGACCCGTCCGTCGAAATCAGCCAGCCTGTTGGCAAGGTCGTCGATCTCTCGCGTGCCGATGAGGAAGATGTCCTGTCGACGCTCAAGCTGTCGCGCCGCGATCTGCTCGACCTGCCCATTCAGAACGCCGTCACCTCGCGCGTGAAGACGCTGATCCCGGTCAAGGGTGTCCGCGAACTCAACGCAATGGTGCCGAACCCGTCGGCGATCGAGGCGTGCTGCGAGCGGATCGGATCGACCGGCCTCTACCCCTACGCCATCGATCACCAGGGCGAACGACGTTTCGAAGCGCGGCAATTTCCGAAATCGTCGGGTTACCCGGAAGATGCCGCCACCGGCATCGCCGCTGCGGCGCTGTCGTTCGGACTGCTCAAGAACGAACTGGTCGAACCCAGCAGCGCGCGGATCACCATCATGCAGGGCCGCGCGATGGGAGCGTTGTCCGAGATCCGGGTGCGCCTCGGCTTCGCCGGCGAGAGGCCTGTTGGTTGCCTGCTGGGAGGCTCTGTCACGCGCGCGGAGCCGCGTGTCCTGCAGCTTTAGCAGGTTCGACGCAGAGACGGTACTCGACCTGCAGCTTCGGCGCGGCATCGACGCGTTCGCACAACACGCGAAGCGCATGCCGTCGCTTGCGCGCCGTTCGGCCCCGCGTTTGCAAGTTGGATTGACGATCGTCTTGGCAGTGTAGCAAAACTCCTTTAGATTGTACATCGATACTGCACACGTTGAAGTGATTTTCGCCCTCGTGCTGCGCCGGATCACGGCTGTGACGGCGTGCAGGAGCCATCATCTCGCAATCCGTCAGATCGGGAGTGAGCCATGTCGCATCACCGGACGATTCAGACCCTAGCTCTCGCCGTGGTCATCACCGCGGCCGGTGCCGGCGCAGCAAAGGCCGAGCGCGCCGGTTGCGAGTACAAGGACATCGACGTTGCACGTTATGGCGAAAAGCCATTCCACAATCCGCCCGAGATCACTTCCGCGAACGGTGTGCTGAAGGCCGGGCTCGACGTCGAGTACACCGACCCGACCAAGGTCAGCATCGGTGGATGCGGCGTTACGCTGCGGACTTATGGCGGGCAACTCGCGGGGCCGACGCTGCGTGCCAAGCCGGGCGACGTACTCAACATCCTGTTGTCGAACAAGCTCCCGGTGGAAACGCCCGACCAGGTCAATCAGCAATTCGAGCAGGAGCGGTCGAACGCGCATCTGAGCGTGGTGCCCGCCTCGTTCAACACCACGAACCTGCACACCCATGGCCTGCATGTCTCGCCGGTCGGCAACAGCGACAACGTTTTGCTCGCGCTGTTGCCGCAGACGCAGTTCCCGTACGAGATCCGGGTGCCCGCGAACCATCCGCCCGGCTCGTTCTGGTATCACGCCCACACCCATGGCTCGACGTCGATCCAGGTCGGCAGCGGCATGGCCGGCGCGCTCATCCTGGATGACGATCGGGCGAAAATTCCGCTCGCGTTGCGCGAAGCCAACAAGGGCGAGAAGGTCATGCTGTTCCAGACCATCCTCTACAACACCAATGGCGAGCTGAACCAGATCTCCGCGCTGTTTCCCGATCCCCCCGCGCCCTGTCCGACGCCCAACCCCGGCACATGGACCTGCAGCAAGCGGCAGATCACCATCAACGGCCAGATTCGTCCTGTCATCACGATGCGGCCCGGCGAGGTGCAGCGCTGGCGCATGATCGACACCGGCTTCCGCGCCTCGCTCGCGATCCGGCTGGAAGGTCATCCGTTGCATGAGATCGCGCTCGATGGTCTCTATCTCGGCCGCGTCGATACCTGGCCCGCGGGGCAGACGATCGAGCTCCAGCCCGGCTACCGCAGCGACGTTCTGGTGCAGGCCAGCAAGACACCAGGCCGCTACCAGCTGATCAACGGGGCGCTGACCGCCGCGCAGTCGTTGCGCGCCGTGGCCCAGCCCGAGGAGGTGTTGGCGATCGTCGACGTGCAGGGCGATCCCGTCGATATGGCGCTGCCGACCAGCGCCGAGATGGCCCCGCTCGCGCCGTTCCCGAACCTCGACCTGAAGGCGAAGGCGGTCGGCGTGCAGCAGGTCGTGTTCAAGCTCGGCCAGGATGTCCCTGGTAGTCGCAACTACTTCCAGATCAATTACGAGGCCTTCGATCCCAACCACAGCCGCAAGGTGGTGCTGAACACCGTCGACCAATGGTCGCTCTCGACCGTCGGCGATCCCGCCGCGAACAACGGCATTCCGGCGTTGCCCCACGTCTTCCACATCCACGTCAATCCGTTCCAGTTCGAACGGCAGGGACCGTCGGGCCCGGAGACGGTGTGGAAGGATACCGTGCTGATCCCGCCAGGGAAGCAGATCAACGTCTACACCCAGTACACCGACTATATCGGCGCGTTCGTCCTGCACTGTCACATCCTGGATCACGAAGATCTCGGCATGATGGAGGTCGTCGAAGTCGTCAGCCCGGAAGGCACCTCGCCGCTGCGGGCGATGGCCGGCGGCGGACATCACCACTGACGCGACTTGACTGCCGCATACGGGCGCGGACTACGTTCGCGCCCGTTTGCGTGGAGGCGATTCATCAGGTGCGAGGCGCCGTCGCGCCCGGACTTACGTGGACGCCTGCTGCGGATAGAAGATCGGCGTCTGCGGATCGCGGTGCCAGTCATATTCCGCGGCCATGGCGGCATTCTCGGCGACGGCGCGGCCGGCGAGCCGCGAGACCAGATAGAAGCCCATGTCGGTGCCGGCCGACACGCCGGCGCTGGTGACATATTTTCCGGCGTCGACCCAGCGTGACACGCTGTCCCACAGCACCTTGGGACCAAACTGCGCCACCCAGCTGAAGGCGAAATGGTTGGTTGCGGCCGGCTTTCCATCGAGCAGCCCGGCGCGCGCCAACACCGCGGCGCCGGTGCAGACCGACGTCATGATGGGGACGCGGGCATCCATCTGATGGACCCATGCCAGCAACGCCTTGACCTCTTTCGGATGCTTCTTTTCGTCCAGCAGCGGCCGCGTTCCTTCGCCGCCCGGGATCATCAGGAGATCGAGCCGCTCCTCGAGCGCGCGCGCGAAATCCCAGTCGGGCGCGACCGAAGGTCCGTTGCTGCTTTTGACGTTCTTGCCGTCGCGGCTGATCAGCTTGATCTCGAAGGGATAGGCGGGCGGCGCCTCATAGGATGTGCCGAGGAAGCGCGAAATCGAGAACGCCTCGACGAATCCCCAGACGTCGATCGGCTCGAATCCATTGAACACGACGATCCCGATCCGCTGGGTGCGGGGGAAGACCTTGTTGCCTGCCATCCTAAGGTTCTCCTGCAAAATGCACGGCCGGTTCGCGATCGAACGGCTCGGCCGCATGACGGCGCTGCCAGAACGCGGATCCGCTCCAGCGCCGCTCCATGCGATAGACGGTGCGCCTGTCGCGCCGGTAATGGCGGTACTCGGCTTCGATCAGCCTGCGATATTTCGCGCCGCCGCCATCGACGCCTCTGATCGCATCAAGCAGGACGAATGCGCCGAGCTTGCCGGTGCGCAGCGCCTTCATGATGCCGGCCGACGACAATGGATCCCAGCTCGAGGCCGCATCTCCCACCGCGACCCAGTTGCGTCCGCTCACGTGATCGAGGCAATGCGAGCGCGCCGGCCAGGTGAAGATGCGCTCTGCGCTATTGGCCGTGGCTGCGCGCGCCGCCGTCAGCGGCGCCGCGCGCAATTGCGCGAGCCAGGGTCCGAGCCGTGCGCTGGAATGATGGTGGACGATGTCGCTGTCGCTCATCCAGGCCAGCACCATCAGGCCATCAGGGAGTGCAGTCGAATACCACCATCCGTTCTCGCAGGCCTCGACCAGCGTAGCGTGATCGCGGATCGCACCATCGCGAAGGCGCACCAATGCGGCAACGCCCACCAGGCGATCGGCAAAACGTCTGCGGCTGCCCTGGCTCGTCGCGAACCGCGCCGATCGTCCGGTGGCATCAGCGACGAAGCGCGCGCCGATCTCGACGCGCCGTCCCTGGCAGTCGAGGGAAAGCTGCCATCCCGCAGCTTCCGCGACGGCGGACAGGAAGCGCGCGCCGCGCCAGACCTCGATGCCGGCAGCCTCGGCAGCGGCGCGTAAGGCTTCGTCGAAGCTGGTACGGTCGAGGTGCCAGGCACTGCCGCGCGTCGAAAACATGAAGTCATGGGCATGAGGGCGGTCGCTTCCCCAGGCGGCCTGGGAGCGGACGCCCTCGATCGCTCCATCGCGCAGGATGTGGTCCCGGCAGCCCAGTCCGTTCAGGAGTTGCACAGCGCCCGGCGCGAGCGTTTCCCCGATCCGCCAGTCCGTCGCGATGGCGGCCTCGGCGATCAGGATTTTCAGGTCAGGCGCGTGACGCTTCAGCTCCAGCGCCAGGGCCGTTCCGGCAGGGCCTCCGCCGAGGATCACCACATCGTGATGCGACATATCAGCGTCGCCTCACGATTTGGGTTGGTCCGGCGGCGTGGGCGCGAACGTGTATTGCCCGTCGCTCTGGATGATGAAGCGCAACGACGCCCATGCCGTGGTCATGGCGAGATCGCCGGCGTTGTTCTGCGCCGTCGGCGACCATGGCGCACCGTTGAAAATGAAGGGGCGGTGGACCGGCCACCAATAGGTCAGCTGAAAGGCCTGCGCGGCAGGGTCGCCGACGCTGTCGAGCTCGAGATTGTTCCAGTCGCGATAGGTGACGTCGACCGGCTGGTTGGTGCATTCGTTGAAATCGGACTGCCACGGCAGCGCGCTGTATTTGGTGATGTCGCCCGGCTCGAGCCCGTTGCTGAGCTCTGCTCCGCCCGGCAAGGAAAGCTCGCCTTGCGACGGCGCTGCCGGCTTGATGCGGTAGGCCGCGGAATAGATCGCGGGATTGCGCATGATCCAGCCCGCCTCGGCGCCCGGACAGAACGCTCCGCCGAGGGCTGAGGCCAGCGCGCCGCGGTCCAGCGCAGCGCCAGGTCCCGGATGCATCAGGCCGGGTTTGATGTCTTCGGCGTCCTCGTTGATGAAGAGCCCGTCGGCCCATTGCTTGAGCAGGAACAGCATGGTCTCGGTCAGGCGCAGGAATTTCGACGGCGCCGTGTTCGAGAGCGCATTGTCGCCGCACAGCAGCGGCATCGCGAACAGCTTGCCGCCCGGGATGCCTGGGCCTGCCGGTGCGAACAGTTCGTTTTCCTGTCCGGGCTTGCGCAACACCGCATACAGCAGCTGGCGCATCTGATGGCGGCGGCGGCGATCCGCCTCGGGCTCGTCAGGATAGGGCGGCACCGACAGATCGGTGAAATCGAAATTGCCGCCGGGGGCCGTGTTGTGCGGGTTGCCGCCGGTCAATGCATCGGCGTCCATGAAATTCTGCGCATCGAGCGGGCGCAGCAGGATCGGCAGGATGTCGCGACCGAAATACGGGCGGAAGTCGGCGTTCCATTGCGCCTGTGCGCGCCAGATGCGCAGGCCCGCCTCGTCCTTCGGAACCACGGCCGATCCCGTGTAAGGCGGGATACCGTAGAGGTAGGGCACGTAACCGAAATGCCGCACGGCGATGTCGAACAGCAGGTCATCCATAGTGACGACGTCGACGGCCTGCGGCACGTAGCGCGGATAACCGACGATGACCCAGGCCGGATCAATCGCGGCCGGCGCGAGAACCGGCTTGCCCAGCGGTTTGACAGGGCGTTTGTCGATGGCGACCACGGTGCCGATGAAGCGCGCGTTGACCGGGCCATCGGAGATGTCGTCGAACCAGCCGTCGTTGTTGGCGTATTCCTCGATCTTGGGATTGCCGAAACCGTCCAGCATTGTCCCCGAATTGCCGAAGCCGCCCAGCACCAGAAGCCGGTTCTTGTTCGCCATCTGGGTGCATCTGAGCTCGCCCAAGGCCGCGATCGAGTTCGGCACCAGGTCGGGCGGAAAGCTGGTCGGCCCGGGACTGTTCTTGTCGAAGATCGCCTGCTGCGACCCCATGAAGCTCACGGTGCGCGGGCCGGGATCGATGATGAGGCGCTGGCGCTCCTCGCTGTTGGTGATGTCGGCGTTGCGCAGCGGATGGTCGGACGCATAGCCGTGCTCGCCATCGGTCTCCGCGAACGCGTACCAGCTCGCCTTCTTGTTGGCGAGATAGGCCGTCCACTGGATGTCGTCGATCCGCAAGGTCAGCAGCTGGCCGTTCCGGCGATTGACGATGTCGACCTGGTCGCCGATGGCGGCCTCGCGGCCATCAGGTGATTTGTCGTCGTAGATGAAGACGCGAAAGCGCGCCGCCTGGCGCAGGATCCTGCCCTTGTCGTCATTGAAATATTTGACGCTCTCCTCTTCGCCCTTCTTGTTCAGGATCGGATTGCCCTGATCGTCGCATTTGATCGGCAAATGTCCGCCCTTGTCGGGGGAGATGCAGAACTTGTCCGGCGAGTTGCCGAGCCGCGCAATGCCGATCGCGGGATGAATGCGAAAGCTTGTTGCCATGACGGGCCTATTGTCTCGATCTCGAGAACCGATCGAAGAAGTTGAGTGAAACGGCGTCGATCTTCAGGGCATCGGTCGCCGGCGTGCCGTCGGTGTTGAGGACGACGAGGTTGACGCTGAACGAGGTCGCGCCATTGGCCTTGAGCCGCTTCACCGCGTCGGTGGCGTCGATGCGGAAATTGCCGGGGGTCTTGTGCGGTCGCGGCCGCAAATCGAAGCGCGCGGTGCGCGGTTCCGGAACGTCGCAATGGCCGGGGCCGCCGACGCAGACGCCGGTGAACATGCTGACCATCCCGACATAGTTGGGATTGCCGCGCGTCGGCGTCTCGACGGTCGCGCCCGGCGTGTTGAGGAAGGCGCGGATGTGAAAACCGGGACGCGTGACGTATTGCACCGCGTGCAGGCGGATCTCCGCGTGACTATGGTCGGCGACGACCTTGGGATGGACAGGCGCCGCGGCGGACTGGAAGCGCTGCAGCGGCACCGCGCTGTTGGTCACGAACATGTTCGCGGCCATCATGTATTCGTAGCCGAGCCGCGAAATGCTGGCGGTGTCGGCGACGGTGAAGTTCCACGGCGGCAGCACGTCGCCGGGATCGTCGGGTCCGCCGCTGGGATTGCGACGCTGCCATTCCGCCCACAGCCGGTCGCAATTGCTGTGATGCCCCCAGAAGATCGGATCGAACGCGGTGGTGCCGGGATCCTGCATGTCGCCGTATGGCTGTTCGCTAGGCACGATGCTCGAAAACGGGTTCTTGCCGCCCGAGAAATTGTGAATCAGGTTGTGGATGGTCTCCAGCGCGCCGAAGAACTGGTTGCCGCGGCTGCCGCTGGCGAAATCAAAGAAGCTTTCGATCTCAAGGATGCGCTCGACGTCGTCGGGCGTCGGATAGGCCTCGAAGATCAGGTCGGCGTTGCCGCCGGGCCAACGCTTCCAGTCGAACAGCGGATTGATGTCGCCGAGAACCGACTTGATCGCCTCGTCGCTCTCGGGCGCCGCGCCGTAGCTGATCTTCGCAGCGGCGAACAAGCGCGCGCCGGAATTGAAGTCCTTGCCGATGATGCCGCGCAAGGCCGCCAGCGCCTCCGCCGAGACCTTGCCGCCGTCGGTCAGCTTGCGCAATCCGTCCTCGTCGATCCAGCAGCGATAGGCGGCGGGGACGATGCCGTTGTCGTTTGCGACCTTGCCCATGTCCTCGAGCGAGGCCTTGACGTTGGCGCTGTCGGCCGCCCAGTCCCAATAGGGCAGGGTCACGGTCGGATCGATGTCCTGAAGCTGCTTTTCGAAGCCGTAGAGATAGGCGCGATGCCAGGTCAGGAACTGCTCCCAGCCGTGCTGGCACTGGTTGGCGTGGATGCGGGCCCAATAGGCAAAGCTTCGCTCGTCCTGCGGATAGGCATCGAGCGACTTCATCTGGGCGATCGCGGCCCGCAGGCGCCGCAGCTCCTCGTCGGAGAGATAGGCCACGTTCTTGCGCGCGCGCACGCCACCGGAATCGTGCGCGAGCTGGTTGGTGGGGCCCGTGAACAGGGCGTGCGGCGCGTCTCCCGTCACCAGCGCGCGCGTGACGGCCGAGGCCTGTGCCGCGCCGGCATGAAGTTTGTCTTCGTCAGATCCGGGACAGCCGTCGGTGATCCAGTGCGCAATGAACGCAATATCTGCTTCGCTGACGCGCTTGCCGCCCCAGGGAAGCGGCGGAAATTGCGTGCCGTCGAACGGATACTGGCCGCGCAGGCCCTTGATCAGCCCGGCGTTGTCGCCATTGCCGGGCGAGGCTGCGGCTGCATGCTCGTCGCAGCTTCCATGACAGCAGGATGATGGCTTGGCAGCCGGCGGCGAGCCCTCTCCGCCGCGCATCATGGGGATGCCATAGAGCTCGAAGGCTCTCAGTTCCGGCAGCGGCAGAGTCCAGAAGCGCGGATGCGACATGTAGCTTGCCGTCGAGGCGCCGGCAGCCGCGTCCATGATGGCCCGAAACCGGTCGTAGCGCGAGGGCGGCGTGGCTTCGCTCAAATCCGGCATGCCTTGTTCTCCTGGCGAGATGCCACGGTCGCTTGGCTGTCACGCGCGACACGCATTGCGATCTCGATTGCACGCATTCATCGCATTCAGCTCCGGTCGGTGTGAACCGGCCGGTCGTTGCAGTGCAGTCGGCTCACGCCACCTTCTTGAAGGTGCCGTGAAATTGATCGAAGGTGAGATCAGGCGGACTCGTGATGTTGGTCACGATCGTGTGTCTCGCGTAATCCTCGATGTGCACGACCGTCGTCTTGTCGGACTCCTGCCATGTCACCAGGAAGATATGCTCGGTGATCGGCTCGACCTTGATCGTCACCGTTTCGGAACCGACGATTTTTCCGTTGGCATCAACGTTGTAATAGGTGAGCGAGGTGTCGGAGGTGAATTCCAGCTCGACACGGAAGGCGACGAAATCCACCAGGTATCTGTGACCGACGGCCGGGAAAGCGCGCGACATGGGCACCTCCTGTTGTCGAAACAATTAAATGAACTGCGGCTGACGAGAGTAAACCCTTCGTCATTGCTTCCTCAAATCTGCAATTTAAGGTAGCGCTGTTTCAGCGTGCCGTCAATGAACACCTGGCGTCTTGCCGAGGATCGAAACTGCGACGGTTTGTTGCTCCAACAATCTTCACAGATCTGTTGCGATCGTCACGACGGCCATCGCCGCGGGCCGTCACACTGGACGCTAGCTGAGATCGTGCAGATCCTTGCCGAGTGGCGGCTTCAGGGAAAATCCGCTGAACCTGACCGGCAATCCCTCTCGCTCCGGTGTGCAAGCCATTGGTCCGACGAGGTAGGATCGCGCCGCGGTGAACGGAGCCAGTCGGACGAGGGGCCAGGTCTTGCCGTCAGCTGACGCCTGCAATCGCAGAACGCCGTCGGCGATGGTGACACGCATCCAGAAATCGCCGGCATCGTGCTCATAGGGGGCGGTTGCCCAATCCGACTGCCCAATGGTCAAGACGCTCGAGAGCATCGCGCGCCCGTCCGAAAACTCGATTCCGGCTTTGACCCAGTGCTCCGCATCGATACGCACCATGATGCCGGCTTGATCGTAGAGTTCCCGAAAATTGCTCTGGATTCGCAGCTCGGCGGTAAACGCCTCCGCGGTCGCAAATCCCAGAAAATGGCCGCTGTCGCGGCAAAACCCATAATGCGTTTTCTGCCAGAAATCGGTGGCCTTGTCGGTGACGAGCTCGAGACTGTCGCCCTGCGCGGTCCACCGTTCCGGTTCATTCAGCCAGACACCATCATGTCTTGCGAAGATGGCAGCGTTCATGTCGAACCTCGACGAAAATTGCCGACACCGCCTGATGTCGAGCTGGTGCGGCAAGACAGCCGCAAGACGAACGGAGAGCGCGAATGCGCGATCACGCACCCCGGCTCTCCAGGACGCACTTTAGTGACGCATTTCAGTGTGGCCAAATCAGAGCAGCCCGTTCTTCTTCGGGATATCGGGTGATCGCTGGACGCTCCGGTTGCTTCCAGCGGGTAAGCAAGTATCGTTCAGCCCTGTGTTGTCTGTAGTCATTGCACCCACAGTTCGATTAGAGATTAGCTGGTGAAACGGGATGAGACGGCGAGATTTTCTTCGCGTTATGGGCATGGCGGCGGCATGGCCGCCAGCGGCGCTGGCCCAACAGGATTCATCCCGTCACATGCCCACCGTGGGCTTCATGGGCTTTGCCACAGCGGAGGCTGACGCGCCGGCCCTGCAGCATTTTCGCAAGGGCTTGAGTGATCTTGGCTATGTCGAAGGGCGCACGATCTACATCGATGCACGCTCGGCCAACGGCGACGTGGCGCGCGGGCTCGCGATCATTGACGAATTCGCGGCCAAGCCGGTCGATGTCCTGTTGTCACCGGGGCCTGCTGCAGCGCGCGCTGCCGTGCGCAAGACCAAAATCCCTGTTGTCGCCGTGGCGCTGCCTGCGGTGCAGAGTGATCCGGAATTATTCCAGAGCCTTGCGCGTCCCGGCGGCACCCTGACCGGCTTCGCAGCTTTCGGCGAAGAGATGTCGTCCAAGCGGATCCAGATGCTGAGGGAGATCTTGCCCGAGCTGAAGACGCTGGGCGTGATGAACAATGCAACCGATCCCACATTCAGCGCCTGGGGCGCGCAGACAATGCTGGAAGCACGGTCTGCCGGCATGGAGCCAATGCGTCTCGGCCTCACGGCAGCTTCTCCAGCAGCCGTGTCTGAGCAGATCAAAGTGTTGGCGGATGCGGGCGGTGCCGCAATGGTGGTGATCCGCGATTACATGACGTCGGCGATGCGAGACGAAATTTGCCATGCTGGCATCGAGAGGAAGATTGCTGTCGTCGGCGAACAAGCCGAATTCGCTCGCGCCGGCGCACTGCTCAGCTATGGCGCCGACATCGGCGACCTCTTCCGCCGTGCGGCTGGCTATGTCGATTTGATCCTGAAAGGACGAAAGCCGGCAGAAATGCCGATCCAGCTGCCGACCAAATTCGAATTGGTGGTGAACCTCAAGACGGCCCGCGTCTTGGGGTTGACGATCCCACCCTCAATACTCGTGCTCACGGATGACGTCATCGAGTGATGCGGCCGGCTTGCAGTTGCAGCTCGCAGGATGGGTTGAGCTCTTGCGAATCCGTCGCCTGATGGGCAGAGTCAGTACCAGCAATCGTTGGTGGGATCTGTTTGAGAGTACGAGCTTGATGGGTTTCGCTTCGCTCAACCATCTTGCGCGCGACTACGCCTCCGCATCCGGCGCGAATGCTCTCAGTCCGGAAAGCTCAGGATCATCTTGAGCAGCTTCGGAAATCGCGCGTTGATGTCTTCCTCGCGCAGGACGTTGCGGTGCTGGACGCCTTGCTTTGACGTCCGGACCAGGCCGGCCTCCCGCAGAATGCGAAAATGGTTCGATAGAGTCGACTTCGCCATATCGGGGCAAGGCGCCGCCTCGGTGCACGACATGCAATCCTTCTGCGCGGCCAGACTCTTGACGATACGCAGCCGCTTGGGATCCGCGAGCGCGCCAAGCACCCCCGCCAGTGTGATCTCCTCCCGCGCCGGGTGAACGAACTGCGCCATGCCCAAAAATATAGCACGTCCCTTGAATGAGTTCAATAGTTCACTAGTATTGAACTATTGAATGTCGGCATCCCGCCGAACAATGGAAGACATGCGATGACCAAGAGACTCGAAGGCAAAGTTGCGCTGGTGACCGGCGCATCCAAGGGCATAGGTGCCGAAATCTCCGCCCGGCTTGCGGCCGAGGGTGCGGCGGTTGCCGTCAATTACAGCTCGAGCAAGCAGGCCGCGGACCGGGTGGTCGCCGCCATCATCGCTAAGGGGGGCAAAGCTGTCGCGGTCCATGGCAATCTGGCCGACGCCAAGGACGTGAAGAACGTTGTCGCGGAGACGGTGAAGGCGTTCGGTGCGATCGACATCCTCGTCAACAACGCGGGCGTCTACGAGTTCGCCCCGCTCGAGGCCATCACGCCTGAGCATTTCCACAAGCATTTCGACCTCAATGTGCTCGGCCTGCTGCTGGTCTCGGGTGAAGCGGCGAAGCACTTCAACGCCAATGGCGGAAGTATCATCAACATCAGCTCCGGCGTATCGACCATCGCACCGGCAAACACCGCCGTGTACACCGCGACCAAAGCCTCGGTGGATGCGATCTCCGCCGTGCTGTCGAAGGAGCTCGCGCCGCGCAAGATTCGCGTCAACGCCGTTAATCCCGGCATGATCGCAACCGAAGGTGTCGTGTCGGCGGGCCTGCACGAGGGCGACATGCGCAAGTGGATCGAATCCACCACCCCGCTTGGCCGCATCGGCAACGTCGAGGAGATCGCTGCCGCGGTGGCCTTCTTCGCATCGGACGATGCGTCCTACGTCACCGGCGAGACACTTCACGTCACCGGCGGCCTTCGCTAGCGAGGGGATTGTCCCGCCGAGGAGACACCCTCTCCCCAACCCTCTCCCATAAGCGGGTGAGGGAGCAGTGCCGATGTCGCCGCGTCGTGCAATCATAAGCGATTGCCCTGCATGACGGGGCAGGCATGGAGACATCCCGCCGCACCGCGATGTGGCGGGTGCATCGATCGCACGCAGCAAAAACGCGGGCCGGCGAAATGCCGTCCCGCGCAATTCAGATCAGATGATGGTGCTGCGATCCAACCCTGGATCAGCTCAAGCTCAGCCCTTCTCCGGCCTGTGCGGACAGACCATCGTCAGGTGGAGCAGCGTCGGCTTGTCCGAGCCCCTCTTGTATTCCCACTCCAGCCGGATCTCGTGCCGGTCTGCCAGCGCATCGCTCGGTGCGTGCATAATGATGTTGGTCTTCATCGGGATCGGCGGCTCTGAGTTGAAGCACTTGCGGACGCAGGCATCGAGCAGGTCGCATCGCGTCAAGGGAATCACCCCGGGCTCGTCCCTGGACAGGGGTACCGTGTTCAGCTGGGCGCTGAGGTCGACGCGAGCGCGGCCCTTCTCCTTGTGCCAGTGCTTGGCGCTGCCCTCGGGCCACTTTGAGGCCGGCGTCAGAATCAGGTGGTACTGGCCGTACTCCAGCGTCGGCACGTCGATGTCGTCGGAAGCCTTGAGCTTGGCGACGCTCTTTTTCATGTTTGCCAGAGGGAAGTAGTTGCTGTTCATCAAATCTCTGAATGGCTTGCCTCTGTAAGGTCTCGAGCCCATCGCCTTGTCCCTCAAAATGTCATTGGCGGCGTGAAAAATACATACAGCTCCGCCACGCTGGCCGGCCTGGCTGACCATGCGCTGCCGAAATATATGCCCCCTTGCCGGGATTTTTTGACGCTACCACTCAGGGCTGTGTTTCGTCCAGATCGCCAACTGTGCTGTGCCCAGCTTCCTGCGAGCAGCGGGCCGGATTGCTAAGTGGTTCTCGATGGGTATTCTCGTCAAAGTCGCTCGCGGATTCTGATCGACAGACGGGCCGCGACCTTTGAGGCGCAGGAATGCATTGCTTCGCATGTCAGTCCGCGATCGATCCGGACGATAGCTGGTGCTCCAAATGCGGGGCTGCAGTGCGTCAACGAGTCGATCCCGACAGCGAACGTCGATTTGTGACGATTCTGCGCGCTGACGTCATCGACTCCACGGGTCTGGTTGCTGAATTGGAGCCGGAGGATGCCGTCTCGCGGCTCGAGCCTGCGCTGGCAGCCATGAGAGCCTCCGTACGTCAGTTCGGCGGCATCGTCAGCAAGGAGCTGGGAGACGGACTCGCGGCGGTCTTCGGCGCCCCGATTGCTGACGACAACCATGCGCCGCTGGCCTGCCATGCGGCCATCGAGCTGGTCCGGCGCGTCGCCAGTCTCGGCGATCCCGGGCTTCAGGTCCGGGTCGGCCTGCATTCCGGCCATGTCGTCGCCTACATGGTCGCCAGCGAATTTTCCAAGGTCTACGAAATCGGCGGCGCCGCCCAGCATCTGGCCGCGCGGCTGGAGCAGGTCGCCGAGGCGAATCAGATCTACGTCTCGGAGGCCTGTCAGAATCTCGCCGACGGGCATGTCAGGTTCGAGCATCTCGGCAGCAAATCCCTGCGCGGCTTCAGCCAGCCCGTGCCGGTCTACCGGATCGTGGGTGCCAGCGACCTGTCGAGCTGGCGCGTGCGACGGGCCCGCAGCGTCTCCCGCTTCGTCGACCGTGCGATCGAGCGGGCCTTGCTGGATCGCAGCGCCGGACAGGCTCGTGCCGGCCGGCAGACGGTGCTGCTGCTGGGCGATGCCGGCATCGGTAAATCGAGGCTCGCGCATGAGTTCGCCCAGAAGCTCAAGGGCGAAGGCTGGCGGTTGATCGACGCCGAGTGCAGCCCGAATCTCCAGGGGGCGCCGTTCAGCACGCTCAAGCGAATCCTGTTGTCGGCCATGGACGCGGCCGCAAAGGACCCCGGCAATCCCCGCGATCCCCGGGCCGAGCTGTCCACGATTCAGCAAAGCGCCCTCGATGCGGTGCTCGATGTGCCGATCTCGAACCCGCAATGGGACGAGCTCGAGCCGCATGCGCGGGGGCGCGTGATCTCCGACGCGAGCTGCGCCGTCATCCAAAGCGTGGCCAGTCGCCAGCCGACGCTCCTCCTTCTGGAGGATTTGCACTGGATCGACCGGGCCAGCGACGTCGTCGTCGCGGCCATTGCCGCGCTGGCGGTGCCCGGCCTCCTCGTGCTTCTCACCACCCGCCCGAACGGCATGCCGGTCTGGATTGCGCGCTGCCACGCCGAGGTGGTCGCGATGCGGCCGCTCGACGACGATTCCGGGCTGGAAATGTTGTCCGACATGCTCGGGTCCTCACAGACCAATGCCGATCTGAAGAGCCGGATCATTTCCCATACGGCCAACGTGCCGCTGTTCATCGAGGAGGTCTGCCGCGGGCTGAAGGACAGCGGCACCTTGCGCGGCGAATGGGGCGATCTGGCGCTGATGCGCCCGATCGACGAGCTCGGCATTCCCACCAGCATTCAGGGTGTGATCGCGGCGCGCCTTGACCGGGTGTCGCGGCAACAGCGTCTGGTGTTGCAGGTCGCGGCCGCTTTGGGGCCGCGATCGAGCGAAGCCGTGGTGCGGAAAGTCTCGCAGTTGGCCGAAGACGTCCTTCAGGATTGTCTCGTGTCACTCGACCGGGCCGAGCTGCTCGTCAGGATCGATAGCGACCTCGAGAACTCGCTCGAGTTCAGGCACGAGATGGTCCGCCAGGTGACCTATGAGTCGATGGTCGAGAAAGTGCGCGAGAGCATTCATGCGCGCGTGCTTGCGGCTTTCGAAAGCGACGAAACGTGGCGAGATGATCCCGACGCCCTCTGTTACCATGCCATGCGCGCCAAGGACTGGGCCAAGGCATTCAACTACGGGAGAAGTGCCGCACAGAAATGCCTCGCGCGCTCGGCCTATGCCGATGCGGTCGACTACTTCCGGACCGCAATGAATTCGCTCGACAAGACGCCGTTGACGCGCCCGCGGGAGACCAACGCGATCGATCTGCGGATGGAGGCGCGCATGGCGTTTCAATGGTCCGGTCGCGTCGCCGAGTGGATCGATCTCGGAAAGGAGGCCGACCAGCGGGCCAGCCAGATCGATGATGTCGGCAGAAAGATCGCTGCCATGACGGTCATGGCGGGTGGACAGAACTTCTATGGGACGCCGGCCGAGGCCGTCGTTCTTGGCGAGGAAGTCGTCGGCCTCGCCGAGCAGTCGGGCAATCCGGGGTGGCGCAACCTTGCGCAATACAATCTCGGACAGGCTTATTTTCTTGCTGGGCGGTATCGCGAGGCCGAGCAGACTTTCGCACGGGCCCGCGCACATCTCATGGAACCAGAAGCGAGCGCGCCGTACGGCACGCCGCCGAAATACACACTCCTCCTCTGCTGCATGATGAAGAGCTTCACCCACACCGTCATGGGTGAGTTCGATGCCGCCGAGCAGCTTCAGCGCGAGGCTGCCGCGATCGCGGACGAGACCGGCCGTCCCCATGACCGCGTCGCTGCCGCCTCTGGCAGCGGCTGGCTGATGCTGGGACGGGGCGATCCGGCCGCGGCCGCCGCCGTTCTCGAAGGCGGTCTTGTGCTGGCGCAGAAGCATGGCATCCGGCTGTTCGTGCCGGTGCTCGCCTGCCATCTCGGCATGGCCTATCTTGAGCAGGGCTTGTTCGATCGGGCCCGCCGCATGCTGACTGAAGCGCGCGAAGAGGCACGTGCCGTCGGCTATACCTCGGCGGTGCTGCGCTCCTCGATCTACCTCGCCTTGGCGGTCAATCAGCTTGGCGATGTCCGGGCGGCCCAGAACATGCTGCGCGAGGCGCGCAACACCGCGCGCCAACAGGGCTTTTCCGGCCTCGAGGCTGAGGCCCTGTTCGGCGAGGCCGTGGTGACGCCGCCTGCGAGCGGTGACAACCGGACCATCATCCTTGCTGCGCTCCGCGCCGCGATCGCGATCGCCTCAGAAAGCGGTGCGAGGCCGCTGCGGGAGAAAGCCGAGGCGATGCTGGATCGCATGTTCGCCGGAGGCGATCAGCCTGCCTGAGGCGGAATCGGGCCTCGCCGCGCTCTCGCCCGACGGACCGAACGATTTTTGCAAGCGATGCAAGGGTTTAGCTACTGTGCATGGGGTTGTTCTGACTTTTCGCGACGCGGCCGAGGCGCTGTGACGACAAAGTCCCTTGCGCGAGCGAAAAGGTCGGCTACCGTTCGCGCTCTAACCGCAGGGTTAGGTGACCTTTTGATTGATTCTTTTTAGCATCCGATTTCGCCGGCGCCGCATTGGCGCGACGCCCACCAGACGAGGCGGGGGCCATGATCATACGGGACCAGGCAGCACTGTTGGCGCCGGTCGAGCGCGATTTGCGGCTCGACCTGTTCCGCGGCATCGGCTTGTGGATGATCTTCCTCGATCACATCCCGCACGACGTCGTGGCCTGGCTGACGCTGCGCAATTACGGCTTCAGCGATGCCGCCGAGTTCTTCGTCTTCATCTCCGGCTATCTGGTCGGCTGGATCTACGGGCCGATCGTCGCCGGCGGCTGGTTCCTCGCCGCGCTGAAGCGGCTGTGGCGGCGGACGGCCGAGATGTATGTCGCCCACATCATGCTGTTCCTTCTGTTCACGGCGCAGATCGCCCGCACGATCAGGAGATTCGACAACCCGATGTATGCGGACGAGTTCAACGTCCACAACTTCCTCGACCATCCGGACATCCTGATCGGGCAGGCGCTCACGCTGCGCTACAAGCCGGTCAATCTCGACGTGCTGCCGCTCTACATCACGCTGATATTTGCCTCGCCCTTCATCGTCTGGTGCCTGGTCCGCCGGCCGAACCTGACGCTTGCGGTGTCCGTGGTGCTCTACGTGCTGTCGCGCTGGTTCGACTGGAACGTCGCCTCCTACCCGCCGGGCACGACCTGGTATTTCAATCCGTTCTGCTGGCAGCTCATGTTCGTCGTCGCCGCGTGGTGCGGTGTTGGCCAGATCGAGAAGATCGCCAAATGGGTCTGGTCGAAGCCGGTGATGGCAATCGCGGCGGCTTGGATTGCGTTCGCCCTTCTGATCGTGATGACATGGCACATTCATGCCCTCGAGGCGCTGATTCCGAAATGGATGATCAAGGCGATCTATCCGATCGACAAGACCGACCTCGACATGCTGCGCTTCACGCATTTCCTGGCGCTGGCGATCTGGGTGACCTATTTCGTCCCGCGCCGCTGGAAGGCGCTGCAATTGAAATGGCTGCGCCCGCTCATCCTGTGCGGCCAGCATTCGCTGCCGATCTTTTGTCTCAGCGTGTTCCTGTCGTTCTCGGCGCACTGGATCCTGATGCAATACACCAGGGGCGCCTGGGAGCAACTCGCCGTCTCGTTCGCCGGCTTCGCCATCATGGTCGGCGCCGCGTGGCTGCTCGACCGCGCTGGGCGGGTGCCCAGCCTCTTCGTCAAGGTGACCGATGTCGACGACGAGCCGGGGCCCGCTGCCGAAGGCGCACCGGTTAAGGTCATCGCCGCAGCTCCCGCTAGCCGCTGAGGGTCCATCGCGTCGCGCGGACGATTTTTCAGGAGATATCCATGTCGAGACGCTTGTTGACGATTGCCGGCGCCCTGCTGCTCCTCATCAGCAACGCGTCGGCACAGGCGCCGTCGCCCGAGGCGATGGATGCTGCGCGCAAACTCGTCACCACGCTGAAGATCGCGGATCAGTATCGCGCGGCGCTTCCGCAGCTCATGCTTAAACTGAGACCCGTGGTCGCGCAGGACCGACCGGAGATCGAGCACGAATATGATGCGTTGACCGCGCCGGGCTCCGACATCTACGCACCGTTCGCCGCCACCATGATCGACCAGATCGCCGCCCTCTATGCCGCCAGCTTCACCGTGGAAGAGCTGCGTCAGATCGAAGCGTTCTACGTCCAGCCGGCCGGCCGGAAGCTTTTGGAGAAATCGGATGCGCTGGCGCAAGCGAGTGCGCAGATCGGCCAGGACGCGAACCAGAAGGCTGTCGATGAACTGAAGCAGCGCCTCACCGAGGCGCTGCGCCAGAAGGGGCACAAGCCGTAGGCGCCTTCAGTGGATCGCGGCGTACATGATCTTCTCCTCCGTCGCTTCCAGCGCGGAGAACTCTTCCACCACCTTGCCCTGGCGCGAGACCAGGATGCGGTCTGACAGCGCCATGATCTCGGGCAGATAGGACGAGATCACCACGACCGCCTTGCCCTCATCGGCGAGCCGGTTGATCAGCTCGTGGATCTCGACGATGGCGCCGACATCGACGCCGCGGGTCGGCTCGTCGAAGATGATCAGGTCAGGCTCCTGCACCAGCGATTTCGCGATCACGACCTTCTGCTGATTGCCGCCGGACAGCTCGACCACCTTGCCCTCGTCGCTGATGGCACGAACCTTCAGCCGCTCGATCCAGGTCTTGCCGACCGCATCGGTCTCCCGCCGGGACAGCATCATGCGCCCCCGCGGAAACTTCGAGAGCAGGCCAAGATAGATATTGCGCGCAATGGAAGAGGTCTCGAAGAAGCCCTCGACCTTGCGGTCCTCCGTGACATAGGCGATGCCGGCCTTCACCGCCGGCGCCGGCACACGGTAGCGCACCGGCTGGTCGTGCAGCAGGATCTCGCCGCCGTGGAAGAAGTCGCGCTTGAGCACGCCGGCAACGATCTTGAAGGTTTCGGTGCGGCCCGCGCCGACGAGACCGAACACGCCGGTGATCTGCCCTGAAAACACCGATAGCGAATTGTTCTTCACCATCGGCGCCATCTTCAAGTTTTGCACCGTGAGCACCCGCGCGCCGGCCGGCCGCGCGCTGCTCTTGCGTGCGCCGTAGAGCGTGTTGGAGAGGTCGCGCCCGACCATGGCCTGCACGATCGCGGCGCGGTCGAACCTGGCGACATCGTCGGTGACGACATGCTTGCCGTCGCGCAGCACCGTGATGCGGTCGGCGAGCAGCAGCGCTTCTTCCAGAGCGTGCGAGATGAAGACGATCGAAACGCCGCGCTTCTTGAGATCGCGGACAAGGTCGAAGAAATACTTCTTCTCCTCAGGCGTCAGCGATGCGGTCGGCTCGTCGAAGATGATGACCTTGGCACGGTGCAGGACCGCGCGCGCGATCTCGACCATCTGCTTCTTGGCTGCGCCAAGACCGCTGACGGTCGCCGTCGGCGTCACATCGAAATTGAGCGATTGCAGAAATTGCTGCGCGGCGATGTAGATGCCGCGCAGGCGGTTGTAAAACCTTTCCTGCCCCAGAAACAGGTTTTGCGCGACCGTCATGGTCGGCACCAGGCTGTTCTCCTGGAACACCATGGCGATACCGAGATTACGCGCCTCGAGCGGAGTCTTCGGCGCGACCTCGGCGCCGTCGACCGTCATGGTGCCCGAGGTCAGCGTCACCACGCCCGCCATCACCTTGGTGAGGGTCGATTTGCCGGCACCGTTCTCGCCGACCAGCGCGTGAATTTCGCCGCGGCGCAGATCGAAGTCGACCCCGTCGATGGCGGGGACGCCGGCATAGAGCTTTGTCGCCTTGCGCAGCGAGAGTGCGATGTCGCTCATGCCCGAAACTCCTCGGCAAGGCCGGCGAGGGCCAGCTTCAGGACTCGGCCCGGTCCCTTCGCGATCAGCACGAGATCGCCACCCATCTCGACCGCCGCGACGACGCCGTGATTGATGCCGTCGACCCGGCTATGCAGCGAATAAAGCGGTTGGCCGTCAGCGTCGAGACGGATGACGAGGCCGTAGGAGCGCGGCGGCGCCCAGGGCTTGATGACGCCCATGGTCTTGATATGCGCGCCCTGCATCGGCTCCTTGAACGAGCGCCCGGAGCGCAGCCGCGGTGCAACCCAGTGTTCGGGCGCGATCTCGGCCATCATGCGGCGGCGATAGCCGGGCTCGCGCAGCACGAACTCGACCAGCTGCGTCCGAGCGGTGAATGCGGTGAGCCAGTAGCCCCCGCCTGAAGCCTTCGACAGCCGTGATGGATAGACCGGCAGGTGAGCGAGCACGATCTTCGGCGTTGCGCCGGGCGAGACAAGAACGAGGCGATGGCGCCAGCTCTCGCTGACCAGCATGGCGCTACCATGCGCGCAGGCACCGAAGGCATAGCCGAGGCCCTGGGCCAATCGCGTCACGGTCCTGCTGCCGGGATCGAGCCGGTACACGCGGCCGCTCCGGTTGAGCTCCAGCAGGTCACGCGCCCAATCGTCGACGCCTGACGTCGCCGAGCCGTCCGTCGCAATCAGCGAGTTGTCACCCGCCAGCGCGAGCGCATTGATCGCATTGAACGCCGCATCGGCAAAGGTTGCGCTCGGCTGCTCGGCCGAGGGGCCTTCGTAAACACGCACCTCGCGCCCACCGAGTGCGACAGCAAGGCCGCCGCCGGGCAGGGCACAGAGTGCCGAGATCGGTTGCTCGAAGCTGCGCAATTCCGAGGCCGAGCCGTTGTTCAGCAACAGCAGTCTTCGCCCGTCTGCAATAAAGAGCTTGCTGCCGTCAGTTGCAAGATCCGCGGGCGAATCGCAGGTCAGCAAGGTCTCGGCGGCTTCCAGCTTCTGGTTCGGCTTCAGCGCGCCGTCGAAGGACGGCACGGTGATGGTGGCGTCGCCGCGCCCGAGAAATCGGTTGGCGAAGTCTTTGACGGCCGCGATCACGACTGCTTCCCCCACCTCTTGTCATACTGGACGAAGTTCGGATCGGCATTGTCGAGCTTGTAGCGGCCGATCCGGTTGTTGAGAATGCCGCCGAGATAGAGATAGCCGCGATGCTCGCGCATCGAGGTGATCATCGGATGGTTCTCGCCGTGCAGGTCCCAGAACGATTCGACGATCTTGCCCTGTTCGTTGAACTTGACCACGCAGCCAGTGTTGATGTTGGGGAACAGCCATTCGTCGACCGGCACGCGCTTGGCCATGCGGCGGCGGAAGCCCGGCATCTTCCAGGCGAGGTCGAGCGAGGGACTGCGCATACCGACCAGTGCCAGCCAGTAATTGCCGTCGGAGGCGAGATTGATGTTGTCGGGGTATCCAGGCAGATTGTCCATGACGACCTCGACCGCGCCTTTCTTCGGCCCAGCAAACCAATAGCGCTTGATCGAGCAGCCAAAGGTTTCGGCGAACAGGATCGACTGGCCGTCACTGGCGACGCAGATGCCGTTGGGGAATTTGAGTCCGCGCAGCTCGGTGCGTGTCGTGCCGGTCTTGGTATCGTAGGAGATGATGCGGCCGTTGCCGCGTGCCTCTAAGCCATCGATGGGCCATTCGTCCATCTCGTAACGGACCGTCGCTTCGGAGAAGAAGATCAGGCCATCGTCGGTGATATCGAGGTCGTCGGCAAGCCGCAGGCGGCTGTCGTCGTTGACCGAGCGCAGGCTGCGGTTGGTCTCGTCGGTCGCCTTTTCCACGGTGCCGTCGGGCTTGATGCGATAAAGCCCCATGCCGCCGATGCAGACGTAGAGATTGTCCTCGCGATCGAAGGCCATGCCGAGCGGCTGGCCGCCGATATGGGCGAACACCTCCATCTTCTGATAGTCGGGCGCGAGGAAGCGCATGATGTCGCCGTGGCGCGAGCCGGCATAGAGATTGTCATGGCGATCGAGGATGACGTCTTCCGGCGCCTCGATGCGGCCAAGGCCGATCGCCTCGACGTCACGCAGCTTGTCGTTCTGCTCGAATGGCCCGCCCTGTCCGATCTCGGTTGGCGGCGGCGGCGGCAATTCGTGATAAGTCGGCGCGACATAGACCTTGCTGATGATGCGAGTCCGGTTCTTCTGCCAGCGGATGTCGACCATGGCCGCGACAAGCAGAATGCCGGCCAGCGCCATGCGGTTGACGCCCCCGCGCGCGTTCATGGTGGTGAGGCCGTTGGTGATCAGGAGTACGATCAGCACGCCCACTGCCGATTTGGCGACAGAGCCTTTGCCACCGCCGAGCGTGATGCCGCCGAGTACGGTCGCGGTCAGCACGATCACCTCGAGGCCAACGCCGATGTCGCCGCCGACGGTGCCGAGCCGGGAGGCGAAGAACAGCGCGCCGATGCTGGTCAGCACGCCGCTTGCGACGTAGCAGAGCGCGATGGTGCGGCGAACGGGAATGCCCGAATTGTAGGCCGAGCGGCGCGAGCCGCCTATTGCGGTGATGTGCCAACCTGGGCGCAGCCGCGTCATGAAGATGTGGCCGAAGATCGCGATGACGATATAGGCCAGCGCCACGGTCGGAATGCCAAGGACAGAGCCGGCGCCGATGAAGTCCCAGGACGGGATGTCGGGGAAGGCCGAAGCGATCGCGTTGGAGTAGCGCTGGATCAGAAGATCGTAGGCCGAGCGGTAAATGATCAGCGTGATCAGCGTGGTGATGAAGGCGCGCAGTCGCAGATATCCGACCAGGATGCCGTTGACGGCCCCGAGCAGTGCGCCACACAGCAGCGTGGCGACCACAACGGCCGGAACCGGCCAGCCGGCGACGTCGAGCAGATAGAGCGCACAGAAATCGGTCAACGCGAAGATCGACCCGACCGAGAGATCGATGCCGCCGACGATGACGACCAGCGCAAGCCCGAGCGCAATGAAGCCGATCTCGCCGGCCTGGCGCGCGGTGTCGGCGAGGCTTGCCGGCGACAGGAAGTTGTCGATGGACCGGCTGAAAGCGAAGCCGACAATCAGGAGAAGGATGACCGGGATGGCCGTCTCGGTCCATCGCTTGGACAGGATCTCACCGAGAAGATGATCAGGCCAGTAGCGGTAACGCAGGCTTGTGATTGTGTCGCGCATCGGCATTCCAGCAGGACATGGAAACTGTTGAGAGCGTGATCCCCGGACATTGATCCCGGGGATCACGAGCGTCAGCGCGGACTATTTTTTGAGATCGCTGAGATTCCAGCAGGCCGTCGGACTATCGGCGTTCTCCTTGGTGATCGGAATCAGCGTGGTGTATTCCGAACCTTTGATCGAGCCAGGCTTGGCACCCGAGGACAGCAGCCACTTGATCGTACCGGCCATCTGCGCAGCCTGGGTCGGCACGTCGTAGCTCATGTTGAGATCGAATGCGCCTGACTTCACCAGCTCGCAGGCACCCTTGCGCTCGCCGCCGCCCGATGTGGCGAGGAACACCTTGCCGGTGAGGCCGGCTTCCTTCACCGCGGCGGCCGTGCCGATATCCATGCCGTCCCAGAAGCCGACGATGCCGCAAAGATCGGGATTCTGCTTCAGCACCGTTTGCGTGATCGCCTTGGCCTTGGCGGCATCCCAATCGGCGGCCTGGCTCGATACCACCTTGATCTCCGGATGCTTGGCGAGGACGTTCTCGACCCCCTTGAGCGTATAGGCGCTCGCCGCCGCCGACAGCGCACCCTGGATGATCGCGATCTTGTTCGACTTGCCTTCGCAGGCCTTGACCACGCCTTCGGTCTGGCGCTCGCCGATCTCGACCCAGTTGGCGCCGACGAAGGCGGAGCTGCGATAGGCTGAGCCCATGTTGATCTGGATGACGTAGATGCCTTCGTTCTCGGCGCGCTGGAGCAGTTTGGCGTAGGTCTGTACGTCAGGATTATGGACGACCATCACCGCCGGCTTCTCGGTAATCAGCGAGGTCACGGCCTGCGCGCCGGCATTGGTGTTCCAGTTGGCGTCGCGGATCACGAACTTGACGCCGTAGGGCTCGAGCTCCTTCTTCAGGCCGGCATACCAGCCCTCGGTGAGGTCGAAGTTCATCGCGACCGGCACATAGGCCACGGTCTTTCCGGCGAGCGCTTCCTTGAACGGTTTCTGAAACGGCTCGTCCAGGCCCTGCTGAGCGAGAGCGGGTCCAGTCAGCGCCGCGAGTGCCAGTGCGGCGAGCGTTGCCTTTGTCGGGTTGTTCATTGCTTCCTCCTTGGTTGTAGTTGCCGTTATGGTTCTTGTCGGTCGTTCAGATGTCGCCCTGCTGTGCCGTTTCTTCGTTGCGCGGATTCAGGAAGGAATCCGTGATGACGGCGAGCAGCAGGACCACGCCCTTGATGAGATTTTGCCCGGCGTAGGAGATGTCCATGATGGTCATCCCGTTGAGCATGGTACCGATCAGCAATGTGCCGATGATGACGTTCAACACGCCGCCACGGCCGCCGGAGAGTCCGATGCCGCCCAGCACGACCACCAGGATCACGTCGTAAATCAGCGTCGAGTTGAAAACGCGCGTCGGCATCGAATTGACTGATGCGGCCATCACCAGACCGGCGAAGCAGCCGATCAGGGCCGCGATCACGTACTGCAGCACGATGATCGGGCGGGAGGGAATGCCGGTGACACGCGCGGCGTAAGGGTTGTCGCCGATCGCGTAGATGTAGGCACCCCAGCGCGTCTGGCGCAGCAGGAAAGCCACCACGATGCAGGCGACCGCGAACATCACGATCGAGGTGGGAATGCCGAGAATGGTGCCTTGTCCGAGCCGCTCGAAGCCGTTCATGCCCTGGCTCCACTGCACGACATCGAGCTGGAACAGCGCGGCCTGCCCGAGACCGGCGAGCAGCAAGCCGGTTGCCAGCGTCGCAAACAGCGAGGGCACCTCGGCATAGGCGATCAGCCAGCCATTGATAAGGCCGAACGCGATCGTGATCAGCACGGCGATCAGCAGCGAGAACGGCAGCGAATGGCCGTTCTGCACCATTTGCAGCACGAGCCCGGGCGGCACCGCGAGCGCTGCGATCAGCGAGATGTCGATACCGCGGCCGATCACGACGATCGCCATGGCGAGGCCCAGGATGCCGAGCACTGCCACGTTCTGGAGCAGCGTCAGCATGTTCTCGGCCGTCAGGAAGCCATTCAGGAAGATCGAGAATACCAGGAACAGCAAGGCGAAGACGGCAAAGACGATCTCTTGTTGATTGAACCGAAAGCGCTTCATCCCTTCGTTGCCTTTCTTCGACCTCGGGCTCTGCGGGTCCGTTATGACGATCGGGTCTCGATGCGGTAGGTCTGTGGAAGCAGTGTCAGGCTCTCAGTGAGCGCCTTCACCCGGTCCTGGTCGTTGGAGACGATCGAAACGGTGACCAGCGTAGTCAACCTGACGTCTTTGTCGACGACAATGTCTGCCCTGGTGGCTGGACCGAAGATACGATCGATCTCGGTCCTGACTTTCTCCTGGATAGCGAGGTCGCGAAGCGTGGGCTTGAATATCTTGCCGACCGCGGTCACGGGAAGGGCCTCGAGCAGGACGACGCGCTTGGGCCGAGCAGGAGGCTCATTGACGTTGCGTTCGAGATGCTCGCATAGCTGCGGAAGGTTGATGATTTTTCCGGGAGACGGAACGACGAACAGAATAGGCACCTCGCCGGCGTAGGCATCCGGCATGCCGACGGCCGAGCTCATCTGGACACCGGGGAAAACATTCGCGACGTCCTCGATAGCGGCGGGATCGATGTTGTGGCCGCTGCGGACGATCAGATCCTTCTCGCGGCCAGTGAGCACCAGCCGCTGATCGGCCGTGAGATAGCCGACGTCGCCTGTGACAATCCAATGGTCGTCGGTGAGCACGCCCTTGTTGTGCCGGGGATCGAGATAGCCTGGAAACACCTGCGGTCCCCTGACGAGGACGAGGCCGCTGGTAAGCGGCGGACACTCCGTCCTGAGGTCGATATCATCAAGCGCGACGATTTTCGTCTGTGCAAACGGCGCCCTGAAGCCGACGCTGCCTTGCATGGGTGTGCCGCGGCCGGGATTGAATGCAATCGCGGCCGCGGTCTCCGTCATGCCATAGGTCTCGAACAGCGTGATGCCAGTCCGGGCCTGAAACCTCTCGCTGACGGCTTTCGGCGCCACTGCCCCACCGGTAAGGGCCATGCGAAGGGAGCTGACATCGGATGAGCCGATCGGCACTTCGGCCAGCGCCGCGATCGAGGTCGGCACGCCACTGACGATGGTCGCGCCAAACCGTTCGACGGTGTGCCAATAGTCGCGGATCGCATCCGGGCTTCTGAGGCTGTAGGGCGAGGGAATGATCACATGGCCCCCGGCCGCCAGGATCGATAGGCCGATGGTCATGGTGCCGCCGACGTGAAACAGCGGGAAGCCGTTGATGGCGGCATCCAGCTCATCAAGTCCATGAACCTGCGCGAAGCTCCAGGCTGCGTGGATCTGGTTGCCATGTGTCAGGCGGACGAGTTTGGGTCGTCCGGTCGTGCCGCCGGTGTGGAAAAGCGCACAGACCGTGTCACGATCCCGCGATGGCGCGAAGTCCATGGTGCCGCGCATCGTCGCGACCGCCTCGTCGAAGCTGAGGGCACGCCCGGTCAGGCGACCTTTCGCGCCGATCACGACAATCGTCTTGAGCGAGGCGACGCGGCTCGCGACATTGGCCGCCTTGGTCCAGATCGCGCGATCGGCCGGTTCGGAAGCAACCACGAGAACGGTCGCGTTCTGTGCTTCGAGCAGGTCGGCAATGGCATCTTCGTTCAGGAGATAGTTGATCGAGCTGGCGACGCCCGCGATCTGGGCGCCCAGCAGAGCCGGGAAGAGCTGCGGCAGGATCGGGCAGAGAAACGCGACCGTACCTCCGTTCAGGTTGATGCCGAGCGACCGGAAGAGGTTTGCCGCCCGCATGATCTCCGTACGCAATTGCCGATGCGTCAGCGTGACATCGCCGGGCTCGCGCGAGCCCTTGGTCAGGACCGTCAGTGCGGGCCGGTCGGGATGCAGGCGCGCGGTGGCCTCGAACAGATCATGCAGATTGTGGGCAGGGATGAGGGAATCGTAGGGCAACCGTTCCAGCGCCTCGATATCGGCGATGGTTTCGATCGGCTGCGTGAAGCGCGTCGTGATCGGTGGGGGCGATGTCGTGCTCACGGACGCCGCCATTCAAGCGGCACGGTGAATTGCGCAGCAGCTGATCTGTCCTGACGCAAGCGAACGTTTCCTGCCTGGCTCGTTGACCGATTTTTGTTCTTCATAGGCCACATGCCCGCAGCCTGCTTGCTCCGGAGCGCAAAGCTTTTGCTTGTCCGCGCAAACCGGTCTTGCGTGTAGGCGGCGGCCATCTAGAATCCCGCCGGCGGGCCAGCTTGTGCGATGCACAAACGGCGTTCATCATGGCTGTGCGACGGGTGGGCGGACGATGAACCTGGTATTCTCGACAGACGATCTGGAGCCGTCGAAGCGATATGCCGCCTGGCAAGGCGCGATCTGCGATGTCTACGTTCATGTCGACGTCAATGCCGACGAGCGATCCGACTACCAGGGCTTCATCCGCGAGGCGCATTTCGGCGCCGTCACGATGACGGACGTGCTGCTGTCGGAGCAGCGCATCTCGCGGCGCGAGCGGCACATCGCAAAACTCGACAAGGATTGCTACTACGTTGAATTCGTCCAACAGGGCCGGGTCAACGTGCTGCAGGCCGGCCAGACTTTGCTGTCGAATCCGGGCGTCGGCGCAATTTTTTCGGCGTCTGAAGCCTATGATCTCGAATGCGTCGGCAAGGTCCGGTCGCTCTATCTCGAGATCCCACGCACGGAGTTTTCGGCCCGCTTCAGCGAGGGGCGCCTGCCGGTCGTGACCACGATGGCGACGGGCCGCGGTCTCGGGCGCATCGCTGCCGAGTTCTGCGCGACGCTCGCCGCGGAAGGTGCTTCCCTGGATGAGATCGCCAGGACGCGCCTTGGCGCTGAACTGATGGATGTGCTGGCGTTGACGCTCGACATGGGCGACCGGGACGAATTCTCCGAGGATGCAAGCGCCCAGCAGGCACGCCTGCGCTCGGTCAAGACCTGGATCGAAGCGCATCTCACCGACGCCGATCTGTCGCTGGAGAGGATCGCGAAGAGCAACGGCGTCTCGCTCAGGCATCTGCACTATCTTTTCCGGCTCACCGATGTCTCGGTGTCCGAATGGATTTTGGATCGCCGGCTTCAGCGTTGTTACGACGTCTTGACGCGTCCCGAGTTACGGTCCCTGTCGATCACCGAGGTTGCCTATCAGCTGGGCTTCAGCTCATCGTCCTATTTCAGCACGGTGTTTCGCAGGAAGTTCGGCCACAGCCCGTCGGACCTGCGGCGCCGCTAGCAACACGCGAGGCCGTGCCAGGTTCGGCGTTGGCGGCGGGTACGCCCACGCAGCTCGGCACAGATGCCGCAAACCCACAAGACGCAAGATTTCAAACAAGAAATCGAACAAATCAAGACATCACACGGAGGGACACATGACCGGCGACATCGCAGCCACCATCTCGAAAGCGCGCGAGCATTCCATCGGCGATCTTCTGCGCCGTTCGGCGGCCCGCGAGCCGGCCAAGCTCGCGGTGAGCTGCGGCAGCGTGAGCTGGACCTTCGCGGAGATGGACGCGGTCTGCAACCGGCTCGGCCGCGGCCTGCTCGGGCTCGGCGTGAAAAAGGGCGACCGCCTCGCCGTGCTCTCGCGTAATTCCCACGCCTTTGCCGCGCTGCGCTTCGCCGTGGCGCGGATCGGCGCGGTGCTGGTGCCGATCAACTTCATGCTCAATCCGGACGAGATCAATTTCATCCTGAAGAGTTCCGGCGCCAAGCTGCTTGCGGCCGGCCCTGACTTCGTGGAGCCTGCGAAGGCCGCAAGCGCGAAGGATTGCGCCGTCGAGAAGATGATCTGGCTGCCGGGCGAGGAGCCCGCCATGGCGCCCGCGGGACTCACCACCTTCGACGATCTCCTCCACGCCGATGGATCGTACCTCGAGGCTTCCGTCGATAGCCGCGGTCTCGCGCAGATCGTCTACACCAGCGGCACGGAATCCCTGCCCAAGGGCGCGATGCTGACCCATGAAGCGGTAATGTGGCAATATGTCAGCTGTGTCATCGACGGCGGCATGAGCGTGGACGACAAGTTTCTGCACGCGCTGCCGCTCTATCACTGCGCGCAACTCGACGTGTTCCTCGGGCCGCAAATCTATCTCGGGGCCTCCGGCGTCATCACGGGCAAGCCGACTGCCGACAACATCCTGGCGCTGATCCAGGCGCACAAGATCACGTCGTTCTTCGCGCCGCCGACCATCTGGATCGCGATGCTGCGCTCGCCGAACTTCGACAAGACCGATCTGTCGACGCTGCAGAAGGGCTATTATGGCGCCTCGATCATGCCGGTGGAGGTGCTGCTTGAGCTCCAGCGCCGTCTGCCAAATGTAAAATTCTGGAATTTCTACGGCCAGACCGAGATCGCGCCGCTCGCGACCGTGCTGCGGCCGGAGGACCAGTTGCGCAAGGCCGGCTCGGCCGGCAAGCCCGTGCTCAATGTCGAGACGCGGGTGGTCAATACGTCGATGGAGGACGTTAGGGTTGGCGAGGTCGGCGAGATCGTGCACCGCTCGCCGCATCTGCTGTCGGGCTATTACAACGATCCCACGAAGACCGCAGCGGCTTTTTCGGGCGGCTGGTTTCATTCCGGCGATCTGGCCACCGTCGACGAAGAGGGCCACATCACCGTGGTCGATCGTGTCAAGGACATGATCAAGACCGGCGGCGAGAACGTCGCCAGCCGCGAGGTCGAGGAGATGGTCTATCGTATTCCCGCGGTCTCCGAGGTTGCCGTCGTCGGCCTGCCTGATCCGCGTTGGATCGAGGCGGTCACGGCTATCGTTGTGGTCAAGAGCGGCGAGAAGCTGGATGAGGACACCGTCATCGAGCATTGCGCCGGCCAGATGGCGCATTTCAAGGTGCCGAAGCGCGTGATCTTCGTGGATAGCCTGCCGAAGAACCCCAGCGGCAAGTTGCTCAAGCGCGAGCTGCGCCAGCGCTTCGTCGGCGGCGAGACACTCGACAAGGCCATCCAGAAGAATTTCGGCACCTGAGTTGGAGTGATCGCCATGAAAGCCTGGCAAGTCGCGCGTGACTGGTCGATCGAGGGGATGGAGCTGGCCGACCTGCCTGAGCCGGTACCCGGCCCGGGCCAAGTTGCAGTTCGGATGAAGGCGGCGTCACTGAACTATCGCGATCTGCTCACGATCCAGGGTAACGGCGGCGTCACCCGATTGCCGCTGATCCCGTTCTCTGACGGCGCGGGTGAGGTGATCGCGATTGGTCACGGCGTCAGCCGCGTCGCAGTCGGTGATCGTGTTTGTCCAATGTTCTTCCAGTCCTGGATCGATGGAAAGGTCTCGACGAGCAGCCGCCGCTATGCACTCGGCGGCACGCGGCCGGGGGTGTTGCAAGAGGTGATGGTGCTCGATGCCGAGGGCGTCAGCCGCATTCCAGCGCATCTCTCCTTCCAGGAAGCCGCAACGTTGCCCTGCGCCGGGCTTACTGCCTGGCGCGCACTGTTCGAAGAGGCAGGAGTGCAGCCCGGCGATACGGTGCTGGTGCAAGGCACCGGCGGCGTCTCGATCTTCGCGCTGCAATTCGCAAAGCTCGCCGGCGCGAGCGTGATTGTGACCTCGTCGAGTGATGCGAAGCTCGAACGCGCCAAGGCGCTCGGCGCCGATCACACCATCAATTATCGGTCGGTGCCGGAGTGGGGCAAAGCGGCGGCGGAATGGACCGGCGGCGGTGTCGATCATGTCGTCGAAGTCGGCGGCAGGGATACGTTCGGGCAATCGCTCGAAGCGGCGCGCGTCGGCGGCACCATTCTCGTGATCGGCGTACTCTCGGGCTTCTCGCAACAGATCGCGATCCCAAGCTTGTTCTCCAAGAATTTGCACGTCATCGGCCTGTCCGTCGGCAGCCGCCGAATGTTCGAGGGCATGGCTGCTGCCATCGGACGCAATGCGATGAAGCCGGCGATCGGTCGCGTGTTCGGCTTTGATGCCGTGCCCGAAGCGCTGCGGCTGATGCAGCAGGGCGGACACTTCGGCAAGATCGTGGTGGAGTGTCCGTAAGGCCTATCGCCTCAATACTTCTTCACGTGCGCGCCGAACGCTAGCCACAATGCCATCGAGGCGAGGCCAAAGCTCCCGAGCAGCAAAAACGTCGGGCCGTAGCCGATCCATTGCGCGATCCAGCCGCCGAGCGCGGGGCTCAAGCTCGCGCCGACGCCTTGCACGGTGATGACGGCACCTTGACCGAGGTTGATGCGACCAGTGCCGTCCAGCGAGCGCGCGACCATGCCGGGGACGGCGACCGTCTGTAGTCCGGTGCCCATCCCGTCCAATACCTGCATGGGGACCACGCCCCACCATCCCGTCACGAAGAACGCAAGCACGCCGCGTACGGGTAAGAACATGAAGGAGACCAGGATCACCGGCCAGTAGTTGCGCTTTCCCGCGACTTGCATGGCAACCAGCGACGTCACCACCATGACGCCCTGCGCAATGACCACGGTGGTCGCAACGAAGCTCGGGCCGTTGGCCTGTCCTTTGGCCACCGCTGCAAGGCCATAGAGCGGGACGATGGCTGCATTGCCGAGATGGAAGATGGCAAGCGCAAGCGCCAGTACGAGGAGCGGCTTGTGCTTGAGGAGGACGGACATGGCGTCCGGTGGATTCTTGCTCTCGTCCTCCTTGCTGCCGCGCGCCTGACGATCATCGATGGCCTTGGCGGGGATCATCAGCACGCAGGCGATCGCGATGGTGCCGAACACGGCCGCCAGCACGAACACCGCGACATAGCCGAATTTGTAACCGAGATAGCCCGACAGCGCTGCGCCGACCATGTTGCCGGCGTGGTTGAAGGCCTGGTTGCGCCCGTTCAGCGCATTGAAGCCCTTTTGCTTGGCGATGCCGAGCGTGATGCCGGTCACCGCCGGCACGATCGCAGCGCTCGCCAGCGATTGCGCGACTTGCGAAAACGTCACCGCCCAGAAATTTTGCGAGATCAGGATGATGGCGGAGGCAAGGACTACAAAGATTCCGGGAATGACCACCCACAGCCGCTTGTTGCGGCTGGAATCGATGAAGCCGCCGATCGGCGTCGTGACCAACATGCCCGCGACATTGCCGATCGTCAGTGCTGTGCCGATCAAGCCGGTGGCCCATCCGCGTTCTTGCAGGAAAACGCCGACGAATGGCCCGATGCCCGACTGCATGTCGGCCATGAAGAAGTTGACGGCGTAGAGAGGCCAGAGACCGGGTGAGGATGGGCGCGATGTCATCTAGACGCTGGACGGGATGCTGCCGATCGAAAATTGTCTCGTGCAGGTGGAAATGGCCGGTCATTGTGCCGGAACGGACTGAAAACTAACATGTGCTGTCAGCGTTGGTTCCTCCGGACTTGCGACCGGAGGGCTGCGATGTCACCTCACGGGTGTCCCGCTCTCAATTCTGGATTATGGCCATGCCTCTCTGGACGTGCGAAACCTGTGGCGCGCAATTCCCGGATAGCGGGACGCCCATATCCTGCCCGATTTGCGAAGATGAGCGGCAATATGTGAACTGGAAAGGTCAGGCCTTCCTCACGCGGGATGCGCTGGCAGAGCGTCACCGTCTCCTCTGGCGCGACGATCTCGGCCTGACCGGCATCGCGCTCGAGCCGAGCTTTGCGATCGGCCAGCGCGCGCTGCTGGTCCCGGATGGCGCGGGCTACGTGATGTGGGACTGCATTCCGCTGGCAACGCCGGAGGCGATCGCCCATGTCAAATCGCTCGGCGGCCTGACGGCGATCGCAATCTCGCATCCGCATTACTATGGTGCGCTTGCGGACTGGAGTGAAGCGTTCGACGGAGTGCCAGTCTATCTGCACGCTGACGACCGCCGATGGGTGACACGTCCGCATCAGTCCATCGTGCATTGGACCGGCGATCAGCATCGCATTTCGGACGATGTGCTGCTGTTGCGGACCGGTGGCCATTTTGCCGGCGCCACCATGTTGCACGACGCGCGCGGTGCCGACGGCAAGGGCGCACTTCTGACCGGCGACATCGCGCAGGTCACGATGGATCGCCGCTTCGTCAGCTTCATGTACTCTTATCCGAACTACATGCCGCTCAACGCCGCCGCGGTACGGCGGATTGCGGCTGCGGTCGAGCCTCTCGCCTTCGACCGCATCTACGGCGCCTGGTGGGGGCGCAACATCGCCAGCGGTGCCAAGGCCGCCTTCGCGACATCGGTCGAGCGATACATTGCCGCCATTGCCTGAGCTGGCCGGCGGCCGGAATACTGTTGCCTTTCGCTAATAAATGTACTACTAGTACAGATATTAGGCGCGACGCAACGATGCGTTTGCTGGTCCGGCACGATCAATGCATCGTGGTTTCGGCGGCCGCGTTGTGTGGCCGTGTGAGAGGGAGCCGGACGCATGACCGGACAGCGCGACTACGAAATCTTTGAGGCCGGCAACGTCGTGCTTCAGTCCGGCGCTGTCTTCCCCGCGATGAAACTCGCCTACAAGACTTATGGCGCACTAAATTCGGCCAAAGACAACGTCATTCTCTATCCGACATCGTTCAGCGCGCAGCATTTCGACACCGAGTGGCTGATCGGGCCCGATGGTGTGCTCGATCCCACCCGCTATTTCATCATCATCCCGAACCTGTTCGGCAACGGTCTGTCGTCGTCGCCATCGAACTCCGGCAACGGTCCATTCCCGCAGCTCACCTATCACGACGCCGTTGCGGTCCAGCATCGCCTGCTGACCGAACGCTTCGGCATTACAAAGCTCGCGCTGGTTTACGGCTGGTCGATGGGCGGCATGCAGGCGTATCACTGGGCCGCGCTTCACCCCGATTTGGTCGAGCGGGCAGCGGTCGTCTGCGGCAGCGCGCGATGCGCCGCCTACAATTACGTGTTTCTGGAAGCCGTGAAGGCTGCGCTATCAGGCGATCCTGCCTTCCGTGACGGCCGCTTTGTCGAAAGGCCCGTTGCCGGTTATCGCGCCATGGGGCGTGTCTATGCCGGCTGGGCCATGTCCCACGGCTTCTATCGCGACGAGATCTGGCGCGAGGCCGGCTTCACCTCGCTCGAGGACTATCTCACGCGTGGCTGGGATACGACCTTTGCCCGGCGCGACGCCAACGATCTGCTGGCGCAGATCAGTATCTGGCAGGCTGGCGATATCAGCCGGTGCGCTGCCTTCAGCGGCGATTTCGATCGCGCGCTAGGGGCGATCAAGGCGCACATGCTGCTGATGCCGGGTGCCACCGATCGTTACTTCGACGTGCGCGACAACGAGGATGAGCTCGGTCGCCTCGTCAATGCAAAATCAGCCGTGCTGCATCCGATCCCGTCGCTGCACGGTC
Organism: Bradyrhizobium zhengyangense; assembly: GCF_022012555.1. Lineage (NCBI taxonomy): Bacteria > Pseudomonadati > Pseudomonadota > Alphaproteobacteria > Hyphomicrobiales > Nitrobacteraceae > Bradyrhizobium > Bradyrhizobium zhengyangense. The sequence goes on along the minus strand of NZ_JAKLTZ010000006.1, from coordinate 98,446 downwards.
ATCGCGCCGGCAATCCTGTCAACAATCCGCGCGACCAGGCCTTCCTGAAGGCCGAGATCGCAGAACTTTTCAACAAGTAATGCAGGTCCCTGATCATGACTGACGCGACCGTTTCCGTTTCAGAGCCTGGCCATCGTCTGAAGCCGTTGACACCGGCGATGCTGCGCGAATTGTCTGAACGCTCCGATCACAAGGGCGCGGTGCGCAGCCTCTGCCACTACGCCGTGGTCGTTCTGGTCGGGGCGTTGATCTGGAAGGTGAGCTCGAGCTATGGCGTGCTTTGGGCGTTGCCGCTGATGGTGATACAGGGCTATTTTCTCGCGTTCCTGTTCATGGCGTTGCACGAGACCGCGCACAAGACTGCGTTCAGGAGTCGCGGCCTCAACCTCGCGGTCGGCTATCTCTCGGCCTTCATCATCGGGCAGCCCTATGAATATTACTGCCTGTTCCATTGGGACCATCATCGCTACACCCAGGATCCAGAGAAGGACCCGGAGCTGATCGTCGGCGTGAAGCCGAAAACCGACACCCAGATCGCGCTTGCCTATAGCGGTCTGCTCCAGGTTGCGGGCCGCCTCCGGCTGATGCTTGGACACGCCGTCACTGGCAGGGTCACGGTGCCCTGGATCCCCGAGAACAAGCGCGCCATCATCGTGACCGAAGCGCGCGTCTATGCCGCTCTCTATGTCCTGCTGTTAGCGCTCTCCCTGTGGTTCTCCTCGACGTTGCTGCTCAAGGTTTGGATCGCCCCTCTGGTCATCGGGCAATTCTTCCTGCGGCCCTATCTCCTGGCCGAGCACACCGGCTGCGAGCGCACCCGCAGCGCCTTCCAGAACACCCGCACCACCTACACCGGCGCGATCGTCAAATGGATTGCGTGGAACATGCCCTATCATGTCGAGCACCACGCCTACCCCTCGATTCCATTTCACGCGTTGCCGAAGTTGAACGAGATCGTCGATGGCGAGATCGTCCATCGCGGTAACGGCTATATCAGGACGACACTTGAGACATGGGCCTGGTTTCGCCGGCAGCGGAACGGTGACTCGCAAAAGGTGCTCCAGTAGCGGCTCTTTCGAGGCCTGTCGTGCGTTTGCCGGCTTTCGATAGAGGGCTTTACTGCGTGTTCATCGCATGTGCCGATGGCGTGGATCACTCCCTTACCGCGCGGCCACACCAGGTCGAGCGAAGCAAAAATGCCGATTGAAATCAATCATTTGGCCGCCGCTAAAACATGACTAACGAGTCCTTCCAGATCGAGAAAGTTTTAGCAGTCTTGTATTCACCGCGAGGTGAGCCCGCCGGCCTAACGTTGTGTCCATCGAAGCATCCGGTAGCGGGAGAGATGGGCAATGAGCGCGATGGGAAGCCGCCTTCTGGTGGTTGACGACGACCTGGTGCAACGGGTCCTGATCAGCAAGATCGGCGCGAAGCTCAGCTACGACACTGTTGTGGCTCCGTCCTTCGAGGCTGCAACCGAACTCCTGGACCGAGAAGCCTTCCAGACCATGGTGCTCGACCTGTCACTCGGAGAGCGGGACGGGGTAGAGCTGCTGCGCTTCGTTGCCGAGCGAAACCTCAAGGCGATGTCGATCGTGATCATCAGCGGTTGCGATGATCGCATCATGAAGGCGACGCGCCGGGTCGCAAACGGCCTGAAGCTGTCGGTCGGCGGCTGCCTAACCAAGCCACTCGATCTCAATCGTCTGCGGAGCGCGCTCGAATTGCCTCAGCGCTCGCCGTTGGCTGCAACAACTGCTTCACCGTTGCTCCCGATCACGCCGGACCGTATCGCGCAAGGTCTCGCCGCCGGCGAGTTTTTCGTCGAATTCCAGCCGAAGATCGCACTCCAGACCGGGAGGGTCATCGGCGCCGAGGCGTTGGCGCGCTGGCGCAGCGCTGATTTCGGCATGGTGTCGCCGCTCGTCTTCATTCCGATTGCCGAAGAGGCCGGTCTCATGAGCGAGCTGACCGACTGCATCCTGTCATCGGCGATGTCGCAGGGCCGTAAGCTGATCGAGCGCAATCCGGGCTTCACCATCGCCGTCAATATCTCGGGCTCGCTGATGTCGGATCTGGCGCTGCCCGAGCGGATCGAGGAAATCCTGCGCCGCGAGAACATCCCTCCATCTGCGCTGACGGTGGAGATTACCGAGACAATTGCGATGGCCGACGTCGATCGCGCCAACGATATTCTGGTGCGGCTGCGGATCAAGAAGATCGGCACGGCCATCGATGATTTCGGCACCGGCTATTCGTCGCTTGCGGCGCTGGCGCGGCTGCCGTTCAGCGAACTCAAGATCGATCAATCGTTCATCAAAGGCTGTGTATCCGACGAGGACATGATGAAGATCGTCGATGCCTCGGTCGCCCTGGGGAAGGCGTTCAACATGAAGGTGGTGGCCGAGGGGGTCGAAAGCCCCGAGGCCCTCGAGATCATACGCCGCGTCGGTTGTGACGTCGCCCAGGGTTTCTTCTTTGCGCCTTCGCTGCGGCGCTCGCGCGCGGAGCGATGGATATCGCAGCGCAATTCCAGTGCGAACGGGCTGATCGCGTCGCCAGCGGAGACCGCGCTTGCGAGCTGAGACGACGAACCCCGGCCGCGAAGCAGCCGGGGTTACGCCAATCGAAGCAGTCGCGCTCAGTAGACGGTGTAGCCGCAGACATTCACGACGCGGACACGCATGCCGTGACGGGTCTGGACGACGCGCTCTTGATAGCAGTTGTTGATGCCGGTGTTGACGTAGACGCCGCCAAAACCCCAACCGGGACCCCAATAGTGGTGGAAGCCGTGAGCCGAAGCGGCGGTGGGCACGAGAGCGGCAGCGCCGAGCGAACCGGCGGCGATCAGACCAATTGCAAGCTTACGAAACATTCTCATTCTCCAGTGTGGCGCGAGGCCGTTGTTGTGTCCCTGCTTCTCGGTCGAACCGAAGCGCGATTGCGTTCACGCGGCGAGGTGAGAATCGTGTTTCAGAATTGTTTCGTCAGTCGCGGCGAAATGCGCCGCCGTTAGGCTTTGCGCGCCGCGCGATAGCGTGCCGCCATTGCCTGCGCCATCTCGGCCATCTTCTCGCGGAGATCGGCGGGCTCCAGCACTTCGGCTTCCGCGCCGAGCCGCAACAATTCCGAGGCGGCATGCCATGACGTCTTGCCCGTCGGGACTCTGGCGATACGCCAGCCGTCCGCATCAGCGGCCTCTTCAATCTGCATGCGCGCCCTGACGTAAGGTTGGCTCAGCGCATCGAGCAGTTTTACGCCGAACGGCGAGAGTCGCACGACCGCGACATTCGGGTGCATCTCGGTCTCTAATCGCAGCGTCGCATCCCGCCAGTAGGCTGCGAGATCGAAATCGGCGGGGCGATCGAAGCGGTCGTCGAGCGCCGTGCAGTCGAGCACGCGCGCGACACGATAGGTGCGCACGCTGCCATCGACTTGGCCTGCGAGATACCAGCTGCCGCCCTTGAGCACGAGGCCGAGCGGAGCGACGTGGCGCTGCTTCTCGGCGCGCCAACTCTGGTAGCGAATCCTGATCAATGTTCCGCGCAAAGCGGCACCAGCAATGACGCGCAGATGCTTTGGTTCCTCCGTTTCGCCAAACCAGCCCGGCGCGTCCAGATGAAAGCGTTCCTGCATCCGGCCGGCGTCTTCGCGCAAATTTGCGGGCAGTGCGGCCATCAACTTGTTCTGTGCGGCGATCATCGCTGCGTCCAGCCCCAGCGCTGCTGCCGGCCCCGGGAGCCCGGCGAGGAAGAGTGCGCCCGCTTCGCTCTGCGACAGCCCGTTCAGCCGCACGCGATAGCCGTCGAGCAGGCGATAGCCTCCCTCCGCACCACGGTCGGCATAGACAGGGACGCCGGATGCCGCGAGTGCGTCGATATCGCGATAGATCGTGCGCACCGAGACCTCGCAGGCTTCTGCAAGCTCGGGTGCAGTGACCTGTCCCTTGGCCTGGAGGGTGGTGAGGATCGACAACATTCGGCTCGCGCGCATGATCCCTTAAACCATACCTGACACAGGATGTCAGGTATGGTTCGCTACAAGGTGCCTATCGAAAGCCGATCCGAGGGAGACCCGCCATGACCGATCAGAACCGCGTCACGCTGTATTATTCGCCGCAGAGCCGGGCCACTGGCACACGGGTGCTGCTGGAGGAGCTGGGAGCACCCTACGATCTTCATGTCCTCAACATGAAGGCAGGCGAGCAGCGAAGACCTCCCTACCTCGCCATCAATCCGCTCGGTAAGGTGCCGGCTGTCAGGCACGGCGAGGCGCTCGTGACCGAGCAAGTCGCGATCTACGTCTATCTCGCAGACCTTTTTCCTCAGGCGGGCCTCACGCCCGCGCTGAATAACCCGTTGCGCGGTCCTTATCTGCGCTGGATCGCCTATTACGGCTCCTCCTTTGAGCCCGCCTTGATCGACAAGTTCATGCAACGTGAGCCCGCCCCGATCACCCAGTCGCCCTATGCCGATTACGACACCATGCTGGGAGCCCTCGAGGCGCAGCTCTCGAACGGGCCCTATCTTCTCGGCGAGCGGATGACCGCCGCGGATATCCTGTGGGGTGTCGCATTCAGCTGGACCATGATGTTCGGCATCGTGCCCAAAAAGGACGTCTTCGTTCGCTATTGCGAGCGCATCACCTCGCGACCGGCGTTCCAGCGCATCAGCGCGGCGGACGATGAGATGGCCGCGCAGCATGCTGTGGCCGCTGGAGGATGAAGGGGCCTGAACCTCGCATGACCAAGCCGATCCATACGACCAACTGTGTCGACACGTTCATCCAGGTTGCCGAGGACTGTCCGGCGCGCTCCGGTGAGGAGCCGCCGCCGCGCGCGGGACGGCCGACGGTGGCCGGACTGCAATATGCGATGATCGCGAACGCACCATATAGGTACACGTCCGACGACGTGATCTTCGCGACCTCAGCGCCGGGACGCGAGCTTGGCGCCAAGGCGACCAAGTCGGAAAGGAACGCCGCACGCGCCGCGTTCTTCTCGCGCGGACAGGCCTGCATGCGGGCCTCAGGCCTCGGCAAGCGCTACGGCTGGGGTGTGCATGCCGACAAGGAAGGCCGTATCGCGATCTACGCTGTCGAAAGCAACCGCTATCAAGCGCTGTCGCACGATAAAAAGCTCACACAAACGCGCGCGATGCGGTCGAAGCGGAGATGAGCCTCAAAACCGAGGTGCCCGCTTCTCCGCGAACGCCTTGATGCCTTCCTTGATCTCGTGGCCGCGCATGCTGTCGCGGTGACGCTGGTCGGCGGCAGCTTCGTCCAGTTCGCCGCGGGCGAATTCATTGATGGCGCGCTTCATGCCGCGCATCGCGTTCGGTGCATTGCCGGCGAGGATGTTGGCGAGCTTTTCGACTTCCTCGTCCAGAAACTCGACCGCCACCATGGCGGTGAGGTAACCGATCCGCAGCATCTCCGGCGCGGTTATCTTTTGAGCGGTGAGGAACAGCTTCTTGGCATTGTCGACGCCAAGCCGGGTTACGTAGCGTTTGATACCGCTCCTGTAATAGTGCAGCCCGAGCCGGGCCGCCGGCATGAACATCTCCGCGGTGTCGACGCCGATACGAAAATCACAGGCGAGCGCGAGGTCGGTCGAGCCGCCATAGACGCCGCCATTGAGCCGGCAGATCGTCGGTACGCCGAGATCTTCGAGTCTGTTAACGACGACCTCGAAGGCCGAGCCCGCGCTCTGCTGCTCGTTGGCGCTGACTGCGCGCTCGGCGACCGAATTGAGGTCATAGCCGGCCGAGAAGGCGCGTCCCGTGCCGGTCAGCACGAGGACGCGGATATCGGGATCGGCCTCGACGCGGTCGAACAGTTTTAGCAGCTCGCCGAGATCTTCAGCCTGGAGCCGGTTGAGATGCTTCGGCCGGTTGAGGCGAATGGTCGCGCGGGCACCGTCGATTTCGAGCACGGGGCCAGAGGCTGCGTCGGCTGCATCCGACATTCTTGTCTCCATTACCTGTTTTCGAGCGTGCGCCGTTTGGCTTCGGCGTCGATGGTCTCGGCGAGATCGGGATGCCGTGCCATCAGCACGCGGAAGTCGACGAGGTCGAGCACGAGGAGCCGTGACACTTTCGTGGTCGAAACGTTGGCGCCGCGCATGTTGTTGCCGAGCAGCGCCATCTCGCCGAAGAAGGCGCCTTCCCCGAGTTGGACTTTCTTGCCGGGCAGGTCGACCTCGACCTCGCCGGCGGCAATGAAATACATGCAGTCGCCCTGCGCACCCTTGCGAATGATCATGGTGCGCGCCGGCAGCTCCATGGTGCGCAGCATGTGTGTGACGTCGGCGATGGCTGCTGGCCCCAGCGCCGCGAAGAACGGCACTTTGCTGACGGATTCCCAAGTCTTGAGGAAATTGTCACGGCGGGTCTCTGCCGCAAACCCGGTCGCCAGAATACCGGTCCAGAGGCCGAACACGCCGAGGCCGGAGATCATCACCAGCGCCGCCACCACGCGGCCGAGCGGCGTGACCGGCACGACGTCGCCATAGCCTGTCGTGGTCAGCGTGACGACCGCCCACCACAGTGCGGCGGGGACGCTGCCGAACGTTTGCGGCTGCACGTCCCGCTCCAGGAAATACTCGGCGACGGAGGCAAGAAAGACCACCATCAGGAAGATCACGAGCACGCTGAGCAGCGGCCCCGATTCCAGCACCAGCACGCGGCGAAGCTGGCGCAGGCCGGGAATGCCCGGCACGACCTTCAACACCCACAGCACGCTCAGCAGCCAGGCCGTCTTGGGCTCGGCGCCGAGGACCAGCGCGATCGGGACGGCCAGCGCCCCGACGGTGTCGACCAGCCCGGCGGAGGAGGACATATAGAGTCCCAGCCGCCCTTGACGCTTCATATGGCGCAGCCGGACCAACCATTCGAACACGAAATAGACGAGGCTGGCCCACAACAGAAAATCGACCCAGCGGTGCGCCGTCTCATAGGCCGGGTCGAGCGTCAGCAGCACCATGCTGAGCACGCCGACGGTCACGGCCACATAGGCCGCCTTGGTCATATTGCGGCCGGCGGTCGCGGCCACGAACTGGGCCAGGGCGGGAAACATCGGCTTCGGCATGCGGGATGGCGGCTCGGTCTTGGCTCTTGCAGGGCCTGGAACTTCGGCGCCAAAGTGCCCGTCCGCACGGAGGCCGTCAACGACAGGCGCCGGCCTTCGATGCAAGTGGCTAATCCGGGCAGGTCAAGCCGTTACTTGAAATGGGGTGGCTCGTCATAGCCGCGGCGGCTGCTTAAGAATAGCAGCATCATCAAGCCGATGCCGACCACCACGGAGAACCCCGCTCCGAGCGCCAGTGCCACATAACCTTCCGTCGGGATCGGGTCGCCTCCGACTGACATGGCCGAGTAAGCGAAGTATCCAACCGCGGCCAGCATTCCCAGCAAGAGGATGAGGAGGAGCATACGCATGGTGCGTTCTCCGGTTGTACTCCTAACCAACGGTTGCGTAGGGGCACAGTTCCGCAGGAGGCCGGCCGCGATCAGCCAGAAAACACCAGCGCGAGGGGCGCGGATCGATAGGTCAGGCACTCTGAGCTGTCTTCACGGTCACGACGTTGGTGTCGTCATTCGGGGGAGGGAGGGCCTGACGGGTGGCCTTCTCGAGCTCGCTGGCGTGGCGCTTCAGGTAGTCGCGACGCATGCCGATCTCGTCGCGGACAAATTCGTAACCGAGCTTGAAGGTATCGAGCCCGTCGGTACTGATCGTGCCGTCGCGCAAGCCGATGACCGCGCCGCGCAAGATGCTCTCAAGCTCGTCCTGGAGGCATTCGAGCTGATCCAGCGAATGGGCGTGCTCGATGCGCTCGCCGATGCAGAGGATGGCAGTGGAGAGCTCGCTCGCCTTCTCCGGCGCGATGCGGGTGATCTTGGCGTAGATCGCAGCGAAGATCGAGCCGATGACGCTGAGCGCGGCGGCGCCCAGATACATCATGTCGCTGTATTTATCCATGAACGACTTGGTGTCGTCGTTGATGTAGTCGGCCGCACCCTGATGCGCCATCACGTAGGCGTCCTTCTCGACGGAGGCCGGTTCAATGTGGGTCGCAAAGCCGTTGTCGAGCCCGAGCGCGGATTTGTTCTCGTAGACGATGCGCGCAATGTCGCCGGCGGTGCTCCCCGACATTTTGGATTGCGCGACCAGGAGCCATTCGAGTCCGATGGTGTCGAGATCGTCGTCGGGAATTTCGGGCGACGCAGACAGCGTGCCGGCCGTCAGAGTCTCGTCGGAAATGCCCGGGAATTTGCGCGCCAGCGCCTTGGCTTCATCGATCGCATTCAGCGTGAAGCCGCCGCGCTTGGCGACCTGCTCATAGGCCTTGTCGCGCACGGCCCTGGAGGCGTGGACGATGGCGATCACTGCGCTGAAGCCACTGGCCGGCGCGAATAGCTTGTCGAGGGTCGCGCCCTGCGGCGCCATTTGGATCTTGGCGGCGTCGGGACTGTCGGGGGCGATATCGAGGAGGTTGCGAACGAAGGCGAGCGATGATTCGCCGTCGGCGAGAACCGCAACCTTCTTCTTCTTCAACTCGGACAGCGACTTGATCTTTTTGTTGCCGGGACCGAGCAGAAGCACGAAATCGTGCTCCAGCAGTGCCAGCGCGCGTGCCCGCACCGGCACCCTGGCGTCGGTGCGCAGGATGGCGAGATCGGCCTGCCTGCGGTCGAATTGCGCGATTGCCTTGGCGTTGTCGGGGTTGTTGACGATCTTGATCCGGAAACGCGAGCCGTTGTTCTTCAGCAGCGTGGCGAGCTTGTTCGCGAACAGGGCCTCGTCTCCGTTGGGGCCGCCAACAGCAAAGGTCAGCGTCTCCGAGTTGTGCAACCAGGCGCGCCCCGCCCAGACGGTCGCCAGCGACAGTAGCAGGGTCAGCACGACATACAGCAGGACCTGCTGCTGATTGGTCTTGATTACTTTGGGACGCCGTGGCGGCGGGGGTTCGGTCGACGAGGTCGGGCCTTCAGCACTCATGGCGGCACCTGGCCTTATTCCTTGAATGGCGGGCGAGGCGACCATTGCCGGCGGCCCACGCGAAAATTTCGGTAAGCGTTTAAAAAAGAACGATAATCCTCTACCCTAGGATGATAGCGCTCCAGTTCCGGAAAGCAAATTCCGCGCCGGAGGTAACCTTACTCGGGGCGAAGCCGGGCGTTGTCGATCCTATCACCGTTTAGCCACACTTGGCGATTTTCCGGTTCCCCCGGCTGCATTCCGGCGCGGGAAATGTCATAAATCGTCGGTCCCGACGGTTTTGACGGGTCCAAGAAGAAGTTGCGCTGAACGCTCCATTTTTTTCTTTTCGAGTCAACGAGGGCGTCAGCTTTGTCGTTTCCACCCCTGTCATCGGCGGTTCCGGTCGAAGCGCTCATTGGCTGGATGCTGCTGCTTACCTTCAAGCACATCATCGCCGACTTCGTCCTGCAAACGGCCTGGATGGCGCACGGCAAGGACCAGAAGCACGGCTGGGCTTTGCCGCTCCTCGTGCATTGCCTGATTCACTTTGCGGTTGCGTTGCCGCTGATCCTGATCGTGGCGCCAAAGTTCTGGTTCGTGGCGCTGATCGATTTCGTCATCCACATCACGATCGACCGCGCCAAAGGATTTGTGTCGGCCAATTTCGGCGTCAACCAGGAGCACCCCTGGTTCTGGACGCTGATCGGCGTGGACCAGGCGCTGCATCACCTGACTGGCTTCGGCCTCTCCATCTTCATGGCGGCGAACTGAGGCTCAGGCCTCTATCCTGAGGCGCCCGCCAGTGGCGGGGATCGTGAAGGACGGCCGCAAGGACGCCCCCACCCCCGTATTCAACCCGGTAGGGCTGCGCTCCGATTCGCGGCATAAGGGCAAGGACACCGGGTGACTACCGCCCAGGGTGGTTAACCTTTCATTAGAGAATTGCGCGGCATCTTCCTGACACGAGGGAGAACTGCAATGTTTTCAAGCCGCGACGCTTTTGAAAGCGATTTCTGCCCGGTTCGTGACGAGCTTCTTGGCGAGATGTACCGCGCCAATGAAGGCGGCCTGCCGAGGCTGGTTGAGAGTGTTTCCCCTGACGTCCGCGCCAGGCTGGCGCTGTTTTGCTATCGCCGTAGCCATCTGCACTCATTGGCCGTCGCGATCGCGAGCAGCTGCAGCGAGCGCGACCTGATCGAGCACGGTGGTCGTGTCGGCTCGACGCTCTACGCGCTCTCGCGCGAAGGCTCGGCCAAATCGTCGCCGTCGCTGTCGGGGGGCCGCAAGCCGATCACACTGTCGACCAAGCCGCTCTCGGTGCTCGCACCGCTGGACGACGAAATCGACGACGAGATCAGCGAAGCCATTCCCGCTTAAGCGCTCTCGATAACAGGTAGCCCGAACTTCCGCCGCGCCATCGCGCATTCGGCGTCGCCGGGCATGCAGGTGCGGCACACCTCCGGCCGCACAGCATAGATGCCGCACTTGGTCGACTTGCCGATTTCTCCCTGCAACGCGGAACAGCGATCGCCCTCGCAGCGCATGCCGGACTGGCGCGCGTTGACGAGCCCTTCCGGGATCAACGCAAGCTCCTCGTCGCTCTCGATCGAGAAGCGCGGCCAATTCTGCGAATAACCGCAGCAGGCGCCGCAGCTCTGGCAGTAGCTCGACTGATCAATCTCCTCCGTTGGCATCATGTGTCTTTCGGCGGGCCCCAGACCAGGCTCTGCCGCCATTTCGCGCGCAGCACGTCGCGCCTTTCCGGATATCTTTCGTCGAGATAGGTCGCCTCGACGACGCGGTCGGTGCGGAAGCTTCGGAAATCGCTGCGTAGCTCGCACCAGGCTGCGAGCAGGCGCACGGCTTCGAGATAACCGACCGAGATCGGCCAGATCATGCGCTCGCTGGGGCGCCCTTGTTCGTCGCGATAGCGCAGCATGATCTTCTTGCCTTCATGGATCTGCGTTCGCGTGCGCGCCATGTCCAGGCGGTCAGGCTCCCTGTTCCAGCTTGGCCGCGCGCGGCTCGCCGGCTCCAGCACGAAGGGTCGCAGCCGCTCAGGCACGGTGTCGGCGATCTTGGCCATCAAATCTTCGGCCGCGCGCGCCAGCGTGGAATCGGCGTGGCCCGCGACCCATTGCGCGCCCAGCACCGCCGCCTCGATCTCGTCGGGTGTCAGCATCAAGGGCGGCAGGTCGAATCCTTTTTCAAGGATGTAGCCCATGCCGGCTTCGCCACGGATCGGCACGCGCTGGCCCATCAACGTTGCGATGTCGCGATAGATGGTGCGCTTCGAGGTCTCGAGCTCGGCCGCAATCGCGTCCGCCGTCAGCGGCTTACGGGTGCGCCTCAGCACCTGGATGATCTGAAACAGCCGGTCGGCGCGTCTCATGACAATTCTCTCATCAAACGGCGGATCAGAAATCGGCGCGCGGCTGCTGACAGGATGTTGGCAGCAGGGGAGTTCTATACCGGGACAACACATCGACTGAAGAGGGTTTGTCCATGATCACTCCAATCCATCTTGGCCTGGTTGGTCCGCTGTGGCGAGCGCAGGCCTCGTTGCATGCCAGGGTCTACGGCCGCTTCACGTTTCTCGAACTCACTGCCGTCGACCTCCGCCTCGCGCTCGCGACCGTATTGGCACGTTCGCTGATCCAGGCTGCGGACGCGCTGGTCCGCCACGTGATGGGCCGCGCCTGGCGGGGGGCCCGTTTCGCAGAAGATATCACGGCTGCTGCCACCATGGTGGCAGCAGCGCGGCACTAGGTTCCGTCAACTCTTTCGGCAGGTTCAGGAGAGCTCGCATGATCACGCTTTACGGCTTTGGCACCGGCTTCGGCCTGCCGGAAATCAGCCCCTTCGTCACCAAGACCGAGGTGCAGCTCAAGATGGCGGGACTGCCCTACCGGAAGGAGCGGGCCATGCCGCCGGCGTCACCCAAGGGGCAGCTGCCATTCATCGACGATGGCGGCGAGGCGGTGGCCGATTCGACCTTCATCCGCGCCCATATCGAGCGCCGCTATGGATTCGACTTCGATGCCGGCCTGTCATTGGCGGAGCGTGCGCAGGCCTGGGCGTTCGAGCGCATGATCGAGCATCACGTCTATTGGGCACTGGTCGGCGCCCGCTGGGTCGATCCGGTCAATTTTGCCAAAGGGCCTGCGCATTTCTTCGACGGAGCGCCGGAGCACAATCGCGAGAAGCTGCGCGAGGATGCGCAGTTCCGCGTCGCCGAGAACTATCTGCTCTCCGGTCTTGGCCGCCATGGACCAGACGATGATGTCGATCTCGCGGTCCGCTCGCTGTTCGCACTGTCGGTGCAGCTTGGCGACAAATCCTATCTGATGGGCAACAAGCCCAGCGGTGTCGATGCGACCGCGTTCGGCGCGCTCGCCGGCATTTTGACGCCATTCTTCGAGTCCAGCCTGCGCGACCGCGCCGAGGGATTTCCGAACCTCACCGCCTATGTCGACCGGATGATGGATACCTACTATCCCGAGTTCGCCTGGACGCCGCTGCGGCAAGCGGCCTGACGTAAGCGCGCGGAACGCACAAAAGAAAAGAGCCGGCCTGATGGGCCGGCTCTCGTCATTTTGGAAACCGTAGCCGCCTTACCTCACCAGCGCGTACTTGCCATTCTTCACCGTCAGCAAGATGCGCGAGCGCTCGTCGAGGCCATAGCGATCCTTTTCGGTGAAGTTGTAGACGCCCTGGCTCGCGGCCAGCTCCTTCTCGGACAACAGGGCCTGGCGGATCGCTTCGCGGAATTCCGGCGTGCCGGGTTTTGCGGTCTTCAGCGCCGTCGGGATGATGCGCTTGAGGATCTCGAAGGCATCGTAGGAATGACCGGCGAACTGGCTGCGGCTGTTCGGGCCGTACTTGGCTTCATAGGCCGAGTTCAGCGCGAGGCCCGGCTTCTTGGTGGCGGCTTCGTCCGGCTGGTCCTCGGGGTCCATGACCGGGCCCGACGCCATCAGCACGCCTTCGGCCGCCTTGCCGGCGATGCGGATGAAGTCCATGCTGGCTGCGCCGTGGGTCTGGTAGATCAGGCCCTGATAGCCGCGCTCGCGCAGTTCGGTCTGTGGCAGTGCGGCCGCGGTGCCGGAGGCGCCAACCAGGATCGCATCGGGATTGGCGGCCACGAGCTTCAGCACCTGGCCAGTCACCGAGGTATCCGGACGGGCGAAGCGCTCCTCGTCGACGATGGTCATGCCCATCGGCACGGCCTGCGCCTTCAGGTCGTTGAACCAGAGGTCGCCATAGGAGTCGGAATAGCCGATATAGCCGAGGGTCTTGATGCCCTTCGACTTCATGTGCTCGTACAGCACCTTGCCGACGATCGGGATCGGCTGCGGCATCGCCACCGACCACTTCATGCGTTCGGGCGTGATCGGGAAGGGGGCCAGACCAAAGTGCGGAATGCCGGCTTCATTGGCGACGTTGGAGACCGCGATCGTCGGCGGCGTCAGCGCCGAGCCCATGATGATGTCGGCCTTGGATTCCGTCACAAAGCGGCGGGCATTGGTGGTCGCGGTGGTGGGATCGCCGCCGTCGTCGAGCACGATCACTTTCAGCGGAACGCCAGCGATTTCCTTCGGCACGAATTCCAGCGCGTTGCGCTCGGGGATTCCGAGGGCGGCGCCCGGGCCGGTCGTGGTGGTGGTGATGCCGATGGTGATTTCGGCGGTCTGAGCGAGCGCGGGCAAGGCCGGCAACGCCAGCGTTGCAGCCGCGATGGCGGCAGTCAGGTAAAAGCGTTTCATCAATTCCTCCCTTGACGTTTTTCTTTGAAAGCAGAAATCGGGGATGAATTCAGCCCCGTCTTTTGGCGATGCGGCGATTTAGCTCCGGATTATCTCCCTGTGAATTTGGCTACCATTTCCGGAGGGAATGGTGCCGATTTCAGTTTGTCGGGGTTAACGGGGTCGCGGCCGACCAGAACGCGCGTCTCAAAACCTTCGATGGCGAGCGCCTCGCCCTTGTAGACGTTGTGCTTCACCTCGAAGCTCGAGCGCTTGATGCTCTCGATCTTCGTTTCGATGGTGATCCAGTCGCCATAGGTCGAGGGGATGTAGAACTTGGACCGCGTATCGACCATGGGGATACCCACCAGGCCGTATTTGCGGACCAGGTCCTGCTTGGAGAAGCCGGCGACCTCGAACAGGGTCGACGTCGAATCGTCGAACATCGCGAAATAGCGCGGATAGTAGACGATGTTAGCGGGGTCGCAGTCGCCCCACTGGATCTGAACGTCACGCCGGTTCACGAACATGCGTTGAGCGCCTTATTTCGGCGCCATGCGCAGCGAGCCGTCGAGGCGCACCACTTCGCCGTTGAGGTAGGAGTTCTCGACCATGTGCAGCGCGAGCGCAGCGAACTCGTCGGCGTTGCCGAGGCGGCGCGGGAACGGGATCGCGGCAGCGAGCGAGTCCTGCGCTTCCTGCGGCAGATTGGCGAGCAGAGGCGTCAGGAACAGGCCGGGCGCAATCGTCAGCACGCGGACGCCGAACTGGGCGAGTTCGCGCGCGATCGGCAAGGTCATGCCGACGATGCCGCCCTTCGAGGCTGAGTAGGCCGACTGGCCGATCTGGCCGTCATAGGCGGCGACAGAGGCCGTGTTGATGATGACGCCGCGCTCGCCGCTCGCCTGCGGCTCGAGCTTGGACATCTCGGTCGCGGCAAGGCGCAGCATGTTGAAGGTGCCGATCAAATTGACCTTGATCACCTTGTCGAAATCGGCGAGCGCCATCGGGCCGTCGCGGCCGACGACACGCTTGGCAACGCCGATGCCGGCGCAATTGACCAGCACGCGGGCCGGGCCGTGGGCCTTGGTAGCCTGTGCGATCGCAGCTTCAGCAGAGGCCGCGTCGGAGACGTCGCAGGTGACAGCGACGCCCTTGATCTCGGCGGCAACGGTTTCCGCGAGCTTGGCATTGAGATCGAACACCGCGACCTTGGCGCCCTGCGCGGCCAGTTTTCGTGCGGTGGCAGCGCCCAGTCCCGATGCGCCGCCGGTGACGATGGCTGCCTGATCCTTCAACAACATGGCGTTCTCCTTCGATGAGCTTCTTTAGCCGACCGATATCACACGGTCGGACGGATTGGCAGCGTAGAGCTCTTCGATCAACGCGGTGCGCTGCTCGAGCACGGCGCGCTGGTTGATCGAGCCCTTGTCTGTGACTTCGCCCTTGTCGATCGAGAGCGGGGTGTCCATCAGGATCGCGCGCGTGACCCGTGTCGAGGAGCCGGTGGCCTGGCCGAGGAAGCGCGTCAGCCGCTCGCGAAAAGCCTCCCGTACCAGGCGGTCGCGCGCAGTGACGGTGAGATCGTCAGCCGGCAGCGTCGGGTTGACAAGGCGGCAGCCGTCGAGGTCGAGGACGACGAGGGCGGAGATCTCGTCGCGGTTGATGCCGGCGATGACGACGTCGCGCACCAGCGGCGCGCAGGCCGCGGTGAGGCGCGCACGCAAAGGCCCGACGCTGACCCAGGTGCCGCTCGCGAGCTTGAAATCCTCGCTGACGCGGCCGTCGAAATCGAAGCCGGCGTTGAGATCGTCAGGGTCGGACGGCTTCAGCGCATCGCCCATCTTGTAAAATCCTTCCTCGTCGAAGGATTTTGCGGTGATGTCGGGCTGGCGCCAGTAGCCGGGCATCACGTTCGGTCCCTTGGCGCGCACTTCCATCTTGCCGTTGTTGGGCACGAGCTTGGCGTCATTGCCCGAGACCGGGAGGCCGACATGGCCGGAGCGGCTGGTGCGCGGATTGACCGACATGAAGAACGGCGCCGTCTCGGTCGCGCCAAGGCCCGTGAGCATCGGCACGCGGTAGCCTTTTTCCTTCACCGCGAGCTCGTCGAGACTGTTCCAGACGAACGGCGACAGGGCGGCGCCGGAGAAGAACATCGCATGTAGCCGGTCGAAGAATTTCGCGCGCAGGCCCTGGTCGTCGCGCAAGTACGGCAGCAGCGATTCATAGCCCTTGGGCACGTTGAAATAGACCGTCGGCGAAATCTCCTGGAGATTGCGCACGGTCTCCTCGATGCCGCCGGGCACCGGCTTGCCGGCATCGAGATACATAGAGCCGCCATTATACAGCGTCAGCCCGATATTGTGGTTGCCGCCAAAGGTGTGATTCCAGGGCAGCCAGTCGATAATGACGGGCGGCTCATCCTTGAGGAAGGCAAGCGTCTCGCGCAACATCACCTGGTTGGCGCAGATCATGCGCTGGGTGTTGATGACGGCCTTGGGATTGCCTGTTGAGCCCGAGGTCAGCAGGAATTTTGCGATCGTGTCGGCACCGATCTTCTCATGGACCTCGTCAAGATCGCTACGGATCGGCGTCGCCATGAGGTCGGCGAGCAGGGTGACGTCGCGACCCGGCACATGGCCATAGGACGCGGCGATCTCGGTGCCGAGCGAAACATTGGCGGCGAGCGCATCCGCGAACTTGTCGGCATCCTCAGCGAAAACGAGGCCGGGCGTCAGCAGCTTCATCAGATAGGACAGCTTGCCGTAATCCTTCGACACCAGCGAATAGGCCGGCGACACCGGGCAGAACGGAATGCCGGCATAGAAGGCACCGAAGGCGAGCAAGGCGTGGTCGATCGAATTGCCGGAGAGGATGACGACCGGCCGCTCCGCCGACAAGCCGCGCTGGATCAGGCCTGAAGCGATATGTTGGCTCGCGATGAGCAGCTCGGCATAGGTGATCTTTCGCCAGCCGCGGCCGCCTTCGCGCTCGGCCATGAAGATGCGGTCCGGCGTCGTCGTCGCCCAATGATGCAGACGATCGGTGATGCGGACGGGATAGTCGCCGAGCGGTTGCTTCGGCCGCAGATAGATCGTGCCATCGGCGCGACGCTCGACGTCGACGACGGGGTCTCCGAACGAGATCGGCCGCAGCGGAGAATGGCTCACGCCGCGCTCTGTGCTGGAAGAGGACGGCTGTGCGCTCATGACTTCGGCTTTACCTTGGCGGTCTTGTGCTCGAGGAATTCACGGATCCTGCGTTTTGCTTCCTTGTCGCTCTGCGCAACGGTGGCCATCAACGATTCCATCAGAAGGCCCGTCTGCGGATTGGCTTCCGCGATCATCGGCAGCGCCTGGAGCACGGCGAAATTCGTCAGCGGCGCGTTGGACGCGATCTTGGTCGCAAGCTCCAACGCCTTGGAAAGCCCGTTGCCAGCCTCGGTGACATATTGCGCAAAGCCGTAGGACGCGCCCTCGGTCGCGCTATAGACGCGCCCGGTCAGCATCATGTCCATCATCCTGGCAACGCCGATCAGCCGCGGCAGACGCACTGAGCCGCCACCGCCAACGAAGATGCCGCGTTGCCCCTCGGGCAGGGCGAAATAGGTCGAGGGTTCGGCGACACGGATGTGCGCCGCGCAGGCAAGCTCCAGCCCGCCGCCGATCACGGCGCCCTTCAGCGCGGCGATGACGGGGACGCGGCTATACTGGATACGATCGAACACCCGGTGCCACATTTGGGAATGGAGAAGGCCGCCGGTGGCGTCGTGGTCCTGAAGTTCGGAGAGGTCGAGGCCGCTGGAAAAATGATCGCCGATGCCGTGAATGACCACCGCGCCGATATCCTCGGGCAGGGACGCAAAGCATTCGCCGATTTCGAGGATGATGCCGTCATTGAGCGCATTGCGCTTGGCCGGCCGGTTCAGACCCACGGTCAGAACCCGGTCCACCCTCCCGATTTGAAGCAGCCCGGAGGCGCCCGCGCCAGCGGTCTCGGCGTTTCCCTGTGTCATTTGCGTCCTTGTCAGAATAGTTATGTTGTATAACGAATTTGGGAGGAGTCAAGGCGGAGGCGCCTTCGTCGTTCCGGAAACCGCTGGTCAGGAGGGCAAAATCCGTCCTCAAATTCGGTGTCGTCCCTGCGAAAGCAGGGACCCAGAGCCCTAGGGAGTGATTTGGCGAAGACTCGCGGTCCGGCACTCAGACCGTACAAAATCGACAGATCGCGCGGTATGGTCCCTGCTTTGGCAGGGACGACAGCGAACTGTGTGCTCACACCACCTGATGCACGTCGATTACCACGCGATCTGCGTGCCGCGCTGCTGAGCCAACAAAGATGTGCTCCATCAGCCAGCGATAGTCTTGGTGCCCGGTCTCGAACTTCGGCACCGTGCGGAAATAGATCAGCTTGGGATCGACCGGCTCGCCGCGTTTGAGCTTTTGCAGCAGCTCGACCGGGCCAAAGCGCATGCCCTTGTTCTCGACATAGACGGTGGCGCCGTCGTCGGTCTCAAAGGCGTATTTGGCCTCGAGATCGATCAGCTCGTTGGGTCGGATGGTCTGGAAGTCGGCGCCAAAGGGAAGCACCTTGCCTGATATCGCGCCCTTCACCTCGCCGCCGATGATCGGGATGATGCGGCGGACGCCGATGCCGGTCTCGCCGACGGTGATGACGTCACCGATTTTAGCGGTGATGGTGAAGACGTATCTTGTCTCGAGCGTCGGTGTGATCATCACTTCGCCTCGCTAGTGCGCCATCATCCGCATCGGTAGCCATGTCGCCAGCAGCGGGAAGGCGATCAGGATCACGAGGCGTACGAGATCCGTTGCCACGAACGGGATCACGCCCTTGAAGATAGTGGAGAAGGAGACATCCTTCACCACGCTTTTGATGACAAAGACGTTCATGCCGACGGGCGGATGGATCAGGCCGAGCTCGACGGTCATGACGATGATGACACCGAACCAGATCGGGTCGAAGCCGAGATGCGTGACGACGGGGAAGATGATCGGCACGGTCAGGATGATCATTGCCATGGCGTCCATCAGGCAGCCGAGCACGAGATACATCACCATGATCAGCGCCAGCACGCCGTAGGGGCCAAGGCCAAGGCCAGTGAGGAATTCGGTCACCTTCTGCGGGGTCTGCGTCACGGTCAGGAAGTAGCCGAAGATCAGTGCGCCGATCAGCACGGTGAAGACAGCGGCCGCGGTGCGCGTCGCCTGGAGCAGCGATGCCAGGATCTTCTCGCGATCGAGCCGGCCCGTAACGACGCCGATGATGAACGCGCCGGTCGCGCCGACGCCGCCCGCCTCGGTCGGGGTGAAACGCGGCAGGAAGGGCAGGCCGTAGAGGCCGCCAATCACGAATACGAACAGCAGCACAGGCGCCCAGATGTCTTTCAGTCCGGCGAAACGCTCGCGCCAGGGCAGCACCTTGCCCTTGGGCAGGAAGTCGGGGCGGAAATAGCCGATCAGAAAGATCGTGATCATGTACATGGTCATCGCCAAGAGGCCCGGGATAATACCGGCGATGAAGAGCTTGCCAATGTCCTGCTCGGTGATGATGCCGTAGACGGCGAGCACGGTGGAGGGCGGCAGCATCGCACCCAGTGTGCCGCCGGCCGCGATCACGCCGGTGGCAAAGGATTGCGGATAGCCGAAGCGGCGCATCTCTGGGTATGCGACGGCGGAGAAGGTCGCTGCAGTCGCAACCGACGAACCGCAGATCGCGGCAAAGCCGCCGCAGGCGCCGACGGTCGCGATGCCGAGCCCGCCGCGCAAATGTCCGACAAAACCGTTGGCGGCGCGGAACAACTCCCGGCTCATGCCGGAATTGCTGACGAACGAACCCATCAGCAGGAACATCGGGATGACGCCGAACGTGTAGTCGGTGACCGTGCGCATCGAGGTCTGGCCGACCAGTTTCAGCGCCGGCGTTGCGCCGACCAGATAGGAGAAGCCGGAGACGCCGACGAGACCCATGGCCATGCCGACGGGCACGCGCAGCAGCATCAGGGCGAACAAAGAGATGAAGCCGATTACGGCGACGGCATCTGTGCTCATGACTATTCCGTCGCCTTCAGCTTGGGGTCGTGCATCTCTTCAGGATGGAAGATCAGTCGGTACGTGCGGATCGCGATCAGCAGAACGGCCGAGACATCTCCGATCCAGGCGATCGCGAAGAACGGCCAGGTCGGCATGTGCATGTCGAACGTCTGAACGTTGTCGTTGTAGGTGCCGCGCACCTTGTCGAACAACGTCCAGGTCTGCACCGTGACCACGAACAGCAACACCAGCGTCGCGAACACGTCGATCCAGCGCTGGTAGCGCGGCCCGACATTGCCCCAGACGAGGTCGACCGTGATGTGCGTGCCGCGATAGGAGGTTGCCGCGATGCCCCAGAAGATCAGGATGCCGAGCAGCATGCGACCGATGTCGAAACTGTCGGGGATCGAATAGTTCAGCGTGTTGCGCAGCAGCACCGATAGAAAGATGTCGAGCGCGACGATGCCGACGAACGCGGCGGCGATCCATTCGATCGAATCGATCACGCGGTCCATCCAGGAGCGCTTCATGGGTGAAGGGTCCTCAAGTTTGCAGGAAAACGGCGGCGGAACAATTCCCGCCGCCGCCTCTGTTTCGATGGGAACTATTCTGCCAGCGCGTTGTACTTCTTCAGCGAGGCCTTCAGCTCGCTAAGCGCCGCGTCGGGATCGATGCCGGCCTTCTTGGCGCCCTCACTCCAGGTCTTGACCAGCGGCTCGGCGGCCTTCTTCCAGGCGGCGGTCTGGTCCGGAGTCAGCTTGTAGACCTCGTGACCTTCTTCCGCCTTCACCTTGTCGATGCCGCCGTCCTCGAATTTGCCCCAGTACTCGCCGACCACGCCGGCCATCTCGGTCGAGCAGTTTTTGTCGATCGCGGCCTTCTGCTTGTCGGACATCGCATTGTACTTGTCCTTGTTGATCACGAACACGAAGGTCGTGGTGTAGAGCGGCGCGTCCATGTCGTACTTGGTTACCTTGTCGATGCCGAACAGCACCAGCGAGCCCCAGGGGAAGGTCACCGCGTCGGCGACCCCGCGCTCGATGATGTCGCGCACTTCGGGGGCGGAGGACTGCACATTGGTGCCACCAAGCGCAGTGACGAAGTTCGCCATGGTGGCGTGCGCAGGGCGGATCTTCATGCCCTTCACGTCCTCAGGCATCACGATCTTCTTGGTGCGGGAGTGGAAGGACGACGGCGAATGGACGAAGGCGAGGCAATATTTGACGTCCTTCATCTCCTTCTCGGCATATTTGCGGTACCAGGCGTCCAGACCTTCCGAACCACCCTTTGCGTCCGAGATCAGGAACGGCAATTCGCCGGCGCCGATGATCGGGAAGCGGCCGGGCTGGTAGCCGGGATTGACGTAAGTGACGTCGGCAATGCCGTCGCGCGCCATGTCGTAATGATCGAACGCCTTGCCGAGCTGCTGAGCCGGGAACACCTTGCCGGTGATGGTGCCGCCGGAATCCTTGTTCACTGCGGCCACCCAGTCCTCGAGAGACTTTTGCAGCGGATGCGACGCCGGCACCCAGTGCGAGACCTTCAGGTCAACAGTTTTGTCCTGCGCGAACGCAGGCGTCACGCTTGCTGCCAGCAGCAAAGCCAGACAGGCCTTCCTCATCTCGTGTCTCTCCCTTTTTGTGACGGCGGGCTTCGATGGCCCGGTCTCGTTAGTTAACATGTTATCTAATTGGCCGGCACGTTCAAGCCGGAACTGCTGCGTCATCTACGTCAGCGATGTTGCATGGATTTGTCGCCGCCCGGGCGACCAGCCTCCCCTTTTGCCCAACCGTTATATGTTATAATTATCCTGCGCGGATCATTGCGACAAGCGACCGCGACGAAAGCCTACAGGATCGGGAGTAGCAAGTATTGCGGACAAAAGTCGCAATCATCGGGGCCGGGCCGGCGGGATTGTTGCTTGGGCAACTGCTGCACCGTCACGGCATCGACAACGTCATTCTCGAGCGGCAGAGCCCGGATTACGTGCTTGGGCGCATTCGCGCGGGCCTTCTCGAGGAGGGTACTGTCGCACTGCTGGACCAGGTCGGTGCCGGCGCACGAGCGCATGCGGAAGGCCTGTTGCATGAAGGCATCGAGCTCGCCTTCGCCGGCCGTCGTCACCGCATCGACATGAAGGCCGCCACCGGCAAGACAGTGATGATCTACGGCCAGACCGAGGTTACGCTCGACCTCATGAATACGCGCAAGGCCGCCGGTCTCACCACCGTCTATGAGGCCAAGGATGTGCAGCCGCAGGATTTCGACGGCAGTCACCCGCGCGTAACCTGGGTCAAGGACGGCGTCACCCACACGCTCGATTGCGATTTCATTGCCGGTTGCGACGGCTTCCACGGCGTCAGCCGCGCCAGCGTGCCGGCTTCGGCGATCGAGGAGTTTGAGCGGATCTATCCGTTCGGCTGGCTCGGTATCCTCTCCGAGACGCCGCCGGTCAGCCACGAGCTGATCTATTCCAACCATGCCCGCGGCTTTGCGCTCTGCACCATGCGCTCGATGAAGCGCAGCCGGCATTACGTGCAGTGCTCGCTCGACGACGATGTCGATCGGTGGCCGGACGATCGCTTCTGGGACGAGCTGAAGCGCCGGCTCGACCAGGAGGCGGCCGACAGTCTCATCACCGGCCCCTCGATCGAGAAGAGCATTGCGCCCTTGCGCAGCTTCGTCGCCGAGCCGATGCGTTTCGGCAAGATGTTCCTGTGCGGCGACGCCGCCCACATCGTGCCGCCGACCGGCGCCAAGGGGTTGAACCTTGCCGCAAGCGATGCGCATTATCTGTCGGGCGCGCTCCGCGAGTTTTACGACGAGAAATCGAACGCCGGCATCGATGCCTATTCCGCCAAGGCGTTGGCGCGCGTCTGGAAGGCGGTGCGCTTCTCCTGGTGGATGACTTCGATGCTGCACAAATTCCCTGACAATGGCAGCATTGGCGCGCGCATCCAGGTCGCCGAGCTCGACTACGTCACGCAGTCGCAGGCCGCGATGACGTCGTTGTCTGAGAATTATGTGGGGCTGCCGTTCTAGGGAGGTGCCGTAGGTTGGGTTAGCGCAGCGTAACCCACCCTACGGGTCCGTCATTGCGTCACCGCGCGTTTCAAACACCCGCGCAATTCCCGTTTAAAACTTTGTAATTGATGCGTCCGTCATGTCCATCGCGTTCAATGCCGGCAAACATTGCAACGGACGTGAGACACGCATGACCAGCATCGACATCCCAGCAGGCTTCGAACCGCATCTGCGCAGCGGTCCGCTCACGGAGCCCTGGAAGCCGATCTACGCAAAGAAGACCGAGAATGCTTTCATCCTCGGTCTACGGCTGGCCCGGCCGCACACCAACGGTCGTGGCATGATCCACGGGGGCCTCATCGCAGCACTTGCGGATAATGCGATGGGCTACAGCTGCGCGCAGGCGACGGGCTGGACCACCTCGTTCGTGACGGTCACGCTCACGGTTGATTTCGTCGGCCAAGCGGGGATCGGCCAGTGGCTTTCCATCGAGAGCGACGTGATCAAGACAGGCAAGACGATCTGCTTCGCACAGTGCTTGGCGAAGGCCGATGACGCCGTGATCGCGCGGGCCAGTGGCACGTTCCGCGTGGTGCCCAAGAAAAGCTGAGCCTAGCCAAACCTCCACTGCGTCGTCTCCACCACGAGATCGATGAAGGCACGCACCTTGGCGGAGAGCAGGCGCGAGGTCGGGTAGACGATGTGGATCGGCAGCGCCGGCTGCTCGTATTTTGCCAGCAGGATTTTCAGCCGTCCGCGCTTCAGGCCCTCGGCGGCCTGATAGGCCAGCACGCGCGTGATACCGCCGCCGGCCTCGGCATATTGCAAGGCAGCGTCGGCGCTGTTGCTGGTAAAGCGCGGTGATGGCGTTACCTCGATGTCGTGTCCGTCCTGCGTGAAGCGCCACGCCGTTGCGGGGCCGAACAGAATGGTCTGGTGCTCGGCCAGCGCCTCCGGCGTCCTCGGCTCGCCATGACGCTTGAGATAGCCCGGCGTTGCCACCGTAATCCGTCGCATCTCGCCGACCTGGCGCGCGACCAGCGAGGAATCGGCGAGATGACCGATCCGCACCGCGGCATCGACGGCGTCTTCCACGAGGTTGACGAGGTTGTCTGAGAGCCTGAGTTCGCAGGCCACCTCGGGATAGCGCTTGAGATAGTCGGTCATGACAGGCCCGACATGGAGCCGGCCGAAGCCGACCGGGGCCGAGACCACCAGGCGCCCGCTCGGCCGGTTGCGCTCCTCCTGCGCCGAGCCGTCGGCTTCCTCGACGTCAGCAAGAATCCGCCGGGCGCGCTCCAAATAGCGTGTGCCAACGTCAGTCAATCGCACCTGCCGGGTGGTCCGTTGCAGAAGTCGCGCGCCCAGATGCTCCTCCAGCGCCGCGATCAGCCGCGTCACCGCCGAGGGCGACAGCCGCAGCTTACGCGCCGCCGGCGCGAAGCCGCGCAGATCAGCGACGGTGACGAAGACATGCATGGCCTCGAGGCGGTCCATGAGCATTATTGCATATATCGCAACGATGAAGTGTCAAGTGAACTGATTGTTTTGAGCACCGGAAGATCCATTTTATCGTTCGAAAAGACGCAGACATGCGCCGGAATTTTCAGGAGATGTTCCGATGACCGCAGTTCTCACCTATGCCAGCGACGTCGCCTTCACACCCGCGGTGAAGGCGATCCAGGCGCGCAAGGGCTCGCGCGAGGCCTATGGGCGTGTCGAGCAGCGCGGCTGGCGCACCGAGGTCGACGAGAACCTCGAAGCCTTCCTCAGTGAGGCCAACAGCTTCTATTTCGCCACGGCTTCGGCGGACGGACAGCCCTACATCCAGCATCGCGGCGGCCCGAAGGGATTTCTGAATGTGCTGGACAAGCAGACCCTCGCCTTCACTGACTATGCCGGCAATCAGCAATATCTGACTCAGGGAAATCTCTCCGAGAACCCCAAGGCCTACATTTTCGTGATGGACTATGCTCATCGGCGCCGGGTGAAGATCTGGGGCGAGGCGCGCGTTGTCGAGGATGACAATGCGCTGACGGAGGCGCTGATGCCGAAGGGCTATCGCGCCCGGCCCGAGCAGGTCATCCTGTTCAAGATCACGGCCTGGGACACCAACTGCCCGCAGCACATTCCGCAAAAGTTCGATGCTCCGGATGTGGCGGCGGCGCTAGCCGCAAGAGATCAGCGGATTGCGGAGCTCGAGGCGCAAATTGCCGCGCTGAAGGGACAAGCGGCCGCAGAGGGCGGCTAGTCGTCCACGTCGTCCTGCGTGCGGCCGAACAGGTGCACGATGCCGGGCGTCGCAATCGTCACGAACACGAAGCGCGACAGATGGTGGGCGCCGACGAAGATCGGATCGATGTGTAGTGTCAGCGCCAGTGCCAGCATCGCGTCCATCGCGCCAGGCGCGAAGGCAACGACGACGTCCGAGAACTTCACCTGCGTGGTGAGCGCGACGATGCCGACGAAGACGGCGGAGACGGCGATGGCTACGGCAAACGAGCCGAGCGCGGCATTGATGTGGCCGGCCAGCGTCTTGATCCGCATCCGGGCAAAGCGGCTGCCGATCAGGGCGCCGATGCCGACCAGCGACACGCCGCGCACCCAATTCGGCAGGCCGCCGTCGACCCAGCCGGCGCCGTGTAGAACGCTGGAGGCGATCATTGCCCCGAACATCCAGCTCGCCGGAAACTTGATCAGCCGCAGGATGAGCGACGCTGCCAGCGAGGCGGCAACCAGCTCCAGAAGATCGAGCGGCGAGGCGATCGTGGTCGTCAGAGACGGCGAGACGGATGGCGCGACGCCTGCGATCGCCAGCACCATCGGCAGCGCCGCGGTCAGGATGATCACGCGCATGGTCTGGACCACCGCGATTCCCGGCAAATCGGCGCCGCGCTCAACCGCCAGGATGGTGATCTGCGAGAGCGCGCCGGGGCTGCCGGCCAGGAAGGCCGAGGTTCGGTCCCAGCCATGGACGCGCTGGAGGTAATAGCTGGAGCCGAAGGTCGAGCAGAAGGTGGCGAGTGCCAACAGCCCGATGGTCAGCGGATAGGCGCTGACCTGCTGTATTAGGTGGCGCGATACGACCGAGCCTAGCGAAATTCCGAGCAGCACCAGCACGGTCTGGGTCAGGAGCGGTGGTACCGAGAGCTGACGTCCGGCAATCGCGGCGATCCCGACCGCGATCATCGATCCCGAGATCAACCCGCCTGGAAGTCCCGCGACCAGGAAGACCAGGCCGCCGGCGGCGCCGATGATGAGCGTCTCCGCGGTGCCTAAAACCTTGGCACGGCTCGGCCATTCGAACGGAAGGGAGGCGGTGATTTGCTTCACGCCGCCTTATCGCAAATCGGCGAGAGGCACACAATTGCAGGCTCGTCATGCCGCAATGCGTGTGCCTCTCGACAAACGCGAGGAGAGGATTGTGACGGATCTACTTCTTGTCGGCGGCGGGCGCAGGCGCGGCAGCGCCGCCGGCCTTCGCGGACTTGATGCATTCGGAGCGGAATTTCTTGCGCTCCTTGCCATGCAGGCCCTTGGCATCCGCCTGCTTGGAGCATTCCAGCGACTCGGCCGAGTGCTCCTTCGGCGCCTTCTTGTCAGCGGTGGTAGCAGCATCGGTCTTGGCAGCCGGCGCCGCTGTCTGGGCGAAGGCGGTGCCGGTGGCGAACAGGGAGGCGATCGCGACGACGGCAAGGCGGGAGGCGAGGGTCATGATGTGGCTCTTCTTGCGAGAGTTGCGGAGGGCCGCGAACGTCGGCCCGCTTTGCTGAACGCCACATGAATAACCCGAACGCAGCGGCCACTATATTTTGGCCCCGACCACCATCGCTTTCTTGTCCGAGGTCGCCGACACGCTAGGATAGCAATCCTCGTTTTGCTTCCCTGAGGGAGACCAAGGATGACCATTCAAGCGAAATTGTTGTGTGCAATTGCGGTAACGGGCGTTGCCGCGCTGGTGGCGAGCGCACCGGCCCAGGCGTTGACCTCGCAGGAGTGCAGCGCGAAATATCAGGCCGCCAAGAAGGACGGCTCGCTCGGCACCATGAAGTGGAATGATTTCCGCAAGGCCCAGTGCGGCGCCGACGCCATGCCTGCTGCTGCGCCGACCGCAGCTGCCCCCGCCGCACCTCCGCCTGCCCCAGCGCCGACCACGACGGCGAAGAAGGAGGCCGCGCCCGCTGCTGCTCCGGCGCCGACCATGCCGGCCGGTCCCGCGATCTTCCCGAACGCCGTCGACCCGAAATACGCCAAGGAGACCGCCGGCAAGGCCCGCCTGCACACCTGTGTCGACCAGTACAATGCCAACAAGACCACCAACGGCAATGGCGGCATGAAGTGGATCGAAAAGGGCGGCGGCTATTACAGCGAATGCAACAAGAAGCTGAAGGGCGCGGCCTGAGGCTTCACGATGACGTCGAGGCCGGAGCCAGGCTCCGGCCTCTTGCAGATTATTGTTTGAGCATGATCTTTTCGGAAAGCCGCTGCACACTTTTCCGGATCATGCTCTAGTTCAGCAGTTTCTCGGCCGATTTCGCCACGAGCTGTGACCGCTTGCGTGGGCCGCGCTCGACGAACAACAGGCTCTGGCCGAAGATAAAGCAGTAGAACAGGAAGGCCTGCGCCTCGGCCTCCTCGGCTTCTAGGCCGGTCGCGCGATAGAGTTCGGCGACGTGCTTGAGCCGCGCCGCATCGACACTGGCGACCGCCGCCGCAGCGCTATCGTCTGAACGCGCCCACTGCCTGATCGCGAGCTCGATCGCCATGCCTTCCGGATTGAGTCGCTCGGAGTAGAGCTGGATCACCGCCTTCAGCCGCTCGCGGGGGGCTTCGCCGTCGAGGCTGGTCTGTTGCGCGATCGAGGCCGAACGGCCCTCGCGCCAGTGCACCAGCATGGCCTCGAGCAGCGCAGCGCGGTCGGCGAAGCGGCGGTAGAAGCCGCCTTTGGTGACGCCGAGATTCTTGGCGAGCACCTCGACCCTGACACCCTCGACACCTGCACGGGCAAGCTCCTTGAACCCTGCCTCGACCCAGACGTCGCCTTTGCCGTCGTTCATGAAAGAAGCCTCACCGGTTCTTGATACGCTGCCGTATTGCTAACGCGTCCCACGCTTGATACGCTACCGTATCAAAAATCTAGACACGGGCAGGGCGGGGAATGATGGTGGAGCAGGAGGCGACCTATCGCGGCACGGTCTATCCCTGGCAGTGCGATCATGTCGGCCACATGAACATCATGTGGTATGTCGGCAAATTCGACGAAGCCAATTGGAATCTGTTCGCCCGGCTTGGGCTGACGCCCAGCTATCTGCGCATCTCCGGCCGTGGCATGGCCGCGGTGCAGCAGAACATCACCTACAAGCGCGAGCTGCTCGCCGGCGACATCATTCAGGTCCGCAGTCACCTGCTCGAGCTGCGCGAAAAGTCGATCCGCTTCCGGCACGAGATGACGAACGCCGAAACAAGCGAGATCGCCGCGCTCTGCGAGATCACGGCCGTGCATATGGACCGCAGCCTGCGCAAATCCGCACCGTTCGCGGAAACCGTCCGCGAGACAGCGCTGCGATATCTTGTCGAACCGGTCGAGGCCTGAGCCATGGCTGCGTTCGAGCCGAAGAACCCAGGCTATCGTGCAGCGGCCATCGCGATGTTCGAGGGACAGTCGGCGATGCACACGCTCGGCATCGTGATCGTCCGCCTCGCGCCAGGCGAGGTCGAGCTCGCCATGCTACATTCGGCCGCCCTCACGCAGCAGAACGGTTTTGTCCATGCCGGCATCATCACCGCGGGGCTCGACAACGCCTGCGGCGTCGCCGCCTTCACGCTGATGCCGTCAGAGGCTGATATCCTCACGGTCGAGTTCAAGACCACGCTGCTTGCGCCCGCCCGTGGCGAACGCTTTGTCTTCAAAGCCGAGGTGATCAAGCCCGGCCGTACGCTGACCTTCTGCGAAGCCAGAGCTTTTGCCGAACACGAGGGCAAGACCACGCTGATCGCCACGATGACCGGCACGCTGATGGCGATGTTGCCTCGTGCAACCGCTTCGCATGAACCGCGCGCAGACCGCGCCTAGCGGCAATTGACAAGCCCCGCGGCGCATCCCTTGATGCGCCATGCTCACCAGCATCGCCATGAGTCTGAACGCTTTGGTGACCGCGTTCCTAGTCCCCCTGGTGGTGACCCTACCGGTGCGATGACATCGTCCCCGTGACACTCTATATGGTCTGTAGCAACTCCCGGTCCCGACGCGTATTTGCGAAAGATGGGACCGAAAGGGGACAAGATATGGCTGGATACAGGAATAAGGGACTTTCGCCGACGCGCCGAACGGCGCTGACGTTGATGGGCGCGGGCGCCCTTGCGGCCGGCAGGATGACGTTGGCGCGCGCGGCCACCGGTGGTGACGAGGTGCTGACCGAAGCCAAGGTGCTGCGCGATCCCGACGTTCCCGTTGCCGGCAATCCCGATGGCAACATCAGCATCATCGAATGGTCCGACTACAATTGCCCCTATTGCCGCAAGCTCGAGCCGGAGCTGCGCCAGGTCATCCAGGACGACGGCAAGGTCAGGCTCGTCTTGAAGGACTGGCCGATCCTCGGGCCGGTCTCGGTGACGGCCGCCCGTATCGCGCTCGCCGCGAAATACCAGGACAAGTATCACAAGGCCCATGACGCCATGATGGGCGTCAGCTCTCGCCTGACCGAATCGCGCATCAGCGAGTTGCTCGCCTCCGTCGGCGTCGACATGGACCGCCTCAAGGGCGACCTCACCGCGCACGCCAAGGACATCGACGCGATCCTCAAGCGCAACAACGAGCAGGCCGAAGCTTTCGGCTTCAACGGCACGCCGTCCTTTATCGTCGGCAAGTACCGCGTCCCCGGCGTGCTCAGCATGAACGAGTTCGAGCAGGTCATCGCCGACGCCCGCAAGGCCAAGATGAACTGATCTGTTGCCGCGCTGATCGCGGCCGAGACAAAGGCGCCGCCGCGGATCCGCGACGGCGCCTTGTTCATGTCCGGTCGATCGAATCACTTCGATGAAATGCGGACCCAGTCCTTGTGCGCGCGATCGCGCAGCAGGTCCCAATCGGCCTTCGCAACGTCCCAGTTCACGATGGTGCGATTGGTGATCGCGACCTCGCCATTGGCGACTGACGACGTCTGCATGGAATCATAGACATAGACGCCGCAAGCAAGCAGCAGCGCGCCCAGGATCATTCCGAGAAAAGTCTGCATAGCGAACCCTCCGGTGTGTCGGGCGGATAACGTCGGCCCGGAGTGATGGTTCCGCGACAGTGCGGCGCGGGTAAGGACACTTCGTTCACGCCCCGTTCAGCCACTCCAACAGCTCCGCGTTGATCTCGCGCGGATAGGTGTGACTGAGATCGTCGATTTCGCGATAGAAGACATCGGCGCCCGCGGCAGTGAGTGCCGCCTGCGTTTGTCGCGCGGTCTGCACCGGAAACATCCAGTCGAGCTTGCCGTGGGTGATGAAAACAGGCAGGCTCTGAAGCCGCGTAGCATCGGCCATCTCCGCCATCAACGGATGGAATGTCGCCGACACCGGCGCGAGATGGGTGAAGGGCGAGGCGCCATCGAGTCCGCTGACATAGCAGAAGGTGCCGCCGTCGCTCATGCCTGATAGCAGCATGCGTGAGGCGTCGACGGTCCAGCGACCGCGGACGGCTTCGAGGATGCGCATCAAATTGGGCGTGTCGGTGTCATCACCCATCAGCGCCCAGGTCTGCCCCGTCGCCGTCGGCGCCACCAGGATTGCGCCTACGCTGCGGGCATCGCGCAGCCAGCTCCACAGGAAGCCGCGGCCATTGCCGCTGCCGCCATGCAGCGCCATCACCAGCGGCCAGGCGCGATCCGGCGTGTAGTATTCGGGCACGTAGACCGAGAAGCCGCCACGGCTGCTGGGCTCATTGTGATCGTGGAAGATGCCGGTGTGCTCGCTGGCCCCGGCCTCTAGTCGTGATAGCAGCTCCTCATTCCCGCGATTGGAGATGTTGAGGAAGAAATTGCTCACTGGCGGGAATTGCACCGACAGCGGATAAAGCGCCTCTTGCGCGCGCGGCAGATGGCGCATCGCGCGGAAGACAGAGACGAGATCGCCATTGCCGCGCTCGACATCGCGGATGCCGGCAAATGCAGTAAGCGTCTCTTTGCAGGCGAGATCGAGCCGCTCGCGAAGCCCGGTGAACTGCTCCGGCCATTCTCCGATCGCCGCGTGCGCACTTTGCAACGCATCGTCAGGCGCGCCGATTGCGTTCATCACCGAGCCGAAGGCCGGCGGATGCAAGTGCCGGGCGAAGTAGCCGAGCGCTTCCAGCGCATTGAGCAATGGCGGCAGCACGGCCACGATGTCGTCAACGACGGCCTCGGTCATGGCTGCTTCCTTTGGCTGGATCAATGCAGCTTCGGCGCCTTCAGAAGCTTGAAGCGATCGGTCGACGTCACCGTGACGTCGAAGGTGACGCCTTCATGATGCGCGCTGCCCTGATGATGCACGGTGAGAGGCACGTCGACGCCGGCAGCGCCGAGCGACCACATCTTCTTGTAAAAGCTCGTCTGGCTCGTGACCTTCTCGCCGTCAACGGCAAGGATCACGTCGCCGGTCTTGAGCTCGGCGCGGGCAGCCGGACCGTTGGCGGAGATGCCGATCACCACCACGCGGTTGTCGATTTCGGTCGAATAGAGCCCGAGCCATGGCCGCGCCGGCTTGTTGACGCGACCGAATTTGCGCAGGTCGTCGAGGATTGGCTTCAACAGGTCGATCGGCACGACCATGTTGACGTGTTCGGCCTTGCCGTCGCGTTCACGATCGAGTTGGAGCGAGCCGATGCCGATCAATTCGCCGCGCTCGTTGATCAGTCCCGTGCCGCCCCAATTCGGATGGGCGGGATAAGTGAACAAGGCCTCGTCGAGCAGATACTCCCAGTATCCGGCGAATTCCTGCTTGGCGACGATCTGGCTTGCGACCGAACGCGTCCGACCACCGGCGCCGCCGACCACGACGCGGTCGCCGAGCCTGACGCCCGCCGAGGAGCCGAGCGGCAGCGGCTCGACGTCGAGCCGTCCGAGCGCCTGCACCAGGCCGAAGCCGGTGACGGCATCGAAGCCGAGCACATGTCCCTCCACGACGTGTCCGTCGCCGCGATGAAGCCAGACGGATTCCGCCTCGGTGATGAGATAGCCGATCGTGAGCACCAGCCCGTCATCGATCACGACGCCGTTGCCGGCGCGCTCGGTGCCGAGCGTTTCCGCACTGAAGGCGTCCGGAGGGATGATAGCGTGGAGGCCGACGATGGAAGCGAGCGCACGGTCGAGGTCGAAACCGTAGTCGCTCGCTCGCGGCTGATTTGCCGGCGGCACTCTCCATTCGGTCAGAACGGTCATGGAGTTCTCCTGGCTGAGAGCATCGCTCCGCTGTGGCTGCGGAACAACGCGCGAAGCAAGCATAATTTAGGCCGGAGGAGGCCATCTTGAAAGACTTGACCGCAACTATTCCAGATGTCGTGACGCGAATTTCCGAAGATGACACAAATTGTTCGCCCAAAGTCGGTGGCGGTTGGCCATTCGGCACGAACCGCATGGCTGCTGTCCCGCGAGGTGCTAGGCGGGCTTCAATGAAGCTGCTAACGGTTGCCGCTTCGCTTGACCAAGAGATCACGGACGGCAACCATGGACAATCGCAGCGACATCTGGCGTGGCATCGACACGATCAAGGGGCGTTTCATCGACCTCAGCGACAAGGTCTGGGGCATGCCCGAGGTCTGCTACACCGAAGCGCGCTCGTCCGCCGAGCATCTCGCTGAGCTGCGCCACCAGGGTTTCCGCATCACCGAGAAGGTGGCGGGTATTCCGACGGCGGTGATGGGCGAATGGGGCGAGGGCGGCCCGGTCATCGCCTTCATGGGCGAATACGATGCGCTGCCAGGCCTCAGCCAGGAGGCGGGTGTTGCCGAACACCGTCCGGTCGAGACCGGCGGTCACGGTCATGGTTGCGGTCACAATCTGCTCGGCTCGGCGGCGCTGCTCGCTGCGACCGCGGTCAAGGACTGGCTCGCCGAAAACAAGGTGCCCGGCCGCGTGCGCTATTACGGCTGCCCGGCGGAAGAAGGCGGCGCGGCCAAAGCCTTCATGGTGCGCTCGGGCGCGTTCGAGGACGCCGATATCGCCATTACCTGGCATCCGCACAGTTTCTGGGAAGTCGCGGTGACGCCGTCGCTCGCCAATACCCGCGCCGACTTCACCTTCACCGGCCGCACTTCGCATGCGGCGGCTTCGCCCCATCTCGGCCGCTCCGCGCTCGACGCGGTCGAGCTGATGAATGTCGGCGTGAACTACATGCGCGAGCACATGCCGAGCGATGCGCGCGTGCATTACGCGCTGCTGGACACCGGCGGCATTGCGCCCAACGTGGTGCAGGCCCATGCCCGCGTGCGCTATTCCATTCGCGCCCGGGACCTTCCCGGCATGAACGAGCTCGTCGGGCGCGTCAGCAAGATCGCGGAGGGCGCGGCCTTGATGACCGAGACCAAGGTCGAGATGAAGATCATCTCCGCGGTTTCCAACATCCTGCCGAACACGCCGCTGGAGCAGGCGCTGCATCGGGTCATGGAAGAACTCGGACCGCCGCATTTCGACGACACCGACAAGGGCTTTGCCAGCGAGATCCGCGCGACGCTGACCGACAAGGACATCGCGTCGGTCTATTACGCGATCGGCATGGAGCCGACGGAGCGGCCGCTGGCTGACTTCCTGGTGCCGCTGGATGCCAAGCGCAACCCGTTAGTCGGTTCGACCGATGTGGGTGATGTCAGCTGGGTCGTGCCGACCGTGCAGGTACACGCACCGACGGTTGCAATCGGCACGCCGTTCCACACTTGGCAGGTGGTGGCGCAGGGCAAGAGCGCTCACGCCCACAAGGCGATGGTGCAGGCGGCCAAGGCTATGGCCGGCCTCGGCATCAAGGCGTTGACTGAACCGGAACTGATCAAGGCTGCGAAGGCCGATTTGACGAAGCGGACGGCCAAGACGCCTTATGTCTGCCCGCTGCCGGACCACGTCGCGCCGCCGCTCAATATGTCCGTAGCGTAGAATTCCATCTCGATACTTCGTCTGATCTCGCGAACAAATTTTTCGCAGTGCAACTAGGTTTCCAGCGGATTTTGGCGCTGGTATGCCGAACCGTTGGGCTGCGGAATGAAGTTTTGCCCAACAGACAGCCAGAACATCGTTTGCACACACACGGCTGCAGTTGACGTGCGGCCTATTCGGTGTGCCATCTACCGCCAGCCAAAACCCGGTGGCCGTTCCGCGCGGCCGCCTACAAGCATATGGGAACCAGACGGGGGACAACCATGCTGGACAAAGAACTGCGTTCGATGATCGGTAAGGTGAAGGACGGGCGGATGGATCGCCGCGCCTTCATTCAGCGCTTGGCCGCGGTCGGCCTCACCGCCCCCCTGGCGAATCAGATTCTCGCCATCGGCGGCGTCGCCATGGCCCAGAGCCCGTCGCCATATCCCCCGACCAAGCGCGGCGGCGGTGGCCCGCTCAAGCTGTTGTGGTGGCAAGGACCGACCTTGCTCAATCCGCATTTCGCCACCGGCACCAAGGATCAGGATGGCTCGCGTCTGTTCTATGAGCCGCTCGCCAGCTGGGATGTCGACGGCCACCTCAATCCGATCCTCGCCGCCGAGATCCCGTCAATCAAGAATGGCGGCCTTACCGCTGACGGCAAGTCGGTGACCTGGAAGATCAAGCCCGGTGTCAAATGGCACGACGGCAAACCCCTGACGGCCGACGATTTCGTCTTTACCTGGGCTTATGTCAGCGACCCTGCCACGGCGGCCGTCTCCATCAGCACCTATGCCGACATGACGGTCGAAAAGGTGGATGACTTGACCATCCGTATCCTGTTCAAGAATCCGACTCCGTTCTGGGCGAATGCGTTCGTCGGCGCCTATGGATGCGTTATCCCGAAACATCTGTTTGCGGACTACAAGGGATCGAAGTCCCGCGAAGCGCCGGCCAACCTGGCTCCGGTCGGCACCGGCCCCTACAAGTTCGTCGAGTTCAAGCCGGGCGACCTGATCCGCGGTGAGCTCAATCCCGACTACCACATGCCCAACCGTCCACATTTCGACACCATTGAGATGAAGGGGGGCGGCGATGCCGTCTCCGCGGCGCGAGCGGTGATCCAGACCGGCGAGTTCGATTTCGCCTGGAACATGCAGGTCGAGGACGAAGTGCTGCTGCGTCTCGAGAAGGGTGGCAAGGGCAAGACCACCTATGCCGTGGGCGGCGACATCGAGTTCATTGCGATCAACTTCACCGATCCGAATACCGAGGTCGATGGTGAGCGGTCCTCGATGAAGACCAAGCACCCGATTCTGTCGGACCTCGCGGTCCGTCAGGCGCTCGCGTTGCTGGTCGACCGCGAGTCCGTCAAGAAGGCGATTTACGGCCGCGCCGGTCGCACCACCGCGAACTACCTCAATGGTCCCGACGACTTCGTGTCCAAGAACACCAAATGGGAGTTCAGCGTCGACAAGGCGATCGCGCTGCTGGAGAAGGCCGGATGGAAGGCCGGTGCCGACGGCATCCGGGAGAAGGACGGCAAGAAGCTGAAGTTCGTCTACCAGACCTCGATCAACGGTCCGCGCCAGAAGACTCAGGCGATCGTCAAGCAGGCCTGCCAGAAGGCGGGCATCGACGTCGAGCTGAAATCGGTCGTC
The DNA here is from genome assembly GCF_022012555.1 of Bradyrhizobium zhengyangense. Taxonomy (NCBI): domain Bacteria; kingdom Pseudomonadati; phylum Pseudomonadota; class Alphaproteobacteria; order Hyphomicrobiales; family Nitrobacteraceae; genus Bradyrhizobium; species Bradyrhizobium zhengyangense. The sequence continues at coordinate 62,897 of NZ_JAKLTZ010000006.1, read as the reverse complement.
GCCTCGGTGTTCTTCTCCTCCGACGTCGCCAATCCCGACACCTACTCGAAGTTCTACACCGACATCGAGGAGTTCCAGATCCCGATGACGCAGCCGGATCCTGCGCTGCACATGAAGCGCTACACCTCGAGCCAGATCGCCAGCAAAGACAACAAATGGCAAGGGCAGAACTTCCCGCGCTGGGTCAACAAGGATTACGACGCCGCGATTGAGGCTGCGGAGACCGAGACCGACCCGGTCAAGCGGGCCGCGCTCTACATCAAGTGCAATGACATGCTGTGGCAGGAAACCGTATTCATCCCGGTGATGCACCGCCTGACGGTGGATGCCTGCGCCACCACGCTGCAGCCGGTCGTCTCGGGCTGGGCCAACCGGACCGACAACATCCAGGACTGGTACAGGGGAGCATGATCGCGCGGGCATAGACGGGATTCTTCCCCATGAGCCAGTATGTCCTGCGCCGCCTTCTGATCGCTATTCCGAGCCTGCTCGGCATTTCGGCGGTCCTGTTCTTCGTGCTGGCTCTTGCGCCCGGCGATCCGTTTTCGGAGTTGGCGACCAATCCGAACGTGCCACCCGAAGTGCAGGCTGCACTTCGGGCCAGGTTCGGCCTCGACGATCCGATCTATCTCCGCTACCTGCACTGGCTCTCTGCCATGGCGCATGGGGATTGGGGCTTCTCCTTCGTCAGCAGGATGGACGTCGACAGGCTGATCCTCCAGCGCCTGCCGGCCACGCTCTACGTGATCGGCTCCGCGCAGGTCCTGGCGCTCCTGATCGCAATCCCCGTCGGGGTCTACGCCGCCACAAAGCCCTATTCGCTGTTCGACCAGATCGCGAATACGCTCGCCTTCATCGGCTTCTCGCTGCCGACCTTCTTCACCGGTCTCCTGTTCATCCTAATCTTCTCGGTGACGCTGGACTGGCTGCCCTTTGTCTACACCACCGACATCAAGGCCACCGGCATCCGCTGGGTGCTGGAGATGATCCGTCAGGCCATCATGCCCGTGGCGGTGCTCGGCCTGTTCCAGGCGGCATCGATGACGCGCTTCGTCCGTTCGGCGATGCTCGACGTCATCAGGCTTGACTACGTCACCACGGCGCGCGCCAAGGGTCTCGGCCAGGCCAAGGTCATCGTCAAGCACGTGATGCGCAACGCCATGATCCCGGTCGTCACGCTGATTGCGCTGCAGATGCCCGCCGTGTTCGGCGGCGCCATCGTCACCGAGCAGATCTTCCGTATTCCTGGCATCGGATCGCTGCTGATCTCCTCCATCCTTTCCAACGACACGCCGGTGGTGATGGCCGTCACTTTCGTCTTCGCCTGCCTTGTCGTGCTGTTCAATCTCATCGCGGACGTCCTGTATGGCTGGCTTGATCCTCGCATCTCCCTCCGCTAAGCGGGGCGTCTACTCGCCCTGGCGCGAGACGTGGCGGCGCTATAGCCGCCACAAGCTCGCCGTGGTCAGCGCCTTCCTGCTTCTCGTTCTGATTTTGGCCGTCGTCGTCGGCCCTTTGATCTGGCGCGTCAAGATCAACGACATCGACATCGTCGCCGGCCTGCAGGGGCCGTCGCTCGCCCATCCCTTCGGCACCGACGATCTCGGCCAGGACATCCTGGCGCGCATGATCTATGGCGGCCGCATCTCGCTTGCCGTCGGGCTTGCCGCGATGCTGGTGTCGGTGGTCATCGGCACGCTGGTTGGCGCGCTGGCCGGCATGTCGCGCGGCGCGCTCGGGCACGGTCTGATGTGGCTCACCGACCTCTTTCTGTCGCTGCCGCAGCTGCCGCTGCTGCTGATGCTGATCTATCTGTTTCGCGACGGGCTGAAAGCGATGTTCGGTCCCGAGGGTGGCATCTTCATCCTGATCGTGCTCGTGATCGGCGGCCTGCGCTGGATGCCGGTGGCGCGCCTCGTCCGTGCACAGTTCCTGTCGATCCGTGAGAAGGAGTTTGTCGAGGCCGCGCGTGCGCTCGGCGCGAGCCCGGTGCGGCAGGTGGTGAAGCACATCCTGCCCAATGCGCTCGGCCCGGTCATCATCGCCGGCACCATCGACGTTGCCGCCGCGATCATCGCGGAATCGACGCTGTCCTTTCTTGGTCTCGGCTTCCCGCCCGATACCCCGACCTGGGGCCGGCTGCTGTTCGACGCCAAGGACTTCCTCGACATCGGCCCGCACTGGGCCCTGTTTCCGGGCGGCGCGATCTTCATCGCGGTGGTCGCCATCAACTTCATCGGCGACGGTCTGCGCGATGCACTCGATGCGCGACGGGTGATCTGATGGTGCCGTTGCTCGAGATCAAAGGTCTCAAGACCCACTTCTCCACCGACGATGGCATCCTCCAGGCCGTCGACGGTGTCGACATCACCATCAACAAGGGCGAGACGCTCTGCGTCGTCGGCGAGTCCGGCTGCGGCAAGACCGTGACTGCAATGTCGATCCTGAAGCTGATCGCCATGCCGCCGGGCCGCATCGCGGCCGGCGAGATCATCTTTGAGGGCCGTGATCTGGTGCCGTTGACGAGCAAACAGCTCGATGACATCAGAGCCAAGGAGATCGGCTTCATTTTCCAGGAGCCGATGACCTCGCTCAATCCGGTGCTCACGGTCGGCGAACAGATCGCCGAGAGCCTGCGCCGCCACGAGAACGTCACCCGGAGGCAGGCGCTCGAGCGCACCATCGAGATGCTGAAGCTGGTGCAGATTCCGAACGCCGAAGGCCGTGTGCACAACTATCCGCACCAGTTCTCCGGCGGCATGCGCCAGCGCGTGATGATCGCGATGGCGCTGGCCTGCAAGCCCAAGCTGATCATCGCCGACGAGCCGACCACCGCGCTCGACGTCACCATCCAGGCGCAGATCCTCGACCTGCTCCAGGACATGAAGGAGCGCTTCGGCATGGCGGTGATGCTGATCACCCATGCCATGGGCGTCGTCGCCGAAACGGCTCAGCGCGTCGTCGTGATGTATGCCGGCAAGGTGGTGGAGGAGGCCGGCGTCGACGCTCTTTTCGCCGATCCGCGCCATCCCTATACGCAAGGCCTGATCCGGTCGATCCCGCGCATCGATCTCGATAGCGAGCACAAGACGCGGCTCGAGGCAATCGGCGGTTCGGTGCCGATCCTGATCAATCCGCCGGTCGGCTGCCGCTTTGCGCCGCGCTGCAAGTTCGCCATGAACGTCTGCACCGAGAAGGAGCCGCTGCTGCGCGTGATTGCGCCGGGCCACCGCATGGCCTGTCATCTCGGCGATCCGCAATCGGGAGGCGCGGCATGAGCGAGCCCTTGCTCCGCGTCAGCGGCCTGAAGAAATATTTCCCCGTGCTCGGCGGCCTGTTGTCGCGCCAGGTCGGCACTGTCTATGCGGTCGATGGCGTGTCGTTCTCCGTCAATCGCGGCGAGACTCTTGGTCTCGTCGGCGAATCCGGCTGCGGCAAGTCGACGACGGGGCGCTGCGTGCTGCGCCTGATCGAGCCGACTGACGGCGAAGTCACCTTCGACGGCCAGGACGTGCGCCAACTCGGCGGCAACGATTTGCGCGCGATGCGGCGAAACATGCAGCTGGTGTTCCAGGATCCGTTCGCCTCGCTCAATCCGCGCATGACGGTCGGCTCCATCCTCGGCGAGGCCTTCACCATCCACAATCTGGCAGCCAATGCCAGGGAGCGGGAGGAACGCGTCGCGGGCTTGCTGGTCAAGGTCGGCCTCAAGGCCGAGCACATGCGACGTTATCCTCACGAATTCTCCGGCGGCCAGCGTCAGCGCATCGTGATCGCGCGGGCGCTCGCGGTCGAGCCGAAGCTGATCGTCTGCGACGAGCCGGTATCCGCGCTCGACGTCTCGATCCAGGCGCAAGTCATCAATCTGCTGGAAGATCTCCAGGCCGAGCTGAACCTCACTTATCTCTTCGTGGCGCACGACCTGTCGGTGGTCGAGCACATCTCCGACCGCGTCGCGGTGATGTATCTCGGCCGTATCGTCGAGCTGGCGAAGGCCAGCGATCTCTATCGCAATCCGCAGCATCCCTATACCAAGGCGCTGCTCTCTGCCGTGCCGGTGCCGGATCCCAAGCTCAAGCGCAACCGCATCCGCCTCAAGGGAGACGTGCCGAGCCCGATGAAACCGCCGTCGGGCTGCCACTTCCACACCCGCTGCCCGATTGCCCAGCCCCGCTGCGCCGAAGCCGCGCCGGAGCTGAAGGAAGGCACAGGTGGGCATTTCGTGGCATGTCATCTGGCCTGAAGTTGCGCGGTGCATAGGTCCTTGGAGGCCTTGATCGCGAGGGATGGACTGGCGTAGGGGGACGTATGAGCCAGGTACAGGACGTCACTCTCGGCGCGATTGATACGGCCCCGACCGATCGCGATGCGGAAGCGCGCCGGGCGCTGTGGGGATCGGCGCTCGGCTACGCCATGGATGGGTTCGACCTCCTCATCCTCGGCTTCATGCTGACGGCGATTTCGAAGGACCTTCATCTCACGCAGCCGCAAGCGGCCTCGCTGGTGACAGGAACGCTGGTCGGCGCGGTCGTCGGCGGCGTCGGCTTCGGCATGCTGTCGGACCGGCTTGGCCGCGTTCGGGTTCTGACCTGGAGTATCGTCCTGTTCGCGATCTTCACCGGCCTCTGCGCGCTGGCGCAGGGCTATTGGGACCTCCTGGCTTATCGGGCCGTCGCCGGCATCGGCCTCGGCGGCGAGTTCGGCATCGGCATGGCGCTGGTGGCGGAGGCCTGGCCTGCGAGCAAGCGCGCGCGGGCAACGTCTTACGTGGGGCTTGGCTGGCAGTTCGGCGTGCTCATGGCGGCGCTGGTGACGCCGGTCCTGTTACCGGTCATCGGCTGGCGCGGGATGTTCGCGCTCGGCGTGTTTCCGGCGGTGATCGCATACGTGATCCGGCGCAAGCTGCACGAGCCTGACGTCTTCATCGCGCATCAGGCAAAGGCTGCAGATGCCGGTTCGTCACTTCGTGCGCTCGTGGTCGATGCGGAGACGACCCGGATCGGCATCGGCATGATCATCCTCTGCTCCGTGCAGAATTTCGGCTATTACGGCATCATGATCTGGCTGCCGAACTATCTCTCGACGCGGTTCGGCTATGGCCTGACGCAATCGGCGCTCTGGACCGCGGTGACGATTGCCGGGATGGCGCTCGGCATCTTCCTGTTCGGTCATGCGGCCGACCGTTTCGGCCGTCGTCCCGCGTTCCTGACCTACATGCTGGGCGCGGCCATCATGGTGGTGGTCTATTCGCAGTTGACATCCGCCGGTGCGCTGCTGATCGGCGGAGCGGTGATGGGCTTCTTCGTCAACGGCATGCTCGGTGGCTACGGTGCGCTGATGAGCGAGCTTTATCCGACCGCGGCGCGCGCCACTGCGCAGAACGTGTTCTTCAACATCGGTCGAGCGGTCGCCGGCTTCGGCCCGCTGGTGGTCGGCATCGTCAGTGCCGCCTACGGCTTTCCAACCGCGATCGCAGGTCTTGCGCTGCTATATCTCATCGACATCGTGGCGTTGCTCGTGCTGATCCCGGAGCGGCGCGGCGTCGATCTCGCCTGACGTCGTTCACTGCCTGCGAAGCAGGCCGTGAGCCGAAAGAGTTTGCTTGAACGTCTCCACGGACGTGTAGTGATGCGCGAGGAGACCCGCCTGCCGCGCTCCCGCGACATTGGCCGCAAGGTCGTCGACAAAGAGCACATTCTCCGGTTCGACCTCGAGCTCTGAAACGCAGAGGCGGTAGCAGAGCGGATCGGGCTTCGCCGTCTTGAACTGCGCCGAGGTGTAGATCCTGGAGCCGAACAGCGGCCGCAATTCCGGCAGCAGCGTATCGATGTGATCGGCAACCAGCGTGGTATTGTTGGTCAGGATGGCGATATCGACGGTTCGGCGCGAGTCTTCGACAATCTCCAGCATGGCGCAATCGGCCTGCATCGAGCGGCGTCGCGCCTCCACCCATTCGTCGAGCGACAGCGGATAGCCGATACGCTCGCCGAAGCCGCGCAGATAGGCAGCGCCATCGAGCGTGCCGGAATCGCCGAGCAGCTCGAAGCCACTGTCCCATATGGCTCGATGAACATATTCGTCTGTCGATCCCGCAAGCTCCGCCAGGCGCGCGATGCGCTTTCCCCTGTCATAGTCGCAGAGGACATTGTCCATGTCGAAGAGGACGAGCTTGATTTGATCAGTCACGGCGACACTCTGGACCCGGCCGGTACATCCGGCCGCGAGCAGAGTGATATCCAACACGCCACCGAGCGCAAGTCCGTCGTCATCGGATGGACGCAGACGCGAAGGTCCTATTGCCACCGCATCCGGCGAAGGAGGAGCGGGGTTAGCCTTCCAGCGTAAACCCGACGCGCAGCGTCACCTGGTAGTGACGCACCGCACCGTTCTCGATGTGGCCGCGGGTCTGCACCACCTCGAACCATTTCATCTCGCGGATGGTCTTGGACGCGCGGCTGACTGCGTTCTTGATGGCGTCCTCGATCGAGGACTCGGACGATCCGACCAGCTCCAGGATCTTGTAGACATGATCCTTCTCGGCTGTGGGCATGGGTGCGCCTCCCTTGGTTGCGGTGCGGCGGGCGCAGGCGCGTGCCTGCGCGCGCCGCCGCATCGCTCCCAATTGAACGGGGACCACCCTTTCCGGTTCCGTCAGGTTCGATGATCCGCGTGTCGGATCGAGAAGAATTATTTTGCGACGGGTGCGGCCTGCGGCAGGACCGATGCAGGCTGTGTCCCGCGCCACAGCACCCGCAACAGCAGAACCAGCAGCGCCATCAACGCGAAGCCGCCGAGGGCGGGTGCGAAATGCTGGCTGGGGTCGGCCTTTTGTCCGAACTGAACGGCGAGCCGTCCCGACTGCAACAGCCCATAGGCGCCTGCGAACAGGATCAGCCCGTACGCCACATCGCGCTCGCGCGAACTCGCCATCCCCGCGAGATCGGGCAGCGCCAGCGCCAGCCCGATCCCGAGGATCGGCAGGTCGTAATCATAGGCATAGGGGCTGATCATCACCGACACCATCACGGTGATGCCGAGTGCGAATTTCAACGATAGGCCGCGGGCCGCGCCGACGAGGACGGCGAGCAAGGCCAGGCCCCCGACGACGACCTGTCCCCAGAAGGCGGCGCTCGCCGGAAGGCCGGCCTTGTAGAGTGCAGCATAGGTCGAGATCATGCGAAACAACGGGTAGAATCCCTGCTCGAGAAAGCTCGCCGATTCCCTGATCGCCCCTAGCCACGCGATCCAGATCTGCCAGCCGAACAGTAACGTGCAGATAAGCGAGCTCGTCACCACCACGACTGCAGCGGTCGCGAGCGCGAGCCATCGCCGCGTCGCCAGCAGGTAGACGCCTAGCGCAATGGCAAGGTGCGGCTTGATGACCATGGCGCCGAGTGCGAGGCCGGCGAGCCATTGCCGCCGGTCGACGTTGAGGCAGACCAGCGCGATCAGCGCGCCGGTGAGAAAGCCGTTCTGTCCGCAGCCGATGGTGATCGCGAGTGCTGGAAACAGGATCACCAGCGCTAGCGCGAAATTCGTGCCCGAGATCGCGCGCAGCGCCAGAAGATAGAGCGCCAGTGTCGCGGTCGTGAACAGGAGATAGCCGACGCCGACCGGAAGGAACGCGAACGGCGCGAGCAGGAGACCGTATTGCGGCGGATAGGTCCAGGGCATGAAGCCGGTCACGCCGCCGGCGGCTTCCATCTGCATCTTCAGCAGCGCGTCGAAATGATAGGCCTGATCGAGATCGCCACGCCAGACGCGCTGCGCGACAATGTGGAAGGCGTCGAAATCGGCGAGCTCGCGATCCGCCCAGCCGCCCCAGCGCGCGAACCAGAACGTCTTGAACGCCACGATCGCCGCCAGTGCGGCCAGCACGAAGCGCACATAAGTCGTCCGCTTCGACGGCGAGAACCGAACCTGTTCCAGTGTTTCGGCGAGCATGGTGGCGGCGACCTCGAACCTGTCGGATTGGTGGCGGCGTGGGCGGGGTCCGCAGATTTCTGCCAAACTGCCATTGGAGGCTTAAGGGACAGTAACGAATAGGGAAGGATTTTGGCGGGGGGCGCCCAAATGGCGGAATGGAGGCGCGAGGATCGAGGCCGCTCGTTCGCTGATTTTGTGCCGAGGTGAAACGATTTTCGGCCGGTTTCTGTGAGGGGGCGCGATGTCTTTTCGAAATCGCCCGCGCGCGTCGGATGGGTGCGCTTGCCGGTTCAGTTAGTGGCGAGCTAATTTCTGCGAAGTTCCTCATATATTCGATGTACGGCGATGATCGACCGTGGGACGAAAGGCGCTCTGGCTGCGATCGGTTTGTTGACCTTGCCGGCGTTGAGTGCCGCGCAGGACGAGCTTGGTGACGCGCCGCGCGGCCTGTCGCTGCAGGTCACCACCGATCCTTCCACGATCGAGTGCCGCAAGCTGGAAGCAGTCAATACCTCTTCGCTCGAGTTCCTGCCGCTGCATCGGACCTTCAACGACGATTTCGATGAGCATCCGCTCTCGCACGGACGCTGGGTGCCGCATTATGCTGGCGGCGCCGCTTGGCCGGACGCCCGCTATTGGGGCGGCGATGGCTCCGACTTCAAGCGCAAGACCAGCGCCAATGGCGAACAGCAGATCTATGTCGATCCGCGCTACGCCGGGCGTGCGGGGGTGCCGCTCGGGCTCGATCCGTTCAAGGTCACGAACGGCGTGCTGTCGATCGTCGCCAGCCGCACGCCACCGGAACTGAAGCCAGTTCTTTTCAACAACGAGTACATCTCGGGAGTCCTGACGACGCAGGGCACGTTCGCGCAGAAGCACGGCTATTTCGAAATCCGTGCCAAGGTGCCGGTCGGCCACGCGGTGTGGCCGGCGTTCTGGATGCTGGCGGATGACGGCGGCTGGCCGCCGGAGGTCGACGTGCTGGAAGGCCGTGGCGAGAGGCCTGGCGATCTCGTCATGACCACGCATTGGCGGATTCCGTCGACCCAGAAGATCCAGTCTTGCGGCTTCGATTTTGCGGTCGGCGATGCTTCGCGCGCATTCCACAATTACGGTGTACTGTGGGAGGAGGATCGCCTGGTCTATTTCATAGACCGCAGGCCGGTCTCCGATATCAAGGTGCCGATCGGCTTCGACGATCCCATGTACATGATTGTCAATCTCGCGATCGGATCAAAATTCTTTCCCGGGGTCAGCCCGGTCGATGCGGAATCGCCCGAGAGCGTCGCGTTCGAGATCGACCGGATTTCCGCCTATCAGATCGATGTGGAGCAGGCGCGGAGATAGCGATGCCGATCGACGTCTCACGGCGCGATTTTGCAAAACTTGCGGGCCTGGCCGCGCTTGGCACAGCGACGGGCGCCAGAACTGCGGAGCAGGAAAAGGCTGCAGGGAATGAAACATCCGCTTCGGTTGAGCGCGGCGGGCCTTTCCCGAAGGGCTTCTTGTGGGGCACGGCGACCTCGTCCTACCAGATCGAAGGTGCGGTCGACGAAGATGGCCGCGGCAAGTCGATCTGGGACACTTTCAGCCACACGCCGGGCAAGATCGAGGATGGTTCCACCGGTGACCGCGCCAATGAGCACTATCGCCGCTACAAGGAAGACGTCGCGCTGATCAAGGCGCTAGGTGTCAAGGCTTACCGCTTCTCGATTGCATGGTCGCGCGTGTTTCCCGATGGATCGGGGCAGCCCAATCCAAAAGGACTCGACTTCTACAACCGTCTCGTCGACGAGCTGCTTGCAAGTGGCATCGAGCCCTATGCGACGCTTTACCACTGGGACCTGCCACAAGCGCTGCAGGATCGTGTCGGCGGATGGTCGTCGCGTGATACGTCAAAAGCGTTTGCCGATTTCGCCGGCTACGTCGCTGCGCGCCTGACCGATCGCGTCAAGAACATTTTTACTGTAAACGAGGTCGGACGCTTCGTGAACTTCGGCTATGGCTGGGGCATCGACGCGCCCGGCCTCAAGCTGCCGACCGCGCAGCTCAACCAGGCGCGCCATCACGTCGCGCTGGCGCATGGGCTTGCCGTGCAGGCGATCCGCGCCTCCGGACGCGCCGGCACCCGCGTGGGCGCAGCCGAGAACATCGCGGCATGCGTGCCGGCGATCGCGACACCGGAAAACATCCGCGCCGCCGAGATCGCAACACGCGAGCTCAACGCCGGCTTCCTCGGCGTGGTGCTGGAGGGCAAGTACACTGACGGTTTCCTCGCTTATGCCGGTGCCGACGCGCCGAAGTTCACGGCGGAGGAATTGAAGATCATCGGAACGCCGAATGATTTCGTCGGACTCAATATCTACGCGCCGCAATTCTACGTCACCGCCTCCGATCGCGCGCCGGGCTTCCATGTGCTGCCGTTCCCGACCTCGTTCCCCCACATGAATTCGGAATGGCTGCGGGTCGGCCCCGAAGTAATCTACTGGGCCCCGCGCCTCGCCGCGAAGATTTGGAACATCGAGAACATCTACATCAGCGAGAACGGTACCTCGTCCGAGGACAGGATTTCCGCCGACGGCCAGATCTACGACCTCGACCGCATCATGTTCCTGCGCAACTATCTGACCCAGATGCAGCGCGCCATCGCCGAAGGCGTTCCGATCCGCGGCTATTTCCTGTGGAGCCTGATGGACAATTTCGAGTGGATTTTCGGCTACGGCAAGCGCTTCGGCCTTTACCGGGTCGACTTCGAGACGCAGGCGAGGGTGCCGAAGCTGAGCGCGGCCTTCTATCGGGACGTGGTGGCGAGCAACGCGATCGGGGCGTGAGGCGGCGCAAGCCCTACGGATCCAGCTCCGTATCCCAGTAGAGGTAGTCCAGCCAGCTGTCGTGCAGATAGTTCGGCGGGAACAGGCGACCGTTGCGGTGGAGCTGGTGCACGGTCGGTGCGAACGCGTTCTGGCGCGGAAACATCTTTGCCTGAGCCGGCGTGAGATTGCCCTTGCGCAAATTACAGGGCGAGCACGCCGCGACCACGTTCTCCCAGGTGGTCTGGCCGCCTTTGCTGCGCGGGATGATGTGATCGAAGGTGAGGTCTTCCGGCGAACCGCAATATTGGCAGGCGAAACGATCGCGCAAGAAGACGTTGAACCGGGTGAAGGCGGGATGCGTGGTCGGCTTGACGAAGGATTTGAGCGAAACCACGCTCGGCAGCTGCATTTGCAGCGTGGGACTGTGAACCGCCTGGTCGTAATGCGCTACGATATTGACGCGGTCGAGGAACACCGCCTTGATCGCGTCCTGCCACGACCACAGAGACAGTGGGTAGTAACTCAGCGGCCGGAAGTCCGCGTTCAGGACCAGCACCGGCCAACTGCCTTGCGAGACATGTGCGTTCAAGTAACGCTCCCGGCCTCCAATATACGCTGCGAAGCAGCATGTACTGACATACTACATGCAGCGTGACGGGATTGTGAAGCCCGTTGAGCGACTTATTCAGGCGCATGCAATGCGGCGGCAGGGTGGCAAACGCCCAGAAACGCCGCGATTTTGGCACGGGGGGCGGCAGGGAGCCGGCGCGGAACAGGCCTTCTGTTGGGCTTTGCGGCAGCAGTTACTCCGACACCCTTTCCAGCTTCTGCAAGCACCGCGTCGCGCGCACCTCTGCGGGCATGTCTTGGTCTCCAAAGCTGGCCTTCCAATTGGTGACGCCGACTTCGCCGAGGTAGATGTCGCCTCTCGAATCAAGTGCGAGGCCGTGCGGCGCCAAGAACTTCCCGCTGGAAACGCCCGGGCCTTTCTCGCCGCCGAGCCGCGCGATGCGCCTTCCCTTGGCGTCGACGATCGAGAGCCGCGGGCCGAGATTGGGAACATGGCGGTTGACGTCGAGGCCGGGGCCGAGCTCGCCGATCACGAAGGTCGGGCTCTTGCGCCCGCCGCAACAGCACAGCGCACAGGGTCGATGCAGATTGTTCCATTGCGTCTCGTATTTGCCCTCGCCATCGAACACCTGCACGCGATGGTTCTCGCGGTCGGCGACATAGACCCAGCCGTCGGCGTCGGTCGCAATATTGTGCACGATGTTGAACTGGCCGGGGTCGGTGCCGGGCTCACCCCAGCTCTTCATCAGCTTGCCGTCCGGCGTATATTTGTGCACCCGCGCATTGCCGTAGCCGTCGGAGACGTAGATCTCGCCCTTCGGCGACAGCGCGGTGTGGGTGCAGCGGTGGAACGGCTCGCCGCTCATGAAGGGCGCCGGCTTTTTGGGGATACCGATCGTCAGCAGCACCTTGCCGTCGGTGGTGCATTTGCGCACGGTGTGGTCGCCGTCGTCGGTGCAGTAGAGATTGTCGTCGGCATCGATATGCAGGCCATGCGCGCGCGAGAACAGGCCTTCGCCAAAGCTGCGCAAGAAATTGCCTTCGCGGTCGAGCACCACCATCGGATGTTCGCCGCGGTTGAAGACGTAGACGTGGTCCTTGCTGTCGACCGCGACCGAAGCGACGTCACTCAGCTGCCAGCCATCGGGAAGTTTCGCAAAGTTTTCGACGACGCGGTAGCGGTGCTCGCCGGTGCCGAGAATGGCTGGCATGGGTGGCCCTTCCTTCAGTTGTCTCTGTTGCGCTTGTCTGTATCCACATCGTCATTGCGAGCGCAGCGAAGAGATCCAGACTGTCTCCGCGGAAAGATGCTGGATCGCCTCGCTGCGCTCGCAATGACGAATGGGCTTAAGCTGTCCCCACCTCACGTCCCAAAATCCCTTCCTCGATCGCCTTGATCTGGAGCGCGAGGAATTTCGAGTTGATCCGGCATTGCGCCAGGCTACCGGCGATGAACCACAGGCCGGGCTGCTTCGTGCGCGCATACATGTTGCGCAGCTCAAAGCCGTCGCCAAAGCCCCAGACCGGGCCGATGCGGTCGGCGACGCCATCGCCGAACAGCTTTCGCACCAGGTATTCCTGCGGCTTGTAGCCGGTGGAGAGCACGATCAGATCGGCTGCGACGGCCGAGCCGTCCTTCATCTGCGCGCCGCCTTCCGTGAAGCTCTCGATGTCCTCGAACTGCTTCAGCTTGATCGCGCCTTCGACGATCAGGTTGGAGCAGCCGACGTTGAAATAATAGCCGCCGCCGCGGGTCAGGTACTTGAACTGCCAGCCGGTGCCGCCCTCGCCGAAGTCGAGCTTGAAGCCGACGCGGCGAAGGCCGTCGAGCAGGTCCTTGTCGAGCTCCTTCGACTGCTCGGTCAGCATCACATGGGTCTTTTTCGCCAGCGGCGTCGGCATTGACGCGGCGATCAGATCGTTGTCCTCCAGCGTGCCGTCATTGTAGGTCGCGTAGGCCAGTTGCGCCGACGGCTCGATATTGGTGACCAGCGTCGGCGATCGCTGCACCAGCGTCACCTCAGCGCCGCTGGAATAGAGATCCTGCGCGATGTCATGGCCGCTGTTGCCGGTGCCGATGACGATGGCGCGCTTGCCTGTCCAGTTCTCGCCGTCTTCATAGCGGCTCGAATGCAGTAGCGTGCCCTTGAAACGATCGAGCGTCGGAATGTCAGGGATGTTGGCGATGCCGCTGACGCCGGTCGCCATGATCACGTGGCGCGGGTGCATGGTGCGCTCGCTGCCGTCGGCGCGGCGCAGCGTCACCGTCCAGTGATCCCCGGCCTCATCATAGGCGCCGCCCTCGAACTCAGCGCCGGTCCAGAAGTTGAGCTCCATGGCATCGACATAAGCCTCGAACCAGTTCGCGAGCTTGTCCTTGGGGATGTAGGTCGGCCAGCTCGGCGGAAACGGCATATAGGGCATGTGATTGACCTGCACCTGATTGTGCAGGGTCAGCGCGTGATAGCGCTTCCTCCAGGTATCGCCGATCCGCGCCCCGCGATCGACGATCAGCGTGTCGATCTGCAACTGCTTCAGCCGCGCGGCGATCGCAAGCCCGGCCTGGCCGCCGCCGACCACCAGCGCGACTGGCTCGCGATCGGCATAGTCGCGCGAGGCGTTGCGCTGATCGAGCCAGTTCGGTCCGCGGAAATCGCGCGAATAGGCTTGTCCTCGCGGCCGCGAGGTGCCGAGCTGTTCCTCGAATCCTTTGAGCTCCTCGAGCGCGGTGAGCAGTGTCCACGCCTTCAGCCGGTCGCCGTCGGCGATATCGGGCACGAGCCGCAGGATGCCGCTGCCGCGGCCGAGCGCGGTCTCGAAACTGAAGATGGTCTCGATAGTGTTGGTGCCGGCGCGCGTCACCCAGCGCGGCGCTGCGCGGTTTGGCGCGATCTTGAAACTGCGCGGCGCCGCGTTGAGTGAAAGTGCGGCCAGCGCCCGTACGATCCCATCGCGACCGGCGAGCGTTTGCAGGTTCCAGCTTAGCGCCAGCGCGTCGCGCCAAAAGCAGTCAGCGAGGAAGAGACGGTCGAGCGCGGCGCGATCGGGCTGGCCCAGCGCGCGCTCGAATTCATCGAGCCAGGCTTGCGCGGACACGGCCATATCCTTCGTGCGATCCAGCATGCGCGACCTCGTGGCCGTCTTCGCGGCGTTTCCTCTGAGGTGGACGCTATACTGGTTCGACCGGTGTCAAAAGCGCTTTACCCGAGCAGGGAAAGCATATGCCCCTGCTCAGGCGGAATGCTCCCCTTGAGCGTGTCGAGATAAATGCGCTGCACTGCTTCGGGGCCGCGGCTCTCGACCACGCGGAGGCTGCTCTCCAACATCGGGGTGAACCCCGACCACGCCACGCCAAACCGTTGCTCGATTCCGCCAGGACCCCAATCCTTAGCGCGCTTGCGGATGTGGTCGGGCGCGAAGAACCAGCGCGGCTTTGCGCCGGGCAAGACGCCTTCGTCGGCGTCGGTCGCGCGATGCGTCAGACCGACACGCACCGAGCAAGCCATCTGATGGCCGAAATGCCTGTGCAGTCCGGCCCGCAACGCACTGCTGCCGGCCATGTCGACGAAAGCGACCGGATTTTCCGGTGGCAACGAATGGATTCGATCGTAGGTCACCACCGCGTCGTAGCAGGGCAGCGAGCGGACGAAACCGACATTGTTCGCTGAGGTCAGCCCGATCACGTTGCGGCCACGGCTGTGCAGGAGATGAGCGAGCCCAAACGCGGTCTTGCTCGACGCGCTCGACAGCAGCACGCTGCGTGCACCGAAATCGTCGTTCTCGGCGAGGAAGTCGTCGACCAGGAACGACAGCATGAACAGCGGCCGCAGCAGTGCCTGAAGATCACCCTGATGTCCGGCGAAAGCGGGATCGCCGGTGACACGGGAATAGAGATTATAGACCGGCGCGACTTGGCTGCGGTGCGCGGTGCCGTCACGAAGTGCGCGCTTGCTGACATCTGCGGCTTCGATAACGAGATGCGTCGCCATCGGGAAATAGCCGAACAGCCGTTCGCCCACGGCGACATCCGGATGTCGCGAGCCGATAACCTCGCCGAACCCCCACACCGGGATGTTGCCAAATCCCTGCGGCGCCGGAAAGATCTGCCAATATTTCAGCTCGTCGCCCATCACGGCATAGGTGATGTTGTTGGCGGTGAACGCGAAGCGCTCGACCTTCACCAGGAGCGCATCTGCGGGCAGGAGTGCTGCATCGGGAAGGGTGGTCTCGATCAGCTTGTATTGCGCGAGATCGTTGCGTGCGACGACGAAGTCGGTCGATGTCATGGTGAAGGTCCCGGCTTTTTCCGTGCCGGCATCTTCTCCTTTACGGCTGCGCGCTTTGCAACAGCAACATTGTTTGAAACGGCGTTCGCTCCGCCGGCGATGACGCCCTCGCGGTTCTTCATCGCGCGGTAGTAGCTCCACCACAGATGTGCGGCGGCGCCACGCAGCGGACGCCAGGGTTCGGCGAGCGGCGCCATCTGCTTTTCCGTCGGCCGCGCCTTCAGGCCGAGGCCGATCCTGATTCCCTCCTGCACGGCGAGGTCGCCGGCGGGCCAGGCATCGCCATGGCCGAGGCAAAACAAGAGATAGACGTCGGCAGTCCACGGTCCGATGCCCGGCAGCGAGACCAGCGTGTGATGCGCGGCATCGGCGTCTTCCTCGGTGAGCACGTCGAGGTTCAGCCGCTCGGCGACGATCTCGCGCGCCAGATGTTTCAGCGTCTTGATCTTGGCCGCTGATAGTCCGAGCCGTCCCAGCCGGTCGGTGCGGGCGCGGCGCACCGCCTCATGGTCGAACGGATCGAAGGCCGCAGACAGCCGTCCCCAGATCGCGGCGGCGCTCGCGGTCGAGAGCTGCTGCCCGCAAACGATATGCGCAAGCCCCGCAAAGCCCGGCTCGCGCCGCCGCAACGCCGGCATGCCTGCGATTTCTAGCACAGGCTTGAGGCGTGGATCGCGCTTGACCAGCGTGTGAACGGCTTCTTCGAGGTCGGACTGGGTTTCGAGGTGGATGGTCATTGGCGCTCTACTTGTCACGCACGGGCTTGACCCGCGCATCCATCTCCTATCGTAACAGAGTCTTGGCCATGACGAGATCTTGCCAGATGCCGCCACCCGTTTTCCGATTTGCCCCCAGCCCGAACGGCCTCTTGCATCTCGGCCACGCTTATTCTGCGCTGCTCAATTTCGACCGCGTGCGCGAAACCGGCGGGCGGCTGTTGCTGCGGATCGAAGACATCGACGCGACGCGCTGCCGGCCGGAATTCGAGGCTGCGATCTACGAAGACCTCGCCTGGCTCGGGATCGCATGGGAAACGCCGGTGCGGCGGCAATCGGAGCGTCTCGCCGACTATCGCGCCGCGCTGGAAAAACTCTCCGCACTCGGTCTCGTCTATCCAGCTTTTGAGAGCCGCGCCGAGATCGCAAAGCTGGTCGCCGCCCGTGAGGCGGATGGGCCGTGGCCGCGCGATCCCGACGGCGCGCCGCTCTATCCTGGCGAGGCGAATTCGCTGCCGGCCAGCGAGCGATCGCGCCTGATTGCCTCTGGCGCGCCTTACGCCTTGCGCCTCGACATGGCGGCGGCCTGCCGGCAGGTCTCCGGTCTGACCTGGAACGAGTTGGGTGAGGGGCCCGACGGCGAGCGTGGCCTGGTCGCCGCGCGACCTGAGGCATGGGGCGACGTCATCCTGGCCCGTAAGGAGACGCCGACCAGCTATCATCTGTCTGTGGTGGTCGACGACGCGCTCCAGGACGTGACCGAGATCGTGCGTGGCCAGGACCTGTTTCACGCCACCTCGGTTCACCGACTGCTTCAGGCTCTGCTCGGCCTGACCGAACCCATCTATCGGCATCACGGCCTGATTCGCGGCACGGATGGCCGGAAGCTGTCGAAATCGGACCGCTCGACCGGCCTCCGGGAGTTGCGTGCGGCCGGTATCTCGCCCGCCGCCATCCGCACGACCGTGGGATTAGGCTAAGTTTCTCTGGGGGTTAGCACAGCAGCGCCGTGACTCCGGGGTGGCCGCCGTGCCATGGTCGCTCTTGAGCCCGGGGGTTCGAAGAGGATACTTCGAAGGGGATTTATGGCGGCGAAAACGCGCGCAGCGCGCACCACGCGAAAGTCCAGGCAGCCGCCTCGGAAGCGGGCCGGGGCGGTCGGCAAAGTGCGCGAGCGCAGCACCGTTGCGCCCGACGTGATTCAGGCGGCGCTTGCAGCCTTTGCCCACGAGGTCCGCACGCCCCTGACCGGCATTCTGGCGATCAGCGATTTGCTTTCGACCTCCGATCTTGGCGAGCGGGAGCGGCGTTGGGCCGACACCATCAAGGCCGGTGCCGAGCATCTGGCTAACCTCGCTACGCTGTTCGTCGATGCCGCCAAGACCGGCAAGGGCGCCGGCAAGAGCGGCACGCTACGGCAGGATCTGTTTGATTTGCGCGCGCTCGCGCGCAGCACCGGCGATTCGCTCGCTGGTCGCGCCGCCGCCAAGGGTCTTCAGGCCGAGGTCGACATCTCGGACAAGCTCCCGGGCCTCGTGGTCGGCGATTCCGTTCGCCTCCGCGCCGCACTCGAGAACCTGATCGACAATGCAGTCAAATTCACCGAGCAGGGCGCTGTGGCCATCTCGGCCGCGCCTTGGCGGCCCGTCAAGGGCAAAGCGAGCGGCAAAGCCAAGGACAAGCGCCGGGTCGGCGTCGCCTTCTCGGTCTCCGACAGCGGCATCGGCCTGACCATGGCCGAGATCAAACGGCTGTTCCGCCCGTTCACCCAGGCCAATGTCACCATCGCCTCCCGCTTCGGCGGCGCCGGGCTCGGTCTGTCTTCGGTCAAGCAGCTGGCGCGTGCGATGGGCGGCGACATCACGGTGGCACCGCGGCGCAGCGGCGGCGCCACCTTCACCCTGACCGTCACGCTCGATGCGGCGGGGCCGGCCAAGGCACGCAAGACGGAAGGCGGCGAAGCGGAGCCGCTGGCGGCGCTGCGCGTGCTCAGCGTCGAGGACAATCCATTCGGCCGCGTCGTGCTCAACACGATCCTGACCGAGCTCGGCCATCATGCCGAGTTCATCGGGCGCGGTGAGGATGCAGTGAGCCGGCTCGCGCAGGGTGGCTTCGATGCGGTGCTGATGGACATGGTGTTGCCGGGCATCGACGGCGTCGAGGCCATCAGGCGTATCCGCACAATGCAGGCGCCGCTGGCTCGGATCCCGATCATCGGCGTGTCCGGTCGTGGCGAGGACGAGGCGGCCTCGCGCGAGGCCGGCGCCGACGCCTTCCTGGTCAAGCCTGTGTCCCCGCGGGCTTTAGCGACTGCGCTGCTTGAAGCGACACGCCGTGAGGAAGTCGCGACTTGATGATCGCGGCGTTGAGCTCGCCGCCGAAGACGAAGATCGCGGCAATGAAATACAGAAACACCAGCGCGATGATTACCGAGGCGAGCCCCGCATACATCGTGACGTAATTATTGGCGAAGCGCGCCAGATATTGGCCGAACACGATGCCCGAGATCAGCGAGGCAACGATGGTGAAGACGATGCCGGGCAGGATCTGGAAAAAGCTGCGTCGGCCCGCCGGCAGCCAGGCATGCAGGATGACCAGTGCCACCACCAGCGCGCCTATGGTGATGCCGTAACGCAGCCAGGTGAGAATACTTTCGTTTGACTCGACGAACAGTGGAATGTGTCGCCGCGCCGCCTCGATGAAGAGCGGGCCAAGCACGATCAGGAACGCCATCGCGAGCGCCGTGAAGGCCGCAACCAGCGTGTAGCCGATCGATTCCAGCCGCAGCCAATACCAGCGCCGCATCTCCACCACCGCATAGGCGCGGTTGAGCGCGACCCTGAGCGCCTCGACGCCGTTGGAGGCGAAATAGACCGACAGCACCGCGCCGATGGTCAGCACCCCCGTGCGGGTCGTGGTCAGCACGTCGTGGATCTCTCCCGACAGGGAATCGGCCACTTGCTTCGGCCAGACTTCGAGCATCAGCCCGGCTGCCTGGTCGGCAAGCTCCTTGGAGCCGAAGAAGCCGGCGAGCGAAGTCAGCACGATCAGGAACGGGAATAGCGCCATCAGCGTCGACAGTGCGATATGGCTCGAGATCGCCCAGCCGTCGTCGGCCAGGAACGTGTAGAAGGCGTCTTCCACGATGACATAGATCGTGCGGATGACTTTCACGGTGTGCCCCAGAGCAAGTTTGCTCTCACTTCGCGAGCGGCCCGGATTCGCGCCTCTCCCCGCAAGCGGGGAGACGCGAGGAGGACGGACCATGCGAGCAAATCGGAAATCATTCGGCCAGCTTCTGACATTATGGGATCAAAAGCCAGATTTGGAACGCCATGGCGGAGCGCCGCACACGGTGTTATCACCCCCAAATGGCATCTCTCCTGAGTACTTTCATTCTGCCGATCGCCGTGGCCGCCGTGGCGGTGGTGCTGCTGCTCGGCCTCGTCAACATGATGCGTGGCGGCTCGCCCAACACCTCGCAGAAATTGATGCGTTGGCGCGTGCTGCTGCAGTTCATCGCGATCGTTATCGCCATGGTCGCGGTCTGGGCGATGGGGCGATAGGGCATGATCCGGACCCGAAGGGCCGCGTTTGCGAAAAGTGTGAAGCGGTTTTCCGGCTGGATCTTGCCCTAAGAACAAGGACACTTTCATGGTCGTGCTCAACCGCATCTATACGAAGACTGGTGACGACGGCACGACAGCGCTCGGAACCGGCGAGCGCCGTCCGAAATATGATCTGCGCATCGCAGCCTATGGCACGGTCGATGAGACCAATGCCGCGATCGGCGTGGTACGCCTTCACACCAGGGATGCGCCGGAGCTCGATGCCATGCTCGGCCGCATCCAGAATGATTTGTTCGATCTCGGCGCCGATCTCGCGGTACCCGAGCGTGAAGGCAAGGCGGAGCGACTGCGGGTAGTGGCGAGCCAGGTCGAGCGGCTCGAGCATGACATCGACGCGATCAACGACAAGCTTGCGCCGCTCACTTCTTTCGTGCTCCCGGGCGGCACGCCGGCCGCCGCCTACCTCCATGTCGCGCGCACGATTTGCCGCAGGGCGGAACGCGTGATGGTGGAACTGGCCGCCCAGCCCGGCGAACCCGTCGGCACGGCTGGCATCCAGTATATGAATCGCCTGTCGGACTTCTTGTTCGTGGCCAGCCGCGCCGCTAACCATGATGGTGCCGGCGACGTGCTCTGGGTTCCGGGCCAGAATCGCTGACCCATTGAGATCAGCATTTCAGGGGGCTAAAATTAGGCCCCTTCGCGCGTTGACCGGGCCGGATCAGGCCTTTAGGTTCCGCGCCAGTTGAATAATCCCCCTCCCAAATTGAGTGAAAGAGGATCGATGAAGGTCTTAGTGCCGGTAAAGCGGGTGGTCGATTACAACGTCAAGGTCCGCGTCAAGGGCGATGGATCGGGCGTTGAACTCGCCAACGTCAAGATGTCGATGAACCCCTTCGACGAAATCGCGGTCGAGGAAGCGCTGCGCCTGAAGGAAGCCGGCAAGGCGACCGAAGTCGTGGTGGTCTCCATAGGACCTGCGCAGGCGTCGGAGACGATCCGCACGGGCCTCGCCATGGGCGCCGACCGCGGCATCCTGGTGAAGGCCGAAGGCATCGTTGAGCCGCTCGCTGTCGCAAAGATCCTCAAGAAGGTTGCTGACGAAGAGCAGCCCGGCCTGATCATCCTCGGCAAGCAGGCGATCGACGACGACAGCAACCAGACCGGTCAGATGCTGGCCGCGCTGCTGGGCTGGTCGCAGGCAACCTTCGCCTCGAAGCTCGAGGTCGAAGGCTCCGACTTCAAGGTCACCCGCGAGGTCGACGGCGGCTTGCAGACCGTCAAGCTCAAGGGGCCGGCGATCGTCACCACCGATCTGCGTCTCAACGAGCCGCGTTACGCTTCGCTGCCCAACATCATGAAGGCCAAGAAGAAGCCGATCGCGGAGAAGACCGTCGCCGATTACGGCGTCGACGTCACTGCGCGCCTCGAAGTTCTGAAGACGGCCGAGCCCGCGGGCCGCAAGGCCGGCGTCAAGGTGAAGGACGTCGCCGAGCTGGTGTCGAAGCTCAAGAACGAAGCCGGGGTGCTCTGATGACTGCGCTGTTGATTGCTGAACACGAACACGAGGTCCTCAAGGACTCCACCAACAAGGCGCTGACCGCGGCTTCCCAACTCGGCGGCGACGTCCACGTGCTGGTCGCCGGTGGCGGGCAGGGCACCAAGGCTGCGGCCGAGGCCGCCTCGAAGCTCGCTGGTGTCGCCAAGGTGCTGGTCGCCGAAGGCGAAGCCTACGCGCACGATCTCGCCGAGCCGCTGGCGGCACTGATCGTCTCGCTGGCCCCGTCCTATGACGCGATCGTCGCGCCCGCGACCTCGCGATTCAAGAACGTGATGCCGCGCGTCGCAGCCCTGCTCGACGTCATGCAGGTCTCGGAGATCACCAAGGTGGTCGCCCCCGATACCTATGAGCGTCCGATCTATGCCGGCAACGCCATCCAGACGGTGAAGTCGAAGGACGCCAAGAAGGTCATCACGGTCCGTACCTCGACCTTCGCGGCGGCAGCCAGCGGCGGCAGCGCGCCGGTCGAGAGCGTTGCGGCGGCGGCGGATCCGGGCCTGTCGACCTTTGTCGGCGAGGAAGTCGCCAAGAGCGACCGTCCGGAGCTGACCTCGGCCAAGATCATCGTTTCCGGCGGTCGGGCCATGCAGAGCCGCGAGAACTTCGCCAAGTACATCGAGCCGCTCGCCGACAAGTTAGGGGCCGGTGTCGGTGCCTCCCGTGCGGCGGTCGATGCCGGCTATGCGCCGAACGACTGGCAGGTCGGCCAGACCGGCAAGGTCGTGGCCCCCGAGCTCTACGTCGCGGTGGGCATTTCCGGTGCCATCCAGCATCTGGCCGGCATGAAGGACTCCAAGGTGATCGTCGCGATCAACAAGGACGAGGACGCGCCGATCTTCCAGGTGGCCGATTACGGTCTGGTCGCCGACCTCTACCAAGCGGTTCCGGAGCTGACCGACGAACTCGGCAAGCTCGGCAAGTAAAACGCGATAAAAACACCGGCCGGAGGTATAAACTCCGGCCGGTGTTTCATTTCTGAGCCGTTTTCTTTGGCGTGGGGCACGCCTTCGAAGCGATCCAATCTAGGTTTCGGGCCAAGGTTCTGATTAAATCGATCCTCCCGGCTCAGGGGATTAGGCAGGGCGCGATATGCGCGCCGTTCCGGTGGATGACATTATGGCGGCAGTGATCAAGAAGGTCGGCGTGATCGGCGCGGGTCAGATGGGCAACGGCATCGCGCATGTCGCGGCCCTGGCCGGTTTCGATGTGGTGCTCAACGATGTCTCGGCCGACCGCCTGAAATCAGGCATGGCCACCATCAATGGCAATCTGGCGCGCCAGGTCTCCAAGAAGGGGGTCACCGAGGACGACAAGACCAAGGCGATGGCGCGCATCTCGCTGGCCGAGAAGCTGGACGACCTCGCCGACTGCGATCTTGTGATCGAGACCGCGGTCGAGAAGGAAGAGGTCAAGCGCAAGATCTTCCACGAACTTTGCGCGATTCTGAAGCCGGAGGCGATCGTCGCCTCCGACACGTCCTCGATCTCGATCACCCGCCTTGCCGCCGCGACCGACCGGCCCGAGCGCTTCATCGGCATTCACTTCATGAATCCGGTGCCGCTGATGGAGCTGGTGGAGCTGATCCGCGGCATCGCCACCGATGATTCCACCTTCGAGGCCTCCAAGGAATTCGTCGCCAAGCTCGGCAAGCAGGTCGCGGTCTCCGAGGATTTCCCGGCCTTCATCGTCAACCGCATCCTGCTGCCGATGATCAACGAGGCGATCTACACGCTGTATGAAGGCGTCGGCAATGTCGAGGCGATCGACGCGGCGATGAAACTCGGCGCCCACCATCCAATGGGCCCGCTCGAGCTCGCCGATTTCATCGGTCTCGATACCTGCCTTTCGATCATGCAGGTGCTGCACGAGGGCCTCGCCGACTCGAAGTACCGGCCGTGCCCGCTGCTGGTGAAATACGTCGAAGCCGGCTGGCTCGGTCGCAAGACCCAGCGCGGCTTCTACGACTACCGCGGGGCCAAGCCGGTTCCGACCCGCTAATCCATCTTGTGACAATTCATGTTGCGTTAACCCCTCGCGCCTAGGCTGCGGCCGGTACAAGGGTTCGCGTAATGGACATGATGGCGATGGTCAGCACCATGCTGGCCTCTCAGCAGGGCGCGCTGCAGTCGAATATCGCGGCGACGCTGACGAAGCAGAACATGGACATGGAGAAATCCACCGTCCTGACGCTGCTGGGTGCCGGTCAGCCATCCCTTGCCAATGTCGGCCCCGGCGTCGGCGGCAACCTCAACGTCAGCGCCTAAAGCGACGCGGCAGCCGGACCTAACGCGGCCCGAAGCAGCTTGAGCGCGTCGTCGCTCGCCCATTCCGCCGGACCCGCGATCGTCGCGATCTCGCAGCCTTGCGGATCGACCAGCACCGAGGTCGGCATGCCCAAGGCCCGGCCTATCGCCTTAAGATCTTGGAAAACCTTGGCTTTCTGGTCGGTGAAATAGCCGAGCCTGGTCAGATTGGCGTCTTTCAGGAAATTCTTCGGCTTCTCGGGGTCGCGGGTGTCGATATTGATCGCCACCACCTCAAAGTCAGGGCCCGACAGCTTGGCCTGGAGCTGGTCCAGTGCTGGCATCTCTTTCCGGCAGGGCACGCACCAGGTAGCCCAGAGGTTCACCAGCAGGGTCTTGCCGCGGAAATCCGATAGCTTCCTCGGCTTGCCGTCGGCGTCCTCGAAGGTGAGGTCCGGCAGCTTCAGGGGGGCGCTCGCCATGGTCAGCGCGGCCACCTCGCCATGGGCGAGCGGGGCGATCTTCTGGGCTGTGGCGACAGCGGCCCTGCAGGCCGGATCGCCTGACGGAGCCCGGTTCAGGCCGAGCCCATACAGCGCGGCGAAGCCGGCAAGCCCACCGACCACCACGGTGGCGATGACGATGGGGATCCGGCGCGTGGCGGAGGGCTTCTGGTCGAGCATATCGTTTGTCATCCGGTCGCAGATATGGCTATCAGGGGCCTCTTAATACGGCTGGCCTCGGCCAGCAAACATGCGGCAAAGCAAGGCGTGAGCAGGGGATCATGAGCAACAAGATGTGGGGCGGCCGGTTCTCGGAGCGTCCCGATGAGATCATGGAAGAGATCAACGTCTCCATCGACGTCGATCGTCACCTCTACGCCCAGGACATTGCCGCGTCCAAGGCCCACGCCGCGATGTTGGCCGCGAACGGCATCATCACGGCCTCTGATGCGAAAAATATCGGCAAGGGTCTAGACACGATTTTGTCAGAGATCGGCAAAGGCGGCTTCGAGTTCAAGCGCGCGCTCGAGGACATTCATATGAATGTCGAGAGCCGTCTGTCGGAGCTGATCGGGCCCGCCGCCGGCCGACTGCACACCGCGCGCTCCCGCAACGACCAGGTCGCGACCGACTTCCGTCTCTATGTCCGCGACATCGTCGACGAGACCGATGCGGCGCTTGCCGCGTTCCAGCAGGCGCTGGTGGAGCGCGCGCTGGAGCACGCCGGAACCGTGATGCCCGGCTTCACCCATCTGCAGACCGCGCAGCCCGTCACTTTCGGCCATCACCTGCTTGCTTATGTCGAGATGGCCGCGCGTGATCGCGGCCGTTTCCAGGATGCGCGCAAGCGGCTCAATGAATCCCCGCTCGGTGCGGCGGCGCTCGCCGGCACTTCGTTCCCGATCGACCGGCACGCCACCGCAAAGGCGCTGGCCTTCGATCGTCCGATGGCGAACTCGCTCGACGCTGTCTCCGACCGCGACTTCGTGCTGGAGACCTTGTCGGCGGCCTCGATCTGCGCCGTGCACATGTCGCGCTTTGCCGAGGAAATCGTGATCTGGACTTCGCCGCTGGTCGGCATGATCCGCCTCAGCGACAAGTTCACCACCGGCTCCTCGATCATGCCGCAGAAGCGCAACCCTGATGCCGCGGAACTCGTGCGGGCCAAGACCGGCCGCGTCATCGGGGCGCTCAACGGCCTCCTGATTGTGATGAAGGGCCTGCCGCTCGCCTATCAAAAGGACATGCAGGAGGACAAACAGGGCGCCATGGAAGGCTTTGCCGCGCTGTCGCTGGCGATCCGCGCCATGACCGGCATGGTCCGCGACCTCGTGCCTGACGAGGCCAAGATGAGGCTTGCTGCAGGGGAGGGCTATGCCACGGCCACCGATCTCGCCGACTGGCTGGTGCGAACGCTGAAAATGCCGTTCCGCGAGGCCCATCACGTCACCGGCCGCATCGTCGCCAAGGCGGCCGAGGGCGGCGCGGCGCTGCATGAGCTGCCGCTGAAGGAGATGCAGGCGATCGAGCCCAGGATCACCAAGGACGTGCTCGGCGTGCTCTCGGTCGAATCGTCGGTCAAGAGCCGCACCAGCTACGGTGGCACCGCGCCGAAGAACGTGACGGCGCAGGCCAAGGCCTGGGCCAAGCGGCTGGAAAAAGAGCGAAAATTGGGCTGAGGGCCGAAATTTCGCCGATCTTCCGTGGCCTTCCGGCACTCGCCAGCGGGGGCCAACCTCTGTATGGTGCGGCCGCATCGTGGGGATTTCGTCGTGACGTCAAAGTTTCGCCCGGCCGGCTCGGGGTGGGCCATCATTGTCCTTAGCCTGACGGCGCTTGCGCTCGCCGGCTGTGGCCGCAGAGGCCCGCTCGACCTGCCGCCCACCGCCTCCAGCGCGTCCACGGCCAACGTCGCCGCGCCTGGTGACACCGAGACCGAAGCCCAGAAGACGCCGAGCGTGTTCAATCCGACCTATGGCGCGGACGCGCCGCCGGTGGCGACCAAGGGCAGGAAGAAACCGTTTATCCTCGACCCGCTCCTGGACGAAAAGCCCAGCCGATAGGCTGGGGCAACTGAGCCAACGCCATGAACCATTTCGACTACCGCAACGGCGTGCTGCACGCCGAGGCCGTGAACCTGTCCGAGCTGGCCGCGACCGTCGGCACGCCGTTCTATTGCTATTCGACCGCGACGCTGGAGCGGCACTACCGCGTCTTCACTGAAGCCTTTGCTGGCGAGAAGGTGCTGGTCTGCTACGCCATGAAGGCGAACTCCAACCAGTCGGTGCTGCGCACGCTGGCCAAGCTTGGCGCCGGCGCCGACGTCGTCTCCGGCGGCGAGCTGAAGCGCGCGCTCGCGGCCGGTATCCCCGCCAACAAGATCGTGTTTTCCGGCGTCGGCAAGACGGAGACCGAGCTGCGCGCAGCGCTCGCCGCGGACATCCTCTGCCTCAACGTTGAATCCGAGCCCGAGCTCGAATTGCTCTCGCGCCTCGCAACCGAGATGGGCAAGACCGCGCGCATCTCCGTGCGCGTCAATCCCGATGTCGATGCCGGCACGCATGCCAAGATCTCGACCGGCAAGTCCGAGAACAAGTTCGGCATTCCGATCGTTCACGCCCGCGAGGTCTACGCGCGCGCCGCCAAGCTGCCCGGCATCGCGGTCGCGGGCACCGACGTGCATATCGGCAGCCAGATCACCGACCTTTCCAAGATGGAGACCGCGTTCCGCATTCTCTCCGAATTCGTGCAGACATTGCGCGCCGACGGCCACAATATCAGCCACGTCGATTTCGGCGGCGGGCTCGGCATTCCCTACTACATGGACCGCGAAGCGCCGCCGGCGCCCGATGCCTATGCCGCCATGGTCAAGCGCGTCAGCCACAATCTCGGCTGCACGCTGATGTTCGAGCCGGGCCGCATGATCGTCGGCAATGCCGGCATCCTCGTCGCCAAGGTGATCTATGTGAAGCACGGCGACGGCAAGAATTTCGTCATCATCGACGCCGCCATGAACGACCTCATCCGCCCGACGCTGTACGAGGCGTATCACGACATCCTGCCGGTGATGCAGCCGGCCAAGGGCGCGGCGACCATCATGGCCGACGTCGTCGGTCCGGTCTGCGAGACCGGTGACTATCTCGCGCTCGATCGCACGCTGCCGACGCCGAAGCCCGGCGACCTCATCGCCATCATGACCGCAGGCGCCTATGGCGCCGTGCAGGCGGGCACCTACAACACGCGGCCGCTGGTACCGGAGGTGCTGGTCAAGGGCGATCAATACGCGGTCGTGCGCCCGCGCATCGAGGTCGAGCAGCTGATTGCGATGGACACGCCAGCGCCGTGGCTGTGAGGACGCCGGCGAGCTCAAGCTCGCCGACGTCGCGTATGCGTCACGGCCCGTATTTCGGAGCCGGCTTCTGATTGAAGTCGTTCTCGTCGGCGACACAGGTGAAGTTCGCAGCGTTGTTGGTGTCGCCGCTGCCGTTGTACTTCGCGACCTTCGGGAAGACGCAAAGCGGCCGGGTCATTTGCACCGTCGGCGGCGTATCGGCCACGTATTTCGTGGCGAGGATCGTATCCGGCGCCGTGCCACCCTCGACCCATTTGACCAGCGGCAACAGCGCATCGAACGAGTTGGGACCGGGGCCGCCGGAGCAGTGATACATGCCGGGCACCATGAACAGACGCGCATAGCTCTGCGTCCGCTGCAGCGCCGGATTGCCACCGAAAAAGCCGACCGGCTGCGCCCCCTGACCCTCATTTCCGACCAGGGTCAGGAAGTAGTTGATGCTACTCTGTGACGGGATCAGGGGGTCGGCCCAGCCGTGGTACATCAAGAGCTTGCCGCCATGTGCACGGAAGTCGCCGAGATCGGTGCTGGTCGCGTTCAGTACCGCGGCGAGCTGATCGTCGACCTTGTCGATGTCGCGGTGGAAATCGAAATTGGCAAAGTTGGTCGCGCTTCCCGGATAGCCGAAGCTCGGGCCGAACACCCAGTAGAACAGGCCGTCGAAGGCTGGCTCGGGCAGTTGCTCCTGGAACGCAAGGCCAAGCGCGAGGATGTCGTCGGTCTCGTTGCCGCGCTCGGAGCCAGGATTGACGAGCTGTCCGTTCACCGGATCGATCGTGCCGGCGTAATAGCGCTGCATAGTCGTGACCTGATCCGAGGTCAGGCAGGCCGGCGGCGCGTTGCCGCCCGTGCAGAGCAGGACCTTCGGATCGAAGTGACAATCGCGCGGATCGGTCAGGAACTGATCGGTCTTGGCGCCGCCGTCCTGCCCGACGCATTGCTTCAGCACGGCCTGGTTGACCAGCGTCATCTGGCCGGGCTGGATGAGCCGGCCGGGGCTCGCATGCGCGTTCTGCCAGCCATAGAGGCCTGCCATGTGCAGATGCGTGCGATTGAAGGCGGGAGCGCCGGCAAGGATGCCGTCATAATCGTTGGGGAAGCGCTGCGCCTCCATCAAGGCGTTCTGGCCGCCGGTGGAGCAGCCGGCGAAATAAGCCCGCTGCGATCGATGGCCGTAGAACGCGCTGGCGATCTCCTTGCCGCGCTCGGTCATTAAATGGATCGCACGGTAGCCGAAATCCTTGATCCGCTCGGGATGCCCGAACAGACCCGTCGACGGCACCGCTGGATCGCCGAACTCCGTGGCAAGCTGGTTGCCCATGTTGCCGGCCGAGCCGCAGAACAGCGGATTGCAACCTGACGATCCCGTGCCGAGATCGCTGTTGGTCGATGCAAATCCGGCCTGGATGCCGATGGCGAGCTCGTTGTAGGTGATCACGCCCTGGAAACCGCCGCCGCCGGTGCCAAGGAACCTGCCGTTCCAATTGGTCTCGGGCAGCCAGACCTCGATCTTGATCGCGGAGTCCGAGCTGGGGATCAAGGTTGCGGTGACGCGGCAGAACGCGGGAAGGCCGGTGATCGGGCTCCCGCCCGGGGGGACAAAGGTGCCCGTCGCGTTGTCGTCAGCCGAATTGATCACCGTGTGCTGGAATTGTAGGGATCGAAGATTGGTGCACGCCGTCGCCATGGCGGGCGAGGTGCCGAGTGCGACACAGGCAAACAGGGCCGTGGTCGCACCGACAAGTAAGTGTCGATGACGCTTCATTCCGTCCTCCCTGATTTTTTGCAGGCTTCTAGTGAGGACAGGATAGCGCACAAAGATTGCAACTCAAGGATGAAGCATCGTGTCGCGAGTTGATCGACGCTCTCGCGTACCGGTTGCGGAGATGCAGGCTGGGAGTGAGTTATTTCCCAGCCAGGCCGCCGCCCTTCCCACCGACCACCACGCCCGCCTTCTTCTCGATCGGCTTGATCGCCGCGGTGAAATCGGACTCGGCACCTTCCGCTGATATCACGGTCTCCCAGAGGCGTCCGACCGCGTCCGCGACCTCCATCGACAGGCCCAGCTGCTTCATCTCCTCCAGCGCCAGCCGCACGTCCTTCACCATCAGCCCGGTCGCGAAGCCGAAGTCGAAGCTGCGCGGCAGCACCGAGCGCGGAA
Source organism: Bradyrhizobium zhengyangense (assembly GCF_022012555.1). NCBI lineage: Bacteria > Pseudomonadati > Pseudomonadota > Alphaproteobacteria > Hyphomicrobiales > Nitrobacteraceae > Bradyrhizobium > Bradyrhizobium zhengyangense. The sequence goes on along the minus strand of NZ_JAKLTZ010000006.1, from coordinate 33,197 downwards.
ACTTGTCGCGGCTCGCAGTGTTCATGCCTGAGCCCGCATTGATGACGTCGATCATCACGGCGGGATCGAGTCCGGCCTTCACGCCCATCACCACGGCTTCCGACGTCGCCACGATGGCGGTGGCCGAGAGGAAATTGTTGGCGAGCTTCATGGTCTGCGCCGCGCCCGGCTTCTCGCCGATGAAGAACACCTTTCCGATCACGTCGAGTGCCGGCCTGAGCAGCTCGAACTCAGCCTTTGGCCCCGACACCATCACCGCCAGCGTGCCCTTCTCGGCGCCGCCGACGCCGCCCGACACCGGGCAGTCGATCTGCACGATGTTGCGTTGTGCGAGCAGGCCGTGAATCTTCACAGCCATTTGCGAGCCGACCGTCGAGAGGTCGATGAAGCGTTTGGCACGGCTCCCTTCGATCACGCCGTTCGCGCCGGTGGCGACCTCGAGCGAAGCCTTGAGCGATGGCAGGCTCGCCATCACGGTCTCGACCTTGTCGGCGACATCCTTCGGCGACGTCGCAGCAGTCGCGCCGCGTGCGACAAGCTGGTCGACGGCTTCTCTGCGGGTGTCGAACACGACGAGCTTGTGCCCGGCCTCGATCAGCCGCCGCGCCATCGGGAAGCCCATGTTGCCGAGGCCGATGAATCCGATGTCCATGGTGTTTCCTTTGTTTCTTTTCGTTGTTGTGAGAGTGCCCATTTCATCCTCGGTGTCGTCCCGGATCGGCGCTACGCCCCAGACAACGCTACGCGTTGCCGAGGCTTCGCTTGTCCGGGACGACAGCGGAGATCGGCGTACCCCCTCACGCCTTCCCATCGATCTCCGCGAACACCTCGCGCGCGATGCGGAAGCTGTCGACGGCGGCCGGCATGCCGCCATAGATCGCGACCTGCATCAGGATCTCGCGGATCTCGTCGCGGGTGACGCCGTTGGTGAGCGCGCCTTTCAAGTGCGCGCGGAATTCGTGCTGGCGGTTGAGAATCGCGATCATCGCGATGTTGAGCATGCTGCGGGTCTTGCGCGGCAGCTCCTCGCGGCCCCACACCGTGCCCCAGCAATATTCGTTGAGCATCTCCTGGAACGGACGGTTGAAGTCGTCGACGTTCTTGAGCGCGTTGTTGACATAGGCCTCGCCCAGCACCGCTTTGCGGACTTCCAGGCCCTTGTCATGCATCTTCTTGTCCATGGTGTTTCCTTTATTCCCCTTGGGTATTCCTCTTGGGATGGCGCCGCGGAAATTACGGGGTTGCGCCGGGCCAGTCACGTCCTCGTGTTATGCGGGAAAAGGGGTGTCTCCCGTACAGGAACGGATGCCTCAGTGCTGCCGTTGTGGTACGCTCCACTCCGCCGGGTAACTTGGAGAGTTGATTGAACGGCGTCACCCCCGACCCGTCAGCCCCGAACCGTGATGGTGATGCTCTGTCGCGGCTGAAGCTGGCGCAGGCCCTTGTGCGGTCCACCTATGCCATCGCGTGGGAGCGTGCCTGGCCGGGTTTGGCGCGTGTTCTCACCGTTGTCGGCCTGTTTCTGGTGGTGTCCTGGGCCGGTCTTTGGCTGGCGCTGCCCTCCGTCGCCCGCGCCATCGGCCTCGTGATTTTTGCAGGGTTGGCGGTTGCCGCCCTGTTCCCGCTGATTCGGTTTCGCTGGCCGAGCCGCGAAGAGGCGCTCGCCCGGCTCGACCGCGGTTCGGGCATTCGCCATCGCCCCGCCACGACGCTCACGGACACGCTGACCTCGCAAGATCCGGTTGCACTGGCACTCTGGCAGGCGCAGCGCGAGCGCACGCTGGCTTCGCTCAAGCGCATCCGCGCCGGCTTGCCGCACCCGCGCCTCGCTATCCACGATCCCTGGGCGCTGCGCGCGTTGGTGATGGTGATGCTGGTCGCGACCTTCTTTGCGGCTGGCGACGAGCGTGCGATGCGGCTCGGCGCAGCCTTCGACTGGAACGGCGTGCTGGCGCCGACCAATATCCGCGTCGACGCCTGGGTCACGCCACCGCTCTACACCGGCAAGCCGCCGGTGATCCTGTCGGCCGCCAACAAGGAGGCTGCAGCGCTTCCGGCCTCCGGCCCGCTCGCCGTTCCCGCCGGTTCGACCCTGATCGTGCGCTCTTCCGGCGGCAGCCTGGATGTCGTGGTCTCCGGCGGCCTCAAGGAAGCCGAGCCTAAGGAAGCCGCGCCCAAGGGCACCAACGAAAAGCATTTCACCATCACGAGTGATGGCACCGCGCATGTCCGCGCGCCCTCGGGGCAGCCGCAATGGGCCTTTGCTGCGACGCCGGACCGTCCGCCGACGATCGCGCTCGCCAAGGATCCGGAGCGTCAGGCGCGCGGCGCGCTCCAGCTCGTCTACAAGATCGAGGATGATTACGGCGTCACCGGCGCTGAAGCCCAGGTCGCGCCACGGACCGCCGATGCCGGCAAGGAAGGCGACAACAAGACCGCGGCGCGCCCGCTATTCCAGCCGCCGCAGTTTCCGCTGGTGCTGCCGAACGCGCGCACCCGCAACGGCGTCGGCCAGACGGTGAAGGATCTCAGCGAGGATCCTTATGCCGGTGCCGATGTCACGCTGACACTCACCGCCAAGGACGAGGCCGGCAACGAGGCGCGAAGCGATCCGTTCAACATGCGCTTGCCCGAGCGGCTGTTCACCAAGCCGCTCGCACGCGCCTTGATCGAGCAGCGCCGCATCCTCGCGCTCGACGCCAACAAGAATTCCGACGTCTACACCGCGCTCGACGCGCTGATGATCGCGCCCGAACTGTTCACGCAGGAGACCGGGCAATATCTCGGCCTCTACAGCGTCACCCGCCAGCTCGAGGCGGCGCGCACCGATGATGCACTGCGCGAGGTGGTGGCGAGCCTGTGGGCGCTCGCAGTGACGATCGAGGACGGCAACATCTCCGATGTCGAGAAGGCGCTCCGAGCGGCACAGGACGCGCTGAAGCAGGCGCTGGACCGCGGCGCCAGCGACGAGGAGATCAAGAAGCTCACCCAGGATCTGCGGGCGGCGCTGGACAATTTCATGCGCCAGCTTGCCGAGCAGTTCCGCAACAACAAGGATGCGCAAAATCTCGCGCGTCCGCTCGATCCCAATACCAAGATCCTGCGTCAGCAGGACCTGCAGAACATGATCGACCGCATGGAGCGCCTGTCACGCTCGGGCGACAAGGATGCGGCCAAGCAGCTGCTCGACCAGCTTCAGCAGATGCTGGAGGGCCTCCAGATGGCCCAGCCGGGACAGTCCGGCGAGAGCGACATGGAGCAGGCGCTCAACGAGCTTGGCGACATGATCCGCAAGCAGCAGCAATTGCGGGACAAGACCTACAAGCAGGGCCAGGATTCCCGGCGCGATCGGATGCGCGGCAAGCAGCAGCAGGGCGACCAGTCGATGTCGGACCTGCAGCAGGACCAGCAGGCGCTGCGCGATCGCCTGAAGAAGCTCCAGGACGAAATGGCCAAGCGCGGCCTCTCGCAGAAGGGCCAGAAAGGCCAACAGGGACAGAAGGGCCAGGAAGGTCAGCAAGGCGACCAGGCGCAGTCCGGCCAGGACGGCGATCAGGATGCCGATCAGGGTGATGATGATGGCGGGCTCGATTCCGCCGACAACGCCATGGGCGATGCGGGCTCGAAGCTCGGCGAAGGCAATGCTGACGGTGCGGTGGATTCCCAGGGCAAGGCGCTGGAGGCGATGCGCAAGGGTGCGCAGAAGATGGCCGAGGCGATGCAGCAGGGCGACGGCGACGGCCAGGGCGACGGTCCCGGCAATCGTGCCGGTCGCCAGCAGAGCGGCGGCAACCAGACCGACCCGCTCGGCCGTCCGTTGCGCGGCCACGAATTCGGCGACGATTACACGGTCAGGATCCCCGGCGAGATCGACGTCCAGCGCGTCCGCCGCATTCTCGAAGAACTCCGCCGCCGCCTCGGCGACCCCTCGCGTCCGCAGATCGAGCTCGATTATATCGAGCGGCTGCTGAAGGATTTTTGAGGGGCGAAGCCACCACAAACCGGCTGTCATCGCCCGCGAAGGCGGGCGATCCAGTATTCCAGAGACGGTTGTGATTCAATCGAGAGGCTGCGGCGTACCGGATGCCCCGCCTTCGCGGGGCATGACGGCGGAATGTGTGGCGACACTATCGCTGCTAGCCCTTTTTCGCCGCGAGCGCATCGGCCACCGCCGTGCGGATATCCGCAACCGAGAACGGTTTGGTCACGACGTCATGCACCAGCGCATTCAAATTCGACGCGCGCTCGCGCTGGTCGGCAAAACCCGTCATCAAGAGAATAGTCAAATCGGGAAAGTCGCGCGCGGCGGAGAGCGCCAGAGCGATGCCGTCCATGACGGGCATCTGGATGTCGGTGAGCAACAGATCGAACGCGCCGTCCTCGCGGGTCAGTATCTCCAGCGCCTCGGCGCCGTCCTGCGCGGTGACGGTCTCGTGGCCGTCCATGGCGATGGCGCGCGCCACCAGCTGGCGCATCGAATCCTCGTCGTCGGCGATCAACACTTTTGGCATGAGACGATCCTTGGGGCGATCCTTGGGACGAACCTTCCCGCGCGGGACGTTTGCAAGCTGATTATACGCTGCCACCGGCGATGTCGCGCCGGTTAAAGAAGCGGACGTCGATATTGCGGCCTTCCGGCGGCGGCGAGGCCAGGCGCGAGCGGAAGAAGGCGCGTTCGCCGGGTTGCAGCACGGTCTGCTCCAGCACCGAATTCCAGGCGTAGATCTCGGCACCCTGCGCGTCGCGCACCGCAAAACGCAGGCGCGGAATATCGAGCGGCTTCTTGCCCTGGCCGACGATCACGCCCTCGATCACCAGCACCTGCTTACCGTCCACCGTCTCGGTCGAGAGCTTGACGTCCTTGAAGGCCAGCCCGCGCAGGTTCACCTCCAGCCCGACCAGCTTGTAGAAGGCCGCGGTCTGCGGCAGCAGGCGGACCATGTCGCCGCGCCAGATCACCAGCGCCAGCACCAGCGCGCCCATGGCGGCGCAGGCGATCGGCAGGCCGTAATAGGTTCTGCGCGGGGCGACGGCGGGTGTCGGCCGGCTCACCTTGGCCCCGCGACGGCTGAACAGGCCGCTGAACCAGGATTGGTGCTGGATCCCGACGACTTCTTCTTCCGCGGCCCGGGCCGCCGCCGACCACTCGTCCTCAGCCTCCGCGGCATCTTCGGTCGGCCAGTCGCTGGCGATCGAGGGACTGTCGACCACCGGCGTCTCGGTGGCGTTATCGTCCTTGGCGTAGGTGTTCCACTGCTCGGCGAGGTCGGACTGGTCGTCGGCCTGGCTGGCTGCGGCCATGGCCGGCACGACGGCCTCCTCGATGGCGTCCTCGGGATGGGCGATCCAGGTTTTCTTGCAGCGGGAGCAGCGGACAGTCCGCCCATTGGCCCCAAGGCTCGCAAGCTTGATGGCGTAGGATGTCATACAATGGGGGCAGACGATATGCATGGACGGCCTCGACGATGACCTTGTCGCAGGGAACCTGGCGCCAAGCTTCTCCTGCGCCAAGCTTCTCCTGAGAAGGGACTTCTAAGAATGCTGCCGGGGATGCTACAGGGCGACCGTTAACGAACCGGAAACCATAACGGTCGCACAACCCCTTGATCGCATGCGGCGAAGCCTCGCTGGCGATGCGGCCTTGAGTCCCCCTCGAACGGAGCTGAGCTTTGGTTCGGTTCGAAAATGTCGGATTGCGTTACGGTCTGGGGCCGGAGATCCTGCGCGACCTCAGTTTCCAGATTCCGGCGCATTCCTTCCAGTTCCTCACCGGCCCGTCCGGCGCCGGCAAGACGTCGCTGCTGCGCCTGTTGTTCCTGTCGCACCGGCCGACGCGAGGCCTCATCAATCTGTTCGGCCATGACATCTCGCAGCTCGGCAAGGACGAGATCGCCGATTTGCGCAAGCGCATCGGTATCGTGCTGCAGGATTTCCGCCTGCTCGATCACATGACGACCTATGAAAACGTGGCGCTGCCGTTCCGCGTCATGGGCCGCAGCGAATCCAGCTATCGCAAGGAGGTCATCGACCTGCTGCGCTGGGTCGGTCTCGGTGACCGCATGGATGCGCTGCCGCCGATCCTGTCCGGCGGCGAGAAGCAGCGCGCGGCGATCGCGCGCGCGGTCATCTCGCGGCCCCAACTTCTGCTCGCGGACGAGCCGACCGGCAGCGTCGATCCGACGCTGGGGCGACGCTTGCTGCGGCTGTTCATCGAGCTCAACAAATCAGGCACCGCCGTCATCATCGCCACCCACGATATCGCGCTGATGGACCAGTACGAAGCGCGCCGCTTCGTGCTGCATCAGGGACGGCTGCACGTCTATGAGTAGGACCGACGAGCGCGGCGTGTTGGTCGACCTCGGACAGGAGCGTCCGCCGCTGCCGGCCAGGGCGCGCAATTTGTCCCCGATCGTGCCGCGCGCCTCGATCCATGGCCGCGCACTGGTCGCCGTCGTTGCTATCATGACGTTCCTTGCCTCGATGACGACGGGCACTGTCCTCTTGGTGAGCGCTTCGGCTGCGGAATGGCAATCGGATGTCGCCAGCGAGATCACCATCCAGGTTCGCCCGCAATCCGGACGCGACATCGAGCGCGACACGGTTGCCGTCACTGAAGCAATGCGCGCGCAAGCCGGCATTGTCGAGGTCAAGCCCTTTACCAAAGAGGAGAGCGGCAAGCTGCTCGAGCCCTGGCTCGGCACTGGCCTCTCGATGGACGATCTGCCGGTCCCGCGCATGATCATCGCGCGCGTGCAGCCCGGCACGGCACTCGACCTCGCCGCGTTGCGTGCCCGCGTGACGCAGGTCGCGCCGAGCGCCAGCGTCGACGATCACCGCGCCTGGATCGAACGGATGCGTTCGATGACCAACGCCACCGTGTTCGCCGGCATCGGCATTCTCGCACTCGTCATCGTCGCGACCATCATCTCGGTCTCCTTCGCAACCCGCGGCGCGATGGCGGCGAACCGCCCGATCGTCGAAGTGCTGCATTTCGTCGGTGCCGGCGATCGCTACATCGCCAATCATTTCCTGCGGCATTTCCTCCGGCTCGGCCTCGAAGGCGGCGTCATCGGCGGCGGCGTCGCCATGTTACTGTTTGGTTTCTCCGAGTCGATCGCCGGCTGGTTTTCCGGCACCCCTGTCGGCGACCAGTTCGCAGCTTTGCTCGGCACTTTCTCGCTGCGGCCATCAGGCTACGTCGTGCTCGCGGTGCAGGCCGTCCTGATCGGCGCAATCACCGCGGTCGCCTCGCGCCAAACCCTGTTCGCGACGCTGAATGACGTGGATTGAGTGCGATAAACCGGACTCCACTTCGCCTCAAAACGTCTTAAAATCATCCGGGGAAGGGATCACCGACATCACATGACCTCGCCGACCGACGATCGATCGCCGAAAATGCCGCGCGGCTGGCTCCGCGCGACCGTCGTGTCGACGATCGCGTTCACCTTTGTCGGCGCGGCGGCGGGCTTCATCGCCTTCCTGTCGCAATTGCGCGGCGTGGAGATCGCCCCCAGCCGCAAGGCTGACGGCATCGTGGTCCTCACCGGCGGCTCCTCGCGGGTTTCGGACGCGATGGAGCTGCTCGCGGCGGGCTACGGCGAGAGGCTCCTGATCTCGGGCGTGCACCCGACCTCGACGGCGAACGATATTTCGCGCACGCTGCCGGAGAACCAGTCCTTCATGACCTGCTGTGTCGACCTCGACCGCACCGCGCTCACGACCCGCGGCAACGCGGCGGAGGCGCGGCGCTGGGCCGAGGGGCGCGGCTTCAAATCGCTGATCGTTGTCACTTCGAATTACCACATGCCCCGCGCGCTCGTGGAATTCTCGCATGCGATGCCGGAGACGACACTCGTTCCTTTCGCGGTGGTCGGTGACAAATGGCGCGAGGAGCCGTGGTGGACCTCGGCCTCGACGCTGCGGCTGCTCATGTCCGAATATGTCAAGTACATCGCGGCCGAGGTGAGGGTGCGGCTGGAAGATTTCGGGATTGACCTTTCGCCCGAGATGTCGGAGCAGCCTTTTGGCCTGCAATCCAGGCGGCCCGCCACCGCACAGGCCAATTGATCGGATTGTTGATGTTCCTGATTTTCCTGCGCTCGCTGCTGTTCAACGTTCTGTTCTATACAGTGCTGGTGTGCCTTGCGATCGTGGCGCTGCCGACCTTCGCGTTGCCGCCGCGCGCCATGCTGACGGTTGCCCAATGGTGGGCGAAGGCGACGCTGTTCCTGATGCGCGTGGTCTGCAACATCAAGGTCGAATTCCGCGGCGTCGAGAAGATTCCGGAAGGGCCGCTCGTGATCGTCGCGAAGCACCAGTCGTTTTGGGAAACCTTCGTGCTGCCGGGCTTTTTCTATCGCCCGATCTTCATCCTCAAGCGCCAGCTCATGCAGATCCCGGTGTTCGGTCAGTTCCTGGTCAAGACCGGCATGATTGCCATCGACCGCAAAGCCGGCGTGAAGGCGCTGCTCGACATGACGCGGCGCGCACGCGAGGCGGTGCGCGGCGGCGGTCAGCTCGTCATCTTTCCGGAAGGCACCCGCCGCGCGCCGGGGGCGCCGCCTGATTACAAGACCGGCTTTGCTCAGATCTATTCATCCTGCGGCGTGCAGTGCCTGCCGATCGCGCTCAATTCCGGCCTGTTCTGGCCGCGCCGCACCTTCATGCGCTATCCCGGCACGCTGGTCGTGGAGTTCCTCGATCCGCTGCCGCCGGGCCTGCCGAAGGATGAGTTTCTCGCGCGCGTGCAAGCCGTGATCGAGGATGCGACCGGTCGCATTGTCGAAGCAGGACGGAAAGAGCAGGAGCAGTTGATCGGCAGCGCGCCGAGCTATGCTCCGACGGACAGCTAGCGGCTGTCCCGGGTTTCGTCGGGAGCCGGCGCGTGCGACGAATGCACCTCGCCATGCAGCATCATGGCGAGCTGATGCAATTGCGTGTCGCGAAAACCTTCGGCCTCGATCGCCTTCACGGTCGCCGTCACATAATCGCGGTTGGCGCCGGACTGTCCGTGGCCCTGGAGCACATGGCGATGCTGATCGGCGAGCGACAGCCGGCCGGCATATTGCACATGGCCGCGGTCGACGACATAGGCGAGCGCCGAGACACGCTCACGCGCTTCATTCTCCAGCCATACCGAGCGCATCACCTCGCGATAGACCGAGGTCACCTGTTCGCGCGCGCGCAAATAGGCGACGACGTCGGCGCGGTTCTTTTCAGCGACGCGGAAGGCGATGCCGCGGCAGGCGCCGCCGCGGTCGAGCCCGAGCACGAGACCCGGCTGCTCCGGCGTGCCGCGATGCACGAAGGAATAGACGCAAAGCGCGCGGTGCTCGCCGACCAGCCGCGCCGGGACGCGCTCGTCGAATTCGAAGCCCGGCCGCCACATCAGCGAGCCATAGCCGAACACCCAGAGGTCGCCCTTGGCTGATGTGACGGTGGGGAGGGTGATTTCCGACATTTCGGGCACGGCTACCAGAAGCGGGGGCCCAAGCGAAGCGAATTCTCCGTCTTTCGTTGGAGGCCAGCCTCGCTTACATTTGACAAAATCTGGGGCCAAAGGGTCGCCGCATGTCCGATATGACCGTTGCCGCAGGCCGGCGCTCCCGTTGGGGGCTCTTCATTGCTCCCGTCATCCTCCTGATCCTCGCGGTCGCCTGGAGCGGTTTCTGGTTCTATGCGGCCTCGCAGGCCGGGATCGCCGCAGATGCCTGGCGCGTGCAGGAGGCCAAGGCCGGCCGCATCTATGACTGCGCCAAGCGCTCGATCGCGGGCTTCCCGTTCCGCTTCGAGGTCCAGTGCTCCGGCGCCAGCGTCGCCCTGGTCTCGCAGAATGCGAGCAAGACGCCGTTCACGGCCAAGCTCGACAACATCCTGGTCGTCGGGCAGGTCTACGATCCCAAACACGTCATTGCGGAATTCACGGCGCCGGCCACGCTGGTCGACGGCGTGACGCAAAACACTTTCGTGGTGAACTGGAGCAAGGGCCGCAGCAGCGTGATCGGCTTGCCGGCGGTGCCGGAGCGCGCCTCCATCGTGTTCGACGATCCCAGCATCAACAGGCTCGATGGCTCGGTGCAGGTGCCGCTCGCGCGCGCCAAGCAGATCGAGCTGCATGGTCGCCTCGCCGATGGATCGACGTCGGCTCATCCTGTGATCGAGACCGTGCTTCAGGTCTCGCAAGGCAGCATTCAGGGCGTGCATCCCTTGCTCGCCGAGCCGTTCGAAGCGGACACGCGCGCCAAGATCAGCGGCCTCTCCGATCTCACGCCAAAGCCATGGCCGCAGCGCTTCCGCGAGATCCAGGCCGCCGGCGGTCATATTGAGATCGTGCAGTCGCGCATCCAGCAGGGCGAGATGATCGCAGTCGCAGCCGGCACGCTCGGCCTCTCGGCCAATGGCCGACTGGACGGCGAATTGCAGATGACGGTGACCGGCCTCGAGCGCGTTATCCCGGCGCTCGGCATCGAGAAGATGCTGGAAGAGGGCGTGCCCCAGGCCACGCTCGATCGTGTTGCGCCCGGCGTGAAGTCGCAGGACCTCAACAATCTCTTCGGTGCGCTCGATCGTGCCGTTCCCGGCCTCGGCAAGGTCATCAAGCAGAACGCCAATGCCGGCGTTGCCGCAGGCATCAACTCGATCGGCACCGAGAGCACGCTCGAGGGCAAGAAGGCGCGCAGTTTCCCGCTGAAATTCGTCGATGGCGCCGTCCTGCTCGGCCCGTTCAAGGTCGGCCAGATTCCGCCGCTGTACTGATTCGCGGTCACGGCGCCTTCGCGCCGATGTGATGACGCGGCGGCCTCGCATCGGGAATGCGGAGCCGGAAAGTCCGGTCTCTCTCCATGTCGCCCGCCGAATGCAGCGGGCCGAGCAGGCAGGAGAGAACACCATGACGATGTCCAGATTGTTCGTGACCGCCATCGCCGTCACTGCCGCGCTTGCGACGCCTGCGTTTTCACAGTGGGAGTCGCGCGGGCCAACCGCCTTCGATCGCGCTGTCGCGAGTCGGGCAGCACGCAACACCATGGCCAATTTGCCTTCGACATCACCGCGCCCCACGGTGATCCGCGCGACCAAGGGCCAATAGCCGCCATCCCCCTTGAGATTTTGCGCGTCGTGGAGTTGGGCCCGGCCATGTCCCGGCCGGGCCCAATGCGCGTTGCGTGAGTCCCGCAGTCATCGCGCGCATGCGGATCGGGGACGCCACCAAAATATTCCGAACATGATCGTCAGGAAAACGTGATGCAGAAGATGCACGAGCCAGCGAATAACAGCAGTCCCAATCCCATCACTCCACACCAGGGAAGCACGCACGCGCCGGGGGCGCGACGGCCAGAATCTGCTTCCCAAGCGGAGGGAGGCTTACGTGCGGATCATCACACGCGGACTGATGCTGGGACTACTCGCTGCCTGTTCGGGACAGGCGCGTGCCGACGACAATGTCGCGTCCGAAATCCAGGCGCTGAAGGCGAAGCTGAAAGAGCTGCAGCAGAAGGTGGATTCGGAGGCACGTAAGACGCGCCAGGTCGAAGCGGCTCAGTCGAAGGCCGCACCGATGGCGGCAACCTACAAGGCGCTGCCCGCCGATCCCTGCGCGTCCGGCAAGATCTGCTACAAGGGCATCACGCTGACATTCGGCGGCTGGGTCGATCTCACCGGGATCTACCGCTCCCGCAACATCGCCTCCGACACCGGCTCGGTCTACAATTTCATTCCCTATCAGCAAGCCCACAATTTCTTCGTGCCGGAGACGCGCTTCTCGGCGCGCCAGAGCAGGTTCTCGGTGCTCGCCGAAGGCAACGCCAATCCCGATACGCATCTCGCCGGCTACGGTGAAATCGACTTCGAGGGCGCTGCGCAGACGGCGAGCTCGGTTGCGACCAACTCCTTCAACCCGCGCATGCGGCAGCTCAGCCTCGAGCTCGACCGCACCGATCTCGGCCTGCACTTCCTGGCCGGCCAGTCCTGGTCGCTGAACGCGCCGACAAAGTCGGGCATCGATCCCCGCGGCGTCGATGCGCCCGGCGTGATCGATTTCGAATCCGTTCCGGGATTCCTGGCAGCACGGCAACCGGGCTTGCGCGTCTGGCGGGATATCGGGCCCGAGTTCAAGATCGCGGCTTCAGTCGAAAATGCGCAGACCGCGTTTTTTGGCGGCAACACGCCGACGGTTGGTACGCCCGCGGTCGGCCCGCAGGGCGTGATCAACCCGAACGTCCAGGTCAATCTGACCGGACCGGGCGGCAGCTTCTTCAACAACCTCAACAATGTCAGCTTGAACCAGGTGCCTGACGTCACCGCCAAGGCGGCGTGGGATCCGCGGCTCGGGCCCTACAAGCTGCATGTCGAAGCCTGGGCGCTCTATCGCCAATTGTTCGATCGCTTCAACGGCGCCAACCACACCTACGACACCGGCAGCTTCGGCGGTCACGTCTTCGCGGAGCTGATTCCCAAGACCCTCGACCTCCAGCTCTATGGTGCACATGGCGTGCTCGGCCGCTTCACGGCGACGCCGTTCCCCGATGCGGCTGTGGCGCAGGATGGCACGGTGCTGCCGCTGACGATCACCGCCGCCGCGGTCGGCCTGATCTGGCACGCAACGCCTGAACTCGACGTCTACAGCTACGCCGGTCTCGAAAAGGCCAAGGCGAATTTCGCCAATGTGGGAACGGTGCCGTTCGGTTACGGCAATCCGCTCTACAATAACACCGGCTGCTTCACCGAGAACACGCTGGCCGCGACCTGTAACGGCAACACCCGGGAGGTCCGGCAAATCACCGCGGGCATCTACGACACCGTCTACCAGGGCAATTACGGCACGCTCAAAGCCGGCGTGCAGTATTCCTACACGCAGCGCTTCGCCTTCGCCGGTGTCGGCGGAGCACCCAAGACCGACGACAACATCGTCATGACGCAGATCCGCTACTACCCGTTCTAGACCATCGTGAGTGGCAATTGTCCGACGGTCTTCTGATCCTTCGGCTCGCGCAAATCGTCGCCCGGCTTGGCCTGGCGATGTCGGGCGCGGTTGGTGCGACCTTTGTCGCGGCCTTGTTGATGCGGGCCGAGCTGCCCTGGTTCGACACCGTCGAGTTCACGCTTCTTCTGATCGTGCTCGGGATGATCGGCGCATATCTCGGGATCGACATTCCGCGCGCTCCCTTGATCGGTCTTGCCAGCGCGACCGGCACGTTCCTCGCGGCGGGAGCCGGCCTGCTCGCGCTTTACGCCTTCGTGTTCGACGAGACGTCCGATGCCGCGGACAATCTGTTGTTCGGCGCCACCTGGATGCTGGGCGTGTGCCTGCAGATTGGCGCCGGTCTTGCCGGGCGGCGCCGCATCGCGCGGGTGAGGGATCGCCGCTAGCTCTGCTTCTTGTCGAGCTGCCCATGCTGGCGGCCGAAGTCTGCTGCGGCCGAATCCTGGCCGATCTCGACGATGCCGCGACGGATGGCGCGGGTGCGGGTGAAATGGTCGAACAGCGCCTCGCCGTCGCCGCGACGGATCGCGCGGGTGAGTTTTGCCAGATCCTCGGTGAAGGTGCCGAGCATCTCCAGCACCGCATCCTTGTTGGCGAGGAAGACGTCGCGCCACATCGTCGGATCTGACGCCGCGATGCGGGTGAAGTCGCGGAAGCCGCCCGCGGAGAATTTGATGACTTCGGACTCGGTCACCTGCGCCAGCTCGTCGGCCGTGCCGACGATGGTATAGGCGATCAGATGCGGCAGATGGCTGGTGATCGCGAGCACGAGATCATGATGATCCGGCGTCATCACCTCGACCTTGGCGCCCATCGCCGCCCAGAATGCGCGCAGATGCGCGGTCGCCTCGGCGTCGGTACCTTCAGGCGGTGTCAGGATGCACCAGCGATTGATGAACAGCTCGGCAAAGCCGGAATCAGGACCCGAATGCTCGGTGCCGGCGACGGGGTGCGCCGGCACGAAATGAACGTTCTTCGGCAGATGCGGCGCCATGTCCTTGACGACAGCGCCCTTGACCGAGCCGACGTCGGAGATGACGGCGCCGGGCTTCAGATGCGCAGCAATCTCCTGCGCCACCGGCCCGCAGGCGCCGACGGGAATGCAGAGGATGACGAGATCGGCATCCTTCACCGCTTCCGCATTGGTCGCCACGACTTTGTCGACGATGCCGAGCTCGAGCACGCGCGCGCGCGTCTTCTCCGAGCGCGCGGTGGTGACGATCTCGCCGGCCAGGCCTTGAAGCTTCGCAGCGCGCGCGATCGAGCCGCCGATCAGGCCGAAGCCGATCAGGGCGACGCGCTGGAAGTGCGGGTCCACGCTCATTTGCCGGCCATGAAGTCGCGCAAGGCTTCGACGACGAGGCGGTTGGCCTCCTCGGTACCGATGGTCATGCGCAGCTGATGGTGCAGGCCATAGTTCTTCAGCGCGCGCAGCACGAGGCCACGCTTGGTGAGATAGGCGTCTGCCGCATCCGACGTCTTGCCTTCTTGCGGGAAGTGGATCAGCACGAAATTGGCGACGCCGGGCGTCACCTTCAGCCCGAGCTTGGTGATCTCCTCCGTAAGCCAGTTGCGCCAGGTCTCAGTGAACTGCTTCGACATCGCCTGATGCGCGGTGTCCTCGATCGCGGCGACCGCGGCATACATTGCCGGCGTCGACACGTTGAAGGGGCCGCGGATGCGGTTGACGGCGTCGATGATGTGCTCGGGGCCGAACATCCAGCCGACGCGCAGCGCCGCAAGGCCGTGGATCTTGGAGAAGGTGTGCGTCACCACCGTGTTCTCGGTGGTGGCGACCAGCTCGATCCCCATCTCGTAATCGTTGCGCGAGACGTAGTCACAATAGGCGGCGTCAAGCACCAGCAGCACATGCGAGGGCAGGCCGGCGCGCAGGCGCTTGACCTCGTCGAACGGGATATAGGTGCCGGTCGGGTTATTGGGGTTCGCGAGCCAGACCAGCTTTGTCTTCGGCGTCACGGCATTCAGGATCGCGTCGACGTCGCAGGTGAGGTTTTTCTCGGTCGCAACGACATTCTTGGCGCCGACCGCCATGGTGGCGATCGGGTAGACCAGGAAGCCGTGCGTGGTCGAGATCGCCTCGTCGCCGTGGCTGAGATAGGTGTGAGCAAGCAGATTGAGGATCTCGTCCGAGCCGGCGCCGCAGATGATGCGGTTGGGATCGAGCCCGTAGTGGCGGCCGATCGCCTCCCGGAGCACACGCGAGGTTCCTTCCGGGTAGTCCTCCAGATGATCCGCGACGTGCCTGAAGGCCTCGATTGCCTTGGGCGAGGGTCCGAACGGCGTCTCGTTGGCCGAGAGCTTGAACACCTTGCGGCCCGGCTCGGCGACCGGAGTCTTGCCGGGCGTGTAGGGGGCAATATCGAGAATGCCGGGATTCGGCACGGGGCGGGACATCTTCAACTCCGGATAGGCTTCAGGCGGTACGCGATTTACGATTTCGGCCCGGTCGGGGGCACCGTATAGCGCGTTGCGTGGCTGCCGACGAGGGCCGTGGAGCGCACCGAGGCCCCCGCTTCGATCAAGGCAGCCCTGATCTTGTCGATGTTGGTGTCTGATGTGACCGAGACCAGCAGCGCCGCGCCGTCGAAGGCGGTATCCGGCACCGCTACGATGTCGGCGAGCGGCGACAGCGCCCGCGCGACCTCGGCGTTCCACCCCGACACGCGCACGCTGAAGGTCTCGACCTCCGTCACAACGGCGCTGTCGGCCACGCGCGAGATCGCGAACACGGGCAGTGAGGCCGGATGGTCGGCGCGCTCGACGAAGGGCATGCGCGCGATGATCTTCGGTGCGCCCACCGCTTCCAGCTCCAGCCACCACGGCGTGCGGCTAGACGTCGCCGAGACGAGTGCCAGGTCACCCTTGGATTTCGCCACCGCCTCGACCGCGGCCTGCGCACTGAAATGCGCGACGTAAGGCACCGTGAAGCCGAAATGGAAGCGCACGGAATCGCGCATCGCGGGCTCGCTCGCCGAGATGTCGGCATGCACGGAGAACGGCGCCTGGACATAGGTGAAGGTCGAGATGATGACGCGCCAGATGCTCTCGACCGTGTCGAGCGGCAGGATGCCGCGATGGCGCTGCACGATCTCGCGCATCATCGAGGCCTCGCGCGCGGGCCGGAACGCCGAGCCGACCTCCTGGGTCTGCTTCACCTGGATCAGGCGGTCGATAATGTCGCCGCGCTGCATCAACAGGCGATGCATGGCCTCGTCGATCGCGTCGATCTCCTTGCGCAATTCCTGGAGCGATGGTGGCGCGGGCGGACGTTGGGACATATCTGACTAAAGCTGTTGAGAGGCGTTCCAATGCGGATCGGCCAAGCCCGTTGGGTAGCTCGGATCCACTGCGGTCAATGTCCTGATTAGGCAGTCAGGGCGGCGAAAGCAAAGAGAAATGACGGCCTGTAAGGCTGCCAGGTGAGAGGCTGTTTTGCCCAATCCGGACCGCGACTTGACGAAATCAGCCCAAGCCAGTAGGTTTTTCCCTGTTCCGTGGTCATTTGAGCCGGCCGGCTTGCAGCCACGTTAAAAAACTCGCTAAACAGGCCGGGGACGCTTCCGATCCCGGCCGAACCTATCGTTCAGGCCGGGTTTTTCATGGCCTGATGTCAGTCGCGATCTGAAGTCCGATCGCAAACAAGGTCGATGGTCAGAGATGGTTGGCGTCAAGTCTGTCCCAAGTCCTACGGTCCCAAGTCCCACGATCAGTGCCGACGATCGGTCGCATGAGGTCGATCATCCGAGTTCGGAGGTCGCGCTGTTTGGCGCCGAGCAGCCGTTGCGGCTCGACTGCGGCATCGATCTCACCCCGTTCCAGATCGCCTACAAGACCTATGGCGAGCTCAACGCCGATCGCTCCAACGCGGTGCTGATCTGCCATGCACTGACCGGCGATCAACACGTCGCCAATGTGCATCCGGTCACCGGCAAGCCCGGCTGGTGGGAGACGCTGGTCGGTCCCGGCCGGCCGCTCGATCCCGGCAAGTACTTCATCATCTGCTCCAATGTGATCGGCGGCTGCATGGGCTCGACCGGGCCCGCCTCGATCAATCCCGCCACCGGCAAGGTGTGGGGCCTGGATTTCCCTGTCATCACCATCCCCGACATGGTGCGCGCGCAGGCTATGCTGATCGACCGGCTCGGCATCGATACGCTGTTTGCCGTCGTCGGCGGCTCGATGGGCGGCATGCAGGTGTTGCAATGGACCGCGGCCTATCCGAGCCGCGTCTACTCCGCGCTGGCGATCGCCTGTTCGACCCGGCACTCGGCGCAGAACATCGCCTTCCACGAGCTCGGCCGCCAGGCCGTGATGGCCGATCCCGACTGGCACAACGGCGCCTATGCCGATCAGGGCATCCATCCGCATCGCGGCCTCGCGGTCGCGCGCATGGCCGCGCACATCACCTATCTCTCGGACGCGGCGCTGCATCGCAAGTTCGGCCGCCGCATGCAGGACCGCGAGCTGCCGACCTTCTCGTTCGACGCCGATTTCCAGGTGGAGTCCTATCTGCGCTACCAGGGCTCGTCCTTCGTCGAGCGCTTCGACGCCAACTCCTATCTCTATCTGACGCGCGCGATGGATTATTTCGACATCGCCGCCGATCATGGCGGAGCGCTGGCGAAGGCGTTCGCGGGGATCGAGACGCGGTTCTGCGTGGTCTCCTTTACCAGCGACTGGCTGTTCCCGACCTCTGAATCGCGCGCGCTGGTGCACGCGCTGAACGCGTCGAGCGCGCGGGTGTCGTTTGCCGAGATCGAGACCGATCGCGGCCATGACGCCTTCCTGCTCGACGTGCCCGAGTTCTTCGATATCTCCCGTGCCTTCCTGCAATCGGCGGGCAAGGCGCGCGGGCTCACGAACAAGGACGGCTAGCGATGTCTGTACAGCAAGTGCTGCCGCTGAACGGCCTTGCCTCCGAGCAGTCCGGCCCATTTCGCGCCGACCATCTGCTGGTGGCCGAAATGGTCAAGCCGGGCTCGAAGGTGCTCGACGTCGGCTGCGGCGATGGCGATCTGCTTCAACTGCTGGAGACCCGCGGCATCGACGGCCGCGGCATCGAATTATCGCGCGAGGGCGTCAATCGCTGCGTCGCAAAGGGCCTCGCCGTGGTGCAAGGCGATGCCGACACCGACCTCGTCAACTATCCCGATGATGCCTTCGACTACGTGATCCTGTCGCAGACGCTGCAAGCGACGCGTCAGCCCAAGGTCGTGCTGGAAAACCTGCTGCGCATCGGCCGCCGCGCCATCGTCTCGTTCCCCAATTTCGGCTTCTGGCGGATGCGCCTCCAGCTCCTGGTCGGCGGCCACATGCCCCGCACGGAGAATCTGCCGGCGAGCTGGTACGACACCGCCAACATCCATTTCTGCACCATCAAGGACTTCGTCGAGCTCTGCGACGAGATCCACGTCAAGATGGAACGCGCCGAAGCGCTCGATCTCTACGGCCGTCCGCTGCGGCTGCGATTGCCATGGTGGGTGTGGAATCTGTTCGGCGAGCAGGGCGTGTTTCTGTTGAGCCGCGGCCAGGGGAAATAGCTTCTCGTCATTGCGAGGAGCTCGCGACAATATTGCGTAGCAATTTTGCGCCGCTGCGACGAAGCAATCCAGACTGTCTCTGCGGAGGGTCTCTGGATTGCCTCGCTGCGCTCGCAATGACGGAGTGCGCGGCGGCGCCGTCACCCTAGTGCGCGGTCAGCGACCGAGGATCGCGCGCGGGCCACCGTCCCGCTTCCACCAATGTCACGAACCGCGCCACGCTCTCGTTGAACAACGCCGGCTCTTCCAGATTGAGCACATGACCGGACTTCGGAAACATCGCGAGGCCCGCGGCCGGCAGATGTTTCTTCAAGAACAGGCTCGCCCCGATGCAGGGATCGTCCTCATCGCCGCAGATGATCAATGCCGGCGTTGCTATCTTCCTGATCGCATCCGTCAGCGTGTAGATCGACGGCCGCCCGCCCTGAAAGCCGCGCATCGTGTTGGCCGATCCCCTGGAATCGTGCCGCGCCAGTGCGGCATAGAAATCCGCATGACCGCGCGGGTCTTTCACCAGGAAGGGAATACGGCTCGGCGCCTCGCGCGTGATCTTTGCGACTTCAGCCGAGCCCAGCGTCTCGAATTGCTCGGCATTGGCGCGGCACTGCTTGCGCCAGGCGTCGAGAGTCTCGAGCTCCGAGCCTGAGCCGACACCTGCGAGTGTCATCGACATCGCGCGCTGCGGCGCGTTCAATCCGATCTGGAGCGACGAGTACGCGCCCATCGACAGGCCGACGAGATGCGCGCGCTCGATTCCGAGATGATCGAGCACAGCCAGCGCATCGGTGTAGAAGTGAGTGTAGGTGTAGACCTCGCCATTGGGCACGTCAGATGGCGTGTAGCCGCGTGCGGAATAGGTGATGCAGCGGTGGCCGCGCGAGAAGTAGCGCATCTGCGGCTCCCAATTGGTGTAGTCGGCCGCGAACTCGTGCAGAAAAATGATCGGCGTTCCCTGACCTGCCTCTTCGAAATAGATGCGGACGTCGTCCCTGGTCGTGGCGTGGGGCATTAACCGTTTCCCTCTCTTCAAGCCGCACCTTCAGGATCGCAGTTAATGCAGATGTCCGCAATAAGGCAGCTCCATCAGAGCATTGCCGCAAAATCATCGCAGCTATTCGCTGCCGCAGCGTCTTTTTCTCGCCACATCGGATGGCTTAACGGCCCTATCGATGTTGGCCATCGCACGGGCCGACTTTGGGAAGTGGGGGTGTCAACGAAGGATGAAGAATGTTTGAGTTGTTTGCGTCTCGCCTGTCGCGTCGTGTTGTCGCGCTGGCGATGTTCTTCGCGGCTCTTGCCGCGTTCGTTTCTCCGGCCTCGGCGCGGCCGCATCATCGTCATAGCGCAGAGCGGCACGCTTACGTGCATCACGCCAGCAGACATCATCACGTCAGGCACTCGGCCCGCGGCTCGCGCTTCGAGCGCAGCGCGGCTGCGTTGCAGGCGGGTGGATTCGGCAACACGCAGGCCAGCTATGATCCGAGCGCCAGTGTCGGCGCGAGCAGTGGCTTCGGTGGTGGTTCGGGCCTCGTGTCCGAGGCACGCCGCTATCTCGGCGGCAACCCGACGGGCCGCGGCAGCCTGTGGTGCGCGCGTTTCATGAACATGGTGCTCGAGAAAACCGGCCACCAAGGCACCGGATCGGACATGGCGAACTCGTTTGCGCATTACGGCACGCGCGTCTCCGGCCCGCAGGTCGGCGCCATCGCAGTGATGTCGCGCGGTCGCCGCGGCGGTCATGTCGGCATCATCACCGGCATCGATGCGCAGGGCAATCCGATCATGATTTCCGGCAACAACGGCAACCGCGTTCGCGAAGCCCCGATTTCGCGCGGCCGGATCTATGCGTATGTGATGCCGAATTGACGACGGTGCCGTAGGGTGGGTTAGCTAACGGTCGCGCGAAGCGCGATCCGCTGGCGTAACCCACCTCTTTGGTCGCCGCGGTGATAGAAGTGGTGGGTTACGCCGTGCGAATTGCGCTGGGCGCAATCGCGGGGCTAACCCACCCTACGAAGCTCACACGAGCTGCGGCTGCTCCACCGCGACCGCATCCCCCACGCCAATCTCGCCGTCGGCGACCACCTCGGCATAGATGCCGCAATCCATGTGGCCGAGATGGCGCGAGAGCGTCGGTGGTATCTCGAGATCGCGCTTCGCCGTCACCGGGTCCACGTTCGTGGCCGGGCAGCGGACGATGCGCTTGATCACCTTCAGCCGCGCCTGTCCGATTGCGAGCGTCTGGCCGACGAGGTCGAGCTCGGACCAGGCCGGCCAGCCATCCACGTAAAGATTGGCGCGGAAGCGCAGGGGATTGACGGCAACGCCACCAAGCATGGTCTCTATGGCGCGGACGCTGTTGAGATTGATGATCGAGACGACCTTGCGGGCGACGTCCGAAAAACTGTGATCGCGACCTGACAGAACCTTGGGCGGGCCCTTCAGCTCCGGCCGAAAGTTCTCCGTGAAGTAGGCCTCGATCGCCGCACGCCCGGCGGCGGTCTCGAGATCGCCGCTGACGACGATCTGGCCGTCCTTGCGGATGGTCAGGCGATTGGTCGCGTCCTCGAACCGGCTGTCGAGAGAGGCCAGGCGCTCGTTGCGCGCCAGCATCAGGAACTGGATTTTCGGCCTCCACTCGGGGGCTTCAGGGTCGAAACCGCTGGGGCCGTTCTCGATGGCATAGCGGCGGTCGGCGGGAAGGGTCTGGCCCGACCGCACGACGACCCGGAGCAGGGATTCCGGCGTCAGGCCCTTGATCGGGTAGCGGTAAAGGCCGTTGATTTCGGCAGTCTGGCTGGCTGTCATGCCGCTACTTAGGGGATTCGACCCGCACCCGCCAAGCCGGCCGATCTGCGCACGAAATTGTGAAGTCGCCTCTTTCGGTCTGCGGGCCCGCTTCCCACATCTGGGTCAGGCCGGCGCCAGCGCCGGCTGATAACGACCGTTGCCGGTTGAGGAAAGTCAACGCGGGTACCGGAAACCCAATGAAGATGCCGTTTGGGGTGCCTTAGAGGGCCCCGAGGGCAGGCCGAGGGACAGAAAAGACCATGAATATCGACAAATATACCGAACGCTCCAGGGGCTTCATCCAGTCCGCGCAGTCGCTTGCGGTGCGCGAAGGGCATCAGCAGTTTTCCACTCTGCACATGCTGAAGGTGCTGCTGGATGACAATGAAGGCCTGGCTGCCGGCCTCATCGACCGCGCCGGCGGCAATTCCCGCGCAATCCTGAAGGCGACCGAGGACGCCCTGGGCAAGGTGCCGAAGGTCAGCGGCGGCGGCGCCGGGCAGATCTATTTGGCGCCCGAGCTCGCGCGCACCTTCGACGCGGCCGAAAAGGCCGGCGAGAAGGCGGGCGACAGCTTTGTCACCGTCGAGCGGTTGCTGCTCGGGCTGACGCTCGAAAAGAACAGCGAAGCCGGCACCATCCTGAACAAGGGCGGCGTTACCCCGCAAAATCTCAACGCCGCGATCGAGGCGCTGCGCAAGGGCCGCACGGCTGACTCCGCGACGGCCGAGAACGCCTATGACGCGCTGAAGAAATATGCCCGCGACCTGACCCAGGCTGCGCGCGACGGCAAGCTCGACCCGGTCATCGGCCGCGACGAGGAGATCCGCCGTACGATTCAAGTGCTCTCGCGCCGGACCAAGAACAATCCCGTCCTGATCGGTGAGCCCGGCGTCGGCAAGACCGCCATCGCCGAAGGCTTGGCGCTGCGCATCGTCAACGGCGATGTGCCCGAGAGCCTCAAGGACAAGAAGCTGCTGTCGCTTGACCTCGGCGCATTGATCGCCGGCGCAAAGTATCGCGGCGAGTTCGAGGAGCGGCTGAAGGCCGTGCTCCAGGAGGTTACTGGCAGCGAGGGGACCTTCATCCTGTTCATCGACGAGATGCACACGCTGATCGGCGCCGGCAAGGGCGACGGCGCGATGGACGCCTCCAATTTGCTCAAGCCGGCGCTCGCGCGCGGCGAGCTGCACTGTATCGGTGCGACCACGCTCGACGAGTATCAGAAGCACGTCGAGAAGGATGCGGCGCTGGCGCGTCGCTTCCAGCCGATCTTCGTCAGCGAGCCCTCGGTCGAGGATACGATCTCGATCCTGCGCGGATTGAAGGACAAGTACGAGCAGCACCATGGCGTGCGGATCACGGATTCCGCGCTTGTTGCCGCCACGACGCTGTCCAACCGCTACATCACCGACCGCTTCCTGCCGGACAAGGCGATCGACCTCATGGACGAGGCCGCGGCGCGGCTGAAGATGCAGGTCGATTCCAAGCCGGAAGAGCTGGATTCGATGGATCGGGAAATCATCCGGCTCAAGATCGAGCAGGAAGCGCTCAAGAAGGAAAGCGATCTCGGCTCCAAGTCGCGTCTTGAGTCGCTTCAGAAGGAGCTCGCCGAGCTCGAGGAAAAGTCTGCGGCGCTGACGGCGCGCTGGAGCGCGGAGAAGAACAAGCTCTCCGACGCCCAGAAGCTGAAGTCGGAGCTCGACGCCCTGCGCGTCGATCTGGCCGATGCGCAGCGGCGCGGCGAATTCCAGAAGGCGGGCGAGCTGGCCTATGGCCGGATCCCGCAGCTCGAGAAGCAGCTCGCCGATATCGAGGCGCGCGACGGTTCCGGCGAGATGATGGAGGAGGCGGTCACCGCCAACCACGTCGCGCAGGTGGTCTCGCGCTGGACCGGCGTGCCCGTCGACAAGATGCTGGAGGGCGAGAAGGAGAAGCTCCTGAAGATGGAGGAGCAGCTCGGGCAGCGCGTCGTCGGCCAGGCTGAGGCCGTGCGTGCGGTCGCGACCGCCGTGCGTCGTTCGCGCGCAGGCCTGCAGGACCCGCACCGGCCGACCGGCTCGTTCATGTTCTTGGGCCCCACCGGCGTCGGCAAGACCGAGCTGACCAAGGCGCTTGCCGAGTATCTCTTCAACGACGAGACCGCGATGGTCCGCCTCGACATGTCCGAGTACATGGAGAAGCACTCGGTCTCGCGGTTGATCGGCGCGCCTCCGGGCTATGTCGGTTATGACGAGGGCGGCGCCCTCACCGAAGCGGTGCGGCGCCGGCCTTATCAGGTGGTGCTGTTCGACGAGATCGAGAAGGCGCATCCTGACGTCTTCAACGTCCTGTTGCAGGTGCTCGACGACGGCCGTCTGACCGATGGCCAGGGCCGTACGGTCGATTTCCGCAATACGCTGATCATCATGACCTCGAACCTCGGTTCGGAGTATCTGGTGAATCAACCCGAGGGCGAAGATACCTCTGCCGTGCGTGATCAGGTGATGGGAATGGTGCGCGGACATTTCCGCCCCGAGTTCCTCAACCGCGTCGACGAGATCATCCTGTTCCACCGCTTGCAGAAGAGCGAGATGGGCCGGATCGTCGAGATCCAGTTCACCCGGCTCCAGAAGCTGCTGACCGATCGCAAGATCGTGCTGACGCTCGATGCTGCGGCCCGCGACTGGCTCGCCGCCAAGGGCTGGGATCCCGCCTATGGCGCAAGGCCGCTCAAGCGGGTGATCCAGCGCTACCTGCAGGACCCGCTCGCGGAGATGATCCTGGCCGGCGACGTCAAGGACGGCGACAGCGTCGCGATCTCGTCCGAAGGCAACGTGCTGACCTTCAACGGCAAGGCGCCGCAGACCGCGGAGATCGCCCAGTTCGAGGCACCGGTGTCGAAGCGGAAGCTGAACTGACGGTAGCGCTCACTGCGACGTGAAAAATGCCCCGGAAGGCGACGCCTTTCCGGGGCATTTTTTCGTCGTCGTCTGATCCGGAGAATTACCGATTCGTGACCTGCAACGGCCCACCCGTCGCATCCGACATGCGTGCGATGGCGCCGTTGCGGCCGCTCATCATCGCATCGAGCCGGTCGCGCTCCTTCTCGAAGCCTGACAGCATCGGGCCTTCCAGCGAACGGCCGCGCGGCAGTTTCACGCGCATCGGGTCGACGAAGCGGCCGTTGACGAGGATTTCGTAGTGGACGTGGGGGCCGGTTGACTGGCCCGTCGAGCCGACGAAGCCGATGACCTGGCCCTGCCGCACCTTCTTGCCTGGCTCCATGCCCTTGGCGAAGGCTGACATGTGGCCGTAGGCCGTCTCGTAGCCGTTGTTGTGCTTGATGCGGACGTATTTGCCGTAGCCGCCTTCGAGCTGCGCCTTCTCGATCACGCCGTTGCCGGCGGCGAAGATCGGCGTGCCATAGGCAGTGGCCCAGTCGACGCCGGTGTGCATTTTCACGTAGCCGAGGATCGGATGGCGGCGGCCGCCGAAGCCGGAGCGCATGATGGCGCTGTTGACGGGCTTGCGGACCAGGAACTTCTTCGCGCTCTTGCCGGTCTCGTCGTAGTAGTCGACGACGCCGTCGTCGGGGCTCTGGTAGCGGTAGTATTTCTTGGTTTCGCCGCCGACCGTGAGCGAGGCGAACAGCACTTCGCTCTTGTCGACCGCCGCCGAGCCCTCGTCTTCGCCGGCGTAGAACACATCGAACGAGTCGCCCGGCGCGACCTTGCGCTGGAAATCGACGTCGTAGGAGTAGATCTTGATCATGTCGTCGATGACGGGCATCGGCACTTTGTTGCGCATCGCGGTTTCGTAGATGCTCTGATAGAGCCGCACGCCGCTGCCGTCATCGTCGTCATCGTCTTCGCTGCTGGCGTTGGCCGTAGCGTCGGCGACGGTGTTCATGCTGGACACGTCGACCGCGACGTATTTGCCGAGATCGGACAGCGCCGCGATCGCCTCGACCACGGTGTCGTTGGCGACGACGACGCGATAGGGCTGCAGCCTTGCGCCGGGGCTTGCGGGCGCCATCAGGATGCGAAGCTTTTCGCCTTCCTTCAGGCCGCCGTCGCGGCCGCGGGGGCCGAGCGTTGCGGCAATCGCCTTGATCTCCTCGGCCGTGGCGCCGAGATCGCGCAGCACGGAGCCGACGCTGTCGCCCTTCTTGACGACATGGACGCGCTCGCCGTTGGGATTGCCGCCGGTGATCTGCTCCTTTGTCTTCGGCAGCAGCGTCACGTTTTCCGGCACCACGCGGGTCTCGAAACCGGCATAGGGATCGGATGACGACGCTTCGGTGGCGTAGGCCATCTTCATGTCGGATGCGCCGGTCGCGCCGGAGACGTCGGCGGTGGCATTGGCGAGCGAGGCGTAGCGCACCCCGCCATTGCCGCGCCAATTGGCGGCATCGCGCACCCGCATCAGGATGTCGTCGAGCGCCACCACCGCGGAAATCTTGGCCTTCGGCAGCACCGGCGAAAGATCCTTGGTGACGAAGGAGACCTCCGCGTCGGGCTCGACGGCCTCGGGATTGTTCGGATCGTCGGTCGCGGTCTTCGGATCGGAGCCGACGTCGGTGAGCATGCGCTGCGCGTTGAACGGCGGAATCTTCGCCGACAAATCGCTCGTCGTCATCGACAGGTTGCCGGCGATCCGGATGAAGGGGCGCACCCGCATCACGTCGCGGTTGCCGACGCGGGCGACTGTCGAGACGCGGACGATGTTGCGCGAGGCGGTCGAGTCACTGGGCGGCGGCAGGCGATCGCTCTTGTGCAGCGTCACGGTGCGATCGGCCGCGCCAAAGGCTCCGCGCAGCGCGCCCTCGACCCGCTCCGGCACCTTGGCGAAGGTCATTTCGCCGTCGAGAGATGCGAAAACGGCGCCGCCGATCAGGGCTGCGCCGCAGAGTCCGGTTAGAATTGTGCCGCTGAACCATTGCACCGAGACGCGACGGCGATCGATGACGGCGGCTTCCGAACCATCGACGGACAGCGGCGGCTCGTGGCCGAGATCGATGATCCCGGTCTCACGCCCGTAAGCGCCGCGTGACGTCCTCTGGTTCAACCCAAGTCCCCCAATCAACGACCCGAAACCTTCGCTTTCAGCGCCTCATTCCGGTCGCCCTCTTGCAGGGGCATCTCGGAAAAAGCCTTATCGCACAAATGCTCGCGCTCAGAAGGCCTCGGATGAGGCCCGGCCGAAGTTACGAACAGCTGGGCAGGTGAAGGTCTCTCGATGTCTTTCGAATGTCCGAAGAAGGCCGCGTCATCGTCAGATCGCCTTCTCTGAACCCCATGAAAATCGCTGGCAGCCCCCACTGGCACTCCGCGATTCAAGCTTGTCTCATACCAGAACGCCGCGGGATTGTGGCTCTAGTACGGCGCCCAATATGGAAAAAGTTTCCTCAACGACCCGTCGCAGGCCCCCCGGACCCGGGGACGGGGCGAGGCCGCTTTCGCCCCCTCAGGCGCCCCCTTCAGGGCCCCTCAGGAGCCCGCCGGGGCCCAAACTTTTTTTCAGATTTTTTACCGAGCCGCGCGCCTCCGCTCGCTCTCCGTCTCTCTAATTGGCTGTGATCATTGGATTTTTTACGCTAATCCACTGTGCGACGATTTGTTGACGATTGGCGTTGACAGCCCGGAAGGTGGGGCCTATAACCCCAACCACTGAGCGCGGCGCCGCCGGGTCACTGACCAAGGCGAGCGAACGCGCCACTGATGCTCCTCACCTTGTTGAGTGACACAACAGCCGACACAATCGGTTGGAGTCATTCGACGTCGGTAAGGGTGTCGGAACCCTTCCACTCTGGAAGGTTGGGGCCTCCACGGTCCCGGGCTGTTTGACAAGTGAAGATGAAGAAAGAGAAACGTGGACGGCGGAGTCCTTGCGCCTCTCGGACCACTTAAGAGCTTCGGCTTTTGAGTACTGAGAGAGGACGAAAGACTTCGGCGGTACACGTTTCAAAGGAAACACCATCGTTGTCCGCGATGTGAATCGCAGACAGCAAGTCGATCTCGGTCGACAATGGTGGGACCTCGTCAAACGTTGTGATCAGCCGGTTCAAAGTTCAAGTCCAACTTGAGAGTTTGATCCTGGCTCAGAGCGAACGCTGGCGGCAGGCTTAACACATGCAAGTCGAGCGGGCGTAGCAATACGTCAGCGGCAGACGGGTGAGTAACGCGTGGGAACGTACCTTTTGGTTCGGAACAACACAGGGAAACTTGTGCTAATACCGGATAAGCCCTTACGGGGAAAGATTTATCGCCGAAAGATCGGCCCGCGTCTGATTAGCTAGTTGGTAGGGTAATGGCCTACCAAGGCGACGATCAGTAGCTGGTCTGAGAGGATGATCAGCCACATTGGGACTGAGACACGGCCCAAACTCCTACGGGAGGCAGCAGTGGGGAATATTGGACAATGGGGGCAACCCTGATCCAGCCATGCCGCGTGAGTGATGAAGGCCCTAGGGTTGTAAAGCTCTTTTGTGCGGGAAGATAATGACGGTACCGCAAGAATAAGCCCCGGCTAACTTCGTGCCAGCAGCCGCGGTAATACGAAGGGGGCTAGCGTTGCTCGGAATCACTGGGCGTAAAGGGTGCGTAGGCGGGTTTTTAAGTCAGGGGTGAAATCCTGGAGCTCAACTCCAGAACTGCCTTTGATACTGAAGATCTTGAGTCCGGGAGAGGTGAGTGGAACTGCGAGTGTAGAGGTGAAATTCGTAGATATTCGCAAGAACACCAGTGGCGAAGGCGGCTCACTGGCCCGGTACTGACGCTGAGGCACGAAAGCGTGGGGAGCAAACAGGATTAGATACCCTGGTAGTCCACGCCGTAAACGATGAATGCCAGCCGTTAGTGGGTTTACTCACTAGTGGCGCAGCTAACGCTTTAAGCATTCCGCCTGGGGAGTACGGTCGCAAGATTAAAACTCAAAGGAATTGACGGGGGCCCGCACAAGCGGTGGAGCATGTGGTTTAATTCGACGCAACGCGCAGAACCTTACCAGCCCTTGACATGTCCAGGACCGGTCGCAGAGATGTGACCCTCTCTTCGGAGCCTGGAACACAGGTGCTGCATGGCTGTCGTCAGCTCGTGTCGTGAGATGTTGGGTTAAGTCCCGCAACGAGCGCAACCCCCGTCCTTAGTTGCTACCATTTAGTTGAGCACTCTAAGGAGACTGCCGGTGATAAGCCGCGAGGAAGGTGGGGATGACGTCAAGTCCTCATGGCCCTTACGGGCTGGGCTACACACGTGCTACAATGGCGGTGACAATGGGATGCTAAGGGGCGACCCTTCGCAAATCTCAAAAAGCCGTCTCAGTTCGGATTGGGCTCTGCAACTCGAGCCCATGAAGTTGGAATCGCTAGTAATCGTGGATCAGCACGCCACGGTGAATACGTTCCCGGGCCTTGTACACACCGCCCGTCACACCATGGGAGTTGGTTTTACCTGAAGACGGTGCGCTAACCGCAAGGAGGCAGCCGGCCACGGTAGGGTCAGCGACTGGGGTGAAGTCGTAACAAGGTAGCCGTAGGGGAACCTGCGGCTGGATCACCTCCTTTCTAAGGATGGCTCTTCAGAAGCTTGCTTCTATCGAGCTGTTTTAGAAACATCAGGGGCC
Source organism: Bradyrhizobium zhengyangense (assembly GCF_022012555.1). Taxonomy (NCBI): domain Bacteria; kingdom Pseudomonadati; phylum Pseudomonadota; class Alphaproteobacteria; order Hyphomicrobiales; family Nitrobacteraceae; genus Bradyrhizobium; species Bradyrhizobium zhengyangense. The sequence goes on along the minus strand of NZ_JAKLTZ010000006.1, from coordinate 4,262 downwards.
AACAGATCGCCAGATCGTTGAGCTCCATTGGCGGGATTTCGCCGTCTACGTTTCTCTTTCTTCGCGGACGAACACGCGCTGGGGCTGCAACCTTGCAGATCCCTGGTCCTTGACTGGATATGCGTTAGGGGCTTGTAGCTCAGTTGGTTAGAGCGCGCGCTTGATAAGCGTGAGGTCGGAAGTTCAAGTCTTCCCAGGCCCACCACACTCATCGAGTGAGCATTCGTCTTCTGGTTACGGGGCCATAGCTCAGCTGGGAGAGCGCGTGCTTTGCAAGCATGAGGTCGTCGGTTCGATCCCGTCTGGCTCCACCAGATGGTTTGATCATCGACTGATCGTGCACCGTCGTCCGCGAAACATCACTTCGCATCCTGCTAGTCTGGATAGACAGCAAGATGCGTGTTTTCTGACATCGTAAAGAGGAGATCGATCCGAGTTGGGTCGTGCAGCAGATTGTTGCGCGAATCCTCCATTATCTCCGGATCATTTTCGGCGCTCGACGCTGACCGCAAGGTTGGCTGAGAGTTGTAAAATGATCCTTTTAGCGAAGCTTGACCGCCTCGCTATCGGAACGATCTTACGAAGCAAGCTGGTCTTTCTAATCATTGTCCGGCTGCAGATAGCGTTCATCGAGGGCGCGTGCCGCAAGGCAATTCTGCAGACAACATTCTGCCGAGTGTGTGGACATTGATAATGAGAGCAATCAAGTGCCTTAAGGGTGTTCGGTGGATGCCTTGGCGCTGAGAGGCGATGAAGGACGTGCTACGCTGCGATAAGCCGTGGGGAGCTGCGAAGAAGCTTTGATCCACGGATTTCCGAATGGGGAAACCCACCTTCGATAGCCGGAACTCCAAGACCTTGTGTCTTGGTGTTCGACCAGAAATGATCGGGACCATGACCGCGAGGTTTTGGATTTCCGGTTATCAAGAGAAGGTATGAGACTTCTGAATACATAGGAGGTTTCAAGCAAACCCAGGGAACTGAAACATCTAAGTACCTGGAGGAAAGGACATCAACAGAGACTCCGTTAGTAGTGGCGAGCGAACGCGGACCAGGCCAGTGATACATCAAAGACAATCGGAACCAGTCAGGAAAGCTGGGCCTCAGAGGGTGATAGCCCCGTACGAGTAATGCGATGATGTATCCACGAGTAAGGCGGGACACGTGCAATCCTGTCTGAACACGGGGGGACCACCCTCCAAGCCTAAGTACTCCTCAGCGACCGATAGTGAACCAGTACCGTGAGGGAAAGGTGAAAAGCACCCCGACGAGGGGAGTGAAATAGACCTGAAACCGGACACCTACAAACAGATGGAGCCCAAGATACGTTCTGGGTGACATCGTACCTTTTGTATTATGGGCCAGCGACTTAATTTAACGAGCAAGCTTAAGCCGATAGGCGAAGGCGTAGCGAAAGCGAGTCTGAATAGGGCGCCAAGTTCGTTGTATTAGACCCGAAACCTAGTGATCTAGCCATGAGCAGGTTGAAGGTGAGGTAACACTCACTGGAGGACCGAACGGGTGCCTGTTGAAAAAGGCTCCGATGACTTGTGGTTAGGGGTGAAAGGCCAATCAAACTGGGAAATAGCTGGTTCTCCGCGAAAGATATTTAGGTATCGCCTCGGATGAATACCTCAGGGGGTAGAGCACTGGATGGGCTAGGGGGACTTACCGTCTTACCAAACCCAACCAAACTCCGAATACCTGAGAGTACTATCCGGGAGTCACACGGCGGGTGCTAACGTCCGTCGTGGAGAGGGAA
>NZ_JAKLTZ010000059.1:0-3175 GCF_022012555.1 Bradyrhizobium zhengyangense | reverse complement strand
GTAACCGGTATGAGCTCCCACGTCTGCAGTGATCAGCCTGTGCGAGCGTAGCGGGTCGGCATCCAGTACTGACGCATGGCCTCGACGACGTCCGGAATGTCGGCATGGGCGTTGCGCAGGAATTCCTCGGTCTCGCGGCCTTTCCTTGGTGGTCCAAGCAGTGGACGCCCTTGATCGTCGACGCAATGCAGCAGGATGGGCAGGAGCAAGCCGTGGTGTATGTTGCTGACGTCGAGCAGTGGGCCCCAGGCTGATAGTCGCAACCGCATGGCGGCATGGAATCCCTGACACCACGGCCGCGCATCAACGTCGCCATTCGGCTTGCGGCCATGGACCGGTGCGAACCGATGTGGTGCGGTGGAAAGAACATTACTGATGTCGTTGTGGCGCAGCGCGACGGCCGAAATCGCGGCGAACTCCGGCGTGCCGCCATGGTTGAATGCGTCGGCGTCGATGGCGAGCAGCGGACAGATCCAGTCGAGCGGACTCATCGACACCGGCCCGGCCACGATCGCGGCGACATAGCCGTCGAGCATGGGAAGACTGGTGGCGACGGGATGCTGCTCGGCACGAGCCTGTAGCCAAGGCTCAAGTTCGTCGAGCGGCATCGCGGCTGCCGCCATCGATGATGAAGATGATGAACGGCGGCGGCGGGTCATGCGGCCACCCGTGCGCTGAGCTCGCGGGTCGCCTTCCAGTTCCAGGGGAGAAGTTCGTGCAGCTGGTGGCTCTTGGTCTGACCGGAGACGATGCGCTCCAGCACATCGGCCAGATAGGCCTGCGGATCGAGTTCGTGGAGCTTTGCCGTATTGACCAGCGACGCAAGGATTGCCCAGCTCTCGGCGCCGCCCTCGCTGCCGCTGAACAATGAGTTACGGCGCCCCATCGCAATCGGGCGCATTGAACGCTCGACGGTGTTGCTGTCGACCTCGACGCGGCCATCGCGGAGAAATAGCGTCAGTCCGTCCCAGTGATTGAGCGTATAGTTGATGGCCTCCACTAGCTTCGATTGGGAGAACAGGTGGTCGAGCATCGAGGTCAGTCGCGCCTTCAGCACCTCCATCAGCGGTGCGGACCTGGTGCGGCGGGCGGCAAGCCGCTGTTCGGCGCTCAAGCCACGGATCTCGGCCTCGATGGCGTAGACCGCTTGCAGGCGCTCGATCACTTCGTGAGCGAACGGCGACTGCATCGTCTTGTACACCTCGACGAATTTGCGTCGGGCATGCGCGAGACAAAAAGCCAGCTGGATCGCCCCGCCTTGACCGCGGGCAAGCGCTTTGTAGGCGGCATAGCCATCCACCTGCAGAATGCCGGAGAAGCCGGCCAATTGCCCGGCGATCTCCTCGGTGCCGCGGCCATCCGCAAACACATAGGCGACCGCCGGCGGCGATGGGCCACCCCATGGGCGATCATCCATCGCATGCGCCCAGAACTGGCAGATACGAGTGCGATGTCGTCCGGGATCGAGCACCGGCATCGGCGTCTCGTCGCAGAACAGCCGCGGCGAAGCCTGGATCGTCCGCAGCTGAAGCTCATAAAGACTCTTAAGCCACCATGCCGCACGCTTCACCCAGCCGGCGAGCGTCGCGCGGTCGAGATGAAGGCCCTGACCGGCCAGGATCTGCACCTGGCGGTACAGCGGCAGATACCAGGCGAACTTCGAGATCACCACGTGAGCCACGAGTGCCGTCGATGCCATGCCGCTGTCGATCAGACGCGGCAGCACCTTCGCCTGCACCACGCCGTCGGTGCAGCCGCGGCAGGCGTATTTGGGACGAATCGTGCGCAGTACCCGCAGGATCGCCGGGATCACGTCCAGTACCTCGCTCACATCCTCGCCGATCCGGTGCAGAAGGCCCTGGCAGCACGGGCACGCTGTCGTGTCTGGCTCGAGCACCTGCTCGCAGCGAGGCAAATGCTTGGGTAGCGCGCCGATGTTGCGCCTCGCCTTCTTGCGCGGCTTCCCAGCCGGCTTCGTCGCAGGCAAATCGTCGTTGGCTGGCGCAGGTGATGTGACGCCAGTCGCGAGATCGTCCAGTTCGAGCGCGAGCTGCTCGGCCACGATCGCCGCCAGCCGCTCTGAGCGCTTGCCGAAGATCATCTCCTTCAGCGTCTGCATCGCCACACGTAGCTTCTCGTTCTCGGCGTCAAGCGCGAGCACCATCTCGGCCAGAGCCGCTGCATCGGTCGGAAGAGCTTCGGGACGAATCGCCATGATCGAACGATATATCCGCCCATCACAGGCTCCAGCAAAATCTTCGCCTCTCAGCCGACAACGGCCGGCTGCTTCACAGGCTTGTGTGAAACACGCGTCCACTCAAGTCCGTCGAGCAGCATCGCGAGTTGTGTCGCACTCAGATGCACCACGCCGTCGCGGACCGGCGGCCAGGTGAAGTGTCCCTGGTGCAGCCACTTCGTCACCAGCACCATGCCGCTACCATCCCATGCCAGAAGCTTCACTCTGTCCGCGCGCTTGCTGCGGAACACGAAGATGTCGCCGCAATACGAGGTTCGCGTGCAACGCTTCGCTCACCAGCGCCGACAGCGTGTGCACCGACTTGCGAAAGTCGACTGGCTGTGCCGCCAGCACCACCTTGAGGTCAGACCGTAATGCAATCAACGGATGCCCCGAAGCGCCGATAGCACTGTCGAAAGCGTCGCCAGCTCCACTCCGGGCTCGACCCGGATGCGTGCCCCGCCCAGCTCGATCTCGATCATTCCGCCAAGCTTGCCTGGAGCCGATGCCATCTGCGGCGGCACCTTATGCGCGCACGCTAACCGGTCCGACTCGTCTGCCGTCGCCGGACCGCTCTCGGAAGCGATCCGGACCGGCACGAAGCCTGGCGCCTGAAAGCTCACTGCCGTCGCGAACTTGCGCCGCCACACCGTCAGCAACCCACGGACAACGCCATGGCGCCGAGCGACCTCGGAAATATTGGCCCCTTCCTCGAAGCTCTCGGCCACGATCCGAGCCTTCTCTTCAGCCGTCCAGCGCCGTCGTCGACGCTGCCCTGTGATCACCTCGATCCGACGATAGGAGCCGCTTTCCTGCCTGGCATCAAGCCTGGCTTCATGCATGGCATCTGCCATAGCCCACCTCCAAAAAACAGTTCATGCCAGGCTGTATCGCAGCTCATTCGCGCGATGCCCAGGTGGGGGGCTCATGCCGGTTACA
>NZ_JAKLTZ010000058.1:0-3256 GCF_022012555.1 Bradyrhizobium zhengyangense | reverse complement strand
CCAGGAGCTTCACGACCCGCCCCGAAAGCGGCAGATCGGTCACACGGCGCCGATAGCGGCTGTGGACACGTCGGGAAACCAAGCGGTGAACGCGATTCTGCCGCAGCGAGCGAGGAGCACCAAGAGGATATCTTCGATTCCCGCTATGATCAGGAACAGGAAGTAACCGTCAATCCGGCTCGCGCAAAGCGAGGCTTTGTTCTCACCATTAAAGCGCCGAACGGACGCAGCTACCAGATTCCCGTGCCACCCGGCACCAGCACAAGTTTCCGTCATTGTGTCAAAGGCGCCAGTCAATTGCGTCGACCGGATGGCTCTTTCGGAAGTCTTTGGGTCGACGTCAACATAGTTGAAATGAACAAAAGAGAAGAATGGTAGAATGAGTGTAGAGCGCTACATAGCTCCGCACTCATCTTCCTCGGTCGTCATACCTCCCTTAGACGCGCTCTCGAAATTGGCGTAGCCAATCTTGTATGAAAGAGCGTCATATCGAAACGTTCAAGTTGTGCGATCGCTACCGCTATGTGCGGAGCAATTTTATTGCTGCCTATCATGGCACTTCCCCTCAGCACCGCAAACGCGAGCTTGGGCCCCTCACTAAACAAGGCTATCTCGCCAGACCAGAGCAGCAGAAGGATAGCGCAAACTATCGCTACAGTTCGCGCGTATATGAACTGACTGCACGCGGTAAGGCCGAGCTGGCAAAGATTGGTCATGAGCCGACAGCCTGGAAGGGCGAGCGGCAATTTTGGCACCAGTTGATGGTTGCTGACATTGTGTTGTCCATCGAAATTGCCTGCCGATCGCGGGGACTCCGCTTTCGACATCGGCACGAACTGATTGGGCATGCACCGCTCTCATTTCAAACCGATATTTCATTCCGCCACGCCAATGGCAGGGTGGAAACGTACAGTGGACGCTTGCAGCCTGACGACTTGTTCGCAATCAACGACACCTATTTTGCGCTCGAAGCGGACCGGGAGCACGAGCCCATCACCCGCCCCACTCTTCAGACATCGAGCTATGCGCGCAAACTTCTTCAATATCGCGATGTGCTAGTGCGGAAAGCATACAAGGGCTTATTCCCTAATTTGATGGTTCTCAACATCACCACGAGCGAGCGGCACGCCGCCAACATTACCGCGTTCATGGATCAGGTACTCGAAGCGAAGTCCCAATCGCTTCTGTTCAAAGGCATTCCGATCCTTGGATCTCGGGAGAAACATCCCGAGCCGTTGACTACACTACTCGATGAACCGTTCCACCGGGTGGGCCATCCCCCATTTATCATCTCAAAGGAGGTCTAAAATGGACTACGACATCGAAAAGGCAAAAGAGCTGATCGAACAACGTGAAGAAATTGACCGACAGCTTGCGGCAATCTTCAACGGATCAACTGCATCTGCTGTAAAGACGCGGGCTCCTCAGAAATGTTCACGGTGTAATAAGGAGGGGCATTCGGCGCGTACCTGCCCTGAAAAGGAGACCCCGATTCCCGCGCCTTCGCTCTAAAACTGCTCCTCCGCCCGGTCGGCCTTTTTCTTCATCACCGAAGGCGATTGTTCGACGCGTACGACTTCCGCGTGTACCGGACCCATGCTATAGGAGAGAGATACTATAGAAGGATATTGAGCATGGACTCAGCTAGTGCGATTGCGATGGCTCTTGCGTTAGGCGCAGGAGCCGTTGCCGGCAAGAAACTGGTCGAGGAAGTGGTCAAGGACGCCTATCAGTCCTTAAAAGGACTAGTTCGGAACAGATACCCAGCAGTGTCTGTGGACCCCGTCGAGGGGGCTCCAGCCTCGACCGAAACCCGTAGTGCTTTGGCGCAGACCCTTTCGAGTTCAGGAGCGTCAAACGATCCAGAGCTGGTGAAAGCCGCCGCTGAGGTGCTTCGATTGATCAAGCAACAATCATCCGAAACCATCAAAGCCGTCGGCGTCAATTTAGAAGATGTTGAGGCAGCCAACATCCGATTGTCGGATATTATCGCCGCTGGCACAGGTGTAAATCTAGCCCGAACGAAAGTGATAGGTGATATAGAAATTAAGCAGGTCCGTGCGGGCGTTTCTACTCAGCAACCTAGCGGGAGCGAGGCAGACGACTCAAAAAAAAACTGAGAGACCTGCTGAGTCCGCTCATTCATTTTTCAGAAACTTCAGTCGGCGGCGACGTAAGTATCGATCTCTTTATAGAACGGCTTGTCGTTCAAGCGCATGATCAGGCGGCCAAGCGCAAGAAATGGCGATCTCTCGGTGTGTTCAGGATGCCCGCTACATTTAGCGTACAGGCGTTCGCGGAAAGCATTGGCTTTGGCTTAGTGGATGCCTTCAAACATCGAGAGCCGGTCGAGTTCGTTGTGCTGGCCGCACGTGTGGACTACCGAGGCCACGCAGCATATTCCTTAACAAGCCCCTACATTGAATTGACCGAGGCTGCTTTAAACCGAGTACAGAGAGTGGTTTCCCTCCACAAGGAGCACGGCCCTGATGGAAAAGAAGAAGCCAAGCGCCTTTATCAACAGGAACTTGAGATAGCGTTGGAAGGCTTCCATATTTCCGGAAGCGTCATCCTCGAGGACGGCCTCAACTGTGTTCGTGTGCGCTGCGATCCCCGTACTCGCACAGCTCACCTCCAACCTTTCTCACCGCGATCGACAAAACCACAGGACTATCCAAATCGACTCTCGTATACAAGCGAGATCTTAGAATATGCAGTTGCGCTCTTAAACGCAAAATATCTGATCGTGGATGCTGACGATCCAGCTCTTCAGAATCTATATCCATTGGTAAAGTTGCTCTCGCGCTTTATGGATCATCACAGTATTGATCTCGGCCACTTCCGCGTAAATGATGCCGATCCGGAGGAATGGGACTTCGAAAATGCGGAGCTGGACTACGAGCTAGGTACTTCGCGTAAAGACTGAAGCGCGCGGTACTCGCCCTGTGCACAATAAAAAGGCCCCGATCATGTCGGGGCCTTTCTCTTTTCAGTCCTTGTAGGGAAACAGGACCAAGCGGCCGTCGATCGGCAGCGCGTGCAAGCTGATCGAGATGCCGTCTTTGTCGACCGTCCAGGCCGCGCCAACTTCGTGATAGAAGTTGTTCGGCTCTTCGCCCTCCTTCGCGATGTTGCGCGACACGAAGACTTTGTAGTCCGGCTTACGGTTCGCCACAGGTTGCGGATTCCGATGATCTCGCCCGGGTGTACCGATTTGATCTCGCCCAGGATTCCGAGATGATCTCGCCCACCGTTC
>NZ_JAKLTZ010000057.1:0-3333 GCF_022012555.1 Bradyrhizobium zhengyangense | reverse complement strand
GCCACTTCTACATCCACAATGGCGACGATTCAGCCTTCGTTTGCGAACGCGGCTGAGTTCTTCAACACCCTGCTAGGGGGCTGTGCGCGACAGCTTGAGTTTTCGCGCCCTTGCTTACGGGCAGGTTCCGTTGCCGAAGTAGGTCGCCTGCCGATACGTGTACTGCATGACTTGCATGGTCAGCTGAAAACGTGGGTCGTCGCCATTCGTAATCGGGCATCGTCCGCCGGAGACGGCGGCCATTTCGTCATCGCGCAACGGCGTGAAGTCAGTCTTGGCGTTCGTCGACATCGTGAGCCTCCTGTTGAGATGTGCGGCTTATCGCGAATTCTGTTGGTTCTACTGTGAGTAGCCTCACGCACGCGACCGACATGCTCGGCATGGGTTCAGAGCAACCTCCTGAACTGCCCTACTTGGGCATAACGGCAGAGAACTTTGCCTGATGCTGAGGGGCATCAAGCCTCTTGCCTATTTCCTGAATTTTGTCCCCCGCGAGTTCGACGTCAATATTCCGACGTTCGACAGACACTTGGCTGCGGGTCGGTTGATAAGACGCGAATTCGTTGAACTGCCACACCGAAGGCTGCTCTACGCGTTACCTGACCACCAGTGGCGGATAGACGCCATGCTCGCGCTCCCAAACGAACTCGACGCAAGGTCCGAAGATCATGAACGGCGCTCTTGCGAATTGCTTGGCTACGAGGGCTGGCAGATTGACTATTGGCTGGCACATCGTCGCTCGCGTGCGGATGCTCAGTCTGCTTCTGGGCCCGTACCTGACTTGGCAACGGCTTGCTGAGATGTCCGCTCGTCGGCGAAAAAGGGACGTCCCGGGGCGTTACGTCAACAGACATGCTTCGTTCGAAGGGTGTTCTGAGCCCCGCCGCTTGCTCCAATTCGGCATCCGCATCTAACCCGCGACAGCCCAAGCCGAATTCGAACTGCCGATTTTTATTTATGTGCACTTTTGCACACTTTCTTCGGAACGATGATCCCCTGGCCGCGTATACCCCCTGCTGCTGTCATGGCGGCGCGCGTGGGGTCGCCAAATGACAAGCCAACTGCTTATCCTGGTCGTTGAAGACGACCAGGATGTTCAAAACATCGTCCAGGAAAGCCTCAGCGACGGAGGATTTGAAGCCTTCATAACTTCGTCTGGCGAGCGTGCCATCGAGCTGCTTGATATCGCTGAAGGCAAATACCGGGCGCTTGTCACAGACATCAATCTGCGTGCCGGAAAGGCAGACGGGTGGCATGTCGCACGCCACGCTAGAAAAATCGACCCCAACTTTCCCATCGTTTATATGAGCGGAAAGGACGCTGACGATTGGGCGTCACAGGGTGTCCCTAACAGCATAATGTTGGCGAAGCCGTTCGCGCCCGCGCAGCTTGTCACCGCCCTTTCCAACCTGCTGAACGCCGCGCCGCCGGCCTCCCCAACCGTTTGAAGGGCTTCGTCTCTTCGCGCCCATACCCACTAAACGGCCATGTCGTTTTTTGGCCCCTTAGCGGACCAATCACGGCATGGTGCGCGACGGCCGCTTTTGACCTGTAGCCGACATATCGAAATCAAGAAGATCGGAGAGGCCGAGAAACGCAGCGCGGCCTTCACTACGGAAGTCCTTTTGTCGCCGTAAAGGGATTGAACCCACGTTCCGCGAGGGCAGCCCACGAAGCTGCGCCAAGATGTGGCAATCGGAAATAGAGGCGTGGCCTCGCCGGATCGGTATCCAACATGAACCCGGTCGGTAGCGCGCGGACACTTGTGGCAAAGAACCCGCCATCCGGCGACCTCTGGGATTCTATGACGGCGATCAACGACTCTGCCCTCCCAGTCCTGCCGAGCAATTTCAGCAAGAGAGCCATCTGGCTCGTCCCCTCGGTCCACACGCCGTCGCGGTCTTCACCGTAGGAAAAGCCCTTGTCGACACTCATTCGCTGTTCGGCGGTCGTAATTGCCGGTGCAAATTTCTCGGCCGCTCCGGGGAGCGCCGTTAACGGCCAGACTTGAGCATCAAGGGCCAAAATCGGATTGCGCGTGACGCCGTCTTCAGCGGTCCCTGCGGCGAAACAGGCGCATGCCGGATCCCACATCGTATCGACGAAGCGCTCAGCAGCTGTCGCCATATCACGCCAGCGCGGATCGCCGGTGCGGGTTGCAAGAAGGCCAAACGCGGCGGCGAGGTCAGTATTGTGCTCGGTTGATTTCCATGTCCGCAACTCGGGCGTCGGTTCGTGCCCAAACGTACCGCCCGTGAAACCGCCAGTGCCGCGCGCGTCGGCCCATTGCGCGACCCAGGTGCCCAGCCGTGCCGCACCCTCGCGGAACCGAGAGCCGGTGTTCACATCATCAGTCGACAGCAACGCCAACATGGCCCATGCCATGTTACCGACATCGCTGCCCACCTGATATCGATCTTCCAACCACTTGTTCTGCGAGATGTCCCACCAACCCGGAAGTTTGGCGGAGCCACTGGCCACCGCACCCGCGGCGTATGCGTTCCGGAGCCGCCCATCATGCCAGGTGCGGTCGTTATCGATGGCCCAGAGAATCGCCGAGCCAATTCGATACGCCTTGTCTCGCTCGCCGCAACCGACCAATGCGATGGCGGCTACCGCATTATCATAGAGGTAGGCGGCGCCATGGAGAGGCCCCGATTCGACGGTCGGATAGCTGGGCAGGAATAACGGCCCTGACGGCGCTGCCTTGTCGATCAGACCAGCGAGGTATCCGCACGCTGACGATTCCGGTGTTGCCTGAGCCCCGAGTGGAGCGGCGACCACAATGATTGTGAAAGTCGTTAGGATGCATAGGAAGGCTGCTATTCGGCCCACTTGCTGTTCTCCGGGTGGACGATGGTCCTCTTTATACCCAGCGGGCGATGTCTTGAAGTGCCCCATAGCGGACGTCCAAGAGAGCACGAGGTGGCTCAGTCTCAGCAAGTCCATCTCTCGCCCATGAGCAAACGCGGAGTGACCTCAAGGCCGAGCAACGCTGCCGAGGCCGCCGCTTCGATCGAGACCTTGGCCGATGAATTCTTGAGGAGGGTTTGAGCTTCTTGTTCGTTCCTTCGTCACTACGGCGAAACGCGGACCCTCCTCAATATACGCCCATAAATGTCTATCATCGGCGATAATGGATGAGAGATGTCGTCAAGACCTGATGAACGAGAGCAGGTCGGGGTTGAGGACATCCGCATGCGTAGTGAGCATGCCATGGGGATAGCCGGGATAAGTCTTCAGCGACCCGTTCTTAAGCAGGTTGACCGCACGCGGCACTGAACTTGCGAACGGGACGACTTGATCAGCCTCGCCATGCATCACCAGCACCGG
>NZ_JAKLTZ010000056.1:0-4250 GCF_022012555.1 Bradyrhizobium zhengyangense | reverse complement strand
ACCACCCATGAATCATTGAAAAATTGATTCGGGAATCCTATAAATCGCGGCAAAATCAACAATCTGCCAAAGTAGTGTTAGGGTTCAGACTCAATTGATCCAATAGGCGACGATGGCGGCGAGGTGGACGGCGGCTAAGAAGTTCCTGGCGAGTTTGTCATACCGAGTAGCGACACGCCTGAAATCCTTGAGCCGGCAGAAACAGCGCTCGATGACATTGCGTCCTTTGTAGGCACGTTTGCTGAAGCTGTGGAGGACCACCCTGTTGGATTTGTTTGGAATGACGGGCTTCGCGCCGCGATCGACGATTTCGGTCCGAAAGCCGTCGCCGTCGTAGCCTTTGTCCCCGATAAGGCTAGACATGGGCGGCGCGAGCTTCAAAAGGGCCGGTCCTGCGGCAATATCTGCGGCTTGCCCCGGAGTGAGATGAAATGCGCAAGGTCTGCAATCAGGGTCGCTCAGCGCGTGGATTTTCGTGGTCCGCCCACCGCGCGAGCGGCCGACCGCCTGTTCATGCTCCCCCCTTTTCCGCCGCTCGCCGAGCGATGCGCTTTGATCGTGGTGGAGTCGATGGACAAAGTCACGCTGTCCTTGCCACAGCGGGCGAGCGCTTCAAAGATTGCCTGCCAATGTCCGCGCTTAGCCCAGCGATTGAAACGATTGTAGATCGTCGTGTACGGGCCATAATCGGGCGGGCAATCGCGCCAGCGCGCACCGCACTGAAGCATGTGAATGATGCCGCTGATGATACGTCGATCATCATCGCGCGCCGGGCCGGTCTGGTTCGTCGGCAGATGTGGGCTTATCAGAGCCCATTGCTCGTCGTTGAGCCAGAACAGTCCTTTGCGCATCCAAGTCCCCCGCACCGAATCAATTCGGTGCGAGGGAATCAAAGTTCGCTAATTAGGTACAGACCCTGGGAGATTGATCCCGCTCCATGGTCTGTCCTCCTGTAAGCGCTGTTCAGCGGCCACCTACCGGATGACGGGGCGAACTGCGAGTTTGCGGTTGTTTGAACCGATAGGCTTAGAATGGACACAGCGCGTAGTGCTATCACGGAGCCGGCGCGCGTCGGCTTGAGGTCTTCACCGGGGCCGGCCGTCGGCGGAAGTGGAGCGACGAGGACAAGGCGCGGATTGTTGCGGAGATCGCGGCGAGCGGCGACTCGGTGAGTTCGGTAGCGCGCGGCATGGATTTGCCGCAGCAGTTGTTTGGCTGGCGCCGTCAGTTGCGAGAAGCAGCGGACGGTCATTCCGAAGCAGAAGAAGTACAGTTTGTGCCGGCGGCGGTGGAATGCCGTAGTGCCGGCGACCGCTCTTGGCCGTGAGCACAAACCGGTGCGTTGCAAGCCCAAGCCGGATGCCGCCGGGATCATTGAGATCGAAGTCGACGGCATCACGATCCGGGCCGGTCGTGGTGCGGACCCAAGGATGATTGCGTCGATCGTTCAGGCGCTGAAGGCGAGCCAGTGATCGGTCCGTCGGGTGCGGTCCGGGTGATGGTGGTGACCAAACCGGTAGACTTCCGCAAGGGCATGGAGGGGCTTGCCACCCTGGTGCGCGAGAGCATGGGGGCGGACCCATTCTCGGGAGCGGTCTATGTGTTCAGGGCCAAGCGGGCGGATCGGATCAAGCTGGTGTTCTGGGACGGAATGGGTTTTGTCTCCAAATATGCCGACCACTTGCCGCTCTATCGGCGGGCGCAGGTTTACGCCCGCCACCGCAAGGCCGACCCGCCAATCGCCCATCTGGCAGGCTTCAAGGGGATACTGCAGGTCGATGGCTACGCCGGCTATGGCAAGCTGGCTGAGCGTGGCGACGTCCAGCTTGCATTCTGCTGGTCACACATGCGGCGTAACTTCTACGAACTCGCCGCTCCTGGCCCGCGCCCATTGCGGGCGAGGCGCTCAAGCATATCGCCGAATTCTATATCATCGAGAAGGACACCGCCGAGGCCGTCGTGTCCTTGAGCGCCGCGGCCGCCTTGATCCTCCTGATGATCTCGGGATCGACCGAGGTGAGCATCTGCTTCTTGAGACCGCCGGCCAGCGGCTTGCGTCCCGGCCTGCCGGCCTTCTCCTTTTCCGTCATCGTTGCCGTCGCCCGTGAGCTGCTAAATCGGGACGCAGCTTCCACGGGATGCGGCAGGGGACAAGTCCTCTAGTCACTTCGACCACATGCCAAACGGGCCTGCGTATGACTCAACCGGTATGACGCGCTTGGTTCACCGAAAATAAATTGCGGATGACCGGACCTGGTGAATCTCGCCCGATGATCCGAATGTCTCTTTTGAGAATGCCGTAGCAGAGCAATACATCCAGAAGCGCGGGCGAGCAGTTTTGACATCCTCCGCGCTCCACGCGCTCGCACGCGGCCAGCGCATCTTTAGTCGTCCGTTAAGAAGCCGGATTGAGCTGGTCTGGACAGGCGAGCGTTTGCCATAGCAGCCGCAGGAACAGGGCCAAGAATTCTCTGAGCCAGGCGAGGATGCGGCGGAAGTTGTGGCCGACGGCTGAGAGGATGACGTTGGCGGCATCGCCGGCACGGCCTTTGAGGTGGCAGCGTCCGAGGTGACCTTCGGCCTTCAGGTGTCCGATGATGGGCTCGATGGCGGAGCGGCGGCGCAACTCGCGCTTGATGATACCGAAGACGCCGCGCTTCTGGCCGGAGATGAAGACGCGCCGGGGATTTTGCGCGTCGTGACCGCGGTATCCCTTGTCGACATAGGCCCGCTCGATCGGACAGCCGGTGAGTGTCTCGGTGCGGTCGATGATGTCCCGCAAGGTATGACCGTCGTAGGGATTATCGGGCAGCGAGCTGGCGTGCAGCACGAACAGGCCGCCGGGAGCGCGGCGGTTGTTGGTGACGATGGAGGCCTTCACGCCGAACTCGTAAGGGGCGGCAGCCTTGCCCTTGCCGATGCACTCCACCTCCGGGGCATGAAAGGAATAGAGCTTCCAGCCGCGCTGCCGCTGCTGCTGCGAGCGGATCTGCGCGGCCCGGCCGAGCGGAAGGGCGATCGCCTCCTCCAGTGCCAACTGGCCCTCTATCTTGCGGCGGATGTCGCGAATGATCCGGCCCAGCCGGCCGCGCAGGATACGCAACTGCCGCTGATGCCGCCTGAACTGTTTGGCGTGGGCGTATCGGCCTGCCATCATCGCGGCTGCCTTGGCCACACGCGCATAGGATTGCCGCAGCCTGACCCCGTGCCTCCTTGCCAAGCGATTGAGACCCTTGATGGCCGCGTGCAACAGTTTGGCGTCGGTCGGAAAGGTGATGGCCTTCGGCTGCACCGTGGTGTCGACCGTGACGCGCTTGAGGTCCTGGCTGCGCAATGCACCGGCCTCGTGCGCCACCCGCAGGCTCTCGGCCAGCAGCAGCTCCAGCTTGTCGCCGAGCCGCTTGCGCCAATGGCTCAGGTCGCTTCCCTCGTGCGGGAAGGTGTGCTGGAAGAACTCTTCGCCGGTGAAGAACTGGAAATACGGGTCCTGGACCCAGCGCTCACAAATGCCCTCATCGGACAGCCCGTAAATGTGCTTGAGCAACAGCAGCCCGATCATGAAGCGGGTCGCGATCCCGGGCCGGCCATGCTCGCTGTAAAGCGGTGCGACCTCGCCGTCGATCCAGTCCCAATCGATCTTGCCGGCGAGCTGAACCAGTTCGTGCTTCATGTTGATGATCTGGTCCAGCCGTGCCCGGAACAGGTCATTCGATCCCGTCGTCTTGTGCTTCTTCGGCCGCATCGTCCCCTCCGATGCACCACAGAATCATGGTCCACGGCGAAAGGGAATCTGGAAGGTTCTGTGAGGTCGCGCTCACGCGAGGGCGCGGCAGGCGCTTATGACGCGACCTCATTGAAGCCGGATTGAACGAAGGCGCGGGAGGTTATGCACGGTGGTGCGGCTATGGGGATAGTTTGAGATCGCGGGTTGCTATCGGCAGACGGCGGAGCTGCCCCGGCGACGTCTTGGTTGCGTAATGGCGGCAACTTGAGGCAGAGATCATTTTACAGGCGATCGCGATCGATGGCCCGCTGCATCGAATAATTACCGTGACGCTGTTTGGCCGCGCGGATTCGGCCGCATCTGCGATGATCGAGGCGACGGGATCATAATGACGAATGACGATCTTTGTGAACGGTATAAGTTGGCTCACGATGTGTCGCACCGGTACGTGCGGATTCCGATCGATGTCGCCCAGGATTCCGAGATGATCTCGCCCACCATTCCGATTTGAAGTCGCCCACCCGTT
>NZ_JAKLTZ010000055.1:0-4265 GCF_022012555.1 Bradyrhizobium zhengyangense | reverse complement strand
AAGCTCGAAGGGGACAAGCTGAGCCTCAGAACGGCCGAACAAATCAGCGCCGTCTATCCGGGCAAGAAAGTCGTGGGGACATTAGAATGGGAACGCGAGCGCTAAGGCGGACAAGCTCGAAGTTGCGCACCCCTTGGCAGCGTGATTCAACGAAAAGTAAGTCCGCTTTGCCCCCACAGGAACAGGTGGACAAGCTGGAGCTCCGCCGATTGCGAATCCCTGACCCGTGCTAACCGCCGGGAACGATCAGGTGGGCGGAAGGATTCGTCCGGCAGGAGCGATCTCGATGCTGATGACGAAGGAAAGACGGTCGGCAATCCGGACGCTGCGGGGCTGGGCGATCGGCGTGCTGCAGGAGGCCGGCGTCATCCGCGAATGCGAGGAGCACGGTTGGATGCAGGACCGCGCCGATCCCCATGCCCGCGAGCGCGCCTTCGATGTGGCCCGCCGCGAACCACCGCCCGGTGCCTCGCGGGCGGACGCCGTCGCGGAGATACGCGACGTCCTGAATTCGATCGGCGATACCTGCCCGGAGTGTCCGCCGCATGTCAGTTAGCGACGACGACATCTTCGGAGTCCTAGCCGACGTGTACTGCCGTGTGCTTTACTTTCCGGGTGACATCGCCGGCAGGGGCGTAAGTTGAGCGAAGCGCGCGTTGAGCGGAGGTTGGCGGCGGTTCTGGCGGCCGATGTGGCCGGCTACAGCCGGCTCATGGGAGCGGACGAGATGGGCACGTTGGCGGCCCTGAAAGCATGCCGTCGCGAGATTGTTGATCCCGCTATCGCCAGACATGGAGGCAGGATCGTCAAGACCACAGGTGACGGCATGCTGGTCGAATTTGCCAGTGTCGTCGATGCCGTCACGTCTGCGATGGCCGTGCAGGAGGAGATGGCAAAGCGCGCCGGACATCTCGCAGCCCCGATCACCTTTCGCATCGGCATCAATGTCGGCGACATCATCCTGGACGGCGACGACATCTTCGGCGACGGCGTCAACATCGCCGCACGGGTCGAAAGCGAGTGCGAACCCGGAGGCGTGTACCTTTCCGACGACGCGTTTCGGCAGGTCCGCGGCAAGACAGCGTTCGCGTTCGAGGACGCCGGCGAGCGAAACTTGAAAAATATCGACCGACCAGTCCGCCTCTATGCGGTTCGGCCCGCGGATGGCTCGAATCGGCCGTCCAAGCCGTCTCGGATGAACGGCAAGCCGCTCCCTCTTCCGGACAGGCCATCGATTGCCGTCTTACCGTTCCAAAACATGTCCGGCGACCCCGAACAGGACTACTTTGCCGACGGCGTCGTCGAGGAGATCATTACGGCGCTGTCGCACTTCAAATCGCTGTTCGTGATCGCCCGCAACTCGAGCTTCACCTACAAGGGGAAAGCGGTCGACATCAAGCAGGTCGGGCGCGAGCTTGGCGTCCGCTACGTTCTTGAGGGCAGTCTGCGAAAGGCGGGAGACAGGGTACGCATCACGGGGCAGCTCATCGATGCATCGACCGGAGCGCACGTCTGGGCCGACAAGCTCGACGGCGACTTGCGCGACATATTCGCTCTGCAGGATCAGGTCGCCGAAAAGGTCGCTGCCGTTATCGAGCCGAACATCAAGCGGGCCGAAATCGAAGGAGCGGCGAAGCGACGACCTGAAAGTCTGAACGCGTACGACACGTATCTGCGCGCGCTGCCTCGGTACTACTCGCTGACCAAGGAGGGCTTCGAGGAGGCCCTCAGCTTGTGCTATCGCGCTCTTGACATGGACTCTCGCTACACGGCCGCCGCTCGGCTCGCGGCGGAGGTGCTGGGCGTAAAGGTAGCCCAAGGGTGGTCGTCGGACGTCAAGGCAGACTACGCAGAAGCATTCCGCTTGGGCAGACTGGCCCTGACGATCGACGACACAGATCCCGACTCGCTTGCACAATGGGGGCGCGGCGTCGCCGCCTTCTCGGACGACTATGACGCCGCAAAGGACGCCGTTGATCGCGCGGTTGCGCTCAACCCCAATTCCGCCCGCGCTTGGACCAACCGTGGCTGGACGTATCGATACATGAAGGACGTCGACGAGGCGGTGACCAGTTTGGCGAGCGATCCGCCTCAATCCGCTCGATCCGATGTTGTACGACACCCTGACTGGGCTTGCGAGTGCACTCATTGTGGCCGATCGTGACGAAGAAGCGGCGGCGCAGGCGAGGAAGGCGCTCGGGTTGAACCCCCGGTTTACCTCCGCGCATCGTGTCCTGGCAGCGGCCCTGGCCCTTCTAGGACGCGAAACGGAAGCGAGGAACGCCGCTGCCGCCTTGCTAAAGATCGAGCCGTCCTTTTCGATCGGCAAGTGGGCCACCTACGGAGGCCACTGGCAAGGCCAGCGGTTCTTGGAGGGACTTCGGCTTGCCGGGCTTCCCGAGTGATCTTCGAGAACAGCAGTGCCGACGTCGTGGCGCCGCACGCGCTCTACGCCGACTTCCGCTGCGGCTTGGCCGATGGTTTCTTCGCAGCCGCTTCCTTCGGCTTCTTGCCCTCGATCGGCATCAGCATTTCCTTCTGCCCAGCCGATGCCTTGCGCCCCTTCTTGGCGGGCTTGCCGGCCTTCGCCGGCGCGGCCTCCTTCCCGACGGACCGGCGCAGCGCCTCCATCAAGTCGACGACATTGGTCGCCGCCGGCTTGGACTTCGGGGTAATCGGCTTGCCGGCGCGCTTCTGATTGATGAGGTCGATCAGCGCGGTCTCGTAATGGTCCTCGAACTTCTCGGGCTCGAACCGTCCCGCCTTCTGGTTCACGATGTGCCTGGCGAGGTCGAGCATGTCTTTCGTGACCTTCACGTCCTGGATCTCGTCGAAATACTCCTGCTCCGAGCGCACTTCGTAGGGGTAGCGCAGCAGGGTGCCGACGAGCCCCTTGTCCATCGGCTCCAGCGCGATGATGTGCTCGCGGTTGGTCAGTACGACGCGGCCGATCGCGACCTTGTCCATCTCGCGGATGGTCTCGCGGATCACTGCGAAGGCGTCGTGGCCGACCTTGCCGTCGGGGCGGATGTAGTACGGGCGGATCAGGTAGCGCGGGTCGATGTCCGACTTGTCGACGAACTCGTCGATCTCGATGGTGCGCGTCGATTCCAGCGCGATCTCCTCGAGCTCCTCTTTGGTCACCTCGATGTATTGCCCCTTGTCGAGCTCGTAGCCCTTGACGATGTCCTCGTTCGGCACCTCGTCGCCGGTGTCGGCGTCGACCTTCAGGTACTTGATGCGGTGTCCGGTGTGCCGGTTGAGCTGGTTGAACGAGATCTTCTCGCTCTCGGAGGTGGCCGGGTAGAGCGCGACCGGACAGGTCACCAGGGACAGTCTCAGGAAGCCTTTCCAGTTGGCGCGGGGGGCCATGTACGCAGAACTCCGGTTGGGATGGCTTGGATTCAAGACGAACGAGCGGGGCCGGTTCCGACAGGCCCCTCGTCACCGAGGAAGATTCATTCGCTCGGCCGGCTGGTGCCAGCTGAATCCGATGGAGAGGCATTGACTCCCTCGGAACAAATAAAGAACATGAGCCATGCCCGCAGCACCAGAACCTGCCGCGCCCGCCGAGGGCGATCTCGAGCTCGCCGCCCATCAGGCGATCGCAGCCTGCGGCGGGGACGCCCGGGACGCGGTGAAGGCGCTGCTCGTGGCCAACGGTTTTCTCGAGGCCCAACTGGACAAACTCAGGAAGAAGGTCTCGACAGGTTACGCCCGGGGACGACTTCCAGGGGCACGCGCGCATTGGAGTGAGCCAGATGACTGACGTGACCTACTACGTCGCTCTGCCGTTCATTTTCTCCGACGACGGCGTGGCCGCCGACGACGATTGAAGAGGCCCGCTGGTGAGAAAGACGCTGGAATGCATCGACGCTTGGTCTCGCGGAGCTCTCGGCCGGATTGGACCCTTGGAGCTTTTTCCTGCCTCCTCGCCCGCGCTTGCGTCGTGATGCTGCAACTTACGCTAGGACCTTAGGCTGGCCACCGGCTGGCTATTGACCCCGACTTCGAGGCCGCCTGAACCAAGAAAGGCTTTGCGAGTTCCTAGATTGATGACGAGAGCGTCCATGCGGAGAAAGCATACCGCTGACCGACCTATCCGCATAAGCTGGGGTAGTGGATCGACCGATGCCAAAGAATTCTTCTTCAGATATGACTGATCCGCTCGACTCGCAGATTGCCACCTTGTGCGGCCGAGTGGAGGCATTGGTGCCTGGATGCAGAGCGGGCGTCTGCATTGCAAGTGCCGATCATACCAAGTT
>NZ_JAKLTZ010000054.1:0-4298 GCF_022012555.1 Bradyrhizobium zhengyangense | reverse complement strand
ACGCGATCTGGATACAGGCTCTTGTAGAGAACTGCAGGAACCAGTCGTTGTGATGCCAAGGGAGAAGTTCAAGCGGCACACACCGCGAGACGAGAGTACCGAAGCACAACACTGGGGCGGATCGGCTCGTAGTAGTGATGAAGGTGCTGTAATGGAACTGGAGCGAAGGGGCCGAAACAAGTGGGTTGCGCCCATATGCAACTGTGATGAGCAGGAGGACATGTGAGTGTAACCGGACGTAAGCAGTACGATATCGACAAGCAGACAGTGATGAAGGCCTACAAACTGGTCAAAGCCAATGCGGGCGCGGCCGGCGTGGATAAGGTATCGCTCGAAGCTTTTGAGAAGGACTTCAAGGGCAACCTTTACAAGGTCTGGAATCGAATGTCTTCTGGCAGCTACTTTCCACCTGCCGTTCGGGCTGTCCCCATTCCCAAGAAGAACGGCGGACAACGCATTCTAGGCGTGCCGACAGTAGCAGATCGCGTGGCGCAGACGGTCGTCAAGCTTCAGATTGAACAAGTACTCGAGAAAATCTTCCTTC
Source organism: Bradyrhizobium zhengyangense (assembly GCF_022012555.1). Classification (NCBI taxonomy): domain Bacteria; kingdom Pseudomonadati; phylum Pseudomonadota; class Alphaproteobacteria; order Hyphomicrobiales; family Nitrobacteraceae; genus Bradyrhizobium; species Bradyrhizobium zhengyangense. Next base: position 3,754 of record NZ_JAKLTZ010000054.1, on the reverse strand, counting down.
CCGATTCCTACGGCTACCGGCCCGGAAAAGCCGCGCTGGACGCCGTCGGCATCACCCGGCAACGGTGCTGGAAGATGGACTGGGTGCTGGAGTTCGACATCAAAGGCCTGTTCGACAATATCAGCCACCAGTTGCTTATGAAAGCCGTCAGGAAGCATGTGCAAGACGAATGGGCTCTGCTCTACATCGAACGCTGGCTAACAGCGCCGATGCAAGGCAAAGACGGAGCGATCACCGCTCGCGACCGGGGTACACCCCAAGGCGGCGTGATCAGTCCCGTCCTTGCCAATTTGTTCTTGCATTATGCGTTCGATATATGGATGGCGCGAAACTTCCCGCAGTCACCGTGGTGTCGATACGCGGACGACGGGCTCGTACATTGCCGAACCAAGGCTGAAGCGGAAGCCATCAAGGCGGCGCTGCAGGCGAGGTTCAGGGAATGCGAACTCGAAATGCATCCCGACAAGACCAAGATCGTCTACTGCAAAGATAGCAATCGCCCGGGTAGCCATGCCAGTCAGTCATTTGACTTTCTGGGATTTACCTTTCGACCGCGCAGGGCAAGAAACCATCAGAAGAAAGAAAACTTCTGTACGTTCTCGCCAGCGGTCAGCAGGGCGGCAATGAAGTCTATGCGGATGACGATCCGGCAGCTCCGGCTCAGGCTTCGCTCGCAGACGGAAATCGACGCAATCGCCTTGGAACTGAACCCCGTCCTTCGTGGATGGATGCAGTACTACGGCAGATATGGGCGGTCAGAAATGCATAACCTGTATCGATACGTCGACGAATCTCTAAACCGCTGGGCGCGACGCAAATACAAAGGGCTGAAGAATGGAAAAGTCAGGGCCTCCACCAGGCTCAGGCTGATCCGCTGCCGTAGGCCGAAGCTGTTCGCTCATTGGACGATGTTAGGTTCTGCTTCGTTACTTGTTGAGAGCCGTATGACGTGAGAGCGTCACGTACGGTTCGGAGAGCGGCTCCGGGTGCAACTCCCGGGGCCGACTCACCATGGCCAGGGAGCATGCCTGTTCACTAAGAGACTTGAGAGAGGAAGGTTCGTCTGGCCATCGGTTGCGGGCGAAGCGGTGACGATCTCATCGGCTCAGATGAGCTACCTGTTGTCCGGAATCGATTGGCGCAACCCTCAAGAAACTCATCGTCCGACGCGTGTCGGATAGCCGTTTTTGGTTTGAATCTGCGGCTTGATCTGATTCAATGGCTTCATGACATCGAAGCCGGACGATCTTCCGTCGGATCTCGCGAGCGCCTACCTTGCGCTGCTGGCCGAGCGCGAGGCGTTGCAGGCTGAACGCGATGTGGCAGTCGCGGATGCCGCCAACGCGCGGGCGGAGCTGTCGGACAGCGAGGTGCTGATCGCTCATCTTGAGCTACGGATCGAGAAGCTCAAACGCGAACTGCACGGGCTGCGCTCCGAGCGCACGGCGCGGCTACTCGAGCAGTTGGAATTGGAGCTCGAAGAACTCGCCACCACGGCGACCGAGAATGAGCTGGCTGCGCAGGCTGCCGCCGCAAAAACCCAGAGCGTAAGCGCCTTCACGCGTAAGCGGCCGGTGCGCAAGCCGTGGCCGGACGACATCGAACGTGAGCGCGTCGTTATCGAGGCTCCAACGACCTGCGCCTGCTGCGGTGGATCGCGCCTTGCGAAGCTAGGCGAGGATGTGACCAAGACGCTGGAGGAGATTCCGCGTCGCTTTAAGGTCATCGAGACGGTACGCGAGAAGTTCACCTGCCGTGATTGCGAGAAGATAAGCCAGCCGCCGGCACCGTTCCATGCCACGCCGCGCGGCTTCATCGGTCCGCAATTGCTGGCGACAATGCTGTTCGACAAGTTCGGCATGCATATCCCGCTCAATCGCCAGAGCGTGCGCTTCAAGGCTGAGCGGATCGACCTGCCGCTGTCGACGCTGGCCGACCAGGTCGGCCACGGAACCTTCGCCGTCATGCCGTTGTTCCAGCTGATTGAGCGCCATGTCCTCGCCGCCGAGCGGCTGCACGGCGATGACAGTGTTCTGCAGAAGCACACAGAAAGGATGATCAAAATGATCTGAAAATCTGTGCGCGCAAGCTGTGGCAGCGATGAGGGTAGGCCCCTCGGGATCGACTTTCAGGAGTAGGTCTCAAATCACTTCAAGCGGCTTCGCTTAAGAGGCGCGGTCGTGAGCGTTGAAGCTAACGGTCGGGGGAGACCCGAACGGATACGCGTCCGAGAGACGAATGAAAATGAACCCGCCGATGAACCGTCGTAACGTGGAAATCGTCGTCAAAACCAGAGGTGTGTCGTCCCTCTGGGATGAGCCCGCCGGGAGCCTGATGACCGGGCGGGCGGCGACCGGCGTTGAGGGGGCGTGAATCGGATGCAGGCGCTGCCGCGGAACTGCAGGAACCAGTCGCTCCGATGGAAAGGGAGAAGCACAAGCGGAGAAGACCGCGAGGCGAGATTACCGACGCGGAGCACTGGGACGGACCGATCCGTATTAGCGACGAAGGCTCGTAATGGGGCCGGAGCGAAGGGATCGGATCAGGTGGGCTGGCCATCGTCGCAACTGGCAACAGGAGGACGTCGATGAACCAGCCGAGCAAGCCGTTCAACATCGACAAGAGAGAGGTGTACGAAGCATATCTGCAGGTGCGATCCAATGGTGGCGCAGCCGGTGTCGACGGAGTGACGATTGAGCAGTTCGAGTCCGACTTGAAGGGAAATCTCTACAAGATTTGGAATCGAATGAGTTCAGGCGCTTACTTCCCGCCGCCTGTTCGGGCTGTCTCCATTCCAAAGAAGAGTGGAGGCCAGAGGATCCTCGGGGTGCCCACCGTGGCGGACCGCGTGGCACAGACAGTTGTTAAACAACTGATTGAGCCGGCTCTTGACGCAATCTTTCTGGCGGATTCCTATGGCTACAGACCCGGAAAATCGGCTCTCGATGCCGTAGGCGTCACGCGACAGCGGTGCTGGAAGTATGATTGGTTTCTAGAGTTCGACATCAAAGGATTGTTCGACAATATCGACCACGAGTTGTTGCTACGGGCCGTCCGGAAACATGTGACGTGCGCATGGGCGCTGCTCTACATCGAACGATGGCTGACAGCGCCGATGGTGCAAGAGGATGGAACGATAATCGAGCGAAGCCGCGGCACCCCACAAGGGGGCGTGGTGAGCCCGATCCTCGCCAACCTCTTCATGCACTATGCATTTGATCTCTGGATGGCGCGGACGTTCCCCGATCTCAGGTGGTGTCGGTATGCGGATGACGGGTTGGTACATTATCGGAATGAGATGGAGGCGCAAAGCGTTCGCGAAGCGCTCCAGGCTCGGCTGGCGGAGTGCCATCTGGAATTGCATCCTACGAAGACGAGGATCGTCTACTGCAAGGATGATCGACGCCGAGGTAAAAGCGAGACGGTCATGTTTGACTTTCTCGGTTATTGCTTCCGGCCACGATCGGTCCTGGGGCCGCATTCGCAGAAGATGTTCTGTGGGTTCACCCCGGCGGTCAGCAAACCAGCGCTGAACGCCATGCGGGCGAAGGTCCGAGGCTTGAAACTTCGCAGGCGAGCCGAGGTGACGCTGGACGATATTGCTCGCGAGCTAAACCCGATGGTTAGGGGGTGGATCGCTTATTATGGGCAATACACCCGCTCAGCGCTTTATCCGCTGGCGCGCTACATCAACCAGACGTTAGGTATTTGGTTGAAGCGAAAGTACAAGCGCTTCCATCACCGTTTAGGACGC
>NZ_JAKLTZ010000053.1:0-4873 GCF_022012555.1 Bradyrhizobium zhengyangense | reverse complement strand
GCACGAACTGCTGCCCTGGGAATGGAAGCTCCTGCGCCAAGCCGATAAGCCAACCGATCAGCAAGCCGCCTGACCTTCACCCAACGCCATCATAGACCCCGCCGTGCCCGCGCGCATCCGTCAATCAGGCGGTCTTCGTCGTATGCGTACGTCGAGCTGAAGCTCTATGAATGTGCGAATTGCGTTAGCAGCATTTGGTTGATCACCAAAGCATCAAGATTGTCTTCCAAACGCGGCGATAAAAGTCTGAGGTTGACGACAATCGACGCTGCGTTAAAGGTCGCCGCCCTGGCGCGTCTCGTGAAGCAGCCTCAGAGTTAGCCGCTACTTCAGGTTATCGCGCGCGCCCGTGCTCTTTGGCCTCACGTCGCGCATGAACTCGCTTGCGGAGGCAATCTGAACTCTAAAAAATTCGGCCTGGAGCGCGATTGTCTCGGCGAGGGTCTCGGCTCGTGATAGTTTGCGGGCGTATTCAAACGCGGTCTTGATGTTCTGTTGCGCGATGGCCAATCTAAGATCAACAGCGGCTGGTTTTGCGGCCTGAAAGAAAAACTCAAATGCTTTTTCTGTTTGATCAAGGCTCTTTTCAACAAGGTCACGAATTTCACTAGGGATTTCTAATGATTGTTTGTGCATATGGGCTTGGTACAGGCTGGAGGGAAATGAAGATGCCGCCAACTGCCTTGCGTCCTTTCGGGGCGGCTGTTTTGAGTCACTTGCTGGCGGCGCGCGTTCTGCTGCTTCCTTCGTCCGGATTGCGTCCAATATCTGCTCTAGGCTCTTTTGCTGCTTGTCTTGCATTCGATCAGTATGACCAGGAAAATGCGGATCGCCAAGTGAGGTGGTCTCGCTCCGTCAAACCGTTGGTCGCCTTCTGCGATCAGGAACAATCGCAAGACTTGCCAAGTTTTCTGACGCCCTGCCCCGAGGGTAGCTGCAAGTCGGCGCCAGCTCGTTGCTCCCACCCCTGCGAGCTGGGGCCTCTTTCGCTCCGCGCGGGATGTCCGATACCTAAGCGCGGAGGCCGCGCTATTTCGGGCGGCTTTTTGTTCTTTCTTCCCGCATTCTCTTCTCGATCATCGCACGAACTACGCGTTCGAGATGGAGCAAATCATCGAGAGACAGCTTCTCAAGCGGCGGTTTTACACTTGGCACTTGCACTACGCACTGCACATTGTTGAGTTTTAAACCTGACAAGGTCAGAAATGATCCGGCTGCATCCTTGAGCCTAACCAACTCGGCCTTCGATTCCGTGGTCTCCCGAAGGTCGCTGATCGGGTGCACGTCCGAGGCCGCCCTTGGGTGTTTTGAAGGTGCCGCCCTTGTCGGGGGCGGCGGCCTTCAAATGAGCTGGGTGAATCGACATGCACGACGTCCGCTACCAGGCGAAGGCCGCAGCAGGGGTCTGCTACGGCCCAGGCGCCGTTCAAAATGGCCCGGGTAAAAAGGGTTCAGGTAAAGTATGGAGCCAGCCCCGGTAAAGCGAAATTAAACCCATAATTAGATAAATGCAATTTAATTCGGGTTCAAGATAAAGGCTAATCAGCAAAATGATTAATGCGCGTCGGAGGAGCTGAGGGAGAGCGCCGCCGGGGCTGGTAATCTGGCGGGCTCTCGACCCCAAGCACAAGGCCTCGTATGTCCCCGTCCCAAGCTGCAAGGATGCCGATCTTCAGTTAAAGACAAACTAAGCGCCTTGGGGGTGATTTTGCAGATGCCTGTTGCGGCGCGTACCCCGCGCGGTTAGGGCGTCAGGCAGTCTTTCCCAGCGGGCGTTTCCAGTCTGACGGAAATAGGGCGGCCTCGGCGGGGGCTTCTGAAGGGGGCCGACTCGGCAGTGGCGTTGAACCCATGGTCCAGCGCCAGAACAGGCCGCCAGTTTTCTTCCTGATATGCTGATGATCGCATTAGAAGGGCGATACCTTCCTGATCGCCGCCTTCCTGTTACCGGCGTACTTATCTGACGTGCATGTTCTCGACGATCGCGTACAGCAGCACAAAGATCGACAAGAAGACGAAGAACCAAACCCGTGTCCGCTCCGTTCGTAAGAATTCGCGGTTTGGGTCTGTGTCGGTCGCGTGCGGTGTCGTGAAGGTTGGCCGAATAGAACGTCTACGGCTCGCCAATCGAGCGAGCAGTTTTCGAACCGCGGCATCCGAAGGAGACTGGCCCATCTTCGGTGCTCAAAGCATGAGCAGCAAGGTAGACCACCGTACGGGATGAATATCGACGTAGCCGCTTTCGCTCAGCCATTCGCGCAGGCAATAAGCGGAGGACACGGGATCGACTGTAAGCCCATTTCGCTTAATGGCGCGGCGCGTACCCATGCGCCCGAGCCACTCCCTGCTGCCATCGTTCGGGCCGCCGCATAAGGCGTCGCACATAGCTGCATCGTTCGTCAAAGCAATCTCCCGTCGTGGTGCTAACTTATCTTTACGCGAATGGGATGAAGTTATCGGAAGAATGGTTTCAGGCAATGATCCATCGTTGTTGCAGTGCGAACAAGCATCACATCGTTCATCCCCAGCAAGAGTGATACGCCGGCACTGGCGTGCTCCGTCCGCCTCCACTGCGACCTTGAGCGAATGCGGTCGCTGAAAATGCCAACCAAGCAACTGCAATGATTAGCGGTGTCCGAGCCATGCTCTTTCCTTCCAATTCAGACAGGGTAATCAAGGGAAGGCAGAGGAGTTGCTAACTAGATGCCGTCAAGGGATTGCCAGCACCACACGGCCACGCCGATCAAGCGGGAACCGTATCGACCCTCCGACACGGCAAGCACTTGTAGGCGTACACGGCTGCCAGATTTGCAATGTGCGGCAGCATTGCAAGGTAATCCATAGGTCTTCTACATTCCTTGCAAATAAGGACCTGGGGATTGTCCTGCGTCATCACGGCAGGGTAGGTGTTGTTTGTGCCGGGCGCACCTCCGGTCGAATACTGCCGATTATCGAAAATTGGCAGAAGCAGAAAAAGGTGGCTCCAGCGGTGTCGCACCCACAGAAGGCGCGACCGGCAGCGGCTGATGACGCGCTGCCGACCGCTGAAGCGGTAACCGGGCATCAACCGTTCCGAGTTACGATCAGTCATCGCGGATTAGTGACGAGTACCGCGGTACTACGGATTAGCATTGAGAACCCGCTGGCTGCTGGATGGCGGCGGGTTTTTCATCGCTGCCTAGGCGTCTTTGCTGAAGACGCCGAAGTTATCGCAGACGATGGCGAAAGCTTTTTTCGCGTCTGCATCTTCAAAGCAAAAGCGGGTACCGACATCAGCCCGTTCGGTTGACCAACCTAGCTTGCTTCCTTTTACAAGACGCGAAGCTTCTCCTCGCAGCAAATCCAGTTGTCTTCCCGCTGCATGGACGATCAAGCAATGCTCTGTTGACATCAGACACTCATCACCAAAAAAGTCATCATCTTATTAATGAGGCCGCAGCCTGGGGACACAGACTGCGGCACGCGCATTCTAAAAACTCCGGGTGAAAGATCTAAGTGAAATATGCGGCCAGCCCCGGTAAGCGCACTAGAGCGCTGAAATGTTTCAGCAGTATTTCGTCGCACGTGAATTTGATGTTCCTCTTGAGGAACACAGGCAGTGTGACTTTCCGGCCAAAACCGCTGAAAAAAGATGGAGGAAGGGCCCACCCGGGGCTGGCTGAGCTGGCGGGGCCCTCTACCACAAGCACCCGCCGCTGGGACAGGAGCGGCAACACTGAGCTGGATTTTTTAAGAAGGCCGCCTCCTTCAGAAATGCACGCAATTCACACACGACGGCTCAAGGACTGCGCGGGACCGCCCGCCGGTTCACACTGGCGGACGCTTCGATTTTCGAGCCGCCGCACGACTGGCACCCCGTAACGCTGCATCGATGGTCTCAAACCGCAAGCCGTGAGGAGATCTTCCTCCTGGCTGTTTGCGCGGCGACGGTCTGGACACTCTCGTAACCAGCCACAAATCGCTGCTGCAATTGGCGCATTCATAGAGCTTCAGCTCGTAACCCTTGGCCAACGGAAAAAGGGCCTTGAGCACTCGTGGTTGGCTACAAAGCAGGCATCCGGCTTCGTTTTTCACGATAGACCCCCCGCAAAAGCCTCAACGAGCGGAATGAGAACTGAGTCTAGATCTAGAGGCAATAGCACCCGCGGAATGCGGACGAATATGAGCAAGGCTTATCAGGGCATCGGAATCCAATGTCCGCGACGCCTACAGGGAGGCGCCGGCCTGATAGGGTCGATCGCGACGCTTCGAGACGACCCCCTCGAAGGCCCATACCGGCGACCGTCACTATTGAATTTGCCAGTGACCTAATTTGTCCCAGCGAGCCAAGGACTGAAACCATGACATGGATCAAGGTATCTGTGCCACGATGGAACAACTATAGGGTAATGGGCCCCCACAACATCTATCTCTATATCTCGTTGATCTGCCTGGCGGTCATCGCCGGCGTCGCAGTCTATATGCTGATGCGTTGAGGCCGCCTCAGATTGCCATATTCCGACAAGCAATTTAGCAGCTCTTCAACTCTCGTATGGGAGCCTGTCCTCCATGGACCAAACGCCAACGATGGAAGAAATCCTGCGTAGGATTCGGGAAGCCTATGAGTGTGATGGGCGAACCGCAGATCCTAATCGTTCGCCCCAATTAGCCAGAGAGCCTCTCGACCGTTCCCGCGATTCCGCAAGGCCGAGTGATCCAGCACGATAGTAAGGCCGCCTCAGTTGGCGGCCTCATCGCGAACTAGGCGCGCCAAGAAGGGCGGTGAGGCTGCGGATTCCGACGAAGTCGCCCAGGCATACCGATATGAAGTCGCCCGTGGATTCCGAGACGATGTCGCCCACCTTTCCGATTTGATCTCGCCCAGCGGCGAGGC
>NZ_JAKLTZ010000052.1:0-6502 GCF_022012555.1 Bradyrhizobium zhengyangense | reverse complement strand
GCGCTTCTCCTAGGATTACCCCTAGGACCTGCAGCGTTCGCCTCCGTCAAACAAGGCGGCCTTCCTCGTAGGCGTACCGAACTCGCTACCTTGATCGACCCGGATCGTCGCCGGGAGACCCACTTCATTGCAAACCCTTTCCAGTACCTCCACGACGTCGGTGCCGCGGAAGGTGAGCCGCGGCTCCGGTGCGGGCGAGAAGCGTGAGAAGATAGCGACGATCGTGAGCACCCGGAGCTTGCCGCCGGTGGCCAGCTGGTCATGAACGAAGTCCATCGCCCAAATCTCGTTGGCCTGCGTTGCTGGCCTTCGGTCATCGCGCAGCTTGGCCTTGACCCGGCGCTTGGGCGATTTGTTGCGCAATTGCAGGCCCAATTCGCGATAGATGCGACGGGTCTTTGTTCTGGCCGTGGCGCCATCCCTCGCGGCGCAGCAGCACGTGGACGCGGCGATAACCGTAGCGAACGCGAACATGGCAGATCTCCTCGATCCGATCCTCGAGGGCCGCCTGGCCGGAGCGACGAGACTTGTAGTGGTAGGTCGATCGGTCGAACTCGAGAGCCGCGCAGGCCTTGCGGATCGACACCTGCCACTCACCGCAAACCTCATCGACGAGCTTGCGCTTCCGGCCAGGCTTCACAGCTTTCGGCGGATCACGTCCTGCAGCATCTCCTTGTCGAGTACAGATCCGCCACCAGCTTCTTCAGCTTGGCGTTCTCGTCCTCGAGCTGCTTCAGCCGGCGCATCTCGGTCGGTAGCAGCCCGTCATACTTCTTCTTCCAATTAAAATAGGTCGCTTGGCTGATCCCGGCCTTGCGGCAAATGTCTGCAACCGAGACCCCGTCATTACTTTGCTTCAGGATAAACGCCTTCTAGGCGTCCGAAAACTTCGAGGCCTTCATCGTCGTCCGCTCCTCCCAGCCGAGGGGATTCGGCAGCGCAACACTCTAGCCAAAATTGGTCCAGTTCTTCGGCCTCAGATCAGCACCAGCTTGCCTTCGTTCTTTTCCGTCGCGAGTGCGTCAGCGGTCAAATGCCACAATTTTGCTAGACGTACTCCGTCATGGCTGATTGCTTTTTCATCGCTCGCGAGATCCCGCACCGTGAATCAGCCCGTTGTTGGACCCTCTTAGGAAACGACATAGCGCATCCAGTCTCTCCTTTGGCGATCGCTCGATAGCCTGCGAGAAGCACGCATGCGCTGGACAGCTCAGCGAAGTACGGCATCGACGTCCTTCGTCATTAAACAGGTGTCGCGCGCGGCACAAGCCATGGCTCGCCGTGACGCAACGCGACATCCCAGCATAACATCCATAAGGCTCAAATTCTACTCAACCTCAGAACCGTTGGTCGACCGCTCGCAGTCGTGCTGTCGCGATTTAGATCGACTAGGCCGGCGATACTCGCACGATCAACGACTCACCGACCTCGAACGCGGCTGCATCGTCGATTGCAATCTCGGAGGCGATCGCTCAAGGCTCAAAACCTTGTCTTACAACGTCGGATCGGTGTCTCTGCTAGATGTTCCTGTCTGCGCAAAGAAAGTGGAACCCCATCGAAGGGAGTACATGCCCGCACGCCTTTACTGCAGCTCTACGTATCGCAATTGGCGGCCAGCCGTAGCTTCCTCAGGAACGGGGCAAATCCATCAGTTGGGCATTCCTTCGCTACGCTCGCTTGGACTTTTTCGATCGTCCGCTTGACGGGCTTCTTTGCCACGCTTGCGCGTTTTTGAGCATTGGGCTTTGAAGCATACGGGTCACGCCAGTGACGAGGGACGAAATCGGGTGCTTGGCTGGGACGGCTGCTCGGAGCGACCGGAAGGGGGTCTTGCCCTGGAGCCACGAAGCTTACCCCCGTTACCTGCTTGGGGAGTTCCAGGTCTTGGATCGTGAGAGTTTGCAACCTGTCGGACTTATTCGTACTCGCAGCCGAAGCCGGTGTAATAAATTCCAGCACCTCATCTGACTGAAGCGGCGGATCCGATCTGCGGCCCCCAAAAGCAATCGCGCAGATCGCAATTAGTCCAAGCCCCCCAAGTACGATAGCTTTTGGCATTTGCCAGTCCCCACTTTGGCAATGTTAGCAATCTGCCACGAATTGGGTCCGGAATGAGGCAAAACCTCTTCGTTTGGTTAATTCGGGGAAGCGCGTTAGCGATTTCTGGCGCTGGCTCGACAAAATCGACGAAGCTTGCCTGAATTCCACCAATTCAGCGACTGAAAAGCCGTCGGGTATCGACCAGGCACGAATCAGCATCCTCTCAATTGGCCCTTTAGCCCGCCCCGATAACTCGCGGGGAGCAGCGCAACGCGTCAGAGGCGTGCGCAAGAAAGATCACGGGGCTTAGCAAGACAAACGTACCAACGGCGACTTCCATCATCGCTTCATCCATCTGCTGGACGTCCCCAGCAGCGCCGCTTGCAAGATCTCTTCGTAAAGCACGTTGGTGACCGCAAGCATGAGCGTTCCCGCAATTTTGACCGTACGAACGTCAGAGCAAGAACGTTTCAGGATCGCTTCGCTGCCTCCCAGAATGGTTTCCCAGCCATAGTGAACGGGCTGGCGCTTTGTCGGCAGCGCGCGGTGACAAGTTCAACATGAACATGATCGCGCGTGAGACGATTGCAGCATCAATGCAATCTCACTAGGGTTGGCCGAGCGTAGAGTTCAAGCAGGTAAATCAATGCAGCGAATTCGTCGGTCTAGGAGGCCTCGGGGGAGTGGACGACGTCTGTTGGAGGCAATAGACGCAGCATGATGCGGAAATTGATTATTCTGATTGCCTGGTGCTGCCTCGGATCTATCGCCTTTGTAACGCTTTCTCCGATCGGCTTGCGCCCTGAAATAGGATCTGCCGGGCTGGAGCGTTTCGCAGCCTATGGTGTACTCGGCGTCCTCTTCGTAGTCGCATATCCCCGCCGATTCACATTGGTGATAACATTTATCCTTTGCGTGGCTGTTTCGCTCGAGTTGCTGCAACATCTCACTCCCGACCGCGATGGCCACATCGCAGACGCCGCGCAAAAAGTTATTGGTGGACTTCTTGGTTCGAGCGCCGCGAAGTTTGCTCGTCTATGGCGAGACCAGTCCCAGTAAAATGGCCACGGCGCCGCCGGTGGTATGATTTCGCAACTGCATGGGCGAACGCCTCAAGAGCCGAAGATGTGAGTGCGCCAATGCTATGCGTACGGCCTCCTGATCCGTTTCGGCAACCTCGACATGACACGGCTTGTAGACCTGGCGGGCACTTATACCCTGCCGGCAGCGCCACGCTGCGTGGTAAAACGTGTAGCGATATTTTTCCTATGGCAAGCGGTCCTAGTCAAGAAAGCGCAACCTCACCAGATCACCATCCCTCTGATTACCACGACTTCGACCTAGCGCCTTCATCGTCATTTTAGTTTGGACTAAGGTGCTTGATCATTGCGACAGCTGAGGCTTCGGCCTTCAGGACTCCATCAACGTGCGGCTCTTTGAGCCGTCCTATGGGAACGGACATCCATTGTCTAAGGCGTCAGCTCTAAAGGGTCTTCTTTGGAAAGACTTCCAATCCGACGGTTAGAATGCTCAAACAAGGCGATCGATCTGAGAAATTTCGCGGCCGACTCCAAGAAGGCGGGTGCCGAGATGCGCTGCCTAAGGCAGCTTGAGGACGAGAATGCTAAGTTGAAGAAGCTGGTAGCGGATCTATCACCAAGGAGCGTCCGCAGGACGCAATTCACCGGGCACGTGGCGCGCCGTGACACCTGCTCTCCTTTGCTAAATCCCGGCACTCCCGTCCATGGGCGGCAGTTCGTTGGTGTCGGCTGATGTCGACCCACAGGGCCGTTCAAGCGCAACGAAGAATTCCGAGAACGGATTCATCGGGTTGGCGATTAACTCGGACATTGCTTCCAAATCCGCTCACTGATCGCTTTTCAAGGCCTCTGGAACAAATTCGTCATGCTAGTCTGCATTGGTTCATCAGAAAGTATTGGCATCCGCGGCGACCAATTAATCCCTCCAAGCCCCCCTCAACGCAGAGCCTATTCCTGAAGAGTACTTGAAGCCGCAACCGCGCAACAACGAACGCGTTATCCTGGATCAACTGGTAAAGGCTCTCGGGCGGCCTAACCTGATCGTCGCCGTCAATCAGAGGCACCGCAATCACTGGCCCGTTGACGCCCATGCTGCGCCAACACTTGCCACTCCTCTGCAAGTGCCAGCCAAGCTTTTTCGTCTAGCGTGTGCCGCGCGTTGATTGCATTGGCCCGACATTCCTTCGCGAGTGCCAGATACCTTGCAATTTCAGTTGGCGTTCCCGTGCTCTGCTGCATGCTTAAGTATTTCCGTCCCGCTGACACTGCGCAACGTTTCTTACGACAAGTGCGAAGGAACCGGATCGGCTGTGGCATTGCCGCAACTATACAACTGATGCTCGCCCGAAAATGGCAAGGTAGCTGCCGTTTGGCGACTATTGGGCCACCACCTGTGCACCGTGAGTTTGCGATGCAGACACGCGGTGGGCGTTAAGCCGGATCCAAGGGCGCGAATTACGTAAGCGCTGAGCCGTCACCCTATTGATGCGGGCTTGACGCCTTGCGGAAGCGCCACGCCATGAGGTCGCCGATTCTGCTATGGGGATGGCCGTCGATGATCGCCTGGAGCGTTTCGGCGATGTAGGCTGCCGGGTTGACGTCATTGAGCTTGCAGGTGGCGACGATCGAGGCGAGCAAGGCCCAGTTTTCTGCCCCGATTTCATGACCGGCGAAGAGAGCGTTTTTCTTGGTCAAGCAGACCGGCCGGATGGCGTTTTCGACCGGGTTGGTGTCGAGCTCGCGACGCCCGTCTTCGAGGAAGCGGGTTAGCCCCTGCCGATGATTGAGCGCATAGCGGATATCCTCGGCGAGCGTCGAGCCGCTGGAGATCATCGACAGCTGTTTCTCGAACCACGACTTTGAGGCGGCTACCATGGGCAGCGAGTGCTCCTTGCGCGCGGCCAATCGGATGTCCGGCGATGAGCCGCGCACCATGGCTTCGATGGCGTAAAGCTGCGCGATGTGCAGAACGGCGGCCTCAGCGATCGGCGACTTGCTGTTGCGTACCAATTTGACGAAGCGTCGGCGCAAATGGCTCCAGCAATGCACAAGCGTCCATGGGCCTTGCGGCCGAGCAACTTCGGTCAGCCGGTCATAACCGTCATAGGCATCGCATTGCAGGATTCCGATCCCGAGGCCGCCGCCCGCAAGCTCATCGAACTCGCCAAAAGGGTCGAGGCGGTCCAGGACGGCCGCATTCACATCGAGAAGATCAACGCGCCGTTCCTATCAAAGAACGGCTGCAATGCCGGCGGGGCCGAATTCGGAGCCGGCATCAAATACGCGATCGACCAAGGATGGCTCGATCTGCACGAGAGCGGTACCTATGTGCGGCTCTTGTCGCCTGGCGACAATCTCATGTCGTACTGAGCACCCGTAAATTTCCCAAGGTGGGACAGCGAGGAACAAAGGCCGCCATGTCCGCTTGTGAGACTCGCTGGCTTCGGTTGAACAGAGGGGTCACCATCATGCCGAAGCAGTTCGCGATAGCTTTCTGGTCATTGGCCGCTGATTGCATCGCCGCATTCAGTATGGCTGCAATTGTAGCTCACCACTAGAAGGCAAAGAAAGATCCGCCGACCCGGGCTCAAAACGACGCCTTCTAACATTTGATGGAAGCCAGTGCTTCTACGGCGCTGCAGTCGTTGCGCGAGTCAAGCCGACTCGCTTACGCTCAATACATGCGACGGTCGCTGCGGGCATTTTTCATTTAAGAATTTAGATGATAAAGCGGGAATGGACTTCTGAAGAGATCATCCAGCTACGTCAGCTCGCAAAGGACGGATTATTCGCCAGGCGCATTGGTGACAGACTCCATCGAGCCGAGTCGACGGTTCGACGCAAGGCTGAGGAGCTCGGAATTGAGATAAGACGCAGCTCAAAAAGGATGCGTCTGCCGAACATTCCGACCCACGCCGAGCGGACGGCTATCACAGCTCTTCATCTAAATCTTCCCCTACCATCCGGAGTTGGACAGGCGACGCTCGAAGGCTTGATGCATAAGGGCTGGATCGAGACGCAGGGTGGTACGTGGAAGGCTACCCGCGAGGGTCTTGATGCGATTCTTCGCAAGATACCGGTGCAGGACTGATCGCTGCCCGGAAGGGGATCATTCTATGGCGCATAGTATTCTTTGGGTTGGCTTTCAGACCTTCTTCTGCTTGCCTTCGCCATCACCGCCTGCCTGTTCGATCGCTACCATCAGCAGTAACTCAGGGACCACCGACGGTAGGAACAATTGGCTTGGGTTTGGCTTCTGAGTCTCGCCGGCCCGCCGTCGGGCTGGCGCAGCGGCCCCGGCCCATACTCCCAAGCCCCTGCGAGCCGGGGCCGTCTCTGCCTCACTGCGGATTCCGATCGATGTCGCCCAGGATTCCGAGATGATCTCGCCCACCATTCCGATTTGAAGTCGCCCACCCGTT
>NZ_JAKLTZ010000051.1:0-10273 GCF_022012555.1 Bradyrhizobium zhengyangense | reverse complement strand
AACTTCGTATGATCGGCACTTGCAATGCAGACGCCCGCTCTGCATCCAGGCACCAATGCCTCCACTCGGCCGCACAAAGTGGCAATCTGCGAGTCGAGCGGATCAGTCATATCTGAAGAAGAATTCTTTGGCATCATTCGATCCACTACCCCAGCTTATGCGGATAGGTCGCTCAGCGGTATGCTTTCTCCGCATGGACGCTCTCCTCATCAATCTAGGAACTCGCAAAGCCTTTCTTGGTTCAGGCGGCATCGAAGTGGGGGTCAATAGCCAGCCGGTGGCCAGCCTAAGGTCCTAGCGTAAGTTGCAGCATCACAACGCAAGCGCCGGCGAGGAGGCAGGAAAGAGCTTCAAGGGTCCAATCCGGCCGAGAGCTCCGCGAGACCAAGCGTACGATGCATTTCAGCGTCTTTCTCACCAGCGGGCCTCTTCAATCGTCGTCGGGTGGAAGCCGCTCGAGATAGGTTAGCCCGGAGCGCGCGAGTTGATCGGTGTCGCTCTGCTGCGCCTGCAAACGGCGCTGCAGGTGTCGCTCGAGCAGGCCTCGCCGGGCGTCCGCCGGATCGACGTCGTCGTGCATGCTCAGGTACAGCGCCCACGCGGTATCGAGTGCCCGCCTCAGTGTGCCGTCTTCCGACATCGACAAACCTCCAGCACGGCCGGATTCTTCGGAGCCAACTCTCCCTGGCTACCGATGTTTCCTTTTTTCCCGGTGTCGGCGCATTGGGAACGTCATGCCATCTTCCAGGATTGGTTTGCGCTGGAGCACAAACATGAACAGCCCCGATCATGACTCTCTGTTTCGCGCGATCGTCGACGCGCGAAGAATTCTCGCCGAGGACGGGCCAGGCCCGCCGGATCCCGGAGAGACCTTGCGCCGGCTCCGGGCTGTCCTCGACGGCGAGGAATTGGTGCATGCGCTCGACCGCCTGAATCGTCAGTCGGTGTCGCGGCTCGGACGCTGAGCGGCTCCGCCGGCGCGAGGTCGGCGACTGATGTTCTCTGGCTATATCTTCTTAGCTTGCGGAACAAAGTTCCACCGTCCAGATTTGTACCGAGTTCGATTCCGGGTATCCGAGCCCTGACGCGCAAGGGGGCACATTGGACCAGCCGTCCATCTTGGTCGTCGAGGACGACTATCAGTTGCAGGAGATCATCGAGGACGCCCTCGGCGAGGGCAGATTCTTCGTCAACACCGTGGCGACCGCGGAGGAAGCCCTGACGCTTTTCACCGGCAATCCCGGCGCGCACCGCGCCCTGGTCACCGACATCAACCTTCGCGGCCGGCTGAGCGGATGGGATGCGGCGCGGCGGGTCAGGGAGATCGTGCCCGACCTGCCGGTGATCTACATGACCGGAGCGGCCGGCGATCAATGGCCCTCGCAGGCGTGCCCGGCTCGATCCTTCTGGCGAAACCGTTCGCGCCGGCGCGACACGTCACGGCGGTGTCTGAATTGCTGACCGTACGGGATGCGCACTTCGCGGGAGGCCCGCGGTGACATCCGCATCGATCCTGCTCGTCGAGGACGAGGCCCTTATCCGGATGATGGTCGCCGAAATGGTCGAGGAGCTCGGCCACCGTGTGACGGCCGAAGCGGGGACTCTGGAGGCGGCCATTGCAACGGCCCGGGACAGCGCGTTCGACGTGGCGTTGCTCGACGTCAATTTGGGAGGCCTGAGGCGGCTTACTGCCGTTCGATGATGTTGGGCGATAGGTTATCGTCGGCTTTGGGCAAGCCCTCGTCGTCTATCCGCTCCTTTAGATCGGCGGCCCTCTCGATAAATCCAGCCGCGACCGCTGGATCGGAACTCGTCTTGGCGAGCTTGAGTAGCGTGGCTGCTACTTCCCGGGTGTTCTTCGTGACCACGACATTCCCTAACAAATATCAAGTGCAGGGAAGAGTCTGGAACACCTGCATGAGTTCCTTGGAACTGTACAAAAGTGTACTTAGTGGATTAGGCCACCAACAAATCAAACTAGGCCTCTGAGGTCGGAAGCAGGCCAACGCCAAGAATTCCTACAGAACAGATCGCGAAAGCTCGATGGCCCCTATGGCGGAGGGGGAAATCGGCCTCCCGGCCGCCCCCGATGTCGGAACGAGGCTGCCTCGTTCGTCTTGAATCCAAGCCATTCCCAACCGGAGTTCTGCGTACATGGCCCCCCGCGCCAACTGGAAAGGCTTCCTACGTCTGTCCCTGGTGACCTGTCCGGTCGCGCTCTACCCGGCCACCTCCGAGAGCGAGAAGATCTCGTTCAACCAGCTCAACCGGCAGACCGGACACCGCATCAAGTACCTGAAGGTCGACGCCGACACCGGCGACGAGGTGTCCAACGAGGACATCGTCAAGGGCTACGAGCTCGAGAAGGGGCAGTACATCGAGGTCACCAAGGAGGAGCTCGAGGAGATCGCGCTGGAATCCACGCGCACCATCGAGATCGACGAGTTCGTCGACAGGGCCGACATCGATCCGCGCTACCTGATCAGGCCGTACTACATTCGGCCAGACGGCAAGGTCGGCCACGACGCCTTCGCGGTGATCCGCGAGACCATCCGCGAGATGGACAAGGTCGCGATCGGCCGCGTCGTGCTGACCAACCGCGAGCACATCATCGCGGTCGAGCCGATGGACAAGGGGCTCGTCGGCACCCTGCTGCGCTACCCCTACGAAGTGCGCTCGGAGCAGGAGTATTTTGACGAAATCCAGGACGTGAAGGTCACCAAAGACATGCTCGACCTCGCCAGGCACATCGTGAACCAGAAGGCCGGCCGGTTCGAACCCGAGAAGTTCGAGGACCACTATGAGACCGCGCTCATCGACCTCATCAACCAGAAGCGCGCCGGCAAGCCGATCACGCCGAAGTCTAAGCCCGCGGCGACCAACGTCGTCGATCTGATGGAGGCGCTGCGCCGGTCCGTCGGGAAGGAGGCCGCGTCAGCGAAAGCCGGCAAGCCTGCCAAGAAGGGGCGCAAGGCATCGGCCGGGCAGAAGGAAATGCTGATGCCGATCGAGGGCAAGAAGCCGAAGGAAACGGCGGCGAAGAAGCCGACAGCCAAGCCGCAGCGGAAATCGGCCTGATGGCACTTGTCTTCATCACCGGCAGCACGGACGGGCTGGGTCGCGCGGCGGCCGAGCCGCTTCTCGGCGGCGGCCACCGAGTGGTGCTGCACGCCCGATCGGCGGATCGCGCGGCCGGCATCGGCGATCTCGGGTCGCGGGCTACAGGAGTTGTGGTCGGCGATCTCCGTAGCGCGATAGAAACCAGAGGCATCGCGGATCAGGTCAACGCCATCGGCCGCATGGATGCGATCATCCACAACGCGGGCGTCTATGCGCAGCAAAGTCGCGGCTCGACACCTGAGGGGCACGCCGGTGTCCTCGCGATCAACACGCTGGCACCCTACATGCTGACGGCGCTGATCGAGCGCCCCCGTCGACTGGTGTACCTCAGTAGCGGCCTGCATCGCGGCGGCGAGGGCTCCCTCGCCGACCTCGACTGGACGAAGCGCACCTGGGATCCCGCGAAGGCCTATGCCGAGAGCAAGCTTCACGCTGTGGCGTTGGCTTTCGCACTGGCACGCCGCTGGCCAAATGTCCTGAGCAACGCCGTCGATCCCGGCTGGGTGCGCACGAAGATGGGCGGGCCCAGCGCGCCGGTCGACATCGAGACCGGGCAGCGAACCCAGGCATGGCTGGCCGTAAGCGATGATCCGGCAGCCAGGGTGAGCGGCCGGTACTGGCATCACCTCCAGCAGGAGCAGCCGGCGCGCGAAGCCGCCGATCCTGAATTCCAGGATCAGCTCATCACCAGACTGGGCGAGATGACTGGCGTCGCGCTTCCTCGGGATTAGGGATCAAGGCCGGCCCTCGAACGTCCGAGCGCGGTCCTCCGGATTCGTACGGCTCCCGCCGCCATCTGTCGTTTACGCACTGTTGGTACGATATCTACCGCATGGGCAGCGACTTCGATCCTCGAAAAATAGGCTGAGGCGGCGATGAAGGAGGCCGTCAACGCCGTTTCGAACGGCAGCGCTGGATCAGCGTCGCGCAGGCCTGGCTCGAGCTCGCTCGCCCGGCAGAGGGGTAGGTACCGCTATGGACGAGAGAAGGGCACAAACGTTCATTATGGCAGCCGCCTTGACCTTGCTCCCAAGTTTTAGCCCGTTTTGAGTTCGCCCTCGCCGTTGGATTTGCCCGGTTACGAGCGAGGGGAGTTGGCGCTGAGCCTTCGGCATAGCGCAGCGCCAGATCCCGGCGTTGGTGACTACCTTGCAGCCGTGCGCGGGAGCTCCCGGCCCGGATTTGGCTGCAAACAAACATTCGCTGTACGTTAGCCCCGCCCCTGCTATGCTTATACTATTGGGACCGAATTGCAGTCTCGAATAGAAAAAAGAAGCGGCTGCCGCGTCCTCCTCATACTGGAGATGTACCATGGCTGCGTCCGATTGGCGTCTCGAAGGCGAATGGATCAAGAACTGCAATTGCGCATTCGGGTGTCCCTGCGATTTTAACGCCCCGCCGACCCATGGATCCTGCCAGGGGCTCGTCGCCATGCGGATCACCAAGGGGCATTTTGAGGGCACCAGGCTCGATGGCCTTTGCTTTGCGGCCGTCGTCGATTTTCCAGGCGCGCTACACGAAGGCAACGGCAAGATGCAGCCCATCGTCGATGAGCGGGCGACGCCGCAGCAGCGTGAAGCCCTTTTCAATATTCTGTCGGGCAAGCATTCAGCAGAAGGGACGATGTTCCACATCTTCAGCATGATCGTGACCACCATTCACGATCCAGTCTTCGTTCCCTTCGAATTCTCCTTCGACAAGAACGGGCGCGTCGCGAAGCTTGTCGCCAAGGGCGTGCTCGAAACCAGTGTCGAACCGATCAAGAATCCGGTCACGGGCGCCCCGCACCGGATTCAGGTAATGATGCCCGATGGCTTCGAACACCGGGGCGCCGAGGTCGCCTCTGCCGACATCCATTCCACTGGCGAAATCAAGTTCGACACCAAGGGCACGCACTCTTCTCTCGCCAATGTGACGCAGACGCCGCAGGGTGTCGCGGCCTGATGGTGCGTTGAAGCCGGACCAATAATCGGCTGTATCCTCGGTCGAGAGCATCCATGACCGCGCACCTGGCGCTTGAACGCCTGCTGCACCGCGAACGCCTCATCGTAGCGATCGGCACCGCAACGGTGGCGGCGCTCGCCTGGGTGTATCTCGCCAGCGGCGCCGGCATGGATACCGACATGATGACCGAGATGCCGGACATGGCGCCGATGCCATGGACGCCGGTCTCTGCCGCACTGCTGTTCGTCATGTGGTGGGTAATGATGATCGCGATGATGGTGCCGAGCGCGGCTCCTACCGTGCTGCTGTACGCTGCCGTCAAGCGCGGCAAGGATGATGCATCCGGCCCTGTGCTGGAAGGTTGGATGTTTCTTTCCGGATACCTTCTGATATGGGCGGGCTTCAGCCTCATGGCCGTTCTCGCGCAGGGGGTGCTCGAGCACTTCGGACTGCTATCGATGGCGATGGCCAGCACCAGCCGTGCCTTAGGCGGCATCATCTTGCTCGCGGCGGGACTATATCAGTTCACCCCGCTCAAGCGCGCCTGCCTTCGTTACTGTCAAAGCCCGCTCCTGTTCCTCAGCAGCTTCTGGCGGGCGGGCGCCGCAGGGGCGCTTCGCATGGGAACGAGGCATGGCACTTACTGCGTAGGCTGCTGCTGGTTTCTGATGGCGCTCCTGTTCGTCAGTGGTGTGATGAACTTCGTCTGGATCATAGGCATTGCGCTCTATGTCGCTTGCGAGAAAATGCTGCCGTTCGGCGGCAGGCTCAGCCATTTCGCCGGGGTGGCCCTCATCCTGTCGGGCGCGTTCCTGCTTGCGCGCGCAGCGTGAAGTCAGAGAGAGAGCGCATCGGCCCCGGGTCGCTGGTCAGTCAGGCCCGGCGCCACACCTGTCAGAGCGGAGACGCGGTTGACGAAGACGGGTTTGAAGTCGCTTTTAGTCAGGCGAGGAAGCTGTAGCGGCTCCGATCTTTCGTGTCCCCAGACCGATGCTGATTTCTTTTGCAGCAGCAAAAGCTTTCAGCTTCTGAATTCGGAGACCAATCTGTAACGCAATTCGCCAACCCTCACGGGGGCCGCTGACTACGCTGCTCGACTACCGGCTTTTAAGAACGTGGTGTGAGTGATGGATACTGTCGTCCCCCAGCTCCCGACAGAGTTTCGACCTGGGCGTTTAGACTTTGCGCAAGCGCCTTCACGATGCCGCTGCCAAGTCCAGTTTTAGCTCGCGCAAAAACGCCATCCTGTCTGCCAACTCCATTGTCGCCGACCGAAAACTCCCAATCTGTGCCATTGACTTCATACTTAATGATGATCTGTCCCTCTGTATCGACTTGGCTGGATTCGACTGAGACGGGTGGTAGTCCTGACCAGCGACCAAGCGCCCCCGTGGGCAACGCTCCACCGCAGGTCCTGGTCAAGGAGCAGACGATCGAGGACGCAAGATCCGCGAAAAGAGCGTGTCACCGCAGTGGTCGAGGAGTTGCTGCAGCGAGGGTTGGATAAAGCCTACATGCCGAAAGGATGAAGCATCGTTTACCTCTCCGACTTCGCGCCCTTTTCTGTTGCCGACAAAATGTCTATATTTCTCAGCGATATCCGGTTTGATTGGGAACAGTCTGTGCCAGGCGTCGTGACCGTTGCCGAGAGAAAGTCCCGCGAGACCGCCAGACGGCGGGCCGCGGCAGATCTCGTCATGTCCGAAATGAGGACCTTCGGCGCCGCGCGGGGCGGAAGGTTTCTGATCTTCGGCTCCGCTGCAGAAGACCGGATGAAGTTCGACAGCGACCTCGACGTCGTCGTCGACTTCCCCGCCGACATGGAATCGGAAGCCGTCGAATTCGTGGAAGACGCCTGCCGAAAGCAGGGCCTCCCGGCGGACATCCATCTCAAATCCAGATCGAGCAGCCGTTTTCTGGACCGCATCCGGAGTCATATGGTGCAGGTGCCATGAGCGACGCCAGGTGGACGGACGTCGACAAGGACATCGACTACGCGCTGATGCATCTCGGCATGGCAATCCGCCTATTCGAGGCCGCAGGCTTCGACGCGCCCGGCCTCGATGGCTACAGGAATTCGAGCGCGTTCATGCACGCGATGGGGAGAGCGCCAGGCCGGCATTGTTCGACGCCGAAACGCGCCGAGATCTTCTCGAGTGCCTGAGGATGCGGCATCGCGTCAGGCATGCCGAATACGACGAATTCATCCCGAACAAGGCCGAGCCATCGATCGAGGCGGCGCGCCGGGTCGTATCCCGCATCAGGGAAGTCGTCGCGCGTTTCAAGAGCCAGGTCGATCCCGATCCGAACGACGAAAACGACGGTGGGGATGGATCTGGAGGGAGCGCCTCGGGTGGGCCGCCGATCTAGCCTCTGAGGCGAGCGACGGGATCGATGCAGCAGGAAGTCATCGCCGGAGCCGCCAGGGACGATCGCATCTTCATCTGAAGGCTGCGTGCGCATCCTTGCGATGTAGTGCGAGCACTACGCTGGCAACTCGCCCATTGCGGGCCAACTACGCCTCCGTTTGCGGGCCAACTTGGCCGCTGTGCGGGCGAACTATGGGTCGGTTTGCGGGACTGGGGCCGGACAATGTCAAAGAGGCTATCCGGCCGGTACAACCTGCCGGCGTGGACTCAAAAACGAAGACCGACAGCGAGGGCACACACTCGAAAGACCTGGTGAAGGTCCAAGCTTTCAATCGCGCCGCGAAGAACGGCTGATCGCTCTTATCCAAACTGGGCGAGCTGACGGGCGTGGTACTTCCCGAGCCATAGGATCACGGCCCCGGTTTCTGCAGCGGCCCCGGATTCCTACGGTGCCATCGACGCGTGATCGTTTACGATCTGCGATTATATTTCCGCCCGATGGAGACCGAGTACGACCCCGAGCATGAGGCAGTTGCGGCGATGAAGCTCGCCGCTGAAGCCGATGGAGCCGAACGGCAGAGATGGATCAACGCTGCGCTGGCGTGGATTGAACTCACTCGCCTGCGGGCGTCCGGCCGCGAGCGCAGCGGGGCGGAAGAGACGGTCTACTCACTTGCCAGCGATCCCGCCTCGGATGCGCGCGCCCCAGTTGATCTCATCCACGATCTGACCAATACTCAGTCCCCGCAACGTCATAGCGGGGCTGGCCATGGCTGAACTTGCATTGCCCGAGACGCAATATGCGCAGAGCGGCGATTTCAGCATCGCTTACCAGGTCATGGGCAGCGGCCCTGTCGACATCATCCTGGTCCCTGGCATCATCTCGCATATCGATTACCAGCATGAGCTGCCCGGCTACACGCAAATCCTCCGCCGGATGGCCCGGTTCTCGAGGGTCGTCACTTTCGACAAGAGAGGACAAGGCCTGTCCGACAGGCTTGCCGATGTGCCTTCGCTCGAGGACCGCATCGACGACGTCCGGGCGGTGATGGACGCAATCGGATCGCGGCGGGCCGTGTTGGTCGGTTTCTCCGAGGGCGCTTCCATGAGCGTTCTGTTCGCGACGACCTATCCAGATCGCGTCTCCCACCTGGTTCTTTTCGGCGGCCTTGCCCGCATCGCCGACCTGTTTCCGCCGAGCTTTTCCCCAGCAGAGGCCGATGAAAGGCTGGCGAACCTCGTCAAGCGCTGGGGCAGCGGAAGCTTTCTCGCGAACGTATTCGCGAGCGAGGCCTCCAATCCGGACGCGGCCGCGCGCATTGCGAAGTTCGAAAAGCTGGCGTGCAGTCCGGGCGCCATCAGGTCCTACATAATTTCCAATCGCCGGATAGACGTGAATGCCATCCTTCCGTGTGTCCGCGCCCCGACCTTGATCCTGCATCGGGCGACCGACGCCCAAGTGCCGGTAGCGCTGGGCCGTAAGATGGCGGCGGGGATACCCGGGGCGAAGTACATCGAGTATCCGTCCGGAGATCACGCATTCTGGACCGGGGACACCGAGACCCTGGTCGGCGACATCGAGGAATTCGTGACCGGCCATCGCCAGGCGGGCGACACCGATCTCGAGCGCATTCTCGCGACCGTCATGTTCACCGACATCGTCGACTCCACGCGGCAGGCGGCCGAAATAGGCGACCAGCGGTGGCGGGGCCGCCTCGACGAGCACGACGCGCTTGCGCGTCAGTTCATCGACCGGCATCGAGGCAATCTGGTGAAGACCACCGGGGACGGCGTGCTCGCCACCTTCGACGGGCCCGGTCGTGCGATCCGGTGCGCGCTGTCGTTCAGCAGTGCCGCCCGTCAGATCGGCTTGCCGGTACGCGCTGGTCTGCATACTGGCGAGATCGAGATGCGGGGCAGCGACATTGGGGGCATCGCCGTCCACGCGGCGGCCCGCGTCATGTCGCAATCCGCGCCAGACGAGGTGCTGGTTTCGCGTGTTGTGACCGATCTCGTCGCGGGCGCGGGACTGCGGTTCAGCGAGCGCGGCTCGTACGAATTGAAGGGGCTGCCGGGCAAATGGGATCTGTTCGCGGCCACCGGTTAGCCTCTGCGCCCGCCACCAGCCACCTGTCGTCCACGGATCAGGCGCCGGGAAATGCCCAGATGTTCATGGTGGCTATACCCTCGCGCAGCTTCTTGATCGGAACATAGTCCGGCGAATTCCAGAAGGCGTGGATGGCCTCCATGTCGGGAAACTCGAACATGACGACGGGGCGCTGATCGTGTTCGCCTTCCAGCACCTCCACCTTCGCTCGTCTGGCTGCAAGCTTTCCGCCAAAGCTGGCTATGAACGGCACGACGGCCTGCACGTATTTCTGGTACTGCGCCTCGTCCTTGATGGTGTTTTGGACAATGAAATAGGCGGGCATAATCAACCTCTCGCGGCAATGATCTGAGAGCAGAAGACGTGCAGCCTAATCTAGCATGCTTTCTTGGGGCTCGTTCCGCTGCGCCGGCGACATATATTGGGTAGATGCCGCCTCCCACCAAAATCCGACTCGACTTATTTGTTCATGTTATGTTCTAATTGAGCATGACCGACCCTCCCGCCTCCTGGCGCATGCCAACCAGAAAGCAAATGGAAATGATGGCCCGCCACGTCGGCAGGAACGCGCCTCCATGGCCTGAACCGGGCCAAAACGATGACCTGCCCCCTGAATGCTGATTCCGCTCGATGTCGCCCACCATTCCGGAATGATGTCGCCCACCGTTCCGATTTGATGTCGCCCACCATTCCGAGATGATCTCGCCCACCATTCCGGGATGATGTCGCCCGG
>NZ_JAKLTZ010000050.1:0-10802 GCF_022012555.1 Bradyrhizobium zhengyangense | reverse complement strand
AGCTTCAAATAGGTCCCGCGCTGGACTTGCGGCGAGATCTGCGACGCGGGACCTATTTGAACCCTCCAGTATTCCGACGCAATCCGGCCACCGATTCCGACGGAAGTCGGCCACCCATTCCGATCGAAGCCGGCCACCCTGTTGAGACCGCCTGACGCTCTCGAAGACGGCGATCGAATCGCGGACCAGCCCACCTTTGCGACCAAGCAAGGGAAGGTCTGATGCCCGCCGAGAGAGCGCCGATGCGGAAGGTTCGAGAAGTTTTGAGACTGCGGCACGCCCTTGGCGTGAGCGAGCGGCAGATCGCCGTCACGGTCGGCATCAGCCGATCGACGGTTGGCGAGTATCTGCGGCGGGCTGCCGTGATCGGCATCACCTGGCCGGTGCCGGAAGGGATGGACGACGGCGAACTCGAGCGCCGGCTGTTCACGCCGCCGACATTCGAGGAGAAGCCGGCGCGGCCGTTGCCCGACTGGAAGGCGGTGCACCGGGAGCTGAAGCGGCGCAGCGTGACGTTGCTCCTGTTGTGGGAGGAATATCGCGCGGAGCACGCCGACGGCTATGGCTACAGCCGGTTTTGCGATCTCTACCGGGAATGGAGCGAGGCGATCTCGCCGACCATGCGGCAGACGCATGGGCCTGGAGAGAAGCTGTTCGTCGACTTCGCGGGCGACACGGTGCCGGTGTTCGACGCCGCGACCGGCGCGCAGCGGCTGGCCCATGTCTTCGTCGCGGTGCTAGGAGCATCCAACTACACCTTTGCCGAGGCGCGTTGGTCGGAAGGGCTGGCCGACTGGATCGGGCTGCACGCCAATACGTTGCGCGCGATCGGCGGCGTGCCGAAGGCGATCGTCTGCGACAATCTGAAGGCCGGCGTCACCGCCACCTGTCGCTATGAGCCGGGCATCAACCGCACCTACCAGGAGCTGGCCGAGCACTACGGCACCGCGATCCTGCCCACGCGTCCGCGCAAACCACGCGACAAGGCGAAGGTGGAAGTGGCGGTGCAGATCGTCCAGCGGTTTGTGCTGGCGCGGCTGCGGAACCGGCGCTTCTTCTCGCTTGACGAACTCAACGGGGCCATCCGCAAGGCGATCGCGGACCTCAACGACTCTTATGCAGAGTCTTGTCTGATAAAATAGCTGCGACCGATAGTGGCTCGTGCCACGGCTCTGTGCGTTACGGACCTCCTCTGCGAGCGGGGCGGTAGGAGGGTGTCCGGAACGATGTGTAAGGAGGTTTCTGTGAGTTTACCTTAATTGGAGACTCACATGACCACCGATACGACGATTACCCCTGAACTGCTGGACCAGCTTCTTGCGAACTACAGCAAGCCCGAAAACCTGACCGGCGAGAATGGGCTGTTCAAGCAGCTCAAGAAGGCCTTGATCGAGCGCGCACTTGGAGCCGAGCTGACCGAGCATTTGGGCTACGAGAAGGGTGATCCTGCCGGCCGGGGCTCAGGCAACAGCCGCAACGGGACAAGCTCGAAGACGATCCTGACGGAGGATGGCGAGATCGAGATTACCGTGCCTCGCGATCGGGCCGGCAGCTTCGAGCCGCAGTTGACCGCCAAGGGGCAGACCCGGTTCGATGGTTTCGACGACAAGATCCTGAGCCTCTATGCCCGCGGCATGACGGTGCGGGAGATCCAGGGCCACCTGGCCGAGCTCTAAGGCGCCGAGGTCTCGCCCGATCTCATTAGCCGGGTGGCCGACGCCGTCCTCGATGAGGTCCGGGAATGCCAGAGCCGGCCGCTCGACGCCGTGTACCCAATCGTCTTTTTTGACGCGCTGCGGGTCAAGATACGCGACGA
Organism: Bradyrhizobium zhengyangense; assembly: GCF_022012555.1. Lineage (NCBI taxonomy): Bacteria > Pseudomonadati > Pseudomonadota > Alphaproteobacteria > Hyphomicrobiales > Nitrobacteraceae > Bradyrhizobium > Bradyrhizobium zhengyangense. Next base: position 8,986 of record NZ_JAKLTZ010000050.1, on the reverse strand, counting down.
AGGGCTGGTCAAGAACAAGGCGGTCTACGTTGCGCTCGCCTACAATGCCGATGGCGAGAAGGACGCTCGGGCTCTGGATCGAGCAGACCGAGGGCGCCAAATTCTGGCTGCGGGTCGTCAACGAACTCAAGGCGCGCGGCGTCAACGATATCCTGATTGCCGTCGTCGACGAGCTGAAGGGGTTTCCCGAGGCGATCACATCGGTCTACCCGCAGACGCTGGTGCAGACCTGCATCGTGCACCTGATCCGTAACAGCCTTGCCTTCGTCTCCTGGAAGGACCGCAAGGCGATCCTGCCCTCGAAAGGCGATCTATCGGGCTGAGAGTGCCGACGCGGCGGCGCTGAGGCTTGCCGAGTTCGAGGCCGAATGGGGCAAGCGCTATCCCGCCATTGGCCAGATCTGGCGCAAAGCGTGGGAGCACGTAGTGCCGTTCTTCGCCTTCGCGCCTGGCATCCGAAAGATGATCTACACGACAAACGGGGTCGAGGCGCTACATCGTTCGCTGCGCAAGATCATCAAGACCCGCGGCAGCTTCCCGACCGACGAGGCGGCGCTCAAGCTGTTGTATCTCGCCCTCAGGAACGCTGGCGTTTATTGGCGGCGACCGGTTGAATGGACTGCCGCGATGGGGCAGTTCGCCATCCACTTCGGCGCGCGGTTTCCCGGAACAGCGCGCTGATGATCACAACCGACATCACGGCGCCGACCATGATCGTTTGGACCGAACCTTCGCCGTCAAGCCCCGCGCCTGCGGCGCGCCGCTGCGCGGCTTCGGGGCTTGACCGCTCGGTCCGGCCAAGCAGAATTATCGGCCATGCCGTCGATGCCAGCTTTCAATGTCTCAAACGCAAAACCCACCTTCACAGAAATCGCTTACACAAAACTTCGGACATTCCCGGCGGTAGCGGCTGCGACAACATCATCAAACTAGCCACTGACATTTATCGTGACCTCGCCCCCAAGTGTTATCCAGTCCTGAGTTCAGGTGCTCCGGGAAGGTCTGGCCACTCGGCGCGTCTTCCGACGCTTTCGCACGGGCGACCGCGAGCTCGGCGGCGATCTCCGTACCCTTAGCGCGCTCGGCTGCCGGCGCCGCCTTCAGGGCGGCAACGTCATCCGGAGCGGCGTCGCGATCCGCATTCATGCGACGCAGTGAATCACAGATTGAATGCATTGGGACTCCCAAATGTCGGCAATATGAGGATTTTCCTGGATTAGCCCCCGCTCTGCGGCCGCCAGCTCAGTTGGGGAGTCCACCAGTCGATGCCCTCGAGCATGTAAGCCATTTGCGCTGCCGAGATCGACACCGCGCCGACCGACGTCGACGGCCAGATGAACCTGCCGTGATCCAGGCGCTTGGCATAGAGCGACATGCCCAAGCCGTCATGCGAGAGAATCTTGACCAGAAGGCCGCGGCGGCCCCATAAGATATAGAGATCGCCGGCATGGGGATCGCGCTCCAAGCTTTCCTGAACCGCAAGCGCCAAACTTTGCATGGCCCGACGCATGTCGGTGTGGCCAGTCGCGATCCATACCCTGACGCCGCTCGGGAGCGGGATCATCGTCGTCGCAGAAGCTCAAAAACCCGCTGCAGCTCGTCGCGATCAACGCGAACACGACAGCCGCCGCTAAGCTCGATCTCGATGATTCCAGCCGTTGCGCGTTGCTTAGGAGGCGAAGACGCCAGTTGCGACGTGCTGATCGATGCCGGTGCACGTGTGATCTCGACAGGAACCAGAGCTGGCACCGCATCACCGCCCAGGCGGCTTGGCGCGCCTGCCGGAACAGCAAGCTATGCGAGGCACTGATTGCGCAGCAGAAGTTGCAGATCGCCAAGCTAAAGCGTCAGATCTGACGCCACCGGGGACGAGCTGGCGGCGGAAGAGGCTGTGGCAAACCGACGACGGTGCGCGGATTTACCCGCAAGCGCAGTTGGCGCTGACGTTCGAAGAGCTGGAAGTCGTGAGCCACCCCATGCCGGCGCGCGACGCCGCAGACCGTCTCGCCGGCCTGCAAACGTCTCCTCGACAGACGGACCTTCTCGTCGTAACTCCATCGCCGCCGACGCTCGGCACCCAACACATTGACCTGCATCCGCACGTGCTGACCTTGCCCCAAGTTTTATCCAGCCCTGAGTTCGCCCCGGTCGTTGGATTTGCCCAGTTGGGGGAGCGACGGGAGCTGGCGCAGAGCCTTCGGCATAACGCACAGCGCCAGATCCCGTCGCGGATGGCAGGTGTCGGCGAACTCGGACGGCGTTTTCCATCCGAGCTGAGAGTGTGGTCGTGCGTCGTTGTAGTGGGCCCGCCCGCATCCGAGCGCGACGAGGGCCTGCGCCAGTGACGTGAACAGCGTCTCGTTGAGCAGTTCGTCCCGCAGCCGGCCATTGAAGCGCTCGATGAACGCATTCTGCATGGGCTTGCCCGGCGCGATGTAATGCCAACCGACGGGGCTTTGATCGGCCCATGTCAGGATGGCGTTGCTGGTGAGCTCGGTGCCGTTGTCGCTGACCACCATCCTGGGCTCGCCGCGCTCGAACATCAGCCGGTCCAGTTCCCGCGCCACGCGGATGCCGGAGAGCGAGGTATCGGCGACTAGCGCCAAGCACTCGCGGGTGCAGTCATCGACCACGGTGAGGACGCTGAAGCGGCGGCCGCAGGTCAGCTGATCCGACACGAAGTCGAGCAACCAGCGATCGTTGCGGGCCATCGGCACCGTCATTGGCGCCCGGGTCCCAAGGGCGGCCCGCTTGCGGCCGCCGCGGCGGCGTACCGCAAGCCTCTCTTCCCCGGAACAGCTTCTTGTGGTTTGACCAGGTAGCCCTCCCGGTTGAGCAGCACGTGCAGGCGCCGACAAACAAAAACGACGGCGTTCGTGGGCGATCGCCCGCATGCGCTGCCGTAGGACGGCATCGTCCGCCCGGATTGTCAGATATCTGATGGTCATGCGGCAGCAGCCGATGGCTTTACACGCCCGCCGTTCGCTCATCCCGTGGGCAACCATGAGATACGCGACAGCTTTCCGCTTGCCCGCGGGCGTCACCATTAATGGGATGGACCGCCCCGTCCTCCTCCCTCATCATAGGAAGGGCAGACTAAAGAGGAGAGTATCATGGCCGATCGCAATTTGCCGCGACCCGCGGCTGTCTATGGAATCGACATTGGCAAGAACCTATTCCACGTCGTTGGCCTGAGCTGCGACGGCACACCTGTTCAGAAATTTCGCTTTCGAGGGGACACCCTTCTTCAGTTCTTTGCGCGCGCACAACCAAGCATAGTTGGCATGGAATCCTGCGTCGGTCCACAGTGGCTCGCCCGGAAGATACAGGCACTTGGTCACAAGGTGCGCCTGATCCCCGTGCAATTCGTGAAGCCCTACGTGAAGTCAAACAAGAACGATATCATCGACGCCGAGGCGATCGCTGAGGCCGCTACGCGACCGACAATGCGCTTCGTTGCCGTGAAGGAGGAGGACCAAGTGGATCTTCAAGCGCGTTTCCTTCGTCATTCAAACGCGCGGCAACTCGAGATTGAATATTCCGGCACCCTGACGCAAAGGTACACCGTACTCGAGGCAGAAAGCCCGCGTCTGATTGATCAGGCGTGTCCTCGAGCCGACCATCTGGCACGGATTCGCGATGCAGCGCTTCCAGTTGCATAAATGTATCCGGCCTCTCGCGAGTGGACTGCTGTTGCAGCCACGCCATGATGAGATCCGCGCACGCCGTTCCCAATAAATAGTTCGGGCAGGAAGCCCGCTTTTTTGCACAGGGCTTACGGCATGTTGATCCACTGTTTCGTCATCACTGTTCCCGAGCCTTGCAATCGAAGCCAGAAGCGTCAGGCAAGGCAGGATCTCTGCGTTCGTAGAGTGCTCCGGGCTTGTTCAAGACCACCCACACAATGCGGGCCATCTTGGCGGCTAGAGCGACAACGGCCTTGTTCGGATGCATCCGAGCCTGGAGCCCGTCGAGCCAGCTTCCTAGGCGATCGCGCGTCCGGTCCAAATGCCGGAAGCAGGATCGCGCGCCCTGCACCAAAAGCTTTCTCAGATAACGGTTGCCGCGTTTGCTGACGCCAAGCAACGTCTGTTTTCCGCCGCTCGAGTATTGCCTGGGCACTAACCCCAGCCAGGCAGCAAGGTCGCGGGCCTTGCGAAACTGCAGCCCATCACCGATCGCGGCAAGTACGGCGGTCGCACCCAATGCGCCGATACCAGGAATTGTCATCAGCCGGCGGGTGACGTCCTCTCGATCGGCAACCGCTTCGATCTCCTGTGTCAATTCGCGGATCCGTTCTTCGAGGCGGCGGAGATCGGCGAAGCGAGCGCCCACCAGGCGACGCATCACTGGCGACAAATCGGCGCACCGCTGGATCATCGTCTCTATCACGTCCGTTTGGCCTATTGCGGGTTCGCGCACGCCCACGTCGTGCTTGGCGGTGAGAGCTTCGTTGCCCTGGCCGAAGGCCTGCAGAATGCCCTCTGGTCGCTCGGTGGGGCGCCGCGGGAGCATCGGACCGACAGCCTGTCGGCCGCATTCCGCAATCTCGATTGCCATGCTCGGGATGATCTGACGCAGCGATACGAGGCCCTTTGTGCCCATTACGGCATGGGGCATTCCCGCAACAATCGAGGCGTTGCTCACGAGAATGATTCGATCGAAGGGCCCCACGGTCATCTCAAGCGAGCAATCGCGGATGCCTTGCTGCTGCGCGGAACTGTCGACTTCGACGATCTTGCCACCTATCGCGGCTTCATCGACGAGATCGTCAGCCGCCGCAATGCCCGCAACGCCAAGCGGATCGATAGCGAGCGCGTGGTGTTGCAGGAGCTGCCCGATCGGCGCACCTCCGACTACGAAGAGGTGATCGTCCGCGTGACATCGTCCGGCGGCTTCACCCTGCGCAAGGTGTTCTACACGGTGCCATCGCGCCTGATCGGTCACCGGCTGCGGGTGCGCCTTTACGATGATCGTCTCGAGATTATCGGCACGTGATCCATTCCCTGCGGCGCAAGCCGATGGCGCTTCTCAATCTGGTCTACCGAGATCGGCTGTTCCCGCGCGATGCCTATTGGAAGACCTTCGATCGGTTGCGCGAACGCTTGCCGGACAAAAAAGCCTGCCGGATCATGGTCGATCTCCTCGCGCTCGCTCATGAACGCGGCTGCGAGACCGAACTCGCCGATCAGCTCACCGCCGACCTCGAGGCCGGCCGACTGCCTGAACCTAACCGGCTGCGCGCTCACTTCGCTCCTGACCCGCCCACCTGCCGAACGTCGTGGTGCAGCTCGCACCCCCTTGCCACCTACGAATGCCTCATCGGTACTGCCGAGATCGGAGGTGCCGCATGAGCGTAGCCAATACCGTTGATACCGCGCGCCTCAATCTGTTGCTCAACGAGCTCCGCCTCCCGGCCATCAAGGTGCTGTGGGCGCAATTTGCCGAGCAGTCCGACAAGGAAGGTTGGCCAGCGGCCCGCTTCCTCGCCACCATTGCCGAGCACGAGATCGCCGAACGCGGTCGCCGGCTCACCGAGCGCCATCTCGTCGAGGCGCGGCTGTCTGCTGGGAAGACCTTCGGCGGCTTCGACTTCGAGGCCGTGCCGATGATCTCCAAGGCGCAGGTGATGGCGCTCGCCGCCGGTGACAGCTGGTTGGGTAAGGGTGCCAATTTGCTCCTGTTCGGGCCGCCCGAGTCCGATTCATACTGCCCACCTCGTTATGCCATTATAGTTCAAGCTCTCTTTGGCGGAGATCGCCAGACGACGGGCGCCGGAAGCGCCGCGCCTGCGCGGCGTTCCTGACCTCGGGGTGCTCCAGATCAGGCGCCTTGATCACCCAGGGTGCGCCCTTGCACAGCTGGTGCGCGGGCAAGCTTCGCTCCGCGATCAGACGGCGAACCGTCGATGGGCTGACCGTCAACGCAGCGGCGGCTTCATCCAGAGTAATTTCTCCTCTCTCCATGCGTTCGCCTTCCCGGTAGGGTGCGATAGCTTGCTGGTTGCGCAAGTGACGAACGCGGGCGCGGGTCCAGCTGTTACCGTGCCCCGTCGACTTGCCGCTCGGTCGAGGACCGCCGCGATCGTGCCGTCGGGCATCTGGCGTGCCAGAACACGCAGGAGATCGATGACATCTGCGGATGTGCTCCAGCGGTGTTGGCCCGTGCGGTTCTTTCTGGTCTCTAGCGCTGTGTGATCGCCGCCCTGCCAGTGGATCACAAGCTCAATTGCCGCATCGCCGACGCATACAACGATTTCGTGGATTAAGGTTCGGATGATCCCCTTGCGCGTGGCAGGCGTCGCCCCAGGACTGTTCCAGGCCCGCTCCAAATCGGAGCCAAGCGCAAGCAGCCGCTCGCGATCCGCCTCGCTCAGAGGACTCTCCGGCTTGGCCAACAGTGCACCGCGCTCTTCCTCGAGCGCGCGGACGGCCAGCAGACGTTCATTCCAACGTCGCTCCAGCTCGCCGGCGACCAGGCGATTGTCGGGATCGACAGCCTCATATCGCCGACGAGCCCGAGTGGCCTCATAGCGCGCTTGCTCACGCTTGGGCAGGCGTATCTCGCTGTGAACGCCGCCAACCCAGTGGACGACGAGGACGATCTCGGAGGCCGCATCATCGATATCGGCTACGACCTCATGGATGAGGGTGCGCACAATGCGCTTCTTGAGGCGAGCATCCGTCGTCGGCGCATCCCAGACCGTTCTGAGGTTCGAGGCCAGAACGCCGAGCGAGGCTGGATCAGCAATGGGGGCAGGCATCGCCGCATTATGCGTGGCGATTTTGCCCTCGACCTCCGCTGCGTGAGCGAGCGTCCTGTTCCAGCGCGCTCCAAGCTCGCCCGCCACCAGCCGGCTCGCGGGGTCAGCGGCATCGTATTGCCGGAAAAGCCTGGTCGGCGGCATAGCGCGCCGCTTCGAGATCGCGACTGAGAGCATCGCGCACCTGATCGCGCCGTTCCCCTGGCTTCCTTGGCGGCAGCGGTTGCGGCGGCGATAGCGCCCGGACCGATGACGCCAAGCAGTGCTTCCTCGATTGCATCATCGACGGGCAGTCCGCCGAAGCCGATGCAGTGAGGGCCGCCATTGTCCATCCAGGCGCGGCTACAGCTATAGCGCGGGATATGGTGGTTCATGCCGGAGTACCGGAGTGTGAGCTTGCGACCGCAGCGCTTGCACCGGATCAGACCGGCCAGCAGCGCGTCACCATGCTTGGGCGCGCCGTGATGCCGACCGGTGGGAGCGTTGCTGCTGACCATGGTGCGGATCGCCTCGAACCTCTCCCAGCTCACATACCCGTCGTGGGTGTTGGGCTTCAGCGCCAGCCATTCGCTCCGCGCCTGCGGCGGATCTTCACGCTCACACCCACGGCGCTGTATCCCGCCGCGACAGCCGTCTTACCATAGGCATAGGCGCCGCCGTAGACCGGGTTCTCAATGATCCGGTGGATGGCGGAGTAGCTCGGTCGCCGCCAGGCCGTTGCGCCGTTGGTCCGCTTCACCGGCAGATCGAGATTGTACTCGTGGAGCCAGCAGAACGGTCGCGCGCTGCCGAGTTCCTCGACCTTGTCGAACACCAGCTTGATCGCTCCTGGACACGCCGATCCGGATCTTTCTCATAACGGTCGCCGGCCTTCACGAAGCCGACGGGCGCTGCCACAACCAACTCGCCCCGGCGCGCCTTCTCGTAGCGGGCCGAGAGCGAGCGCTGGCGCAACAGATCCAGCTCGTACTCGTTGAGGCTGCCCTTGAGCCCGAGCAACAGGCGATCGTTACCGTGCCTTGGCGCGTAGATCGTCTCCTGATCGATCAGAACGGTATCGACCACGCGGCACATCTCGATGAGTTGCTGCCAATCCCGTCTGTTGCGAGCGAAGCGCGAGACTTCGCGGGCGCAAACCGCACCAACTTTACCGAGGCAAACCTCCGCTACCATCCGCTCGAAGCCGGCGCGTTGTACGCCGCCGGCGGCTGAGCGACCGAGATCATCATCGATCACTTCAACCTCTGACCATCCGAGTGCCGTCAGTCGGTCCCGCATGGCGTATTGCAACGCGCCGCTCTCGCGATTGTGTAGCACCTGATGTGCTGAGGATTGACGCACGTAAAGTATCCCCTTCTCCAGATGATGAGGCCTGACCTTGTCAGAGATCATGACCGACCTCCTTCGCGCGCGGCGTCGCTGTCGTCGCGGCATGGTCGAGGATCAACTGCGTCATCAGACTCGTAAGGGCCGCCTGCGCTTCCGCCGGAAGCTCCGACCATGTGGGCGCACCGGTGGCGCCGCTCGACAGGCCGCTCCCGAACAGATCCATCTGCTGCGGCCGCGGTTGTTGATTGTGTCGGTATCCGCTCCCTGGCATTGCCGTCTGGCGTGACATGAGTCGCTCCCCGATTCTGACCGTGAGAGCCTCTGGATGCGCCAGAAAGCAGGGCAGCTGATGGCGTTCGATCCTTCAACGCCAGATCGAGAAGCGCAGAAAGCGCCGCAAGCGCATCGATGCTGACAAACGGTTGAGCTGTCAAAAGCTCGGCGTCAGGGCATGCCGTCCGGTCGAACATCCCTGCTGGCACTTCCAGCCAACGATCTCCTTGCGATCCGTCCAAGGTGCAGCGAAAAACAACATCAAAGCCTTGTCGACGGCTCCATGAACGCAAACTCGGCGCCCAAACCATGGATGATGCCGATAAAGAACCTCGCGAAGAACGGTCCTGTGGCCGTTCTCAAACGTTGTTGTACAACGAACACCGCGGACACTCGGCCATCGGCTATATCAGCTCGGTCGAGATGGAGCGCAAGGTGGGATTAGCTTAACGGGGTGTCCATCAAACCGGCAGCACGCTCAGTGATCACCGGGGAGCGCCGACGGCGTCGGTGGACGAGCGAGGAGAAGGCCCGGATCGTGGCGGAGAGCTTTGAGGAGGGTGCGAACATCTCCGAGGTTGCGCGGCGCAATGGCGTTTCGCGCGGGCTGCTTACGGTGTG
>NZ_JAKLTZ010000005.1:0-593972 GCF_022012555.1 Bradyrhizobium zhengyangense | reverse complement strand
GACAGCGCTTCCTCGACCTCGTCGAAGAGGCGCATCTCACCTTCGAAGGCAAGTCCGACGGTGAAATCGCCTTCGGTGCGCTGAAGGGCTTTCTCGACGTCCGGTACGGCACCCGCGACGGATCGGCCTGCGCCGAGTTCTCATGGCAAGGGCACGACGAAGATGACCCGTCCTGCGGTCGCGGATGGGCTACCATCGGCACTGCGGGCAGGCTCGTCGGCCACTTCTACATCCACAATGGCGACGATTCAGCCTTCGTTTGCGAACGCGGCTGAGTTCTTCAACACCCTGCTAGGTCTTCGCCAGTTCCAGGAAATGCCGCCCCGCGCGGTCTTCGGTCTCGACGATCCAGGCATCCGGATCGAAACGAAGCTCCTTGGTCAGGCGCTCCTCGACGGCTGGCTCCGGCATCGGCTGCGGCGCGGCGGGCACGAAAAAGCGATCGACCGGGCGATCGTCGTCATAAGAGGTCTGTGGGGCCGGCACGTAGAGCAGGGCGTTGCCGTCGAGCAGCGACACTTTGACGAACACCGCGCCCGCCTCTTCGGCGCCGCGATGGCGCACCGCGCCGAACACGCCCTCGGTCTGGCACCGGCGCAAATAGGCCGCGACCCATATGTTGGATTTCAACCGCATGAGTCGGACGATAAGCCAGCGCGACGTGCACCGCCAGTGTCAGCTCGGAATTGTCATGCCTTGCCGACGCCTCGCCCGCCACCGATCTGGCGCGCAACGAGGTATGACAGTGGCATTGCGAGCGCAAACCCCACGGCGACTGCGTACGGGATGTTCCTGGTGGCGTCGGCGGCAAAGCTCGGCACCATCAGCACCACGATGAGGCTGACGCCCGCCAGCACCGTGCCGAGCATGATCCAGACGAGAATCGAGACCTTGAACATGACGACCTCTCTGCCTTGATGAGATGGACGATCATGTTCTTCGAGGCTTCCCGCCGTCATTGATCCCACGCAAATCGCCCTGCGCGATTGCGGCCTGTCACGCCGACGTACGGTCCGCAGATTGATTGGCGTCAATGACAGCGGAGGTTCGACTATTCGACGGGATGACCGATCGCGGCGGCGAGCTCGCGCAGCAGGCGATCCGTCACCTGGCCGGTGACGGGCAACTTGTGCTGGCGCTCGAACGTCTGGATCGCCGACTGGGTCTCGCCGCTCATCGTGCCCGTGATCTTCAAATTGCCGTAGCCGTATTCGGACAGTGCGCGCTGCACCCCGGCGAGGCGGCGCGCCGCCGGGCTCTGCTGCGGGATCGGCGCCGGCGGCCGCGCGACGGCGACCGCAGACGGTGCCGGCGTGGGTGCCGTGGCCTTGATCACCAGATTGGTCATGGGATCGCCCGAGCGCGGCGTCGAGGCGGTCGTTTCAGTGGGCTTCTCCGGCGCCTTCTCGGCGGGCTTCTCGGCCGGTTTGGGCTCGACGCGAAACTCGGTCGCCTTCGGCTCGAGCGGCGAGGTATCGGCGCCGACGGGGCGCGGGCGCGGCATGGGGCTGGACAGCGAGGCGGGCGACGGCGCCGGAAGATTGATCACGGTGCCGAACATCGGCGCCGGATGCCGGCCGGTCTGCAGGAACAGCGCGTTCGCCACGATGGCGCTGATGGCCGCAGCAGCGACGAGGCCGGCCAGCGTGTCCTTGGGGCTATGCAAGAGCATGCGCATCACGAGGTTGCGCTCGGTCTCGACATCGATGACCGCAGCCTTGGCCTTGGCGCCACGGCGGCGCGGAGCAACTTCGTCGTTGGCAGACTTTCTAGGCACTTTTCTTCACCAGAGCAGGTTGGTCCTGAACGTCATGACGCAGCACCGGCGTCAACGTCGCGATCTTGCTCACCGCCGGCTTTGCTTGCGGCGGCGTGTAGACGAGCGGCAGCTTGACCGTGACGGCGGTGCCCTCACCGAGCTTGCTTTGTACCGTCAATTCGCCGAGATGCAACGCCACGAGGCTCTTCACGATCGAAAGACCAAGGCCAGTTCCTTCGTGCCGGCGCTCATAGGTCTTGCCACACTGGAAGAACGGCGCGCCGATGCGCTTGAGATCGTCGGGCCCGATACCGACCCCGGTGTCGCTGATGCGCAGGGTCAACTGCGAAGCCGATGCCGACGCTGACACCGTGACCTGGCCGCCGCGCTCGGTGAACTTGACGGCGTTGGCGACGAGATTGAGCACGATCTGCTTGAAGGCGCGGGGATCGCCCGTCATCACGGGCAGATCCTGCGGCGCGTCGGTGATGAGGTCGATGCCATTCTCGCGCGCCTTCAGCGCCAGCAGATTGCAGCAATGCATCAGCGCGGCGCGCGGCGCGAATGGTTCCGATGCAATCTCGAAATTGCCCGATTCCATCTTCGACATGTCGAGGATGCCGTTGACCACGGACAGCAGATGCTGGCCGGAGGCGTTGATCAGCTCGGCATATTCCTTGCGCTGGGAGGCGGCCAGCATCAGGGTCTGCTCCTGCGCGATCATCTCGGAGAAGCCGATGATGGCGTTGAGCGGCGTGCGCAGCTCATGGCTCATGGTGGCGAGGAAGCGCGTCTTGGCGGCGTCGGCCGCTTCCGCCGCGCTGCGGGCCTGGTCGAGCGCCTGCTCCGACAGCTTGCGATCGGTGACGTCGCGCATCACCGCGACGACTTCGAGATCGGCGGTGACGTCACTGTAATGATTCTGGTGGCGCTGGTCCTGGTCGAGCGGCCGGCAGCGCATCTCGACCCAGATGAAGTCGATCTGGCCGCGCTCGGAACCGATAAGGTCGCGCCGCAGCCGGAATTCGACGCTGCGGACCTCGCCGCGCGCGGCGTCTGACAGTGCGGTGAGATAGGCCGGACGATCGGCGACATGGACGCGATCGAACAGGCCGTGGCCGAGCAATTGCGCGACCGGCATGCCGAGCATGGCTTCCGCCGCCGGCGAGATGAACTGCACCGCGCCGTTGCGCTGATGCCGCGAGATCACGTCGCTCATGTTGCGCGCCAGGAGGCGATAGCGCTCCTCCTCGCGCGACAGCAGCGCGACGCTGGTGCGTGCAAGCGACTCGGCGCCGAAAGCAAGGCCCGCGGCATAGAGCGTTGCGGAAGCGACGCCGAACGCCATCATCATGCCGCGCCCGGTTCCGCTGAATTCGCCAGCCGGCAGCCAGCCAAGTTGGCTGAGCAGGATCAACAAGCCCGCGCATGACAACGCGAGCAGAGAAGCAAAGGCCGCGACCCGGCGCGAGGCCGACAGTGCGGCCTCCAAGGGAACCACGACCAACCAGATCGCGGCGAATGATTCGATACCACCGGTCGTGGCCGCGATCGCCATGATCAGGCCGGCGAGCGCCAGCGACGACAGCACATGCGCGCCTTCATAGCGCCCGGTGCGCGACAGGAACCAGGACAACAGGATCGGCGCGATCAGCCAGGCGAAGGCCGCGACCTCGATCGCGCTCGGCACGCCACGCAGGACCAGATAAACGGGAAATGCGGCAAAGGCGGCCAGGCTTCCGAGAAGCCGCGGCGCCATGAAGGCCCGATGCCGCGCACGCGTCAGCGCATCGTAACGCGCGGAGGGATGCAGCAGTGCATCGAGACAATCGCGGATGATACTCAAAACTGTCACGGGTCTCGCGCTTCGGCTCATTCGTCAAAAGACGCGCCGGAACGCCTCCTTGTCGTTGAGCCACCGTGTCAGAGCGACCTTAAACGAGTGCTAAGGCGGATCGGCCGGCCCCCGAACAGCATGTCATCGCAGAGGTTTTTAGGCGATTTGGCGATGTCATCATCACAGATGGTGAACACAGGGTTTCGCCGTCCCGCTCATGGTTTCGAATTGGTGGATGCGCCGGGCCGGACTACCACGTAGGCCGGCATCAATCGAAAATTTACGAGACCGCGTCTTGCCAAGATTTTCGCGTAAATTTTCTGCGAATTAAGCTCAAGGCAATCACTTGCGATTTATCGAGAGTTGCTAGGTCGCTGGCGCCGCGCGGAGATCGCCGCGGGCCAGATCTAACTACAGGTCGATAAGATGCGCTTTCTGCTCCGCATCACATTCTGGCTCGGGCTGGTGCTGGTGCTCCTGCCGCGGGACAAGACGCCCGAATCGGACAAGCTGCCGAACATCGGCGCTGCCGACGCGGTGCAGGCTGCGACCGCGGCCGTCTCCGACATGAGCCAGTTCTGCAAGCGCCAGCCGGCGGCCTGCGAGGTCGGCGGTCAGGCCGCAACCATCATCGGCCAGCGGGCGCAGGACGGCGCGAAAAAGATCTACCAGATCATCAACGACAAGAAGGAGCAGATCACCAACGAGAAGAACGAGAAGACCGACAAGAAGACGCCCGACCATACCGGCTCGATCACGGTGGCCGGCGAAGGCGATGCCACGGCGAGCGACGCGCCGCACGACACGCTGACCCAGGACGATCTCGCGCTGGAATGGCGCGGCCCCGAGGCGACGGCGAATTAGGGCCCAAATCCTATCGATTTCGACGCTTCGCGTGCCTATATTGGCCTGAACGGGAACCACAGGCCAGCAATGACTTCGATTGACGACATCCGCGAGAATTTCGAGCTTCTGGACGATTGGGATGACCGCTATCGGTACGTCATCGAGCTCGGCCGCACCCTGGAACCGATGCCCGAGGCAGAGCACTCCGCCGCGAACAAGGTGAACGGCTGCGTCAGCCAGGTCTGGCTTCAAAAGCTGGTCGATCGCGGCAATGGCGCGCCGATCCTGAGATATCGCGGCGACAGCGATGCGCATATCGTGCGCGGGCTGGTTGCGATCGTGCTCGCGCTCTATTCGGGCCGTACGCCGCAGCAGATTCTCGATACGGATGCGATTTCCGTGTTCAACGAGTTCGGCTTCCGCGACCATCTGACGCCGCAGCGCTCCAACGGCCTGCGCTCGATGGTGGAGCGGATCAAGACGGATGCGAGAGAGGCGTTGGCGGAAGCGTCGTGAGGACACTTCCGCAGGGTGGGCAAAGGCGCGAAGCGCCGTGCCCACGAATCTCTCATTGATCGCACTCAGAACGTGGGCACGCTTCGCTTTGCCCACCCTACGAGATCTTGAGCGCGGCTCTACTTCCCCTTCTTCCGCTGCTGCTGACCCAAGCCCATCTTCTTAGCCAGCTGCGAACGGGCCACCGCGTAGTTCGGCGCGACCATGGGATAGTCGGCCGGCAGGCCCCATTTCTCGCGATATTGCTCGGGCGTCATGTTGTACTGGGTTCGCAGATGGCGCTTCAGCGATTTGAAGCGCTTGCCGTCTTCCAGACACACCAGATAATCGGGCGCGATCGACTTCTTCAGTGACACCGCTGGCTTTGCCGGCTCGTGCGGCGCCTCGACGCGGCCCGACGACACCCGCGTCAACGCCCCGTGCACCTGGCTGATCAGGTTCGGAATCTCGCCGGCCGGCGTCGGGTTATTGCTGAGATAGGCCGAGACGATGTTCGCCGTCAGCTCGATGAAATTCTTGCCCGCGGCATCCGACATGGGCGCGCCCTCTCTCCAATCCGGCTCCGTCGCGCTGCATTGGCGGCGGTGAAGTATTCTCTGTCAACAATACGTTTGGCCGAAATACGACGACTGGCGAACATGAACCGATTACTGATCTCGCGACAATAGCGGCGAGACTTTACTTGAACGCGACAGGTCTTCAGCCTCCGCGCTGGTCGAGATGGGCGCGCAGCTCGTCGATCGAGGCAAAGCGCATCATGCCTTCAGGCATCTGCGCCTCGATCGAGCCGTCGGAATAGAGCGAATAGGCCATGCCGTCGACGACGCCGGATTTGAGCACCGTCACCTGCGGCTGTTCGGCCGGCGGCGACTCGGGCGCTGGCTGAGGTGCGATGGGCGGAGGCGCAGCAGGCTCGAAGGTCGATGACGGGCGCGGTGGCGGTGGCGGCGGTGGACGACGCGCCGCCGGTGGCTCAGGCGGCCGCGCGCGGTCCGGCTTCGGCCAGGCATCGTCGAAGCTCGCATGCGGCGCTTCCGGCGCGGCGGGTTCTGCGGGAGCCTGCGGCGGCTCGGCAGCTTTCGCCTCGGCACGCTCACGCTCCTTGCGCGAGCTCGAGGCGAACATCAGGTTCCGCTTGCGCGGTGGTTCCGGCACGGCGGGCGGCGGAGGCAGCGGAGGGGCTTCCGGCTCGGCCGGCGCCTCAGCACGCGGGCGCGCGGGCGCTTCAGCCTGCCATGGTGGCGCGGCGGGCGGTGGCGGCTCCGCGCGCATGGCTGGAGCGGGCTCCGGCGCAGGCGCACCGAGCCCATTGGGCGAGGCAAGGCCCGGCGGCAGCACCGGCCTGACGCGAACCTCCGAGGCCGCGGCTGTCCCGGCCAGGCGGCGGGCGATGGCCTGCAGCTCGAGCAGCACGACGTAGAGTCCTATCAGTAACATACCGGAGCAGACGCCGATCGTTCCGCTCGTTATGAGCGTGCTGCCGAGGCTGAAATCCCTGATGGAATAGCCAAAAGCGACCGCAAGGAGGCCCGCCAGAACGGCGAAAATCCCAGCGATCAACAAAGCCACACTCATCGAACACACCCCCGGCCGCGCATCCATGCGCGACACCCGCTACGCCACGATACCGTCATACTGCGTTCCACGCCAACGACCAATTGGCGCCACTGTTCCTAAAGGGAAGGATATCAGGGACTTATTCACATTCCCTTCAGCAATGGTCCGCTAGCTCTCATGGGCTGCCAAGCGTATCGGAAATTGCTGCGTCGCATCAGGAATTTAGCCATAATGCCCAATTACTTGGTTATGGAACTGCGCTATAGGGATTCCGGGGAGCAGGCCCGCGCGCACCAGCAGGGCCACGAGGGGATTCCGGGTCACCAATAGCCATGACATCCATCACGACTTCGGCGATCGACACGCCTCAGGGGCGCTCGGTTGAACGGACTTGCGACGACCTTGCCATGCTGGTGCTGGCTGCCGTCGCCGTCATCGCAGGCCTGACCTTCCGCGACTACGGGCTCGGCTGGGACGACTACACCCACGCCGAATATGCCGACCTGCTGCTGCGCATGTACGGCTCCGGCTTCAGGGACACCTCCGCCCTCTCCTTCGCCAATCTCTACATGTATGGCGGCGGCTTCGACATGGTCGCAGCCCTGCTGCACAAGATTCTCCCGCTCGAGCTGTTCGAGACGCGACGCCTGGTCGGCGCGATCGTCGGCGTGATCGGTCTTGCGGTGACATGGCGACTGGGCCGCCGCATCGGCGGACCTCTTGCGGGCCTCGCCGCGCTGCTGCTGCTCGCGCTCTGCCCGATCTTCTACGGCCACATGTTCATGAACCCGAAGGATGCGCCCTTCGCGGTGGCGATGATCATCCTGATGCTCGGCCTCGTCAGGCTCGCCGAGGAATATCCAAAGCCCTCGCCGCGCACGATCCTGATCGTCGGCTTGGGAGCCGGTCTCTCGATCGGCTCGCGCATTCTCGGCGGGCTCGCGCTGGTCTATGCGATGATCGGCTTCGTCCCGCTGTTCCTGGAGGAACTGCGCGGCGAGGGCGTCCGCGAGGCCGCCAGGCGGTTCGCCCATGTCGTCTACGTGCTGCTGCCCGGCCTTGTGCTCGGCTATCTCGTGATGGGCCTGATCTGGCCGTGGTCGATCATGGAGCCCGGCAATCCCTTCGAGGCTTTGACCTATTTCTCGCACTTCTTCGAGAAGCCCTGGAAGGAGATGTTCGACGGCGCGATCGTGTCCGTGCCCGACATGCCCTGGTCGTATCTGCCGACGCTGTTTGCGCTACAGCTTCCCGAAGTGATGCTGGTGTTTATGACCGGCGCCATCATCGGCACCATCGCCATGTTGCCGCGCCGCGCGGTTCCAGCACGCCGCAAGACCATCCTTTTGATGCTGACGCTGGCAGCGACCCTGCCGCTCGCGATCGCGATGGTGAAGCGTCCGGCGCTTTACAACGGCATCCGCCATTTCGTGTTCGTGATCCCGCCGATGGCAGTGCTCGGCGGCGTCGCCTTCGCCTGGACCATCGAGCGCCTGCGCGCCAACCATCGCGCCTGGCAACCGGCCGTGCTCGCACTGTTCTGCTTCGGTCTCGCGCTGCCGCTGGCCGAGATGATCCGGCTGCATCCCTATCAATACACCCATTTCAACCACATCGCCGGCACCGTGCGCGCCGCCGACGACCGGTTCATGCTGGACTATTGGGGCCTCGCGCTGAAGCAGGCCTCCGACGAATTGCGCGAACAGCTGGTCGAGCGTCAGGAAGTTCCGCCGCGCAATCGCAAATGGAAGGTCGCGGTGTGCGGTCCGCAGCGACCGGCCCAGGTCGCGCTCGGCCCCGATTTCACCATCGGCTGGGATTCGAATGCGGCCGATTTCGCCATGACGCTCGGCGAATTCTACTGCAAGGGCCTCACCGCGCCTGTGATGGTTGAGATCAAGCGCGACGACGTGGTGTTCGCCCGCGTCTACGACATCCGCGGCCGCAGCATTTCCAGCCTGCTGTCGATCCCGGCACCGTAAAATTCGCCTCCACCGCAGCCCGCTCCATGCGGGCTACGCTGAACTGCCGCGCTTTGCCCGCCTTGCTGCCGGCTTCACCCGAGACTACGCTCCCCCTCCGCAACAACGAAGTTCGGAGAGATTTGCCATGTCGCCAGCGGAAGCCCGCCTGAAGGAAGTGCCGTCGAACATGACGGAGGCCGAGTGGCAGCAACGGGTCAATCTCGCCGCCTGCTATCGCCTCGTCGCGCTCTATGGATGGGACGATCTGGTCGACACCCACATCTCGGCGCGCGTGCCTGGCCCCGACCATCACTTCCTGATCAACCCCTATGGGCTCATGTTCGACGAGATCACGGCCTCGAGCCTGGTCAAGGTCGATCTGCACGGCAATCAGCTCTCCGAGAGCGAGTACAGCATCAACCCGGCCGGCTTCACCATCCATTCGGCGATCCACGAGGTGCGCGAGGACGCGATCTGCGTGCTGCATCTCCACACTCTGGACGGCACTGCGGTATCGAGCAGCGCCGAAGGGCTCTTGCCGCTGAACCAGACCGCGCAGCTGGTCACCCACGACCTCGCCTATCACGACTATGAAGGCATCGCGCTCGATCACGACGAGCGGCCACGGCTGCAGAAGGATCTCGGCAACCACAACCACATGCTCCTGCGCAACCACGGCACGCTCACCGTTGGCCGTTCGGTCGCCTCCGCCTTCGAGCGCATGTACCATCTCGAGCGCGCCTGCTCGATGCAGGTGCGCACCCGCGCGCTGGGCACGCCGGTCTATCCGGTCGAGCCGATCGCGATCGAGAAGAACACCGAGCTGCTCGCCAACCGCGACAATGCCGAGCTGCGCTCTAACACCCTCGTATGGCCACCGCTGCTGCGCAAGCTCGACCGCGAGCTGCCGGGCTACCGGTCTTGAGATTTTCATGAATGTGAGGTAGTGTTTTCGTCGAACGACCTCTGCACGTTCTGGAATGAAACGCCGTCCAATCCCGGGCGGCGTTTTTGTTTTGGGCACACCGTCATTGCGAGGAGCCCTCGCGACGAAGCAATCCAGACCGATCCCCAGAGGGATTCTGGATTGCTTCGCCACGCTCGCAATGACGAGGAGAGTGTTTTGCGCCTTTACTTCACTTCCGCGAGCGCCGCGAGGATTCTTGCCCAGGAGCGGATGCCCTTCTGGAAGCTGCGCAGATCGTACTTCTCGTTCGGCGAATGGATGTTGTCGTCGTCGAGGCCGAATCCGACCAGCAGCGAGTCGAGCCCAAGCGCACGTTTGAAATCGGCGACGATCGGGATCGAGGCGCCGGAGCCCATCAGCACGGTCTCCTTGCCCCATTCCTCGGTCAACGCTCGTTTGGCCGCAGCAAGCGGCTTCATGTTCCAGTCGAGCGCCACGGCGGGCGCGGCGGAATGGTCGCCGAACTCGACCTTGCAGTCGCCAGGAATCCGGGCGGTCACGTAATCGCGGAAGGCCTTGCGGATCTTTTGCGGGTCCTGCCCCTGGACGAGGCGGAACGAGACCTTGGCCGAGGCATGCGACGGGATCACCGTCTTGGAGCCCTCGCCGATATAGCCGCCCCAGATGCCGTTGACGTCGCAGGTCGGACGCGTGGACGCCTGCTCGACCATCAGCCGCCCCTTCTCGCCAGCGGGAATCGACAGGCCGATCGGCTTGAGAAACGTCTCCGGCGTGAAGTTGAGCTTCTTCCACTGCTCCAGGATCTCCGGCGGCGTATCCTTCACGCCATCATAGAAGCCGGGAATGGTGATGTGGTTGTCGTCGTCGAACAGCCCGCCAAGGATCTTGGTGAGCACCCGGATCGGGTTCATGGCGGTGCCGCCGAACACACCGGAATGCAGATCGCGACTGGCCGCGGTGATCTTCACCTCTTCGTAGAGCAGGCCGCGCAGCGCCGTGGTGATCGCCGGCGTGCTCGGGTCCCACATGCCGGTGTCGCAGACCAGGACGTAATCGGCTTTGAACTCGTCCTTGTTGGCCTCGACGAACGGCACGAAGTTCTTGGAGCCGACCTCCTCCTCGCCTTCGATCAGGAAGGTGATGTCGATCGGCAGCGAGCCCGTCACTTTCTTCCAGGCGCGGCAGGCCTCGACGAACGTCATCACCTGGCCCTTGTCGTCCTCGGCGCCGCGCGCGACGATGATCTTGCGGCCGTCGGCGTGATCCGTGACTGCGGGCTCGAATGGCGGACGGTGCCAGAGCTCGAGCGGATCGACCGGCTGCACATCGTAATGGCCGTAGAAGATCACATGCGGCCGCCCGCCCGCCTTGACCTTGCCGACGACCGCGGGATGGCCGGCGGTCGGCCTTACCTCGGTGGCGACGCCGAGGCTCGCAATGTCCTTGGCCAGATGCTCGGCTGCCGCCTTGCAATCTCCGGCATAGGCCGGATCGGCGGAAATCGACTTGATCCGCAGCAGCGAGAACAGGCGCTCGAGGCTGTTGTCGAAGTCCTTGTCGATGTGATCGAGCACGGATTGAAGCTGCGCATTGGCCATGGTCGGATGTTCCGCTTTTGGAGTCTCAGGATGGCTGTGATTTTAGCCCTGCCGCGGCGTCGGAGCTAGCCGCATCAGGCGGATGGCGGATGTGCCAGGCAAGCGCAAGGGCGAGGATCGCCGTGGCGACGAGGTTGTTGCCCCAGGCCTGGATGGCGTTGGGAAACGGCGGCAGCGACAGCAGCATGAGGATGCCGGCCGCGCCGAGCGCAAGCCAGGTTCCCAGCCGCACCTTCGGCCTGATGTCGAAGGCGGCCCGATGCATCAGCACCGTCAGCGGCAGGAACAGCCACATGAAGTAATATTGTCGCGCCAGCGGCGAGGCCACCGTCATCAGACAGAACAGGATACCAAGCTCCTCGGCATCCGATCGCGCCGTTCGTTGCCGTTCTGACGGCATGAGTGCGATAAAGCCGAGCCCGAGCAACACCGATACCGCGAGCACGATCCAGTTCGCCGTCCTGTAGTCCACGTCGATGACATTCATCGTATGCGCCGGCTTGCTGGGATCCTCCAGATTGAAGTTGATCGGCCGAACCAGGCGGTGCGTCACGGCAATGATGGACTGGTTGACCCACGACCAGTTCTGCTCGTCGCGCTGGCCAAAACCCTTTTCCGAGCTCGAGCCGACCATGCCTTGGTACCAGGTCTTGAGCTCGGCCGCGTTGCGCTCGAAGCCGCGGATCGGTGCCGGCACGACGTAGAGCAGGATGCCGATGAAGGCGAGCATGCCGACGACCGCCGCCCATTGCCGACGCCAGACCAGATAAGGCAGCACCGCGATCGGATACATCTTGATGGCGGTGGCGAGCGCGAACATGAAGCCCGCCAACCAGGACCGCCGATGCTGGAGGCTCCAGAAGCCGTAGAGCATCATCGCCAGCAGAACGAGGTTCGGCTGCCCGAGATCGAACATGTCGAACACGAAGGTCACGGTGACGAGCGCCGGCAGCGCTTCGAGCCACGGACCGGGCTTGCGATCCGATCCGGTCATGGCGTTGGAAAGCATCCCCGTGTACCACCACGCCACGGCGTTCAGCACCGACAGCACGATATAGAGCGGGATCTTGCCGAACCAGCTCGGGATCGCGAGCAGAATCGCCGACAGCGGTGGATAGATGAACTCGAAATATTCGTGGACGTCGCTCGGATAGAGCGAGCCGCCATGCAGCACCTGCTGCCCGGCCCAGTACCACAGGGAATAGTCCTTGGTCTTGCCGTGACCGAAGATCTCCGGCCCGAGGACATCGGCGGTCAGGATCAGGCAGCAGAGCAAGAAGAGCAGGTCCAGCGGCGCACGCAGCGAAAGAGCTCGGAGCGCACCGGGTTTGTTGGGCGAATGGGCTGTGGTCACAATGCCTTCAATCTGCGGCCGGGAGAGTGTCGATATATGTCTACCCAGACACAAGCCGCAAGTCTCTCCCTCGCCCCGCAGGCGCGAGGTGAGCTGCGGGGGTCGCAGAAAGCCGCTTCAAAAATGTCCTTGCCTGCCTAGCGTCGGAGCAGTCCGCCGAGCGCGCCGCGCACCAGCGCCCGGCCGACCGAACCGCCGAGCTGGCCGCCGACCGACTTGCCGAGATCAGCCACGACGCCGCCGACCACCTTGTCGGTGACCGTGCGCGTGACGTCGCGCGCAATGCGCTGACCGGTCGTCAGGCGATTACGCCCGGTATTGGTGCCGAAGACGGTGCCGACGATCGAGCCGATCTGGCCGAGGAGGCCGCCACCGCCACCCGCCTGACCATCGGCCGGCGCCGCAGTGCCTGCGATCCGCTTCTGGATGATCTCATACGCCGACTCGGCATCAACAGCGGTGTCGTATTTGCCCTTGACCGGACTTGCATCCATGATCGCCTTGCGCTCTTCCGGTGTGATCGGCCCGATGCGAGCCGATGGCGGCCGGATCATCACCCGCTCGACCATCGCCGGCGTGCCGTTGCCTTCAAGGAACGACACCAGCGCTTCGCCCTTGCCGAGCTCCATGATGACCTTGGCGGTGTCGAGTTTCGGGTTGGGCCTGAAGGTCTGGGCGGCAGCGGCGACCGCCTTCTGGTCGCGCGGGGTGAAGGCGCGCAGCGCATGCTGCACCCGGTTGCCCATCTGCCCGAGCACGCGGTCCGGCACATCGATCGGATTCTGGGTGACGAAATAAACACCGACGCCCTTGGAGCGGGTCAGGCGAACCACCTGCTCGATCTTGTCCATCAGCGCCTTCGGCGCATCGTTGAACAACAGATGCGCTTCGTCGAAGAAGAACACCAGCTTGGGCTTGGGCAGATCGCCGGCCTCGGGCAGCTCCTCAAACAGCTCTGACAGCATCCACAGCAGGAATGTCGCGTAAAGCCGTGGGCTCTGCATCAACTTGTCCGCAACGAGGATGTTGACCATGCCGCGACCGTCGCGATCGGTCTTCATGAAGTCCTTCAAGGTCAGCGCCGGCTCGCCGAAGAACTTGGTGCCGCCCTGGTTCTCCAGCACCAAGAGCTGGCGCTGGATGGTGCCGACGGTCGCCTTGGTGACGTTGCCGAACCCTTGCGCCGCTTTCCGGATCGGCGCGAGCGGATCCTCTTCCGCGTCCGGCCCCTTCTTGCCGCTGTCGGGCACGATCGCATCGAGCAACGCCCGCAGATCCTTCATGTCGATAAGAGCAAGGCCATTGTCGTCGGCGACGCGGAACGCGACGTTGAGCACGCCCTCCTGCACGTCGTTGAGATCGAGCATGCGCGCGAGCAGCAGCGGCCCCATCTCGGTGATGGTGGCCCGCACCGGATGGCCCTGCTCGCCGAACACGTCCCAGAACACCGTCGAGAACTGGTCGGGCTGGAAATTCAGTCCCATCTCGCTGGCGCGCTTGACAATGAAGTCTTTGGCTTCCCCGACCTCGGAGATACCGGAGAGGTCGCCCTTGATGTCGGCTGCGAACACCGGAACGCCGGCCCGCGCAAATCCTTCCGCCATCACTTGCAGCGTCACCGTCTTGCCGGTCCCGGTGGCGCCGGTGACGAGGCCGTGGCGATTGGCGAGCGCCAGTGTCAGCCAGGCCAGCTCGTCTCCCTTGCCGACAAAAATCTTGTCGTCGGTATCGCCGAGCTTGTTGTCCTGCACCGTCATCACACTCTCTATTGTTGGTTTCGCGCATTGAAAATTCGAGCCAGCCAGTTCCGTAGTTTAACGCATGTCACAAGCCGATTGAAACCTTTCAGGGCGCCGTCGACATGCGACATCGTCGGAGAACTCGCGCCCGGCATGCGCCAAAAGTCGGATGCGCGCATTCGAACCGCGGTGATTTTTCATGAATTTCGTCTCCGCTCTTGCATCGCTGCAACACTATTCGTGTCTTCGAGAATGAATCGGAACGTCGCACGCGTTCATCGCTTGTATTTCACATCGCGGGGGCTCAAGATCACTCTTCGAAAATAATCCGGCATGTGAACCGGCTGAGGGGCAGGCCCATATGGACGAGCTGATCGGACAGCTGGCGACGAACGCCAGCATAGATAGTGCTGTCGCTGAAAAGACCGTCGGCATTATTCTGGGATTCCTCCGCAGTGAAGGTCCTTCCGACAGCGTGCAGGCCCTGATCGACCAGATCCCCGGTGCAGAAGGGGCGATCGAGGCGTCCAGGAGCGGCGGCGGACTGTCGCGGCTGATGGGCGGCGGCCTGATGGCCGTCGGCACGCGCCTGATGGGCCTCGGGCTTGGCATGTCCGACATCCAGACCATTGCCCGTGAACTTTTTCGCTTCGGCCGAGACAAAATCGGAGCGGATCAGATGGGCAAGATCATCGCGGGGACGCCGGGCCTCAGCCAGTTCGCCTGAGCGACGCTTTTCATACCGAGTATCATGACATATCCGATCTCCGAGATTGAGGGCCTGCCGGCCTTTGCCGCCAACAAGTTGAAGGCGCAGGGTATCCGCACCACCGACGCGTTGCTGGAAGCCGCGAGCACCGCCAAGGGCCGCAAGGCGCTCTCGGCCAAGACCGGCATCAGCGAGCAGCTGCTGCTGGAGTGGGCCAACGTCTCCGACTACATGCGTATTCCCGGCATGGGCCGGGCCAAGGTGGGCCTGGTCCGCGCCGCTGGCGTCACCACGGTGCGCGAGCTCGCCTATCGGAATCCGGCAAGATTGGCGCAGAGCATGCGCGAAGCGAACGATCGCAAAAAGCTCGTCCGCATCCTTCCTTCCGAGAAGTCGGTCGGCGACATCATCGCCAAGGCCAGGAAGCTGTCGCCGAAGATTACGTATTAGGCGCTCTCGACATACGATCTGCAGCGTTAGCTCTCGGTGTCATACCCCGAAAGCGGGGTATCCAGTACGCTGCGGCTCCTCCGCATCACTGCACGGCCCTGGAGTACTGGATTGCCCGCTTTCGCGGGCAATGACAGGGAGGGATGGTCTTGACACCCCCTCCCCGACCGCGCAAAGCGGGCCGCATGAATGCCTCGCCTTCCCCATCCGTCCCGCCGGCCGGCTCGGCCGGGCCAGATGTGCTGCGGACGCTCATGGGCCGGCCGCTACCAGCGGTGATGGGCGTGCTCAACGTGACGCCCGACTCCTTCTCCGATGGCGGCGATTTCATCGCGCCGGAACAGGCGCTGGCGCGGGCGCAGGCGATGATTGCCGATGGCGTCGACATCATCGATATCGGCGCCGAATCCACCCGGCCCTACAAGGGTGCGCAGCCAGTGACGGCCGCGGACGAGCTGGCGCGGTTGAACCCGGTGCTGGCAGGCATCGTTGCGCTCGGCGTGCCGGTCTCGATCGACAGCATGAAAGCGGAGGTCGTGGCCTTCGCGCTCGACCAGGGTGTCGCCATCGCCAACGACGTCTGGGGGTTGCAGCGCGACGCCGGCATGGCGCCGCTGGTGGCCGCGAGAGGCGTCCCTGTCATCGTCATGCACAACCGCGAGACCGTCGATTCCGCCATCGACATCGTCGCCGACATGAAGGCGTTCTTCATGCGCTCGCTGGACATCGCCACGACGGCCGGCATCGGGCGTGACAAGATCGTGCTCGATCCCGGCATCGGCTTCGGCAAGACCGCCGAGCAGAGCATGATTGCGTTGGCGCGCCTGCGCGAGCTCGACATGTTCGGCCTGCCGATCCTGGTCGGCGCCTCGCGCAAGCGTTTCATCGCCTCTGTGTCGCCCTCGGAGCCGAAAGAGCGGCTGGCCGGCTCGATCGCCGCGCATTTGATTGCCGTGCAGAAGGGGGCGAAGATCATCCGGACCCATGACGTCGCCGAGACCCTGCAGGCCCTGCGGGTCGCCAACGCAATCGAGAGCAAGCAATGACAGATACGATCTTCGTGACCGGCCTGTCGATCCATGCACGCCATGGCGTGCTGGATCACGAAACCGAAGTCGGCCAGCGTTTTGTGATCGACCTCGAGCTCTACACCGATTTGTCGGAGCCTTCGCGCAGCGATCGCCTGGTCGATACCGTCTCCTATGCCGACGTGGTGGCGACCACAACGGCGGCGTTCAAGAACACCAATTACAAATTGCTGGAACGCGCGGCGGGTGCGGTCGCCGACGCCATCCTGTCGAACTTTCCACGCATCCGCGCCGTGAAGATCACCGTGCACAAGCCGCACGCGCCGATCGCCGCGATCTTCGACGATGTCGGCATCATGCTGACGCGCTCGCGGCATCCCTGATGGCGAGCGTGCTGATCGCGCTCGGCGGCAATGTCGGCGATGTCCGCACGACGTTCAAGAAGGCGATCGCCCATATCTGCGGCATGGCGCAGGCCGCAATGATCGCGCGCTCGTCGGACTATGCGACGCCACCCTGGGGCGACGAGGACCAGGATCCCTTCATCAATGCCTGCGTCGAGATCGAGACGGGCCTCGATCCGCACGCGCTTTTGTTCGTGATGCAGAAGGTCGAGCAGAGATTCGGCCGTATGCGCGACAAGGATCGGCGCTGGGGTCCGCGCACGCTCGATCTCGACATGATCGCCTATGACGATGTGTCAATGAACAAGCCCGACCTGACCCTGCCGCATCCGCGCCTGTTCGAGCGCGCCTTTGTGCTGGTGCCGCTGGCCGAAATCGCAGCCGACCGCGTGATCTCGGGCATTCGTGTGCGTGATGCCCTCGCCAGCGTCTCGACGCAAGGCATTGAGCAGCTTCCGGATACCGGTTAACCAAAATCCACCGTTTGCAGGAACGGGGGCCGCCGTGGCAAATTCGCCTGCACATAACAAGATGTTCGGGAGCCCTTGGCCGTATGACCTCCGTGACTGACGATCTGCCGCTGGCGGCCGATTTTCCCAAGGCGACGGACGCGGACTGGCGCAAGCTGGTCGACGGCGTGCTGAAGGGCGCGCCGTTCGAAAAGCTGGTCGGCAAGACCTATGACGGTCTCAAGATCGAGCCGCTCTACCCGCGCGCCAAGGGGGTAGCGCCGGTCGCGGGGCGCCCGGCGGCCGCGCCGTGGCAGATCATGCAGCGGATCGATCATCCCGATGCGGCGGCTGCGAATGCGCAGGCCCTGACCGATCTTGAGAATGGCGCCACGGGACTCGCGCTCGTGTTCGCCGGCGGCGCCGGCAGCCACGGCTTCGGCCTGGAACCGACAGCCGATGCGGTTGCAAGGGCGCTGAAGGACATTCACCTCGACGCCGGCATCGGCCTCGAGCTTCAGATCGGTCCGCAATCGCGGATGGCTGCGATCCATATCGCGGAATATGTGAAGAGCAACGGCATCAACCCCGCCGCCTGCGACATCCGCTTCGGGCTCGATCCGCTGGCGGCCTGCGCGGTGTGGGGAAACAGCCCCTACAGCTGGGAGGAGATCGTTCCCGCGGTGACCGGCGGCATCAAGGGTCTCGCCGCGCTCGGCTTCAAGGGGCCGTTCGCACCTGCTGATGGCCGTGTGATCCATGATGCCGGCGGCTCCGAGGTGCAGGAGCTCGCTTTCGTGCTTGCCTGCGGCGTCGCCTATCTGCGCGCGATCGAGGGCGCCGGCGTTCCGCTCGAGCAGGCGCAAGGCATGGTCTATGCGCGGCTCGCCGCTGATGCCGACCAGTTCCTGACCATGGCGAAGTTCCGCGCGCTGCGATTGCTCTGGGCGCGCATCGAGGTCGCCTGCGGCCTGACGCCGAAGCCGCTGTTCATTGCCGCCGATACGGCCTGGCGCATGCTGACGCAGCGTGACCCCTACGTGAACATGCTGCGTGCGACCATCGCGACATTCGCAGCCGGGCTTGCAGGCGCCAATGCAATCACCGTGCTGCCACACACACTGGCGCTCGGACTGCCCGATCCGTTCGCGCGGCGCGCCGCACGCAACACGCAAGCGCTGCTGCTGGAAGAAAGCAACCTCGCCAAGGTCAGCGATCCCGCGGCGGGATCCGGCGGCATCGAGACGCTCACGGCGCAGCTCTGCGAGGCCGCCTGGGCGCTGTTTCAGGAGAGCGAGAAGGCCGGTGGCGCCTTCGCCGCACTTCAGCAGGGCCTGTTCCAGAGCAAGGTCGCAGCGGCGCGAAAGGCGCGCGAGGCCAACATCGCCAAGCGCCGCGACGTGTTGACCGGCGCCAGCGAGTTTCCGAACCTGCACGAAAGCGAGACGGCCGTGCTGAAGGCGACGCCCATCGCGCTCGCACCCTATGGTGAAGCCAAGTACAAGTTCGATGCCCTCGCGCCGATCCGCCTTGCGCAGCCATTCGAGGCGCTGCGCGACAAATCCGACGCGGCGTTGAAGGCGCGCGGATCGCGGCCCAGCGTATTCCTGGCCAATCTCGGCACGCCCGCCGATTTTACGGCACGCGCGACGTTCGCAAAAAGCTTCTTCGAGGCCGGCGGCATCCAGGCGCTCGACAGCGAAGGTTTTGCCGACCCGGCCAAGCTGGCTGCGGCCTTCAAGGCGTCCGGCGCGGCGCTAGCCTGCCTGTGTTCCAGCGACAAGGTCTATGCGGAACGGGCCGAAGCCGCCGCGAAGGCCCTGCAAACGGTGGGCGCGCGACATATCTATCTGGCGGGTCGTCCAGCCGAGGCGGAGGCGGCCTTGCGCGCGGCCGGTGTCACGGGCTTCGTATTTGCCGGGGGCGACGCGCTTGCGACGCTGCAAGACGCCTATGTCCTGATGGAGCAGGCATGACCGACGCGAGCAAACCCGTTCTCACCGGCGGCTGCCAATGCGGGGCGGTGCGCTTTGCGATTTCGGCAACACCCAACAAGGTATCGATCTGCCACTGCCGGATGTGCCAGAAGGCGAGCGGCGCGCCGTTTGCTTCCTTCGCCGATATCAACCGGACGGATTTTGCCTGGACCAAGGGCACGCCATCCGCATTCCAATCCTCCACGATCGCGATGCGCGACTTTTGTGCCGCGTGCGGCACGCCGCTGAGCTTCCGTCGCATCGACGGCCCGCGCATCGAGATCATGACCGGCGCGTTCGACCGACCTGACCGGTTGGTGCCGACGCGTCAGTACGGGACCGAGTCCCGCCTCGGCTGGGTGGTCGGAATCTCCAACCTGCCGAGCCAGACCACGCAGCAGAATTACGGGCCGGAGAAGATGGCGACCATCGTCAGCCATCAGCATCCGGATCATGATTGAGCGCCGATGATATGGTTGAATCCATGACCCGCATTCCCAACTTCGCCGACGTCGCCTTTGAGCGCGCCGCGACCGCCGCTCCATCAGGCAGCGCCGAGCCGTGGCTGACGCCCGAGGGCATCCTGGTGAAATCAGTCTATGGCGAGGCCGATCTCGCCGGGCTCGATTTCCTCGAGACTTATCCGGGCCTCGCGCCGTTCCTGCGCGGCCCCTACCCGACCATGTATGTCAACCAGCCCTGGACCGTCAGGCAATATGCCGGCTTCTCCACGGCGGAGGATTCCAACGCCTTCTATCGCCGCAACCTGGCGGCAGGACAGAAGGGCCTCTCGGTCGCCTTCGATCTCGCCACCCATCGCGGCTATGACAGCGATCACCCGCGCGTCGGCGGCGACGTCGGCATGGCCGGCGTTGCCATCGACTCCATCTACGACATGCGCACGCTGTTCGCTGGCATCCCGCTCGACCAGATGAGCGTGTCGATGACCATGAACGGCGCGGTGCTGCCGATCCTCGCGCTCTATGTCGCGGCGGCCGAGGAACAGGGCGTTCCGCCTGAGAAGCTGTCTGGCACCATTCAGAACGACATTCTGAAAGAGTTCATGGTGCGTAACACTTATATCTATCCGCCCGCGCCCTCGATGCGGATCATCTCGGACATTTTTGCGTACACCTCGCAAAAGATGCCGAAATACAATTCGATCTCGATCTCCGGCTATCATATGCAGGAGGCCGGCGCGACGCAGGATCTCGAGCTCGCCTATACGCTCGCAGACGGCGTCGAATATTTGCGCGCCGGACTTGCTGCCGGGCTCGACGTCGACCGCTTCGCGCCGCGCCTGTCGTTCTTCTGGGCGATCGGCATGAACTTCTTCATGGAGGTCGCCAAGCTGCGCGCCGCGCGGCTGCTCTGGGCGAAGCTCTTGAAACCGTTCAATCCGAAGGACCCCCGCTCGCTGTCGCTGCGCACGCATTCGCAGACCTCGGGCTGGTCGCTGACCGCGCAAGATGTCTTCAACAACGTGATGCGCACCACCGTCGAGGCGATGGCGGCGACGCAAGGCCACACCCAATCGCTGCACACCAACGCGCTCGACGAGGCGCTGGCTCTGCCGACTGACTTCTCCGCGCGCATCGCCCGCAACACCCAGCTGTTCCTGCAGCAGGAGAGCGGCACCACCCGCATCATCGATCCCTGGGGCGGCTCCTATTATGTCGAGCGGCTGACGCGTGACCTCGCCGCGAAGGCGTGGGGCCACATCCAGGAGGTCGAGGAGCTCGGCGGCATGGCCAAGGCCATCGAGGCCGGTGTGCCCAAGCTGCGCATCGAGGAAGCCTCCGCCAAGACGCAAGCCCGCATCGATGCCGGCAAGCAGGCGGTGATCGGCGTCAACAAGTACAAGCCGACGGACGAGGCGCCGATCGACATTCTCAAGGTCGACAACACCAATGTCCGGCGCCTGCAGATCGACAAGCTGACGCGGCTGAAATCCGAACGCAATAAGACGGAGGTCGATGCCGCGCTTGCCGCGATCACGCGTTCCGCCGGCGAAGGCAACGGCAATCTGCTCGCGCTCGCCATTGATGCTGCGCGGGCCAAGGCGACCGTCGGCGAGATTTCGGACGCGATGGAAAAGGTGTTCGGCCGGCACCGCGCCGAGATCAAGTCGATCACCGGCGTCTACAAGCGGGAGGCGTCCAGCATGGGCAACCAGGTCGAGAAGGTTCAGGCGCTGATCGACGCTTTCGAGGAAGCCGAGGGCCGCCGCCCCCGCATCCTCGTCGCCAAGATCGGCCAAGACGGGCACGACCGCGGCCAGAAGGTGATTGCCTCTGCGTTTGCCGATATCGGCTTCGACGTCGACATCGGACCGCTGTTTGCCACCGCCGACGAAGCGGCGCGGCAGGCGGTCGAGAACGACGTCCACATCCTCGGCGTCTCCTCGCTCGCCGCAGCCCATCTCACTGCCGTACCCGAGCTGAAGGCCGCGCTGAAGAAGCAGGGCCGCGAGGACATCATGATCATCGTCGGCGGCGTGGTGCCGCCGCAGGATTACGAAGCGCTCTATGCGGCTGGCGCCGAGGCTATCTTCCCGCCGGGCACCGTGATCGCGGACGCGGCCGAGGAGCTGATCCGCAAGCTGAATGCCCGGCTCGGGCATAGCGAGGCGGCGGAGTAATTCCGCCGCCCTCGGCTTGAAGTATCAAACCGGCGGGCGCGCTGCCGCGACCAATTTTCACGTCCCAGTGTTTCGCACCGCGCGCTCCGCGCCGGTTCATCTTGCGGTCATTACAACAATGCAGACATCCAAGCGCCGCGACGGCGTCGCCGCGACGGCGGTCGGGTGCAGAATTGATGGATATTGAAGTGACATATCTTCGTGCAAACGTGCGGGCCGGCTTGCTCGCGATCCTGTCTGCCGTGACTACGATCGGCCTGGCCTCTCCTTCATTCGCCGCCGATCCCAAGCCCGACGCCGCCGTCAAGAACAGGAACATCGACGCGCGCGTCTTTCTCGACGACAAGATCAAGGCCGACGCGCCCCTCGCCGCCGATTGCCTGGCCGAAGGCAAAAGGTGGCTCGACAAGAACGCGGCTGACGCCGCGGCCTCGCGCAAGCAGGACCCACAATTCTTCAAAGACGGCGGCTGAGATTTCGAGCGCAAATATTCGATCCGCTCTGTGGTTGCCGATCGCTATGTCAGCATCCTGCGCGACGACTATATGGACACCCATGGTGCCCATCCCAATTCGGACGTGAATACGGTGCTGTGGGACAAATCCGAGAACAAGCGCATCTCGATCCGCCCGTTCTTCACCGAGACCGCCGACAATGGCGCAACCATGAAGGCGATGGTGAAAGCCGTGATCGCCTCACTGAAAATCGAGAAGAAGAAGCGCGACAGCGGCGAGACCGCGACGCAGGAGTGGTTCAAGGACCTTACACCTCGCCTGCTCAAGATCGGCGCCGTGACGCTGGCGCCATCGACCGAGACAGACAAGAGTTCCGGCCTGACCTTCCACTACCCGCCCTATGCCGTCGGCCCCTACGCCGAGGGCCAATATGTCGCCTTCGTTCCGTGGGAGACGTTGAAGCCCTATCTCACGCCGGAAGGCGCACGCATCTTCGGCGGCGCACGGCCAAAGGCCGATGCCGACGAACAACAATAGGAGCGGAACCCGTTGCCCACGGCGCCACAGGGCTGCCGCTTGCGACATCGGCGCAAAGCTGCGTAGCATGTTGCGATGACGCGAGCCCGATTCCCGAGGGCGATGCCGGGAACATTGATGTCAGGAATTACCCGCCGCGCTTTCGCGGCCTCTTCTGTGGCTGCAGCCACGTCAGCTCTCCTCTCCCCTGCGCGCGCGCAAGCCTATCCGGCGCGGCCGGTGACCTTGATCGTACCCTGGGGTGCGGGTGGCGGCACGGATGCGACTGCACGGATCATTGCGACGCTCCTTCAGAAGGAGCTCGGCCAGCCGTTCAACGTCGTCAACCTCACCGGAGGATCCGGCGTTGTCGGCCACGCCGAGATCGCAACCGCACGGCCGGATGGCTACACCATCGGCATGATCACCGTGGAAATCGCGATGCTGCATTGGCAGGCGGTGACGCATCTGACGCCGCGGAACTTCATGCCGCTGGCGCTGATGAACGAAGACCCACCGGGCATCCAGGTGGCCGCCGCCTCGCCGTACAGAACGGTGAAAGAGCTGACGGAGGCCATCAAGCTGGCGCCCCCGGGACGGTTCAAGGCATCGGGCACTGGACAAGGCGGCATCTGGCATCTCGCACTTGTCGGCTGGATGCAGGCGATGGGATTGCCGGCGAACCAAGTGAATTGGTCCCCTCGAATGGTGCAGCACCGGCCATGCAGGAGCTCGTCGCGGGCAGCCTCGACCTCACCACCTGCTCGGTGCCGGAGGCCCACGCGACCATCGAGGCCGGCCAGGCGCGGAGCCTCGCAATCATGGCGCACGCGCGCAATCCGAGCTTTCCCGACGTCCCGACGCTGAAGGAAGCGCTCGGCGTCGACTATTCCACCAGCTCATGGCGCGGCATCGGCGGTCCAAAGGGCCTGGCGCCGGAGATCGCGACCAGGCTGACCGGGGCCCTGAAGACGGTGTACGACTCCGCCGCCTTCAAGGACTTCATGACCGGACGCGGCTTTGGCACCGTATGGCGGGATGCAAGCGACTTCGAAACCTTCATGGACGAGGCTGATCGCCAGATGGGCCAGGCCATGAGGGCCGCCGGTTTTGCCAAGACCTGAGAGGCCCTCGCCTGCCTGCTTCCGCCGTTGTAAAGCAGGACATGGTTGAGAAGAAGACTTCGCTCGATATCACCACCCTCGCCCGCGACCTGCGTGCGGGCCATCGCGCTGCGCTCGCGCGCGCCATCACGCTGGTGGAGAGCCGGCGTGGCGATCATCAGGCGCAGGCACGCGAGCTGGTGCAGACGCTGCTGCCCGACACCGGCAAGGCGGTCCGCGTCGGCATCACCGGCTCGCCCGGCGTCGGCAAATCCACCACCATCGATGCGCTCGGGACCTATCTGATCGAGCAGGGCAACAAGGTCGCCGTGCTTGCGGTCGACCCGTCCTCGGCCCGCAGCGGCGGCTCGATCCTCGGCGACAAGACGCGCATGGCGCGGCTGTCGGCATCCAGCGATGCCTTCATCCGTCCCTCGCCGTCCTCGGGCACGCTCGGCGGCGTCGCTGCAAAAACCCGCGAGGCGATGCTGCTGTGCGAGGCCGCCAGCTTCGACGTCGTCCTGGTCGAGACCGTCGGCATCGGCCAATCCGAGACCGCGGTCTGCGACATGACCGATTTCTTCCTCGCACTGATGCTGCCAGGCGGCGGCGACGAGCTGCAAGGCATCAAGAAAGGCCTGGTCGAGCTCGCCGATATGATCGCGATCAACAAGGCCGACGGCGACAATCTCAAACGCGCCAATGTCACCGCAGCCGACTATCGCAGCGCGCTGCATATCCTCAGCCCCCGCTCCGAGCATTGGCATCCGCCTGTCGTCACCTATTCGGCACTGGCCGGCACGGGCATCGCCGAGCTTTGGCAGAAGGTCCTGGATCACCGTAAGGCGATGAACGCATCCGGCGAGTTCGCCGCACGGCGGCGGGAGCAGCAGGTGAAATGGATGTGGTCGATGCTGGAGCAGCGCATGTTGGCACGATTGCGCAGCGAGGCGTCCGTCCGCGCCAGGGTCAAGAAGATCGAGGCGGAAGTTGCCGATGGCCAGCTCACCCCGGCGCTCGCCGCCGAACGGATTCTGGAGTTGCTGCAATGAGCGATAAGCTCCGCGTTCTCCTCACCGGCTTCGGCCCGTTTCCCGGTGCCCCCCATAATCCGACCCAGCCGCTGGTGGCGCGGCTGGCGAGGCTTCGTCGTCCCGCGCTCGATGATGTCGAGCTATCGCACCACATCTTTCCGGTGACCTATGCCGCGGTCGACCGGCAATTGCCTGATGTGCTGGCACAGGTGAAGCCGGATGCGCTGCTGATGTTTGGGCTCGCGGCGCGTACGCCTTACCTGCGCATCGAGAGCCGCGCGCGCAACGCCGTCACCATGCTGTGGCCCGATGCTGCCAACACCCGCTCCAGCAAGCGCGGCATTGCCGGCCATGCGGACGCCATGAATTTCGGCCCGCATACGGCAAGACTGTTGCGTGCCGCGCGGCTCACCGGCATCGATGCGCGGCCCTCGCGCGATGCCGGCGCCTATCTCTGCAACTATCTGAGCTGGCGCGCGATCGAGAAGGCCCGCGGCGGCGGACCGAAGCTTGCCGCGTTCATCCATATTCCGCTGCTTGCACGCAGCGGCGCCGTGCGGCACAAGGGCGCCCCGCGGATCACGCTGGAGGAGCTGGTGGATGCGGGGGAAGCGATGCTGATGGAGATGGTGGGTTTGGCAAGGAAGGCGCGGAACGCTTAGTTAGGTCTTGTAGGGTGGGCACAGGCGCATGGCGCCGTGCCCACGTACGTCCTTGGCGACAATCGTGGGCACGCTTGCGCTTTGCCCACCCTACGGCACCGTCTTTGCGGTAAACATTTAACCCTACCGCGAACAATCCTCACCGCCCCCTCCGCCCTGCGCTACCTAATCTTTCGCGGACATCTCCCGCGTCCGCCAAGGACGCGTCATGGACCTCAACCGCCGTCATCTCATCGGAGCTTCGACTGCCGGCATTGCCGGTGCGCTTGCCATGCCCGCCGACGCCGCACGTGCGGCGCCGCTGACGTCGCTGCTCGGGCGCGATGCAACCCAATACGGCGTGCGACCCGGCAGCAGCGAGGACCAGACGCGCGTTCTCCAGCGTGCGATCGACGAAGCCTCGCGGGCGCAGATGCCGCTTGCGCTGCCGCCCGGAATCTACCGCGCGGGCCTTTTAAGACTGCCTGATAGGGCGCAGCTAATCGGCGTGCGCGGCGCGACGAAACTCATCTTCACTGGCGGCGCCGCGGCGATCCAGAGCGACGGTTCTGATTCAATCGGCCTCACCGGTATCACTTTCGACGGCGGCCGCATTCCGCTGCCGACGCGGCGCGGGCTGATCCATGTCCTTGGCGGGCGCGACGTCCGCATCACCGATTGCGAGATCACCAGCTCCGGCGGCAGCGGCATCTGGCTGGAGCAGGTCTCAGGCGATATCTCCGGCAACATCTTTACTGACATCGCGGTGACGGCGGTCGTCTCGTTCGATGCCAAAGGCCTCAGCGTGTCCCGCAACACCATTGTCGGCACCAACGACAACGGCATCGAAATCCTGCGCACCGCCATCGGCGATGACGGCACAATTGTTGCCGACAACCGCATCGAGGGCATCAAGGCGGGCCCGGGCGGCTCCGGCCAGTATGGCAATGCCATCAACGCCTTCCGCGCCGGCAACGTGATCGTGCGCGGCAATCGCATCAAAAATTGCGACTACTCCGCCGTGCGCGGCAACTCGGCCTCGAACATCCACATCACAGGCAACAGCGTCAGCGACGTGCGCGAGGTCGCGCTCTATTCCGAGTTTTCGTTCGAGGCCGCCGTGATTGCCAACAACACGGTCGACGGCGCCGCCGTCGGCGTCTCCGTCTGCAATTTCAACGAAGGCGGACGTATCGCGGTCGTGCAAGGCAATATCATCCGCAATTTGATCCCGAAGCGGCCGATCGGCACCGCGCCTGACGACGATGCCGGCGTCGGCATCTATATCGAGGCCGACACGTCGGTGTCAGGCAATGTGATCGAGAATGCGCCATCCTACGGCATCGTCGCCGGCTGGGGCAAATATCTGCGCGACGTCGCGATCACGGGCAATGTGATCCGCAGGGCGCTGGCCGGCATCGGCGTCTCCGTCGTGCAAGGCGCCGGCACCGCGCTCGTCAACAACAACATGATCTCGGAAACCCCGCGCGGCGCGGTGGTCGGCCTCGACCACGCACGCGCCGTGACGGCGGATCTGTCCGCGGAAGGCGCGCAGCGCTTTGTGCAGGTGGTTGTCGGCGGAAACGTAGTGCGGCAGTAGGGCCGCCCCCGCGCTAGACTAGAACGTATTCCGCAGCAGCGGGTACTTGGCTTCAATGCCGTCGAGGCTGAAGGTGAACTCGACCACTCGCTCGGGGGCCGCGACGATCTCGTCGGCGGGCGGCGTGAAGGTCTGCAGGAACGATGCGATGGACGCTGCCGGCGCAGTCGGAGCGATCCGTTCAGCTGGAGCGATTCGAATTGCCGGAGCAACCCGTGCAGGCGCGGCGATCGGGGCCGCCGGCGCAATGGGCGCCTCGACGATTTCCGCGAGGATATCCGGCTCGGGCTCGAGCCTGACCGGAACGGCGGTCTCTGGGGCGATATGCACGGCCTTTGGCTGCACCGTCTGGGCCTG
This sequence comes from Bradyrhizobium zhengyangense, assembly GCF_022012555.1. Lineage (NCBI taxonomy): Bacteria > Pseudomonadati > Pseudomonadota > Alphaproteobacteria > Hyphomicrobiales > Nitrobacteraceae > Bradyrhizobium > Bradyrhizobium zhengyangense. Next base: position 566,511 of record NZ_JAKLTZ010000005.1, on the reverse strand, counting down.
CTCGCGCGGAAAAACGCGCGGCATGGTCGCCGGCGACCAGCCGAATGCAGAGGTCACGCTCGCGGCGGCCGCGGCGACATCCTCGCCATTCGCAAGCGCGCGCCAGGTCTGCACCGCGCGCTTGGCTTCCTGGATGTTTTCGAGGAATGCGAGCTCGGAATGGTAGCGGCGCCACCGCCCGGTCTCGAACATTTCAGAGAGATGCTCCAGTCGCTGCTCCGCGAGAGCGCACCAGCGTGCCGCAATTTCACGGCCGGCCGTGCCTCGGCCAGCGTCATGGCGATGAGTCATTAATCAGCCCGTCAGGAGAAAGGTACGGACGCGACGCAACGCACACGAATCAATTTAGGAGCGACATGAATATTTTGTGGAAAAGTTTTGACTTGTCCAGCAACGACACGGCTCAGGTCACAAAACACCGTAGTCACGCGGAGTTTCCAGCAGTTTGGGAGTCAAGCTTCGCACAAGCATGGCGGACCTGCCGCGCGGAGTCGCTTCCTCGTCGCAGCGACGCGCTCGCGGTCTCAACCGCAAGCTGATCTCGCATTGCGCTTCAAGAGATCCGACGCCCCAAAAGAAAAGACCCGTCCGGGGGGACAACCGGACGGGTCGAGCCATATGGGCGCTTGGGGTGGATGGGCGCTCGCGCCTGATATGACTGATGGGGAGGGATGACCGCTCCCACATTATTTGGTCGTGGCAGCAGGCTGAACGTTCAAAACCGCGGCTCGATTTTTTAACCTTTGGCCGGCGCGCAATGTTGTCGCGGGCGCTAGCGCGCAGCCGGCCTATCCGCCTGAGAAATCGCGGATTTATCGTCCGCGCTCGACAGCGAGGGCTGCTCGATCGCGCGGATGTTGGGGTCGTCGCGGCGCTTCTCGGAATCTTCACGTTTAGTTGTAGCGGCGGCGGCCGCGACCGGCGTCGTGCTGTCGGCCGGAACGGCCATGACCGCGGCAAACGCATCGGGCTCACCGTCGCCGAAGAGATCATCACGCCCGGGTGAACCGAGGTCGCGCGCGGTCTTCGCCAGCGTCATGCGCACCGCTTCCGGCTTCAGGGTGTAATTGCGCTCGAGCAGCAAGGCCGCGACGCCGGAGACATAGGCGGCCGAGAACGAGGTGCCCGACGTTATCTGGTATTTGCCGTCGGGCGCCGGCAGGAAGATGTCGACGCCGGGCGCGGCCAGCGCGATGTAATTGCCGCGGTTGGATGCAGTAAACAGCTTGTCCTGCTGGTCGGTCGCGCTGACGGCGATCACGTTGGGATTGGCGGCAGGATAGAGCGGCGGCGATTTGGCGCCCGCATTGCCGGCGGCCGCGATCAGCACCAAGCCGCGCGCGGCGGTTGCCGCGATCGCACGCTCGATCACCGCGTCCTTCGGGCCGGCGAAACTCATATTGACGATCTGGGCGCCGTGCTCGGCGGCGTAGTTGAGCGAGCGCAGGATGATGTACGACGAGCTCTCCGCTCCGCCGGTGGTGCCACCGAAGGCCCTGATGGCGATGATGCGCGCCTCCGGCGCGCTACCCATCAGCTTCGTATGGGCCACGATGGCGCCCGCAATGCCGGTGCCATGGACGTGGGCGCCTTCGCTGCTGCCGAGCGCATCAAAATTGTCGGCAATGGAATTGGCGAGTTCGGGATGCTTTGCATCGATGCCTGAATCGATCACGGCAACCGTGACATTGGCGCCGTGCACCAACGTATGCGCCTGCGGCAGGCGCAGCTTGGATAGCACGTATTGAGCCGGATCGCCTTCGGTCGGGACCCCCGGCTTCTGGTCCTGCAGCACATAGCGGAAGTTCGGCTGAAGCGAGCGCACACTGGCGTCGGCCGCGAACTCGCGCCGCGCTGTCTCATAAGGGCGGCCGTCGGTGATGCGGAACAGGCCGACCGTGGCCCCGATCAGCGGAAAGTTTTCCGACGACACGCGGGTCAAGCCGTGGCGCCGGGCGAGCTCATCGGCTTCGGTCGGCGACAGCGCGCTGTCGATCTCGGCCACGAATTCATTGGCGAAACTGCGCGACGTCATGGCGACGGGCGTCGCCTTGCCACGCCCCTTGCCGGCGCTCTTCTTGGCCGACTTGCCGGAGCCGTCGCCGCCGCCATTCGGCTGGCTGATGCACTCGCCATCGGCATCGCGATAGGCGTTGGAACAGGCCGGATAGAGATTTGGCGAGTAGCGCGCGTAGGGCAGCACGGGATTCGGCACCATCCGCCCCGTGATATGAACCGTCGGCGTCAGGTGCGGACCATGATCGCCGCCGCCCACGGCTCTCGCCGCGCCAGTTACGGAGATCGTCGGCGTGCGCGAGGGAACGCTGATCGTCGGCGTGCGCATGATCGCCTGGGCGTGCGCCACTCCGATGCCGAGACAGGCGGCGAGCAAGAGCCCAGCTCCAGCCGAGGAAGCATAGGCACCGGCTCGCAACTTACTCTCGGACTTGCGCATCATTGGTGCAGGCGCTTAAGGCGCCGCCACGGCGAGGTTGATGAACTTCTCGCGCTGCATTCTGGCGAGCAGCGCAGTGAGCTCGTCCTGGCTCATCGCCTTGTCGAACTGCAGGCGGAACATGCCGCCCTTGGCATCGCCGATGATCGAGGCCTGATAGCTGTCAAGCAGCGCGGTGATGTCGGCGACGCGCGCCTCGGGCGTGAAGCGCACCAGCGCCCGCGAAGGCGCAGCCGCCCCGAGCTCACGCGTGATCGGCGCGCCGGTCGAGAGCGACGCAGTCTGGAAGGTCGCAGTCTGAGTCTTCATCAAGACGGCACCGATGATGCCGGCCTGCAGCAGCAGCGCGATGGCGCCCAGGCTCGCCGACCAGGCCATCGTGCGCGGCGACAGGCTCGCAAAAAACGTGGCGATGCGCGCCGACAACGGTAGCGAAGCGGTCGCGCGCGCCGGCTCGGCGTCGATCGCGGCGAACAGCTTCTGCATCGCGCGCGCCGACGGAGCACCCAGGCTCTCGTTCAGGTGGATGGTCTCTTCGTATTCGCCGCGGATCGCCGCATATTGTTTTGCAAGCTGCGGATCGCTGGCGAGCGCTTCCTCGACGCGGCGCGCATCGCGCGCGTTCAGCGTGCCGGCGGCATGCCACGGCAGCAGCAACTCGATCTCACTGGGCTCTTGCTGCAGCATCTTCTTGCTCAAAGCCATCATGGCCAGCCTCGCTCAATGCCGGCTGCCTTCAGCAGTTCGGCCAATTTCTTGCGCGCATAGAACAGGCGCGTCTTTACCGTGTTCTCCGGGATCCCGACGATTTCGGCCACTTCCTCCACGGACTTCTCGTGGTAGTAGACGAGGTCGACGATTTCCCGATGGTCCGGCGAGAGGCCCGTCAGACACTCCCGCAACGCTTCACTGGTATCCTTCTTCTGCACCACCGTCTCCGGATCGTCGGACGAATCCTCGATCGCGTTGGCGGCTTCGTCGTCCAACTCAAAATCCTTCCTGCGGCGAAGCGCAGACAGGGCCTTGAATCGGGTGATTGCCAGGAGCCAGGTGGAAACTGCGGACCGGCCCTCGAACTTACCGGCCTGACGCCAGACGTCGAGAAACACCTCGCTGATGAGGTCCTCCGCCGTCTGCTCGTCCCGCACGAGCCTGAGCCCGAACCTGTACACCCTGACATGGTGCCGCCCGTACAGCACCTGCATGGCGAGCCGGTCACCCTGGGCGATCCTGGCGATCAGGACCTCGTCCGTAGCCGCCTGTGTCACGCTCAAAGCCCGTCTCGCAAGATTGGTCGGGTCGATGCGGGGGACGGTTCGACGGGAGGGGTGAAATTCTTCAACCTACCGCAGTCATACGGGGACTTGTGTGATCTACCACACATACGCGCAATTTCCTTGTCCCACCCGTGGCGGTCGGCCGTTTGGCTCCAAGACGGTAACATAATACGGAAACACTCTCTTGCGGGCTTGCCGTGGGCCGGGCGCGGATGGCTCGGTCGAGCGCCTCTATCACGGCCCCGTGCACATTATGTCGCACGGCGCAGGATTTGGTCCGCGATATCGGCGGCGATGGCTAATCGACCACCAGATTCCGTGCCGCCCGAGGCCCCTCACCCGCGCAGCGTCCCCCGGATTCGGTTCAAAAGGATACCAAACCTAAAGGCTTGCCACGTAGATTTTTTCGGCTGACATCCACCATTGGCGGGACCATGAACACGGCCGCGACGTCCTTTCCTGAGAGGAGTGCCGCAGAGGCCGCGGATCTCGTCCTTACGCGTGAGGAGGCGGCGCCCGGAGTGCTGGCGCGCCGGATCCGGCAGCGTCGGCAGATGTATGTCGGCCAGGTCGCGAGCTATTCGCTCGGCGCCTTCGTGCTGCTGCTCTACGCCTATGACGGCGCCATCCGTGGCAACGTACCATCGCTGTTCTGGGTCGGCGGCGTCACGATCATCGGCATCTTCGTCGTGATGTCGGAGGCCGGCGTCGGCGACAGGCACAACGACCATTATCTCACGGTCTTCCAGATCTCGGCGCATATGGCGCTGCAATTCGTCTTCCTGGTATCGGTGCCGACGATCGGGATTGCCTTCATCAGCGTGCTGTTCCTGATCTTCGCCTTCGGTACGCTGCGCATGACCTCGGTCCAGGCGATGCTGACCTGGGCACTCGCGACCTGCGCACTCGCGGCCGTCTTCCTCGCCTCCGACCTGCCGATCGGCATGCCGGTCGCGACGCGGCTGCAGCGGACCGCCTCGATGCTGTGCTTCGTGCTGGTGATCGGCCAGTGCGCCTTCCTCGGCCTGTTCGGCGCCACGCTGCGCAAGATCCTGTACCGGCGCAGCATCGAGCTGAAGGCCGCCTATCAGCGCATCGAGGAGCTCGCCGAGCTCGACGAGCTGACCGGCTCCTACAATCGCCGCTGCATCATGCGACTTCTCGACGCCGAGATCGAAAAGTCGCGGCAGGCGGACGCCCCCTGCACCATCGCGCTGATCGACCTCGACTGGTTCAAGCGCATCAACGACGCCCATGGCCATCCCGTCGGCGACGAGGTGCTGCGGACCTTTGCCATCACCATCTTCGCCAACATCCGGCCCGACGACCGTTTCGGCCGCTATGGCGGCGAGGAATTTCTGCTGCTGCTGCCCGGGACCGCAAGCGAGGCTGCATCGCGCATGCTCGATCGGCTGCGCAGCATCATCGCCGAGCTCGACTGGAGCGCATTCTCGCCCGGCATGCGCGTGACGATTTCCGCCGGCGTCGTGACGCTGCGCACCAATGATACTGCCGACACGTTTCTCGCGCGCGCCGACAGCGCGCTATATTCCGCCAAGGCGCAAGGGCGCAACCGCATTGCAACGAGCTGACCAATCCATTTGTCGCCGGCACGTGAGAACACGCCGCCGGACCGAACGCTCCAGGACAGGGCTATGAGATCAAAGACCGTCAAGTCATCCGAAAATTTGCTCGAGGAATTGCAGTCGGCGCTCGCGCACGGCACCGTCGCACGCCGGGTCGAGACGCTGCGGCGCGTCACCGATCTCTTCATCAACAATGCGGTGGACTATTCCGACGATCATATCCGCGTGTTCGACGACGTCTTCCAGTGCCTGATCGAGCAGATCGAAACTTCGGCAAAAGCATTGCTCGCCGACCGTCTCGCGCCGATCGGAGCCGCGCCGCCGCAGATCATCCGTACGCTTGCGCTCGAGGACGTCATCGAAGTCGCAGGTCCCGTGCTGTCAAAATCGGAGCGGCTGGACGAGACCACCCTGATCGAAATCGCGCGCGGCAAGAGCCAGGCACATCTCAAGGCGATTTCGCTGCGGCGGGTGCTGTCGGAGGCACTGACCGACGTGCTGGTCACGCGCGGCAATGAAGACGTGGTACAGTCGACCGTCAACAACCACGGCGCACGCCTTTCCGAGAGCAGCCTCGCCGATCTCGTCACGCGCGCCGAGCGCGACGACGATCTCGCTACCTGCATCGGCCTGCGTCCGGACCTGCCGCGGCATCATTACCTGAAGCTGGTCGCCAAGGCTTCTCTCAGCGTTCGCAGGAAGCTGGAAGCGGCCCATCCCGAACTCGCCAGCGAAGTGTCGAGCGTGGTCCAGGAAGCGGCGCAGCGGGTCCGCGCCGCTGCCATGACGAAGCAGACTGAAATGGCGCGGGCGCTGGTGAAATCGCTGCACGACGACGGCCGCCTCAACGAATTCCAGGTCGCGACCTTCGCCGAGCAGGGCAAGTTCGACGAGGCCAATGCCGGGCTCGCGGCCCTCGCAGGCGTTGCGGTCGAGACCGCCGAAAACATGATGATCGAGAGTCGCACCGAAGGCCTGATGATCCTCGCCAAGGTCGCCGGCATGCAATGGTCAAGCGTGCGCGCAATCATCGCCATGCGCGAGAAGCTCTCGGGCGGCTCGCAGACCGACATGCTGTCGCTGCGCGACGCTTACGAGGCCCTGCGCTCATCCACCGCACAGCAGGTGCTGCGCTTCCACCGCATGCAGACGTCCGCGGCTTGAACCGTGATGAGAGTCATCGCGCTTTAGGTTTTTTTGAGCACGATCTTTTCGGAAAACCGCTACGCACTTTTCCGGATCAGGCTCTAATACTTCAGGACTCTCGATCCGACAGCGGCGCCGATCGCGGTCACGATTGCGGTCGCGATCGTGTACCAGGTCGCGACGAACAGCGGCGAGTCGTCGGTGCAATGCGAGGCGTAGAGCGTGGCAGCGAGCCCGGCCGACAGCAGGCCGGCGAGCGCGCCGGCCTGCGCCGGTCGCGACGGCGCGCCATGGCGCAGGCCGAACAATGCACCCGCGAGAAGCGGCAGCGACATCGCGGGGATCGCCAACATGCACCACCGCGAATTCTTGCCGACGAGCCGCATCGTCATCGGCATCGCCGGCGCCATCATCGCCTCGCTGCCGATCGCGACAGCAAGCAGTCCGACGGGCAGCAGCAGGAGCCAGCCCCAACCGCGCATCAAGGCTTCGGGACGCGACAGATGCAGGCTGATGATGATCGCGGGAATCGCGAGCGACAAAGTCACCGCGAACTTCGTATCGAAGAACGGGTTGTGCATCGCCGTCATCACGTCCGGCCGCACGCCCAGGAAGGTCGCGAAAATCAGGATCGAGAACGGCGCCGCGACCAGAAGTCCGGTGGTCAGCAGCGCGCCGACGCGCGGGGCGCGGTGGGCGTTGTCGGCCGCGAGCGTGCGAATGAGTTGATCGGTATCCATGACTAGTGGTCCCGTAGTTTGGCGGTCAGGGCCGCAAGCCCCCGATGCAGCGCGACGCGCACCGCACCTTCGCTCATCGCAAATTTCGTCGCCGTATCCTTGATCGAGGCGCTGTCGACCGCGATCGATTGCAACACGTCGCGCTGGCGCTGCGGCAGCGTGTTGAGCTGCGCGGTGACCTCGCCCGCCGAGGCCGTCTCCTGTGGCGTCTCGCCGGGCAGCGTCTCGGCGAAATCGTCGATATTGACGAAAACGCGCCGGCCGCGGCGCCTGAGCGCATCGATCAGCTTGTTGCGCGCAATCGCGAACAGCCAGGGGGCGAAGGGGGCCTCGCTGTCCCAGGTGTGCCGTTTCAGATGCACCGCCAACAAGATTTCCTGCACGATATCCTCGGCCTGATCGGGAGGCTGCCCGGCACGCGCCAGGCCGCGCCTCGCAGCAGCGCGCAGCACCGGCGTGACCGCTTTCAGCAGGCGATGATACGCCGCATCATCCCCCGCCATGGCCGACCGCATCAGGTCGGTCCATTCGTCCTCACGTCCGCGCACGCGCGCTCCTACACGGCAATTCGGCCGCTCTTTCAATTTGTTACATCGCCAACCCTGATATCACGAAGTCGTGATCAAGGCGCAGCCAGGGAATCCAGTCCCCACCCGGAAAAGACCGGAGGCTCATAACACCGATCGGTCCATCTCGCATCCGGGAGCGTGCCGCACCAACCAGTTTGCCGCCTTTTTGCCCGGTGTGGCCCGAAGATTCCCATTTTTTGCCCCGCTGTCGTCATGCGCCGGGGTCTCTGTTCGCATCCGGGACGGGCGAATTGGGGAGATCGTCAACATGATGAAAGCCAGCGGGCGCGCGGCATGGATTGTTCTGGCCGGGCTGTTTTTGCTGTCCGCAGGCGCGGCTCAGGCCGCGCCGAGCTCCGCCGCGAGCGCCAAGCCGGACAGCGCGAGCAAGCAGGCCGATGCGGGCAAGCAGCGCCACCACGCCGCTCGCCGTCATACCGACAGCAAGACAGCGCAAAAATCGGACGACAAGACTGACAAGACCAGCGCGGACGCAACGCCGCAGGCTGGCGAGGCCAAGTCCGATAATAAGACCGACAACAAGGCCGGCAACGATACGCCGGCCTCGAGCCAGATGCCGCCGGAAGTCGCCAACGCCAACGCACAGCTCGCCGCGACGGATACGCCGCCTGCGGCTGCAGCCTCGGCGATGACCAGCCGCGCCAACGACAATGTGCAGGCCGCAGCCGATAATACCGCTGCGCCCGCTCCCGAGAACCAGGTCGTGCCGCCCGACCAGCTCAACGACCTCGACCGCGCCCTGCAACAGGACAACCCGCCCGCGCAGAAAGCGGTGATTGCCGCGACCGACGCGCAGCCCCGCCCCGCTCCGGTCATGGCGAGCAGCCAGCCCAGTTCGGCCTGGGACCAGAGCTCCCTGATCGGCAAGATCTTCATCGGCGTCGGCACGCTGCTGACCTTGGCCTCGGCCGCGCGCATGTTCATGGCCTGATTGCTCGGGACGCGCTCACTTGGCGCGTTCCGGCCCCTTGAAGGCATCCACGCGAGCGGGCACATTGCCCGCCCAATCAAACGCGTGGGTGGAGCATGAGCACGTTCGAACACATCATCGTCGAAAGCATCGGTGCAGTCGGCATCATCAAGCTGAACCGGCCGAAGATGCTCAACGCGCTCTCCTTCGGCGTCTTCCGCGAGATCGCCGCAGCCGTGGACGATCTCGAAGCCGATGACGCCATCGGCTGCATCGTCGTGACCGGCAGCGAGAAGGCCTTTGCCGCCGGCGCCGATATCAAGGAGATGCAGCCGAAGGGCTTCATCGACATGTTCTCCGAGGATTTCGCCGCGATCGGCGGCGATCGCATCGCGCGCTGCCGCAAGCCGACCATTGCCGCGGTAGCAGGTTATGCGCTTGGCGGCGGCTGCGAGCTCGCGATGATGTGCGATTTCATCATCGCCGCCGACACTGCCAAGTTCGGCCAGCCCGAGATCACGCTCGGCACCATCCCCGGCATCGGCGGCACGCAGCGTCTCACCCGTGCGATCGGCAAGTCCAAGGCCATGGATCTCTGCCTCACCGGCCGCATGATGGATGCTGCGGAGGCAGAGCGCAGTGGCCTCGTCAGCCGCATTGTGCCCGCCGACAAGCTGATGGACGAGACGATTGCGGCTGCGGAGAAGATCGCCTCGATGTCGCGCCCCGCCGTCGCGATGGCCAAGGAAGCGGTTAACCGCGCCTTCGAGACCACGCTCGCCGAGGGCATGAGCGTCGAGCGCAATCTGTTCCACTCGACCTTCGCGCTCGAGGACCGCTCCGAGGGCATGGCTGCGTTCATCGAGAAGCGCAAGCCGGCGAACAAGAACCGGTGAGAGCCGACCGACGGTAAGGTTGGCGTAAGACTACATCCCTTTCCCGCAGCCCCCTGTGACGCACCTGCAACAAGCACGGATTTCATGGGGGTTTCCTCCGCGGCAGTTTGCCTGCGGGACCGGCGCTGGGTAAACAGTTAAGAGAGCCGCCGTCGGCGGGGGCGGACAGCCGGGGTTTTGCGGGATTACATGATTGGGCGTGCCGCCAGAGCTGGTCGCGTGATGACGCGGCGACGATCGGGCGTGGGTCGTGTCCTGGCGGCATGGACGGCGCTGGGGCTCTGCTGCGCTCTGCCCGCCGCGGCCAATGCAGAGGCGCTGCCGGAGGCGCTGGCCAAGGCCTACCAGACCAATCCGCAGCTCAATGCCGAGCGCGCAAGGCAGCGCGCCACCGACGAGAACGTGCCGCAGGCGCTCGCCGGCTATCGCCCGCAGATCGTGGCCAGCCTCAGCGCCGGCCTGCAAGCCGTGCGCAACCTGCTTCCTGACAACACCATCCAGACCGCAACGCTGAAACCCTGGACCATCGGGGTCACGGTGTCGCAGACCCTGTTCAACGGCTTCCGCACCGCCAACAGCGTGCGGGTTGCCGAGCTCCAGGTGCAGTCCGGCCGCGAGGCGCTACGCAATGTCGGCCAGGGCGTGCTGCTTGACGCGGTCACCGCCTACACCAACGTGCTGGCGAACCAGTCGCTGGTCGAGGCGCAGCGCTCCAATGTCGCCTTCCTGCGGGAGACGCTCTCCATCACCCAGCGCCGCCTCAACGCCGGCGACGTCACCCCGACCGACACCGCGCAGGCCGAGGCGCGCCTCAGTCGCGGCCTTGCCGATCTCAATGCCGCCGAGGTCGCGCTCGCGGTGAGCCAGGCGACCTACACCCAGGTGATCGGCACTACGCCCGCCGCACTTCGCCCCGCCGAGGTGGTCGATCGCTATCTGCCGAAGACCCGCGAGGATTCGATCGCGATGGCGATCCGCGAACACCCGGCGGTGATGGCAGCGGGCTTCGATGTGGACATTGCCTCAACCAATATCCGCGTCGCAGAAGGCGCGCTGCTGCCGAGCGCGAGCCTGCAGGGCAGCGTTAGCCGCAGCCGCGACAGCGACCAGACGCTCGGCACCTTCGCCACCGACCAGGCCTCGATCGTCGCCAACGTCACCGCGCCGATCTATGACGGCGGCCAGGCGGCGTCGCAGACCCGGCAGGCCAAGGAAGTTACGGCGCAGAGCCGGCTGGTGCTCGATCAGGTCCGCAACCAGGCGCGCACGGCGGCGGTCAGCGCTTGGGTCGCCAACGAAGGCGCCAAGATCGCGGTCTCGGCATCCGAGTCCGAGGTGAAGGCGGCGACCGTCGCGCTTCAGGGCGTGCAGCGCGAGGCCGCCGGCGGACAGCGCACCACGGTCGACGTGCTGAACTCGCAAGCCGACTTGATCCAGGCCCGGGCCCGCCTGATCGGTGCGTTGCGCGACCGCGTAATCGCCTCCTACACTCTGCTCAGCGCTGTCGGCCATCTCGACGTCAAGACGCTGAGCCTGAACACGCCGGACTACCTGCCCGAGGTGCATTACCAGCAGGTCCGCGACGCCTGGCACGGTCTGCGCACGCCGTCGGGGCAGTAATCTCAATTCTTCGGGTCGACCGATGAAGAGCCGCCGCATCCATCTGATGGGAGCTTCGGGCTCCGGCGTGACGACGCTCGGCCGCGCACTGGCGGGCCGGCTGGCGCTGCCGCATCACGACAGCGACGACTATTTCTGGCTGCCGACCGTTCCGCCCTACCAGACCACACGTCATGCCGCCGATCGGCTGCGCCTGATGCGAGAGATGTTTCTGCCGCGTTTCGATTGGGTGCTGAGCGGATCCGTCACCGGATGGGGCGACGAGTTCGTGCCGTTGTTCGATCTCGTCGTCTATGTGACGACGCCGCGCGAGCTTCGCATGCAGCGGCTGCGTGCCCGCGAAGCCGCTCATTTCGGCGCCGATGCCGTTGCAGAGGGCGGCTGGCGTCATCAGGAGACCGAGTCGTTCGTCGAATGGGCCTCGCACTACGAAGCCGGTGATCGCGAGGGCCGCAGTCTCGCAAAACATGAGGCGTGGCTCGCGGGTCTGCCCTGCCCGGTCGTCCGCGTCGACGGTTCGCAGCCGGTTGCGGAGTTGGTCGAGCAGCTATGCAGCGACGTGGCGGGACTGCCAGGCTGATGTGATATCGTTCGCCGCCTGTCGCGACTCCGGAGCAGCCATGACCGACAACATCTACGCGCGAGCCGCGCAACCCTCGACGCCGATCAATTTCGACGTGCCTGCGCATGCTTGCGACTGTCACACCCACATCCATGGCGACGCCGAAAAATTTCCGTTCTTCGCGGGGCGCGTCTATACGCCGGGACCTGCGAGCCCGGAAGAGATGGCGGCGCTGCACAAAGCGCTACATATCGAGCGCGTGGTGATCGTCACGCCGAGCGTCTACGGCACCGACAATTCCACCAGCCTGTTCGGCATCAAGGCACGCGGCGCCACCGCGCGCGGAGTGGCCGTGATCGACGACAAGACCACCGAAGCCCGGCTTGACGCGATGCATGCGGACGGCTTTCGCGGCATCCGCATCAATCTGGCAACCGACGGCGTCAACAATCCCGATGTCGGCCGCGCGCGCTTCACAGCCGCCGTCGAGCGCATGACGGCACGCGGCTGGCACGTGCAGCTCTACACCACGCTGTCGATGATCTCGGCGATCAAGGATCTCGTGCTGGCCTCACCGGTGCCAGCCGTGTTCGATCATTTTGGCGGGCTCGAGGCCTCGCTCGGGCTGCAGCAGCCAGGATTTTCCGACCTCGTCGCGCTGGCCAAATCCGGCAAGGCGTATGTGAAGATTTCGGGCGCCTATCGCTCATCGACTCTCGCGCCCGACTATCAGGACATGGCGCCATATGCGCGCGCGCTGATCACGGCAAACCCGGATCGCATCCTCTGGGGCACCGACTGGCCGCATCCGGATTCGGCGCAGGTCGCGGGCCGCAAGGCCACAGACCTCGCCCCGTTCCATCAGATCGACGACGGCCGTCTGCTCAACCAGCTTCCGCTGTGGGCGCCGGATGCGGAGGTGCGCAAGACAATCCTCGTCGACAATCCCGCGCGGCTCTACGGCTTTTGAGATCAGCGCGCCCGGCGCGAGAAGAACGAAATCAGCACCGGCAGCGTCACCAGGATCACGACCGGCGCCAGCATCATGCCGGTGACGACGACGACCGCGAGCGGCTTCTGCACCTGGGAACCGATGCCTCCCGACAGCGCGGCGGGTAGCAGGCCGACGCCGGCGACGACGCAGGTCATCAACACCGGGCGGAGCTGCAACTCGCCGGTGCGGATCACCGCGCTCATGCGGTCCATACCTTCATCGATGAGCTGGTTGAACTGCGAGAGGATGATGATGCCGTCCATCACGGCGATGCCGAACAGAGCGATGAAGCCGATCGCAGCCGAGACGCTGAACGCCGTGCCGGTGATCAACAGACCGAGCACACCGCCGAAGATCGCCATCGGGATCACGCTCATGGCGAGCAAGGTGTCGGTCATCGAGCCGAAATTGAACCAGAGCAAGACGGCGATCAGCGCCAGCGAGATCGGCACCACGATCGACAGCCGCCGGATCGCATCCTGGAGATTGCCGAATTCGCCGACCCATTCCATGTGCGAGCCGGGCGGCAACTGCACCTGATCGGCGATCTTCTGCTGCGCCTCGCGGATGGCGCTGCCGAGATCGCGCTCGCGCACCGAGAACTTGATCGGCAGATAGCGCTCCTGCTGCTCGCGATAGATATAGGCGGCACCCGAGACGAGGCTGATATTGGCGACTTCGCTCAGTGGGATTTGCGTGATGGTGCCGTTCGGTCCGGGCGCGCCGATCCTGATATTCTGGATCGCCTCGGCGCTGCGACGGTACTCCGGCGCAAGGCGAACGATGATCGGGAAGTGGCGGTCGCTGCCCGGCTCGTAGAGATCGCCCGCGGTGTCGCCGCCGATCGCGACCTTGATGGTGGCATTGATATCGCCGGGCGCGAGGCCGTAGCGCGCGGCCTTGGCGCGGTCGATGTCGATCTGCACGGTCGGCTGCCCCAGCGAGGTGAAGACGGCGAGGTCGGTGACGCCCTGCACCGTCGACAGCACCTGTTTGATCTTGTTGGCGGTGTCAGTCAGCGCCTGGAGATCGTTGCCGAACAGTTTGATCGAGTTCTCGCCCTTCACGCCCGAGACGGCTTCGGAGACGTTGTCCTGGAGATATTGCGAGAAGTTGAACTCGACGCCCGGGAAACGGTCGTCGAGCTGCTTGAGCAATTGCGCGGTCAGCTCGTCCTTGTCATGTGTGCCGGGCCACTCGCTCGCGGGCTTCAGCGGCGCGAAGAACTCGGCGTTGAAGAAGCCGGCGGCGTCGGTGCCGTCGTCGGGGCGGCCGTGCTGCGACACGACGGATTCGACCTCGGGCCGGGCGCGGATCAGCTTGCGCATCTCGTTGACGTAGCTGTTGCCCTCCTGCAGCGAGATGGTCGGCGGCAGCGTGGCGCGGATCCAGAGATTGCCTTCTTCGAGTTTGGGCAGGAATTCGAGGCCGAGCAGCCGGCCGAACATGATCGTCATCACCACGAGGCCGATCGCGCCGCCGAGCATGATGCTTCGGTTGGCGACGGCCCAGTTCAGCAACGGCATGTAGAGCCGGTGCAGGACCTGCATCACGCGGGTCTCTGTCTCCTCGACATGGGCGGGCAGGATGATCGCGGACAGCGCGGGCGTGACGGTGAAGGTCGCCAGCAGGCCGCCGGCGAGCGCGTAGGCATAGGTGCGCGCCATCGGTCCGAAGATGTTGCCCTCGACGCCAGAGAGCGTGAACAGCGGCAGGAAGGCCGCGATGATGATCGCGGCGGCAAAGAAGATCGAGCGCGAGACGTCGGCCGCGGCGCTGAGGATGGCGTGGCTCTTCATGCCGAAAAGCGTCTCTTGCGACATCTGCTCGGATTCCGACGGTGGCGTGGTCTGCGTCAGGCGGCGGAAGATCGCCTCCACCATGATGACGGTGGCATCTACGATCAGGCCGAAATCGATGGCGCCGACCGAGAGCAGGTTGGCCGATTCCCCGCGCAACACCAGGATGATCACGGCGAAGAACAGCGCGAATGGTATCGTGGCGCCGACGATCAGCGCGCTGCGCAAATCGCCGAGGAAGATCCACTGCAGCAGCACGATCAGCAGGATGCCCACCACCATGTTGTGCAGCACGGTGTGGGTGGTGAGATCGATCAGGTCCTTGCGGTCGTAGATGCGCTCGATGCGCACGCCCGGCGGCAGGATGGTGGAATTGTTGATCTGGGCGACGAGCTGCTCGACGCGACTGATGGTCGGCGTGCTCTGCTCGCCGCGACGCATCAAGACGATGCCCTGCACGATGTCGTCGGAATCGTCGAGGCCGGCGATGCCGAGGCGCGGCTTCTGGCCGACGGTGACGGTGGCGACGTCCTTCACCAGCACCGGATTGCCGTTGGTCTGGGCGACCATGGTGTTAGCGAGGTCGTCGATCGACTTGATCAGGCCGACGCCGCGGACCACCGCCGATTGCTGGCCGATATTGACGGTGTTGCCGCCGACATTGACGTTGGAGTTGCTGACCGCCTGGAGCAGCTGCGGCAGTGTCAGGCCGTTGGCGACCAGCTTGTTGTTGTCGACCTCGAGCTCATAGGTCTTGCTCTTGCCGCCCCAGCCGGTGACGTCGATCACGCCGGGCACGGCGCGGAAGCGGCGCTGGAGGATCCAGTCCTGGATGGTCTTGAGGTCGAGCACGCTGTAGTTCGGCGGGCCGACCAGGCGATAGCGGAAGATTTCGCCGATCGGGCTCAGCGGCGATATCTGCGGCTGCACGTTGCCCGGCAGCGGCGCCAGCTGCGCCAGGCGGTTCAAGACCTGCTGCAGCGCCTCTTCATAGGTGTAGGCGAAGGAGAACTGCAGTTTGACGTCGGAGAGGCCGTAGAGCGAGATGGTGCGGATCGTCGTCAGGTTCTTCAGGCCCGCGACCTGGGTCTCGATCGGGATCGTGATGTAGCGTTCGATCTCTTCCGCCGACAGGCCCGGGCTCTGGGTGACGATGTCGACCATCGGTGGGGTCGGATCCGGATAGGCCTCGATGTTGAGCTGGTTGAACGCAATCAGGCCGCCGATGAGCACGGCGGCGAACATGCCGACCATCAGGAAGCGCCGGTTGACGGCAAGGGCGACGAGACGGTCCATTCAGGTTTTTCGCAGTTTCGTGGGGCTCGTCGATCAACTACCGGACGCCGCGCGGTCGATGAACAGGCTGCCTTTGACGACGATCTGTTCGCCGGGCTTCAGGTTGCTGGTCACCTCGACGAGGTTGCCATTGATGAGGCCGATCTTGATCTGGCGGAGCTCGACCGACTTGTCTTCACGCGCGACCCAGATGCGGACCTGGTCGCCTTCGTAGATCAGCGCCTGCTTCGGCACTGCAGGCGCCGCGCGGTCGCCGGCCGAATAGATCGTGACGTTGGCGAACATTTCCGGCTTGAGCAGGCCGTCCTTGTTGTCGATGGTGGCGCGGACCAGCAGGCGGCGGGTATTGGGATCGATTGCAGTGGCGACGTAATTGATCTTGGCGGTCAAGGGGCGGCCCGGCAACGCCATCACGTTGACGCTGATGTCCTGTCCGACGCTGACCATGGCAGCATCGCTCTCGCGCACGAAGGCGGTGAGCCAGACCGTGGAAAGATCGCCGATCACAAAGACTGGATCGCTGGCGCCGGCGCTGACATATTGCCCGGGGCCGATCTTGCGCTGCACGACCGTGCCCGAGAGCGGCGCATAGATCGTGATTTCAGGATTGATGGTGCCCTTGTTCTGGAACGTCTTGATCGTTTCGTCGGTAAAACCGAGGATACGCAGCTTGTTGTTTGCGGCCTCCAGCGCCGTCACCGCCGAGCGCATGTCGTTCTGCGCCTGGACCTGGGTCGCTTCCGCCTGCTGATAATCCTTGAGCGGGATGGCGCGGCCTTCGTAGAGATCCTTGGCGCGCTTGTACTGGATGTCGGCAAGCTCTAGCGCAGACTTTGCCTTGTTCTGCGACGTCATCGCCGCGATGAAATCGTTCTGGGCCTGCACGGTGTCGGCGGCCTCGATTGTGAACAGCGGTTGACCCTGCGTCACGCTCTCGCCCGGCTTGGCTAGCAGCTTGGTCACCCGGCCTGCATAGGGCGAGAAGACCGGCGTCGAGCGGTCCTCATCGACCGCGACTTTGCCCTCGGTGACGTACTCGGCACGGAAGGTTTTGGCGTTGACTGGCTCGATGGTCAGCGTCGCCCATTCGGACGGTGTCGGTGTGAAATTCTGCGCGTTCTTGCGCGACTGACTGGAGACTTCGGAGAGCTTCTTCTCCTTGCCGCCGGCAAACAGGAAGCCATAGGCGCCAGCTCCGGCAAGCACCAGTAAAACTACGGATGCGATCACCCGTTGTTTTGTAAGCACCTGCAATCGCTTGGTCTTTTCAGATACCATGGGGCCCGGTCGTGTCTGCGACGATCTCGGCAGACGACTGCCTCATCGGTCGCGCTAATAGTGCCGATTTGGGATTTCAAACAACCTAAAAAACGCTGGCCGTCCTTCGGTTTGCGTTAAAATTTTGCGACACGTCAGCTTCACGTCAGCTTCAGCGCGGCCATCGCGGCGAATGGCTGCCGAGCGGCATTGCCGGACGGCTCCATTGCGCCGGTGTCCTCGACAGCACGGCCGAATGACGCACCGCCTGCAATGCGCCGAAGCCAGATGACACCGTTTCCATGAACGCTGCATGTACAACCTCGCCCGTAAGATCAGGGGTGTTGAGACCGCTTTCGAGCCGGCCCAGATTCCACAGCCAGCGACCGGTCTGCGCCAGCGACACGCGCACGTGCCAGCTGCCGCCTTCGCGCGCCTGGCGCGCCTTCGCCATCATCGCGCCGAACGCCATCAGATAGCCGGTGGCGTGGTCGAGCATCTGCGCCGGCAATTCCTTCGGACCATCGATACCGGCCGCCTTGCCTTCCGCATGGTTGAAGCCCGTTGTGGTCTGCACCAGCGAATCGAAGCCGCGTCGCTCGGCCCAGGGGCCGGAATGGCCATAGGCCGACAACGTGACGTAGACGATGCCGGGATTGATTTCCGCGGCCTCTTCCGGCGCGAAGCCGAGGCCAGCGAGCGCGCGCGGGCGATAGCCTTGCGAGAAAATGTCGGCGTCTTTCAGCAATTCGCGCATTTGCGCCCTGCCCGCCTCGCTCTTCAGCTCGATGAAGGTGGTGAGCTTGCCGCGGCCGGTGTCGATGGTGAGCCAGGGAATGGCCGGCAGCTCCGGCCCCGAGACCAGCAACACATCCGCCTCATGTGCCGCGAGCGTGCGGCCGGCGACGGGCCCTGCGATGACGCGGGAGAGATCGAGCACGCGCAGACCCGAGAGCGGACGATCACCTCGAGGCCACGGCTTCGGAGGCGCCTCGCCGATCCTCTCGATCGAGACCAGCGGCAATTCGGCCAGCGCACGCGCCTGCGGCAACGACGACCATTGGTCGTAGCTCCGCATCAAGGCAACGACACCACCCGCGGCATAGGCCGCGGTCTCGAAATCCTCGCCCTTCCATTGCATCAGCGCGGCCTGCACCTTCTCGCGCTCGGGCGCGCAGCCAAGCACCTTGCAGACGGCGTCGCGGTGATGCGGGAAATTCGTATGGCAGCGGACGAAGCTGTTGTCGCCGGTCCTGTAAACGCCGGCGATGGCGTCCCAGGCCGGCGGCGGAGGCTTGTCGTCGAGGCGCAGATAGCGCTCGGAGCGGCATTCGACGACGGCGTGGCGCATGTCGACGGTCACGTCCTGCGCCTCGCCGCTGCGCAGTCGCCAGATCTCGGCGGCGGCAAGGCCTGCGGCGGCGATTGTCGCTTGGCCGGCGACGGCGACGCGGAACGAGGACGGAACCTGCGGCTCCTCGCCGGTCAGATGCACGCGCGCCAGTGCGGCTTTATCGCCGCCGGCGGAGGTCCAGATGTCGCTGAGGATGTCGGTGGGGCTTTGCATCGTAGCCTCTCCCTTGTCATTTGAGCATGATCTTTCGGAAAACCGCTGCGCACTTTTCCGGATCATGCTGTAGTTTTCTTGCGACCATCCCATGAGCACGGAAAGGATTGCAATGGCCGCCATCGATCCCCTCACCGCAGGCGCCGTGTTCGTTGCAACGGCGGCGACCGATGCGGTCTATGTGATGTTTACGTCAGCCGTGGTCGCGCGCAAGCGCGTACCGGCCGCGAGCTGGAGCGCGATCTGGTATCTGCTCTCCTCCTATGCGGTGATCAGCTACACAGAAAACGCCGTCTATGTGGCGTTCGCTGCGATCGGCTCCTGGGTCGGTGCCTATGCCTCGCTGACCTTCCTGCACCGCCCGCCGGGCGGCCCACCGGTGGGGGCTGCGCCGGAGTGAGGGGGCCGCTCCTCCGGTTCGCACGGTGTCATCATCCGCGAAAGCGGATGATCCCGTATTACAGAGGCGGTTGTGATTGAACCGAGAGGTCGCAGCGTACTGGATACCCCGCTTTCGCGGGGTATGACACCGAGAACGAATTCGACATCCTCGTTCAAACAACTAAGCTGATTACGACCAACAAAAGGAAAACCAACAATGGATCTCGGTCTCAAGGGAAAAAACGCTATCGTGCTCGGCGGCACGCGCGGCATCGGGCGGGCGATTGCGGCAACGCTGGCCGGGGAAGGCAGTAATGTCGCGGTGTGCGCGCGCAATGCAGAGCAGGTCGCGGCCACCGTTGCTGAATTAAAGGCGGGCGGCATCAA
The DNA here is from genome assembly GCF_022012555.1 of Bradyrhizobium zhengyangense. Lineage (NCBI taxonomy): Bacteria > Pseudomonadati > Pseudomonadota > Alphaproteobacteria > Hyphomicrobiales > Nitrobacteraceae > Bradyrhizobium > Bradyrhizobium zhengyangense. Next base: position 547,048 of record NZ_JAKLTZ010000005.1, on the reverse strand, counting down.
CGCCACCGGCGGCAGCGTTGACGTCACCAACGGCGCGGCGCTGAAGGCGTGGGTCGAGGGCGCAGCCAGGGAGCTCGGTGGCATCGACCTGCTGTTCGCCAATGCGGGCGCAATGGCGCAAGGCCACGATCCTGCATCGTGGGAGCAGAATTTCCGGCTCGACGTGCTCGGCGCCGTGCATGCATTCGACGCGGCACGGCCGTTCCTCGAGGCCAGCGGCGAGACGAGCGGCGATGCCGCCTTCGTCATCATCTCCTCGATCTCGGCGGCGCAGGCCGATGTCGCCAGCTCCTACGGCCCGATCAAGGCGGCGCTGATCCACATGGCCAAGGGCCTGGCGCGGCAATACGCGAAGAAGAAGATCCGCGTGAATGTCGTCTCGCCCGGCACCGTCTATTTCAAGGGCGGCGTCTGGGAGATGATCGAGAAGAACATGCCGGAGCGTTACAACGACGCGATGAAGCGCAATCCGACCGGACGCATGGCGACGCCGCAGGAGATCGCAAACGCCGCGGTGTTTCTGGCGAGCCCGGTGTCGGGATTCACGACGGGGTCGAATCTCGTGGTGGATGGCGCGATCTCGAACCGGGTGAATTTTTAGGGCGTGCTCGTTCTTGTTCCGTCGTCCTGGGTGCTAGGTTTGCGATGGGCATGCATCGCAAACCGAGCCTCGAAGGATGAACGGCCGAGATGCCAGCCGGGCCGTCCCCCTTCAAGGGCCGCTAAGAAGCGGCCACCTCAGGTGGACGGGGAGAGACTTGCGCGCATAGGCCCCACCTCAATGGAAATCCCGCGACGGCGGCAGGATACGGACGTTGCGGGGGTGGCGGATTTTCTGCGCCGGCATATCTGCGAGCGCGCGTGGGTCTTCGTTGAGCGGCTCGACCACAGTGGCGCCTGATGGCACCGGGTGCTTGCGGCTCAGGGCATCGTTGGCGAGGCCGACCAGATCGTGCGAGCGATCGATCATGCGCTGCGCGATCAGATGCGTGACCTTCTCGGGACTGCTCTGAATGTAGCCCTGAACCTCGATGAGGCGCGCGCCCATTACCTCCTTGCGGTACTGCTCCATGACCTTGGGCCACACCACGACATTGGCGATGCCGGTTTCGTCCTCCAACGTCATGAACACGACGCCGCTGGCGCTGCCCGGCCGCTGCCGCACCAGCACCACACCGGCACAGCGGACGCGGCGCCGCTCGTTCTCGTGGCTGATCTCCTTGCAGGCGACAATGCGCTCGCGCGAAAACATCTCACGCAGGAATTCCATCGGATGGCCCTTCAGCGATAGCCGGATGGTCTGGTAATCCGCGACGACCTGTTCGGGGCGCGGCATCACGGGGAGCGGTTTTGCGCGCTCGTCCGGCTGCTCGCGTGCGGTGGCCGCTTCGAATAGCGGCAGCGCCACGTCGTCAGGCAGCCGCCGCACCTGCCACAACGCCTCGCGGCGGTCGAGCCCGAGCGAGCGGAACGCGTCCGCATCGGCCAGCAGGATCAGCGCACGCTTGGGCAGGCCGGTGTCGCGGGCGAAGTCCTCGAGCGAGGTGAAGGGCCGGCGGCTGCGGGCATCAATGATAAGATCGGCCCAATCTTTCTGGGTGACATAGACCTTGCCTTGCCTCTTCGCCTGCTCCTTTTTGAGGAACTCCTCATCCGGATCGAGCCAGTGGAAGCCATCAATCTGGCGAAAGCCGAGACGCACAGCGCAATATCTGCCTTCCGTATTCTCCAGCGTATTCTGCGCAAAGCTGTAGGACACATCGATCTCGCGAACCTCGACGCTGTTCTTGCGGGCATCGCCGACGATCTGCGCCGGTGCGTAAAAGCCCATCGGCTGCGAATTCAAGAGGCCACAGCAGAAGGCGTCGGGGTGATGATATTTCAGCCATGACGAGATGTAGACGAGCTGCGCAAAGCTCGCGGCATGGCTCTCGGGAAAACCGTAGGAGCCGAAGCCCTTGATCTGGTCAAAGCAGCTTCTGGCGAAGTTTGCATCATAGCCGCGCGCCACCATGTTGCCGATCAGCTTCTCCTCGTATTGGCCGATGGTGCCGACATTGCGGAAGGTCGCCATCGAGCGGCGCAGGCCATTGGCTTCCTCGGGGGTGAATTTCGCCGCTTCGATCGCGATGCGCATCGCCTGCTCCTGGAACAGGGGCACGCCCTTGGTCTTGTGCAGCACCTTGTAGAGTTCGTCAGCGGGACCATGCTCCGGCGATGGCGAGGGATAGGTGACCTTCTCCAAATTATTCCGGCGCCGCAAGTAAGGATGCACCATGTCGCCCTGGATCGGCCCCGGGCGCACGATCGCGACCTCGATGACGAGATCGTAGAAGGTCCGTGGTTTCAACCGCGGCAGCATGTTCATCTGGGCGCGGCTCTCGACCTGGAACACGCCGAGCGACTCGCCAGCACACAGCATGTCGTAAACCTTGGGGTCATCCTGTGGAACGCTTGCCAGCACGAAACGCTCGCCCTTGTGCTGATCGATCAGATCAAAGCATTTCCTGATGCAGGTCAGCATGCCGAGCGCGAGCACGTCGACCTTCATCATGTTGAGCGCGTCGACGTCGTCCTTGTCCCATTCGATGAAGGTGCGATCGTCCATCGCGGCATTGCCGATCGGCACATAAGTGTCGAGCCGGTCCTGCGTCAGCACATAGCCGCCGACATGCTGGGACAGATGGCGCGGGAATTCGATCAGCTCGGTCGCCAGCTCGACCGCAAGGCCAATCATGGGGTTTTGCGGATCGAGCCCGGCCTGCCGGACCTGCATATCGTTGAGGCCCTTGCCCCAGCTGCCCCAGACAGTGTCAGCGAGCGCGGCGGTGACGTCCTCGGTCAGGCCGAGTGCCTTGCCGACGTCGCGGATGGCGCTGCGCGGACGATAATGAATGATGGTGGCAATGATCGCGGCGCGGTGGCGGCCGTAGCGGCGATAGACATATTGCATCACCTCCTCGCGCCGCGAATGCTCGAAATCGACGTCGATGTCGGGTGGCTCGAGCCGCTCCTTAGAGATGAAACGCTCGAACAAGAGATCGACCTTGGTCGGATCGACCGAGGTGATCCCGAGCACGTAGCAGACGGCCGAATTCGCCGCCGATCCCCGCCCCTGGCACAGAATGTTCTGGCTGCGCGCGTAATGGACGATGTCGTGCACGGTAAGGAAGTAATGCGCGTATTTCAGCTCTGATATCAGCGCGAGTTCCTTGTTGAGCGTCGCACGCAGCTTGTCGTCGATCTTGCCGCCGAAATATTTATCAACCCCCGCCCAGGTCAGATCCTCCAGATGTCCCTGCGCGGTCTTGCCCGGCGGCACCGGCTCATCAGGATATTGATATCTGAGCTGGTCGAGCGAGAACTGGATCCTGTCGGCAAAACGCATGGTCTCCGCGATCGCCTCGGGGACATCGCGGAACAGCCGGGACATCTCGCGGGGCGTCTTCAGAAAGCGCTCGGCATTGGCTTCCAGCTTGCGTCCGACGGCCTCGATCGTGGTCTTTTCCCGGATGCAGGTGAGCACGTCCTGGAGGGGGCGCCGGCCGGGATCGTGATAGAGCACCTCGTTGGTCGCGAGCAGCGGCACCTTTGCTTTGGCGGCGAGATCATCGAGCCGCGCCAGGCGACGGCGATCGTCACCACGATAGATCAGGCTCGCCGCCAGCCACACACCGTCAGCGCGGCTTGCTTTCAGCTTTGAAAGCACATCCAGCGCTTGCGCATCATCAAACCGATGCGGCAGCGTCAGGACCAGGAGCTGGCCTTCCGCAAACTCCAACAGATCGCCAAAGCTGAGATGGCACTCGCCTTTCTCGATCCGGGTGATGTCGTCGCCGCGCTTGCCCCGGGTCAGAAGCTGGCAGAGCCGGCCATAGGCAGCGCGATCGCGTGGATAGACGAAAATGTCGGGCGTGCCGTCGATGAAGACGATGCGTGCGCCGATCAGCAGCTTTGGCTTGTGCAGCACCTTGTCATTGTCGAGCTCATTCCAGGCCCGCACCACGCCGGCCAGCGTGTTGTGATCGGCAATCCCGATCACGGGAATGCCGAGCTTGCTGGCCTGATGCACATAGGCGCGCGGATCCGACCCGCCGCGCAGGAAGGAGAAATTGGTGGTGATGCCGATCTCGGCATAGGCAGGAATGTTCATGCGAAGAGACCGTGCACATACCAGCGGGGTGGAGCGGGCTCGCCGTCGGCGTCGAACACCTCCCCTTCATAAAGACCGTCGCGAAAAATCCAGAAGCGCAGGCCCTCTGCATCCTCGATGCGGAAATAATCCCGCGTCAGCGGCTTGCCGTCCTGCCGCCACCATTCCATCGCGATGCGTTCGGGCCCCTCCACCCGCACCACCGCATGTTTCGCGCGCCGCCAGGTGAATTGGTGCGGCGGGCCGTCAGGCACGGTCGCGAACGGCACGGAGACCGGCTCCGGCTGGTCGAACAGTCTGAGGGGACGCAGCGGTGGCTCGCTTTCGGCACGCGCGGGCCACTCGGCCTGCACGGCAGCAGCGAGATGATGCTGGGCGGGCGCGGCCAGCACCGCCTGCTCGGGGATATGGGTATCCTGCGGCAGATGCACGACGACACGCTTTCCGCCGATGCGCGCGGCGATACGGTCGATCAGCGCGGCGAGTTCGTCATTGTCATGGATGTGAGCATCGAGATCGCGCTGCTCCTGCACCACGATCTCGGTGCGGCTTGCCGACAGGCGCACCATGTCGAAGCCGAAGCCGGGATCGAGCGGATCGGCGAGCGCATCGAGCCGTTCGCGGAACAGGCGGTCAATCACGGCGCTTCGCGTTACCGGACGTCCGGTTTCGACCGTGATCGCGCGCACCACGCCGTCAGTGCGGAAGAACGCGGCTTCCAGCCGCCGCGCGCCCTTGCCCTGCTTCTCCATGGCGACGATCAACGTGTTAGCGAGCCGCGACAGCGTCATCGCGATCATGGTGTCGGTCGCGATCGGCTCGGCAAAGCGTTTTTCCACGATGTAATCGGGCAGCGGCTTGCGAGGGCTGATCGGCGCATCGCCCTGTCCCAGCGCATGCGCAAGCAGCGTGGAGAACCGCGCACCGAACCGCGCCGTGATTTCGCTCGGGGTGCGCGAGGCGACATCGCCGATGGTCTTCAGACCGGCACGGCGCAAGCCGGTGGTGATCGCCTCATCCGCACCGAGTGCGGACACCGGAAACCGGTCGATCGCCGCTGCCTCCCCGCCATCGGCAACGATGCTGCCCGCGGCCTGCCGCGTCAGCGTGCGCGCGCAGACCGAGGTGCCGGCAACGGCTGCGCTGACGACAAAGCCTTGTCGACCGAGCGCCCGGACCAGCGTCTGCAACAAGGCCGCCTCGCCACCGAACAGATGCGCGCAGCCGGTGATATCGAGGAACAGGCCGTGCGGCGCATCGAGCGCCACCAGCGGCGTGAAGCGGTCGCACCAGTCGGCGATGTCGCTGAGCGTCTTGGCATCGGCGACGACATCGGCGTCGAACACTTTCAGGTCCGGACACATCGCTCGCGCATTGGCCAGCGGCTGGCCGATATGCAGACCCAAACGTTCGGCAGCTTCGTCCAGCGCATGGATCACCAGCGCATTGTTGTCCTTGATGACAACGATGCTCGGCGCATTGGTCTTACCCAGCCCGGCGCTGCTGAAGAACCGCTGGATCCGGTCGATGGGCAGGCGTGGCAGCCACAGGCTGAGGATACGCCGACGGTTCACTGAACTGGCACTCATCACACTTCCATTCCATGATCCACCGGCCGCACGGGCCATGACGATTGCGCAACAGCTCGACATCGAAGCGCGGCGCGCCCCAGGCACTCCATGCTGAACCCGGCGGCGAATGCGCCGCGCGCAGCATCCATCTGGTCTCCGCGGTCGAAGGCAGCGGCTGCGCCGCCATCCGCAGCAACAGGCCAGTGACGCCTGAGCCTTGCGCGGCCAGCGTCAGCTTGCGGCTCGCCACCAGGTCGAACTGCCTGGTCTCGCCCCAGAGCTCGAGCACGACGGCGCCGAGCGCATCGCAGGCGAGCGCATCGGCCGAGGTGCGCAGCGCGCTCTCGACGTCAGCCGCACGCACCATCACCACGCGACGCGGATCGAGGCCGAGCTCGGCGAGCCCGCTCATCGACAGCGCGCCGGTCTCGATCTGCGAGAAATCCTGCCGAACCCACAATAGCGGCCGCTGCGTCGTGACGCGGCCCGCAAGCCCCGTGACAAAGCCCGTCGCGGCCGCACCCTGGCGCCCTTCGCAAAACACCTCGTGGATCGCCGCGCGCGCGAGCCCGCCTTTCAAGGCGCGATCGACCTCACCGTGACCGAGCGCGACGCGGTCGTGATGATGCACGACCTCCGCTGTCTCGATCCGTTCGATCTGGCTGCGCAAGGTCGCAAGCGCGCTCATGCGTGCGCCGCTCATGCTCGCCGCTCCCTAGAGATTGATGCCGTGGCTTTCAAAAGAAGAACCAACGGCTGGCTCATTTGTTCATGATATGTTCTAATATAAAGCTAACGGCAGCCGAAGAGTCAATCGAATTGGCGCGCCAAAGATTCATGAGCGGAATCAAAGAGATTCAAACATGGACGTACAACGCAAACTGGAAATTCTCGCGGATGCCGCCAAGTACGACGCGTCCTGCGCCTCCAGCGGCACCGAGAAGCGGGATTCCAGCGACGGCAAGGGCATGGGTTCGACCGCGCCGGGCATGGGCATCTGCCATTCCTACGCGCCGGACGGACGCTGCATCTCGCTGCTCAAGGTGCTGCTGACCAACGCCTGCAATTACGATTGCCTCTATTGCGTCAACCGCGCTTCCTCCAACGTGCCGCGCGCCCGCTTCACCGTCGACGAGGTGGTCAAGCTGACGCTGGACTTCTACCGACGCAATTACATCGAGGGACTGTTTCTCTCCTCCGGCATCATTCGCAGCCCCGACTACACGATGGAGCAAGTGGTGAGCGTCGCGCGAAAACTGCGCGAGGAACATCACTTCCGCGGCTACATCCATCTCAAGACCATTCCGGAGGCCGACGACGCGCTGATCACGGAAGCCGGCAAATATGCCGACCGTCTTTCCATCAACATCGAGATGCCCGAAGCGGCGAGCTTGCAGCAATTCGCGCCGGAGAAGGACGTGCGCGCGATCCGCCGCACCATGGGCCGGCTGCGACTCAAGCTGGACGAGGCCGAGGACGATCGCGCCGCGAAAACGAGAGCGAAGCCGCAGCGCTTCGCGCCGGCCGGACAAAGCACGCAGATGATCGTCGGCGCAGACAGCGCGAACGACCACACCATTCTCCATACCAGTGCCAATCTCTACGGCTCCTATCGACTGAGGCGCGTCTACTATTCCGCCTTCAGCCCGATCCCGGACGCCAGCCGCGCTTTGCCTCTGGTCAAGCCGCCACTGCTGCGCGAGCACCGGCTCTACCAGGCCGATTGGCTGATGCGCTTCTACGGCTTCGATGTTGCGGAGATCGTCGACGACAGCGCCATGCTGCCGCTCGACATCGATCCCAAGCTCGCCTGGGCGCTGCGCCATCGCGACCGCTTCCCGCTCGACGTCAACCGCGCCAGCCGCGAGGAGCTGCTGCGGGTGCCAGGCTTCGGTACCAAGGCGGTCGAGCGCATTATCGCGACGCGGCGCACCACCACGATCCGCCTCTCCGATCTGGCGCGGCTACACGTGCCCCGTCACAAAGCGCTGCCGTTCATCATCCTCAGCGATCATCACCCTACGCCGCATCGTCTCGATGCTGCCGGGCTGATCGAACGATTCAAGCCGAAAGCAACGCAATTGGGGTTTGGATTCTGATGCAGTACATCACCCTCGACAGCGAAACCGATTTCGACGGCTGGCGCAAAGCCGCACGCAGCCTCGTGCTTCATCATGTGCAGCCCGCCGATGTCACCTGGGCCGTGCAAGGCGACGACGCCGATTTGTTTGCGCCGCCCGCACCGTCGCCGATCCTCGAAGTGAATGACGGCACGTTCAATGTATCAGGCAAATTCGTCGATCTCGCGAAATCGGCAATCCTGCATCGCGATCGCGAGCGCTTTGCGATTCTCTATCGCCTGCTCTGGCGGCTGAAGGACCATCACGATCTCATCGAGGTCGCGACCGATCCCGACATCGCGCTGGTGACGGCGATGGCACGCGCGGTCCATCGCGACGAGCACAAGATGCACGCCTTCGTGCGCTTTCGCGAGATCGGCCGGGAACGCGCCGCGCATTACGTCGCGTGGTTCGAGCCGGAACATCACATCGTCGAGCTCGCCGCGCCATTCTTCGCAAGACGCTTTGCCGACATGCCCTGGTCGATCCTGACGCCCGATCTCTGCGCGCATTGGGATGGCCACGCGCTCTCATTCACGCCTGGCGTGAGCAAGAGCGAGGCGCCAAGCGAAGACCGGCTGGAGGAAACCTGGCGGCGCTATTACGCCAGCATCTTCAATCCGGCACGGCTCAAGGTGAAAGCGATGCAGACGGAGATGCCGAAAAAATATTGGAGGAACCTGCCCGAGGCCTCGATCATTAAGCCCTTGATCGAGGACGCGGAGCGCATGACCGGTGCTATGATCGCCAATGCCGCGACCGATCCGCACAAGCCTCAGAAGCGGCCGGAGGCCCCGATGACACGCAAGACGGCTGCCGATGATCTCGAAGCCCTCCGCGAGGAGGCCGCGCATTGCCGCGCCTGCCCGCTCTACAAGGACGCAACACAAACCGTGTTCGGCGAAGGCCCGAAGCACGCCACCATCATGCTGGTCGGTGAGCAGCCGGGCGACAAGGAAGACCTTGCCGGTCATCCCTTCGTCGGCCCGGCCGGCCAGATGCTCGACCGCGCGCTTGCGGAGGCCGGCGTCGATCGCAAGAAGGTCTATGTCACCAACGCCGTGAAGCACTTCAAATTCGTGCCGCGCGGAAAGATCCGCCTGCACCAGAAGCCGGCAACGCCGGAGATCAAAGCTTGTCGGCAATGGTATGAGCGGGAAGTTTCGGCAATCCAGCCCGAGCTCATCGTGGCGATGGGCGCAACCGCTGCGCAAAGCGTGTTCGGCAAGATCACGCCCATCGGCAAGACTCGCGGCCGGCTCATAGACCTCCCCGACGGACGCAAGGCTCTGGTGACGGTGCATCCGTCCTATCTGCTGCGGCTACCTGATCCCGAGGCGAAGATGATGGAATATCAGCGCTTTGTCGAAGACCTGAAGATCGTCGCCGCGTTGCAGAAGAAAGCCGCGCGCGCCGCCTGACGCAGCTCCGATGCACGGCAACAAGCCGTGGAGAACTCACGTCATTTCGGCGGCCCTTCCGCCATTTCAACCGCCTGTCACATGCCGCGCGCAAAATCGAGGCCTTGGGACAGGAGAATTTCCAATGAGTGACGTTGCTTTGCCGGGCTCGATTGAGCCTGCTTTGAGTAAGGGGCCAGACCTCAATCGCGGATTTCATCCCCTCACCGGCGTGATCTACATGGGGGTGATCGCCGCCGCATTGCTGTTCGTCGCCTACAGCATCTGGGTCGACGTTGATGCGTCCGGCGTGCAGGTCAAGGCCTTCGCCCCCTTCCTCCTGCTCTTCGTCGCGCTCCTGATCGCACTCGGCTTCGAGTTCGTGAATGGCTTCCACGACACCGCCAACGCGGTCGCAACCGTGATCTACACCCGCTCGCTGCCCGCCCATGTCGCGGTGGTGTGGTCCGGCATGTTCAACCTGTTCGGCGTGCTGCTGTCCTCCGGCGCGGTCGCGTTCGGCATCGTCTCGCTGCTGCCGGTCGAGCTGATCCTCCAGGTCGGCTCAAGCGCCGGCTTCGCGATGGTGTTCGCGCTGCTGATCGCCGCCATCATCTGGAACGTCGGCACCTGGTATTTCGGCCTGCCGGCCTCAAGCTCGCACACCCTGATCGGCTCGATCATGGGCGTCGGCATCATGAACGCGGTCCTGCATGGCCGCAGCGGCACCACCGGCGTCGACTGGTCCCAAGCCACCAATATCGGCAAGGCGCTGCTGCTCTCGCCGCTGTTCGGATTCGCGCTCGCCGCCGGCCTGCTGCTGATCCTTCGCACCGTGCTGCTGCGCGCCACACCCGCTCTGTTCGGCGAACCGAAGGGCGACCAGCCGCCGCCCTGGTGGATCCGCGGCATTCTCATCCTGACTTGCACGCTGGTGAGCTTCTTCCACGGTTCCAATGACGGTCAGAAGGGCATGGGCTTGATCATGCTGATCCTGATCGGCACCGTGCCGACCGCCTACGCGCTCAACCGCGCCCTGCCGGAGAGCCAGATCGCCGCGTTCATTCAGAACTCGGAAGCCGCCAGCAAGATCATCGAGGGTAAGGCCGCCGGCTACAGCGTGATCGGCAATCCGCGGCCGGCCGTGACCAACTTTGTCGCGCAGCACGAGGTCAACGCCGGTACGTTCCCGTCGCTCGCCGTACTTGTGCGCGACATCGCCAAGCAGGTGAGCACCTACGGCTCGCTCGCCAAGGTGCCTGCCGACCTCGTCGGCAACACCCGCAACGACATGTACCTCGCATCGGAAGCACTGCGCTACCTGATGAAGGACAAGGAAGCCGAGCTCAGCGCCGCCGACGTTGCCGTGCTCAACGCCTATAAGGGCTCGCTCGACAGCGCCACGAAGTTCATCCCCGGCTGGGTGAAGATCGTGGTCGCCATCGCGCTCGGCCTCGGCACCATGGTTGGCTGGAAGCGTATCGTCGTCACCGTCGGCGAGAAAATCGGCAAGACGCACCTGACCTATGCGCAAGGCGCCTGCGCCGAGATTACTGCGGCCGCCACCATTGCTGCCGCCGACGTCTACGGCCTGCCGGTTTCGACTACTCACGTGCTGTCATCGGGCATCGCCGGCACCATGGCCGCCAACGGCTCGGGCCTGCAATGGGCGACGATTCGCAACATTGCCATGGCCTGGGTGCTGACCCTGCCGGCCGCGATGATCATCTCGGGCGTGCTGTACTATCTGTTTTCGCACGTGTTCTGAGCCGCGACACGACATGCCTAGAAAAAGGGCCCGTGCGCTGCACGGGCTCTTTTCATTCGTGCCTCGGTTCAGCGTGTCATGACGCCGCGAGCTGCTCCTCGACCAGCTTGACCCAGTAGGACGTGCCGAACACGATCGCCTCGTCGTTGAAATTGTAGGCGGGGTGATGAAGGCCGGCGCTGTCGCCATTGCCACAGAAGATGAAGGCACCCGGTCGCGCTTCCAGCATGTAGGCAAAGTCCTCGCCGCCCATCATTGGCGACATCTCCAGCACATTGGTATCGCCCGCGACCTGCCTGGCAATGCGCGTCGCCACCTCGGTCTCTGCGGCGTGATTGTTCACGACAGGATAACCGCGCTTGTACTGCAGGTCGATCTTTGCGCCGGTGATCTGGGCGACGCCCGCCACGACTTCGCGCACGCGCTTCTCGACCAGCTTGCGCACATCAGCTGTCAGCGTGCGGATCGTGCCTCTCAGCGTCGCGGTTTGCGGAATGACATTGCGGGCATTGCCGGCGTGGAATTCGCAGATCGAGATCACGGCCGATTCCAGCGGATCGACGCTGCGCGAGACGATCGACTGCAAGGCGGTGATCAGCTGTGCACCCACGAGAACGGAATCGACGCATTTGTGCGGACGCGCGGCATGGCCGCCGAGGCCCTCGATTATGAAATCGACCTCGTCGGTCGACGCCATGATCGGGCCGGGCCGGATCGCGAAGGAGCCGATCGGAATGCCGGGACCATTGTGCATGCCGTAAACCTGCTCGATGCCGAAGCGCTCCATCATGCCGTCCTTGACCATCGCCGCGCCGCCGGCGCCGCCCTCCTCGGCCGGCTGGAAGATCACGACGGCGTCGCCGGCGAAATTGCGGGTCTCGGCGAGATAGCGCGCGGCACCGAGCAGCATCGCGGTGTGGCCGTCGTGGCCGCAGGCGTGCATCTTGCCGGGGGTCTTCGAGGCGTAAGGCAGGTTGGTTTGCTCGTCGACGGGCAGCGCGTCCATGTCGGCACGCATGCCGATCGCCTTGAGCCCCTCGCGGCCGGGCTTTTTGCCCTTGATCACGCCGACCACGCCGGTCTGGCCAATGCCGGTCACAACCTCATCGCAGCCAAACTCGCGCAGGCGATCCGCCACGAATGCTGCGGTGCGGTGGACATCATACAGCAGCTCGGGGTGCTGGTGGATGTCCCGCCGCCAGGTCTGGATATCGGGTTGGAGGTCGGCGACGCGGTTCACGATGGGCATGGAGGATCTCGAGCTCTGTTGGAAATACAAGCCCGTCTACCATGCAAGCGCCAGTCCACCTAACTGCCGGAGAACGGGGCTGGCCCTGCCCGTTCGGCATGGCCGGGCTTGTCCCGGCCCAGTCCCTCTGCCTATTAGGACGGAACGCGTTTGGAGACCATCCGGGGGTGGAAAGCAGAATGCCAAGGCGGCTCGAAGGTGATTTTGACTACATTATCGTCGGCGCCGGCACGGCCGGCTGCATCATCGCCAACCGGCTGTCGGCCGTATCCGGAAACCGCGTCCTGATTCTCGAGGCCGGCGGCGACGACAACTGGATCTGGTTCCACATTCCGGTCGGCTACCTCTTTGCCATCGGCAATCCTCGCTCCGACTGGATGTTCAAGACCGAGGCCGACCCTGGCCTGAACGGCCGCTCGCTCGCCTATCCCCGCGGCAAGGTGATCGGAGGCTCTTCGGCGATCAATGCCATGATCTCGATGCGCGGCCAGGCCGCCGATTACGATCACTGGCGCCAGCTCGGCATGACCGGCTGGGGCTACGATGACGTGCTGCCGCTGTTCAAGCGGCTGGAGGATCACTTCCTCGGCGCCAGCGAGCATCACGGCGCCGGCGGCGGCTGGCGCATCGAGGCGCCCCGACTGTCCTGGGACGTTCTCGATGCCGTTGGCGATGCTGCAGAGGAAATGGGTATCAAGCGCATTCCCGACTTCAACACCGGTGACAACGAGGGCACCAGCTATTTCCACGTCAACCAGAAGCGTGGCCGGCGTTGGTCGTCGGCGCGCGGCTTCCTCAAGCCGGCGCTGAACCGCCCGAACCTTCGGCTCGAGAAGCATGTGCTGGTCGATCGTCTCGTCATTGAGCAAGGCCGCGCCGTCGGCGTGCGCTTCATCCAGAACGGCGAGATCGTCGAGGCGCGCGCCAAGCACGAGGTGATCCTCTCGGCCGGCTCGATCGGCTCGGTGCAGGTACTGCATCGCTCCGGCATCGGGCCGGCTGACTGGCTGTCGCCGCTCGGCATCGACATCGTGATGGACAAGCCCGGCGTGGGCCGCAACTTGCAGGACCACCTTCAGCAGCGTGCGATCTACAAGGTCGAGGGGGTGCGGACGCTGAACGAGACCTACTACAACCTGTTCCGCCGCGGCCTGATGGGTCTCGACTATGCCTTCCGCCGTCGTGGTCCGCTGACCATGGCGCCGTCGCAGCTCGGCATCTTCACGCGTTCCGACGCGACACGTGCGCGCGCCAACATCCAGTTCCACGTGCAACCGCTGTCGCTCGACAAGTTCGGCGATCCGCTGCACCGCTTCCCCGCCATCACGGTGAGCGCCTGCAATCTCCAGCCGACCTCGCGCGGCACCGTGCGCCTGCGCTCGGCGGGCCCTGACGACAAGCCGATCATCGCGCCGAACTATCTGTCGACCGACGACGACCGCCAGGTCGGCGCCGACGCGATCCGCACCACGCGCCGCCTGATGCAGCAGAAGGCGCTCGCGAAGTATCGACCCACGGAATATCTGCCCGGCCCCTCGGTCGGCGATGACGATGCCTCGCTGGCGAATGCCGCCGGCGACATCGGCACCACCATCTTCCATCCCGTCGGCACGGCGAAGATGGGATCGGCGAACGATCCCATGGCCGTGGTCGACGAACGCCTGCGCTTCTATGGACTCGGCGGCCTGCGTGTCGTCGACGCCTCGATCATGCCGACCATCACCTCGGGTAACACCAACACGCCGACCGCGATGATCGCCGAGAAGGGGGCCACGATGATCCTGGAGGATGCGAAGTAGCATCCCGTCACCATGATCCCTCAGCGCTTTTCCATCGGCCCCGCCGGCGCAGAGATCGCCATGCTGCAATGGGGCGAGCGCGGCAAGCCGCCTGCCCTGCTCGTGCATGGCACCGGCTTCGTCGCCGACGTCTGGGACGAGGTCGCGCGCGAGCTCGCGTCGACCTACACCGTCTACGGGCTCGATCGTCGCGGCCACGGCGCCAGCCACAAGCCCCGCACCTATCACTTTGCGGATTATGCCGACGACATCTGCCGGGTGGTCGACGCGCTCGGCTTGCGTAACGTCTACGGCATCGGCCACAGCGCAGGCGCAACCGACCTGTTGCTGGCAGCGAAGCTGGTGCCGGGATGCTTCACGCGCCTGTTCGTGATGGAGCCGACCGCGATGAACCCGTTCGCGGCGCGCGATCCATCAGTCGGATTGAGCGAGCAATCGCTGTCCCGCGTGCAAGGCGCGTTGCGCTGGCAGGCCGAGTTCGACAGTCCCGACGCTGTCTTCGAACGCTACCGCGCGGCTCCCGCCTTTGTGGATTGGACCGAGGCTTCGCTCTGGGCCTATGTCCGGCACGGCTTCACGCCGCTCGACAATGGGCGGGTGCGCCTTTGCTGCACGCCGGAGATCGAGTCAGCCATGCTGCGTCCGATCTACGAGGTGATGGAACAGGTTTATGTCGGCGACCCCCGCGGCAATCCCTTTACCTGGTTCAGTGAGATCGCGTGCCCCGTGATGGTGACGACCGCCGAGATGTCGTGGCCGATTTACAAGGAGATGGCGACGCACGCCCTGGCCCTCATCCCGCACGCCCAAACGCTCGTTTTCGAAGGCGCCGGCCACTGCGTGGTGCAGGAAGCTCCCGCGCTCGTGGCGCGGGCGATCCGGGAATTTTCGGCGTAGGTCGCCGTTCAGCTCTCTTATCCCCCGCCCGGCGTATGTGACCCCACCTCACGAAAACGTCATCGCGTCCGGGAATAAGTCTCCCCCTCCCCCGATCAACTCCCCGAAGCCCAATTCCGGGCCAAAGGAGACGTTGCGATGAGCGGACACGATCACGGGGACGACGGCGTCAGCCGCCGCAAGGTGCTCGAATGCATGACGTGGGCCGGCACCGGGGTGCTCTGGACCATTACCGGCGGCGTGCCGCGCTCGCTTGGCATCATCGATTCCGCTGAGGCCGCAACTGCCGCCGCGCCCGGCATGACCTTCCTCCAGATCAGCGACAGCCATGTCGGCTTCGACAAGCCG
Source organism: Bradyrhizobium zhengyangense (assembly GCF_022012555.1). Lineage (NCBI taxonomy): Bacteria > Pseudomonadati > Pseudomonadota > Alphaproteobacteria > Hyphomicrobiales > Nitrobacteraceae > Bradyrhizobium > Bradyrhizobium zhengyangense. The sequence goes on along the minus strand of NZ_JAKLTZ010000005.1, from coordinate 531,743 downwards.
GCGAACCCCAATGCGCTGGGCACGCTGGAAGAAGCCGTCAACAAGATCAATGCGATGCCGACCAAGCCGTCGTTCATGATCCACACCGGCGACATCACCCATCTGTCCAAGGCGTCCGAGTTCGACAACGCCGACCGCATCATCTCACAGTCCAAGCTGGACGTGCATTACGTGCCCGGCGAGCATGACTTCCTCGACGAGGAGGTGAAGTTCTATCGCGACCGCTACGGTCGCGGCACCAAGGGCGCGGGCTGGTACTCTTTCGACGCCGGCGGTGTGCACTTCGTCGGCCTCGTCAACGTCGTCGACCTCAAGGCCGGCGGCCTCGGCAATCTCGGCACCGAGCAGCTCGCCTGGCTCGAGGACGACCTTCGCGGCAAGTCGAAATCCACACCTATCGTCTTATTTGCACACATTCCGCTCTGGACCGTCTATCCGGAATGGGGCTGGGGCACCGAGGATGGCGGCCGCGCGCTTGAATACGTCAAGGGCTTCGGCTCGGTCACCGTGCTGAACGGCCACATCCACCAGGTGATGCAGAAGGTCGAGGGCAACGTCACCTTCCACACCGCACGTTCGACCGCCTTCCCGCAACCGGCGCCGGGTGCCGCCCCCTCTCCCGGGCCGATGAAGGTCGAGGACGCCAAGCTCCGATCGATGCTCGGGGTCGCCAGCATCAACTTCAAGCAAAACGAGCAGCGGCTCGCCATCATCGACACGCCGCTCCAAGGTTGATTCAAGGTTGAAGAGAAGCTGACAATGAAGACGCTCAATCGCCGCGACTTCTCCGTCGCTGTGGCCGCGGCCATCCTGCTGCCCATCACGACTGCCCGTGCCGACGACAACGCCATGGAGGTGCATATCGACAATTTCGTCTTCCAGCCGGCGGAACTCAAGATCAAGGTCGGCACGACCGTGACCTGGACCAACCGGGACGACATCCCGCACACCGTGGTGTCGGCCGGCAAGTTCCGGTCCAAGGCCCTGGACACTGACGACAAGTTCTCGTTCACCTTCACCGATGCGGGCGACTACAAGTATTTTTGTTCGCTGCACCCGCACATGACCGGGATGATCAAGGTTGAGTAACGTCTCCAACCAAGGCATCTCTGTCTTGCCCGGCCGGTGGTCACACGCCGGCCGGGCTCGCGTGCCTTCGGTCAGGCCCCAAGGCGATACGACGTACCAAACGCAGCAAGAGGCAGAGCGAGAGGCGATGCCCGTCAGCGACGATTTCCAGAAGGCGCAGCGCTTCCGCGAGGCGGCACTGCCCCATCTCGACGACGTCTACACGCTCGCACGCTATCTGCTGCGCGACGCCTCCGACGCGGAGGACGCGGTGCAGGAATGCTATCTGCGAGCGCTGAAGCACTTTGACAGCTATCGCGGCCCGGCCATGAAGCCGTGGCTGTTCGCGATCCTGCGCAATGTCTGCAACGCAGAATATGCCAGACGCGCGCATTCGCATGCCGCGATCGAGGATACGCCGGGAGCAGCCGACCAGACGCCGATGTGGCAGGAGAACGAGGCGAGCCCGGAGGCTGAAGTGCTGCGCAATCGCGACGCCGGCGCCATCCGCAAGATGATCGACGCGCTGGCCGAGCCGTTCAAGGAAACCTTCGTGCTGCGGGAGATCAACAACCTGTCCTATCGTGAAATTGCAGAAGCCGTCGGCGCCCCCGTCGGCACCGTGATGTCCCGCCTCGCCCGCGCCCGCGCCATGCTGCGCGCGGCCTGGACGGCGGAAGAGGAGCATTTGAGATGACCTGCGACGAAGCAAAGATCCTGCTTCACGCGCTGCTCGACAACGAGCTTGATGCCGGCCACGCGCGCGAGGTCGAAGCCCATATCGCCACCTGCCCGGCCTGCGCGGCCGAACTTGCCGCGCAACGCGAAATGCGGCACGCGCTTGCCGGTGCGAAGCTGCGCTACACGGCACCGGCGAGCCTGCGCGCACGTATCGAGGCCTCGCTCCCGCAGGCGCGGCCGCAGCTCAGCCGACGCTCGGTGCTGCGCGGCTTTGCGATGGGTTCGGCCGTCTCCGCGCTCGCCGCCTCCGGCGTCGTCGCCGTCGTGTTGCGCCAGGACGACCAGCAGCGCATCCTCTCGGAGGTCGTCTCCGCGCATCTGCGCTCGCTCCAGGCCGGCCATCTCATCGACGTCGTCTCGACCGACCAGCACACCGTCAAGCCGTGGTTCAACGGCAAGCTCGACGTTGCCCCGCCGGTGATCGACCTTACCGCGCAAGGCTTTACGCTGGTCGGCGGCCGGCTCGATTACGTTGATGCACGTGCGATCGGCGCGGTCGTTTACAAGCGCCGGCAGCACATCATCAACCTGTTCGTGTCGCAGACCGCGAGCACCGAGCATCGGCCACCGAAGACGCAGACCATGCAGGGCTTCAACTGCCGCCGCTGGGGTGAGCGCGGCCTGAACTTCTGGGCCGTCAGCGACATCGGCGGCGACGAGCTCACCGAGTTCGTCGACAAGTTCGAGGCGGCGATGAAGGCGAATGTGGAGGGATAGACTTATTTCCGCGGTCGATTTCAGTCGAAGAGCCGCTGAAGATCAAATGCTCTCAATGTGACGATAAATAATCCCGTCGCGATCCATGTCGTGGCGGCGATCAGAGCTGCAATCCTGAAACTCTTGAGCTGCGCCAGGCACTCCCGCGACAGGTCGGGATCGCCGGGATCGTGCATCGCACGCATGGAGACACGGATGGCCGCAAGCGCCCCGACCACGCGGGGCTTCGGCATTAGTTCTCTGTAACCGTTGTAGCTGAGCCAGGCGCGCGCGCTGGACACGACGAACGTCAGAAACAGGAGAAGCGAGACGAGAACAATTGCAAATCGCATGAAGCGGCATCTTGAGGGGCAGCAGCAAATATGTCGAGCACAACACGCTCGCCGTTGCGCCTCACGTACCGCGCTGGCTCCGCTGAGCCGCGGACCGCTCGGTGTCTATGCCGACCGTCGCACCGCGTTGTCGACCAGCGTCTTGCCGAGCGACCAGATCGCGCCGGGGACCTTGTGGCTGCCGGCGATGACGTCGTCGAAGGCGCGCTCGATCCAGTTGCAGTCTTCTTCGGTGATGGTGAGCGGCGGCAGCAGCTTGATGGTGTGGCTGCCGTGACCGGCGACCTGGGTCAGGATCTTGTGGTCCTTGAACAGGGGCACGGTAATGAGCTGGCAGAACAGGCCCTTGTTGGCGGCCTCCAGCACGTTCCAGGACGCCCGCAGCCGCAGCGATTTCGGCGGCCCGAACTCGATGCCGATCATCAGACCCTTGCCGCGCACTTCCTTCATCAGCTCGTAGCCGGGCACCATACGCGTGAGCGCGAGGCGAAGCTCGGCACCGCGCTTGGCCGCAGCCTCGATCAGCTTCTCCGATTCCATCACATCGAGCGTGGCGATGCCCGCGGCCATCCCGAGATCGTTCTTGGAGAAGGTGGAGCCGTGCACCACGGCGCGATCCATCTGATTAAAAATCTTGTCGAAGATGCTCTTGCGCGTCAGCACGGCGCCGACGGGCACGTGGCCGCCCGACAGTGACTTCGACAGCAGCACCATGTCGGGCTCGACGTTCCAGTGCTCGACCGCGAGGAAGCGGCCGGTCCGGCCCATGCCGGTCTGGATCTCGTCGGCGACGAACAGCGTACCGTACTTCTTGCAGAGCGCGGCCGCGCCCGGCAGGAACTCGTCGGAGGGCATGTTGACGCCCTTGCCCTGGATCGGCTCGACGACGAAGGCAGCGACCTCGCGCGAGGCCAGCGCCTTCTCGAGCGCGGCCAGATCGTTGAACGGAACCGAGGTGCAGCCCGGCAGCAGCGGCTCGAAGCCGGTGCGGAAGTTCGAATCGCCGGTCAGCGACAACGCACCATAGGTCAGGCCGTGATAGCCGTGGGCGCAATAGACGATGCCGGGACGCCCCGTCGCGCCGCGCGCGAACTTGATCGCGGCCTCGACGCATTCGGCGCCGGAATTGGCGAAGAACGCCTTGTCGAGATAGGGAACATATTTCAGAAGCCGCTCGGCGAGCACGCCGGCCAGCACCGAGACGTCAAACTGGACCAGATTGGGCAGATCGGCATCGAGCACGCTTTTCAACGCCTCGCGCATGACAGGATGATTGCGCCCGATTGCGAACACGCCAAAGCCGGACAAGAGATCGAGGTAGCGTGCCCCCTCGCGATCGTAGAGGTACTGCCCCTGCCCCTTCTGGAAGCCGACGTCGTAGCCGATGGTCTTGAGAACCCGGACGAACTGCTCGTTCAGGTACCGATTATGCAGGGTGCTGCGCTGGGCCTGACGGTCCGCGAACAACTGGGACATGTCTGGATTTGGACTGATCATCCGCTACATACTTCGGTTGAGGGCCGCTTCGTCAACTGAAAACGATCAGCGAACGGAAAAGGGTCTGTGCGGCCTTTTGCCCTTTTTCGGACCATCTTCGCAAGCACAGCTTTAGACCATGTTGCACTGCCGAGGAACACATATGCGTTTGGCCATTTACACCGGAATAATACTGGCAGGTGGTTACGCCGGCCTGACACCGGCGCTTGCCGCCGATCCCACCGGCGATTGGCGCGTCGCCGATGGCGTCGCCAATATCCGTGTCGCGCAATGCAATGGCAGCATGTGGGGCGCGGTTTCCTGGGAAAAGCAGCCCGGAGGCCGTGACGAGAACAACCCGGATGTCTCAAAAAAGAACAGGCCGACACTGGGCATGGCGACCCTGATCAACATGAAGAAGACGGCTGGCGCCGAGCAATGGGAAGGTCAGGTCTACAACGCCAAGGATGGTCAGATGTATAGTGCGACCATCACGCCAAATGGCACCGACCAGCTCGAGATCAAGGGTTGCGTGCTGGGCTTCCTGTGCGGCGGCGAGACCTGGACCCGCGTTGGTCCGCCGATTCCCCTGAGCACCGCCAACGCCATGGCCAAGGGCGCGCCAAAAACCACCGGTGCGGCGCCCAAGTCTGCGCCGGCTGCCGCGGCACCTGTGCCGACCGCGACCACGCCGAAGAGTGCCGCCGCGGCCAAGCCGGGTCAGAAGAGCTCCACTGACCCCGTCGGCGATATCTGCCTACTCCCTGAGATTGCGGGGTTTGCCCATTAGGGCCGGCTGAAACAGCAACACTGCGGCAAGCGTCGTCACCAGCGACAAAGCGAGCAGCTTGCCCATGCTGGATGTGCCCGGATGGCTCGACAGCCACAAGCTGCCGAACGCCGTCGCCGTCGTCAGCGCGCTGAAGAAGATCGCCCGCGTCAGGCTGGTCTGAAGCAGGTTCGTCCTGCCGGACCGCCACGCGACGACATAATAGATCTTGAACGCGACGCCGACGCCGAGCAGCAGCGGAAACGCGACGATATTGGCGAAGTTCAGCGGCAGGCCGATCAACACGCAGATCTCGAGCGTCACCGCACCCGCAACCAGAAGCGGCACCAGCGTCATCAGCACGTCCACGATGCGACGGAGCGTGATCCACAGCAACAGGCCGATCACCAGCAGCGCATAGATGCCGGCATGGATGAAGGCATTCACCACGGTGTCACCGGATTTCAGGATCGAGACGGGTCCGCCGATCGCGGTCGGCTCGGCAGCGAGCACGGCGGCCGCAAACTTGCGCAGCGTATCGTTATCGTTCGGATCGCCCTTGGGCTGAGCCTCGACACGGATGATGCCGTCCTTGCTCTTCCAGGCGCTCACGAGATCCGGCGGCAATGAGCTCAGCGTGACCGGCCCGGCCTGCATCGCATTTCTCAGCTGGTCGAACACGATCTTCATCGGCGCGACGAACACGTCCTGCGCCTTGTTGCGGGTCGCTTCATCCGAGTTGGCGAGCTTCTCCAGGGCGTCCGCGAGTCGACGCGAGGCAACCGCGCCAGGGCCCTTGGCGTCGCCCGCAGTCCGGCGGAGATTGTCGACCGAGGATTTCAGCGACTCGACATTCTCCTGGTCCGACGGCGCTGCATCGATCTGATCCGGATTGAGCGCGGGGTTCAGCACCTTGGCGCCCTGCGCGATCAGCTTCAGTTTCGGCTGCTGGTCCTCAGGCACGAAACTGTTGAGCGACATCACCCGCAGTACTTCGGGGACCTTTTCGAGCCTCGCCTCAACCTGCCTGGCTTGCTCTTCCGACGTGACCATCACGTTGATGGCATTGGCGCCGGTGTTGGGATCCTTGCGCAGGTCGAGGAAGGTCGCGATCGACTCCGCGTTCGGGTTGCGCAGGTTCATCGGGTTGAAGTCGAACTTCAGGAAGTAGAGCAGCGGCAGGCCGGCGAGCGCCAGCAGCAACGTGCCGCCCACGACCAACACACGGTGCTTCTCCAGGAAGTAATCGAGCGGCGCCAGGAAGGCATAACCGACCGGCTCCATCTCGCCGGGCGGATTCAGCAGCTTCAGCATCGCGGGCAGTACGGTGATGCTGGAGACGAACGCCACCAGCATGCCGACGCCGGCGATCTGGCCGAGCTCGGAGATGCCCTTGTAGTCGGTCGGCAGGAAGCAGAGAAAGCCGGCGGCAGTCGCCATTGCCGCCAACGACAGCGGCACTGCGGAGCGCTTCGCGGCAAGCACCAGCGCGCCGGAGAGATCGTTGTGCTTGTAGCGCTCCGAACGGTAGCGGACGCTGTACTGGATACCGAAATCGACGCCCAGACCGACGAACAGCACGGCGAACGCGATCGACAGCAGGTTGAACGAGCCGACCATCATCAGGCCGGCGGCGGTCGTCAGCGCGAGGCCGACGAAGAGATTGACGAATACCGCGAAGATGATTTTCGACGAGTGCAGCGCGAGCCACAGGATCAGCAGCACCACGACCACCGTGCCCACCCCGTTGACGATGGCGCCTTCCTGGACGGTCGCGTATTCCTCGTTCGCGATCGGGACCGGACCTGTCAGCCGCACCCGCGCCTGGTACTTCGTCGCGAAATCGAGATCGACCGCGGCCTTGCGGATCGCGTCGGTCGCGCCCTTGCCGGGCTCCAGCGCGTTGTAGTCGAGAATCGGCTTGAACTCGATGAAGGCCCGCTTGTCCGAATCCTGTAGCGGCTTGTCGCTGACGAGCTCGCGCCAGGAGAAAATCGCATTGCCCTTGCTGAGCACGGTCTCGACGGTCTCCGCGATCTGGTTGAACGGCCGCTCGGTGCTGTCGAGCTTGACCTCGCCGCGCTTGACGCCGGCAAGCCCGGTCTCCAGCGCGCCAGTCAGGCCGCGGATCGAGGGATCACCGGCCATGATCTCGATCAGGGGCGCTGCGGATTCGAACTGGCTGGTGATCTTGCCGACTTCCTCGGTCGGCAGGAACAACAGGCCGTTCTTCTCGAAGAACTCGCCGGTGCCGAGCTGCTGCATCGACTGGAATTCGGCCTTGTTGTCCTTCAGCTTGGCGAACAGCGCGTCTGACGCCGCGGTCGCCATCTCCGGTGTCTTGGCCTCGACGACCGCGAGAATCGTGGCATCGCGGTCGAAGGCACGATCGAACTGCTGGTCGCGCTGGCGCCAGTCGAGATTCTGGGCAATCAGCGAATTGATGTCGGTGTTGATGGCAAAGTGCCGGGACGTGTAATAGCCGGCCCCTACCGCCAGCAGGAGCCCGAGAACGACGACGAGGGAGGCAAACCGGGTACAGGCCCTGACGATGGCAACGACTACGCTTTGCAGCATCTTTTCTTTCTAGTGTTAGCAGCCTGCCGAAAACGCCCGCTGTTTAGCGGAGTTCCCGGGCGAAACCTATTGCCGTTTTGGGTCGTTCTCACCGGAACAAGGTTCGAAGTAAACGGCGAAAGACCATGGCAAAATCATGCGGGACGGCGGTATAGCCGGAGACTTGAGGCGGCAAAGTGACGAAGGGGTGAGCACAAACGTCGCCGTCTTGCTCATCCGAAATGGCGCACTATAATACCTCATATCGGTCCTACCCGGAACCCGCGGCTCCTTACACCTTTCCTTATTGCCGATTTTTTGACACAAAGTGCTGTGCCTGCATGCGCCGAGACCCTGATGGGGTGGGCGGTTACCGCGGTTGCGACACCAATGGTGCGGATATTGCAGCGTTGGCCCATATCGGGGTGCCGCCGGGGACAAATAAGCGGATTGGTGCAACTTGCGTGATGGGCGTCCAATGGAAGTTTATCTAGCGCAGCCGCGCGGCTTTTGCGCAGGCGTGGTGCGCGCGATCGAGATTGTCGAGCGGGCGTTGGAGAAATACGGCCCGCCGGTCTACGTGCGCCACGAGATCGTGCATAACAAATACGTCGTCGAGAGCCTGAAGGCCAAAGGCGCTGTCTTCGTCGAGGAGCTGTCCGAGGTTCCGCCGAAGGCCGTGACCGTTTTCAGTGCCCATGGCGTCGCCCGCAGCGTCGAAGTAGAGGCGGCCGCGCGCGACCTTCCGGTGCTGAACGCCACCTGCCCCCTGGTCACGAAAGTTCACAATCAGGGGAAGCGCTACATCACCAAGGGCCGCACCCTGATCCTGATCGGCCATGCCGGCCACCCCGAGGTCGAGGGCACGATGGGCCAGGTTCCCGGCCCGGTTCTGCTGGTCCAGAGCGTCGAAGAGGCCAAGGCCCTGACGCTGCCGGCGGATACGCCAGTGGCCTACATCACCCAGACCACCCTGTCGGTCGACGACACCAAGGGCATTATTGAGGCCCTTCAAGCCAAATTTACAGATATTCAAGGCCCAGACATCCGGGATATCTGCTATGCGACACAGAACCGCCAATCTGCGGTAAGGGACTTGAGCAAGCTGGTCGACGTGATTTTGGTGGTGGGCGCTGCCAATAGCTCGAACTCGAACCGGCTCCGCGAGATCGGCACTGAGGCCGGTGTCGCGAGTTATCTGATCGCCGATGGCCGCGAGCTCAATCCGGAGTGGTTGAAAGGTGCCAGGTCCGTCGGCCTTACGGCCGGCGCCTCGGCGCCCGAGGTGCTGGTGGATGACGTGATCGAAGCGCTGCGGCGGATCGGACCGGTGACGGTTTCGGTGCTCCCGGGCCGCGAGGAAAACATCGAATTCAGGCTTCCGGCCGAACTGGCTGCAAGCTGACCTACCCGAATTTCAAGCCCAGAAAGAAACGTGTAATGGCAATCCCCTTCTTCAAGGAAATGCGTATCGGCGGCTATTTGCTCAAGCAGAAACTGCTTGGCCGCAAACGCTATCCGCTCGTGCTGATGCTCGAGCCGCTGTTCCGCTGCAACCTCGCCTGCGTCGGCTGCGGCAAGATCGACTATCCGGATGCGATCCTCAACCGCCGCATGACCGCCCAGGAGTGCTGGGACGCGGCCGACGAGTGCGGCGCGCCGATGGTGGCTATTCCCGGCGGCGAGCCGCTGATCCACAAGGAGATCGGCGAGATCGTGCGCGGCCTCGTCGCGCGCAAGAAGTTCGTCTCGCTCTGCACCAACGCGCTGCTGCTCGAGAAGAAGCTCGACCTGTTCGAGCCCTCGCCCTACCTGTTCTTCTCCGTGCATCTGGACGGCCTGCGCGACCACCACGACAAGGCGGTGTCGCAGCAGGGCGTGTTCGACCGCGCGGTGTCTGCGATCAAGGCGGCCAAGGCGCGCGGCTTCACCGTCAACGTCAACGCCACCATCTTCGACGGCCATCCGGCCGAGGAGATCGCGAAGTTCCTCGACCTCACCGTCGAGCTCGGCGTCGGCGTCTCGATGTCGCCCGGCTACGCCTATGAGCGCGCGCCGGACCAGGAGCACTTCCTCAACCGCACCAAGACCAAGAAGCTGTTCCGCGACGTCTTTGCGATGGGCAAGGGCAAGAAGTGGAACTTCATGCACTCCGGCCTGTTCCTCGACTTCCTCGCCGGCAACCAGGAATATGAGTGCACGCCCTGGGGCATGCCCGCGCGCAACATCTTCGGTTGGCAGAAGCCCTGCTATCTGCTCGGTGAAGGCTACGCCAAAACCTTCAAGGAGCTGATGGACACCACCGACTGGGAGACCTACGGCACCGGCAAGTACGAGAAGTGCGCCGACTGTATGGCCCATTGCGGCTACGAGCCGACGGCGGCGACCGCAGCGCTGAACAACCCGATCAAGGCGATGTGGGTGTCGCTGCGCGGCATCAGGACCACCGGCCCGATGGCGCCGGAGATCGACATGTCGAAGCAGCGCCCGGCGCAGTACATCTTCTCCGAGCAGGTCCAGAAGAAGCTCTCCGAGATCCGCAAGGACGAGGCCGACGCCGCCACGGCGAAGGCGGCACGGAAGGCTTCGACGGCGGCGTAAGTCGCGCGAGCACGCGCGAACGAAAAAAGGCCCGGTCGCCATCGCGACCGGGCCTTTTCTTTTGCTCACTCTCCCACAAAATGAAAAACAACCCCATGCACAGTAGAAGCGCGATCGCTCGCTGGCATCGGCTCTACCTGGTTAGGTCATTGCAGCGTCGAGCAAATCGGCATCAAACCGGCAAGGATCGCCGCAGCTGCGGCGCGGGTCCGTTTTCGTAACCAGCGGCGCCGTCAGCCGGCCGCGATTAAGACCGACCAAATTTCGTATTTTACGAATATCATTTGACCCGTCGGGCAAAACAGTGGCACTATGCCATGCTGGCAGTTTCGAAAGCGGCACCAGCTGGTCGCTTTCCGCGAGGCACGAAGTCTCGACGCCGCGGTCTTCATTTCGTGCTGAACCAGATACTTCGTGATTGCCGCGGGCTGATAATCTGAGCGACAGCCCCGGCACCGTCACTGTAATTATCGTGATTCACTCCAGGGGTGCAGTCCAGCACTGTCACGGTAGTCGGGGACGAGATGGATTTCGCAAGGGCTCAGCTCATTCTACGAACTAGGCTTCTGAGAAGCACCAAACGATGCAGCGATAACGTCGAATAGCTCAATGTAAGCCCGGATTCCGAGAATACATTCGTCGGGATCAACAGATGCCCAATACAATCGGCTTCCGTAAATGAGCCGATCAAACGCTTCATTCCCTCCCATTTCGAAAACACATTCTGAATCACTTTCATGGAGTATCCGAAAAACCAGAGGGGCTCCCACCCGCTGGGGGTCGCCGCCGAGATCCAGGCCAACCTCGAAGACAAGGCCACAATCCAGCCTCTTATGCCAACGGTTACGGCGGCGCTTGAATGCGAGTGCAACGCAGAACTCATCAATAAAAGGAATGATGCCCCGCTTCTTTCCGGTCCATCCTGTCGTCTGGATTCCCAGACGTGCGCACTCGCGCTTCTGTAACTCTCTTCGAAAGGCGATGTCTTTGTCTCGAAACTCCTGATCGCTCCATGCTCTTTTGAAATGATCGAGCAAACCTTTGATGAGAGGTCCATTCGGAACAGCCGGGTCGACGAAATCCTTTCGGGCAAACAGATCATCCAGAAAGGCAGAGCGATATCGCGGCTCAATGAGGAATCTCCTGAGGTCCGATTGCACCTTTCCGACGGATCGCATCGTCTCCATCGCTACCTCATCCCAATAACGATTGAGCAATTCCGCCTGGCTCGCTCCGCAGAACTCGATCATCCTGTTCTGCCAGGCAGCCGGAATCAGGAAGCCACGTGCCTCGAAGGCACGCTGGGTCGGAACCCGGCCTGGCCAGCTCGCTAAAGCATCAAAAATGGGATGATCGCCCATTCGTGGGACCTCATGAAATTGCAAAACACGTCAGTCCCGTAGGTGGATTGATCCCTTCGCGAAATCCATCCGCTTGTTTCGAAGTTCGCAACTATCCAGCCGACTAAGCTCGCGATCAGTCAGGTGATGGCCGCGACTACGGAGAGCGGGAAGAGATGGGCTTCGCAAGGGCTCAGCCCATCCTAGGGAGTCCCGCTGGTGGCGGACAAGTCGCTCCATTGCGACGACTGCACCAAAACAAAAAGGCCCGATCGCATCGCGACCGGGCCTGTTGTTTTGCCGGGCTGAAAAGCTCAGATCGTCTCCGCCACCAGCGCTTCGCTGTCCACCAGCTCCGTGCCGATCAGGAAATCGCGGCAGCCGCGCAAGGACCGCAGCGCGCGGTTGAAGTCGAGGCCGGTGGAGACCAGGGCGTGGAGCGTGGCCGGGTTGCGGACGATGCCGCGCAGGACGGCGGCGAGGTCGATCTGGCCGTTGGGCTTGATGGCGGCGCGGGCGAGCGCCGGCAGCGCGCGGTGGGCGGGGTCGCTGATGACGCGGACTGCGGCGAACGGCAGGCCGGCCTCGGCGGCGTAGGCGGCGGCGATGTGGCTTTCCATGTCGACGGCGGAGGCGCCGGTTTCCGAATGCAGCGCCGCCTTGCAGGATGAACCCGTGACCACTTCCTCGGCACCGGCGAGGCTGCCGCGCACGACCCGGCGGCGGCCGGAGGTCAGCTTGTCGATGAGGTCGTCGCTGAGCGACAGCCCGGCCCCCCAGCGGGCATCGCCGGAGAGTACCTCGGTCGCCACCACGACGTCGCCGGAGCGCAAGCTCGGATCGAGCCCGCCGGCGACGCCGAACGAGATCACGCCGCGAATCGTCTCGGGGTCCACCACCGTCAGGAGCGCGCGCAATTGTGTCGGGCTGCTGGACGAGCAAATGACCGCCATGCCGGGGCCGGCGGCAATGCGGGCCTCCTGGACAAGTCCGGTCACGATCAAGATCGGCCGCGGATCAATGGCATTGCCCGCAGTAAAATAGTCCCCCGTCCCCAAAGTCACATCCCGACCCCTACCACCCTGCTGTTGGTGTTCCGCAAGTTCCGATACCGCGCCAGCGCCCACAGCGGGAAGAACTTTGGGTAACCATGATATCGCAGATAGAACACGCGGGGGAAGCCTGTGGCGGTGTACCGCTGCTCGTCCCACAGTCCTTTTTCGTTTTGTGTTGCAATCAGGTACTCCACCCCGCGGGCGACGGCCGGGTGATCAACCTCGCCAGCAGCCATCAGGGCAAGCAAGGCCCATGCCGTTTGCGAGGCGGTCGAGGGGGCGGGTTCCCAGCCCCGGTAGTCCAGCCGGTAGCTGACGGCGTCCTCGCCCCAGCCGCCGTCCTTGTTCTGGATCGAGGCCAGCCAGGCGGCGGCCTTGCGCATCATGGGGTCGTCGTGGCGGACACCGGCCATGTTGAGGGCACACAGCACCGACCAGGTTCCGTAGATGAAGTTCATGCCCCAGCGCCCGTACCAGGACCCCTCGGGGTGCTGGGTCTTGCGTAAGTAGGCGACGCCGGCGGCGACGTGCTTGCTTTTAGCTTCGGTCTCGCCGAGCTGCGCCAGCATCGAAATGCAGCGCGCCGTGACGTCCTCGGTCGGGGGATCGAGCAGCGCGCCGTGGTCCGAGAACGGGATGTTGTTCAGGTAATATTCGAGGTTGTTGACGTCGAAGGCGGCCCAGCCGCCGTCGTCGCTCTGCATGCCCTCGATCCACTCCCGGCCGCGGTCGATCGCGGCGTCATAGCCGGTGGCACCATGCTCCCGGCGCATCCGGTCCATCGACATCACCACCACGGCGGTGTCGTCGAGATCGGGGTAATGGGCATTGTTGTACTGGAAGGCCCAGCCGCCTGGACGCACATCCGGCCGCTTCGCCGCCCAGTCGCCCTTCACCTCGAGCTCTTGTTTGGGGATCAGCCAGTCGAGGCCCTGCTTGGCCGCAGGCACCGCCTTGTCGCCGCCGGCTTCCAGCAGCGCATGCGCCGTCAGCGTCGTATCCCACACCGGCGAGACGCAGGGCTGGCAGTAGGCCTCGTCGCCGTTGAACACGAGCAGCTTGTCGATGCCCCGGCGCGTGATCGCGCGCGGCGGGAAGTTCTCGTCCTTGCCGAGCGCGTCGTACATCATGACGATGTTGGCCATGGGCGGATAGATCGCGCCCATGCCGTCCTCGCCATTGAGCCGCTCTTCGGTGAAGGCAAGCGCCGCATCGATCGCGCGCTTGCGCAGGCTCTTCGGAAACAGCGGCTCGATCACGCGCAAGATCGCATCCAGCGAACGGAATAGCAGGAACCAGGCCATGCTCTGGTGCGGCGCCTTCGCGGTCATGCCGATCGAGCGCGGATCCTGCAGGAACAGCTCGTCGATGCCGACGCCTTTAGGATTCCTCGCCCGCGGCTTCAGCGCCGCGATCACCATCAGCGGCACCATGGTGGTGCGCGCCCAATAGGAGATCTTGTTGAGATGGAATGGCGACCAGAACGGCAGCAGCATGATCTCGATCGGCAACACCGGCACCGCGCGCCAGGTCACGACGCCGAAGGTCGCGAGCAGGAAGCGGGTGAAGACGTTGCTGTTGATCGCACCGCCACGGGCGTGGATCGCCTGCCGCGCGCGCACCATGTGCGGGCTGTCCACGGAATCGCCGATCATCTTCAGCGCGAAGTACGCCTTCACGCTGGCGCTCATGTCGAACTCGCCATCATGCACCAGCGGCCAGCCGCCATGGGCGCCCTGGACGCGGCGCAGATAGTTGGCGATCTTGGCCTCGAGCGCGGTGTCGACCGGCTCGGCGAGATAATGACGCAGCAGGATGTATTCGGCCGGAATGGTGCAGTCGGCCTCGAGCTCGAAGACCCAATGGCCATCGGCTTGCTGGAAGCCGATCACGCCCTGCGTGGCCGACGCAATGCTCGATTCCAAAGCTTCGCGGCTGGTCGCGTTCACGGAATCCATGTCGCTCGATTGCTCCTGGCGTCGATTTGAAAGTGACCGGGACATTGCCCGTCAGGCCCGCTTTGCGGCCAGCACCAGATCGGCGGCGCGATCACCCGACCGGACCGATCCCTCGATCGTTGCAGGCAATCCCGTAGCAGTCCAGTCACCGGCGAGAAACAGGTTTTTCAGCGACGTGACCGGCCCCGGACGCAGGGCATTCTGGGCCGGCGTTGCCGCGAATGTGGCACGGCGCTCGCGCACGATCTGCCACGGGGGCAGCTCGCCGGAGACCCCACCGGCCGCGCAGACGTCGTTCCAGATCGTCTGGGCCAGTTCCTCGCGCGGCATGTCGACCAGGCGGTCGCCATTGCTGATGGTGACGGAGAGCCGGTTCGGGAAGGCGAACAGCCATTCCACGACGCCGCCGATCACGCCGAGGATCGGCGCCGATCCCGGCGGCGGCTCGAAGCGGAAATGCGCATTCACGATGGCGCGGAATTCAGTCGGCGCGGTCAGCCCCGGCAGCAGGCTCGTCGCGGCACGCGGCGGCACCGCCATCACGATCACGTCGCCTTCGCTGAGCTGGATCACGTCCTCGCCGCCGAAATTCAGCGCGCTGACCTTGCCGTCGCTGTTGACGAAGGAGCGCAGCTCATGGCCGAGTTGAACCGTGTGTCCCCGGTCCTGAAGGAATTTCACGGCGGGCTCGATCAGCACGGCGCTGAGCCCATCGCGCGCGATCAGCGGACGACAGGCCTGCCCGCCCGCCAGCAGCGTCTCGCGCACGATCGCGCCGGCAAGCCCGGCCGAGCCTTCGGGCGGATCGACATTGAGCGCCGCTAGCAGCAGCGGCTGCACCAGGCGATGATAGAGCGTGCCTTCGCAAGGAATGGATTTTCCGACCAGCGTCTGTTCCGATGCCCAGATCAGCGGCGCCAGCTTGAGATAATCGGTGAGACTCGTATCTGGGACCCGGCGGCCCTCATCAAGCACCCAGGTCGGCAACCGGCCGGTGCCGAGATCGATCTGCCAGCGCTGCCCGGTCTTGATGTCGACGAAGGGAAACTGCGCGCTTTCAGGCCCGACCAGGCCCGCCTCGGTGCCGATCGAGCGTGCATAGGCGCGCGCGTGGCTGTTGCCGGACAGCAGCAGATGATTGCCGTTGTCGATGGTGAGATTGGTGGCGCCGTCGAAATAGGAGCGGCAGCGGCCGCCGGCCTGGTGCGTCGCCTCGTGCACGGCGACCTTGTAGCCGGCATTGGCGAGCCGCACAGCGGCGGAGAGGCCGGAAATTCCAGCGCCGATGATGTGAGCTGTGTTTTGCATCAGATGAAAGCGTAGCGGAGCAGGATCAAAATGCGTGTGACCTTCGACACACGCACGGGCTCGCGCGGTGCGTTGAAGCCGCGCGCGATCAGGAGGTCCAGGATGGAATGGTAGTACTTCGACATGATCCGCGGCGCGCGCACCGCGCGACGCTTGTTGCGGCTCATGATCTCGTCCGACTTCTCGAAATGCGCTTTCGCACGCTGCGTCAGGGGCAGGCAGACCTTCGGCAGCGCGCGCTCGGCGATCACGCGGTTCGGATCGTTGGAGGTGATGCCGGCATGCAGCAGCGCTTCGCGCGGCAGATAGAGCCGGCCAAGGCCCGCGTCCTCGTCGATGTCGCGCAGGATGTTGGTGAGCTGGAGCGCACGGCCGAGGTGATACGCCAGCAGGATGCCGTCCTCTTCCGGCAGGCCGAACACCCGCACCGACAGCCGTCCCACGGCGCTGGCGACACGATCGCAGTAGAGATCCAGCGTCGCCATGTCCGGCGCGCGAATGTCCTGCGGCACGTCCATCTCCATGCCGTCGACGATGGCCAGGAAATCTTCCCGCTTGAGCCCAAAAGTCTTCACCGAGGCGACGTAGTCCTTCAGCCGCGGCGGCGGATTGCCCTGGTAGAGCGCATCGATGTCGTTGCGCCATTCCTGCAGCGCGGCCAACCGCTGGTCGCGCGAACCGTCGGAATCGGCGATGTCGTCGACCTGGCGGCAGAAGCTGTAGATCTGGAACATCGCCTCGCGCTGGTCGCGCGGCAGGATCCGCATCGCAGCGTAGAAGGAGCTGTTCGATGCGGACGAGCCATAATTGGCGCTGGGCGCGGTCGCCTCAAGCGTCATGGGCAGTCCCCGGATTGGTGATGGTTTTGCGGCCGATCGCACGGCGGCCGAGTTCACCGGCGATGCCGGCAAGGCTGAAGGTGAGCAGTTCGAACTTGTTCAGGTGCACGCGCTCGCGCAGGGGATCGCGCACTTTCAAGAGGCGCACGATACGGTCCGCATAAGCCTGGATCACCGCGACGTCGACGCCGAGGCGGACATCCCGGATCTCGGCGCTCAGCGACCTGCCCTCGCCCAGCAGCGCTTCGTTGCGCACCGCGAGCGACTGCAGGCAGGCCAGCATCGCCGGCGGCGACTGCGCCAGGCCGAGCTGCTCGACCGAGGCGCCGCTTGCGGCGAGCGCATCGCGCGGCAGATAGACGCGATTGAGCTCGCGATAATCCTTGCCGCAATCCTGGAGGTGGTTGTTGATCTGGAGGCCCGCACACAGCGCATCCGACGCCGCCCAGGTCGAGGTGCTTTCGCCATGGACGTCGAGCATGAAGCGGCCGACCGGCATCGCCGAATAACGGCAATAGTGGATGACCTCGTCCCAGGTCTCGTAGCGCAGCTTGGTTACGTCCATGCGGAACGCGATCAGCACGTCGAGCGCGTGGCGCGGCGCCATGCCGCGCTCGGCGAGCGCGCGCCGCAAGGTGACGGCCTCGGCCTGGGTCTCGCCCTTGCCGAGCAGTTCCGCCTCGAGCAGGTCGAGATAACGCAGCTTCTCGTCCGCCTGCAGGGTGGCGTGATCAGCGATGTCGTCGGCGGTCCGGACGAAATTGTAATAGGCCAGGATCAGGGCGCGATGACGCGGATGAATGATCCAGGACGCGACGGGAAAATTCTCGTCGCGGTCACCCTTGCCGGATCGCAATTCGCTCGCAGAGGTCATCGAGGGCTGATCAACAATCGTTTGGACAGAAGGGGCTTTTGCGTTCGCGCGGGCTCATGCCGGCGACGCCGCCGCGGCCCCCATATAGGGGAATACGGCCGCAAAACCAATCCTGTCGCGCGATGGCAGCCCTCTGCGGATCCGGCCTGAAAAAGGCGGCCCAGGGCCGCCTTTGTGGGCCAGTGGCCGAGCTTATTGGTTGTGGTCCTTCAGGACCTGGTCGCAGGCCTGCGAGATCTTGGACCGGTTCTCCTTGAGGCAGGCCAGGATGGTGAAATCGCCCTGGTCGATAACCGGACGGCAGAACTTCTGCACATCGCGCGTGCAGGCCTTCTGCTCGGCATCCGTGCCACGCCCCTGCTGGGCGAACGCAGCCGTGGACAGGGTTGCCGACAGCACGGTGAGAGCGACGAGAAGCTTACGCATTGTATTCCTTCATTCTGACGGCAGAATCGCACCAATCCCGGGCAGCACAGGGCCGACGGGAACGGATTGTTCTGTTGGCAAGTTGCCACGGAGAGTGCGGCACCGGAGAAGGCACAAGCACTGGTAAATGCGGCCAAATTGGCGCCGCGTTCACCAAATCAGGTCTTCCCTCGGTCTTCATTGGCAGATGTAAGGGCTTGATACTACGTCATAATTCTGGCACGTGGTGTTTTACTGCATACCTGTTGCAGCGCTGCATCTGTCCGACCGGCCATTTGGGCCGGAAACATATGGAAACAGAGGGAAATCGGGGCCGGACCTTAGGCAAGGCCGCTTCGCGCGCCTGACATCGCGGGCGACTAGGCTTATCCGGCACAGAAGCTTGAACCTGACACAGGCTCACAACACTAAACTTTCGATGTGGCGAGACGGCTTGCGATGAAGCAGGCGTGGTTCCAAAACGGGATATTGATGATGAAATTCTTTGGGCGATCTGAACTGGCACTCAAGGCAGCCGGCATCGGTGCGGCGCTGCTCTTCTCGGTTGCGGCAAGCCACGCTCAGTCGTCCGGCCCGTTCGCCGGTTTCGACGGCGCGTGGACCGGCACCGGCACGGTGTCGCTGTCCGACGGCTCGACCGAGCGCATCCGCTGCAAGGCGGACTACAAGGTCGCCGGCACCGGCCTCAGCCTCAAGCAGGCGCTGCACTGCGCCTCCGACAGCTACAAGTTCGACCTCACCAGCGACGTGACGAGCCAGGGTGACCGCATCTCCGGCAATTGGAGCGAGGCCAGCCGCAACATCTTCGGCAATCTGCAGGGCACCGCCGGCGGTGGCCAGATCGAAGTGTTCGTCGAGGCCAACGGTTTTGCCGCCAACCTGACGCTGCGCACCAACGGCACCAAGCAGACGGTGCAGATCTCGTCCAAGGGCGAGATCCGCGGTGTCAATATCACGATGACGAAGGGCTGATTGCCAGTCTCCGCTTGAAAAGGACCGAGCCCCCGGTTTTCGCGAGCCGGGGGCTTTTCGCTGACATGAACCCGTTTCGCAGACACCTGCTCAAGGCCATCGGACTCCTCGCCGCCGTTCCCGCGTGGGCCAGTGATGATCAGTCAATCCAGCAAGGCAAGGACATGCAGCCGTCGTCAGTGAAGCCGCGCCACGTGCTCTGTTTCCTCGGCAAGGACGACGGTCTGCTTCATCCGCCGAAAGCCGTCGCAACGATGATCGCCGATTTCGGCTTCGAGATCGACCGCACCTATTCGCAAGCAAAACCCGATCCGCACATGGAGCGATCATTCGGTGTGTGCTGGGACCGCACCTTTCCCAATGCCTGGTCCGCCGCCGATGAGGCCGCTGTCGCCAACCACAAATCGGTTCTCTACGTGCTGAGCCCGCCGATGGAGCGGGAGAAGACGGTCGCCTATTCCGCCGCAGCCTTGCGCATCGTCGAGGCGATGATCGAGGCGGGAGCCACCGCCGCCAAAGGCGAGAGCGCCGGCGTCGCGCATGGTCTCAAACGGTGGATGCAGCTGGCCTCCGAGTGCAAGGCGGCGGCGAAAACAAACCAGGGCCTCGCCGTCACGGCAGCGATGAGCCGGGTCTGCCGCCTCGCCTTCGCCAAGCGTCCACTCGGCGGCGACGTCTATTATGAAAGCGTCGGCTACCATTTCGTCGGGCTGCCGGAGATCTACGTCGCGAAGTCGCGCGGCAGCGACCGCGATGCGGCCAGGCTCATGGACGAGATCGCCGATGACATGGCCGCGGACGGCGTCGATGCAATTCTGCGTGCGCGCAACCTCGCACTTTCGCGCGGATCGCACTACGCCGAGGACGATTTCAAGTTCGACCCGTACGGGATCGTCCACGTCGAGGCGTAAGGCCGCGGATCACGGCTTGCGCGCGATGCATTCGCACCGGCATCTGAAATAAACCGCGTCGGGATCGCAGCCCCAGGCGTCCCAGCCGGCAAGCGCGGTCTCAATCTCGTCGGCGGTCGCGAGCGACTTGCCTACAAGCTGCGGCCCGAGACCGAGCAGGCTCTGCCGCGCATCCGCGACGGCTTCAGTGCGGCTTGCAGCATCGGCGCTGTGGTTGACATAGCTCGCGCCGGCCCAGACCGGCGTGAAGCCGTGCGCGCGAAGAACGGCGCTCTGTCGGCGGCCGAAGCGAAGTGCCTCGGGATCGTCGTGCTCGTACCAGCGCTGCCAGAGATCGAGCGCGAGGCGCACGCCGTCAACCTCAGGATGGAGAATGTTGCCGCCAACATCGGCGTCACGCGTGCCCAGCAGGCCACCCGGCCTCAGCACACGTCGCGCTTCGGCCAGCGTTTTCGCCAACATCGCCTGGCTCTGATGGTAGAGCACCGCATGACAGAATATCGCGTCGAACGCACCGTCCTCGAACGGAAGCGCGGTCATGTCGGCTTCGACAAAGGACAGATTGGTCAGGCCCGCATGCGCGGCAAGCTGCCGGGCTGACGCGATCGCGTTCGGATTGATATCAACGCCGATCGCCGTGCCCACGCTCTCCGCAAGCGCGGCCGTGATCGTTCCCGGGCCGCAGCCGATGTCGAGCAGCCTCATACCGGGGCTAAGGAACGGCACGAAGAAGGCGGCCGCATCGCCGCCCCGCTTCTGCTGAAACGCCGTGATCGCGCCGTCGTGCCTGATATCGCGCATGAAACCTCCGAACCGCAGCCAGCGTGCTGCGATTCGGTGGCCGCGTGATGACCCCGCTCAGATCGCCGGCTTGTCCGTGCCGTGAAGCCTGGCGTGGAGGTTGATCAGCCACATCGCCGTCGGCCGCAGGATGAAGAGGTCGGCGACCAGCGCCGCCACCATCGAGAAGGCGCTGAGCCAGCCGAACAGCCGCAGCGACGGCAGGTCCGAGAACACGGTGACGACGAGGCCGCAGGCCAGCACCACCGTGGTCAGGATCAGCGCCGGGCCGACCAGCACGGTCGCGCGCTCGACCGCGAGCGCCGAACCGACGCCGGGTTTACTCTCGAGCCTCAGGCGGTTGAGGAAGTGGATGGTTGCGGACAGGCCGAGGCCGAACGAGACGGTGAGCGCGACGACGCTGGCGAATTGCAGCCCTTCGCCCATCGCCCACAGCACCGTTCCCGACATCACCACCGGGAAGATGCCCGGCAGGATGCAGGCGAACATCACGACCCAGGAGCGGAAGGCAAGGCCTATGAAGATCGCAACCAGCGCGAATTCGACGGTGAGACCGCGATTCAGCTTCTCGATCATGCCGGCCGAGTTGCGTGCGGCGATGGCGGCAAGACCGGTGACGGCGACTTCGTAGCCGGGATGCTTCTTGCGGACGGCGTCGAGCTCGGTATCGAGCTTGTCGACGATCGGCAGAAGCTGGCTGGAGTCCTTGTCCGGCACGCGGCCGGCCACGACCACCGCATCCTGCTCGGCGTCGATGAAGCGCCGCACCAGATGTTCGGGGATGACACCCACATATTCCTTGAGGGTCGCGACGTCGTCGCTCCCGGCCTTTTCGGCGAGCCACCGGCGCAGCGTTTCCAGCGACCAGACGTTGCCGACGCCGGCGGCCTTCTCGACGGTCGCATGCACGTCGGCGATGGTTTGCAATGTCTCCGGCGAGTAGAGCGATTCACCCTTGGGGAACGTGATCAACACGTTGACCGGGTTGGCGCCCGTCAGCTTGGCATCGAGCCGGTTGCTTGCGGCGACCGCCTGGCGCTTGTCCGGCACCTGGTCGGCGAGCCGGTAGCGCGGCTGCAGATTGGCGTAGATGACGCCGAGGCTGGCGACGAACAGCAGCGCGATCAGGCTGAACAGGCCGGGCCGGCCGACCATGCGCACCGCGATCCAGTAGCAGAAATTGCGCAGCGCCTGCACGCCGGCATCCGCGCTCTGGAACTTGACCGCAAAGATCTTCTCGTTGCGCACGAACAGCACGCCGAACACGGGCACCAGCGACAGCACCGTGATGAGCGCGATGATGGTGGCAGCCAAGCCCGCCTCGCCGAACTTGCGGATCAGGTCGGAGTCCGAGAACTGCAGCGCGATGAAGGAAATGCCAGCGGTGCCGTGCGTCAGCACGCAGGCGGGCCCCACCACCAGCACCGCGTTCCTGAACGCGGTGAACTTGTCCTGGCCCGCGATCAGCCGGTCGCGCGCGGCGAAAGTCAGCTGCATCGAGTCCGAAAACGAGATCACCATGATGAGCGGCGTCATCACGTTCAGGAACATGTTGAGATTGAAATTGGCCCAGCCGAGCGCGCCAAGCGCGATCAGAATCGCGATCATCGGCGGGAACGCCGCCACCACCATGAACGAGATCTTGCGGAAGAAGATGATGGCGATGATGCAGCCGGCGAGAATGCCGAGGATGTTGTAGGTGAGGCCGTCGCGCTCGACCGCGTTGCGGATCTCGAGCTGCATCACCGGCACGCCCGAGAGCTGCACGCTGAGCCCGGTGTCGCCGAGATCCTCCTTCATCAGCGCGCGGATGTCGCCGACGGTCTTGGTCAGCTTGCTGGAGGCGACCACCTGCGGATCGAGCGAGAGCACGATCAGCGCCAGCGTGCCGTCCTCCGACAACAGCTTGCCGCGGATGATCTCGTTGTTTTTGACAGTCTCGATGAACTGGTCATAGGCCGCGCCCTCGGGCAGCTCGGCCGGGAACAGCGCCGCCGGCAGCTTGCCCGGCGCCGGCGCCTGGCGCGCCGAGAACAGCGAGACCAGGCCGCGGGTGCCCTCGACCAGTTGCATGTCGGTGACGAAATCACGGAGCTTCTCGAGGTTATTCCGCGCCAGTAGTTTTTGGCCCTCGACCACGACGAGGACGTCGAATTCCTCGGCCGGGAACTTCTTGGTCACCTCTTCGTACTGCCGGAATTCGCGGGTGTTGGAGCGGAACAGCTGCGACAGCGAATCGTCGATCTTGATCCGCTCGATGCCGAACACGGCGGCGACGATCAGCGCGACCAGGATGATGCAGGAGACGATCGGCGCCCGGACCGCGATCAGCCCGATACGCTCCAGCCCAAAGGCAATGGAGGACGCAGGCCCCTGCTCGACCTTGTCGACATGAACCTCATTCTCGCGGTGCTTTTCGAGCATGCCTTGTCCAGTTCCTAAATCGGCTCTAGCTGTGAGCTTATTGCGCCCCGCGAACGGCTTGAAAACGCCATACCAATGGGAGGCTTGCCCTTTGAAAATGCGCGGAAAATCGCCGGCAGCGGTTTAGCAGGTCAAGCGCCCTTCTCGCAAGCACGCCGGCGGTCTCCGAATCGATCAAGATGCGGCGATTTTGCCGGAATGTCCGTCATTCTGGCACAGCCGTGCCGATTCGACGCGGGGCGCGGTCGGCGCTTTCGTCCTTGAGCGCCACGCCCGTGACCTGGCGCGCCAGCCCCTCGCGGACCAGCCAGGCGATCTTGATGGCCGCCGCGTCGTAGCTCAACCCGGCCTTGTGGATATTGGACACGCAGTTGCGCTCGGCATCAGTCAGGCCGGGCTTCGGCGCGAAGGTCAAATAGGCCCCGAGGCTGTCGGGCGCTGACAGCCCCGGCCGCTCGCCGATCAGCATCACAACCATGCGGGCGCCGAGAATCGCGCCGATCTCGTCACCGAGCGCGACCCGCGCGCCTGAGGCGACGACAACGCGGCCGACCGCGACAGCGTCGTCCCCAGCCAGCAGCGTTAACAGGCTTTGCAGCAGTGCCACCGCATGGGCGTGGACCGCGGCGGCCGACAAGCCGTCGCCGATGACGATCGCAAGCTGGCATGGCGCGATGCCAAGGTCCGCCAGTGCCGCGGCGGAGCCGGCGTCGAGCTGACGTCCAAGATCGGGCCGGCGCAGATAATCGGCGCGATCGGTGGCACGGCTGCTGACCACGGTGGCGCCGAGGCCGAGCGCCCTCACCCCGGCAATCACACCCGGCGCGTCGAAAGCGGCATGCACGGCATCGCGGGCGCGGGCGTGGGCCAGTGTGAAAGCGAGCAGCGGTTTGGTCGGCAGGCTCGCGCCGCTGCGCCCGAGCGCGACGCGCGCCGGCGTGAGCGACTTGAGGTCGATGATCGGGCGGGCCGGAACGGGCTCGTCGGTCATTCGGCGGGAACGGAGGCTTCGCGCAACCTGATCGAATAGTTCGAGGCGTTCTGCTCGCCGCTGGTGGCCGCCCGCGCAAAGGTGATGAGATGATGCGCGATCATGGTGCAGCCGATCAGGCCCTCCATGTCACCGCGCTTGATGCGTCCGAGCGCAAACTTCCAGAACACGCGCCTGTAATCGCCGAGCACGCCGACCTTCCAGAAGATGTTGCGCAGCATGACGAGGCCGCGGCGGATGTTGGCCCAGGTCTTCATCTCGTCCGGCACCGGCATCTTGAGGCGATGAGGATAAACCTCGTCGCATTGATACTGGAAGCGCTCGTAAACCTTCTCCGGCTGGTAGGCGACACTCATGGCGTGCTTCCAGGACGCGACAACTTCGTCATAAGGCAGCAGGAAGTCGACGTTGGAATCGCGCCCCTCATCGTCGACCAGACGCCCTTCCCTCTCCAGTCGGTCCCACAACGGCGTCTTCGGCAGGGCCTGAAGCAGGTTGATGGTGAGCAGCGGAATGCGCGACTCCTCCACGAAGGCGAGCAGCGCCTCCGACGTATTGGCCTTGTCAGTGTCGAGCCCCATGATGATGCCTGACACCACCTCCATTCCGTAGGAATTGATGGTGCGCACGCCCTCGAGGATCGGGACCATCATGTTGTGGTCCTTGTGCATGGCCTTCAGCGCGTCCGGGTCCGGCGTTTCGATGCCGCAGAAGATGGTGATGAAATAAGCCTCGCGCATCTTCTTGAGGATCTCGGGGCGCTTGGCGATGTTGAGCGTTGCCTCGCAGGCAAGCCGCACCACATAGCCGGTCTTCTTTTGCCATTCGATGAGGTGCGGCAAGAGATCCATTGCGGCCTTGCGGTTGCCGATGAAGTTGTCATCGACGAAGTAGACCGTGTCGGTCATGCCGCATTCACGCAGGCGGTCGAGCTCGGCAATGATCTGCTCCGGCGACTTGATGCGCGGGTTGCGGCCATAGAGGCCGGGGATGTCGCAGAACTCGCACTCATACGGACAGCCGCTGGAATACTGAATGCTGCCGAGGAAGTACCGTTTCACATCGGCGAGCTCATAGGCCGGGATCGGAAACTCCGTCATCGGCACGCGATCCTTGGTGGTCAGCACCACCTGGACGTCGGGACGCGACGTATCGCGCGACAGAATATCGATCAGTTGATTGGTGGCATCGCCAAGCTCGCCGACATGGAGATAGT
The DNA here is from genome assembly GCF_022012555.1 of Bradyrhizobium zhengyangense. Classification (NCBI taxonomy): domain Bacteria; kingdom Pseudomonadati; phylum Pseudomonadota; class Alphaproteobacteria; order Hyphomicrobiales; family Nitrobacteraceae; genus Bradyrhizobium; species Bradyrhizobium zhengyangense. The sequence goes on along the minus strand of NZ_JAKLTZ010000005.1, from coordinate 506,368 downwards.
CGAACGACGGATAATAGTCCGGGCACGCGCTGACCGAAGGGCCGCCGAGCGCGACCGGCAGGTCGAATTCATGCGCACGGCGGCAGATGTCGTTCATCTGCTGGCGCTGGATGTGCATGCCGCTGACGAAGACGGCCTCTGCCCATTCGAACTCCTCCTTGGTCGCGCGGCGGAGGTTCTCGTCGACGAATTTGACCTGCCATTCCTTCGGCAGGTAGGCCGCGAGCAGCAGCAGACCCTGCGGCGGCATGAAGGCACGGACGCCATCGGTTAGCGGATAAGCGTGCTCGAAGGTGCCGAAGGATGAGGTGTAACGCGGAAAGACGCAGAGAATATGCCGGCTCGTTCCGTTGCTTTCAGCGCGCATCGAACTTCCCCCAACCACGTTCCACGAACGATCCTGACGAGGTCTCCAGAAACATAGCGTAACGCTGCGACCGGAATTCCTCAATATTGTGGCATCAAACTAATTCCTGAGACACGCCAAGGGTTTCCCCGGTTCACGGCGGCAGACGGGGTTTTCGCGAGGTTTTTCCGCATCACGCGATCAGCCGCGCGGCAAAATCGGGCAAAAGGCCCGCGTCGCCGGCAAGCCTGAAGTCGGCCCCGGCAATACCTGATAGCACCAGCCAATCGTCGAACTCGGGCGCGCGGGCCACACCGAAGACGTCGCGGACATAGAGCGCGTCGTGGAAGGAGGTGGACTGGTAGTTCAGCATGACGTCATCGGCGCCGGGCACGCCCATGATGAAGGTGACGCCGGCCGCGGCCAGCAGCGTCAGGAGATTGTCCATGTCGTCCTGGTCCGCCTCGGCATGGTTGGTGTAGCAGATGTCGATGCCGAGTGGCAGGCCGAGCAGCTTGCCGCAAAAATGATCCTCCAGGCCTGCCCGGATGATCTCCTTGCCGTCGTAGAGATATTCCGGGCCGATGAAACCGACCACGCTGTTGACCAGCAATGGCGCATAGGCGCGGGCCACCGCATAGGCGCGCGCCTCGCAGGTCTGCTGGTCGACGCCGTGATGGGCGCCCGCCGACAATGCCGAGCCCTGGCCGGTCTCGAAATACATGACATTGTCGCCGACCGTGCCGCGCTTCTGCGACAGCCCGGCCGCGTGCGCCTCCTTCAGCAGCGCGAGGTCGATGCCAAAGCTGCGGTTGGCGGCCTCGGTGCCGGCGACCGACTGGAAGACGAGGTCGACTGGAACGCCCTGCCCGATCAGCGACAGCGTCGTGGTGACATGGGTCAGCACGCATCCTTGCGTCGGGATTTTCAGCCGCGCGACGATCTCGTCCAGCAATCGCAGCAATTGGCCAATCACAGCCGGATCGTCGCTGGCCGGATTGATGCCGATGCAGGCGTCACCGGCCCCGAGCAGAAGGCCGTCGAGGATCGAGGCGGTGATGCCCTTCGCATCGTCGAAGGGGTGGTTGGGCTGCAGCCGCGTGCTCATCCGCCCCTTCAGGCCGATGGTGTTGCGGAAGGCGGTCGTGACCTCGCATTTCCGTGCCGCCAGGATCAGGTCCTGGTTACGCATCAGCTTTGACACTGCGGCGGCCATTTCCGGGGTGATACCGGGCGCGAGCTTGCGCAACATCTCAGGGGTGGCGGCGTCCGACAGCAGCCAGTCGCGGAATCCGCCGACGGTCAACGAGGCCACCGGCGCGAAGGCCCTGGCGTCATGGCTGTCGATGATCAAGCGGGTGACCTCGTCGGCCTCATAGGGAATGACGGCCTCCTGCAAGAACTGGCCGAGGGGGACGTCGGCCAGCGCCATCCGCGCGGCGATCATCTGCTCCGCGCTTCCGGCGGCAATCCCGGCCAGCCGGTCGCCTGAGCGCGGCGGTGTCGCCTTGGCCAGGAGGTCGCGCAGGTCGGCGAAGGCATAGGTCGTGGCGTCGATGGTGTGGCGATAGACCAAAGGCCCCTCCGGGTTCGTCGGCCAGTGACCGACCCCCGGTCGATCCCGAAGGCGGCGCTGGCATCAGGGAATACGCGCTCGGCGGCTTGTGCGCACGCCCGATGTTCGGGGCATTCCAGGCACTCCCCGGGGCCGACCTGCCGAGAACGATAGGACGGCACCAAATTACTGAGATGGCTCTTATTTCCCAAGACCTTTGGCGCACGCCCCGGACTTGCGCGTTAACGCAGCGTCCATCTTCATTCTGCATAGTTTTGCATCAATTTTACACGACCGCACACACCGGCCGATCCTGGCCATTTGGGCCCGAACACCATGCAAATCGACAGATCTGGGAATGCTGCCGGCCTGGCAGGCCGTTTCTCGCTTGCCACCAAGCTCTATGCGATCTTCGCGCTGTTCGCCCTGCTGACGGCGGCGATTGCGATGCTGTCCGACTACAACAGCCGCCGCGGCGCCGAGCTGACCTCAGCGATCGAGACGGCGAATGCGGCTGCGCTGAACGTCGAGCGCGTCAACTCGCTGGTCTATGCGGTCGTGATGGAATCGCGCGGCGTCTACATGTCGACCGAGCCGAAGGTCGTGAAGAAGTTCGGCGACGGGCTGCTGAAGTTCAACGATCAGATCCTGGGCGTGGTCAAAGGCTGGGAAAGCATCGTCAAGGCCGACGACGCCGAGCAGTTCGCGACCTTCAAGAAGCGCATCGAGCAGTTCGTCGAGTTCCGCAAGGAGCTGGTCCGCCGCGGTGTCGAGATCAACGCGGCGGCGGGGCGCGAATGGGGCGATAACGACGCCAACCGCGCCGTGCGCTCGGCGCTGAACAAGGATCTCGAGGCGCTCTCCAAGGTCTATGCCGAGCGCGCCAGGCAGATCGCGCAGCAGACCGAGACCAACCGCATGCTGTCCTTCGTGCTGACCTGCCTCGGCGGCGTGGCGCTGGCGCTGGTCGTGATCGGCATCATCATCATCGCCCGCTCGATCGCCCGGCCGCTCGCCGCGATCACCGCGACGATCAAGCAGGTCGCGGACGGCGCCGAGAATGTCGTGGTGCCGCACGCCGGCCGCGCCGACGAGATTGGCGCCCTTGCCCGCGCCATCGAGGTGTTCCAGGACGCGATGGGGCGCAACCGCAACCTCGCCTCGCAGGTCTCGCAGGATTCCGCCATGCGCGAAGAGCGCGCGCGCCACATCGAGCAATCGGTCGAGGCGTTCCGCGAAGCGATCGGCGCGATCATGCGCGGGCTCAGCGACAATGCCAGTGTCATGCGCGAGACCGCGCAGACCATCACCCGCGTCACCGCGGATGCGAGCAGCCGCGCCGGCACCGCCGCAAACGCCACCCAGCAGGCCTCGCACAACGTCACCGCGGTCGCAGGTGCCGCCGAGGAGCTGTCGGCCTCCGTCGAGGAGATCGGCCGCCAGGTGCGGCAAAGCGCAAGCGCGGTCGAGCAGACCGGCCAGCGCACCGAGAAGTCTATCACCGAGATCGAGAGCCTTGCCGCCGCCACGCAGCGCATCGACGGCGTTCTGACCCTCATTCAAACCATCGCGGAGCAGACCAATCTGCTCGCGCTCAACGCCACCATCGAAGCTGCGCGCGCCGGCGATGCCGGCCGCGGCTTTGCCGTCGTCGCACACGAAGTGAAGGCGCTGGCAGGACAGACTGCGAAGGCGACCGCCGACATCAGCGAGAACGTCGCGATGATCCAAACCTCCACCCGCAACGCGGTCGATGCCGTGCGCGAGATCGGCGGCGCGGTGCGCGAGATCAACGAGGTCACCTCGGCGATTGCCGGTGCCGTCGGCCAGCAGGACCAGGCCACGCGCGAGATCTCCTCCAACGCGCAGAGCGCCGCCCAGGGCAACGAGACGCTGGTCGCCAACATCACCTCGCTCCGCGACGCCATCGGCGAGACGGATACGGCGGCCTCCTCGGTCCTGTCAGCGGCGAGCAGCCTGACCGCGACCGCGGACACGCTGTCGCGCGAGGTGGAGAAGTTCTTCCATAACCTGCGCGCCGACAACCGCACGGCCAAGGCGGGATAATCGCGCGCCGCTCGCAACAGCGGCGATTGACCCGCACCGACGGAATCGCGAAAACAACCCCATACACAGTAGACGGGCGAGCCAGATCAATGGCTTGGCCGGCGAAGCGCCACGACTGCTGATTTTACGAAATCCATTTGACACGTCGGGCAAAACACCGGCATGATGCCACCCTGGCGGAGGTCGCATGGAGATCGTCCGGCGTACATTTTTCCAGTTCGTGGCCGGCGCGACCGCCGCGTCCGCCATCCCTGTCCGCTCAGCCAGGACCGAAGAAGCAAACAAGCCGGCACGCGTCGCTACCGGCCTGCTTGCAATGTGGCAAAGCACGGCCTGGCTGGGCGTGGAATCCGGGATATTCAAGAAATATGATGTCGACGTCAGCGTGCCGGCGGTGGCTATCGGCGGGCCGCAGGCCGCCGCTCGTTTGATCCACGGCGATGTCGAGTTCGCCCATACCGGCGTCCTCCCCGTCGCCGAGGAAGTGCTCAAGGGCAGCGATATCGTCATCCTGGCGACCCCGACCACGGAGTTTCCAAACCAGTTCGTGATGACGCAGAAAGAGATCACTGCGCTCAGTCAACTGGGCGGGAGAAAAGTCGGCGTGCTCTCGGAGACGGGTCAAACCAGCGTCGCGACGCGCATCACCATCGAGAAAGCAGGTGTAACGGCCGCCTACCTGCCGCTCGTCACGTTCGATCGGATCTTCAGCGCACTCGCGGCAGGTGAGATTGACGCCGGCGTACTTCCTGTCGATCAACGCTTTGTCGGAGCGTCCCGCCATGGCTGGAATGCCTTTCCGATTTACGAGTTCGGCGCTCCCTCGATATTCGCCACCACGCGCAGGCTGATCACATCCGATCGCGAGCTGGTCATGAACGTCATGCGAGGCTTCGTCGACACGATCCATGTGTTCAAAACCCAGCCTGATCTCGTCGTGCCCTTGCTCCAGCGCTATCTGGGCATCGCCGACCGAGGCGCTGCCGAGGAGCTCTACAGGTACCACGTCCCGGTGTTTCAGAGGGTGCCGAAGCCGCTTCTGGGCAATCTGCAGAACATACGAAACGTGCTCACAGCCAAGTATCCGGCCGCGGCTTCACTCAAGGAGACCGATATCTCTGACGGATCGTTCATCGAGGCGCTGGAACATGACGGATTCATCGAGCGCCTCTGGCAGTCGGCAGAGAGCCGGCGATGACATGCGGCAGGCAACCGCGCGAAATGCCGCGGTCAGCGCGCCTATCCCGACTGATCGACAAATATCCTGACGCGGCCGATATCCTCGACTTCGCGATAGCGGCTGAGCTCCGCCTTCAGCTCGGGATCCGAATTGGCCCAGGCCAGCCAATCGAACGGGAATGAACTTAATAGATAAGTATCGACGAGGATGACGTTGGGCCGGCCGGTGCGAATGTCCGCGAGCAAATGCCGCCGCTCGAAATCGATGATGCCGTCCAGTTTCGCTTGCTCGGCGGGATTTGGTTGCGCGCTCTGCTGGCGCAGGATCGCGCCTGCCCCCAGCAGCTGCGCGCACGAGCTGCCGACCCAGGTTCCGTGGATTTGACGGACGAGCGGATGTCCCAGACCGATGTGATCTGTAATCGTCAGCAGCCGCGGCTGGTCCGCGAGAGCCTGCACGCGCCCTTGCAGCGGCGGAAAACGCGGAGCCGGCGACGACAGATAGAGCCCGATGAGCAAGACGGCGGCGAGGCCGCCGATCAGGGTCGGCGTCCTCAATGGCCTTGTGCGAAGATGGAGCGACGGCGCCGCAATCGCGAACACACAAAGCGCCAGGGCCGTGTATGGCCAGGCCTTGCCCTGGACGATGAAGCTGGCGGCTCCTCCGACCGATGCGGCCAGCCACGGCAAGGAGTTGCCGCTCATTTTGAAATCGCTGGGCGCCGAGAAGCGCAGGTACGCAACAGAAGCGGCGATCACGACGATCGGAAGAGGAACCAGGCTGATGAGGTCCTTGCGGATCGGGAGATAGGCCTCGGCGACCATCGGCGCATAAGTGGAGACGTAAGCGGGAAACAGGACGACGACCAGCGCGCCGTAGCCGACGACGATCGCCGCGGCAATGCATGCTTCAGACGTGAATAAGGGCCTGAGGGAACGCTGGCGGACGACGCGCAGGATGACCGGAAGGCCCACCACCAGGGCAAAGAACGGTTTGATGCCCATCGCCAATCCCGCCCCCACCCCTGCGAGGATTGCGGCCGGCCCCAGCGAGAGGCCGCGCCAACGCAGCGCAGTGATGAAGACAAAAGGGGTCAGCGCAATGACGGCGATGTGTTCACGTTGTCCGAACACGGCGCCGGGAAGGACGGCGAGCAGGAACGCGAACAACCACGCCGAAATGCCTCTCTCTCCGGCCTCCAATCTCGCGGACGCAGCGGCGCGATCGATGATCAAAAGTGCGCCCGCGATTTCGACCATCACCATTGCGATCACGATGAACTGCGGCGCAATGCCAGATAGGCGTGAGAACACCACGGCCGGCATATACATGTAGACCGACAGAGGCGGGTTGGACTCGAACAGGTTGATGCCAAGCTTTTGGCCGTCCAGGATCTTTTCGTCCACAGTGAGCAGCCAACCCAAATCCGGGTTGAGGACGACGGGAATCTGAACAAGCCCAGCCGTCAGCAGCATCGCAGCAACGATCATCCACCGCTGCTTGGCGCTGAAAGCACTTCCTGAGTTCCCCAAGAGCCCGACCTCTCTCTGCTGCGCGGTTCAAACCGTGCGGCGAGACGTACGGTCGAAGGGAATTACGAATCCGAGAATAACGATCATCCCTACTCTCAACCAGAAGGTGTTACTAATGTCCTACTCGCCTTTGGTTCCATTGCGTGCATCCCCGACGGAACCGCGGGCGGAGCCATACTCTGCTGGTGCTGTCCGATAGTTGGATTGGCGAATGGACTAACCGCGGACTGCGGCATCGCGACGCGTGCAAAAAGCGCGGATAGCCTCGCTCAAGCAGCCTCGACAACAAAAAGCCCCGGCACGCGGGGCCGAGGCTTGCGATCCAGTTCGCGTACATCCGGCGAACCAATCGTCGAGGCAAAGGCTAGCCGCGAATTTTGAACAGATGATGACGAAGCTCGCCGCCAACAAAATGTCGCGCCGGGCGGGAACCCGATCACTCCATCACATCGCGAAGATAGATCTCCACCAGCGCAAGCAGATGATCGACCGAATCATGGGCGGTATCGAGCACCAGATGGTCTCGATCCCACGGTTCGTAGTGCCTGGTGACGATGTCCTGCCAGGTCGGCGGCCTGAGGCCGGGAATATCGGACTTGCGCGTCTCCGCCCGCTGCCGGTGCAAAGCCACATCGCTGCAGATCACTTCGATCTCGGCGATGGGTATTGATGCTTGCAGTGCCGTCTGCCGCCAGCCCTCGCGGCTTGCCAGAACCGGATTTACGCTATCAGCGACGACCGCGCGACCGAGCTTCAAGTTTTCCGCCGCCAGCGCGTTGGCGATGACGTAGCCCATCGGACCGACATCATGGCCCGCCGCGCGCAAGGACTGCTCGATTGCATCGACGCGGATATAGCTCGCCGCATACCGCCGCGTCAGTTCGCGTGAAAGCGTGGTTTTTCCGGTGGCAGGAAGACCGGCGAAAACGATGAGGATGGGCTTGCCTATCATGCCTCATCATCCGCCGGCGCGCCTGGATCTGCAACGGCACGGGCGCCGACGCCCTCAGAGCAGCATGGAGATGATGGCTATCAAGCCGATCGCCGTCAGCCCCCACACCAGCGAATGCAAAGCCCAAGGCCGCATCGTTGCACCTCGTCCGCCTGTCCTGCAGAACGCAGGAAACGCCAAGGCGCGGTGCGTCAAATTGAGATAGATCAAGAGCCGAAAATGAGCAGGGAGGCGGCAGCCACGGTGAACGCACCGGCCGCGACGACAAGGACACGTATGATCAGGTCGCTGCCCATGCCCAACGTTAACCTATGATAACGCGGCGCGTCTGTGCAGTTTGTGCCAAAACCGCAGTTGAGACGATTGTGACGTGGCCCAAGGGCCTTCGCCGCCAAGGCCGCGCGGGCGAGGTCGCCAATCTATTTCGGCAGACATTCCACGTTATAGGCAATGATGATCTGGCTGGGATCGGCCTTGCCCAGGCTCTTCAGATCCTCCAGGCCGCTCCTCAACCTGGCGCCGGCCTGGCTCAAGCTCCCCTCGAGCGTCGACTTCGCCGCCTTGCACCGTTCCTCGCTGGTGAATTCCTGGAACACTACGGTCGGCAATAGCCGCCATTCCGCCTTGTCATTGGTTGCGGCGGGACTGACCGAATAGGAAAACACATACATCAGGACCCACATGGTTGGGCTCCGGTACGATGCGAGCGGGAATGCGCAATCGCATCGCGCCATCCCGCGGCATCTCCTCGTTGATCCAGATCAACGAACGCTCAACCGACCGGCCCCGGTATCCAATCGTCGCCAGAGAGCGGCCTGACCGTGACGTCGGGAATGACGCCAAGCTCCATGCTCGGATCGAAATGGCGCATCGTCCGCTCGTTGAGATCGATGATGCGGCCAGGCCTGAGCGGCCCCACGTCGTTGATCTTGACGATGACCTTCTTGCCGGCAGCTTCGACCAGCGCATATTTCGGTCGCGCGCCGAATTGGACCCCGCCGAACTTCCCGCGCAGGCTCGTCTTGATCGCAGCTGTCCACACCTCGGGATCGTAACGCTCGCCGGTGGCTGTTTTCGGGCCGCCCTCCTCCTTGCCGGGCTTGAATGGATTATACGTGGATGCTGCGCCAACGATTGCTCCCTCGCAGGCGGCTTCGACGACGGCGCTTGATTGAGCCCCACTTGTTTCGCTGCGGGCAACGGTCACAGAAACGACAAGCGCAACCAGGGCGCCGCAAACTGCGGCGCTCGAGCGGAACACCATTACATCTCCTTTGAATTTTCGTGCGGTTCCCGATGCCGCAGAACGTGGCGAAGCGAACGCGTCAGCGTTTTTGAACTTGCGCCAGTCTCTTGCGGATTCGCGCCAACCCCTGGCCGCGGAACCGTTGCGAGAACCTGAGCGGTCCCCGCGTGTCTTCGTTATCGCTGTCTAAAACAGGGAATGAGTCAGCAACATGACCTCCGCGGTCGCCCCCCGGAGTCTTACGTGCTCAGCGGCAGGATCCACTGCGCAACGTCCGTGAAAACCGCAATGGCGCGGAACTTCAGAACCTTTGCATACCGTTGTCTTGCAACAGAAGCTCTAGCCTCCGATGACACCACCGTGCTTGATCAGTTCCTTGCCGATGGCGGCGAGATGCACTTGATCGGGGCCGTCGCCGATGCGGATGAAGCGGGCATAGACATAGGCGCGCGCGAGGAACGTGTCCTGCGACACGCCGGCGGCGCCATGGATCTGGATGGCGCGGTCGATGACGCGGGCAGCCATGCTCGGCACCACGATCTTGGCGGCGGCGATCAGGTCGCGCGCGGCCTTGTTGCCCTCGCGGTCCATCTTGTCGGCGGCTTGCAGCGTGAGCAGCCGCGCCTGCGTGATCTCGCAGAAGGAGTGCGCGATGTCCTCGCGCACCGAGCCCTGCTCGGCGAGCGGCTTGCCGAAGGCCACCCGCGACACCGAGCGCCGGCACATCAATTCCAGCGCGCGCTGGGCGCAGCCGATCAGCCGCATGCAATGATGGATGCGGCCGGGACCGAGCCGCCCCTGCGCGATCTCGAAGCCGCGGCCTTCGCCGAGCAGCATGTTCTCGGCGGGCACGCGGACATTGTCGTAGACGATCTCGGGATGGCCGGCCGGCGCGTCATCATAGCCGTAGGTGAGCATGTCCCTGACGATGCGGACGCCGGGCGTGTTCCTGGGCACCAGGATCATGGATTGCTGACGGTGACGATCGGGATCGTCAGGCGCGGTCTTGCCCATCACGATCAGGATCTCGCAATCCTCGTTCATCGCGCCTGAGGTGAACCATTTGCGGCCGTTGATGACATAGTCGTCGCCGTCACGCGTGATCGCACACTGGATGTTGGTGGCATCGCTGGAGGCGACCTGCGGCTCGGTCATCGAGAAGCCGGAGCGGATGCGCCCCTCCAGCAGCGGTTTTAGCCAGCGCTCTTGTTGCGCGGGCGTGCCGTAATTCGCGAGCACCTCCATGTTGCCGACATCGGGCGCCGAGCAGTTGAACACCTCCGGCGCCCAGAGAATGCGGCCCATGATCTCCTTCAAGGGGGCATATTCGAGATTAGAGAGGCCGGGACCGTGCTCGCCGGAGAGATTCCAAAGCCCCTGCTCGCGCGCCAGCCGCTTCAGGTCCTGCAACACTTGCGGCGTCTTGTAGCGCGCCGCTTCCGGCTTCACCTGCTCGTAATAGAGCTCCTCGACCGGCTCGACTTGCTCCAGCATGAACCGGCGGACGCGCTCCTGAAGCTCGAGCGACCGGGCGGAGTGTTGGAAGTGCATAAGGGTCTCCTGTTCGTCCACCTTCGCGCCAGTATCGTAGGGTGGGCAAAGCGGAAGCGTGCCCACGCATTTTTTTCGATCGAGAGAGATGGTGGGCACGGCGCAAGTGCGCCTTTGCCCACCCTACGGTACCGAGCGAGCGGGGAGCGCCCACTCACCCGGCTCGCTCACGTCCCGCGCAAGAGTTCGCTCGCAGCCACCCAGTCGTTGCCGTCGAACTGGAGCCTATAGTCGTGCTTGATCGGCCAGAAATCCTGCGGCGTGGTGTTGAGGGTGGTTTCTCCCCGGAGCTTATCGTCCGCGCGAAGCGATCACGCGGCGTGCTGCCTTTTGCCAGTGCGTCAGCTCAGCGGAGTTCCGCAGGATGGTCTTGCGTCGAGTTGCTGGTTACTCGGCGCCGCGCTTCGATCCCGTATAGGAACGCCGCAACAACGCGAACAGGCTGCCGCCGGTCGCCGCTCCCAGCAGGTAGACGACCAGGGTCTGGACCGCGAGCGGCAGGCTGAGATTCATCCTGAAGAAGGAGATCGTGACCGTCTCGAAATTCTGCGCGGCAAAGATCACCGTCGCGGCAGCGAACAGAACGATGACGGCAATGTAGAGCCAACGCATCGCGTTCCCCCTTCCCGTCCCGCCTAGTGCCGCCGTTTCAGGCTGAAGCCCAGGCTCACCCAGCCGGCGCCCGCCATGATCAAATCGATGCCGAGGAACAGGCCGAGGATGTAGACGCTGTTGACCGGCCAGCGCGCCACAATCAAGAGACCGAGCAGCAGCGTGATGGCGCCTGACAGCGCGACCCACACCCACGGACTCTCGCGCTTCATGCTGAAGGCGAGAAACAGCCTGACAGCGCCGGACGCGATCAACGATATGCCGAGAAACAGCGTCAGCAGGACTGCCGCGAACAGCGGATTATCGAAGGTGAGGATGCCGGCGATGACATAGAGCACGCCGAGCAGCACCCAGATCAGGAACTTGCCCCAGCTCTTCATCTGGAAGGCGCCGATGATCTCGGCGCCTCCGGCAACGATCATCATTGCGCCGACCACGATCACGCTCGCCACCGTCGCCATCACCACACTGCCGAGCGCGACGAAGCCGGCGATCAGGTAGACGACGCCGAGGGCGACGATCCAGCCCCATTTGCCGTGCAACGCCGCGATGCCGGAGCCGAGGCCAGGATGGGGAGAGGTATCCGAAGCAGACGTCATGACGCGCCTCCTGCATGTGATGCCCCAGAGCACATCTCAGGATAGCACGGCGCCGGGACGACAGCCAGCAGATCAGCCAGGCGGGCGCCAGCGTTGACGCAGATCAAGCGCGCGACCGCTCCATCTCAAGCTCGGCCTTGAGATTATCGAGATCGCGATAAATTGAGGCAACCGCGAGCACCCGGCCATCCTTGCGGTACTTCAGCAGGCAATCCCGGTCCTTGATGCTGCCGTCGATGGCGATGTCGTCAAAGCTCTCGGCGTGGCCGACATAGTTGATCGGCACGTCATAATGCTGGCTCCAGAAGAACGGCACGGCATCGAAACGCTCGCGCCTGCCGAGCATGTTGCGCGCCGCGGTCTGGCCCTGCCGCTGCGCCACCACCCAATGCTCGACGCGAATGGTCTGCCGCGAATGCGGATCGGGCCAGCGCGCGATATCGCCGGCCGCGAAGATTCCGGCGACGCTGGTCTCCAGATATTCGCTCACGCTGACGCCGCGATCGACGGCAAGCCCCGCCTGCTCGGCCAGCACCAGGCGTGGCTTGACGCCGATGCCTGCTACAACGAGGTCGGCCTCGATGACAGCGCCGCTCTTCAGCGTCGCACGCGTGCCTTCGAGCTTTTCCACGGTGTCCTCGAGGTGGAAGACCACGCCGTTCTCTTCATGCAGCGCACGAATGAAGTCGCCCATCTCGGGGCCGAGCACCTTCTGCATCGGCCGCTCCTCGGGCGCGACCACGTGGACCTCGATCTTGCGCGCCCGCAAGGAGGCAGCAACCTCAAGCCCGATGAAGCTGGCGCCGATCACGAGCGCGCGCTTGGCACTCCCTGATGCCTTGATGATGGCGCGGCTGTCGGCGACGGAGCGCAAGGTGTGGACACGCGGCTGGTCGGCGCCTGCAATCTGGAGCTTGACCGGCTCCGCACCGGTCGCGAGCAGCACCCGATCGAATGGCAGCTTGTCGCCATTGCCGAGCGTGACGCTCCGCGTCTTCGGGTCGATCCCCGAGACATCAGTGTTCAGCCTGATATCGATGCCGGCGTCCCGGTAATAGTCCTCGCCGCGCAGCGGCAGCCAGTCTTCCGGCGCGTTGCCGGCGAGATAGTCCTTGGAGAGGTTGGGCCGGTCGACCGGCATTGCGCCGTCATTGCTGAGCATGGTGATGGCGCCGGCAAATCCTTCGCGGCGAAGCGTCTGGGCCGCCGCAAAGCCAGCCGCGCCGCCGCCGACGATGACGAACTTTTCGGGTGTCGGCGCGCTGCGATGAGCCGTCCGCGGCTTCGGCGCTTCGCGCTTGCGCGCAACGGTGATCCTGTCCTGATCGCGCGCAACGTCCCACACCGCCAGCGCACTCAGCGCCGGCGGCCGCGTGGCTTCGCCCGTGCGCAAGGCGAAGCAGGCATGATGCCAGGGGCAGCGGATGGTGTCGTCAACCACCAGCCCCTCGGCAAGTGGGCCGTGATAGTGGCTGCAAAGCGGCTCGATCGCGAAGATCTCACCGCCGGCATGGACGAGCAAAACGTCCTCCTCACCGACATGGCCAAGCAATTTGCCGTCCTTGAACGCGCTCAGCGACACGCCCTTGGTCAGGTCGGATCCGCTCGGCTTCTTGTCCTCGGTCATGGTCATCTCCCTGGCAGTTCAGGATTGGACGACGGCGGCCGCGAAAAGTTCCTGCGATCGGGAAAATCAGGATGCCGCTTTCCGTACGTCCAGCACAGCCTGCGCCCATTCGGCCGGCCGTTCCTGCGGCAGATTGTGGCCGGCACCGGCGAAGACGCGCCGCTCGAAGAAGCCCTCGAATTTCTCCGCGTGGTGGGCGGTGCCCGGGATGACGCCGTCGCTGTCGCCGTCGATCGCGATGGTGGGGACGCGGACCTGTGGCTGCGCGGCGAGCTTCGCTTCGATCGCGACGTAGGCGGGATCGCCTTCGACCAGCGCGAAGCGATGGCGATAGGAATGGATCACGACGTCGACGAAGTCGGGATTGTCGAACGACACCGCGCTCTTTTCGAATGTCGCATCGTCGAATTGCCATTTGGGCGACCACATCATCCAGAGCTGCCGGGCGAAGCCGCGCCTGTTGCGCTCCAGCGCGCGGCGGCCGCGCTCGTTGTGGAAGAGATATTGATACCAAAGCGCCGCCTCCACCGGCGGCGAGGCCGGCTCCATCGCGCGCGCGATGTTCTGGATGTTGTAGGAATTGCCGGAGACGAGCCCGACGACGCGCTCAGGGTGCAGCACCGAGACGACGCAGGCCGCGCGGCCGCCCCAATCATAGCCACCGACGACGGCGCGTTCGATTTCGAGCGCGTCCATGAAGGCCAGCAGATCGGCACCCAGCGCCGCCTGCTCGCCGGACCGCAACGTCTGAGCCGAACGGAACCGCGTCGGCCCGTACCCGCGCAGCCACGGCACCAGCACCCGCGCGCCGGCCTGCGCGATGATCGGCGCGGCCTCGGCATAGGCGTTCACGTCATAGGGAAAACCGTGGCCCATGATGCAGGGCCAGCCATCGGGCGCGCCGTAGTCGAGATAGGCAATGTCCAGAACGTCAGTCGTAACGGATTTGTATTGCATGCTGCTCACTCGACCTGGCGCTCGAGCCTAACTCGCGCCCGTCGGTGATCCAACTCCTTTTGCGCACCGTTCCTGCCGCATCACGATCGAGGTGCAGCATGGTCTATGTCTCCATGACCGGCTTCCGCCCGCGCGGTATCGCACAGTTGCCGCGATTCTGGTGGCGAACGGTCCAATCGCTGGCGCAGGCGCGTCGTGCCGCCGGAGTTGTCGCAGTCGAAGCGAAGGTCGTCGGCGGAACTTATCACACGCTGACGGCATGGTCGGATCTTGTCAGCATGCGCCATTTCGTTGCGAGCGGAGCGCATCTCAAGGCGATGAAGAACATCCGCAGCCTCGGGACCGGCAAAATCTTCGGCTACGCGCCCGATCAGCTTCCCGATTGGGACACCGTCTACGAGCTCTGGAAGCTGCATGGCCGAGAGGTTTGACCGGCCGTCTCAGGCGGCCTCGACGCCTTCTCGTCGTCGATCCCCGAGGTTCCGGGTCGCGCCGCTTGTCGTGGCCGCGCAGGGCCTCTAAAAAAGAGGACTCCTGGAGTGATCCGGCTGACCGCGCCCGTCGTTAGGGACTGGACATGTCAACCGAGGCTCCATGACGACCGGTCTTCGCGCTGTGAGCAGGTCCGTGTGGCGCAGGACCCCTGCGGCGGCTGCTCGGCGGGACCGGCCTCGCGGATTTTCAGGCGAAAGGCCCAACGAAAGGCCCAAGGCGACCGTGGAATGGGCTGAATTGATCGGACGCGTGGCGGCCCATGGCGATCGGGGCGCGTTCAAGCTGTTGTTCGAGCATTTTGCTCCGCGCGTGAAGGGATTCCTGGTCAAGACCGGGATGAGCGCCGATGCCGCGGAGGAGATCGCGCAAATGACCCTGCTGACGGTGTGGCGGAAGGCGGCCCAATTCGACCCGGCGTCCGCGGGCGCGGCTGCGTGGATCTTCACGATCGCGCGCAATCTGCGCATCGATTCTGCCAGGGCTGCGGCGCGGCGGGCCAAGGCTGCGGTGAATGCAGAACGCGATGAAACGCCTGAGGTCGCTCTCTCGCCCGAGACCATGATGAGCCGGAGCGACGACGTATCGCGCGTATCGGCAGCGATCCAGCAATTGTCGGACGAGCAATCCACTGTGATCCGGATGTCGTTTATCGAGGAGCACCCGCACGGCGAGATCGCCGAGCGGCTCGGTATCCCGCTCGGGACGGTGAAGTCTCGCATCAGGCTCGCCATGGCGCGGCTCAAAGATCTCTTGGACGACTGACATGACCATCAACCACCATCCCCCCGACGATCTGCTGGCGGATTTTGCCGCAGGCCGGCTCGACGAAGCCGACCGTCTCGTCATCGGCGTCCATGCCGCGCAATGCCCAAATTGCCAGCGCTTCATCGCCGCGATCGAGCAGCTTGCAGGTGCCGCGCTCGAACAGGCCGCTCCGGTCGCCATGGCGGACGACGCGTTCGCGACCATCATGGCTGCGATCGACGAGCCGGAGACGGCATCGACGCCGGCGCCGACCTCTTCGCAGCCGGTGCCGCTGCTCGACGACGACCTGCCCGAGATGCTGCGCAGATGCCGGTTCGCCAAGAGCCGGCGCGTGGCGCCGGGCGTCAAGATGCAACCGATCGTCCTGCCCGGCGCGGATAAGTCGCGCGCGTTCCTGCTGTGGTCCGCGCCCGGAACGCGCATGCTGGAGCATTCGCACACCGGGACCGAGCTGACCCTGGTGCTCAAAGGCAGCTTCAGCCATCAGGGCGGCGAATACCGGCCAGGCGATTTCGACTTCGGCGACGGCGAGGTCGACCACCAGCCGCTCGTCGGCAGCGACATGCCGTGCCTGTGCCTTGTGGCCATGAGCGGGGACTTGCAGATGCACGGCTGGCTTGGCCGATTGATCTCGCCCTTCGTGCGGCTTTGAGCGCCCTCATGTGATCCAGTCGCGTCGCGCCGTCGTTCTGCTGGCAGGTAATGCTGGAGGACGAGGGAATGAGCTGCGGCAGACTGACGGCACGGGACCCGACGATCGAGCGCTTGAGCGATCTTCTCGCCCGCGTCGGGCGCGGCGACCAGCGCGCCTTCGCCGAGCTCTTTGCCGCGACGCGCAACAAGCTGCGCAAGACGGCGCGCCCGATCGCGCCGTCCGATGCAGACCTCGACGATCTGCTCCAGGATGCTTATCTGAAGATCTGGAAGCATGCAGCTCACTTCGATCCGCTCCGTTCGTCACCGATCACCTGGATGTGCGCGATCATGCGCAACACCGCGATCGACGCAGCGCGGCTCAAGCAGATGCCGACGGCGGAACTCGATGAAGCGCTGGCGGTGCCCGACACCGCCGCGACCGAAGACGCATTCGATTACGACTTCGCCGAGCCGATCGTCGCGCGCGCGATCGAGCGGCTCCCGGATCAGCGCCGGCAGTTGCTGTCGCGCGCCTATCTTGACGGTGAAAGCCGGTTGATGCTGGCGCAGCGCTTCGGAGTTCCGGTCGGTACGATCAAGACCTGGCTGCGACGCACGCTGGACTCGGTCCGACGCGATTGCGTCAAAGCCGGGACGAGTGGTGCAGTCGCGCAGACCGGCTGAGCCGCTCAATTGAGCAGCCAGATGCTCGCATTGAGCAGCGTGGCGAACGCCACCCACGCGGCATAGGGCAGGAACAGCACCGCCGCAGCTCGGTCGGCTCGCCAACAAACGACAATGAAGCCGATAATCGTGACAAGCAGGACGACGATCACCGCAAGGGCGAGATCGATACGATGCGCCGAGAAAAACACCGGCGACCAGATGAAGTTGAGCAGCATCTGCGCGCCCCACAGCGCCATGCCCACGCCGCGTTTGTCCCTTTCCCAGGTTCGCCAGCCGGCCACAGCGATCAAGACATAAATCACCGACCAAACCGGAGCAAAGATCCAGTTCGGCGGATTGAACGGCGGCTTGTGCAGGGCGGCGTACCATTCGCCGGGAAGATTGATCGTCCCGACCGCGATCCCGATTCCGACAGTTGCGACAACAAAGGCCGCGAGGCCGCCAAACTTCTGCATGTGTGTGATCCGAAACTGCTGCGCAACGTCCTCTCAACGTGCGGGCAGCGTAGTCGGATCACCCGGAAGCCCAAAACCTTCCACGGCTATTTCTGCGGTCCGGACAACGAGATATCGCGTTCGGCGCGGAACACGTTGCTGTAGAGATTGGCGATCCACTGCCGGCCGATCTCGGTCTTGTTGAGATAGCCGATCTCGGTCTGGATGTGCGGTGCGACGCTGTTCCAATAGAATTGCGGATAACGGTTCACGATGTCCGCGGGCGAATCGTAGCCGAGTTGGCGGTTCATGCCGACCTCCTCGAACTCGTAATAGAGCGCATTGGCCTTGCGCAGATAGTTGGGATCGCCGAGCTGGCCGATGAAGTCGGCGGCACGGAGGATCGAGGCCTCGTCGTCATATTCCTGGCCCTGGCGCGCCGGAAAGCGCGTGCCTTCGATGGCGCGGGCGACGCGCTCCGGATCAACTCCCGGAATATGCCGCAACCTCCGCGTGACATACAGCTTCGAGCGATCGACATGATACATCATCAGGCTCGCATCCGATGCACCGCGCGGCAATGAGATCTTGGTGTCGGCCGCATCGATGACGAAGCCGTCGGCGTCGTCCTCCTCGAACAGCCCGCGCACATAGCCGATGTCGTGGGCGAGGCAGGCGATCAGGACATGAACGTAATCTTCACCCGACAGATGGGTGTGAAGGCTTCGGCCGCGGAGAATGGCCTGGGCTGCCAGCGTCACCAGCATCGTATGCTCGATATTGTGATAGAGCGCATCGCTGTTGCCGATGCATTCCATCGCGGTGCGCGTCGCGCTTTCGACGATACTTGCGGAAGCCTCATCGTACCGGCGACGCATGAAGCTACCGAGGAATTCCTCGAGGGATTCAGCCGCCAGTCGCGGTAACGTGATCATGGGTGCAGCCCCGTCTGTCGGTGGTGTCCCACGGCAACTCCCGACGCCTCATTGTCGTCCTCGACGCAGGCTCCAGCATAGCCCAATCTGGGGCGACTGACCAAATCCCGGAACAAAAATACGTAAATATGTTACTCTGCCGCCGCGCAGCATCACGGTTGCGGTCACGGTCCGATGCAGCCCGCGGCCAGGCGCCGGCCGTTCATCTTGCAAGGGACACACCATGAGTGCCGGGAGCGCTGCTGCGGCGCGGCTTGGACGCCTGCACCGCGTTGCGGACGGACGCGTCAATTCCCTCGCGCGAGGCGCGCAAGCATGCCGTCGAATGCGACCTTGATCCCGCGAATATACGGATTCTTGTAGGGAAATTCCGGATTCTGGTCGTGCACCAGCATGGAGGCGTTGACCTCGAACACGACGAGACGGCCGTCAGGGTCCAATCCGCAATCGATGCCGAAATAGTCGAGACCGATACGATCGCGAATGACTCGCAACGCCGCATAGTGGCGCGGGCTGAAGACCTGCTCGGGGGCACGCAGAAAGTGCTCCTCCTCGGCCTGCATCCAGGCATGACGGCCCATCTCCGTCGCATCGCGATGGAGCTTCCAGTCGTCGCCAATCGCCAGATGATAGGGCAGGATTTCCTCGCCCACGAACAAGAACCTGTACTTGCGGAAAAAGCCGTCTGCAGAGCGATAATCGATATAGTCGATCACGTAGCGGTCATGGTCCGCATGTGCCGCGAGGAACGAGACCAGTGCAGCCAGATCGTCGAGCTTCTCGAAGAGGTCGCCACCATGCATGCCGGCCTGTCGCGCCAGCACTGGAAAAGCGAGCTTGAGACCATCAGGGAGCCCCTCGCCGGCTGCGATACGGACCGTGCGTGGCACGCGGCAGCCCTCGACGTCGGCGAGCGCCAGAGCCGTGGCGTCGCGCGTCGTACTCCGGATTTTTGCGGGATCGTTGACGACTGGCTTGCCGAGATCGCGTGCAATGGCCGCGGCGAGCGGAAGCACTTCCGTGCCCTGATCGGCGTCTGAGACGAGGTTGACGACGATGTCAGCCTCACGCGCCAGCAGCGCGATATCCGGTTGGCAACCGGGCAAGAGCGACAGGATGCAGGTCTCGTAGCCGCAATCCTTGAACAGGAATTCGACCGGCGTGTTGCCGACAAAAGGTGCAAACAGCGCCAGCGCCCGAAACGCAGGCGGCGACTGGGTCGCCTGTCTGCACAGGATCGGATGCACTTGCGCAGCGCGGGCGTAAGCGACCTCCGCCTGTTCCTCTTCGCCGCGCACCTGACGGATCGCCCCGACCCAGTAAAAATTCTCGGCCTGTTCGGGCGCGAGCGCCATGGCCTGCTCGAATTGCGCGACGGCCTCACCGGTCTCGCCGAGCTCGAAGCAGACCTTGCCGAGCTGGCTGCGGAGATCCGCGTCATCGGGCGTCTCCTCGATCAATTCGAGCAGCAAAGTCTTGGCGATCGCGAACTGCCGCGTCGCCACCAGCGCCTCGACCAAATTGGTACGCGACGGCCGATGGCCCGGATTGCGCCTGAGCGCCTCCAGATACAGCGAAATCGCATCCTGAATCATGCCGGTGCGCTGGTGGACGATGCCGAGATTGCACCAGCAGGCGACGAGATGCGGCGCGATGCGCAACGCTGCCTTGTAGTTCTCGGCTGCAGAACAGATGTCGTCGCAGAGCATGAAGGCATTGGCGAGCGCCGCGTGCAGATCGGCAACGCGGTCGACGACGACACCGATCGACGCCGTCGTCGCAAGCGCGAGTCCGGCCTGAAATACCGCGATTGCGGGCTTGATCTCGCCGCGCCGGTAGTGTTCGCGGCCGGTGCGCAGCATGTCCGCAATATTTGGCGTGCCGGCGGCAGGCTGCGCGAGAGCCATCGATGGTGACGTCATGTGGTCTCCGGCGGTGACGCCCCCGAAGCAGCGTTGAACCTGAGCCAACATGTCGCGGGGTAGCGTTAACAGCGTGTTAATGAACCGCCGTTCGGCAGATCGAGGAAATACGATGAAACAAATTTCCCGCAACCAGACGCATTCGGTCACACACCGGAGTCCGTGAAACGACGGTCATTCCACCAGCAGCACGTCCACGGCGACGCCGAGCTTCTGCTTCGGCGAGCCGACGATGATGCCGTCGACCGGAGACACATCGGAGAAGTCGCGGCCGATCGCCAGCACGATGTGGTCGTTGGCGACCAGGAGATCGTTGGTCGGATCGAAATCAATCCAACCGAGCTCCGCCCCACACCATAGCGACACCCAGGCATGGGTTGCGTCCGCGCCCTGCAAGCGCGTCTGGCCCGGCGGCGGAATGGTGCGCAAATAACCGCTGACATAGGCCGCAGGCAGGCCGAGCCCGCGAAGCCCCGCGATCATGACATGCGCAAAATCCTGGCAGACGCCATGGCGCTTGTCGAAGACCTCGTTGAGCGGCGTCGAGATGGCGGTGGCCTTGGGATCGTAGCGAAACTCGGCGCGTATGCGGTGCATGAGATCAACCGCGCCGGCGATGATGCCGGTATCGGGCTTGAAGCTCTCCACGGCATAGGCGCTGACGGGGCGCAAAACAGGCACCAGCGGGCTCGCAAAGACATAGCCGACCGGCGAGGATGGCCCGAGACTCGTGGCTTCGAAGGCAATATCGCGGATGCTCTCCCAGGACGGGTTCGCGGCATCGCGCGCCGGCGGCTTGCGATCGACTGAAACACGCGAGCGCGAGTCGATGCGCAAATTGCGATGCGCGGCCTCGATCACGATGCTCTCGGTCAGCGTGCCAAAGAAGTCGCGCCGGACGTTGCGCTCCGACGGGCGCGGGCGGATTTCGACCTTGTGCGAGATCAACTCCTGACCGTGACCGCTGTTCGGCTCGAGCCGCAGCGTGCAGCGGGCGAAGCTGACCGGGCTCTCATATTCGTAGGTGGTGACGTGCCGGATGTCGTAGATCACGCCAGCCCCGTCAATTTTTCCGGCCGGCTCGCATTCGGGCCGTGCGGGAAATAATGCAGCCCGATCGCCTCGGCGAGGCCGAGCAGATCCTGCTCCAGCGCAAACAGCGCCTTGACCTCGAGCTTCTCCGCCTCCGCGGTCGCCAGCATCGCCTGCACCGCCACCGCAAGCCGCTGCGGCTTTTCGATCAGGCCGTGCTCCTTCAGGCTCGGCAGCGCCGCGATATGCTCGTTCAGGGTCGCGACCTGGAACGCGACCGAGCGCGGATTGTAGCTGTCGAGCACCGCGAGATCGCGCACCGGCGCCAGGATCGGCGCGAGCAGATAGCGCGAGCGATAGGTGATCTGGGAATCCACCAGCGTCAGCAGGATGTCGAGATCCTCATCGCCCGCCTCGTCATAGGCGAACTGCCGTGCAAAGCGCGTGGTGTTGATGGCGCGCTCGGTACGGCGTCCGATATCGAGGAAGCGCCAGCCGGCGGCGCGGTTCATGTTCTCCTGCGCAAGACCTGCGAAGCTGGCGAGCTCCTGCAGGGTCAGCTCGGCCGCGCTCAGCACACTGTCGTCGTCCTCGACCTCGTAGGAGAGACGCTCGGCCATCTCGGTGATGACCTGCCAGGCATCCGGCGACAGCCGCTCGCGCAAGGAGGTGGCCGTGCGCAGCGCCGAGCGCACCAGCGACAACGCCGAGCCGAAACGCGCCTCGCTCTGCAACGCTTCAGCGACGATACGGCTCGGGGCCGCGCGCGAGGTCTGTGAGATCGCCCCCCAGGTCACCAGCAGGCGCTGGATCCGTTCGGCCGATTGCAGCGAAGCCGCGGTGCCCTTGTTGGGTCCACTTGGCGAGCCCAGCGCGCGTACCAGCCGCAGCGTTGCTTCGGCACGTTCGAGATAGCGGCCAAGCCAGAACAGATTGTCGGCGGCGCGGCTCGGCAGCACACCAGCGATACGGCGGATCCGCACCTTGTCGGTTGCCGGCAGCAGAGATGCGGTCGAGACCTTCTTCTCGGAGACAACCCAGACATCAGCGGCACGCGCACCATCGCCCATCGACACCGCGCGCGCGTCCGCCTGCTCGGCGATGCGGCAGAAGCCGCCGGGCATGATGGCCCAGCCATCGGGCGTTGCGGCCGCAAACACACGCAGCACGAACGGCCGCGGCGTCAACTGGCCCTGCTCCCACACCGGCATGGTGGAGAGACGCACCACCTCCTGGCCGACATAATCCATGCCGCGCGCGCCGATGGCATCCACCAGGCGCTGACGTCCTGCTACATCGAGCCCGCTTGCGAGCACCGGACCGTTGCTATCGAAGCCGGGAACACCGCGCTGGTAGGCGCCTTCGATCGCGACCTCGTTGAGCCGCGACAGCACCTCGTCACGCGCCGATTTCTGACCGCACCACCAGGTCGCGATATGCGGCATCTTCAGCTCTTCGCCGAGCAGTCGACGGCTGAGCGCCGGCAGGAAGCCGAGCAGCGCCCTCGCCTCCAACACGCCCGAGCCGGGCATGTTGGCGACGACGACGCCGTCCTTGCGCAGCACGTCGATCAGGCCGGGCACGCCGAGATGCGAGGAGGCATCGAGCTCGAGCGGATCGAGCGAATTGGAATCAACACGGCGGAGCAGCACGTCGAGCCGCTTCAGGCCCGCGACGGTGCGGATGTGGATGCGGTTGTCGCTGACGGCGAGATCGTCACCCTCGACCAGCAGGAAGCCAAGATAGCGCGCCAGCGTCGCATGCTCGAAATAGGTCTCGCTGAAACTGCCGGGCGTGAGCACGCCGATGCGCGGCTCGTCGCGGTCGGCGCGCGCGCGAAGCGAATCGCGAAACGCCTCGAAGAACGGCGCGACGCGCGGCACGTTCATCGACTTGTAGAGATCGGAGAAGGCGCGCGAGAGCACGAGGCGATTCTCCAGCGCATAGCCTGCGCCCGACGGCGCCTGCGTGCGGTCGCCGAGCACCCACCAGCGGCCGTCGGGCCCGCGGCCGACATCGGCGGCATACAGCGAGAGATAGCGGCCGCCCGGCGGCGGCACGCCGCAGACGGGACGGAGATATTCGGGGCTGCCGGCGATCGCACCGGCAGGCAGCGCGCCGTCCGCGATCAGCCGGCCCTCGCCATAGATGTCGCGCAGCACGAGCTCGAGAAGTTCGGCGCGCTGGGTGATGCCGGCGCAGAGCTGCTTCCAGTCGGCTTCGTCGATCAGCAGCGGCAGATGACTGAGCATCCAGGGCCGGTCGGCGCTGTCGCCGGGGGCGCGATAGGTGACGCCGGCCTCGCGAAGGTGACGGTCGGCCATGCCGAAGCGCCGCTCGACCTCGTCAGGCGCCAACGCACCGAAAGCGTCGAAGAACCGGCTCCAGACCGCGCGGGGGGCACCGTCGGGCCCCAGGAACTCGTCGGGGATGCCCGGCAGGCGGCTGTAATCGCGGACCCACTGCGCGAGCCGGCGCTGGCTTTGCGCCTTACCTGTCCCTCTGTCGCCTTCGGCTGCGCCCTCGCCCATGCGCCTCTCCCTGCCCCACCATCATACTCATTGCAGGAGCGGGGTCCGCAAGTCGAGGGTCAGCGGGAATTCATTTGTGCGTTCCTCGGGCGGCGGCTGCATCGGCCCCGGCGTATGGCCGTGGTCCTGGAAGCGCGCCAGCCGCCGCGCCTCGGCCTCGTAGGTGTTGACGGGCTTGGTCTCGTAGTTGCGACCGCCGGGATGGGCGACGTGATAAACGCAGCCGCCGAGCGAGCGGCCGTTCCAGCTGTCGATCAGGTCAAACGTCAGCGGCGCATGGACCGGGATGGTCGGGTGCAGGCCGGAGGCCGGCTGCCAGGCCTTGAAGCGGACCCCGGCCACGGCCTCGGCCGAGCGGCCGGTCGAGGTCATCGGCAGGCGGCGGCCGTTGCAGGCGATGATGTGGCGGCCTTCGACGAAGCCCTCGGCCTTGACCTGGAGCCGTTCGACGGACGAATCGACATAGCGCACGGTGCCGCCGGCCGAGCCTTCTTCGCCCAGGACATGCCAGGGCTCCAGCGCCTGCCGCAGCTCCATCGTCACGCCGCCGTGGTGGACGCGGCCGAAGGCGGGGAAACGGAATTCAAGCTGGGCCAGATACCATTCCGGCTCGAATGCATAGCCGAAGTTTTTCAGCTCGGAGAGCACGTCCTGAAAATCTTCCCAGATGAAATGCGGCAGCATGAAGCGGTCATGCAGCGCCGTGCCCCAGCGCACGAACTTGCCTTGTTGCGGCTCACGCCAGAATTTTGCGATCAGCGCGCGGATCAGGAGCTGCTGCGCCAATGACATCCGCGGATCCGGCGGCATTTCGAGCGCGCGGAATTCGACGAGACCGAGACGTCCCGCCGGACCATCAGGCGAATAGAGCTTGTCGATGCAGATCTCGGAGCGATGGGTGTTGCCGGTGATGTCGACCAGCAAATGCCGAAACAGCCGGTCCACCAGCCACAGCGGCACCTGGTAGCCCGGCGGCGGCACGTGCGAGAGTGCGATCTCGAGCTCATAGATGCTGTCGTGGCGGGCTTCGTCGATGCGCGGCGCCTGGCTGGTCGGGCCGATGAAAAGCCCGGAGAAGAAGTAGGACAGCGACGGATGCCGCTGCCAATAGAGCACGAGGCTCTTGAGGAGATCAGGCCGGCGCAGGAACGGCGAGTCCTGCGGGCTCAAGCCGCCGATCACGACGTGATTGCCGCCGCCGGTACCGGTGTGGCGGCCATCGAGCAGAAAACGATTGGCGCCGAGACGAACCTTGCCGGCGTCCTCATAGAGGCCCGAGGTGATCTCGACCGCATCGCGCCAGCTTTGCGCCGGCTGGATGTTGACCTCGATGACACCGGGATCCGGGGTCACCTTGATGACCTCGATGCGCGGATCGAACGGCGGCGCATAGCCCTCGACATGGACCTGAAGCTGCATCTCCTCGGCCGTGGCTTCGAGTGCCGCGACCAGCTCGAGATAATCCTCGATGCGCTCAACCGGCGGCATGAAGGCGCAGATCACGCCGTCGCGCACTTCGATCGACAGCGCGGTGCGCACGGGAACAGATGTGTTGAGCTGCTCGGGCGCAACCCGCTGCGGCGATTTCGGCCGCTCCGGGAGCGTGAACACCGGCAGCTTGCCGCGCGCCTCCATCGGGTCCTGCTCGACGATGTAGGGATATTGATTGGGCGGGACATAGCCGAGAGAGCCGAGCGGCAGGCGCAGGCCGAGCGGTGAATCGCCCGGCGACAGGAACAGATGACCGCGACGCAGTTGCCAACGCTCGCTGCGCCAGCGCGGCGGAGCGTTCCAGCGCTGCACCGGCAGCACGAAGCCGCGCGGCGCCCGCAGGCCCTGATTGAACACCCGCGCCATGCGCGCACGCGCTTCGGGATCGGACAGCTGGGAGTTCGAGGGATCGACGTTGATCGGAAGCTCGGCTTCCTTCTGGAGCCAATAGACGGTGTCCTCATAGGCCGGAATAATGTAGCCGGGATCGAGCCCGAGCCGCACCGCCGTGCCCTCCATGAAATCCTCGGCGTCCTCGGTCTGGGCGCGCTTGGGATTCTCGATCTTGGCGATGCGATCCGCGTTCTTCCAGATCGGCAGGCCGTCCTTGCGCCAGTACAGGCCGAAGGCCCAGCGCGGCAGGCTCTCGCCCGGATACCATTTGCCCTGGCCGTAATGCAGCAGGCCGCCCGGCGCGAAGCGATTGCGCAGCCGCCGGATCAAATCGTCGCCGAGCGCGCGCTTGGTCGGACCGACCGCTTCCGTATTCCACTCCGCCGCTTCGAGATCATCCACGGACACGAAGGTCGGTTCGCCGCCCATGGTGAGGCGCACATCCTGTACGGCGAGGTCGCCGTCGACCTGCTCGCCGAGATCGTTGAGCCGCGCCCAGGAATCGTCCGAGAACGGCTTTGTGATGCGCGGCGCTTCGCGGATGCGCTTCACGCTCATATCGAAGGCGAACTCGACCTCGGCAAAGCCGGCGCCGCCCGAGATCGGCGCGGCCGAGCGATAATGCGGCGTGGCGGCAACGGGGATGTGCCCCTCGCCCGCCAGCATGCCCGACGTCGCGTCGAAGCCGATCCAGCCCGCGCCCGGCAGATAGACCTCGGCCCAGGCATGCAGATCGGTGAAGTCGTTCTCGACCTCAGGCGGTCCTTCGATCGGATCGATGTCAGGGCGGATCTGGACCAGGTAGCCGGAGACGAAGCGGGCGGCGAGACCGAGATGACGGAAGGTCTGGATCAATAGCCAGGCCGAGTCGCGGCATGAGCCGGCGCAGGAGGTGAGCGTTTCCTCCGGCGTCTGCACGCCGGGCTCCATGCGGATGATGTAACTGATCTTCTTCTGCAGCTCTCGATTGAGGTCGACCAGGAAGTTGACCGTGTTCGGCGCCTCGCGTGGGATCGAGGCCAGATATTTTGCGAAGGCCGGATCGGGCTTGATGGTCTCGAGATAAGGCGCCAGCTCAGTCTTGAGATCCTTGGGATATTCGAACGGAAAACTGTCGGCATAGGGCTCGACAAAGAAGTCGAACGGATTGACCGTCGTCATCTGTGCCGTGAAGTCGACCTCGAATTTCAGCTCGGTGGTCTTCTCCGGAAAGACGTAGCGTGCCAGCCAGTTGCCCTGCGGGTCCTGCTGCCAGTTCACGAAGTGATTGGATGGCGTGACCTTGAGCGAATAGCTCAGGATCGGCGTCCGCGTATGCGGCGCCGGCCGCAGGCGGATGGTCTGCGGTCCCAGATCGATCGGGCGGTCGTATTTGTAGTGCGTGACGTGGTGTAATGCGACGTAGATCGACACGGGGTACGGTGCTCCAGCAGCTTTTTTGAGCAGAACACCTGATGTCAATGCGATCAAGCACTAACAACGGGCAGACCGTGCCTAGGAAGTATCCGCCGTCGTCCCGGACAAGCAGGATCCGTAGGGTGGGCAAAGCGAAGCGTGCCCACCCGACGATTCTAAAGCCTTACGCCGCCGAGGTCAGCCGCCGCAGAAACTGCGTCACCTCGCGCCGGAGCGTTCCGACCTCGCCGTGGACGCGCTCGGAGGCGCTGTTGACGCGGGCAGCGACGCGGCCGGTGTCGGCGGCGGCCTCGCTGATGCCTGTGACGTTGGAGGACATCTGCGCGGTACCGGCCGAGGCCTCCTGGACGTTGCGGGCGATCTCGCGGGTGGCAAAGCCCTGCTGCTCGATCGAGGTCGCGATCGAGGCGGTGATGTTGTTAATCTCGGCGATGGTCTGCGCGATCGCCTCGACGGCGGCGACCGAATTGGTGGTGGATTGCTGCATCTCGCCGACCTTGGCGCTGATCTCCTCGGTCGCCTTGGCGGTCTGGTTGGCCAGGCTCTTGACCTCGGACGCGACGACCGCAAAGCCGCGGCCGGCCTCGCCGGCGCGTGCCGCCTCGATGGTGGCGTTAAGCGCGAGGAGATTGGTCTGCGAGGCGATCTCGCTGATCAGCTTGACGACGTCGCCGATCCGCAGCGCCGCGTCCGCCAGGTTTCGGATCTCGCTGCCGGCGCGGTTGGCCTCGGTCACGGCACGGCCGGTGCTTGCGGTCGAGCCGGTGACCTGGCGGCCGATCTCGGCGATCGAGGATGCGAGCTGCTCGGCGGCGCTGGCGACGGTCGCGACGTTGCGCGAGGCCTGGTCGGAGGCGCTGAGCACGCCGGAGGTCTGGCGGCTGGTCTTCTCGGCCGCGGTCGCCATCTGGCCGGCGTCGGATTCGAGATCCGTCGCCGCGCCCATCAGCGTGCCGGCGACGCCGTCGAGATGGGTGCCAAACTGTCTTGCGAGATCGCCGATCTCGACCACGCGGCGGCCGAGGCTGTCAGTGCCCGAATTGATGACGGTGGCCGAGCGGCGAAAGGAGCCGGGCAAACCTCGCGCGAGGATCTTGCGGAAATACTTGCCGCGGCTGGCATAGTCCATCGACGCCGAAGCCTCGCGGACGAAGGCATCGGTGATGTCGAGCATATCGTTGACCGATTTCTGGATCAATCCGATCCGGCCGGCTTGACGATCGCTGAGGATACGCGCTTCGAGATCGCCCTGCGAAGCCTTGCGGCAGACGTCGGCCACCTCATCGACGGCCACCGCCGTGCGACGCTGGCACCAGACCGCGTAGCCGAGCAGCACAATGGTCGCGCCGAGCAATGCCGCAGCGGAAAGTCCGGTCACGCCAAGCAGCGCAAGTGCGAACGCAACGACGGCAAGAATGCATGCGAGCGCGGTCGCTCCCTGCGCCTTAGAGAGAGAGCACAAATTCATCGTAACCGACACCCTGTTGCTTTAGGAGTCCGACCATCGCATCGAAGCTCGCATGCATGCCGTCCTTGGCATTGGCGTGACGCGCCTCTTCGGCGCACA
The DNA here is from genome assembly GCF_022012555.1 of Bradyrhizobium zhengyangense. Classification (NCBI taxonomy): domain Bacteria; kingdom Pseudomonadati; phylum Pseudomonadota; class Alphaproteobacteria; order Hyphomicrobiales; family Nitrobacteraceae; genus Bradyrhizobium; species Bradyrhizobium zhengyangense. The sequence goes on along the minus strand of NZ_JAKLTZ010000005.1, from coordinate 477,840 downwards.
ACGTCTTATAGATCGGCTTGATGCGCTCGATCTGGACGGGATCGGGCTTACGACGGTTGGAGTGATAGCCGACGATATTGCCGCGCTCGTCGAACGTCGGCGTGACGTGCGCAAACACCCAGTAATGGCTGCCATCCTTCGCCAGATTGACGACGTAGGCGAATATCTCCTGCTTGGATTGCAGCGTGTCCCACAGCAGCTTGAAGACGGCGCGCGGCATGTCGGGATGACGGATCAGGCTGTGGGGCGCGCCCATCAGCTCCGCGTAGGAATATTTGGCCATGCGAACGAAGACGTCGTTGGCGTAAGTGATGCGGCCTTTCAGATCGGTCTTCGATACGATCAGCTCTTCCTCGCCGAGGAAGCTCTCCACACCAGTCGGCCGTATCGCACGCGTCATCGTTGACGAATCCTGTCGAAGGGCAGCGCCCTCGAAGGAGTCGCCCGCATGACCCAACGAATACGGTGCGAAACGTTAATCTCGGGTGACCGCAGGAATTCCCGCGGTCATATGGCACCTACGTATGATTACGTAGGTGTCGGCATTCTGCAGCGAGGTGCATCAGCACCGTCACATCGTCGCGCCCAGCACCCAGGGCGCGAACTCGGCGCCGCCGAAATCGAAGCTTTCGCTCTTGGTCGGCTGACCCGACGCGGTCTTGAGGATGAGATCGAAGATGCGCTTGCCACACTGCTCGACGCTCTCCTCGCCTTCGAGGATGGTGCCGCAATTGACGTCCATGTCCTCTTCCATGCGCTTGTACATCGGCGTGTTGGTGGCGAGCTTGATCGAGGGTGCCGGCTTGCAGCCGAACACGCTGCCGCGGCCGGTGGTGAAGCAGACGAGGTTGGCGCCGCCGGCCACCTGCCCGGTGGCTGCGACGGGGTCGTAGCCGGGCGTGTCCATGAACACGAAGCCGCGCTTGGTCACCGGCTCCGCGTAGCGCAGCACCTCGACGAGGTTGGTGGTGCCGGCCTTGGCCATCGCGCCGAGCGACTTCTCCAGGATGGTGGTGAGACCGCCGGCCTTGTTGCCGGGGCTCGGATTGGCGTTCATCTCGGCGCCTTCGCGCGTCGTGTATTCGTCCCACCAGCGCATGAGGTCGACCAGCTTCTCACCGACCTCGCGGCTGACCGCGCGGCGGGTCAGCAGATGCTCGGCACCGTAGGTCTCCGGCGTCTCCGAGAGGATCACGGTGCCACCATGGCGGACGACGAGATCGCTGGCCGCGCCCAGCGCAGGATTGGCCGAGACGCCGGAATAGCCGTCCGAGCCGCCACATTGCAGCGCCACGGTCAGTTCGCTCGCCGGCACCGTCTCGCGCTTGACCTTGTTGGCGTCAGCGAGCGCCTCGCGCACGAAAGCGATGCCCGCCTCGACCGTCTTGCGGGTGCCGCCGACCTCCTGGATGTCCATCGCGCGCAGGCGGCCGGCGAGCTTCTGCTCTTCCATCAGGCCGCCGATCTGGTTCACCTCGCAGCCGAGGCCGAGCACGATGACGTGGGAGAAATTGACGTGCCGCGCATAACCGCCGAGCGTGCGGCGGAGCAGCGCCAGCGGCTCGTTCTGCGTCATGCCGCAGCCGGTCTTGTGCGTCAGCGCGACGACGCCGTCGACATTGGGAAACTCGGCCAGCGGATTGTCGCCGGTGAAAGGATTCTTCTTGAAGACGTCGGCGACAAGGCCCGCGACATGGGCGCTGCAATTCACCGAGGTGAGGATGCCGATATAATTGCGCGTGGCGACGCGACCGTCCGGACGGCGGATGCCTTCGAAGGTCGCCGGCAGATCGAAATTCGGCGTCGGCTTGACGTCGGCGCAATAGGCGTAGTCCTTGGCGAAGTCGCCCATGCCGATGTTCTGCACATGCACGTGCTGGCCCGGCGCGATGGCCTGGGTCGCAAAGCCGATGATCTGGCCATAGCGGATGACAGGTTCGCCCACGGCGATCGGCTTGATCGCAACCTTGTGGCCGGAGGGGATGCGCTCGACCGTGGTGACGCCATCGGCCACCACCGTTCCCGGCGGCAGGCTGGCGCGCGCGATCAGCACGCCATCATCGGGATGCAGGCGGATGACGGGGCTGATGGTCATGGAAGTCTCCTCAGGTCTCTTACTCCACCTCTCCCCGTTCTTACGGGGAGAGGTCGGATCGGCACAGCGATCCGGGTGAGGGGCAAGCCGCGCGCTCGATTTGTTAGTTTGGTCACGTATTGAGAGAGGCCCCTCCCCCTAACCCTCGCCCCGTAAAAACGGGGAGAGGGAAAGGAGAGAGCTCAAGCTTTGCCGCCCGACTCCTTGCGGGTAGCGTTGACCTGCATCTTGGCGTAGGTCGTCATCAAGCCGACCTCGTTCGAGAGCGTCACCAGCTTGAAGCCCATGTTGATGGCGCGCGCAGCACCTTCGGCGCCGCTGCAATGGATGCCGGGATTGAGGCCGCGCTTGCCGCACTCCTTGATGATCTTGTCGTAGATTGCGAGGATCTCGGGCTCGGAGCGATCGAGCTTCGGCTCGAGGCCGTAGGAGAAGCCGAGGTCGGACGGGCCGATATAGACGCCGTCGATGCCTTCGACGTCGAGGATCGCTTCCATGTTCTCGACCGCGGTCTTCGTCTCCATCATCGGCAGCAGGATGGTGTCGGCATTTGCGGTCTTCTGGTAGGAGCCCGCGGTGCCGTACATGCCAGCGCGGATCGGGCCGTTGGAGCGGACGCCCTGTGGCGGATATTTCGAATAGGAAACGAGGTTCCTGGCTTCCTGCGCCGTGTTGACCATCGGGCAGATCACGCCATAGGCGCCGCCGTCGAGCACCTTGCCGATGATGCCGGGCTCGTTCCAGGGCACGCGGACCATCGGGACGACCGGGTGCTTGTCCATGGCCTGGAAGCACTGCACCATCGACTGGTAGTCCTGCACGCCATGCTGGATGTCGACGGTGACGCTGTCGAAGCCGCATTGCGCGATCATCTCAGCCGAGAAGCCGGAAGGAATAGCCAGCCACGCGTTGACCACGGCCTTGCCCGACTTCCAGATTTCCTTGACCTTGTTCGCCACGTTGCCTTCCTTCTTTGTTGTTGGGACGCTTCGACCCTGCGGGCGGTGTTCATTATCGCCGCCCGGATATCATCCAGCAAGGCTGGCGTCATCCGCCACGGCCCCGGATTGGGGTGACCGGCTCGCGCGGCACTTTGAGCGAAAAAAAGCGCTGATGTCCACGACAGACGCTGCGCTCTCGCGCATATCTGCTGTTCACTCCTCGGCACTTGCCCCGTCGGCGGCGCCGAGTCCTGCGAGACTCTGTTCCAACTCTCCGAGCATCTCCTGCAACTCGGCAAGCTTTCGCGCGCCGAAGCGCTGCGTGATCTCGGCATAGATCGCTTCCGATGAAGGCGCGACGGAGGCCATCAGCTTCACACCGTCTTTCGAGATCGAGACCATGCTGCGGCGCTGGTCCGACTTCGCCGTCCTGCGCTCGATCAGATTGCGTGCCTCGAGATCGCGCAGGATACGCGACAGGCTTGGCCCCAGGAGGAACGCGGTGCGCGCGAGTTCCGTGACCTCGGCGGCCTCGATGGCGGCGAGCGCGCGCAGGATTCGCCATTGCTGCTCGGTCAGACCGTGCTCGCGCAGCTTGGGGCGAAATTGCCGCATCACCGCCTCGCGTGCCCGCAGCAGCGACATCGGCAGCGAGCGCGAGAAATCGCGCATCGGCACCTGGCGGGCGACGGGTGCATTTCCGTTCGCGGGATCAGGGGGTCTCTTCGCCATATCGCCCTTTCAAAGTCGCCCTTTTCAGACCGCAAAACGTTTGCAGTGCAACAAACCCAATTTCTGTTTGACGCAGTCACTTAACATGTTAAGTATCTCGAGGCACCACGATTTCACAGATCACCCATGGCGCTTTCCAACGACGATATCCAAGCTTGCGCTGACCGTCTGCACCGGGCGGAGAAGACCCGCGTGCAGATCCGGCAACTGTCGCAGGATTTCCCCGGGATCACCATCGCCGATGCCTACGCGATTCAGAAGGCATGGGTCGACATCAAGATCGCCGAGGGACGCCTCGTCAAAGGCCACAAGATCGGCCTGACCTCGAAGGCGATGCAGAGCGCGCTCAACATCGACGAGCCTGATTCCGGCGTGCTGCTGGACGACATGTTCTTTGCCGATGGCGGGACCATTCCGACCGAGCGCTTCATTGCGACGCGCGTCGAGGCCGAGCTTGCCTTCGTCATGAGCAAGCGCCTGTCGGGGCCCGACTGCACGATGTTCGACGTGCTCAACGCCACCGACTTCGTGGTGCCGGCGCTGGAGATCCTGGATACGCGCATCCAGCGGGTCGATCCCACGACCAAGGCGACGCGCAAGATCTACGATACAATTGCGGACAATGCCGCAAATGCCGGCATCGTGCTCGGCGGGCGGCCGATCCGCCCGCTCGATGCCGACCTGCGCTGGATCGGCGCGCTCTGCTTCAGGAACGGCCAGCTCGAGGAGACCGGCCTTGCCGCCGGCGTGCTCAATCATCCCGCAACCGCCGTTGCGTGGCTTGCGAACAAGATCGCGCTGCTCGGCCTTGCGCTGGAGCCCGGCCAGGTCGTGCTGGCCGGCTCCTTCATCCGTCCGATCGAGACCCGCAAGGGCGACACAATTCAAGCCGATTATGGCGCCTACGGCTCGGTCAGCTGCTACTTCGCTTAGAAAGCAATGAGACGACACAGGGAGTGAAACTGCCATGCCGCATTTCACGATCGAATATTCGGCCAATCTCGACAGCCGCCTCGACATCGCGGCGGTGTGCGAAGTCGTGCGCAAGGCAGCCGTCGAGACCGGGATCTTCCCGCTCGGCGGCATCCGCGTTCGCGCTGTCAGGTGCGAACACTATGCGATCGCAGATAGCAGGCACGATTACGGTTTCCTCGACATGGTGCTGCGCATCGGCGAGGGCCGCGACCTGCCGACCCGCAAGAAAGCCGGCGAGCATGTGTTTCAGGCGCTCTCAAAACATCTCGATCCCGTATTCGCCGCCAGCAAGTTCGCTCTGTCGTTCGACATGCAGATCAACGACAAGGACACCAGCTGGAAGCGCAACAACATCCACGACGCCCTGAAAGTGGAGGCCGCCCATGGATAAGCCCACGCCGAAAGCCGATGTGTTTCAGGCCAACCGCGATCGCGTCGCACCGCTGCTGAAAAAGCTGCGCGCCGACGGCGTCGGCCACATGATCGACGGCAAGATCGTGCCGTCCATCTCAGGCGAGACGTTCGAGACCAAGTCGCCGGTCGATGGCGCTGTGCTCGCCAGCGTAGCGCGTGGCAATGCCGAGGATATCGATGCCGCGGCGACCGCCGCTTCCCTCGCCTTCAAGTCCTGGCGCGACATGGGGCCCGCGATGCGGCGCAAGCTGCTGCATCGGGTGGCGGATGCGATCGAGGACAATGCCGAAGATATCGCGGTGCTCGAATGCATCGACACCGGCCAGGCCTATCGATTCATGGCCAAGGCCGCGATCCGCGCCGCCGAGAATTTCCGCTTCTTCGCCGACAAATGCGCCGAGGCGCGCGACGGCCTCAACACGCCGAGCGACGAGCACTGGAATATCTCGACCCGTGTGCCGATCGGCCCGGTCGGCGTGATCACGCCGTGGAACACGCCGTTCATGCTCTCGACCTGGAAGATCGCCCCTGCCCTCGCCGCGGGCTGCACCGTCGTGCACAAGCCGGCGGAGTGGTCGCCGGTGACAGCAGCCATTCTGGCGCGACTAGTCAAGGAAGCCGGCGTGCCCGATGGCGTGCTCAACACCGTCAATGGCTTTGGCGAAGAGGCCGGCAAGGCGCTGACCGAGCATCCCGCCATCAAGGCGATCGGCTTCGTCGGCGAGAGTGCGACGGGATCGGCGATCATGGTTCAGGGCGCGCCGACCCTGAAGCGCGTGCATTTCGAGCTCGGCGGCAAGAACCCTGTCATCGTGTTCGACGATGCCGATCTCGATCGCGCGCTCGATGCCGTCGTGTTCATGATCTACTCGCTCAATGGCGAGCGCTGCACCTCATCGAGCCGCCTGCTTGTCCAGGCGAGCATTGCGGACAAATTCGTGGAGAAGCTGACCGCGCGGGTGAAAGCGCTGAAGGTCGGCCATCCCCTCGATCCCGCCACCGAGATCGGGCCGCTGATCCACGAGCGGCACCTCGCAAAAGTCTGTTCCTATTTCGACGTCGCGCGGCAGGACGGCGCGACGATCGCGGTCGGCGGCAAGGCCTATGACGGACCGGGCGGCGGACATTATGTCGAGCCGACGCTGGTCACAGGCGCGCACGGCAAGATGCGCGTGGCGCAGGAAGAGGTGTTCGGCCCCTTCCTTACCGTGCTGCCGTTCAAGGACGAGAAGGACGCGATCGAGGTCGCCAACGACATCCGTTATGGCCTCACCGGCTATGTCTGGACCAACGACGTCGGCCGCGCTCTGCGCGTCGCCGATGCCCTGGAGGCCGGCATGATCTGGCTGAACTCGGAGAACGTCCGCCATCTGCCGACGCCGTTCGGCGGCATGAAGGCCTCGGGCATCGGCCGCGACGGCGGCGATTACTCGTTCGACTTCTACATGGAAACCAAGCACGTCTCGCTGGCGCGGGGCACGCACAAGATTCAGAAACTGGGAATTTAGGGAAACGGTCATTCCGGGGCGCGCGAAGCGCGAGCCCGGAGTCCATTCATCGACCAACTCTGCTGCACGATGGATTCCGGGCTCGGCTCTGCGAGCCGCCCCGGAATGACAGGAGACCGAGGGGAAACGCAATGCCCGTACCGCAACACATCTTCGAGCCGCCGTTCAACATCATCCGCTCCAGCCACGTCGTGCTCGACGTGACCGATCTGAAGCTGAGCCGCGAGTTCTACGAGACCACGGTCGGCCTGCATGTCGAGGATGCCGACGACAACGTGGTGTACCTGCGCGCCGCCGAGGAACATCAGCATCACTCGCTGGTGCTGCGCAAAGCGGCCGTGCCCGCCTGCAACAGGCTGGGCTTCAAGGTCGGCAATGACGGCGATCTCGACAAGGCCGCAAGATTTCTCTCCGAGAACGGCCTCGCCCATGCCTTTGTCGACCAGCCGTTCCAGGGCCGCACGCTGCAATTCACTGATCCTTTCGGCTTCCAGATCGAGCTCTATGCGTCGATGGACCGCCGGCCGCATCTCTTGCGCCGCTATGATCTCTATCGGGGCTGCCACCCGCAGCGGCTCGACCATTTCAACGTCTTCGCGGCCGAGGTGCAGGACACCGTCGACTTCTATGCGCGGCTCGGCTTCCGTCTCACCGAATATGCCGAGGAGGACGGGCCGAACGGGCGCATCGCCGCGGCCTGGATGCATCGCAAGGGCAATGTCCACGATTTTGCCATCACCAACGGCAAGGGCCCGCGGCTGCATCACTTCGCCTACTGGACGCCGACGGCGATGAACATCATCCATCTCTGCGACGTGATGGCTTCCCAGGGCTTTGTGAAGAACATCGAGCGCGGCCCCGGGCGCCACGGCATCTCGAACGCATTCTTCCTTTATGTCCGGGATCCAGACGGACACCGCCTCGAGCTCTACACCAGCGACTACTTTACGGGCGATCACGACCACGAGCCGCTGCGCTGGTCGTTGCGCGATCCGCGCCGCCAGACGCTGTGGGGCGCACCCGCCCCGCGCTCCTGGTTCGAGCAGGGCTCGCCCTTCACGGGCCAGACCGTGCGCGAGCCGAAATTCGTGGCCGATGTGCTGGTGGCGGATTAATATTCCTCGTCGGGACGACGCAAGACAATGAGCAACCCATGAAGCTGCCTCGCCTCGCCACTTACTCCCTTAAGGGTGAGACCCGCTACGGCGCCGTCCTCGAGGGCGGCATCGTCGATCTCTCCGCGCGCTATGCCAAGGATTATCCGACGCTGCGCGAGGTAATCGCGGCCGGAAAGCTCGTGAGCCTTGCCGAAGAGGCCGCAGGCCGCACGCCGGTTCACGCGCTCGGCGAGATCACATGGCTACCGCCAGTGCCTGCGCCGGAGAAGATCATCTGCATCGGCGTCAACTATCCTGATCGCAACGCGGAGTACAAGGACGGCCAGGAGGCGCCGAAATATCCGAGCATGTTCATGCGGTCGCCCCGCTCCTTCGTCGGCCATGACACGCCGCTGGTGCGTCCGCGCGCCTCCGCGCAGCTCGACTACGAGGGCGAGATCGTGCTGGTGATCGGCAAGCCCGGCCGGCACATCAAGGAGAGCGCTGCGCTCGATCACGTCGCCGCGCTGACGCTCTGCAATGAAGGCTCGGTGCGTGATTGGCTGCGCCACGCCAAATTCAACGTTACGCAAGGCAAGAACTTTGATTCCAGCGGCAGCCTCGGACCGTGGCTCGTGCCGTACACGAAAGAAGCGCAGATCGCCGACATCAGGCTGACCACGCACGTCAATGGCGAGCTGCGGCAAGACGACCGCACCAGCCGGCTGATGTTCCCGTTCCGCTACCTCATCAGCTATATCTCGACCTTCGCGACGCTCGTGCCCGGCGACATCATCGTCACGGGCACGCCGACCGGCGCGGGAGCGCGATTCGATCCGCCGCGATACCTGAAGCCCGGCGATGTCATCGAGGTCGCGGCCGAGGGCATCGGCACTTTGCGCAACGGCGTCGTCGACGAAGCCTGAGACAACAACACGAATGGAATGATGCAATGACCACCCTCACCGGCGGCGAAGCGATCGTAAGCGGGCTCGTCGCCCATGGCGTCGACACCGTGTTCGGCCTGCCCGGCGCGCAGGTCTACGGCCTGTTCGACGCCTTCCATCAGGCCCAGCTCAAGGTGATCGGCGCGCGGCACGAGCAGGCCTGCGGCTATATGGCGTTCGGCTATGCCCGCGCCAGCGGCAGGCCGGGCGTGTTCAGCGTGGTGCCCGGCCCCGGCGTGCTCAACGCCAGCGCGGCGCTGCTCACCGCCTACGGCTGCAACGAGCCGGTGCTGTGCGTCACCGGCCAGGTACCGACGCAGTTTCTCGGCAAGGGCCGCGGCCATCTGCACGAGATGCCGGACCAGCTCGCGACCTTGCGCAGCTATGTGAAATGGGCCGACCGCATCGAACATCCCGGCAATGCGCCGACGACAGTCGCGCGCGCCTTTCAGGAGATGACATCGGGACGGCGCGGTCCCGCCTCGGTGGAAATGCCCTGGGACGTCTTTACGCAGCGCGCCGACACCGCTGCAGCGCAGGTGCTGGAGCCACTGCCTGCGCCGCTCCCGGATCCCGATGCGATCAAGCAGGCCGCAGCGCTCGTCAAGGCCAGCAAGGCGCCGATGATCTTTGTCGGCAGCGGTGCGATCGAGGCACGCGACGAGATCCTCGAGCTCGCGGAGATGATCGACGCGCCCGTGGTTGCCTTCCGCAGCGGCCGCGGCATCGTCTCGAACGCGCATGAGCTCGGCCTCACCATGGCCGCCGCCTACAAGCTGTGGGCCAAGACCGACCTGATGATCGGCATCGGCACACGGCTGGAATTGCCGACGATGTCGCGCTGGCCGTACCAGCCCGACGGGCTCAAGAGCATCCGCATCGACATCGATCCCGTTGAGATGCGGCGCTATCCGTCCACCGCGGCAATCGTCGCCGATGCCAAGACTGCGACCGCAGATCTCGTCGCCGCCGTCAGCAAGGTCGGTTACAGCAAGACCGCCGGACGCCGCGGCGCGATCCGCGAGGCGAGTGCGAGCGCTCAGGCAGAGATCCAGCGCGTCCAGCCGCAGATGGCGTATCTCAACATTTTGCGCGAGGTGCTGCCGGCGAACGCGATCGTCACGGATGAATTGTCCCAGTTCGGCTTCGCCTCCTGGTACGGCTTTCCGATCTACCAGCCGCGCACCTTCATCACGTCAGGCTATCAGGGCACGCTCGGCTCGGGCTTTCCGACCGCGCTCGGGGCGAAGGTCGCCAACCCCGACAAGCCGGTGGTCGCGATCACCGGTGATGGCGGCTTCATGTTCAGCGTGCAGGAGCTCGCCACCGCCGTGCAGTTCAACATCGGCGTGGTGACGCTGGTGTTCAACAACAACGCCTATGGCAATGTCCGCCGCGACCAGCGCGAACGCTTTGACGGCCGCGTGGTCGCATCCGACCTGGTCAATCCTGACTTCGTCAAGCTCGCGGAGTCCTTCGGGGTGGCTTCTGCGCGCGTCACAGCGCCGGACCAGTTCAAGGCGGCGATGGAGAAGGCACTCGCGCATGGCGGGCCCTATTTGATCTCGGTGGAAGTAGCGCGGGATTCGGAAGTCAGCCCGTGGGCGTTCATTCACCCGCCGAAGCCGTAGTTTTGTCATTCCGGGGCGCGCGAAAGCGCGAACCCCGGAATCTTGAGGTTCCGGGTTCGATGCCCGCATCGCCCCGGAAGGACCGCGGCTTCACCGCGTCCGGCGATACGTCAGATTGATCCTGATGCGCCCCAGCAGCGCGTGCTCGCCCTCGGCGAGCGGTGCGACGCCGTGATAGGCGAGCCTGGACGGCCCACCCCACACCACGACGTCGCCATGCACGAGGCGAAAGCGGCGCGGCTTGTCGGCGCGCGCCAGGCCGCCAAACAGGAAGGTCGCGGGCAGGCCGAGCGAAACCGAAACGATCGGCGCAGAGAAATCCAGCTCGTCCTTGTCCTGATGCAGCGACAGCCGCGTGCCGGGCTCGTAGCGGTTGACCAGGCAGGCATCGGGCGCGAAGCCTTTGAAGCCGCCCTGCTCCGCGGCGCGACGGGCGAGATCGCGGAGCACTTGCGGCATCGCCGGCCATTGCGCGCCGGTTTTGGGATCAATGGGATCATAGCGATAGCCGGTATGATCGGTGATCCAGCCACGCTCGCCGCAATTGGTCATCGCCACCGACATCAAATGGCCGCCGGGCGTCGTCATCCGCCGGAACGGCGACTGCGCCACGATGCCGCGCACCGCCTCGATCAGCTCGCTTTCGATCGGCCTGACGAAGCCGCGCAACAGCACGGCGCCGTCCGCGATCTCCTCGCGCGACGGCTGCGCCTCGGCAACGCTGTCGAACAAATCAGCCGTCAACGGCTCCGCTCATTTCGCATCGTGAAAGATCACACCCACCGTGTGGCGCTGGCCGGACCTGATCCGGCTGACGCCATGGCGGAGATTAACGCGGTAGGTGCCGCGTGTCCCCTGCACCGGGCGATGGTGCACAGCAAAGGCAACGGCGTCGCCTTGCATCAGTGGAACCACCTCGGCCCGCGACTGCATGCGCGGCCGCTGCTCGGTCAGCACGAATTCGCCGCCGGTGAAATCGCGCCCCGGTTCGGACAGCAGGATCGCGACCTGGAGCGGGAACACGTGCTCGCCGTAGAGGTCCTGATGCAGGCAGTTGAAATCGCCAGCCTCGTATTGCAGCAGCAGCGGCGTCGGCCGCGCCTGCCCTGCCTCGTGGCAGCGCTTCAGGAACGCGGCGTGGCTTGCGGGATAACGGATGTCGATCCCCATCGCCTCGTTCCATCTGTTGGCGACGCCTTGCAGCTGCCCGTAGAGCGCCGGGCGCAGCTCCGCGATCAGATCTGGCAGCGGATAGGAGAAATATTTGTACTCGCCGCGGCCAAAACCGTGGCGGCCCATGACGATGCGACTGCGGAAGTGCGCATCGTCGGCATAGAGCGCGGCGATGCTGCGGCATTGGCCGGGCGTGAGCAGGTTCCTCAGGACAGCGCAGCCCTGGGTGTCGAGTTCGGTGGTGATGTGGGGCCAGTCGAGGGTTGCGACGTGAGCGGCGAGGTCAGCGGATGGCTTTTGGGGCGATTTGCGTGCTGTTGCTGTCATGGCCAACACTTTCGCAAAGCTAGCTCACCCTCTACCACCCGATTTCCGATGACTCTCTCCCCGTCATTGCGAGTGCAGCGAAGCAATCCAGACTACCTCCGCGGAACCAGTCTGGATTGCTTCGTCGCAAGAGCTCCTCGCAATGACGGTGGGGACCGACCTCAGCCTCTCACCGGCAGCGTCGTTACGTCATACCCGTGCTTGATCGTGCGCTTCAGCACCGGATCCTCCAGCTCGAAGTCGAAACGCTCGGCCGGGCGGATGCCGCCCTTGGCGGCAAACGTGCCGCCGAACATGGCGCAGCCGTCCGGGAACTTGCCGCCCGCAAAACCGCGCGCGATGAGGTCATCGACCGGCAGCATCGCATCCAGCGTGCCCTCCTGGTAGAGCACGCGCTCGCCATTGATGGTGGCGTAGGAGCGCAGGATCATCTTGTCCCAATGGCCGATGACGTCCTCGAGCTCCCACAGCGTCGAGGCGACCGGTTTGTCGCACATCTGCTTGGAGACGGTGACGTTGTAGGCCTCGACCTTGCGGTCGGTGTGGTCGGAGCCGCAACCGACGAAGATGCGGCCCTGCCAGCCGATCAGCACGAACTCGACTTCGCCTGAGGAATCGCCGCCGGTGCATTCGATGCCGTCTTCCTGAGTGAGCCGTCGCGCCGAGGCGCGATAGTAGATCGGCGTCGAGGCCGGCGGCGCGATGCCCATCTCCTGCAGCTCGGCGATGTGCTTGTCGCGCGCGACCGGATCGCGGCCGGTCCAGCCGGCGATGACCATCTGGTCGATCGCCAAGGTCAGCGGCGTGGTGGTGCCCTGGGCGTCGACGGTGAAAGTGAGGTCAAACACGAATGACGGCCTCCATGCCGGCAGCAAGTTCAAAGATACGGCGGTCCGAGCCGCCCGCCCCTGCAAGCATCAGGCCGACGGGAACCTCGCCCTCGCGATGCGCCGGCAGCGAGATGGCGCAGCCGTCGATCATGTTGATCAGGGTGCAATTGCGCAGTGCCCGCAGGTTTTGCGTGGTGAACGCCTTGTCGTCGGCGAGATCGGCGATCTTCGGCGGCGTGTTGGCGGTGGTTGGCAGCACCAAGGCGTCATAGGGCGCGATGCGGGCGTTGACGCGGGCGATCAGCGACCGGCGCTCGTTGAGGAGATCGATGTAGTCGGCCGCGCTCTGCGCCTCGCCGCGCATGATGCGGACGGAGACGCGGGGGTCGTAGACATCGCCCTTGGCGGTGATGAGATAACGATGCCAGGCATAGCTCTCGGACGCCGCAAAGCCGCCCTTGGCGTTCATCGGGCCGATGTCGTGGAATTCGATCATCTCGATGCGCTCGATGATGGCGCCGTGATCGGCGAGCGATTTCAGCGCGCGCTCGAAGGTTTCGGCCACGGGCGCATCGAGATCGTCGAGCGCGATCGTGGTCGGCACGGCGAGCCGCATGCCCTTCACGGGGCGCGGCTTGAGCGCCGTGATCGGCTCGTTGGCGAGCACCGCATCGAGAATGGCACAGCAGCTGACCGAGCGCGCCAGGGGGCCGATGCTGTCGAGCGAGAACGACAGCGGCACCGAGCCGTCGAGCGGTACGCGGCGCTGCGTCGGCTTGTAGCCGACGATGCCGTTATAGGCCGCAGGAATGCGGCAGGAGCCGCCGGTGTCGGTGCCGAGCGCGCCATGCGCCATGCCGTCGAGCACGGAGACCGCCGCGCCCGACGACGAGCCGCCAGGCACATGTCCCTCGGCCCGGTTCCAGGCGCCTTTAGGCGTTCCATAGTGCGGATTGATGCCGATGCCGGAATAGGCGAACTCGGTCATGTTGGTGCGCCCGATCACGACGAAACCGGCCTTGCGCAGCCGCGCGACCGCCGCCGCGTCGTGCTCGGCTGGATCGGAATCGTCGAGCGCACGGGAGCCGGCGCGCGTGGTCTGTCCCTTGATGTCGAACAGATCCTTGATCGAGATGGGAATACCGGCATAGCGCGAGGGCGCCGCGTTGGCCTTGCGCAGGGAATCCATGGCGTCGGCGGTGGTCAGCGCGGCGTCCTTGTCGACAAGGATGAAGGTGCGCTGCCCCTCGCCGGCGGGATCGGCGATCCTGGCGATGCACGCCTCGACCAGTTTTCGGGAGGTGGTGCGGCCGCTTTCGAGATCGTCGGCCAATGTGGCGAGGGTTGGGGCGTTCGGCATGTCTGGTTCGCCTGCGTCGGGCGCGGCCAAAACACTGCCGCGCTATTTCAATCCAAAATAGGCGCGCCGCAGCGCCTCGTTGTCGGTCATCTCGGCAACCGTGCCGGAAAAGCGAATGCGCCCGCCTTCCAGAACAAATACGCGGGTTGCCACTTCAAGGAAACCGATATTCTGCTCGGCGATCAAAAGCGCGATGCCGCGCCCCTGCAGGCCGTTCAGGATCCGGATGACCTCCTTGACGAAGAGCGGCGACAGGCCGGCCGAAGGCTCGTCCATGACGAGAAGCTTCGGCTCGGCCGCGAGCGCCTTGGCGATCCCGAGCATCTTGCGCTGCCCGCCCGACAGGCTGGAGGCGGCGTCGCGGCGCTTGTCGCGCAGGACGGGAAAGAGACCATAGAGCTCGTCGAGGCGCCGGCGGGGATTGGCATGACCCAGCGCCTGAGCCCCCACCAGGATGTTCTCCTCGATCGACAGGTCAGGAAACACCGCGAGCTCCGACATGTAGGTCATGCCGAGCTTCATGCGGTCGCTGGAGCGCATATGAGCGATGTCCTGCCCGCCGAGCGCGATGCTGCCGTGACGAGCCTCGACCAGGCCGACCAGCGACTTCAGGAACGTGGTCTTGCCGGCACCGTTGGCGCCGAGCAGCAGGACCGTCTCGCCTGGTTTGACGTCCAGATCGACGCCCCACAGCACCTGCATCGTGCCGTAGCCCGCATCGACGCCTTGCGCCTGAAGAAGAGGCGTTGCTTCAAGCGGCATGCTCGCCTCCCAAGAACACCTCGATCACCTGCGGTTCCTTCACGGCCGCAGCGAGCTTGCCCTCGAAGATTTCCCGCCCCGCATTGAGAACGATGACGCGGTCGGTGATGTGCTCGATGAAACCCATCAGATGCTCGACGACGATGATCGACATGCCGCCGGCCGCGAGCTGCTTGATCCGCTCGGCAATCCAGTCGAGCTCGGCGGGATTGAGCCCGGCGGCGAGTTCGTCGAGCAGCAGCAGGCGCGGTCGCGTCGCCAGGGCGCGGACCAGATCCAGCATCTTCTGCTGCGCACTGTTGAGATCGGCCGCCGGCCGATCGGCCACACTGGCCAAACGATATTCGTCGAGCAGCGCGTCGAGCGCCGGCGGCGCTCCGCCGATGTGGCCGTAGGCCAGGGCGACCCTGACGTTCTCCCGCACGGTCAGCGACATGAACGGCTTCGGCACCTGGAAAGTCCTGTTGATGCCGCGATGGACCAGCTTGTGGGACGCAACGCCGCCGATGGACGCGCCATCGAACGCGACCTCGCCGCCGTCGGGCGCGTAGAGACCGGAGATCACGTTGATAGCCGTGGTCTTGCCCGAGCCGTTCGGGCCGACCAGCCCCAACACCTCGCCGGGCGCGGCATGAAAGCTGAGGCCGTCGAGTGCAACGAAGCCGCCAAAGCGCTTCACCAGCTTGTGGACGCTGAGAATGGGTTTTGTGTCAGGGGACATGCCAGCCCCTCCGCGTCGCCAGCGAGACCAGCCCGGCCGGCAGGAACAACACCAACCCCATGATGAGGAGACCGTAGATGAGCTGGAAATATTGCGGGGTCGTGAACCCGATCAGATTGTAGACGCCGTACAGGATCAGGACGCCGATGATCGGACCGGAGATCGTTGCAACACCTCCAAACAGCGCGAAGACGATCGCGAAGATGCTGAACTCGCCGCTAAAGACGTTGTCGGGATAGAACACGGACACGTACCAGGCATAGATGCCGCCGGCGAGCCCCGCCACCAGCGCTGACGCCAGCCAGGCCGCAATGCGCATCTTGACGACGTTGACCCCCGCCATCGACGCGCTCACGGAATCCTCGCGAACGGCCTGCAGCGCCAGCCCGAAACTCGAGTTCTTCAGGAAGACGACACCGCCCACCGTCAACGTCAGCACCACCAGCGCCGCATAATAGGCGTGCGAGGGATTGAACGTACCCGTCAGCGACACGCCATACGGCCCCTTGGTGATACCCTCCAATGCGGGATTGGCGACCAGGTGCAGCACGGCCAGTGACGCGGCGAGATTGGCAATGGCAAAATAGGCGCCGGAGAGCCGCAACAACGGCGTCAGCAAGAGGCCGAGCAGCACGCCGACCAATCCCGCCGCCAGCACGGCCACCAGCGCCGGCGACTGATAGTGCATCACCAGCACCGCAAATCCATAGGCACCGGCCCCGAAGAAGCCGACATAGCCGAACGGCAAATAGCCGGTGAAGCCGTAGATGATGTTGACGCCCTGCGCGAGGATCAGGAACGTGACGAAATTGAACAGCAGCAGATGGTTCTGGTAGAGGCCCGGCAGCACCGCAAACACTGCGATCAGCGGCACCAGAATGAACAGCACATGCTTGACGGCATTAGGCAACGCGCACCCGCCTTCCAAGCAGG
Source organism: Bradyrhizobium zhengyangense (assembly GCF_022012555.1). Taxonomy (NCBI): domain Bacteria; kingdom Pseudomonadati; phylum Pseudomonadota; class Alphaproteobacteria; order Hyphomicrobiales; family Nitrobacteraceae; genus Bradyrhizobium; species Bradyrhizobium zhengyangense. The sequence goes on along the minus strand of NZ_JAKLTZ010000005.1, from coordinate 461,394 downwards.
CCGCTCGGACGTAGCAAGAGGATCAGGATCAGCAGCACATAGGGCAGAAGATCCGCCCATGAGCTGAGATAGGTCTGCACCAGCATGTAGCAGACACCGTAGACGACACCGCCGAGCGCCGTGCCGAGCGGATTGCCGAGCGAACCCAGCACGACGATCGCAAACGACGTGACCGTCGCGTCCGCGCCGAAGGCCGGCGTGATCGAGCCGAACATGAACGGCGCAAACACGCCCGCAACCGCAGCAAGTCCGAGTCCGATTCCGAAGGCCGCGGCCGAGACGCGATCAACATCGATACCCGACGCCAGCGCCTCGTCGCGTCGCGACATCACGGCCCGCGTCAAGGTGCCGAGCCGCGTGCGATAGAGATAGACGTACACGAGACCGATCGCGACGAGGCTGGTTCCGGCAGCAATCACCCAGGGCGCGGGAAATCCCTGGCCGAGGATGCGGATCGGACCGGTCTCCGGCTTGCCGCCGAACAGCTGGACCTTGATGGTCGAGAAAACCGTGCCAAGCAGCCGGCTCTGGATCGAGCGCTCGCTGGTGCCGGCGAAGATCGTGGTGATGGCTTCGACCACCTGCGACAGGCCGAAGAACAGGATGATCGACAGCATCTCGGGATTTGCGGATCCCTGCAGACGCGGCACCAGCACCCAATAAAGCAGCATACCGACCAGCAGAAACACCATGAATGCCAGCGGCACCGCAAACAGTGGGTCGATTCCGGCCAGCGCGACGACGCCCAGCGCCACGAAGGCGCCGAGCATCAACACGTCGCCATGCGCAAGATTGACAATGCGCATGACGCCGAAGACGAGATTAAGCCCCATACCGACCAGGCTGAAATACAGCCCGAACAGGACACCGGCGACCAAGGCGTAGGTCAACATCAGCAGCCGACTCCCAGGACCTGTCCCAAGACTTGACCCACAACTTGCCCAGCAGGGTTTGCTGTCATGGACGCGGATAGACCGGCTTTCCGGTCGCCGTCTCATGGGGATAGATCGAGATGAACTTGAGATGCCCGTGATCGCCAAGCTCGAGCTGGCCAAGCGGCGTCAACTCACCGATCTGGCCACCCATCTCGTCGAGCGCGAAGGTGCCATCCAGCGTTTGCAGCTGATTGGACAGGCTGAAGGTCGCCTTGCGCAGCTCGAGCTGATCGAGGCTGGTCGCGACCGACAGGGTCTTTTCGATCACCAGAGCCGTGGTGTAGCCGGCGACCGAGTTGAAGCCGAACTCGACCTTGCCGTCGGGATATTTCTTGTCCCAGGCCGCCTTGTACTCGTTGATGTTCATCCCGAAATTCACCGGATATTTCAGCTCTTGCGGCGGGACGTAGGTGAAGACGTGCTCCAGCCCCTTCTCGCCAACGTTCTTCTCGAGCAGCTCGGTCTCCAGACCCGCATAGATCGAGAACAGCATCTTGAAATTGGCACCGACGTCCTGGACGTTGCGGAGGAAGGCGATGTCGTTCGGCGCATAGCCGAAGTGAATCACCGCATCCGGGTTGGTGTTGGCGATGTTGTTGATGATGACGGTGTAGTTGGTCGTCTCGGTGGGAACGCCCTGATCGTAGACGATCTCGATCGGCGCGCCCGATTCCTTGACGAACTTGCGGAACGCGTTGGCCTGCGTGCCCGTGAACTCGTTGGTCGCATAGAGAATCGCGACCTTCTTGATGCCGAGGCCGGGTCCATCATGCGAGACGAAATCGGCGACCGGCTTCGGCCAGATGGTCGACACCGGGTCGGCCATCAGGGCGATGTAGGGATTGTCCTTGGAGAAGAAGCTGGCGCCCGTGCCGGTCTGGTCGAACAGGAACATCTTGTGGTCGCGGGCAATCGCGACCGCAGGCGCGGTCAGTACCGAGCCGGAATCGGCCACCAGAAGATCGACCTTATCCTGGGTGATGAGCTGATTGTACAAAGTCGCCGCGGTCGCCGTGTTGCTCTGGTCGTCATAGGCAACGAGCTTGATCGGGATCTTCTTGTCGAACGCCTTCACATAGACGCCGCCTTCGGCGTTCTTCTGTTCGACCCACAGCTTCAGTCCATAGTGAACCGGCATCGAGATCGAGGCATAGCGCCCGCTGGACGCATAGAGCGTGCCGATCTTGATCTCGGCCGGCGCGTCCGCAGCCAGGGCCGGCGCAGCGAAGGTCAGACCTGCAACCAGCGCAACGCCTACGGTTCTCAACATGGAATCCTCCCGATCTCTTCTTGTCTCGGCACTTATGTACCGTGCGGACTTAGTTGCACACAAGCACGCCAACCGCAATTGTGCGCATGGTGGAATACATGGCGTGCAGAGCTCAGTGCTGGACCGTTGACGCGCGATAGTCAATTGGCGCATCAAGATTGAAACGGACGAGCATCAAGTTCTCGCCTTTGGGAGGAGCTGCCGACATGGCCGAACCGCAGCGCGCACGACCGAAACCGACGCCGGAAACCCAGCATTTCTGGGATGGCACCAAAGCGGGCGAGCTGCGCCTGCAACGCTGTGATGCCTGTGCGCATGTCTACTTTCCGCCGCGCCCGTTCTGCCCGTCCTGCGCCTCGCGCAAGGTCACTGTCTTCGCGGCGAGCGGCAAGGGTTTCCTTTACAGCTACGTGATCAATCACCGCCCTGCCGCGCCTGGCTTCACGCCGCCTTACGCGATCGCCGTGGTCGAGCTCGATGAGGGACCGCGGATGATGAGCAACATCATCGACTGCCCGCAGACGCCGGAAGCGCTCGAACTCGACATGAAGCTCCAAGTCGCGTTCCAGCAACTGGACGACAAGATCACGCTTCCCGTGTTCCGCCCGGCGAAGGGGTAAGCCATGCGCAAGAACCACGTTGCCGTCGTCGGCGCGGCCGAGACCACCGAGCTCGGCGTTATTCCCAACATGTCGCAGCTCCAGCTCCACGCGGATGCAGCGCTCAATGCGATCGCCGATGCCGGTCTGAAGCTCTCCGACATCGACGGCTTTGCCACCGCAGTCGAAACGCCGCAGCAGGTCTGCCACTATCTCGGCATCAAGCCGACCTGGGTGGACGGCACGTCCGTCGGCGGCTGCTCGTTCATGCTGCACGTCCGCCATGCGGCCGCGGCGATCGAGGCTGGTCTTTGCAAGACGGTGCTGATCACGCATGCCGAGAGCGGCAAATCGATGATCGGCAAGGCGCCGCGCTCGATCCCCGCCGACAGTCTGCAGGGCCAGTTCGAGGCACCCTATGGCGTCTACGGCCCGCCCAGCATGTTCCCGATTCCCGTGCTGCGTTTCATGAAGACCTACGGCATCACGCATGAACAGCTTGCGTCGGTCGCCGTCGTGCAGCGCGAATGGGCGGCCAAGAATCCGCGTGCGATGATGAAGGATCCGATCACGGTCGCCGACGTGCTCAATTCACGCATGATCGCCTATCCGTTCCGCCTTCTGCAGTGCTGCCTCGTCACTGACGGCGGCGGCGCGCTGATCCTCACCTCGGCCGACCGCGCCAGGGATTTTCCGCGCAAGCCGGTTTATATTATGGGCACCGGCGAGAGCGTGGAAACGCCAATGGTCAGCCAGATGGAAACGTTCAACTCCTCGCGCGCGTTCAAGACCGCGGGGCCGCTCGCGTTCAAGGAAGCCGGCATCGCCCACAAGGACGTCGATCACCTCATGATCTACGATGCCTTTGCGCATCTGCCGCTGTTCGGCCTCGGCGATCTCGGGTTCATGCCGCATGAGGAAACCGGCAAATTCATTGCGGACGGCAACACACGCCCCGGGGCCAGGCTGCCGCTCAACACCAATGGCGGCGGCCTCTCCTACATGCATTCGGGCATGTACGGCATGTACGCGCTCCAGGAGAGCGTGCGCCAGATGCGAGGCATCGCGCCGGCGCAGGTACCGAATGCGAAGATTTCAGTGTGCCACGGCGTCGGCGGCATGTTCGCCGCGTCAGGCACGATCGTGTTTACGAACGAGAGGTAACCCACATGAGCAAATCACTGCAGGACAAGGTCATCATCGTCACCGGCGCTGGGCGCGGCATCGGGCGCGAGATCGCGCTGCTCTGTGCGGCTGAGGGCGCCAAGGTCGTCGTCAACGATCCCGGCGGGGCCGCTGACGGCGCCGGCTCGAGCGCTTCGCCCGCCGAGGAAGTGGTCGAGGAGATCAAAAAGCGTGGCGGCACGGCGGTCGCCAATTTCGAGTCGGTCGCGGAAGCGATCCCCGCCAGCAAGATCGTGAAGACCGCGACCGATGCCTTCGGCAGGCTGGATGGTGTCGTCAACAATGCCGGCATCCTGCGCGACATGATCTTCCACAAGATGAGCGTGGAAGCGTTCGAGGCGGTCATCAAGGTGCATCTGATGGGCTCGTTCTATGTCAGCCACGCCGCCGCGCGCATCTTCCGCGAGCAGGAGAGCGGCTCCTTCGTGCACTTCACCTCGACCTCCGGCCTGATCGGCAATTTCGGCCAGGCCAATTATGCTGCCGCCAAGCTCGGCGTCATCGGGCTTTCCAAGTCGATCGCGCTCGACATGAGCCGCTTCAACGTGCGCTCCAACTGCGTGTCGCCGTTCGCCTGGACCCGCATGATCGGCACCATCCCGACCGAGACCGAAGCCGAGAAGGCGCGCGTCGAGAAGATCAAGCAGATGGGCCCCGAGAAGATCGCGCCGATCTGCGCCTATCTGCTCTCCGATGCCGCCAAGGACGTCACCGGACAGATTTTCGGCGCACGCATGAACGAGCTGTTCCTGTTCAGCCAGAACCGCCCGTTGCGTTCGGTCCATCGCAGCGAGGGCTGGACGCCGCAGTCGATCGCGGAACACGGCATGCCGGCGCTAAAGGGCTCGTTCTACAAGCTGGATCGCTCGGCTGACATCTTCCCGTGGGATCCGGTTTAGGGATCATGTAGCCACAATTCCGGCGTCACGGTGCTGCGATCTCTGGTTGTCTTGTCCAGAGATCGCCCGGCTTCAGCCTGAATGAAGGCGAATGATGTCCTCCCAACAAAAAACTTGGGAGGAAACCATGACAAGAATATTGACCAACTTCGACGACACCACTGCAGGCGAGCGCAGCGGCCTCGGCCGCCGCACGCTTCTCAAGGGCGCCGCGACCGTCGCCGCATCCGCCCTCCTCGCTTCGAACGCCGACGCCCGCGACTACGGCGCCAATGCCGAGCCGCAGCGCTACCCCGACCCAGACATCATCGTCATCGATCCCAAGCGTTTCAAGGCCAAGGTCGGCAACACCTCGATCAAGCGGCTTTACACCGGCTGCCTGTGGGCGGAAGGACCGGCGTGGAACGCGCACGGACAATATCTCGTCTGGAGCGATATCCCGGCCAACCGGCAGCTCCGTTATCTCGACGACGACGGCCACATCTCCGAGCAGTTCCACAAGCCGTCGAACGAGGCCAACGGCAATTCGTTCGACACCGAGGGACGCCAGATCAGCGCCGAGCGCACCCGCCTCGTCCGCTACGAGCATGACGGTTCGGTGACGGCGCTGGCCGAGCAGGCCAATGGCAAGCCGCTCAACGGGCCGAACGATATGGTCGTGCATCCCAACGACAAGTCGATCTGGTTCACCGATCCCGGCTACGGCGCGATCAGCATCTACGAGGGCAAGCTCGCCAATACCGGCTCGCTGCAGCCCTATCAGAAAGAGGCGGTCTATCGCCTCGACGCGCAGTCCGGGCAGTTGACGAAGGTTGCGGACGAGCCGTTCAAGCCGAACGGCATCGCCTTCTCGCACGACTACAAGAAAGTCTATGTCTGCGACACCGGCATCACGCATTATCCGCAGGCGGAAAACGTGGTGTGGTCCTACGACCTCGACGGCCAGAAGCTATCGAACCCGAAGCGGCTGATCGACATGAAGCTCGACGGCAAGTCAGGCTTTCCCGACGGGATGCGCGTCGACACCGAAGGCAATATCTGGGTCGGGGCCGGCTGGGTCGGACCGGGCTATGATGGCGTGCAAGTGTTCGCGCCGACCGACGGCGCGCGCATCGGTCAGATCCTCCTGCCCGAGACCTGCGCCAATCTCTGCTTCGGAGGCAAAAAGCGCAATCGCCTGTTCATGACCGCGAGCCAGTCGCTGTATTCGGTCTATGTGGAGACGCAGGGGGCGCATTTCTGTTGAGAGATATGCCGCGCCCTCACCACGCGTCACGGCCGGGCTTGTCCCGGCCGTCCACGATCTTCGATGCTGCACCAAGAATGTGGATGCCCGGGACAAGCCCGGGCATGACGACTGAGTGTGCAGTCGCGACGTCGTCTTAGCCCGTATTCCGCAACCCCGCGGAGATGCCGTTGATCGTCAGCTGAATCCCGCGCAGCACCTGCTCGTCCGGATTCTGGGCACGGTGCTCCCGCAAGAGCTCGACCTGCACGTGGTTGAGGGGATCGAGATAGGGGAAGCGGTGGCGCACCGAGCGTTCGAGCAGCGGGTTGCCCTGCAGCAGGCGATCCTGTCCCATGATGTCCAAAAGCGTCTCGATGCAGGAATGCCATTCGCGACGGATACGGCCGAAGATTTTTTCGCGCAACGCCTCATCAGGCACGAGCTCGGCATAGCGCGAGGCGATCGCGATCGAGCTTTTTGCCAGCACCATGTCCATGTTCGACAGCAGCATGCGGAAGAACGGCCATTCCTTGTAGAGCTCTTTCAGGAACGGCATGCCCTTGTCGGGATGCTCGGCAATCCACTGCTCGACCGCACTGCCGAAGCCGTACCAGCCGGGCAGCATCAGGCGGCACTGCGCCCACGAGAACACCCAGGGGATCGCGCGCAAATCCTCGATCGCGCGGGTCTTTTTGCGCGAGGCCGGACGGCTGCCGATGTTCAGTGTCGCGATCTCGTTGATCACGGTAGAGGACCAGAAGTAATCGACGAAGCCCTCGGTCTCGTAGACGAGGCCGCGATAGGCCTTGAAGGCGAGATTTGAAAGCTCGTCCATCGCGATCAGATATTCGCGGCGCGGCGCGCTCTCGCGCGGCCGCAACAAGCTCGCGTCCAGCGTCGCCGCAGCCAGGACCTCGAGATTGTTGCGGCCGACTTCGGCGTTGGAATATTTCGACGAGATGATCTCGCCCTGTTCGGTGATACGAATCTGGCCGTTCACGGCGCCGCCCGGCTGAGCGACGATGGCGTCATAGCTCGGTCCGCCGCCGCGGCCGACCGAGCCGCCGCGGCCGTGGAAAAGGCGCAGCCGCACATGATGACGCTCGAACACGTCGACGAGTCCGATCTCGGCCTTGTAGAGCTCCCAGCCCGAGGTGACGAAGCCGCCATCCTTGTTGCTGTCGGAATAGCCGAGCATGACCTCCTGCACGCTGCCGCGGCTGTCGACGAGGCGGCGGTAATCGTGCAGCGACAACATGCGATCCATGATGCCGGAAGAGGCCTGCAAATCCTCGATGGTCTCGAACAAGGGCACGATGTTGATGGCGCTGCGCCCGGAGGGATGGACGAGGCCGACCTCCTTGAGCAGCACCGCGACCTCGAGCATATCAGACATGCCCTTGCACATCGAAATGATGCATTGGGGAATGGCGTCCGATCCGAACTTCGCATGCGCTTCTGCGGCCGCATGGAAGACGTTGAGCTCGCCCATGGTCTCGTCGCTGTACTTGACGAAGGGCGACACCAGCGCGCGCGTCGAGCGCAATTCGTTGGTGAGGAGCGAGATGCGAGCCTCCTCGCCGAGCGCGAGATAGGACATGCCGGGGTTGGCTGCGTCCATCAGCTCGGCGATGGTACGTTCGTGCACCGCCGAGTTCTGGCGGATGTCGAGCCGCGCCAGGTGGAAGCCGAAGCAATCCACCGCGCGCCGCAGCACCCGCAGCCGGCCCCGCGCGATGACGCGGGCGTTGTTGGAGATCAGCGAGCGATGCAGCACGTCGAGATCGACCTGCAGCTCCTTGACACTCTGATAAGGCGCGCCCTTGCCGACCGGCCGGCGGGTGATTTCGACCTCGAGCTTTTCGGCCGTCGCGGTCAGGCGCGCATAGATGCCTGATACCGCGAGGCGATAGGGCTCGCCGCTCCGGTGCGGCGAGGTATCGGGCGAGCGCTCCGCGAGCGTGCGCAGCTCCTCGGAGACATCGGCGAGATGGGCCGCGATCGACAATTCCGAGCCGAGCACGTGGAGCTCGTTCAAATAGAACTGCATCACCCGGCTCGACTGCAGCCGCAGCGTGCCGCGCATCACGTCGGCGGTGACGAAGGGATTGCCGTCGCGGTCGCCGCCGATCCAGCTTCCCATCCTCAGGAACGAAGCGAGCTCGCTGGCAGCCTGCTCGCCACCCTCCTCCAGCCGGTCCTCCAGGGCGTTCACCAGCCGCGGCACCTCGCGAAGGAAGGTATAGTCGTAAAATGACAGGCCGTTGGCGACCTCGTCGAGCACGGTCAGCTTGGTCCGGCGCAGCAGATTGGTCTGCCACAACGTCAGCACCTCGCGGCGAAGCTGCTCGTCGCTGGCGGCGGCCTCGTCCGCGGTCAGCGCAACCCGCTCGCGGCGGTCGAGCAAGGCAGCGACCTCCATCTCGCGGTCCATGGTGCTCTTGCGGCGGACTTCGGTCGGATGCGCGGTCAGCACCGGGCTGACGAGCGCGGTCTTGAAGAAGCTGCGCAGCGCGTCGGCGCCAATGCCGGCGGCCTTGGCGTTGGCCAATGTTTGCGCCAGCACCCCGGAGCCGTTGGCGGCGCTGCGGGTGCGCATCTGGCGGATGTTGTTCTGATCCTCGGCGATGTTGGCAAGGTGGGAGAAATAGCTGAAGGCGCGAACGATCCGAACCGTCTCCGAGGTCGACATGCTGTCGAGGATCTGCTCGAGCTCGCGGCGGGCAATCCGGTCCTCGTCGCGGTGGAACCGGATCGAGGTCTGCCTGATGCGCTCGACCAGGTCGAACACATCAGCGCCCTCCTGGTCGCGCACCGTGTCGCCCAGGATGCGCCCGAGCAAGCGAATGTCGTCGCGCAGCCGGGCATCCGCCTCCAGAGCCTGGACGTCCTCAGGCCGATTCGGGCGAAGATCGGCAGCGTCGGATGGTACGGTCTGGAGGGACATGGCTCGCTCCTTTTTCTAGAGCTCCCAATGGCTCCCCGGCGGACCGAGTGTGCGATATTTTTCTGCCGCAGTGCAAGATGAAGTTGGGGGCGGCGCACACAGCCGTGCGCCGGGGCCAAGAGCGCCGGCAGGGTCAGGCCGGCACGATCACCTTGCCGATCGGCCAGAGCGCGATCCCCGCGAGCTTCAGATGGGCCCATGCGAAGGGAATGCCGATAATGGTGATGGCGAAGAGCACGGCCGTCAGGATGTGGCCGAGCGCCAGCCACCAGCCGGCCAGCACGAGCCAGATGATGTTGCCGATCATCCCGAGGGCGCCGGTGCCGATATCGCTCATGCCGGTGACCTCGTCACGGCTGACCGCGCGCGAGCCGAACGGCAGCAGCGTGTAAATGGCGATGTTGAACGCCGCCCGCGCCCAGGGCAGCCCGATGATGGTGATGGCCATGATGACAGAAGCCACCAGCCAGCCGAACGCCATCCAGGCGCCGCCGATGAGAATCCAGATCAGGTTGAGCAGGATGGAAACTGGGGACATGGGATCATCCGGAGGTCAATGATCCCTCAATATAGCACGACCTCGGAGGTCATAGTCCATGACGCCGGCTGCGTTCGGCACGCAGCGACGTGCCGACAAACCCGACATCCTCGATCCCGCGCGAAATCTCCTTCGCGCAAAGCCAAAGCGTCAGCGCGGCGACGCCAATCGCGGCCAGTCCCGAGATCAGAACAGGATTTGGGCAGAATATGACAAGAAAATTATCGAGCGGAATTGATCCAGTTGGCCAGCGCGGACTGCAAGACGATCCCAGCGCCCAACCGGAAAGCATTACAGCAACAGCATTCGCTGCGGCCGACACCGTCACGACGATCGCAAGACCCTTCTTCATGGAGAGTGCGAGATCAACCATCTTCACGACGGCGCAACATGCGACCACGATGATGATGACCAGGCCCCATCCGGGCGCGGCGGCGATGGCTTGAGCCTGGCCGCTCCAGGCCCACAGCGCAGCAACGCAGGCAAGCAGGGTCAGATTGACCTTCACGGCTTCGGGAAACTTGCAGCGAAGCGCCCAGGAGTTCGCCTTCTCGATGATATCAAGCACGGCGCAGGCGATCAGTCCGGCCGCAAACCCGCCGAGATGGACCCCCCAGTCGATCCGCGAATTGCCGAGCGCAAACGCGATGTTCAATCCGATGTTGATCGCGAAGAAGTCGAACCCGACGTCGAGCTTGCCGAGGATCCACAGGCAAAGCAGCGCACCCAGGATGCCCGACGTGGCGCCGGACGCGCCGACCGTCAAGGGTGGAATGGATACCATTGCCGATGATCGCGCCGAACACCATCGCGCAGAGATAGATGATGAGGAAGTAAGCCGGTCCGATCCGCCGCTCGAGATGCCCGCCCCACAGGACCAGGCACAGCATGTTCATGGTGAGGTGGACGAAATTGACGTGCAGGAAGCCATAGGCGAGCAGGCGCCAATACTCATGCCGCGCGATGGCGCCCGAATACATGCCGCCGTAACGATACAGCAATTCCGCCGGCGCCGCCGGACCGCCCGCCTGGATGAAGCAAAACCCCGACGCGAGCACCGTCACGGTCATGAGGGCGTAGACGGCCGCATGAGGGACCTCGAAGAAGCCGGGGCGAAACGATGGCATGAATATCGGGACCGGATGAAATGGGAGCGACAGCGTAGCCGAGCCGATCAAATAACTCTACCCATACGTGCATCAGATCGGCTACAGCTTGCTGTGAACGTTGGATTTTCTTCTGCACCCGGGACGCGGCAAGACCGCGAGGGTGCGTCGTCGATCGTCAGTTTGGAGGCTGGAAGGAGCGAGCGTCGCGGGGGTGTACTTCCGCTTCATCGAACTGACGCACGCACCCGGCAGAATATGCCGGCCGCCTGAAACATTCGGAAGCCAATGGCGTTGCTGAGGCGGTCGCTATTGGCTGGGGGCTTCAATGTCCGATTTCGTCATCGAGGAAGGCCTGCCTTATCCGCTGGGTGCCCATTGGAGCGGCAACGGCACCAATTTCGCGGTGTTTTCAGCCAACGCCACCAAGGTGGAAGTCTGCTTCTACGACGGCGATCGCGAGACGCATCGCTTCGAGCTGCCGGAATATACCGACCAGGTCTTCCACGGCTATATCGCCGGCGTCGGCCCCGGCACCTTTTACGGCTACCGCGTCTATGGGCCCTATCAACCCGACGCCGGTCACCGCTTCAATCCCAACAAGCTGCTGCTCGATCCCTATGCCCGCGCGCATGCCGGGAGCTTGACCTGGAATCCGGCGGTGTTCGGCTACATCATGGAGACCGGCGACGACACGACCTTCGACGAACGCGACAGCGCGCCGTTCATGCCGAAATGCGTCGTGGTCGATCCTGATTTCGACTGGCAGGCCGAGGCGGCCCGTCAGAACGTTCATTGGGACGAGACCATCGTCTACGAGACCCACGTCAAGGGTTTCACCAAGAAGCATCCTGCCGTGCCGGAAAACCTGCGCGGCACCTATGCCGGCTTCGCGGCGCCCGAAATGATCGCGCATCTAACATCGCTCGGCGTGACCTCGATCGAGCTGCTGCCGGTCCATTCCTTCATCAACGACGACAATCTTCTGAAGAAGAACCTGGTCAATTACTGGGGCTACAACACCATCGGCTTCTTCGCGCCCGACCCTCGCTATGCATCGGACGTGCCGAACAGCCTGCGCGAGTTCAAGGAGATGGTCTCGAAGCTGCACGGCGCCGGGCTCGAGGTGTTCCTCGACGTCGTCTACAACCACACCGCCGAAGGCAACGAGCTCGGGCCGACGCTGTCCTTCAAGGGCATCGACAATGCGAGCTATTATCGCCTCCTGCCCGACCGGAAGCGCTATTACATCAACGACACCGGTACCGGAAACACCGTCAACCTGTCCCATCCGCGCGTGATCCAGATGGTGATGGACAGCTTGCGCTACTGGGCCGGCCATATGCATATCGACGGCTTCCGCTTCGATCTCGGCACCATTCTCGCGCGCGAGGTCTACGGCTTCGACGAGCAGAGCGGATTCCTGAAGGCGATGGATCAGGATCCGCTGCTCTCGACCGTCAAGTTGATCGCCGAGCCCTGGGACTGCGGACCCGGCGGCTATCAGGTCGGCGGCTTCCCGCCCGGCTGGGCCGAGTGGAACGACAAATATCGCGACACGGTACGCGATTATTGGCGCGGCGAGGCGCCGCCGTCCGCGCTGGCCTCGCGGCTGCTTGGCTCGGGCGACATCTTCGGCCGCTGGGGCGGCCGGCGCTCATGGGCCAGCGTCAACTTCATCACGGCTCATGACGGCTTCACGCTGAATGATTGGGCGAGCTACAACGACAAGCACAACGAAGCCAATGGCGAGGGCAACCGCGACGGCAACTCCAGCAACCGCTCCTGGAACTGCGGCGTCGAAGGCCCGACCGACAACAAGGATGTCATTGCGCTGCGCGAGCGGCAGAAGCGAAACATGCTGGCAACGCTGCTGCTCTCGCAGGGAACGCCGATGCTGCTCGGCGGCGACGAGTTTGGCCGGACCCAACAGGGCAACAACAACGCCTATTGCCAGGACAGCGATATCTCCTGGTTCGACTGGAACATGGGCGAGGACGCGCAAAAGCTGCTCGACTTCACCAAGCGGGTGATCCAGCTGAGACGAGACTATCCGATCCTGCGCCGCAGCCGCTTCCTCACCGGCGCACATGACGCGCAGCTCGACATCCGCGACGTCGTCTGGGTCAATGCCAATGGCAGCGAGATGTCGAGCGACGAATGGGAAAACGGCTGGCTGAAATGCTTCGGCGCCATGCTCGACGGCCGGGCGCGCAAAACAGCCATCCCGCGCCATGGCGAGGACGACAGCGTGCTCATCATCCTCAACAGCTATGCGGGCGAGGTCGACTTCAAGCTGCCGCACACCACGGCCGGACCGTGCTGGTCACTGCTGCTCGACACCAATGCCGCCGATGGCGCATCCGGCGCGCGGTTCGAGTTCGACAGCGTCTACAAGGTGCCGGGCCGGTCGTTCCTGCTGTTCGTTGGCGGGGAGCTGGTCTAGGGCATAGCGTTTTAGAGCTTGGCTCCATCCGGGGACACGGCCTTCAGATCTTCCGCCCCGCCTGCTCCCAATAGGGATCGCGCAGGCGGCGCTTGAAGATTTTTCCGGAGTCCTCGCGCGGCAGGCCCGAGCGGATCTCGATATGCTTCGGCACCTTGTAGTCGGCGAGCGAGCCCTTCAGTCGCGCACGGATGTCGGCGACACCGAGCGTGACGTCAGGTTGGGGCTCGACCACCGCCATCAGCGCCTCGCCGAACTCGGCATCGGGGATGCCGAACACGGCGCAATCATGCACGCCCGGGACGGCGTGCAGCACCGACTCGATCTCGGCCGGATAGATGTTCACGCCGCCCGATATCACCATGTCGCGCTTGCGGTCGCAGATGAAGACGTAGCCGTCTTCGTCGATGTAGCCGACGTCGCCCGAGGTGATGAAACCGTCGCGGTCGATCTCGGCGCGCTTCTCCGGCTTGTTGTGATAGGTGAAGTCGGCCATTTCACGCATGCGGGAATAGATCTCGCCGATTTCGCCGACGCCGAGCACGCTTCCGTCGTCGCCGATGAAGCGCAGCTCGGCGCCGGGCGAGATCTTGCCGACCGTACCCGGCTTCTTCAGCGCATCCTCTGATGTCGCGAAGGTCACGGCACTCGATTCAGTCGAGCCGTAGAATTCATAGATCACCGGCCCCCACCATTCGATCATGGCGCGCTTGACGTCGGCCGGACAGGGCGCTGCGGCGTGAATGATGTGGCGCAGCGAGGAGACGTCGTACTTCTTGCGGGTCTCCTCCGGCAGCTTCATCAGGCGGATGAACATGGTCGGCACCATGAAGATGGTATCGATCTTGTAGCGCTCGATCAGCTCCAGAAACTCTTCCGCCTCGAAGCGCGGCATCAAGACCAGTGCGCCGCCAAGCTTGCCGGAGCGGATGCCGAACGAGTTCGGCGCGGAGTGATAGAGCGGACCCGGCAGGATGGCGCGGGCACCGGGCTTCAAGCCGTAGATCATCGCCCGCATGCGCTCGCCGGCGGCCTGCTGTTCCGGCGTCGGCGCATTGCGCCGCACGCCCTTGGGATGACCCGTCGTGCCTGACGTGTAGATCATGTTCATCGGCTGCGGCACGACCGGGCCGTCATAGGGCTGGAATTGCGCGAGCCAGGATTCGAAATCGATCGCGAAGTCCGGCGTCTCGAGGTGATCGGGATCGATCTTGTAGGTCTTCAGGATTTCCGGCGGCGTCGGCACGCTGAGAACGGTGACGCCTCTCGGAATCGCGTCACGCAAAGCGTGCAGCATGTCGGCATGTCCGATCAGCACGGAGGTGCCGGTGTCGCCGAGGATGTAATTGATCTCCTCCGGCTTGAAGTGCCAGTTGATCGGCACGCCATAGGCGCCCAGCCGCATCGCGGCGTAGGCGGCCTCGAGGAAGGCGATGTCGTTGCGCATCAACATGCAGACGCAATCGCCTTGCTTGACACCGATCTTGGCAAGGCCGGAGGCGACGCGGTCGGCGCGATCGGCGACTTCGGCGTGGGTGCGGCGGCGCTCACCGGAGACGATGCCGAGGAAGTTGGACGTTTCGCTCATTTTTGTTGTCCGATCTTTCGTCGGGTTGAGAGAGGCAACTGCTATTCAGGCAGTCATTCCGGGGCGATGCGCAGCATCGAACCCGGAATCCATTTCACAGCGGACCGTGCGGCCCGATGGATTCCGGGCCTGCGCCTACGGCGCATCCCGGAATGACGAACTTAATCCGCATACTTCGCTGCGCGCTTCTCCAGATTGGAGCGCACCGCTTCGGTCTGGTTCGGGCTGCCGATCAGCTTCTGCTGCTCGATCGACTCCGCAAGCAGCGCCGGCCCCGGATCGACCGAGAGATTGTTCAGCAGCCGCTTCGCGGCACGGATCGCATCGGGGCTCTTGCCGGCGATCTCGCGCGCGACTTCGAGCGCCGCAGCGCGCGGATCATCGCAGATGCGGGTGGCGAGGCCGTAAGCCATCGCCTCCTGCGCGGAGAAGATGCGCCCCGTGTAGGTGAGATCGCGCAGGATGTCGTCGCGCACGAGGCTCGCCAGGATCGGCGTGCCCGCCATGTCAGGCACGAGTCCCCATTTGATTTCCATCACCGACATCCGCGCATCGGGGCTAAGGAAACGCATGTCGGCGCCGAGCGAGAGCTGAAAGCCGCCGCCGAAGGCAACGCCGTGCACGGCCGCGATCACGGGAACCGGAAGCTGGCGCCAGCCCCACACCGCTTGTTGCGGGAAGTTGGCCTGGCCATGCGTGCGCTTGGCGAGATCGCGATTTTCGCCACCCGGAATTCCGTTGCCGCCCTTCTCCTTCATGGCGGCGAAACGCCCCATGTCGAGACCGGCGCAGAAGGCGCGGCCTTCACCCGACAGCACGACGACGCGCACGCCTTTTTCCTTCGAAAGACGCTCGGTTGCCGCAACAAGGGCCTCGAACATGGCCTGATCGAGTGCATTCATCTTGTCCGCGCGCACCAGGCGCACGTCGGCGACGCCTTCCGAGATCGAGATCGAGACGCGCTCTTCCATGGATGAATTCTCCCTGTTCTTGTTCGGTGCCGCTTTACAGAAAGCTGACGGCCGGATTTAGTCAATCGACCAATTAACTGACAATCCGTACGGGAGAAACAGCCATGTTCAAGGAAAATCTTCTGGCTGGGCGGCGCATTCTCGTGACCGGCGGCGGCACAGGGCTCGGCAAATCGATGGCGGCTCGCTTCCTCGAGCTCGGCGCCGAGGTGCACATCTGCGGACGCCGCAAGATCGTCTGCGACGAGACCGCGATCGAGCTGATGGGTGAGTATGGCGGCCGCGTCACCAGCCATGGTGTCGACATCCGCAACGCGCTGGCGGTCGAGGAGATGATCGACAACATCTTTCGCGAGGCGCCGCTGACCGATCTCATCAACAACGCCGCCGGCAATTTTATCTCGCGCACGGAAGAGCTCTCGCCGCGCGGCTTCGATGCCGTCGCCAACATCGTCATGCACGGCACGTTCTACGTGACCCAGGCGGTCGGCAAGCGCTGGATCGCGTTGAAGCAGCCGGGCAACGTCGTCTCGATCACCGTGACATGGGTGCGCAACGGCTCGCCCTATGTGGTGCCGTCGGCGATGAGCAAGTCGGCGATCCACGCCATGACGATGTCGCTGGCGACCGAATGGGGCCGCTACGGCATCCGCCTCAACACCATCGCGCCGGGCGAGATCCCGACCGAGGGCATGAGCAAGCGCATCAAGCCCGGCGACGAGGCCGGCGCGCGCACCAAGGCGATGAATCCGATGGGCCGCGTCGGCACCATGGAGGAACTGCAGAACCTCGCCGTGTTCCTGATCTCCGGCGGCTGCAACTGGATCACGGGTGAGACCATCGCCATGGACGGCGCCCAGGCGCTGGCGATGGGCGGCAATTTCTACCAGCTGCGCGACTGGAGCGACGACGACTGGAAGACCGCGCGCGAGAGTATCATGGCACAGAACGAGAAGGACCGGGCGAAGCGTGGGTAGCTGCTCTCTCCGCTGTCGTCCTGGCAAAAGCCAGGACGACAGCGGGGCCCCCATCTTGTCTTCACCCGCCGATAACGCCAAACTCCCCGCATAAAGACAAAACACCACGGGAGAGACATGTCTACACAGCCATTGGCGAACCTCGCCGACATGGTGCGCGAGCGCGCGATGAGCCGCGGCAACGCCACTGCCTACGAGTTCGAGGGCCGCGTGACCAGCTTTGCCGAGTTCGATATCAAGACCAATAAGGTCGCCAACGCGCTTGTAGCGATGGGCGTAAAGAAGGGCGACCGCATCGCCTATCTCGGCAAGAACAGCGACCTCTACTTCGAGCTGCTGATGGGCGCGATGAAGGCCGGCGTCGTGATGGCGCCGGTGAACTGGCGTCTCGCCGGACCCGAGGTCGCCTTTATCGTCGCCGACTGCAAGGCGCCCGTACTGTTCGTCGGGCCGGAGTTCATCACCCAGGTCCGCCAGATCAAGGACCAGCTTCCCGGCGTACGCACTATCATCACCACCGAGGGCGGCGCACCGGAATGGCAGGATTTTGCCGCGTGGCGCGATGCACAGAACGGCGACGATCCGAAGGTGCCGATCGATACCAAGGACATCGCGATCCAGCTTTATACGTCAGGCACCACAGGCAAGCCGAAGGGCGCGATGCTGAGCCACGCGAACTTCCTCAACCTCGTGCAGACAGGCAATGCCGAGGACAAGCCGGAGTGGAACCGGTGGTCGACGGACGACGTGTCACTGGTCGCGATGCCGATCTTCCATATCGGCGGCTCAGGCTGGGGCGTGATGGGGCTCTATCACGGCGCCCGCGGCGTCATCGCGCGCGAGTTCGATCCGACCAAGGTGCTGGACTTCTTCGAGCAGTCGGGCATTACGAAACTCTTCATGGTGCCGGCTGCTATGCAGTTCGTGGTGCGGCAGCCACGCGCCAAGACAGTCGATTTCTCCAGGCTGAAATACATGCTGTACGGCGCCTCGCCGATTCCAGCGGCGCGGCTGAAGGAATGCATCGAGGTCTTCAAATGCGGCTTCGTGCAGATGTACGGCATGACCGAAACGACCGGCACCATCGTTGCGCTGCCGCCGGAGGATCACGTCGAGGGGCTCGAGC
The DNA here is from genome assembly GCF_022012555.1 of Bradyrhizobium zhengyangense. Taxonomy (NCBI): domain Bacteria; kingdom Pseudomonadati; phylum Pseudomonadota; class Alphaproteobacteria; order Hyphomicrobiales; family Nitrobacteraceae; genus Bradyrhizobium; species Bradyrhizobium zhengyangense. Next base: position 443,579 of record NZ_JAKLTZ010000005.1, on the reverse strand, counting down.
GGATGCGCTCGGCCGGCAAGGCGCTGCCGGGCGTCGAGATCGCGATTTTGGATGCTGACGGCAAACCGCTGCCGCCGCGCCAGGTCGGCGAGATCGCGACGCGCTCGGGCTCCAACATGGCCGGCTACTGGAATCTGCCAGAGGCGACCGCCTCAACATTGCGCGGTGACGGCTGGCTGCGCACGGGCGACGCCGGCTACATGGATGAGGACGGCTACCTCTACATCCACGACCGCATCAAGGACATGATCATCTCCGGCGGCGAGAACATCTATCCCGCCGAAGTGGAGAGCGCGCTGTGCGATCATCCTGACGTCGCGGAAGCCGCCGTGATCGGCGTGCCGGACGATAAATGGGGCGAGGCGGTGAAGGCCGTCGTGGTGATGAAGCCAGGCAAAGAGGCAACCGCCACCGACATCATCAACTTCACCCGCGAACGCATCGCCGGATTCAAGACGCCGAAGAGCGTGGAGTTTCTGCCGGCATTGCCGAGGAATCCATCAGGCAAGATCCTGCGGCGGCAATTGCGCGAGCCATATTGGGCGGGGAAGGATAGAAGGGTAAATTGATCCACGGTGCCGTAGGGTGGGCAAAGGCGCGAAGCGCCGTGCCCACCATCTCTCTCCGCAATGGCGAGTGGTGGGCACGCTTCGCTTTGCCCACCCTGCGGGACCGGTGCAAGCTTCAGTGCTTCCCGGGCCCCATATACCCGAACAAGAACCCCGCCACCTTGCGCATCTGGATCTCCTCGCTGCCTTCGGTGATGCGGTAGCGGCGGTGGTGGCGGTAGATATGCTCGAACGGCTTGTGGCGTGAATAGCCCATGCCGCCGTGGACCTGCATGGCGCGGTCGGCGGATTCGCAGCAGAGGCGGTTTGCCCAGTAGTTGCACATCGAGACGCGGTCCGAGAGCGTGCGCTCGATCTGCTCCTCGGTAAGCTGGTCCATCTCCCAGGCGGTCTTGCGGATCAACAGACGCAGCATCTCGGCTTGCGTGGCAAGCTCGACCAGCGGGAACTGAATCGCCTGGTTCTCGGCGAGCGCCTTGCCGAACGGCTTTCGCTCGCGTGCGTATTTGACGCTCTCGTTGATGCAGTAGACGGCCGCGCCCAGCGAGCTCGCCGCCTGGCGGATGCGGTTCTGATGCACGAAGCATTGCGCCAGCGACAGGCCGCGGCCGACTTCGCCGAACTGCGCATCCTCAGGCACGAACACATCCGTAAAGCTGACGCGCGGATGGTCGGTCGGCATGTTGAAGGTCCACATATATTCCTCGACCTTCACGCCGTGGCTCTTGGCCGGCACCAGGAAGCAGGTGATGCCGCGGGCATCGCCGTCATTGCCCGACGTGCGCGCGAACAGCGCGCAATGCGTGGCGACGTGCATGCCGGTCGTCCACATCTTCTCGCCGTTGATGATCCAGCCCTTGACGTTGTCTCTGACGACAGGCACCGCCCGCGTTTCCATGTGGGTCGCGTCGGAGCCGTGATGCGGCTCGGTGAGGCCAAAGGTGATGCGATACTTGCCCTTGATCGAGCCGTCGATCATCGCCTTCTGATCGTCGCGGCCGTAGCGGTCGAGCATGGTGACGACAGGAAAATTGCCGACGATCGAGTGCTCGTTCTGGAGGTCGTTGTGCAGGCCGAGGCCCTTCGCCGCAAAATGCTCGCGGATCACGGCCATCCAGAGATTGGAGCCGTCCTTGCCGCCATATTGCTTGGGCACCGGGAAGCGCAAATGACCGGCGGCATCTGCGAGATCCTTTGCCTTGCGCAGCAGCGCTTCCCATTCGTGCCGCGGCAGGCCGCCATTCTCGAAATCGGTGCGCGCCCATTCGCGCCGGTGATCGAAGAAGCGAATGTTGTCGTCGGCCTGTTCCAGCGGCTTGATCTCGCGCTCGATGAAACGATCGAGCTCTCCGAGATAGGCGACGAGATCGACAGGCAATGAGAAATCCACGGTGCTCTCCCGGGCTGATTTTATCGTTTTGCGTTAAGGCGCTAGGCGCGTTTCTGCTTCACACGATTAAGGTGAGAAGAGCGCGCGCAAGTCAAGCGAGCCCAGGCGCGTGAGAAGCGCAAGGCGCACCCCCGCAATTCGATGGTGTTGTGACGCTGACGCGCGGTAGTATGACGCCAATATTCCTTTACGAGAAAATGCGGGAGCGCACGATGGAGCTGAAATTCTCAAAGGTGGAACGCAAGGGACCGGTCACGATCATCACGCTGTCGCGACCTGAGGTCTACAACGCGCTGCACATCGATGCGCATTTCGAACTCAACAAGGTTTTTGACGATTTCGCCGCCGATCCGGAACAGTGGGTCGCGGTCGTCACCGGCGCCGGCGACAAGGCGTTCTGCGCCGGCAACGATTTGAAGTGGCAGGCCGCGGGCGGCAAGCGTGGCTGGGACAAGGGAGGCTTTGCCGGCCTTACCTCGCGCTTCGACTGTGACAAGCCGATCATCGCCGCGGTCAATGGCGTCGCCATGGGCGGCGGCTTCGAAATAGCGCTGGCCTGCGACCTCATCATCGCCTCGGAGAACGCAACTTTCGCCCTGCCCGAGCCGCGCGTCGGCCTTGCCGCACTTGCCGGCGGCCTGCACCGCTTGCCGCGCCAGATCGGCCTGAAGCGCGCCATGGGCATGATCCTCACCGCGCGCCATGTCAGCGCCAAGGAAGGCCATGAGCTCGGCTTCGTCAACGAGGTGGTCCCGCAGGGCGAGGCACTCGCCGGCGCGCTGCGCTGGGCCGAGATGATTACCAAGAACTCGCCGATGTCGATCCGCGCTTCGAAGCAAACCATCCGGAAGGGGCTTGCGGTATCGCTGGAGCAAGCGATCGAGGAGCAGCGCGAATATCCGGCCGTGAAGGCGATGGTGGCCTCGCAGGATTACATCGAAGGCCCGAAGGCGTTTTCGGAGAAGCGGCCACCGAAGTGGGTGGGGAGATAGGCGGTCTCACCGCCGTAACCTGAGTGCGTCCAACATCACCGGTGTCATGCCCCGGCTTGACCGGGGCATCCAGTACGCCGCGCCTTCTCCGTATCTCACTGCGGCCTCTGGAATACTGGATCGCCCGCTTTCGCGGGCGATGACAGCTGAGAATATGGCGCCGCCTAGCCGCCTCGCGATAGCTCTCGCTTGTAAGACGCGTAATTCGGCTGATCGACCGCAAGCTTGTCCATCGTGGTCGCCCACAGATGCTCGGCCAGCCCCGGCGTCGCGAGATCGACCTCGCCCCTGGCGATACGCTCCGCGAGAGCGCGGTTCAGCTCCGTCACCGAGCCCTCGACACCGAGCAGCGCACGCAGCCGTTCCACTTCCCTCGCATCACTCCCCTCCTCCTGTGTCAGTTGCCGCGTGACAAGATAGAGGATGTTGATCGCCACCCGCAGCTTGAACGCCTGATGGCCCGAGATCAGCGGCGTGATGTCGCTGCGGAGGAAATCGGCGACCGCCTTGGTCAGCTCGATCGGGGTCGGTTCGTCCTGCATTGCCTATCCTCCCCGCGGCGCGAGCAGCCGTAAGAGATCGATCTCGGTCTCGGATGCACGGCGCCCGATCATGGCGCGCTCCATGGAATGGTCCGGCCCCTCGCGGAAGCGCTGCATCATGCCGCCGCACATGATGCCCCAGCGTAGCGTCCCCATCACTTCCCAGAACTTGACGCGCGCTGCATCGACCTTGCGGCCGGCAGCCTCGTAGCCGGCAAAGAGCTCTTCGCGTGAGCCAAAGCCGCCGACGGGCTTGTCGATCTCGCCAAAGCGCCAGGAGTTCACGCAGACCCAGCCGAGATCCTCCATGGGATCGCCGAGATGAGCGAGCTCCCAGTCCAGCACGGCACGGACGCCGTCGGCGCCGATGATGAGATTGCCGTTGCGGAAATCGCCGTGCACCAGCGTCACTTCAGTCGATGGGCCGGGATCATGGTCGCGCAGCCAGCGCAGTGCAAGCTCGAACACGGGCTTTGGCCAGTTCAGGCTGCGATAGTCGCGATCGAACTCGGAGATCTCCTGCGTCGCCGACCTGCTGCGCAGCTCGGGCAGCTTGTCCTGCGGCAGTTGGTGCAGGCCCGCAAGCACGCCGCCGATCTGCCGCGCGAGCAGTGGCCGCGCTGCGGCGAATTCGTCATCGCGAAGAATCTTGCGGGCGATGGTCTCGCCCTCGACCCGCTGCATGATGAAGCCGGTGCCGAGATCGTCATCCGGCGTCAACACATGCATCACGCGCGGCGACGGCACGCCAGCCTCGAAGGCCAGTTGCATCAGCTGCGCTTCGGCCGCGAGCCCCGCGGCCCGCGTCGGCGCCGCGCCATAGCCCTTCGGCGAGCGGCGCAGAATTGCACCGATCGGGCCGTCGGGATGCGTGATATCGAAACGCCAGGTCTCCTGGCTAGCACCACCGGACAGTTTTGCCGCGCCGGTGACGCCGGTCGCACCTCGACACCAGCGCTGAACGCTGCGGGAAAGCTCCGTCTCGATCATTTGCCTTTGAACTGCGCGGGCCGCTTCTCCAGGAACGCGCCGACGCCCTCGCGGAAATCCTGCGTATCGCCGGCGCGGAGCTGGCACTGGAATTCGAGATTGAGCTGCTCCTCGAAGGAGTTTTCCGGGCTGTCCCAATAGAGCTTGCGGATCAGCGACAGTGCGACCGTCGGGCCGCTGGCAAGCTCGCGTGCGAGCTTCATCGCCTCTTCCATCAGCACGCCGTCATCATAGACGCGATTGACGAGGCCCCATTCCAGCGCCTTCTCGGCCGGGAGCCGCTCGCCCATCAACGACAACTCGATCGAGCGCGCCTTGCCGATCAGACGCGGCAACAGCCAGGTCGAGCCACAATCCGGCACGAGGCCGATGCGCCGGAAGGCTTGCAGGAAATAGGAGGAACGCGCGCACAAGATCATGTCGCCGAGCAGCGCAAAGCTCATGCCGGCACCCGCGGCCGGGCCGTTGACCGCGGTGACGATCGGGCAATGCAGATTGCGGATGCGGCGCAGGAACGGATGAAAGCCGGTCTCCAGCGTCAGGCCGGCCTTGGTCTTCTTCGACTGGTTGTTGCGGCCCTGCAGATTCGCACCCGTGCAGAACGCTCGGCCTGCGCCGGTCAGCACGACACAGCGCACCTCGTCCTTCTTCTCCTCGATCGCGTCGAGCGCCTCGGAAAGACCGCCCAGCATATCCACAGAGACCGCGTTCATCACTTCGTGATGGTCGAGCTTGAGGATCGCGACCGAGCCATCGAATTCGAGCGTGACGTGTTTGAACTGCATCGTTTCCTCGTCAGTTGCGGCCGGCGTCAGTTTCGCAGACCGGAATTAGCATTGCCGGGGCGCATATTTGATTTTTGGCGCGGTCTTGTCCATGGTGATCGCAGCATAGCAAGCAATCTTGCGCGCAGCGGCTGATGCGCCGCATACCCAAGACGTCTTGCCAAAAACAGGAAACGCGCCATGAATCTTTTCGACCTCACTGGCCGCGTCGCCGTGATCACCGGCGGCAATGGCGGCATCGGGCTCGGCATCGCGCAGGCGCTCGCGGGCCAGGGCTGCAACGTCTCGATCTGGGGCCGAAATGCTGACAAGAACAAGGCCGCTGCCGCGAGCATGGCAGGACTGTCGGGCAAGGTCGACAGCCGCGTCTGCGACGTCACGGATGCCGCGTCAGTCAATGCCGCGATGAAGGCGACGCTCGACACGCTTGGCCGGGTCGACGGCTGCTTCGCCAACGCCGGCATCGGCGGCGGTGGCCGCAGGTCATTCATCGAACGCACCGAAGAAGAATGGCGCACGATGTTTGCGACCAATCTCGACGGCGTGTTCCACGCCTTCCAGGCGGCCGCGAAGCACATGACCGATCGCGCGAATGCGGGAGATCCCTTCGGCCGGCTGGTCGCCACCTCGAGCCTCGCCTCGATCTTCGGCACCGCGCGCAACGAACATTATGCCGCGACGAAAGCCGCCATCAACGCGCTGGTGCGCGCGCTCGGCGTCGAGCTCGCCCGCCACGGCGTCACCGCGAATGCGATCCTGCCCGGCTGGATCAAGAGCGACATGACGGCGGGCATCATGGCCAACGAAAAATTCGTCGCCAACGTGATGCCGCGGATTCCGATGCGGCGCTTCGGCGAGGCCAGCGATTTCGGCGGCATCGCCGTCTATCTGATGAGCAAGGCGTCGTCGTATCACACCGCGGATACGTTCGTGATCGACGGCGGCTATACGGCGTTTTGAGATTTCGTAGCCCGGATGGAGCGCAGCGCAATCCGGGACTTCCAAAAAGCAAGCAAGACCCGGATTGCGCGGCGCTCCATCCGGGCTACAACTCTGAGGGGAATGGGCAAATGTTCTCGCACATCATGATCGGCACCAACGACCTCGACAAGGCCAAGGCGTTCTACGACAACCTGCTCAGCACGCTCGAGGTACGCCCGGCCAAGGTCGACGGCCATCGCATCTTCTACTTCACCAAGACTGGTGTGTTCTCGGTGACCAAGCCGATCAACGGCGAGCCGGCGACCTGCGCGAACGGCGGCACCATCGGCTTTGCCGCCAACTCACCCGAGCAGGTCGACAAGTGGCACGCCGCCGGTGTCGCCGCTGGCGGAACGCCGATCGAGAATCCACCCGGCATCCGCGAGGGCGCGGGGAACAAGCTCTATCTCGCCTATTTGCGCGACCTCGACGGCAACAAGATCTGCGCGATGCATCGGATGCCGAGCTGAGGCGTGCCGTACTCTGCTCGTCATTGCGAGGAACACTTGCGACGAAGCAATCCAGACTGCCGCCGCGGTAAGATTCTGGATTGCTTCGCTGCGCTCGCAATGACGGGATCCTGGGCACCGGTCCGTGCTCTATCCACGTCACGTCCCTGCCGTCATTCAAACAACATTTCAAACGTCCCGCGAAATTCCATCGCATGGCATGGCTCGCGCGGAAAAATACCCGCTCGCACTTTCGCGGCGCTGCGACTATTCTCCCGGCCAACACGATCTCAGCGCCTCCGGGAGGAACAATGACAAAGCACACCTACATTCCCCGCACCACCAACTATGCGCTCAACCCGGGCGATGAGCTCAATGACCTCAGGATGTCCGATCAGGTCCGGCCGCTCTACGATCACGTCAAGAAGTTCATCCGCGAGACGGTCGAGCCGATGTCGATCGAGTTCGCCAAGGCCGGCGAAGGCAAAGAGGATCGCTGGAGTTTTACGCCGAAGCAGCTCGAGGTGCTCGAGGCCGCCAAGAACAAGGCCAAGAAGGAAGGCCTCTGGAATTTCTTCCTGCCCGATGACGAGACCGGCCAGGGCCTGAAGAATCTCGACTACGCCTATATCGCCGCCGAGCTCGGCAAGAGCCCGCTCGCGTCCGAGACCATGAATTGCTCGGCGCCCGACACCGGCAATATGGAAGTGCTGGAGCGCGTCGGCACCAAGGAGCAGAAGGAGAAGTGGCTGAAGCCGCTGCTCAATGGCGAAATCCGCTCCGCCTATGTCATGACCGAGCCGAATGTTGCTTCCTCCGACGCCAAGAACATCTCGACGACCGCAAAGCTCGTCGGCGATGAATGGGTGATCAACGGCGAGAAGTATTATATCTCCGGCCTCGGCGACCCCCGCTGCAAGATCCTGATCGTGATGGTGAAGACCAATCCGGATGCAGCGCCGAGCAAGCAGCAGTCACAGATCCTGGTGCCGCGCGACACGCCCGGCGTCGAGGTGCTCGGGCCCATGTACGTGTTCGGGCAGGACCACGCGCCGCGCGGCCACATGCACATGCGCTTCAACAATGTGCGCGTGCCGAAAGAGAACATGCTGCTCGGCGAAGGCCGCGGCTTCGAGATCTCGCAGCTTCGCCTCGGGCCGGGCCGCATCCATCACTGCATGCGCACCATCGGCAAGGCCGAGAAGGCGCTCGATCTCATGGTGCAGCGGGGCCTCACCCGCGAAGCCTTCGGCAAGAAGATCGCCCATCTCGGCGGCAACATGCAGATCATCGCGCAGGCGCGCTGCGAGATCGAGGCGATGCGGCTGATGGTGCTGAAGGCCGCCAAGGCGATGGACGTGCTCGGCAACAAGGAGGCCCGTGTCTGGGTCTCCATGGTCAAGGCCATGGTGCCCGAGCGCGCCTGCAAGATCATCGATCAGGCAATCCAGATGCATGGCGCCACCGGCATCTCGCACTGGACCCCGCTCGCCGAGATGTACCAGGACGTCCGCCACCTGCGCTTCGCCGATGGTCCGGACGAGGTGCACTGGATGGTGGTCGGACGGCATGAGTTGAGCATGGCGTAGGCTGGTTGTTTCCCCGCTTCGCGCTTGGGAAAGAGGGGAAGAATCTCATCGGGGCCACCATGGATTATGCCGCCAGCGACCTGACGCCACGCGAGTGCTACAAGGTGCTGACCTCCTTCATCCTGCCGCGGCCGATCGCGTGGGTGACCTCGGTCGGACCCACCGGCGTCGTCAACGCAGCCCCGTTCAGTTTCTTCAACGCCTTCTGCGAGGATCCGCCGCTGTGCATGTTTGCGGCGAACCGCAAGCCGAACGGCCAGGACAAAGACACCTTCCGCAACATCCAGAAGACCGGCGAGTTCGTGGTGAACGTCGCCGACGAGCCGCTCGCCAGGGCCATGCACGAGAGCAGCGGCGACTTCCCGCCCGAGGTCGGGCGAGCCCGACTATCTCGGCTTGAAACTTGCGCCCTCAAGCAAGATTGCCGTACCTCGGCTGGCCGATACGCCCTGGGCGATGGAATGCAAGCTCTGGAAGATGATCGACGTCAATGACGATCGCCGCCTGATCTTGGGTGAAGGCATCCACTTCCACATCCGCGACGAGCTCTGGGACGACAAGGCGATGCGGGTGCATATGGACCGCTATCACCCGATCGGCCGCATGTTCGCCGACCGCTATTGTCGCACCGACGACCGCGTGGTGTTTCCGGCGGCTGAAGGTACGAAGGGAAAATAGCTGACACAGGGGGCGAGACGATGCCGGAACCCTTTCACGACAACGAGGAGCGCAGCCGGTTCGAGCTCGATGTCGACGGGCTCGCTGCCTTCGTCACCTACCGCAAGAGCGACGGCGCGATCACGCTGGTGCACACCGAGGTGCCGCCCGAGCTCGGCGGCCGCGGCGTCGGCTCCAGGCTCGGCCGCGCCACGCTTGAGGCGGTGCGTGCACAGGGACGCAAGCTGTCCGTCGAATGCGACTTCATCCGCAATTTCATGAGCAAGAATCCTGGCTACAACGATCTTCTTGCCGAGGGCGAGGACGCGCATGAGCAGCCGGTCGCAAGCTACCGTGCTGGTTGTTTCTGCGGCGCCGTTGAGGTCGAGGTTACGGGCAAGCCGGTCTTCGCCGGCTATTGCCACTGCGCCGATTGCCAGGCCTGGTCGGCCGCACCGATCAATGCCTTCAGCCTTTGGAAGTCGGACAGCGTCCGCATCACCACAGGAGAAGCGGAGCTCGGGACCTTCAACAGGACCGAGCATTCCTATCGTAAATTCTGCAGGCGCTGCGGCGGCCATGTCATGACCGAGCACCCGCGCATGCGGCTGATCGACGTCTATGCCAATCTCTTGAAGGGCTACCAGCACCAGCCAACCCTGCATGCGAACTACGCAAGCAAGATGGTATCGGTGAGGGACGGCCTGCCGAAATACGCCGATCTGCCGGCGGAGCTGGGTGGATCCGGGGAGATGTTACCGGATTGATGGTGCATCCTCGCCCCGCTTGCGGGGCGAGGCGAAGGACGAGATCTGCTACGTCGCGGGCGCGACCTTGTCCTGCGTCTTGGTCTCGAAATCGGATGCGTCGTGGCGCTCGTGGAGCTGGCTGGCGGGATCGCCGGAGACGCGGTTGACCATGCGGCCGCGCTTCACGGCCGGGCGCTGCGCGATCTGATCGGTCCAGCGCTGCACGTTCTTGTAGTCCTGCACGGACAGGAACTCGCCGGCGCCATAGACCAGCCCCTTGGCGAGCGCCCCGTACCAGGGCCACACGGCCATGTCCGCGATCGTATACTCCTTGCCCGCGAGATATTCGTTATCGGCAAGGCGCCGGTCGAGCACATCGAGCTGGCGCTTGACCTCCATCGCGAAGCGATCGATCGCGTACTCGATCTTGAACGGCGCGTAGGCGTAGAAATGGCCAAAGCCGCCGCCGAGATACGGCGCGCTGCCCATCTGCCAGAACAGCCAGGACATCGCCTCGGTGCGGGCCTTGATATCCTTGGGCAGGAAGGCGCCGAACTTCTCGGCGAGGTAGAACAGGATCGAGCCGGACTCGAAGATGCGGATCGGCTCGGGGCCGGAGCGGTCCATCAGCGCCGGAATTTTCGAATTCGGATTGATGTCGACGAAGCCGCTGCCGAACTGGTCGCCATTTCCGATCTTGATGAGCCAGGCATCGTATTCGGCGCCCTTGTGGCCGAGTGCCAGGAGCTCCTCCAGCATCACCGTGACCTTCACCCCGTTCGGCGTCGCCAGGGAGTAGAGCTGGAAGGGATGCTTGCCGACCGGCAACTCCTTGTCGTGGGTGGGGCCAGCGATCGGCCGGTTGATGCTGGCGAATTGGCCGCCATTCTCCTTGTTCCAGGTCCAGACTTTCGGCGGCACGTAAGGGGTATCGGTCATGCGGGTGCTCCGGCGGAAAGATGCGCCTGCATTAATTAGCCCGCGAACGGCCGATGGCAAGCCCCACCGGCTCTGCGCCCCACGCGGGCCTCAGGCCGGCGTCATGCAGTCTGGCTGTCGCCAGCCTGCGCCCCTGATGATCTGGCCCACACGGCCGACATCTTCCGGATCAGAATGGTTCGTCCACGACGCAACGCCTGCGCGCAAGATGCTTGCCCGAATCCGGCGTGGCATCATCCGCAACGAAGGGCTGGCGTCGAGCGGCCCCCGCAGGGCAAAACGAAGAGCAACGCCAAAGCCGCCGGGAGAAGACCATGAAATCGCCGATCTGCGGCATGCTGGGGATCGAGTTCCCGCTGCTCGCCTTCAGCCATTGCCGCGACGTCGTTGCCGCGGTCAGCCGCGCCGGCGGCTTCGGCGTGCTGGGCGCCACTGTGCATACGCCCGATACGCTCGAACGCGAGCTGAAATGGATCGACGATCACGTCGACGGCAAACCCTATGGCATCGACGTGCTGATCCCGGAAAACATCTCCACCGCAGGCGAGAAGCACGTCACCTGGAAGAGCCTGGAAGCGCGCGTGCCGCAGCAGCACCGCGCCTACACGCGCGACCTCCTGAAGAAATACGATATCGAGCTGACGACATCACAGGTGGACGGCGACCGGCCGCAACCCTTCGATGCCGAGACCGCGCTAGAGCTGTTAAAAGTCTCCTTCAATCATCCGATACGGTTGATCGCGAATGCGCTCGGCGTGCCCCCGAAGGCGATGATCGAGATGGGCAGGAAGCATAACGTGCCGGTTGCCGCCCTCGTCGGTGCCAAGGAGCACGCGCTGCGCCAGGTCGCGGCCGGTGTCGATATCCTCGTCGTGCAAGGCACCGAGGCCGGTGGCCATTGCGGCGAGGTTTCGACCATGGTGCTGGTGCCCGAAGTGATCAAAGCGATCAAGGAGATCCGCGACGTGCCGGTGCTTGCGGCCGGCGGCATCATGACCGGCAGGCAGATGGCGGCCTGCATGGCGATGGGCGCGGCTGGCGCGTGGACCGGCTCGGTGTGGCTGGCGACGGTCGAGTCCGAGACCAGCGAGATCTTTCGCGAGAAGATGATCGCGGCCTCGTCGCGCGATGCGATCCGCTCGAAGGGCCGCACCGGCAAGCCGGCGCGGCAGCTTCGCTCGGTCTGGACCGATGCCTGGGACCGCGCACCCGAAAGCCCGGGCGCCCTGCCGATGCCGCTTCAGAGCATCATCAGCCGCGACGCCTTCAACGCCATCGACCGTGCCGCCGCGGCCGGCAACGCCAAGGCGCGCGACCTTGTCAGCTACTTCGTCGGCCAGGGCGTCGGATTGATCGACAGCGTGAAGTCCGCGGGCGCCGTGGTGCAGGAATTCAAGGAAGAGTTCGCCGAAGCCGTCGAGCACATGAATGCGCTGGTGGCGGAGTAGCATGTTGTGTGTGGCCCATCCTTCGAGGCTCGCCAAGCGCCGCAAGCGTCGCTCAGCTCGCACCTCAAGATGACGCTTCCTCCGTAGCCGTCACCCCCGCGCAATGGCGAAGCCATTGTTGCTGGAGGTGGCCGCTACTTCAGCGGCCCTCGAAGGGCGACGGCGTGTCCAAGATCTGAAACGTGAAGCAAGAAGAAATGACCAACATCCCCGAAGACCGCATCCCCGTCATCGTCGGCATCGGCGAGATCGTCGACCGCCCCAAGGAGATCACCGAAGGCCTCGAACCGCTCGACCTGCTCGAACAGGCCTTGCGGCGCGCAGAAGCTGACGCCGGCGCAAAGCTGCTGGGCGAGGTGCAGTCGCTCGACGTGGTCAACTTCCTGAGCTGGCGCTATCGCGATCCCGAGAAGCTGCTGGCGCAACGCCTCGGCGTCTCGCCGGCGCATTGCTATTACGGCCCGGTCGGCGGCGAGAGCCCGATCCGCTACATCCACGAGGCGGCAAAGCGCATCGCGCGCGGTGAGTGCACCGTGGCTGCCGTCTGCGGCGCCGAAGCGCAATCAACGGCGACGAAAGCCGATCGCGCCGGCGTCAAGCTGCCATGGGCGCCGTTCGCCCATGATGTCGCGGAGCCCAAGCGCGGCGCGGCGTTCCAGAAGCCGCTCGCCATCAAGCTCGGCGTGTTTCGACCCGTGACGGTCTATCCATTCTACGAAGCCGCCTCCTCCGCGCATTGGGGCCAGACGCCGCGCGAAGCGCTGGCGGAATCGGGAACGCTGTGGTCACGCTATTCGGAAACCGCCGCGCAAAATCCCAATGCCTGGCTGAAGCGGCGCTATGCCGCTGAAGAGATCACGACGCCGACGGCCGACAACCGGCTCATCGCCTGGCCCTACAACAAGCTGATGGTGGCCAATCCCAGCGTCAACATGGGCGGCGCACTGCTGCTCACCAGCCTCGCCAAGGCGCGCGCGCTCGGCATCGCGGAAGAGAAGCTGGTCTATCCGCTCGGCGGCGCATCAGCCGAGGAACCGCCCGACTATCTCGTGCGCGACCAGTTTTTCGAGAGCCACCCACAGAACGCCGTGCTGAAGGCCGTGATGGATCTTGCAGGCGGAGACGGCAGAAAGTTCGATGCGATCGAACTCTATAGCTGCTTTCCATGCGTGCCGAAGATGGCGCGGCGGACGCTCGGCCTTTCCGCCGACGTGCAGCCCACCGTGAACGGCGGCCTCACCTTCTTCGGCGCACCGCTCAACACTTACATGACGCATGCAGCCTGCGCGATGGTGCGTCGGATCCGCGGCGGCGCCAAGCTCGGCCTGCTCTACGGCCAGGGCGGCTTCGTCACCAAACATCACGGGCTGGTCGTGGCGAAGGCGCCGCCGCGCGATGCGCTCGCGCAGGAGACGAGTGTGCAAGCAGCAGCGGATCGCAACAAGCGTGCGGTGCCGGAGTTCATCACGGAGGCCTCGGGCAAGGGTAAGGTCGAGAGCTTTACGGTGCTCTATGGCCGCGGCGGAGATGTGGAGCACGGCGTGGTGATGCTGCAGACGGAAGATGGCCAGCGCACGCTGGCGCGGATTCCGGCGAACGACAGCACGACGCTGGCGCACCTGTTGAACATGGACCACACGCCGGTGGGCTCACTGGGTGAGACCACGATGGCCGCCGACGGCGTGCCGGAGTGGCGCGTGGCGTGATCCCGTAGGGTGGACAAAGCGAAGCGTGCCCGCGTCTTGCCTATTTGACGAAAAGACGTGGGCACGGCGCAAGAGCGCCTTTGCCCATCCTACAAGACCGAACCTAGCCCTTCGGCGGCTGCTTCTCCGACGCAGTCGCTGGCTTGCCGCCTGCGCCGACGACGCGCACCTGGTCGCCGTCAGACAGACCGTCCGGCGGCGCGGTGATGACGCGGTCATCAGGCGCGATACCGGACGCGAGCTCGATCTCCTTGCCGAGATCGCGGGCGATGGTCACGGTCTTGAACTGCACCTTGTCGTCGGCGCCGACGGTCGCGACGCGCAGGCCGCTCCCGTTGAATATCAGGGCGCTGGCGGGAATGCTGAGCGGCGCGGACTCGCGCTGCAGGCTCAACTTCACGCTGGCATAGCCGCCAGGCATCAGCTCGCCGCTGGAGTTGTCGAGACCGAGCTGCATGCGCGTGGTGCCCGAGGCGACATCGACGGCCTGCGAGGACGCTTCCACCGTGGCCTGAAAAGTCCGGTTCGGATATTCCGGCAGCGCAATCGTGGCCTTGGCGCCGATCTTGATCGCCGGAACGTAGTTCTGGGGCACGTTGACGTAGACGCGCAGCTTGGTGATGTCAGAGACCACGAACATCGCCGGCCCCGAGCCGCCGCCGGCATTGATCAGCGCACCGACATCGGTGTCGCGCGAGGTCACCACCCCGTCGAACGGCACCGTGATCTTCTTGTAGCCGGCGAGCGCCTCGAGCCGCTCGACATTGGCCTGGCCGGACTTGACCGCCGCGTTCTTGTTGGAGAGGTCTGCGGTGCGCTCGTCGATCTCCTGCGCCGAGACGAAGTTGGAGGCGACCAGCGTCTTGCGCCGATTGAGCGTGGCCTCGGACAGTCTGGCGCTGGCCTGCTGGCTGGCGAGGTCGGCGCGGGCCTGCAACAGCTGCTGGTCGAGATCGGGCGCCTCGATCTCGGCGATCACCTGCCCTGCCTTGACGCGGGCCCCAATATCGACGCTCCAGCTTTTGAGATAGCCGGAGACGCGCGCGAAGATCGGCGCACGATAATAGGCTTCGAGCCGGCCCGGCAGGTCGATGGTAGAACTGAGCGCCTTGGCGTTGGGCAGCGTCACCGCCACGCTGGAAATGGCCTGGTCGTCGGTCCATTCCTTCAGCTTGGAGCCCTGGTCCTCCCGGGCACGGATGCCGGTGCCTACCACGAGGCCAGCCGCAATCAGCGCCACCACGCCGAAAATGCCCAGTTTCCGGTGCGACACCGGGGAGCGGGGTTCAGTGGGCGACATGCGGGGTCTCCAAAGGGGCGGCGGCCTTGGCGCCTTGTTTCTTGTGTACCATACTGAACACCACGGGAACAAACATCAGCGTGGCGAAAGTTGCAAAGATCAGGCCGCCGATCACGGCGCGGCCAAGCGGCGCGTTCTGCTCGCCACCCTCGCCGAGCCCCAATGCCATCGGCGCCATGCCGATGATCATGGCGAGCGCGGTCATCAGCACCGGACGGAACCGGACGAAGCCGGCTTCCAGCGCGGCCGCGATGGGATCGCCGAGCTCCTCATAGCGCTCACGTGCAAAGGAGATCACCAGCACGCTGTTCGCAGTGGCGACGCCCATGCACATGATGGCGCCGGTCAGGGCCGGTACGGAGAGCGTCGTCTGGGTCGTGAACAGCATCCAGACGATGCCAGCAAGCGCGGCCGGCAGCGCCGTGATGATCACGAACGGATCGGACCAGGACTGGAAGTTCACGACGATCAGGAAGTAGATCAGCACGACGGCGCCGAGCAGGCCGAAGAGAAGACCCGTGAAGGCACTGTTCATGGTCTGCACCTGGCCGAGCAGCACCACGGAGGAGCCCTTCGGCACCTCCTTGGCGGTGTCGGCGATCAGCTGGCGGATGTCATTGGAGACGGCCCCGAGATCGCGGCCCGACGTTGTCGCAAATATCTGCACCATCGACTGGATGTCGTATTGCGACACCACCGCGCTCGAGGTCGAGCGTTTGATGTCGGCAATGCCGCCCAGGATCGGCGACTGCGAATTGCCGGCCGCCGTGATCGGCAGCGTCTGCAGCGCGCTGAGCGAGTCGATCTGGTATTGCGGCGTCTGCATCACGATCGAATAGGACACGCCGTTATCAGGGTTGAGATAGTAGGTCGGCGCGACCTGCGAGGAGCCGGCAAGATTGACCACGAGACTGTTGGTGACGTCGCGCTCGGTCAGACCGACATATTGCGCGCGGGTGCGATCGACATCGATGTTGAATGTGGGATTGCTCGGCGATTGCTGAATGCGCGCATCGGCAACGCCGGTGACCCGGCGCACCTTGGCCAGCAGTTTGTTGGCATAGGCGAAGTTGGCTTCGAGATTGGCGCCGCGGACTTGCAGGTCGATCGGCGCCGGGGCGCCAAAATTCAGGATCTGGCTGACGATGTCTGCGGGGAGGAACGCGAAGCTGACGCCCGGAAACAGCCGCGGCAATTGCTCGCGCAGAACCTTCACATGCTGTTCGGTCGGCTTGTGGCCTTCCCTGAGCTTGATCTGGATGTCGCCGTCCTGCGGACCGATCAAGCCGGTGTTGTTGTAGGTCATGTTGATGCCGGAGATCGGCATGCCGATGTTGTCGGTCATGGTCTCGATCTCGCCCGGGATCAGCTTGCGGACGGCCCTTTGCACGTCGGCGAGCTGGTTGGCGGTCTCCTCGACGCGGGTGCCGACCTGGGTGCGGACATGCATCAGGATGTTGCCCGCGTCCACCGCGGGGAAGAAGTTGCGGCCCAGGAACGGCACCAGCGCGAAGGACGCGCCGACCGCGCAGAGAAAGCCGATCACGAACACCGCGCGGTGCGCCAGCGCCAGGCCCAGCAGCCCGCGGTAACCGCCGCGGATGCGTTCGAAACGGGCCTCGAAACCGCGCTGGAACCAGACGAGGGGATTGCGCGACTTCGGCGGCTCACCCTCGTGATGGACATGCGCCTGCAGCAGATAGTTCGCCATGGTCGGCACCAGCGTGCGCGACAGGATGAACGACCAGATCATCGCGAACATCACCGCTTCGGCCATCGGCACGAACAGGAAGCGCGCGACGCCGGAGAGGAAGAACATCGGCACGAACACGATGCAGATACAGAGCAGCGAGACGAAGGCCGGCGTCACGATCTGGTTGGCGCCGTCGAGGATCGACTGTTCGACCGGCTTGCCCTGTTCGAGATGGTAGTTGATGTTCTCGATAGTGACCGTGGCGTCGTCGACGAGGATGCCGACCGCGAGCGCAAGGCCGCCGAGCGTCATGATGTTCAGCGTCTCGCCGATCGCCGACAGCATGATGATGGCACCGAGCACCGAGAGCGGAATCGAGATCGCGATGATGATGGTCGAGCGCCAGCTGCCGAGGAACAAGAGGATCATGACGCTGGTGAGCAGCGCGGCGATCACGCCCTCGAACGCGACGCCTTTGATCGCGCCGCGGACGAACACCGACTGGTCGCCAATGAAGCCGATCTTCAAGGCATCCGGCAGCTGATCCTTGACGTCGATCACCTTCTGCTTGATGCCGGCGATGATATCGAGCGTCGAGGTCGCTCCCGCCTTCAGCACCATCATCAGCACCGAGCGGTTGCCGTCGACATGGACGATGTTGGTCTGCGGCGGATTGCCGTCGCGCACGGACGCGACGTCGCGGACATAGACCATCGCGCCGTTGACGGCCCTGATCGGCAGGTTGCCGAGCTCGTCGATCTTGAGCGGCGAGTTGTTGAGCTGGATGTTGTACTCGAAGGTCCCGATCTTCTGGGTACCGACCGGCGTGATCAGGTTTTGCGCAGCGAGCGCATTGGCGACGTCCTGGCCTGATAGCCCGCGCGCTTGGAGCGCGGTCGGGTCGAGGTCGATCGTAACCTGGCGCTGCTTGCCGCCGAACGGATACGGGATCGCGGCGCCCGGCACGGTGACGAGCGGGGTGCGGAGCTGGTTGATGCCGATGTCGGCGAGGTTCTGCTCGGTCAATCCGTCGCCAGACAGCGCCACCTGAATGATCGGCACGGTCGAGGCGGAGTAGTTCAGGATCAAGGGCGGCGTCGCGCCCGGCGGCATCTGCTTGATCAGTGTCTGCGAGATCGCGGTGACCTGCGCGTTGGCGGTGCGGATGTCGACATTGGGCTGGAAGAAGATCTTGATGATGCCAAAGCCGTTATAAGAGTTGGCCGTGATGTGCTCGATGTCGTTGACGGTCGTCGTCAGCGCCCGTTGGAACGGCGTGGTGATACGGCCCGACATCTGGTCGGGCGGCAGTCCGGTGTACTGCCAGACCACGCCGATCACGGGGATGCGAATGTCCGGAAAGATGTCGGTCGGCGTCCGCAGCGCTGCCAGCGGTCCGATGATCAGAAGCAGGAGCGCCAGCACGACAAACGTGTAGGGCCGGCTCAGGGCAATACGGACCAGAGCAATCATTCGTCAGGCAATTCCAAATACTGGGGCGGGGAACACGCCCCCACGGTTCCTATCGTCGCTTTACCCGAACCCCGCAGAAATGGCCAACGACAGGCTCTCACACGCGGTCACTTCCCTGCTATCGCACTGCGAAATCGCATTCCAGATATGCAGCGGCGCCCGGAAGATCGCAGAGAAGGCTTTCATGCACGTAAAAAAGCGGCGCCCCGAGAGGCGCCGCTTTCAGAACTTGCTTCGCCTTTGGGCTTAGGCTGCGCGGACGTTGGTCAGGAACTTGCTGACCTCGGTCTTCAGCCGGCTCGAGTCATTGGACAGCATCTGCGCGGCCGAGAGCACTTGCGACGATGCCGTGCCGGTCTCGGTCGCCCCCTGCTGCACGTCGGTGATGTTGGAGGAGACCTGCTGGGTGCCCTGGGCCGCCTGCTGCACGTTGCGGGCGATTTCCTGAGTCGCAGCGCCCTGCTCTTCCACGGCGGCCGCGATGGCCGAGGAGATCTCCGAGAGACGCTCGATGGTCGAGGAGATCTCCTTGATCGCGCCGACCGAGTCGTTGGTCGCCGCCTGGATGCCGGAAATCTGCTGGCCGATCTCGCCGGTCGCCTTGGCGGTCTGCTCAGCCAGCGCCTTCACCTCGGAGGCAACGACCGCGAAGCCGCGGCCGGCTTCACCGGCGCGCGCCGCCTCGATGGTGGCGTTTAGCGCCAGGAGGTTAGTCTGGCCAGCGATGGTGTTGATCAGCTCGACGACATCGCCGATGCGCGAGGCAGCCTTGGAGAGTTCGCTGACGCGCTCGGTGGTGGCACGGGCCTGGCCGACGGCGTCGCCCGCCATTCGCGCCGATTCCTGCACCTGGCGGCCGATCTCGCCAACCGATGAAGCCATCTCTTCAGTTGCGGAAGCGACCGACTGGACGTTGGTGGAGGCTTCTTCCGACGCCGCAGCGACCGTGGTCGCCATCCGCTGCGAGCGGTCGGCGGTTGAGGTCAGCGTCGAGGCGGAAGCCTCCAGCTGGCTCGAGGCCGACGATACGGTCTGGACGATCTCGCCGATCATCGTCTCGAATTCGCGGGTGATATTGTCGACGCGGCGGCCGCGTTCGATCTTGGCTTCGGCGTCGGCCGCAGCGGCCTCGTCGGCAGCCTTCTTGGCGATCAGCGCTTCCTTGAAGACCTGGAGCACGTCGGCCATGGCGCCGATCTCGGTCTTCTCGCCGCGGTGCGGGACCTTGGCGGAGAGATCGCCCCGGCCGAGCGCCTGCATCGGCTGGGTGATCGAGTCGATGCCGCTGGAGACGTCGTGGACGAGGTAGAAGCCAACGCCGATGCCGGTAATCACGGCAGCACCGAGGATGATCGCGACCAGCATGAATGCGAAGGAATAGCTGTCGGCGGCGTCCTGAGCTGCCTGATCTCCGCCCTTGGTGTTGAGCTCGATGTCCTTGGCCAGGATGGCGTCAGCCTCAAGCCCGATCTTGTTGACCGTCTTCGTGTTCAGCTCGTGTGCCTCGTGGGGGATCTTGCCGGCCTCCTGACGCGACAGCGCCATGACTTCCTGCGTGCCCTTCTTGTAGGTATCCCAAGCCTTGGACCATTGGTCATAGAGCGTGCGCTCTTCGGGCGACGTAATCATGGTCTCATACGTCTTGCGGAACTTGGTATTAGCCTCGACGACGGTCGCAAGCGTCTTCTCGGCCGCGAGCTTCTCTTCCAGCGTTTCCGCCAACATGTGCTCACGGATGACGTTGCGATAGGTGATCACGCCGGCGCGGAGATCGCCGATCACGCGCACGCTCGGCATCCAGCTCGTCGTGATGTCGCTGGTGTTGGCATTCATCGACCGCATCTTCATGACGGCGAGCAGGCCCATGCCGGCCATTGCGACCAGCAGAAACGCCACGACACTGATGATCTTGGCGCGGATGGAAATAGCGGCGAGCATAAGCGGGTCTCTTTGCGTTGGCGCGGCGGCGCGTCCTGGAATTAGGGATCAACCAAAAGCGGCGCCGACGCCCAACAGCAAAGCGACTGTTGTTAACTACGACTCCGTACGAGCACGGAACCTTAAAGAAGTGAATGATGAACTAAGGATGCCCTGCGCTCAGCGCATGAGCCTCATCGCATCCGAGAAAAACTCCGGCCCGCCGAAATTGCCGGACTTCAGCGCCAGCAACATCTCTCCTGCCGCGGCGCCCACCGCGCGCAGCACCGGGACACCCGCGGCGATCTCCGCTCCCACGAGAAATCCGGGGATCTTCAACCGGTCAACGACCGCCCCTGAGGTCTCGCCGCCTGCGACGATCAGTCGCCGCACGCCTGATTTCACGAGGTTTTCGGCAATGTCGGCCATCGTCTGCTCGATTGCGTGTCCTGCGGCGTCGCGGCCGTGGCGCGCCTGAAGCGCAGCGACGTCGGTCGGCGTGGCACTCGATGCAATCAGCACCGGACCCTGGGCCAATCGCGGCCCTGCCCAGTCCAACGCCCGCTGCGCTTCATTGGCCCCCGTAAGAATACGTTCGGTGTCGAGGTGAAGCACCGGCATGACGCGCTCGGCGTTGGCGATCTGCTGCAAGGTGGCCTGCGAGCAGCTCCCGGCGAGGCACGCCACCTGTCCGCCGACGGCGGCGCCCTGCCCGCTGCCGGCGGCAGCCGACTTGACCTTGCCGGTCGATACCAGCGCGCGTGCCAGCCCGAGGCCGATGCCGGAGGCGCCGACCGAGAGCCGGTGCTCCGCCGCGACAAGGCCAATGGTCTCGAGGTCGCGGTCGAACACGGCGTCGATGATCGCAGCGCCAATACCCTTGCCCGAGAATTCGGCAAGCAGGCTTCGCACGGCCTCCGCCCCGCGCGTCAATGTCGCGAGATCGACGAGGCCGACCTGCGTCTTGCTCTGCCGCGCCAGTACGCGCACCAGGTTGGAATCGTGCATCGGGTTGAGCGGATGGTCCTTCAGCGGGCTCTCGTTCAGCGGTACGGCGCCGACGAACAGATTGCCCTGATAGACGGTGCGGCCGGTCTCGGGAAAGGCCGGCGTCACCAGCACGACGGCCTCGCCGCAATCGGCGCGCAGCGCATCCATGACGGGGCCGATATTGCCGGCGTCAGTGGAATCGAAGGTCGAGCAGATCTTGAACAGCACGTGGCTTGCGCCGCGCCCGCGCAGCCATGTCTCGGCCGCGCGCGATCGCGACACCGCAAGGCTCGCCTCGATCGAGCGGCTCTTCAGCGACACCACGACGGCGTCGACCTCCGGCAGCTTCAGATCATCGGCGGGCACACCGATGGTCTGGACGGTGCGCAAGCCGGCGCGCGTCAGCGTGTTGGCGAGATCGGAGGCGCCGGTGTAATCGTCGGCGATGCAGCCCAACGCAAGTGTCACGATTTCGCTCCGGCATAGGGCTTGAACCAGGCGAGACCGTCGGTGGTCTTGCCGCGCGGATTGTATTCGCAGCCGACGAAGCCGGCATAGCCGAGACGGTCGAGCTCATCGAACAGGAAGGGATAATTCAGCTCCTCGCCGTCGGGCTCGTTGCGCGAGGGAATGCTGGCGATCTGGATATGGCCGATGATCGGCATCATCTCGCGCAGCCGCATCGTGACGTCGCCATGGATGATCTGGCAGTGATAGATGTCGAACTGGAGCTTCAGGTTGGGCAACCGCAGCTCCTGGATCAGGTCGCGCGCGAAGCCGAAATCGTTGAGGAAGTAGCCGGGCACGTTGCGCGCATTGATCGGCTCGAGCACGATATCGATGCCATGCGGCGCGAAGAACTCGGCGGCCCATGCCACCGATTTGTAGAAGGCCTCGATCGCGAGGCGTTCGCCGCGGTTGGCGATGCCCGCCATCAGATGCAGCCGCTTGACGCCAGTAGCCTTGGCGTAAGGCAGCGCCGTTTCCAGGCTCGCCTTGAGGTCGTTGAAGCGTGAGGGAAGCGCAGCAAATCCCTTCTCGCCGGCGTTCCAGTCGCCCGGCGGCAGGTTGAACAGCGCCTGGGTCAGGCCGTTGCGCCTGAGCCGCTCGCCGACCGCTTCGACCGGATGGTCGTAAGGGAAGAGAAATTCGACGGCGGTGAAGCCGGCCTGCGCGGCGGCATCGAAGCGATCGAGGAACGGCACCTCGGTGAACATCATCGAGAGGTTGGCGGCGAAACGGGGCATTGGAAATCCTCTTTTACTTGTCGCCGGGGAGCTTGACGCCGGTGACCTGCGCGTACATGCGCGCCACCGACGCATCGTCGTCGCGGCCCATGCCGGCGGCCGATGTCATCAGGAACATCTGGAGCGCCGCGGCGGAGACCGGCACCGGAAATCTGGCGCTGCGTGCCATGTCCTGGATGATGCCGAGGTCCTTCACGAAAATCTCCACGGCACTACGCGGCGTGTAATCGCCATCGAGCACATGCGGCATGCGGTTCTCGAACATCCAGGAATTGCCGGCGGATGCCGTGATCACCTCATAGACCTTGCGGATGTCGAGGCCCTGCTTGGCCGCAAACGCGATCGCCTCCGAGGCAGCCGCGATGTGCACACCAGCCAGCAGCTGGTTGATCATCTTGAAGGCCGCGCCCTGGCCTGCAGCATCGCCAAGCTCGTAGAGCTTTGCCGCCATGGCATCGAGCGCCGGACGCGCCTTCGCGAAGGCGGCCGCACTCCCGGAGGCAAGGATCGTCAGCTCACCTTGCGCGGCGCGCTGCGCACCGCCGGAGATCGGCGCATCCAGGTAATTGCGGCCGGTCGCCTCCAATTGCTTGGCGAGGCGACGCGCCACGTCGGGATCCATGGTGGCGGAGGAAATGAACACGCTGTCCTTCGGCAGCGTCTCGGCGACGCCGTCCTTGCCGAACAGGATCGCTTCGGTCTGCGCGGCATTGACGACGACGCTGACGACGATGTCCGCGCCCTTGGCCGCCTCGGCCGGCGTTGTGGCGCCGGCGCCGCCGTCCTTCACAAACCGCGCGACCGCATCAGCCGAAACGTCGCAACCGGTGACGGAATGGCCGGCGCGCTTCAGCGAAGTCGCCATGCCGTATCCCATCGAGCCAAGCCCGATGACGGCGATGCGCTGGTTTTGCGACGTGGAGGCGGACATGCAACTCACCCTTGCGAACGTTTCCTGGACGGCCGCCCTTTGCGGCAGCTCACGATCTCGAATAACACGGCTTGGCCGCGCTGCCAAAGCGTGAGACAAGCGGACATGACGGCCATGAGCAATGAAACAAGGCTGCGCGAAGATATCTGCCGGTTCGGGCGGTCCCTGTTCGAGCGCGGGCTGACGCCGGGCTCATCAGGCAATATCAGCGTCAGGCTGGATAGCGGCGGCTGGCTGGTGACGCCAACCAACGCCTCGCTCGGCTTCCTCGATCCTGCAAAGCTGTCACGGCTGGATGAACAGGGCCGGCTGGTCTCAGGCGACGCCCCCACCAAGGAAGTTCCGCTGCACACCGCGCTCTATGACACGCGCGGGAGTGCGCGGGCGATCGTGCATCTGCATTCGACGCATTCGGTCGCGCTCTCGATGCTGCCCGAAATCGACCCGCGCGCCATGCTGCCGCCGATGACCGCCTACTATCTCATGAAATGCGGCGCCACCGCGCTCGTGCCCTATTACCGCCCCGGCGATCCCGCGGTCGCCGATGCCATCAAGGGGCTGGCCGGGAAATATTCATCCGTGCTGCTCGCCAATCACGGCCCGGTCGTCGCCGGCGACACGCTGGAAGCAGCGGTGTTTGCGACGGAGGAGTTGGAGGAGACGGCGAAGCTGTATCTGCTGCTGCGCGGGATGAACCCACGGTATCTTTCACCGGAGCAGGTCGCGGATCTGGTGAAGGTGTTCGGGGTGTCGTTACCGGAGCATGGGCACGAACATTGAGCCCGGCTCTATCCCCCGTCATTGCGAGCGCAGCGAAGCAATCCAGAGTCTTTCCGCGGTGGCGTTCTGGCTTCGCTGCGCTCGCAATGACGGAGAACGTGGCGACGGCCGGCAGCTCAACTACAGCCCCAGATACGCCTTCCGCACGTCCGGATTGCCCCTGATCTCCGCCGACGGGCCCTGCATCAGGACGCGGCCGGTTTGCAGGATGTAGGCGCGGTCGGCGATCTCCAGGCACTCGGCCATACGCTGCTCGACGATCAACACGGTCATGCCGGAGTCCCGGATGAGCTTCACGGCCTGAAAAATCTCATCGACAAGTTTGGGCATGATGCCCTGCGAGGGCTCGTCCAGCATCAACAGCCGCGGGCGCGTCATCAGCGCGCGGCCGATCGCGAGCATCTGCTGCTCGCCGCCCGAGAGCGTTTCGGCGCGCTGCTCGAGCCGTTCGGACAGACGCGGAAACAGCTTGAAGACGAGCTCGAGCGGCCCCTCACGATTTGCCTCGCCGCGATAGAGATAGCTGCCGAGGCGAAGGTTGTCCCGCACCGACAGACGCGGGAACAGGCGGCGATTCTCCGGTACATAGGCGATGCCGGCGGCCGTGATGTGGTGCTGCGCCATGCCGTTGATCTGCTTGCCGTCGAAGGTCACGGTGCCCGAGCGCGGGCGCTCGGCACCGGCGATCGATTTCAGCAGCGTCGACTTGCCGGCACCATTGGCGCCGGCGACACAGACGATCTCGCCCTTGGCGACCTCGATACTGACCGCGGAGATCGCGACCAGGCCCTGATAGGCGGTCGTGACTTCACGCACCGACAGCATGACGATCTCCCAGATATGCCTTGATCACCTTGGGATCGCGGACGACCTCAGCGGGCTTGCCCTCGACGAGCACCTTGCCGAGGTCGAGCACGATGGCGCGATCGACCAGCGGCATCACGATCTCCATGACATGCTCGACCATCAGCACGGTGATGCCGGCATCGCGCACCTTGCGCACCAGCGCGACGCCGGTCTGGGCCTCGGTCGGCGTCAGGCCGGTGAGGACTTCGTCGAGCAGCAGGAGTTTTGGTTCGGTCGCAAGCGCGCGGGCGACTTCGAGCCGCCGCTTCTCGGCCGGCACGAGGTCGCTCGCGAGCACATTGGCGCGCGCGGCAAGGCCGGTGAACTCAAGCACCTCATGCGCCTTGCGGCGCGCTTCGCGCATCACGGTGTTGCGCACCAGTGCACCGACAATGACGTTGTCGATGACGGTCATGGTCTCGAAGCTCTTGACCACCTGGAAGGTGCGCCCCACCCCGCGCTGACAGCGCTCGGCCGCCGGCAGGTTGGTGACATCCTCGCCGTCGAACCAGATGGAGCCCTGCGTCGGCGGCAAGACGCCGGCGATGAGATTGAACAGCGTCGACTTGCCGGCGCCGTTCGGGCCAATCAGGCCGACGATCTCGCCCCGACCGACCGAGATCGAGACATCGGAGTTGGCGACGAGGCCGCCGAACCGCTGCCAGACGCCGCGGGTTTCAAGGAGCGCGGTCATCGCGTGGCTCCTTTTGCCTTGGAGCGGGAGAACAAGCTCACCAGGCCCTGCGGCAAGGCCAGCGAGATCAGAACGATCAGCGTGCCGTAGACGATGAGATCGACGCCGCGACCGGAGCCGCCGATATAAGAGCGCGTCAGCTCCGTCATCGGAATCAGGATGGCCGCCCCTAACACTGGCCCCCAGAGCGTGCCGATGCCGCCGAGAACTGCCGGCAGTGCCATCAGCAGCGAGAACTGGAAGCCCATCACGCTCTCAGGATCGATATAGGCAAGAAACTGCGCATAGAAGGCGCCGCCGATGGCCACGAGAAATGCGGAGACCGCAGCCGCCCCCATCTTGGAATTGAACACGACGACACCCAGGCTCTCGGCCGCTTCAGGATTGTCCTTCACCGCGCGCCACCAGAAACCCCATTTGGAGTCCTCAAGCCACCAGGTGACGAACCAGGCGAGGCAACACAGCGCCAGCGCGAAATAGAAATACGGCAGCTTGCTGCGCATGAACTGGAATTTCAGCCAGCTGTCGCCGCGCACGGGAATGGTGATTCCGAGCGCAGCTCCCGCCCATTCCCAGTTCTGGAACAGCAAGAGCCCGATCTCCGCGATGACGATGGTCGCGATCACGAAGTAATGGCCGCGCAGGCGGAAGAAGGGATAGCCGAGCCCCATCGCAATGACAGCCGCGATCCCGCCGCCGGCGAGCATACCGAACCAGGGCAACACGCCGAACTTGGTGAACAGAAGCTCGGTGGTATAGGCGCCGATGCCGAAATAGAGCGCGTGGCCCAGCGAGATCTGCCCGCAATAGCCGGAGAGGATGTTCCAGCTCTGTGACAGCGCCGCATACATCAAGGTCAGAACCAGGATGTTCTGGATATAGACGTTCTTGACGAACAGCGGCGCGAGCGCAGCAAGCGCCGCCAGCACTGCGGCAATGATGAGATCGCGGCGACGCCGCGCGGCAAAATTCTTGTCCATCACATCGACCCGAACAGGCCGCGCGGCCGAATGAAGACGACGAGCAGGTACACCGCGTAGATGCCGACCGACTTCAGCGAGGGCGGCAGCATCAGGGCGGTGACCGCTTCAACCAGGCCGACGATGATACCGCCGGCAAAGGCCCCGAATACGCTGCCGAAGCCGCCGAGCGCCACCGTGACATAGGCAATCAGCGCAAAGGACGCGCCGACGTCGGGATAGATGTAGAAGAACACCGCCATGATCGCGCCGGCGAGACCGACAAGCGCGGCGCCAAGGCCCCAGCCGAACGCGAACACCCGGTTCTTGTCGATACCGACGAGCGCGACCGCACCGGGATCCTCGCGGGTGGCTTCCAGCGCGCGGCCGAAATCGGTGCGGTGGATGAAGAAATAGAGGCCGGCAAAGGCTGCGATCGAGACCAGCGCGCCGACCAGCTGCGGCTCCGGCAGGAAGATGCCCGCAATCGAGACGGTCTTGCCGCCGAGCCAGGATTGCGGAATGCTGCGATAGTCCGGCGTAAAGAACAGCTGGGCCAGCCCCCGCATGACGATAGCAAGACCGAAGGTGGTGAAGATCTGCACCATGCCGGCATTGGCCTTGGCCCGCATGGCGAAACGCACAATCAACAGGTAGACCACCGCTCCGAACACGAACATCGCCGCCGCGACCAGCGGCGCGGAGAGCAACGGATCGATGGCGAAGAACGCGAACAGGAAGAAGGACGCATACATCGCGATCATCAGGAACTCGCCATGGGCGAAGTTCGTGACGTCCATCAGGCCGAAGATCAGCGCGAGGCCGACGGCGATCAGTCCGTAGAGCAGGCCCATCAGCAACCCGCTCGCGAGACTTTGGACAATTGTTTCAACTGTCAGCAACTCGTCCCCCAGAAAAAGCCCTCACCCCGAGGGGCGACATCGAATGCTCATCGCAAAGAAGGGGCCCGCCCTCGTCTTTCCCGACGCGGCCCTCCGTCTTACTTCGCAGGATCAGGATCGGAAGCTATCGTGCGAGCTTCCGATACCATCATCACTTCATCGGCCAGACAGCTTCGGCCACCGCCGCCTGAGCCGGGAAGATGGTGACAAACTTGCCGCCGAGATATTGCAGCAGCACCGGATCGGCGTCGTTGTTCTGGCCCATGTCGTCGAACTTGACCCGCTTCCAGGGCATGATGGTCTGCTCGCCCGGAATGTCGGTTGCAGCCATCGCGTCGCGGATCTTCTCGCCGTCAGTCGACTTGGCGCGGTTGATGGCGTCCGCGATCACGATCATCGCCATGAACTGCCGCGAGGTGTTGTCGTTGAGATCCTTGCCCGACTTGGCCTTGAACAGATCGTTGATCTTGCCGACCATCGGCCGCTTGGCGGCGAGATCGAGCGAGAAGCTGCCGCGGGTGATCGCACCTTCGAGCTTGTCGCCGACGGCATCGTACAGCGCCTTTTCGGAGAAGCCGGCCGCCTGGGCCAGGATCGCGTTAGGCTTGTAGCCGAGCTCCGCCATGGTCTTGACCAGCAGGATACCATCCGTGGTGTAGCTCGAAGGCAGCAGCACGTCGGCATTGGCGGCCTTGAGCTGCTGGACTTCGGCCGACAGCGACGGCGAGTTGGCGCGGTACTTGATGTCGGCGACGATCTTGTAGCCGCGCTCGGTCGCGAGCTTGGTCTGGGCATTGGCGGAGTCGGTGCCGAAGATCGTGTCTTCGTGGAATAGCGCCAGCGTATTGGCCTTAGCGCCCTTCTTCTTCATCGCGTCGAGGAAATCGAACATCGCGGTCGAGAACATCTCGTCATGCGGCGAGGCGCGGAAATAGTACTTCAGTCCGCGGCGATGCAGGCTCGGCGAGGAATTGTCCGCCGACAGGAACGGGACCTGATAACGCTCGCAGATCTGGCTTACCGTGACCGCGACCGCGCTCTGATAGGAGCCGAGCACCGCGCAGACCTTCTCCTGGGTGATCAGTCGCTCGGCTTCGGCGCGGCCTTTTTGCGGGTCGCCCTGGTGGTCGGCATAAACCATGCGGATCTTGGCACCACCAAGACCCGGCAAGCCGACGCCCTTTGCCAGCGGAAGATCGAAATCCTGATCGTTGTTGATGATGTCGATTGCGGTCTCGAACGCGCGCTGCGCATCGACACCCACCTGGGCGCCGGCACCCGACAGCGGGTAGGTCGCGCCGATCACCACCTCGGACGTTTGCGCGCGTGCGGCTAGCGGCAGCAGTGCGGCAGCGGCGGTGGCTCCGAGCAGAACGTCGCGGCGAGAGATCGTCATTGGTAAAGTCCCCTGTTATTCGAATTTTGTGCGTATCGATGAAGCGATTGGCAAACTGCGTAAAGCCCGAAGAAGCAGCAAACGCTGCCTACTAAATCACGGCCATGTTCCTGTTCTTCAGATCCGTCACCAGCATCAGGCCCGGCGAATGCGTAATTGCGAAAGGTAGCTTGGCGGCGTTGATCACCGATTGCGGCGTCACGCCGCAGGCCCAAAACACCGGGATCTCGTCGTCGGCGACAGGTACGGGATCGCCATAGTCGGGCTTGGCGATATCCTTGATGCCGATCAGATGCGGATGGCCGAGATGCACGGGCGCACCGTGCACGGCGGGATAACGCGAGGTGATCTGCACCGCGCGGATGGCGTCAGCCGGCTTGAACGGACGCATCGACACCACCATGGGACCAGCGAACGGACCAGCCTCGCCGCAGGCAATGTTGGTGCGGTACATCGGCACGCGCACGTTCTCTTCGATGTGACGGATCGGCATGCCCTCGTCGAGCAGTGCCTCTTCGAACGAAAACGAGCAGCCGAGCACGAAAGTCACGAGATCGTCGCGCCAATACCTGGTGACGTCGGTCGGCTCGTCCACGACTTCGCCGTCGCGCCAGACGCGGTAGCGCGGCACGTCGGTGCGGATGTCGAGATCGGCGCCGAGCGCGGGGATGTATGGGCTGCCGACGTCGGACATGCCGATGATCGGGCATGGTTTCGGATTGAGCTGGCAGAAGCGATGGAAGGCGCTGGCGTATGCCGCCGGCAGGATCGCCAAATTGCCCTGGACGAAGCCGGGGGCAACCCCCGCGGTGGAGCCGACCTGGCCGCCGCGATAGGCGAGCCGCGCCTGGCGGCTCGGGAGCGTGTCAGGCGTTTCAGTTTGCTGCGCTGCCACCAAAACAGTCATTTCATCGACCTGCCTATGAACTCGACAAGCCTAGCCAACATCAAGCATACTATAAAGTCTAATCGTCCTTTTTAATCGATATCGATAAAATCATTTTATCGATCGGGAAAATCCTTCCAATGCTGGACTTCAGGTCGATCGAAACCTTCCTTTGGGTTGTGAAGCTCGGCAGCTTCCGAGGTGCCGCGGCGCGGCTCAATACGACCCAGCCGGCGATCTCCCAACGGATCGCCCAGCTCGAACGTGAGATGGGCGTCAAACTCCTGAACCGCGATCATCGCGTGGCGTCACCGACCCCGAGCGGGCGGCAGATGATGGTCTACGCCGAGAAGCTGATCGGCTTGCGCGCCGCGATGATGGCCGAGATCGGCGATCGCTCGGCAATGCGCGGCGTGATGCGGCTCGGCGTCGCCGAAACCATCGTGCATACTTGGCTGCCGCGGCTGGTGAAGAGCGTCAACGAGATCTATCCGAACCTGTCGCTGGAGATCGAGGTCGACATCACGCCGAACCTCACCGCGCGATTGCTTGCACAGGAGATCGAGCTGGCTTTCGTCGTCGGTCCCCTCTCGGCCTCGGGCGTGCACAACCGCATGCTTGCCGACTATCCGATCGGCTTTCTCGCGAGCCCATCACTCGGGCTCGGCCACGGCCCGGTGACGCTCACCGATCTCGCGCGGTTTCCGATCATCACCTTCCCGCGCAAGACCAGGCCCTACGAGGTGGTACGCGAGGTGTTCGACCGGCCCGACTTGCCGCCGATCCGTCTTCACGCCTCCGCCTCGCTCGCCACCGTGATCCACATGGCGGTGGAAGGCCTCGGCATCGCCGTGATCCCAGACGCCATCGTCGAGAACGAGCTCGCCGACGGCCGGCTGCAATTGCTCGACACAGATCTTAAGATCGCGCCGCTGACATTTACGGCGAGCTGGCTCGCCTCGCCAGACGTCGTGGCGGTGCAGCGCGTCGCCGAGCTTGCATGTCAGATTGCGCAGAGCAGCCTCGCGGTTGACGCGCCCGCGCTGGCGCGTCATTGAAAAAGGCGCCGGACAACCTTTCCCGTCATTTCGGGATGGTGCGCAAGCACCAGACCCGGAATCTCGAGATTCCGGGTCCGATGCTTCGCATCGCCCCGGGATGACGGATTACGAATGGACTGAACGCATGAGCCGAGCCGCGACCAACCTGCAAATTGATTCCGCCCGCCTCTGGGGCTCCATCCACGAGACCGCGCAGTTCGGCAGGACGGCCAAGGGCGGTGTGCGGCGGCTGACCTTGAGCAGCGAAGACAAGCAGGTCCGCGACTGGTTCCGAAGGGCCTGTGAGGACGCCGGGCTCGAGGTTCACACCGATGCGCTCGGCTCGCAATTCGGCCTGCGCAAGGGCCGCGACATGTCGAAACTGCCCGTCGGCATCGGCTCGCACCTCGACACCCAGCCGACCGGCGGCAAGTATGACGGCATTCTGGGAACACTCGGCGCGCTCGAAGTGATCCGTACGCTGAACGACGCCGGCATCGAGACCGAGGCACCGATCTGCGTCGTCAACTGGACCAACGAAGAAGGCTCGCGCTTCGCGCCGGCGATGATGGCCTCCGCCGCTTATGTCGGCGACTTCACCACCGACGACATCCTGTCGCGCAAGGACATCGATGGCACCACCGTCGGCCAGGCCCTCGACAGCATCGGCTATCGCGGCGACAAGCCGGTCGGTTTCCAGAAGCTCGGCTGCTTCGTCGAGCTACACATCGAGCAGGGACCAATCCTCGAAGCCGAGGGCAAGACCATCGGCGTGGTCGATTCCGGCCAGGGCGTGCTGTGGTACGATGGAAAGATTTCCGGCTTCGAGAGCCATGCGGGCTCGACCCCGATGCCGCTGCGACGCGATGCGCTGGCGACCCTGTCGGAGATCGTGCTGGCGATGGAGGCCATCGCGAAGAAGCACGGGCCGAACGCGGTCGGGACCATCGGCGAAGCCGTGATCGCAAATCCCTCGCGCAATGTCATTCCCGGCGAGATCGCCTTCACCATGGACTGCCGGAGTGCCGATGGCGCCATCATGGACGCGCTCGATCGCGATCTGCGTGCGGCCATCGCCGAGATCGCCGCGCGGCGCAAGGTCGAGGTCAAGATCGATCTCGTCTGGCGCAAGGCACCGACGCATTTCGATCCGAAGCTGATCGCCGCGGTCGAGAATGCGGCCAAGACGCTCGGCTATTCTTCCCGCCGCATCACCTCCGGCGCCGGCCACGACGCCTGTAACCTGAATACCGTCATGCCCGCCGCGATGGTATTCGTGCCGTGCAAGGACGGCATCAGCCACAACGAGCTGGAAGACGCCACGCAGCCCGACTGCGCCGCAGGCACCAACGTGCTGATGCACACCGTGCTGGCGATTGCCGGCGTCGCGTCCTGATCGGAGAGAGCCATGCGCGGAGTATTCGTCGACGCCAACGAGGCGCTCGCGGTCATCATGGAGCGGCTTGAGAAGCCCGGCGATCCCAAGGTTCGGATCCACAGGGATCCTGATATCAAGCCCGAACAATATCCTGAGATCCTCGACGGCGCCGAGATCGCGATCGTGGACCACACGGCGCTTCCGACCGAAGTCGCCAAGAATTGCACGGGCCTCAAGCACGTCGTGTTCCTCGGCACCGGCGCGCGCAGCTACATGAACCCGGAGGAGCTCGCCGAACTCGGCATCTCCGTGCATCTCATCAAGGGCTATGGCGATACGGCGGTGGCGGAATCCGCAGTCGCGCTGATGTGGGCCTCGGCCCGCGTCATTGCGATGATGGACCGCGAGATGCGCGCCGGAAACTGGCTGCGCGAGGATGGCATGCAGCTCACCGGCAAGACGCTCGGCCTGATCGGCTTCGGCGGCATCGCCGCCGAAGTGGCGCGGATCGCATCCGGCAGCGGCATGAAGGTGATCGCCTGGAACCGTTCGCCGAAGAGCCACGCGAGCGTCGAGTTCACCGATCTCGATACGTTGCTGGCGCGGAGCGACGTCGTGTCGCTGCACCTGCTGCTCAACGATGAGACGCGCGGCATGATCACCCGGGAGAAGATCGCAAAGATGAAGCCGGGCGTGGTCTTCATCAACACCGCGCGCGGCGCCATCGTCGACGAGCAGGCGATGATCGATGCCTTGAACTCGGGCCACATTCGCCACGCCGGCTTAGATGTGTTCAACATCGAGCCGCTGCCGGCGGACCATCCGCTGACCAAGATTCCCAACGTGACGCTGTCGGCGCATTCCGCCTTCCGCACCCCGGAAGCGAGCGAGAACCTGATTGAAGCGGCATGGGTCCATTGCCGCCGGATCGTGAAAGGATAAGAGCAACAACAATGGCCGACTATCGCACCATCAAGGCAGAGCCGCTCACCAACGCCATCCGCGCCATCGTCAAGGCCGGCGGCTCCTCGGACCGCGAGGCCGAGCTCGTCTGCACCAATCTCGTCGAGGCAAACCTCAAGGGGCATGACTCCCACGGCGTTGGAATGATCCCGCGCTACGTCCAGAGCGTCGTCAATGGCGGCCTTGCCGTGAACGCGCACGTTAAGATCGTGCTCGACACCGGTCCGCTTCTCACCCTCGACGGCCTCACCGGCTACGGTCAGGT
The DNA here is from genome assembly GCF_022012555.1 of Bradyrhizobium zhengyangense. Taxonomy (NCBI): domain Bacteria; kingdom Pseudomonadati; phylum Pseudomonadota; class Alphaproteobacteria; order Hyphomicrobiales; family Nitrobacteraceae; genus Bradyrhizobium; species Bradyrhizobium zhengyangense. The sequence continues at coordinate 410,133 of NZ_JAKLTZ010000005.1, read as the reverse complement.
GATCGGACACGAAGCGATGGAACTGGCGGCCGAGCGCGCCAAGCGCAACGGCGTCTGCCTCGTCGGCCTCTCCAATTCGCACCACATCGGCCGCATCGGCCACTGGGCCGAGCAATGTATCGACCACGGGCTGGTCTCGATCCACTTCGTCAATGTGATCTCGCGCCCGATCGTGGCGCCTTGGGGTGGCAGCGATGCGCGTCACGGCACCAACCCGTTCTGCGTCGGCATCCCGCGCCGGGGCAAGGAGCCGATCGTGCTCGACTTCGCCACCAGCAGGATCGCGCAGGGCAAGACCCGCGTTGCTCACAACAAGGGCGCCGAACTCGAGCCCGGCACCATCATCGACAACGAGGGCAAGCCCACCGTCAAGCCGCGCTACACCGTGATCCCGCCATACGGCGCCATCCTGCCGTTCGGCGAGCACAAGGGATCGGGGCTGGCACTGGTGTGCGAAATCCTCGGCGGCGCACTCTCCGGCGGTCAGGTGGTCAAGGGCCCGTCCGACGGCAAGTACAACGTCATCAACGGCATGCTCTCGATCATCATCGATCCGGGCAAGCTCGGCACTGGCGAGAACCTCGCGAGCGAAGTCGAGAGTTTCGTCGCCTGGCACACCGGCTCGCCTCCCGGCCCGGGCGTCGACAAGGTCAAGATCGCCGGCGATCTCGAACGCGAGACCAAGCAGAAGCGTCTCGCCGAAGGCATTCCCGTCGATCCGACCACCTGGCAGGAGATTATCGAGGCCGGAAAGAAGTTCGGGCTTGATCAGGCGGCGATCGAGAAGATCGCCGGCTGAACGGGAAAGTCATTGTCGTCCCGGCGGAGGCCGGGACGACACCATGTTGTTGATCTGATCTAGTCCACCATATCCGCCACAGCCTTGCCGCAGGCCGTGGTGTCGGCATTGCCACCGAGATCCTTGGTGCGGAGCGTGCGTTCGGCCAGCGTGCGCTCGATCGCCTCGACGATCGACTTGCCGGCTTCCTTCTCGCCGAGATGCTCGAACATCATCGCGCCGGACCAGATCATGCCGATCGGGTTGGCGATGCCCTGCCCCGCGATATCGGGAGCCGAGCCGTGCACCGGCTCGAACACCGATGGGAAGTTGCCTTCAGGGTTGATGTTGCCCGACGGCGCGATGCCGATCGTGCCGGTGCAGGCCGGGCCGAGGTCGGAGAGGATGTCGCCGAACAGGTTCGAGCCGACGACGACGTCGAACCAGTCCGGATGCAGCACGAAGTTCGCGGTGAGAATGTCGATATGATACTTGTCCCACTTCACGCCCGGGAACTTCTTGGCCATCGCCTCCACGCGCTCGTCCCAATAGGGCATGGTGATGGAGATGCCGTTCGACTTGGTCGCCGAGGTCAAATGCTTCTTCGGCCGCGACTGCGCAAGCTCGAAGGCGAATTTCAGGATGCGGTCGACGCCGGTACGGGTCATCACCGTCTGCTGCGTCACGAACTCGCGGTCAGTGTCGGGGAACATGCGGCCGCCGACGGAGGAATATTCGCCTTCGGTGTTCTCGCGCACCACCCAGAAGTCGATATCGCCGGGCCTGCGCCCCGCCAGCGGTGACGGCACGCCGGGCATCAATCGCACCGGGCGCAAATTCACATACTGGTCGAACTCGCGGCGAAACTTGATCAGCGAGCCCCACAGCGAGATGTGATCCGGAATTTTGGCAGGCCAGCCGACGGCGCCGAAATAGATCGCATCGTGCTTGCCGATCTTCTCCTTCCAGTCGTCAGGCATCATCTGGCCGTGCTTCTCGTAATAGTCGTAGGACGAGAAATCGAAGTGATCGAAATGCAGGGCCACGCCGTGTTTCTTCGCGGCCGCCTCCAAAACGCGCAGGCCTTCGGGCATCACTTCCTTGCCGATGCCGTCGCCGGGAATGACTGCGATCCGGTATTGTTTCTTGCTCATCGAGAACGTCCTTGGTTAGTCCGGCAGCCGCCGCCTTCTTGACCGCACTGCAATGGACCAAAGTCGGCGGCAGTGCAACGCTGCACTGCAATGTTGACCATGGCGCAACCGAGCGCCTACTGATTTCATCCTGTATCCATCCTGCGAGCATCTCTCATGGATCTGCATCTGCGTGGCAAGCGCGTCCTGATCACTGGCGCGTCCAAGGGAATTGGCGCCGCCGCCGCCGAGGCGTTTGCCGAGGAAGGCGCAAACCTCCTGCTCGCCGCCCGCAGCGGCGATCAGCTCAAGGCGCTGGCCGATCGACTGCGCTCCGCGCACCAGATCGATGCGGCGACGAGCGTCGTGGATCTGCGCAAGGCCGAGGACGTCGCCCGGCTCGCAAAAGAAGCCGCCGACATCGACGTGCTCGTCAACAATGCCGGCGATATCCCCGGTGGCTCCATCGACAAGATCGATGAAGCCACATGGCGGCACGCGTGGGAATTGAAGGTGTTCGGCTATATCAACCTCACGCGGCAGGTCTATGCGCAGATGAAGGCCAAAGGCGGCGGCGTCATCGTCAACGACATCGGTGCAGCGGGCGAGAAGTTCGACGCCAATTATATCTGCGGCAGCGCCGGCAATGCCGCGCTGATGGCCTTCACCCGCGCGCTCGGCGGCAAAAGCCTCGCCGACAACATTCGCGTGGTCGGCATCAATCCCGGCCCTGTCGGCACCGACCGCCACGTCACGCTGCTAAAGACGCGGGCCAAGCACCAGTTCGGCGACGAGAGCCGCTACAGGGAATTCCAGAAGGGCCTGCCGCTCGGCCGCCCCGCCCATGCGCGCGAGATCGGCGACCTCATGGCATTCCTGGCATCGGATCGTGCGGGCTATACATCGGGCGTGATCTACACGGTCGACGGCGGCATCAGCGCTGGATCGGGCTAAGATCGATCCGTTCGATCGCGAGCGAAAAGTAAGCTGAGGAGCAAAACAGTTGTCTCAAGACCTGATCCGCGAAACCGCCTGCGTCGTCGTCGACAAGCTGCGCTCCGGCGACGTCTCTCCGCTTGAGCTACTCGACGTGGTGGAGAAGCGCGTCAAGGAGGTTGACGGCAAGGTCAACGCGCTGCCGACCCTTTGCTTCGATCGCGCGCGGACGCATGCGAAGGCAATGATGCAGAAACCGGCCGGCGCGCGCGGACTGCTTGCCGGCCTGCCGGTGCCGATCAAGGATCTGACTGATGTCGCAGGCGTGCTGAACACCCAGGGCTCGCCGATCTTCAAGGACAATATCCCAGCCAAGTCCGACCTCATGGTCGAGAACCTCGAAGCCAATGGCGCGGTGGTCTACGCAAAATCCAACACGCCGGAATTCGGCGCCGGCGCCAACACCTTCAACGAAGTGTTCGGCGCGACGCTCAATCCCTGGGATACGTCAAAGTCGGCGGCCGGCTCCTCCGGCGGCGCCGCGGTGGCGCTGGCCACCGGCATGGCGTGGCTCGCCCAGGGCTCCGACATGGGCGGCTCCTTGCGCAGCCCCGCGGCCTTCTGCGGCGTCGTCGGCATGCGGCCGAGCATCGGCCGCGTCGCGCACACGCCCAAATCGGGCATCGACCGCAATCTCGGCGTCGTGGGGCCGATGGCACGCAATGTCGAGGATCTCGCGCTGCTGCTCGATGCCATGAGCGGCGATTATGCGGACGATCCGCTGTCGCTGCCGGCGCCCATGACCTCGTTCCTGTCGGCGGCTCAGTCCGGCAAGAAGCCGAAGCGCATCGCCTATTCGCCCAATCTCGGCATTACGCCTGTCGATCCCGAGGTGAAGGCGATCACCCAGAAGGCCGCCGAACGCTTCGCAGAGGCCGGCGCAATCGTCGAGGAGGCGCATCCGGATTGGCGCGAGGCGCATGAGTGCTTCCACGTACTGCGCGCCTTTGACTTCGCCATCACCAAGGCCAATCTGCTGCGCACCAAGCGCGACCTGCTCAAGCCCGAGGTGATCTGGAACATCGAGGAAGGCCTCAAGCTGACGGTCGATCAGCTCGCGCGCGCCGAAGCGCAGCGCGTCGGCATGACCGCACGCGCGATCGAATTCTTCAAGACCTATGATCTGCTGCTGACGCCGACGACGATCGTGCCGCCCTTCCCGATCGAGCACCGCTATGTCGCGGAATGCGCCGGCAAGCGGTTCGAAAACTATGTCGAGTGGCTCGGCATCGTCTACGCCATTACACTCGCCTGCTGCCCGTCGCTGTCGCTGCCCTGCGGCTTCACGGCCTCTGGTTTGCCGGTGGGTGTGCAGGTGGTGGGCGCACCGCGCGCGGATGCGCAAGTGATTGCCGGCGCGAAGGTGCTCGAGGATATTTTGGGTCTGCGCGGCCAGACGCCGATTGATCCGCGGGGGAAGAAGTAACCCCCGAACGCAACGCTTGCGCGCTGCACCTTGTCCGGGACACCTGGCCTCACCTCCCGCTCGTCGCCTCCAGGCTGCGGCTGTAGCGCGACATCGCGAAGCAGAACACGAAATAGATCGCGGCGACGAAAATGTAGACCTCGACCGAGAATTGCTGCCAGGCCGGATCGATGATGGCGGTCTTGGCCGTCGTCAGCAGGTCGAAGATGCCGATGATCAGCACCAGGCTGGTGTCCTTGAAGAACGCGATGAAGGTGTTGACCAGCGGCGGGATGACGTGGCGGATCGCCTGCGGCAGCACGACCAGCCGGTGCTTGCGCCAGTAGGACAGGCCGAGCGCGTCCGCTGCCTCATACTGCCCGCGCGGCACGGCCTGGAGACCGCCGCGGATCACTTCGGCCAGATAGGCGCCTGCGAACAGGATGATCGCAATCTGGGCGCGCAGCAGCTTGTCGATGTTGAAGCCGCTGGGCATGAACAGCGGGAACATCACGCTCGCCATGAACAGAAGGCTGACCAGCGGCACGCCACGGATCAGTTCGACATACAGCACCGAGAGCGAACGGATCGCCGGCAGCTTCGAGCGCCGGCCGAGCGCGACGAGGATGCCGAGCGGAAAACCGAACGCCAATCCGAACGTCGCCAGGATCAGTGTCACCGGCAATCCGCCCCAGCGGTCCTGCGAGACGAACGACAGCCCGAACACGCCGCCCCACATCAGCACGCTGATCAGCGCCAGCGCACCGATCCAGAGGAACGCGAGCTCACGCCGCCACAGCGTGCGGCGGCTGGAGAGATAGAACAGCGCGATGAACAGCGCGACCGACAACGCGGGCCGCCACTGCTCGTCGAACGGATAGGTGCCGAACAGGATGAAGCGGTACTTTTCAGGAATGATCGCCCAGCAGGCACCTAAGCCGCGGACCGCCTTGCAAGCGCTGGAATCATTGGCCGGCGTGAGCCAGACAGCATGCGCAATTCCCCATTGCACGAAGCCAATCACGCCTTTCGCCAGTATCGCCAGCAGGATGATCGTGAGGATACCGTTGGGGATCGACGAGAACAGGTTGGTGCGGAGCCACCGCAGCACCGGGTTGCCGATTTGCGGACGGCGGGCGGCGCGCGGCAGGTCGGGCATGTCAGTGATCGCCGTCATGCTCAGCGCTCCGCCAGCGCGATGCGCGCATTGAACCAGTTCATGAAAAAGCTGATGCCGAGGCTGATGGTGAGGAAGACGGCCATGATCAGCGAAATCACCTCGATCGCCTGCCCGGTCTGGTTCAACGTGGTGTTGGCGACCGAGACCACGTCCTGATAACCGATCGCGACCGCAAGCGACGAGTTCTTGGTCAGATTGAGGTACTGGCTCGTCATCGGCGGCACGATCACGCGCAAAGCCTGCGGCAGGATGATCTGCCGCAGCATGAAGCTGCGGCGCAGGCCGAGCGCGCTGGCGGCATCCCACTGCCCGCGCGGCACCGACTGGATGCCGCTGCGCACGATCTCGGCGATGAAGGCCGAAGTGTAGGTGACGAGCGCGATCAACAGCGCGAAATATTCCGGCGCGAGCGTCAACCCTCCGACGAAATTGAAGCCGCGCAGTTGCGGCCATTCGATCGTCCAGGACACGCCAAGCAACAACGACACAGCGGCCGGCAGCACGACAATGAGACCAAGCGCAAAGGGCCACGCCGGCCGCGGCTTGCCATCACGCATCTGCTGCGCGACCAGCCATCGCCCGATAGCAAGGAATGCGATGAAACCCAACACGAACGTGCCGAGCACCCAGAGTTGCGGCATGCCGATCGGGATCGCCGGCAGGATCAGGCCGCGATTGGAGAGGAACACGCCGTCGAGCGGCCGCCACGCCGCGCGCGCCGCCGGCAAACCCTGCATCAGCACGTACCAGAACAGCAGCTGAAGCAGCAGCGGGATGTCACGCAGGACTTCGACGTAGAGAGCGGCGAGTCGCGACAGCAGCCAGTTCGCCGACAGCCGCGAGACGCCGATCAGCGTCCCCAGAATGGTCGCAAGCACGATGCCGATCACCGCGACGCGTAGCGTGTTGGCGACGCCGACGACGAAGGCCCAGAGGTAGCTGTCCCTCGGATTATACGCGAGCAGGCTGTCGGCAATCGGCATGCTGGCCTCGCGGCCGAGAAAGGCAAAGCCGGTGGTGATGCGGCGGGCCGAGAGGTTGGTGACGGTGTTGGACCAGAGGAAGACGACGACGGCGACGGCAATGCCGACCACCAGCACCTGCCAAAACAGGCCCTTCAGCTCGTTTGGCCCGAGCGCACCGAAAAAGCTGCGGCGCGGCGGCGGCCTGGGATCATCTGAGGTCACAGCACAAAAATCCTTCCTGAAAACAGCGATTTCCGGCGGCGCGCATCAACTGTTGCACCAAACGTGCATTCATGCAACAAATGTTTCATGGCCGTATCAGCGAAATCCTCGCCGTTGAGCGAACTGCGCATTGCGTTGCCATCGCTCCCCCTGCGCTTGCAGGAGGTCGGGCGTTTTGTTGCGGCCAATGATTACGACGCCACCACGCGCTCGATGCGCGATCTCGCGGCGGAGGCCGGCGCCGATCCCGCCGCTTTCACGCGGCTTGCGAAGGCGATCGGCTATTCCGGCTGGGACGAGTTGCGCGCCGCGCTGACCGAGGCGCGCCGGCCGTCCCCGACCTCGCCCTTCTCCGGCCGCGCCAAGACCAGCCGCCACGGCCCGAACGCCGATGTCGCACTCATCACCGATAAGCTCGAGGCCGAAGCTGCGGGCCTGCCGTGCATCTCCGCGCAGGCGATCGCGGACGCGGCCCGCACGCTGCATGATGCAAAGCGGATCTGGATTGCGGGCTATCGCAGCTGCCGCAGCGTTGCGGAATTGCTCAATTACGAGCTCAGGCTGTTCCGGCCCGAACAGGTGCAGATCGTCGGCACCTCGGGCCCCGACGATCTGGATCTCGGGGCTTTCCGTCCCGGCGAGGCCGTCATCGTCGTTGGCTTTCTGCCTTACACAAATGCGAGCGTCCGCGTTGCGCAAGCGGCCCATCGTGCAGGTGCGACGCTGATCGCCATCGCCGACAGCCTCTCGGCACCGATGGCCGAAGGCGCCGATCACGTGCTTCTGTTCGAAGCGGCCTCTTCCCCCGGCTTCTTTCCGAGCCTCACCGGCGCCATTGCGATCGCGCAGTCGCTTGCGGCGGTAACGTTCTCGCTCGGCGGCACGGCCGCCAAGAAGCGCCTGGAAAATACCGAGGCGAGGCTCGCGGCGGCCTCTACCTACGTTTCAGAGAAAGGTTGACCCATGAGCACCCGCACCAGCCGCGTGCTGCACCGCTCGCTGCGCGAGACGCCGCCCAAGGCGATCGGCGGCGAGGGCGTCTATTTGTTTGCCGAGGACGGCCGTCGCATCATCGACGCTTCCGGCGGCGCGGCGGTGTCCTGCCTCGGCCATCAGCATCCCCGTGTGATCGCAGCGATGGCAAAGCAGGCTTCGACCCTTGCTTATGCGCACACTGCTTTCTTCTCCTCCGAACCCGCCGAGGCGCTCGCCGAGACGTTGGTCGGCCATGAGCCCGGTGGTCTCGCTTACGCCTATTTCGTCAGCGGCGGATCGGAAGCGATCGAGGCCAGCATCAAGCTCGCGCGGCAATATTTCATCGAGCGCGGCGAGCCGCAGCGGCAGCATTTCATCGCACGGCGGCAGAGTTACCACGGCAACACGCTCGGCGCGCTCGCCGCCGGCGGCAATGCCTGGCGCCGCGCGCCCTATGCGCCGCTGCTCTCGGCCGCTTTCAGCCATGTGACGCCGGCCTTTGCCTATCACGAGAAGCACGAGGGTGAATCCGATGCGCAGTTCGTGGCCCGGCTTGCGGCCGAGCTCGAAGCCGAGTTTCAGCGACTTGGTCCCAACACGGTCGCCGCGTTCCTGGCCGAACCCGTCGTCGGCGCCACCGCCGGCGCGGTGACCGCACCCGACGGTTACTTCAAGGCGGTTCGCGAGATCTGCGACCGGCATGGCGCGCTGCTGATCCTCGACGAGGTCATGAGCGGCATGGGTCGCACCGGGACCACGCATGCCTGGGAGCAGGAAGGCATCGTGCCCGACATCCAGGCGATCGCAAAAGGTCTCGGCGGCGGCTACCAGCCGATCGGCGCAATGCTGGCAAGTGGCAGGATCATCGACACGATCCGCGCCGGCTCCGGCGCGTTCCAACACGGCCATACCTATCTCGCGCATCCCCTCGCCTGCGCGGCGGCGCTCGCTGTGCAGGACGTGATCCGCGAAGACAATCTGCTCGAACAAGTGAAGCAGCGCGGCAAGCAGCTCGAGCAGCGGCTCACCGAGCGCTTCGGCAATCACCGCCACGTCGGCGACATCAGGGGACGTGGCCTGTTCTGGGCGATCGAGCTCGTCGCCGACCGCGCCAGCCGCACCTCGTTCGATCCGGCGCTCAAGCTGCACCAGAAGATCAAGGCGGAAGCGTTCGCCAACGGGCTCGGCTGCTATCCCGGCGGCGGCACCGTGGATGGCGTCCGCGGCGACCATGTGCTGCTGGCGCCGCCCTATATCGCGTCCGCGGATGAGATCGACCAGATCGTCGACAAGCTCGGCACGGCCGTCGACGTTGTGTTGCGTAGTGTCAATCACTGAGGGGAGAGTAGCATGATGAGGAAAATGGTTATCGCAGCGGGCGTGCTCGCGGCATCGACGGTGATCGCCCAGGCGGCGACGCTGGACACGGTCAAGAGCCGCGGCACGCTGGTGTGCGGCGTCAGCGCCGGCTTTGCTGGCTTCTCGGCACCGGACTCGCAGGGCAATTACAAGGGCCTCGACGTCGACTACTGTCGTGCGCTCGCCGCCGGCGTGCTCGGCGACCCCAACAAGGTGCGCTACGTCTCGCTGACCGCGCAGAACCGCTTCACCGCGCTGCAGTCCGGCGAGATTGACGTGCTCTACCGCAATTCGACGCAGACGTACTTGCGCGGCGTCACGCTCGGTCTGCGCCAGGGCCCGATCAATTTCTACGACGGCCAGGGCTTCGTCGTGAAGAAAGACCTCGGCGTGAAGGAGATCAAGGATCTCAAGGGCGCGACCGTCTGCGTCGCGCAGGGAACGACCCATGAAGTGACGCTCGGCGATTACGGCCGCGCCAACAACATCGACTGGAAGCCGCTGGTGTTCGACCGCGTCGACACCATGTACCAGACCTTCTTTGGCGGCCGCTGCGACGCCATGACCCAGGACGCCTCGGCGCTCGCCGGTGCCGTCACCACCGCGGCGCCGAACCCCGCCGATTACGTCGTGCTGCCGCAGACCATCAGCAAGGAGCCGCTCGGCCCCTTCACCCGCAACGGCGACGAGGTCTGGAGCGATATCGTCACCTGGCTGCATTACGGCCTGATCGAAGCCGAGGAGCTCGGCGTCACCCAGGCCAATGTCGACGAGATGACGAAGTCGCAGACCCCCGCCATCCAGCGCCTGCTCGGCGCCACCGGCGATCTCGGCTCGCGGCTTGGGCTGGACAACAAATGGCTGGTCACGGTGATCAAGGCCACCGGCAATTACGGTGAGATCTACGAGCGCAACGTCGGCAAGGCGAGCCCGCTCAAGCTCGAGCGCGGCCTCAACGGCCTCTGGAGCAAGGGCGGCTTGATGTACGCGGTGCCGTTCAAGTAGACATCTTCCCGTGTCTCGGACGCGCTGCGGCGTGCAACGCCGCTGCGCAGAGCCGGGACCCAGCAACTACAATGGGCCCCGGCTCTGCAGCGCAATACTTCGCATTGCGCTGCGTCCGGGGCACAAGACCTCCCAGGTAGTCACGCTCAATGACGACGTCTCCTCGCATCGCCCTGATCCACGCCCTTAAGCACTCCATCGCCCCGATCGAGGCGGCGTTCGCACAAGCGTGGCCGGAGGCGCGGCTGATGAACCTGCTCGACGACAGCCTGTCGGCGGATCTGGCGCGCGACGGCAAGCTCAACGACGCTATGACCGAGCGCTTTCTTGCGCTCGGCGATTACGCCGCAGCTACGGGGGCAAACGCGATCCTGTTCACCTGTTCGGCCTTCGGCCCCTGCATCGAGGCCGTCGCACGGGCGCATTCGCCGATGCCGGTGCTCAAACCGAACGAAGCCATGATCGAACGGGCGGTGACGATGGGCAAGCGCATCGGCCTGCTCTCCACCTTCCCGCCGACGCTGGTCTCGATGCCGCCGGAGTTTCCGACCTTCGTCCAGATCGTGCCGAAACTTGCCGAGGGCGCGCTGGCCGCACTCGATCGCGGCGACCGCTCGACCCACGACCGGCTGATCGTCGAAGCGTCGAAGGATCTGCGCGATTGCGAGGTGATCGCGCTGGCCCAGTTCAGCATCGCATCATCAGCGCCGCTGGTCGCGGAAGCCACCGGCCGTCCGGTTGTGACGACGCCGGACAGCGCCGTCGCGAAGCTGATGGGGCTGCTGAAGGCGAAGGCCTAAGCGCCCGCCTTCTTGCGACGCTGCGCATCCTTGATCGCAACAGCGAGCGCGGCCTTCGTCTCGTTGACAAAATCCTCGACCAGTTCCTCGCGCGTGGCATGAGCGGCCTCGCCGGTGAACAGGCCTTGCTCGGCCAGCATCACCACGCCATGTAGCGCCGCCCAGATCTTGAGCGCCTGCCGTTCGCGCAAATAGCCGACCGCGGGCGCCTCCAGCGCTTCGATCACGAGCGCAAAGGTCTCCCGGGTGGCCTCGTGCAGCTCGCTGCCCTTGGCCGCGCATGAGACGGTGCGGGACGCAAACATCAAACGGTAGACACCGTTACGGCGCAGACCGAAATCGAGCGTTGCCTGCGCCAGCCGTGACAATTTCGATTGCTTCGACGGCTTCATCATGGCGTCGCGCAACATCGCGCTGAACTGCCGGAACGCCTCCGCCGTCGCCGCGGTCAGCAATGCCTCGCGGTCGGCAAAATGACGGTAGGGCGCCGGCTGTGAGACGCCGAGCTGCTTTGCGAGGGCCTTGATGCTGATCGCTTCCGCCCCGCCCTGCTCCGCCTCGCGCAACGCAGCCTTGATCAGGGCGTCACGGAGATCGCCATGGTGGTAGGTGTTCTCGGGCTTGCGGGCGAGTTGTGATCGCATGTTGCGGGCAAGCCTATAAGTTTGCGCTTGACAGGGGAAGCCTGTCGCGAATGTAATATGCTATAACTTAGAATGAGCCGCAAATGCCGCGGACAATAGACAAGAGGAACGCGTGGCCCTTCGGGCGACGCGCACACGACCGAGGGAGCCGCAATGGCAGCGCGACTGAAAGTTCACGTCGATCCCGACAAATGCCAGGGCCACGCGCGCTGCAAGGCGCTGGCGCCGGAGCTGTTCGAGCTCGACGAATACGGCAACGCCCATGAGGTCGGAGATGGCACGGTTCCGCCGGGCCTCGAGGACAAGGCCTGGCTTGCCAAATCCAATTGCCCGGAAATCGCGATCGATGTGATCGAGGAGTAGCGCGCGGCCCCTGCCCGCGCGCGCTTTGCGTACCTTCAGCGAACACGAGCCCCAAGGGAACGAGCCCCAAGCGAACGAGCCCTAAGGGTTATTCAAGGGATTTTCCAGCCATGTCCGACGTCAGCCAGCCTGTCGCCCATCCGCCCGTCACCGACTGGATCAACGATTTCGACCACACCGACCCGCAATGGACGAACGATCCCTTCCCGATCTGGGAGGAGCTGCGCGCCGCGAGCCCCGTCGTGCACACGGAGCGCTTTCTCGGCTGCTACATGCCGACGACCTATGAAGCCGTGCGCGAGATCGCCAACGACACCGAACATTTCTCCTCGCGCCGCATTATCGTCCGCGACGTCCGGCCCGAGGTCGCCAGGAACGCGGCCCCGCCGATCACCTCGGATCCACCCGTGCACAAGCCGGCCAAGCAGTTGCTGCTGCCGCCCTTCACGCCGGATGCGATGAAGAAGCTGGAACCGCGGATGCGGGCGATCTGCAACGAACTGATCGACGGGTTCATTGCCGATGGCAAGGTCGACGCCGCCGCGCGCTACGCCAAATACATCCCGGTTCGGGCCATCGCGCACATGCTCGGCATCCCCGAGAGCGACAGCGACCTCTTCATCAACTGGATCCACATGATCCTGGAGGTCGGCATCAAGGATGAGACCAAGCTGCTCGAGGCTGTGCACGAGATGAGCGACTACTTCAGGGCGCATATCGAGGAGCGCCGGTCGAAGCCGACCAACGACCTCATCTCCTATCTGATGAATGCCAAGGACAAGGAGGGCCAGCCGCTGGAAGAGTCGCACGTGCTGGGCTCGCTGCGGTTGCTCCTGATCGCCGGGATCGACACCACCTGGAGCGCGATCGGCTCCTCGCTGTGGCATCTCGCTCGCACGCCGGCCGACCGCGAGCGGCTGATCGCGGAGCCAGAGCTGATTCCCACCGCCGTGGAGGAACTGCTGCGCGCCTATTCGCCGGTGACGATGGCTCGCGAGGTGGTCAAGGAGACCACGGTCTCGGGCTGTCCGGTCAAGGCGGGCAACATGGTGCTGCTGTCCTTCCCGGCCGCCAACCGGGACCCAAAAATGTTTCCGGACGCCGACAAGGTCGTGATCGATCGCCGGGAGAATCGCCATGCCGCCTTCGGCCTCGGCATCCATCGCTGCGTCGGTTCCAACCTGGCGCGGATGGAGATGCAGGTTGCGCTTGAGGAATGGCTGAAGCGGATTCCGGACTTCCGACTCGATCCTGGCGGGACCGTGACCTGGTCGCAGGGCACGGTGCGGGGACCCCGCCAGTTGCCATTTCTGCTGGGAAAGGCGATGTAGGCTCCCAGACAATGGATTTCTGGGAGGCCGGACGTGACAGAGCAAGCAATCAAACCGGCCTCCGACCATTTCGACATCGCCGACGCCGAGCGGCGCATAAAGGCGATCTTCATCGGCTCCATCGGCAATCTCGTCGAATGGTATGACTTTTACGCCTATACGGCGTTCGCGCTGTATTTCGCCCCGGCCTTCTTTCCGGGCAACGACCCCGTGGTTCAGCAATTGAATGCCGCCGTGATATTCGCGGCGACATTCCTGATGCGCCCCCTGGGCGGCTGGTTCTTCGGCTACCTCGCCGACCATTACGGCCGGCGCATCTCGCTGACGCTGTCGGTCGTGTTCATGTGCTTCGGCTCGTTGATCATCGCGCTGACCCCGACCTACGCGACGATCGGCTTCGCTGCGCCGGTCATCCTGGCGCTCGCCCGCGTCATCGAGGGCCTGAGCTTAGGTGGCGAATACGGCGCCAGCGCCACTTACCTGAGCGAGGTCGCCGATCCCAAGCATCGCGGCTTCTACTCGAGCTTCCAGTACGTCACGCTGATCGGCGGCCAGCTGACCGCGATTATCGTGCTGCTGCTCCTGCAAAAGGTCTTCCTCACGCCAGATGAGCTGAAAACCTGGGGCTGGCGTATTCCGTTTGCGATCGGCGCGGCGCTTGCGATTTTTGCCGCGGTGATGCGGCGCAACCTGCATGAGACCGAGGCCTTCGAGGAAGCCAAGAAGGTGGTGAAGCCGACCGGCTCGATCACCAATCTCTTGCGCTACCCCCGCGAGCTGCTGCTTGTGGTCGGCCTCACCGCCGGCGGCACTGCGGCATTCTACACCTTCACCACCTACATGCAGACCTTCGTGAAGCTGTCGGTCGGGCTGACCGAGGACCAGACCACCTTCGTGATCTTCGGCACGCTGATCTTCGCGACAATCCTGCAGCCGATCTACGGCGCGATCTCCGACAAGATCGGCCGCAAGCCGCTGCTGATCTTCTTCGGCGTCGCAGGCACGCTCGCGACGGTGCCGCTGTTGATGACGCTGAAGGAGACCAAATCGCCGTTCATGGCGTTCATCCTGATCTGCTGCGCCTGGCTGTTCGTTGCCGGCTACACCTCGATCAACGCCGTGGTGAAAGCCGAGCTGTTCCCGACCAATGTCCGCGCGTTGGGCGTCGGCCTGCCCTATGCGATCACAGTCTCGATCTTCGGCGGCACGGCGCCGGCGATCGCGCTCTATTTCAAGACCATCGGCCATGAGCAGTGGTTCTACTACTATCTCGCCAGTGTCATCTTCCTGTCGCTGATCATCTATTCCACCATGCGTGACACCAAGCGCGAATCCGCGATGCACCGCCACGAATAGCTGACTTCGAGCAGATCATGGCCGACGACAACGAGCCGCCCGACAGCAAGCTGACCCGCACCAAACAGAAGTGGGCGCGCGAGGGCCGCTTCCTCACCGGCAAAATTACGCGCCCCGAGGAGCAGCGGCTGCCGCCCGGACAGCATCTGACCAAGGACTGGCCGGTGCTCGATCTCGGTGTGGTGCCGCCTGTGTCGCGCGAGCGCTGGCGGCTGGACGTCTACGGCGCGGTCGAGAACCCCATATTCTGGACCTACGCCGAGTTCGCGGCGCAAAAGCAGGACCAGTTCACCTCCGACATCCATTGCGTGACAACCTGGTCGCGCTACGACAATCAGTGGGAAGGGCTCGCCACGCGTGAGCTGCTTGCGGCCTGCCAACCACGCGACGATGCTCGCTTCGTGGTGCTGCATTCCTATGACGGCTACACCACCAACCTCGCGCTGGAAGACTTTGCCGCCGAGGATGCGCTGCTGGCCCATAGCTGGTCGGGCCAGCCGCTGTCGGACGAGCATGGCGGCCCTGTCAGGCTCGTCGTGCCGCATCTGTACTTCTGGAAGAGCGCCAAATGGCTGCAGGCCATCGAATTCGTGACTGAGGATGCGCCGGGCTTTTGGGAAGTCCGCGGCTATCATAATCGCGGCGATCCCTGGGCCGAACAGCGCTATTCAGGAGACTAGGCTCGAGCAATCAAGGGGAAGCCCATGCCGACGGAACGCTTCCAATTCACGGGTGAAGGCGGCCATCAACTCGCGGCGGCGCTGGAGCTGCCGGACGGCGAGCCCTCATCCTACGCGCTGTTCGCGCACTGCTTCACCTGCGGCAAGGACACGCTGGCAGCTAAGCGCATCTCGGTCGCGCTCGCCGCCAAGGGCATCGCGGTCTTGCGCTTCGACTTCACCGGGCTCGGCTCCAGCGAAGGCGATTTCGCCAATTCGACTTTCTCATCGAACGTCGCCGACCTCGTGCGCGCCGCCGATCATCTCCGCACGACCCGCAAGGCACCGTCGATCCTGATCGGCCATAGCCTGGGGGGTGCCGCGATCCTGGCGGTAGCCGGCAAGATTCCGGAGGCCAAGGCGGTTGCGACGATCGCAGCACCTTCCGACCCTGCTCATGTCACCGGCCTGTTCAGGGAACATGTCGATGCGATCCGAGAGAAGGGCGAGGTCGAAGTGTCGCTTGCGGGTCGACCATTCCGGATCAAGCGTGAGTTCCTCGATGACATCGTCGAGCACGAGCTGATGAAGGACGTCACCGGCCTGCACAAGGCGCTGCTGGTGATGCAGTCGCCTGTGGACGACACCGTCGGCATCGACAACGCGACCAAGATCTTCGTTGCGGCCAGGCATCCCAAGAGCTTCGTCTCGCTCGACCATGCCGATCATCTCCTGACCAAGCCGGCAGATGCGCTCTATGCGGCCGACGTGATCGCCGCCTGGGCCAGCCGCTACATCGACACGGCAAAGCCTGCGAAAGTGATGGATCGTGCGGAAGAGCCGCGCAGGGTCGTGGTGCAGGAGACCCGCAAGAGCAAGTTCAACCAGCTCATCACCGTCGGGCCTCATCATCTCGTGGCGGACGAGCCGAAAGCCGCTGGCGGCGAGGATGCCGGTCCCGGGCCCTATGATTTCCTGCTCGCCGGTCTCGGCGCCTGCACCTCCATGACCATGCGCCTCTATGCCGACCGCAAATCGCTGCCGCTCGACCGCGTCACCGTCACGCTGAAGCATTCCAAGATCTATGCCAAGGACTGCGCGGAATGCGAGACGCGCGACGGCATGCTCGACCAGATCGAGCGCGATATCGCGATGGACGGCGCGCTCGATGCCGAACAGCGCAAGAAGCTGATGGAGATCGCCGACAAGTGCCCGGTGCACCGGACGCTGACGTCGGAGATTCGCATCGTCACCAGGGCCGTGGACTAGAAGCACGCCGCCATCGTTCGCACCGCCGCGCTGATCTCGCTCTCGCGCCAAGCCGCAAAGCCGAGCAGCAGGCCATGATCGCGCGGCTTTCCGAGCGCCAGGCTCGACAAGGCGCGCGTTTCGACGCCGGCCTCGACCAGCCGCTTCACCACAGCCTGATCGGCGCGACCACGCCTGAGCCGGGCGACGAGCTGAATGCCGCCCGAGGGCACCTCGGCCGTGAGCACCTCGCCGAGATGGCGTTCCAGTCCGGCGACGAGATGATCGCGCCTGCAATGATAGAGCCGGCGCATCCGGCGCAGATGTGCGAGGAAATGCCCGTCGGCGATGAACTCGGCGAGCGCCTCCTGGATGTGACTGGATGCGATCAGCCCGATGTGCCGCTGCGCGATCTCGAATGTGCCGACCAGCGCCGGAGGCACGACGAGATAGCCAAGCCGGATATCCGACGTCATCGCCTTCGAGAAGGTGCCGACATAGAACACGCGGCCATGGGCATCAAGCCCTTGCAGGGCCGGGACCGGGCGGCTGTCATAGTGGAATTCGCCATCGTAATCGTCCTCGACGATCCAGGTCCTGCCGGGCCTGCTTGATCCGAGAAACGCGGTGCGGCGGGCCAGCGACATCAGCCGTCCAGTCGGGTGCTGATGCGATGGCGTCATGAAGACGAGCTTTGGCGCGGCCATTCCGGGCATCGGCTGCATGCCCTGCTCATCCAGCCTGATGCCGATGACGCGCGCGCCGGACGCGCGGAAGGCGGCCGCGGCGCCGGGATACCCAGGGTCCTCGACCCAGACCGCGTCCCCCTTCGTGATGAGCACGGCTGCGATCAGCGTCAGCGCGGCCTGCGCGCTCGGCAGGATCATGATCTGGTCCGCTGCTGCGCGAACGCCTCTGCTGGTCGCCAGGTAATGCGCCAGCGCCTCGCGCAGCCGTGTGCGATTGACCGGACCAAGCTCACGCTTGGCGGCGTGCACGGCGCTGCGGCGCAGGCACCGCGCCCAGACCTCGTTCGGAAACTCCCGTGCATCTCCATGCCCCGGTCGCAACGGCTTGAGCAGCGCCTGATAGGACATCGGCCAGTCGGTCTGCTTGAGCTTCGAGGCCCAGGGCGAGAGCTGCGGCCTCGCTGAGCGCACGCCAGATGCGGCAACGCCCGCGCCCTCGATGCGCTCGCCGCCGTCGACTGTCACCACAGGACGACGTCCATGCGACGCCGCAAGATATCCCTCCGCGGCAAGCTGCTCGAACGCATAGGTGACGGTGTTGCGGGAGACACCGAGATCGCTCGCAAGCTGGCGGCTCGACGGCAGCGCGCGACCCTTGGCGATACGGCCGGCCGCGATCAGGCCGCGAAGCTGGCTCGTCAACTGCGCCACCAGCCCCTCATCGTCGGCGCGGTTCAGGTCGATCAGGCCGGAGATCATGCTGTCCGATACTGGCACTCTATTCCTTTCCAATCTGGCACTTTTTCAGGTGCCAGCTTGAATGCTATCCACCGCATCGGACTGCTTCAAGGACCTTGCGATGAACTCTTCTTTGTCTCCCCGCGCCGCCATCGGCCTGTTCCTGATCGTCGTGCTGGCCTGGGGCGTGAACTGGTCGATGACCAAGCAGCTCGTGCAATTCCTGCCGCCCCTCTGGACGTCGGCGATCCGCAGCTGGATCGCGCTGGCCGGATTGTTCGTGATCCTCAGGCTGAGCAACAATCTGGTGATCCCGGAGCGGCGCGACATCCCTGTCATCCTCAGCGTAGCGCTGCTGCACATGACGATATTCTCCGTCCTGGTTGCAGCCGGCGTGCGCTTCCTGCCTGCGAGCAAGGCCGTCGTGCTCGGCTACACCACGCCGCTCTGGGTTGCGATCGCCGCGCCCATGCACGGCAAGGATACGCTGACGGCACCCAAGCTTGCCGGCGCCTTGTTCGGCCTGGTCGGGCTTGCCGTCATCCTGAACCCCACATCCATCGACTGGGCCAATCGCAACGTCCTGCTCGGCGCCGGCATGGTGATCCTCGCCGCGATCTCCTGGGCCGCGAACATCATCTATCTCCGGGCGCATCGCTGGATCGGCTCTCCGCTCCAGCTCCTGATCTGGCAGGTGCTGGTCGCGACCATCGTGCTCACCGCATTGGCTGTCATCACCGATGGCCTGCCGCACGCGGAATGGTCGTGGAAGCTTGTGCTGCTGTTCCTGTATTCCGGCCTGATCGGGACGGCGCTCGCCTATTGGGCGATGTCGATGGTCAACAAGAGCATCTCGGCGCTGACGACGGCGCTTGGCACCACGGGGACACCGCTCGTCGGCATCGCCAGCGCGGCGATCCTGCTGGGCGAGCCGATCGACATCAGCCTCGTCGTCGCGGCCGCGCTGATCGTGACCGGAATTGGCCTTGCGACTCTGGGCGACCGGATGTTGCGCCGTCAGGCGACCGCGAGCGGCTGAACGCGCAAGGTGCCGCGCAGGCCTGCCGTCGTGCCGAGCAGGATGCCGGCGACTGCGATGAACGAACCGACGGCAAGCGTCGAGACGCCGGTGAGCCCCTGCCCGATCGAGCAGCCAAACGCCATCACGCCGCCGATCCCCATCAGCGCAGCTCCACCGGCAGAGCGCAGCATGTGACGCGGCGAGGAATAGCCTTCGAGCTTGAAGCGACCGGTGACGAGGGCGGTAACCAGGCTGCCGGCAAAGACCCCGCCAACCGTCGCGATGCCGAAGTTGAGCGTCAGCCCGGTCGAGAGCATCGCATATTGCAGACTATCGGCGATTGGCGCGATGAAGGTGAGTGAGGTCACCGGGACGGGATTGAAGTCGTCGGCGCCGAGATAGCCGGAGACGTACCAGCCGCCGGCAACGAGAAGGCCCACAATAATGCCCGCCGCGATCTGGCCCGGCGAGCGACGGAATGCCGGATGGGCGAAGGCAAACAGAATCAGCGCAACGACGATCACGGTCGCGGCCAGCGCGCGCGAAACCACCTCCGTGACACCGAGCGTCGCGAGCACCGACGGCAAAGAAGTCGCGTTGACGGTGATCTGCGAGGCCTGAACCAGCGCGATACGCGCCGGCGCGATCAGGCCCTTGAGCGTCATCTGGGCGGCGATGGCGAGCACGATCACCACGACGAAGGAGCGGAGATTGCCGCGCCCAAGCAGCACCAGCGCGCGCGAGCCGCAGCCGTTCGACAGCACCATGCCGTAGCCGAACAGCAGGCCGCCCAGGAACAGCACCGGCACCGAAAAAGTCTGTTGCAGATAGATCGACTTGCCGAGATCGACCATGCCGTAACCGGCGAGGAGCTGGCTCGCGGTAATCGCGACTGCGATCGCCAGTGCATAGGAGCGCACAAGCCGTCCGTCTCCCTCCGCCAACCATCCGCGCATGCTGCTCATCAGGCAGAAGCCGCTGAGCAGGCCGACGGAACCATAGACGAGGCCAATGACGAGGCCGGCGAGGATGACGAGTTGGGTGGTTTCCATCGTCACGGCTTCAGGATCACCCTATCGCGCGAGGAGCCCGCGACAGCGACATAGGCCTCCTTCGCGCGCTCCAGCGGATAGATCGCACTCGCCTTGATCGGGAACGGCTTCAACTGGCCGCTCGCAAAGCCCGGGCCAAGATCGCGCAGCACCGCGCCCGTCGCCGCGGACGACAGGCCGAGCGTATCAATCCCGACATAGGTATGCTGGCCGCGATAGAATTCGAGGATGTTGAACTGCACGATGCGGTCGATCGCGGCGATCAGAATCTGGCGGCCGCGCAAGCCGAGTGATTTGTGTGCCGCCTGGAAATAGGGATCGCCGACCGTGTTGAAGACGATGTCGGCACCCTTGCCGCCGGTCAGTTCGCGCACGCGTGTGGCGACATCGACGGCGGATGCATCGATCACCTCGATTGGCGCATTGCTGTGACCCTCATAGGCCTCGGCCTTGCGGACCACGCCGGCGACGCGCGCGCCTTGCCAGGTCGCGATCTGCACTGCGGCCTGACCGACCTTGCCGTTGACGCCGAACACAAGCACGGTCTCGCCCGGTTTCGGAATGCCGGCGCGGCGAAAACCTTCCATGGCGGTGACGAAGGGCACGCCGATGCCGGCGGCCTCCTCCCAGGACACCGTCTTCGGCTTCTCCACCACGGCATCGGCTTCGACGACGAGATGACTCGCGTGCGTGCCATCGCGGCGGATGCCGAGATCGCCTGAAGAGCCGAACACCTCGCGGCCGATCGTACCGGCGGGGCCGTCGATCACCACGCCGGCGTAGTCGCGGCCCGGCGTGCGCGGGAAAACGGCATAGGGCATCAGCCCGGTCGCAGCCTTGACGTCGGACGGGTTGACGGCCGCGGCCTTCACCTCGATCAGCAGATCGTTCGGCCCACGCGCGAGCGTGTGACGCTCCACGGTCGGAGCAAGCGCGGCGGCG
This sequence comes from Bradyrhizobium zhengyangense, assembly GCF_022012555.1. Taxonomy (NCBI): domain Bacteria; kingdom Pseudomonadati; phylum Pseudomonadota; class Alphaproteobacteria; order Hyphomicrobiales; family Nitrobacteraceae; genus Bradyrhizobium; species Bradyrhizobium zhengyangense. Next base: position 389,272 of record NZ_JAKLTZ010000005.1, on the reverse strand, counting down.
TTCTCGGCCTTGGCGGTGAGGCGAACGCAGCGTGCTTCGACAGTTTTGGGATCGGCTGGTGACATGGAAAGACCCGGGATTTCTCGCGGGCCTTGTCGCCTTTGGGGGCGGTCAAGTCAATCCGTCAAGTCAGTCCTTGGTCAGTCCTTGGGCCGCTTGTCGTAGAGCCGCTTGGCCTTGCCGAGCGAGCGCTCCAGCGTCGCCGGCGCGACCACCTGGACCCTCGAGCTGACGCCGATCGTGTTCTTGATGTGAGTTGAAATCCGGTCGGCATGGTCGACAAGCCCGCGACCGTCCCAGCTTTCGGGCCGCGCCTCGGCGATGATGGTCAGCTCGTCCATGCGTCCTTCGCGGGTCAGCTCCAGGATGAAGTGGCCGCCGCACCAGTCGGTCGCGAGCAGCACCTCCTCGATCTGGGTCGGGAACAAATTGACACCGCGCAGGATGATCATGTCGTCCGAGCGGCCCGTCACCTTCTCCATCCGCCGCATGCCCGGCCGCGCCGTGCCCGGCAGCAGCCGCGTCAGGTCGCGGGTGCGATAGCGGATCACAGGGAAAGCTTCCTTGGTCAGCGAGGTGAACACCAGCTCGCCCTTCTCGCCGTCAGGCAGCACCGCGCCGGTCTCGGGGTCGATCACTTCGGGATAGAAATGGTCCTCCCAGATGTGCAAGCCGTCCTTGGTCTCGATGCATTCCTGCGCGACGCCGGGGCCGATCACCTCGGACAAGCCGTAGATGTCGGTCGCGTCCATGTCGAAGGCGTCCTCGATCTCGCCGCGCATGGCGTTGGTCCAGGGCTCGGCCCCGAAGATGCCGACCTTGAGCGAGCACTGGCGCGGATCGAGCTTCTGGCGCTTGAACTCGTCGAGGATCGCCAGCATGTAGCTCGGCGTCACCGTGATGATGTCAGGCCGAAAGTCGTTGATAAGCTGCACCTGCCGCTCGGTCATTCCGCCGGAGATCGGAACCACCGTGCAGCCGAGCTTCTCGGCACCGTAATGCACACCGAGCCCGCCGGTGAACAGGCCATAACCGTAGGCATTGTGGATGATCATGCCGTTGCGGCCGCCGGCGGCGCGGATCGAGCGCGCCATCACATCCGACCAGGTGTCGATATCGCGCTGGGTATAACCGACCACGATCGGCTTGCCCGTCGTGCCAGAGGAGGCATGCACGCGCACCAGTTTTTCGCGCGGCACGGCGAACATGTTGAAGGGATAGTTGTCGCGCAGGTCCGTCTTCACCGTAAACGGAAACTTTGCGAGATCGGAGAGCTCGCGAAAGTCCGAGGGATGCACCCCAGCCTTGTCAAAAGCCTTGCGGTAATGCGCGACGTTGTCATAGGCGTGCTTCAGCGACCAGGCCAGCCGCTGCGTCTGCAGCGCCATGATCTCATCGCGTGAGGCGCGCTCCTGTGCATCCATCTCGGCCCTATAGCTGCGGCCGTCGTCCTTCAGCTTCGTCGAAGCCATACTCGTTTCCCCACATATGTGTTCTTCTCTTTATTGATCTTGCGTCGGCAGCCACGCGCCGGGAATGACACGCGAATGCCCACGGAATTCAGCAATGACGGTATCGCCTGCCATGACGCGCACATCATAGATGCCGGAGCGGCCACCGCGGGTCACCTCGCGCGCCTTGGCGACGAGACGGTCGCCGAGCTTGCCCGGCTTGATAAACGTGATCTGCCCCTGCGCCGCGACGACACGGTCATTGTGGGAGTTGCAGGCAAAAGCGAAGGCGGAATCGGCTAGCGTGAAGATGAAGCCGCCATGGGCGATGCGCTGACCGTTGACCATGTCCGGCCGCACCGTCATGGCCAGCGTCGCAAAGCCCGGGCCGATCTCCACGATCTCCATGCCGAGGCCCTTGGACGCATCGTCCTCCGCCCACATCGCATCAGCGCAGGCGCGGGCAGCATCTTCAGGCGACATGGCGGCTTTGACGTTCACGCGCTTCTCCCGGCGAACTCTTTGCTCATGATGTTCTGCTTGATGGTCAAGGCTGTCAAACGTGGTCGTAGTCGACCACGACCTGCTCGGACGACGGCTTGGCCTGGCAGGTCAGAACAAAGCCGGCCTTCAGCTCCCAGGGCTCCAGCGAATAATTGATGTCCATGGGCGCCTCGCCCTCGACCAGCTTGGCGCGACAGGTCGAGCACATGCCGCCCTTGCAGGCGAAGGGCAGATCGACACCGGCGCGCAGCGCGGCATCGAGGATGGCCTCGTCCTCGGCGACCGGCACGTCGCGGCGTTTGCCGTCAATGATCAGCGAGGCGATCGCCTTGGGCGGCGCATCGGGTGCCACGGTCTTTTTCGGTCGCGGCTTGCCGCCGAACTCCGAAACGAAACGCTCGACATGGATACGATCATCGGCGATGCCCAGGTTGCGGCAGGTCGCCTCGATGTCTTCGCTCATGCCAGATGGACCGCAGATGAAGACGTGGTCGACGCTCTCGGCTGGCACCAGCGAGCGCAGCAGCACCCTCACCTTTTCGCCATCGAGCCGGCCATGCAGGATCGGGATGTCCTGCTCCTCGCCGGAGATGACGTGGAAGATGGACAGGCGGTCGATGAAGCGATCCTTCAGCTCCTCGAGCGCCTCCAGGAACATGATGTTGTCGGTCGCGCGGTTGCCGTAGAACAGGAAGAAGCGGCTGTCCGGCTCGCGTGCCAGCACGCCCTTGACGATCGACAGGATCGGCGTGATGCCGGAGCCTGCGGCAAAGCCGACATGGATGCGTCCGGCCTCGGCCGGAGGGATCACGCCAAAACGGCCCGTCGGCGTCATCACGTCGAGCTCGTCGCCATGTCTCAGCTCGTCCGCGGCCCAGCTCGAAAACGCGCCGCCGTCGACTTTCTTCACGGCAATGCGGATCTCGCCGTCGTCAGGGCCGGAGCAGATCGAATAGGAGCGGCGCACCTCCTCGCCATCGAGCGTGGTGCGCAGCGTGAGGTACTGGCCGGGACTGAAAGCATAGTCGCCGGCAAGTTCGCGGGGGATGGCGAAAGTCATCGAGACGGCGTCGGATGCCTCCCGGCGGAGGTCGTTGACGGCAAGGCGGTGAAAACGCGGTGCGGCTGCTGACATGGTCAATGACACTTGAAGTAATCGAAGGGTTCGCGGCAAGCCTTGCAGCGCCACAGCGCCTTGCAGGATGTCGAGCCGAATTCAGACAGCAGCTCGGTCTTGTCCGAGCCGCATTGCGGACACGCCACCGTCTGTTCGCCAAATAGCGCGCGGCGCGAGTGTGAAGATTGCGGCGGCGCGATGCCGTAGTCGCGCAGCTTCTGACGGCCTTCCTCGCTCATCCAGTCTGTGGTCCAGGCCGGCGACAGCACGGTCCGCACTTTCGGACGGCGGAAGCCGGCACGTTCCAGCGCGATCTCGATTTCGAGCGCGATCATGTTCATCGCCGGGCAGCCCGAATAGGTCGGCGTGATCGCGACCTCGACATGGTCACCATCGAGGGTAACGTCGCGGAGCACACCGAGATCAGCGATGGTCAACACCGGAATCTCGGGGTCGACCACGCTCGCCGCGGCGTCCCAGGCGCGCTGGTGCAGCTCGCTGTCGCGCTCCAGCATCGTCACCATGTCTGCCCCGGAAACGTGCGCTGCATCGATTGCAGCTCGGACAGGAGGTGGCCGAGATGCTCGCTATGGCGGCCGGCACGGCCACCCTGCTGCATCCAGTCGTTCTCAGGCAGTCGAAGCGTTGCTTCACTGATGACATCGGAGAGCGTCGTCAGCCAGCGGCCGCGCAAGGTGCCGGGATCGATAGCGATACCGGCGTGGATCAGCGCGCGCTCGCCGTCATCGACGGCGAACATCTCGCCGGTAAAGGCCCAGAGGTGATCGATCGCCCGTTGCGCGCGTGCGTGGCTCTCGTCCGTGCCGTCGCCGAGCCGGATGATCCATTCCGAAGCGTGGCGCAGATGATAGGCGCTCTCCTTCTCCGACTTCGCGGCGATGGCGGCGAGCGTCGTATCGCGCGAGGTCATCATCGCGCGCCAATAGAGGTCGGCGAAAGCGGAATAGAAGAACTGCCGCACCAGCGTCTGGGCGAAGTCGCCATTCGGCTGCTCGACCAGCAGCAGATTGCGGTACTGCCTGACATCCCGCAGGTAAGCGAGCTTGTCCTCGTCGTTATTCCCGCCTTCGGCCTTGGCGGCGTAGCTGTAAAGCTCGCGCGCCTGGCCGATGAGGTCGAGCGCGATGTTGGAGAGCGCCATGTCCTCTTCCAGCATCGGCGCGTGCCCACACCATTCCGACAGCCGGTGACCGAGGATCAGCGCATCGTCAGCACGGCGCAGGGCGTAGAGCACCAGCGGCGTTTCGGAGACCTGGATGTTTGCAGTGGGCATCACATGTGCCCCACTTCCTCGGGCACCTCGTAAAAGGTCGGATGCCGGTAGATCTTCGATTCCGCCGGCTCGAACATCATGCCCTTCTCGGCGGGGTCGCTCGCGGTGATCGCGGTCGACGGCACGACCCAGATCGACAGGCCCTCACCGCGCCGGGTGTAGATGTCGCGGGCGGCTTGCAGGGCCATGGTGGCATCGCTCGCATGCAGCGAGCCGACATGCTTGTGCGCGAGCCCGTTGCGGCTGCGAATGAAGACTTCCCACAACGGAGTGTTCGGCGTGGCCATATTGATCTCCCTATTCCGCGGCTTGTGCGGTCTGACGCTGCGCGCGCTTTGCGGCATAGGCGGCCGCGGCCTCGCGCACCCAGGCGCCGTCATCATGTGCCTTGCGGCGCGCGGCCATGCGGTCGCGGTTGCAGGGACCGTTGCCGGCAAGCACCTGCTTGAACTCGGTCCAGTCGATCTCGCTGTAACGCCAGTGCCCGTCCGCATCCTGCGTCATGCCGGGATCGGGAATAGTAAGGCCGAGATATTGCGCCTGCGGCACAGTGGCGTCGACGAACTTCTGGCGCAGCTCGTCATTGGAAAAGCGCTTGATCTTCCACTTCGTCGAGGTGTCGCTATGCTGGCTGGTCGCATCGGGCGGACCGAACATCATCAGCACCGGCCACCACCAGCGGTTCAACGCATCCTGCGCCATCGCCTTCTGCTCGTCCGAGCCGCGGCACAGGGTGAGCATGATCTCGTAGCCCTGGCGCTGGTGGAACGACTCCTCCTTGCAGACGCGGATCATCGCGCGCGCATAGGGGCCGTAGGAGCAGCGGCATAGCGGAATCTGGTTCATGATCGCGGCGCCGTCGACCAGCCAGCCAATGGTGCCGATGTCGGCCCAGGTCAGCGTCGGATAGTTGAAGATCGAGGAATACTTTGCTTTCCCCGCGAGCATGGCATCAACGAGTTCTTCGCGTGAACTGCCGAGCGTTTCAGCGGCGGCATACAGATAGAGCCCGTGGCCGCACTCGTCCTGCACCTTGGCGAGCAGCGCAGCCTTGCGGCGCAAGGTCGGCGCGCGCGTGATCCAGTTGCCCTCGGGCAGCATGCCGACGATTTCGGAATGAGCGTGCTGGGAGATCTGACGTGTCAGCGTCTTGCGATACGCCGCCGGCATCCAGTCATTCGGCTCGATGCGCTCCTCGGCATCGATGCGGGCCTGGAACTGCGCGGCTCGGCCCGCGTCCTCAAGACCCCGGTCGTCGGTCTCGGCCGTATTCAGCGCCTGGGTATACATGCGCAGTCCTCCCATTTTCTTGGAGGCAATATATAACAAGAATTATGTCATGCAAGATATTTCTGTAACATGCAGATCAGGCCTCGAACCTCCTTTCCAGGAGCTTTCGCGCCGGGGGCAGCGGGCCTTTTTCATTGGTCCCATGGCGATCAAGCCATTGTTCCGACGGAGCAAGCAGCGCGCGATAGATCTCGCCGCAGAGCGTGCGGGCCGCCCTGCCCGGCCAGTCCGCCGGCAACAGGCTTTCGGGCAGCAGCGGATCGCGCAGCACGACACGGCGGTAATAGTGGATCAGCAGGATCCGCGCCGTGAAAGCGTCGGCCTCGGACAGTTCCGTGCCGCGCGCGAGTGCGGCGCGCAGCGGCTCGAACGTCTTCATGAATTTCAGATAGGCGTCCGCCGTTCGTTCCAGCGGCCAGCTCGCACTGAGCAGGCGACGGCCGCTATCATCCTCAGCCGAGACTTCGAGGCGGATGGCGCCTGCCGCCTCCTCCGGCACCGGCACGCCTGACGGCGCGACCCACACGCCCGGCAGCGGGCTGCCGAAGCCGGCATTGCGCAGCGCCTCGCGCGAGGCGTCGCGGTCTTCGCCATTGCCGATCAGCAGCAGCTCGAAGCGGCCGGTCCAGTCGGACGGCGGCGGATCGTAGATGTGACGCGTCGCGGCTTCGAACGTCTCACGACCTTTCTCGGCGAGGCGATAAAAGCTGTTACGGCCCACCTTCTCGCGCGTCAGCCAGCCATCGGCCGCAAGGCGCGACATCGCCGTGCGCACCACGCTGCCATCGATGTCCAGGCCCTCGAAGAACGCCAGCAGCGTGCCGAGCCAAACCGAGCCGCCGCGCGGCACGACGGCATCGCCGAACATCGTGATGACGATGGAGCCGGTACGTGACGGCTCACGCTTGAGCTGATCGATGATGCGAGAAAGCGGATGCGCCATGCGCGAGGCATAGCGCGTTTGGTGCGGGCGGGACAATGGATGGGAGCGACGGTCTTACTCTCCCTCTCCCCGTTCTTACGGGGGGAGAGGGTTGGGGTGAGGGGCCTCTCTCCTCGAATGAGATCGACGTGAGACCTGTACCCCCTCACCCGGATCGCAAGAGAGCGATCCGACCTCTCCCCGCAAGCGGGGAGAGGTGAAGATGCGCGCTACCGATGCGGATCGGGATAGGCGAGGCTGCGCCAGCCGCTGCGATCGAACGGCCGCCACGCGCCTTCCTTCTGCGCGAGACGGTCGGCGACCGCGTAGACGGCGGCGGGATGATGGCCCATGCCGCAATGGCTGCTGTCGACCTCGATGCTCTCGGTCTGCGCGCCGGTCTTTTCCATGCAGCCTTGCCAGGCGCAGACGCCGTCGGTGCGGCTGAAGATGGCGGTGGTTGGCACCGGCGGCGGCACGGCAAGCTCGCCACCGAAGCGCGGATCAACTTCGTCGGACTTCCGTCCGCTCGCCCATTCGTAGACGCGCCAGGCATTGGTCGACCGGGGGTTACCCGCGAAGGGGCTGCCGAGGGTGATCACCTGGCGCACGCGCTCAGGCATCATCTTGGCGAGTTGGCGCGCATAGAGGCCACCAAGGCTCCAGCCGACCAGGCTGATCTTGCGACCGTGCGTATCGTTGAGCTCCTCGACCAGATCGATCATCCCATCCTGCACGCCCTCGCGCAGGCCGTAATTGCGGCCCTGACGCCAGCCGCTGACCGCATAGCCCTTGCTGGTCAGAAAGGTGCGCAGCGCGCCCGTGGAGGCATCGGAGGCCACAAGGCCGGGCAGCACCAGCACCGGATGCCCGTCGCCACGCGGCGCGAGGCTCAGCAGCGGCAACGCGCCGAGGAATGCGCCGAACTCGTGGATCGCGCGCCCTTCCAGAAACATCAGAGTGCGGGACGGCGGACGCAGCGTCTGGGCAGTTGCGGTCATCAATGGATCCCCTTGGGAAGAATTCCTGAAGAGCCCGCCGGCCGCGATGCCGGCAATGGGCATGAATTCCAATACGCCGGCTTCTTGATCGTTCCGCAGCGCAACATGAATCAGCTAGGCGGCCGGTTCCACACATTCAAGCGGGAGAGATGCCGGGCCACAATAGGCTCGCGCGTTAATGCTGTTGGGCGTGACGCAAAAGTCACAACAATCGGAGCAGGAATTCTACGCAGTACAGCGCCAATCCCGCGAGTCCGCCGATCAGCGAGCCGTTGAAGCGGATGTATTGCAGGTCGCGTCCGATGTTGATTTCGATCAGCGAAATCAGCTGCGCCATGTCCCACGACTTGACCTGGTCGGAGATGAAGGTCGAGACGCCGCTCTTCTGGTCGGCGACGAAGCTGCGCAGCACCGTCACCAGGCCCTGGTTGATCTCACCGCGCAGCTCGGCATCGCCGGCGAGCGCATCGCCCGCCGAAACGAACATGCCGGCGAGATGATGCTGCAGCACCTGCGTTTCACCGGATGCGCTGCGCTCGATGAAGGAGCGCGTGTTGGCCCAGACGGTGCGGGCGAGATCGGCAAGCTCTGGCCGCGCCAGGAAATCGCGCTTCAAGCCATCGATGCGATCGATATAGGCCTGGTCGGTACCGAGCCGATCGACGAAGCTCAGCACCATGCGGTCGAACTCGCCGCGGAACGGATGCTTGGGATCGCTGCGCACCTCGTTGAAGAAAGCCGTTGCCGACGAGACAATCTTGTTCACGAGAAACTTGTCGGCGCGATAGAGGTTGAGCAGGGTCGGCAACTCCGCGCGCACCTTGTCGCGGATCATTGCCATGGTCTCTTTCTGGGTCAGCGTCTCGTGCATCACGCGCAGCAGATCGTCAAACAGGATCTGGTGCCGCCCCTCCGCGACGAAGCCGCGCAGCGTGCCGGCTGCGAGCGGCGCGAGGTCGATCGCCTGGATTTGTGTCGACATGCGGCGGATGATGAAGGTCATCAGGCCGGAGCTTTCCGTCGCGGACACGGCCTCCGGCAATAGCCGCAGAGCAAAGCGAGCAAGATCATCGCTGCGTTTGCGATCGCGCAGCCAGTCGGCGACGAAAGAGCCGAAATCGATCTCTCTCAGCTTGGCGTCGACCGGACCAGCCTCGAGGAAATGCACCTGGATGAACTCGCCGAGCTTGTCGGCGATGCGGGCCTGATTGCTCTGGATGATCGCGGTGTGCGGAATCGGCAGGCCGAGCGGCCGCTTGAACAGCGCGACCACAGCATACCAGTCGGCGAGCCCGCCGATGGTGGCGGCTTCCGCGAAAGCGGCGATGAAGCCGAACGCGGGATGCACCGGCAGCAGCCATTTCGCGACGACGAACAGCAGAAGCGTCGAGGCCAGCACCAGCGTCGCCAGCGCCTTGACGCGGCGCAGCTCGGCTGCCCGTTCCGCGTCGGCAGGTGTATCAAACGAGAAGTTGGTAGATGAATCCATGACTGCATCACAGTACTCCGTCATTGCGAGCGAAGCGAAGCAATCCAGAGTCTTTCCACGGAGGGACTCTGGATTGCTTCGTCGCATCAGCGCAAAATTGCTACGCAATTTTGTCGCGAGCTCCTCGCAATGACGGCAGCGCAAACAAAAGGCCCGCCGAAGCGGGCCTCAAATTTCAGTTTGGTCTCAGGGCGCCAGATCAGGCGGTCTTGTTGTAGACCTTGGCAAAGTTGTCCTGAGCGGACTTCGCACCGTTGGCGGCGAGCTTGCCGAGATAGTCGGCGGTCGCCTTGGTGCGCGAGACGAACGCTTCGCCGCGGGCGCGGAGCAGGCTCGACTGGATCTCGACGGCTTCGCTGAACGACTTGGCGGACGCGAGCTTGTCGATACCCGCGAAGAACGCCTCGGCGTCCTCGTAGATCGCCTGCTGAATGTTGCGGCTGATCTTGCCGGCTTCAGTGACGGACTCGGTCACCGCGTTCTCGACGGCGGCGGTCACGCGCTCGGAGCCAGCGAACACCTCGGCAGCACGGTCCTTGGCGGTGTTGGCGGTCTTCTTGACGAATTCGCGGGCAGCCTCGGGAACTTCCAGGTTCTGGATGTTCTTGAAAGCGTCTTTGAAGCCCTCGAAGGCGGTGTTGGTTTCGGTGGTCATGGGGGTTCTCTCCATCCTCATTGGGTTGAGCTATGGGCTCACCCCGTCCTCGATGGCCCGGGGCACGGCTTATATGGCATAGTTAATTGTGCGATGCAACAATCATGTTGCATCGCGATATCACGAATTCGTGATCAGCCTTATTTGGAGGCATTCTGATGCCTCCCTGGCCCGCCGCCCTACTGTGCATGGGGTTGATTTCGAGTTTTGGTCGGTAGGCGACGCCTTTAATGCTGGACGGCGCCTGGCAGCCCATACGCCTCCATCTGGGCCTGGACCTGCGCGATGTTGTGGCCGAGCACGACGATGTCGTGGGTCTTGCCGGCGACGTCCCGGACATGGTCCCGGAGCAGCGCCTCGGCCTTGAAGCCGAGGCTCTCGAACAGCGCGATCGCCGCCTGCTGGTCGACCGTCATCTGGACCGAGAGCTTCTCCAGCCCCGCCCCGAGCGCGAGCGCAAAGGTCTCCTGGGACAGCGCCTTCCCCACCCCCTTCCCGCGCACGTCCTGCGACACCACCATGCGGATCTCGCCGACATGGGGCGACCAGGAGTGCGGATCGCGCACCAGCGTGCCGCAGCCGACGACCTTGCCGTCCTTCACCGCGAGCAGGCTCTGAATGGCGCCGCGCTCGATCTCCTTGACCCAGGCCGACAGCACCTTCGGCTCGCTGATGTTGCGCGGCAGGAACAGCAGGTCATGGGTCGGCAGGCCCTTGCCGAAGGCGAGCACGGCCGCTTCATCAGCAGGCGACATCAGGCGGATCTCGATATCGCCCGCGTCGGTCTTGACGTGACGCGGATAGGAACGCTGCTCACTCATGTCGATCTTGTCCCCAGCCAGGAATCCAGTTTCGGCCATAGCCGCTTGATGGCGTTGGCGCCGGCGACCAGCGAAACGTGACCGCCTTTCAGCATCACCTCTTCCTTGTCCACCGAGCCGATCTTCGCGATCAGATGCTTGGCCGCATCATAAGGCACGATGTGATCGTGCTCGGCGACCGCGTGCAGGATCGGCACCTTGATGTTCGCGAGCTTCGCTGGCCGCCCCCCGACCGACATGGTGTCGTTGTAGAGCTTGTTGTCCCACATCAGGTCTTTGGTGATGGTGCGGAAATATTCGCCCGCCAGCGGCAGCGTGTCGGTCGCCCAGCGGTCGAACATCCGGTACGATTTCACGAACTCGTCGTTCCAGATGTTTTCCCACAGCTGGATCTGGCTCGCGGCGCGCGAGGCCGGACGAAGCATCTCGAACGAGGACAGGATCATCTCCGGCGGCACGTTGCCGACGCTGTCGACGAGGCGGTCGACGTCGAAATAGCGGCGGTCGGAGAAATTGGAGAACAGCTTCATCTCGCGAAAGTCGATCGGCGTGGTGAAGCAGATCAGATTCTTCATCGGCCCGTCCGGGAAGATCGAGCCGTAGAGCAGCGACAATACGCCGCCGAAGCAATAGCCGATCACCGAGACGTCCTGCTCGCCGGAATCGGCCTGCACCCGGCGGACGCAATCCGGGATGAAGTCGAGGACATAGTCCTCCATGCGCAGGCTTCGCTCCTCCGGCCGCGGTGCGCTCCAGTCGAGCATGTAGACGTCGTAGCCGCGCCTCAGCAGGAACTCGATGAAACTCTGGCCCGGCACGAGGTCGAGGATGTAGCCGCGATTGGTGGTCGCCATCACGACCAGCACCGGCACGCGATAGATCTCGTCCGACATCGGCCGGTAGTGGTAGAGGCTCATCGTGCCGCGCGAATGCAGCACGTCCTTTGGGGTCGATCCGAGTGTCGGACCGGAGGTCGAGAAATATTCCACGCCCTTGATGCTGCGCTGGATGGCGCGCTGCACCTCGGCCTGGATGCGCTCCGGGATTGCTGCGAAATCAAGTCCCGTCGGCGCGTTCATTTCGGCCCTCCGCCTTCGGACGGCGGGCGTTTGGTGCGAGGCGGCCGCGGTGCGGTATCGATCGGCGATCCACCTGACGCCGCCGACATCTGGCTCAGCATCGACTTGATCTCGCCGATCTGCCCCTCGATGGCTTGCAGGCGCTCGGCAATGCCGGTCATCTGCTCGCGGCTCGGCAGATTCATCGAGAGGAGATATTTCTCCATGAGATCGCCGAACTGTTTCTGAGCACCCGCAGCAGCGCCGCCGGCGCGATTCATGGCCTGCGAGAATTCGGGCGTCTCCATCGCCTTGGTGGCGAAGGAGTTGAAGCCCTTCTCCATCTCGCCAACCATCTTCTGCCACAGGGCGACAGGGTCGGTGATCTTGTCGGTCATCGGCGTCCTCCAGGTCTCGAGGGCTTCTTGCGCCCCTCTTTTGTCGCCATACCACACCGTTGCGACGGGCCGGTCAACGGCTAAGCGACAGGGCGATGTCGCACGCACGGCTTCTTTGCGACGGCAAACCATGCGATACAATTCCGGCCTGCCACAGGGGAACAATCCGGTGAACGCCTCCACCCATCAGCCGCCGCAGACCGTCCGCGCCAACGGCATCGACATCTGCTATGAGATCTTCGGCAACGACAATGCCGAGCCGCTGCTGCTGATCATGGGGCTCGGGGCGCAAATGATCCATTGGGACGATGCGTTCTGCGAGCAGCTCGCCGCCCGCGGCTTTCGCGTGATCCGTTTCGACAACCGCGACATCGGAAAGTCGAGCCATCTGACCGGGGGCAAGCGCCTGACGCCGCTCGAACTGCTCAAGCTTCGCTTCCTTAGGATTCCGGTCGCCGCGACGTACAAGCTGATCGACATGGCCAAGGACACGGTCGGCCTGATGGACGCGCTCGGGATCAAATCGGCACATCTGGTCGGCGCATCGATGGGCGGCATGATCGCGCAGGAGGTGACGCTATCGTTTCCGCAGCGCGTGCGCTCGCTGACCTCGATCATGTCGACGACAGGCAATCCGCGCGTGCCGCCGCCGACGCGGGAGGCCGCCGCGATGCTAATGGCGCCGCCGCCGCGCAGCAAGGAAGAGTTCGTCACCCGCTTCGGCGAGACCTGGAAGGTCTTGCGCGCCGGCTCCTTTCCCGAGGAAGAAGCGCTCGACCCAGGTCGTGCCGAACGCGTCTTCGCCCGCGGGCTCAATCCCGCTGGCGTCGGCCGGCAGCTCCGTGCCGTGCTGGCCTCCGGCAGCCGCAAGGAACGGCTGCATGGCGTGAAGACGCCGACGCTCGTGATCCACGGCACGGTCGATCCGCTGGTCCGCCCTGAAGGCGGCAAGGACACGGCGGAGTCAGTTCATGGCGCGAAGTTGTTGATGATCGAGGGCATGGGCCACGCGCTGCCGATGCGGTTCTGGCCAGAGATCATCGGCGCGATCGACAAGCACGCGCATGGTGCAGCGGCGAAGGCAGCTTAAGACTTCTTCGCGATCCAGATCACATGGCGCGCGCCGCCGCCTCTGCCGGTGGCGCGGACGGCGACCTCGTTGACGTCGAAGCCGGCGCGCCCGAGACGCTTGGTGAAGGCGGGGTTCGGTCCTGACGACCAGACAGCGAGCACACCGCCGGGCCGCAGCGCAGCCTTCGCCGCCGCCAATCCGCTCGCACTGTAGAGCGCGTCATTGCCCTTCCGCGTCAGCCCTTCCGGCCCATTGTCGACGTCGAGCAGGATCGCGTCGAAGGCCGAGTCCTTCGCACGGATGATTTCGCCAACATCGGTCTCCCGGATGCTCACCCTGGCATCATCGAGGCTGTCGCCGAAGACCTCCGCCATCGGACCTCGCGCCCACGCAACCACCGCCGGCACCAGTTCAGAGACTATGATCTTTGCCTTGCTTCCGAGCACGGCGAGCGCAGCGCGCAGCGTAAAGCCCATGCCGAGGCCCCCGATCAGAACAGCGGGCTTTGCGACTTTCTCGATCTGCTTCGCCGCAAGCGTCGCGAGCGCGGCTTCGGAGCCCGACAGGCGGTTATTCATCAGCTCGTTAGTGCCGAGCTTGATCGAGAACTCCTTGCCCCGCCGCATCAGGCGGAGCTCCTCGTCGGAGCCGGGGATTTTGGCGGTGTCGAGCTTTTCCCAGGGAATCATGGCGGACGTTTAGCACGATTGGCTGGCGGTCACCCGCCGGCCCACACGTCCAGCACGTAGCGGTTCTTCGTACCCATCTCCTCGATCCAGCGGGCGCCCGCAGCCGCATCGCCACCGCTCTTCTCCCGGTAGATCGCAACCAGCGCCGCCTTCACGTCAGGCTCCATCCTGCTGCCGTCGCCGCAGACGTAGATGATCGCGCCCTGCTCGATCAGCGGCCAGACCTTGTCCTTCTGCACGGCGAGCACGTGCTGGACATAGGTCTTCGGTCCTTCCGCCCGCGAGAACGCAGTGAACAGCTCGGTGATGCCGCTCGCAGCCAGTGCCTTCAGCTCGTCAGCATAGAGAAAATCCTGATCGGGATGGCGGCAACCGAAAAACAACATGGACGAGCCGAGGCTGGCCCCCTTGGCCTTGCGCGCCGCTCGCTCCTGGAGGAAGCCGCGGAACGGCGCGAGTCCCGTGCCCGGGCCAATCATGATAACAGGCACGGATGGATCGTCGGGCAGCCGGAAGCCAGCCTTGGTCTCGCGGACAGTCGCGTAGACCGTATCGCCCGCGCGCCGGTTGGCGAGGTAGTTCGAGCAGATGCCCTTGTAGGTGCCGCGCCCTGAGGCCGCCGGTCCTTCGACCACGCCGACGGTGACGCTGCAACGCGCAGGGTCGACCGATGGCGAGGACGAGATTGAGTAATAGCGCGGCGCAAGCAGCGAGAGCATTTCCAGATAGACGTGGAATGGCAATTCGCAGGCTGGGTATTCGAGCAACAGGTCAAACACCGACTTGCGCTTGCCCAAAATCTCGGCGCGGTATCGCTCGAGCGTGTCAGGCTCGTCGCCGACGAAAGCCAGCAGCTTCGGCTTGGTGACCGGGCAGCGGGTGTGCTCGGCCATGGTCTGGATTTGCTTCCGTGTCGCAACCTGCTGCAACTCGACGAACTCGCTGAGCAGGCGTCCGACGGACACGGCATTGCCAACCGGCAATTGCGCGCGGCGGCCCTCGGCAACCTGAAGCCTGATCTGGTCGGCCGGCAGGAAGCCGAACCGCCGGGCGACGGAATCCACCAGCGTCGGATCGTTGCGCGGAACGACGCTCAAGTGATCCCCGACGCGGTAGCTGATATTGGCCGGCAGTTGAACCTCGATATGACGTGTCGAGCGCTCCGACGGATTGGCCCCTGACTTGTTCTGAAGCTCGTCATTGGCCAGCACCTTCATCGCGACGGCGCCACCTTGGGCGACGATGGTGTTGACGGCGGTCACCGCGACAGGCTCGATCGCGTAGAGCGGATCGTCCTCTGCGGTGCGGGTGAAATTCCAGTCGATGCCGAATTCCTTGGTGGCGACCTGGGCAGCCGCTGGGAACCATTTCTGGAACTGACCGTCGAGATCGCTGCGCGCATCGCCCTCGCCGCGCGGATAGACCGCGCGGGCGCCATGCTTGGACAATTGCTCGTCGATGAAGCGCGGCACCGATTGATAGGTCGCGGCCCAGTCGCTGTTGCCGCAGCCGAACACGGCGTAGCGCACACCGGCAAAGGCATCCTTCGGCAGATCCTCGCCGAGCCATTTGACGAATTGCGTCGCATTGTCGGGCGGGGCGCCGTTATACGACGCGCAGATGATCAGCACGCCGCCCTGCTGCGGCAGCTTCCCGACATACTCGTCGAGCGGCCCAAGATGCACGGCAAAGCCGTTGATCTCGGCAAGATCGGCCATGCGCGTTGCAAGCTCCTCGGCGGTGCCGAGATTGGAGCCATAAAGAACCAGCATCGGCGTGTTGTGACCGGGCCGCGTGGTCGGCTGGCGCGGTGCCCGTGGCGTAGACGCCGTAGCTGCGACCGGACCGCCATAGGCACCGCGCTCGCGATCGGCGCGCGGACGCACCTTGATCTTGAAGCCTTCCGGCTTCATCGTCAGCGTTTCCTTCAGGTGCATCTGATAGCGCTGATGGTCGATCAGCTTGAAGCGCTGGAGGATCATGCCGAGCGCGAGCGCGGCCTCGTGCATGGCGAAGCCGCGACCGATGCAGGCACGCTGGCCGTTGCCAAACGGCTTCCAGGCATTGATCGGCCGTTTTGCTTCGGCTTCCTTGCTGAAATTCTCGGGATCGAACGCATCGGGATTGGGTCCCCAGACGCTGGGGTCGCGATGCAGAGCGGTCACCAGGATCGTGATGAACGTGCCTTTCCTGAGCTTGTACTTGCCGCCGCCAATGGTCTCGTCATTCAGTGGTGAGATGCCGTAGGCCGGCGCCGGTGGCCACAGCCGCAGCGCCTCCTTCAGGATCTGCGTGATGTAAGTGAGCTGCGTGACCTGCTGGTAGGTCGGCTTCGCGTTGACGTCTGGGCCGAAGACGCGATCGACCTCGTCATAGGCCTTCTTGAGAATATCCGGGTGCTTCAGAAGCGCATAGAGCGTGTAGGACAAAAGGCCGCTGGTGGTCTCGTGGCCCGCGATCAGGAAGGTGTTGATCTGGTAGCGGATGTTGACGTCGTCGAGCTGCTCGCCGGTCGAGCGGTCGACGCCGGTCATCATCGCGGCGAGCATGTCCTTCTTGTCGTCAATGCCTTCCGCGCTCTTGCGGCGCTCGGCGATGATCTCGTCGACCATCTTGTTCATGAAGGCGACGTCTTCGCCAAGCGTCTTTCTGCGCTTCTGCATCCAGAGCTGCTCGAACGGCAGGCCGCGCGTCATCATGATGGTTTCGAGCGAGCGCACCAGCGCCTCGACGAAGGGGTGGTAGTCGCGCCGGTAGAACGAGTTGAAGCGGTATTCGAAGCCACAGAGGCCGATGGTATCGAGTGTCAGCGCGGTCATGTCGTGGACGACGTCGATTTCGTCGTCGGCGTTCAGACGCTCCCATTTGTGGACGAGCTGCTCGGCGATATCGACCATGCTCGGATGGTAGGACTGCATGGCGCGGTTACCGAACGGCTGGAGCAGGATGTTGTGCGCCTTGCTCCAGTTCGGCTCCTTGGTATCAGCCGTGAACAGGCCGTCGCCGCCGACCGCACGCACACGCCGCAGCGCACCGCGCACCGTCTTGTCGAAGCGCTTCTCATCGGAGAGCTCGTCGACGAGATCATGGCCGGACACGACGACGATCGGCGAGCCCATCATATCGAGCCAGAAGATAGGGCCGAGCTCCTTGGCAAGTCGCGTCAGATGCTGCACGGGCGCAGCCGAATCCAGCGACAGCATGTTGCCGACCACTGGCTTGGTCGGCGGCTGCGGAATCGGGTCCAGACGGTTCTTCGATGACATTGCTACGCTTCCCCCTGCTCGCAATGACGAGCTAACCAAACCGCCTTCTACGCCATTCGATCAAGATGGCGCTGACCTCTTCCGGCTTCTCCTGCTGCGTCCAATGGCCGCTGTCCTTCACCAGGTATTTCTCGAGGTCAGCCACCAGTCTCTCCATGCCGTCGGCCACCGACGGCGGCAGCACCGCGTCGTTCTCGGCCATGATCATCAGCGACGGCACGGTGATGTGGTGATCGAGCCCCTTCGAGCGTTCCCAATTGCGGGTGAAATTACGATACCAATTGATGCCGCCGGTGAAGCCGGTTGTCGTGAAGGTGTCGACGAATACTTTCTTCTCGTCTGCCGAGAGGATCGGCGTACGCGGATCGACCTTGGCATCATAGGCCGCGATCATCTGAGGAAACGCCAGATTGGTCTTTGACGATGCGCCAACGCCGGCGATCGGCGGCTCCTCTGATTTCGCCGCCGGCCGCGCCAACGGTTTGCGCATGAAGGCATCAAAGGTCTGCTCGACGCGGCTACCGAAAATCCTGTCCGGCTCGCGCGCGGGATCCTGGAACTGGACAATGTACATGTCGTCGCCGAAGCGCTGGCGGAACAGCGCGATCGGATCCATTGGCGCACGGTCCCAGTGCGGCGTGTTGACACCGACAACGCCGGCAACGCGCTTAGGGTGCCGAAGCGGCATCTGCCAGACAACGAAGCCGCCCCAATCGTGGCCGACGAAGATCGCCTTCTCGATGTCGAGATGATCGAGCAGCCCGACGAGATCGCCGGTCAGGTGCTCCATGTCATAGGCTTCGACCGGCTCTGGCCGGTCGGTTGCGCCATAGCCGCGCTGGTCCGGTGCGATCACGCGGATGCCGGCTTCGCTCAGCGCTTTGATCTGGTGGCGCCAGGAGAAGGCGAGCTCGGGCCAGCCATGACACAAGACAACCGGCGGCTTGTCAGTCACTGGGCCCGCCTCGTAATAGCCCATGCGGATTCCGTTCGTCTGCGCGAACTTGAGCGGCGGCATTTCGATCATTGCAATAATCCTGACTTCCTATTCAGCCGCGCCTTTGACTTCGGCCGCGGGCGGCGCATAGGCCGCCTCCAACGCAGCGAACTCCTCCGGCAGCATGTCGCACATCACCTGCACATGCGGAATGATGTTGGCGCCGACGATGAAGCCGAAATCGAGCTGGTCGCGATAGCTCTGCACGGTGATGTTGAGCGCCTGCCCGTGCGTCGAGATCGACACTGGGAAGATGTGCAACAGCTCGGCGCCGGCCGCATAGAGCGTCTGCCGCGGCCCCGGCACGTTGGACACGGTGATGTTGGCCGCCGGCGGCAGCACATCCGACAGGTCCGAGCGGCTGTAGAGCAGCGCCAGGATCTGGACGATGATCGGAGTCCCCAGCATCGAGATGTTGGAGACTTGCGGCATCAGGGCCCGCAACGGATGCGACATCTCCTTGGACTTGGTCGACTGCGCGATGATAGCCTCGAGCCGCGCCTTGGGATCCGCGATATTGGTCGCGATCGAGCAGATCATGCCGAACACCTGGTTGTTGGCCTCGGTGTTACCCTCTTCGCGTAGCGAGATCGGCACTGCAGCGGTCAACGATTTCGCCGGCAGCGTGCCGTACTGCAGGAGGTAGCGGCGGACGACGCCGGAGGCGAGCGCCAGCACGACGTCGTTGAGCTTGCCGCCGGCCTGCTTGGCCAGCGCCTTGGAGCGCGACAGCGAGATCGACACGCCGGCAAAGCTCCGCTCCGATGAAATCGTCTTGTTGAGCATGGTCGGCGGCGACACCATGCTGGCGAGGCTTTCGCGCGACTTCGGATCGGAGATCTTTCCGAGAACGTCGGAGACGCTCTTGACCATGGTTGGAATATTTCCGGCGAAGCGTACTGCGCTCTCGATCTGGTACATCGCGTTGTCGAACAGGATCGAGCCGATGTCGCTCTTGCCGGTGCGCGGCAACTGCAGATTCTTCGCAGCCGCCGACGCTTCGAGCGGCTGGCTGAAGAGTTGCTGATAGGAATCGAGCAGGTTGGCTGCGATGTCGCGCGGCTCCTGCCCGGGCTTGGACGCGCCCGTCGGCGGCTCGACCTTCCGCGGGATCGGCGAGATGTCGTAGATCATGTTGGTCAGGGCCGCGCCGGCGCCGCCGTCGATGGCGGCATGGTGCATCTTGGAATAGAGCCCGACCTCATTGTCCTTCATGCCTTCGAACACATAGAATTCCCAGAGCGGGCGGGCACGGTTCAGGAGCTTGGCATGCATCCAGCCGACGATGCGTTCGAGCGTGGCGCGGTCGCGCGGCGCCGGCAGGCTGGCGCGGAAGATGTGACGGTCGATGTCGAACTGGTCGTCTTCAACCCAGGTCGGATGATCAATGTCGAGCGGCGCCTTCTCCAGGCGCGCCTTGAGGATCGGCGCGATGTGCAGCCGCGAGACGATCATCGCCTTGAAGTCTTCGAAAAAGTCGCCCTTGTAGTCGTCGGGCAGGCGAAAGATCGCCATGCTGCCGACATGCATCGGCATCTCAGGCGTTTCCAGATAGAGAAATGATGCGTCCAGCGACGACAGTTTCTTACCGTCAGCCATAGTTCCCTCCACTCATATTCGACTGGCGCCTTGCTGGCGCTTCTCGTCAGGCCGATATTGCCCGCTCCGGCGGGGCATATGCAATGGCAAACGGTCCGGCCCGATCAAATGGCCAGAACTCCCCCTCCGGTTGCGCCAGGCGATCGGCCACGGCCCACAACGCCGCGGGGTTCACCCCGAGCCCGATATGGCTGGCGAAATACACTTCGAGGTTCTCGGCGCGCTCGGAGGGGCGCAACAGGCAGGTCCGCCAATTCACGACGCCATCTGCGCGCGAATAGATCGATGTCGCCGGCACCTTGAGATCCCCGGCGATCGCCTCGCGCAGCTCGGCAAAGTCCTCGACCCGCTCGCCGGATAGCGCCTCGTACAGCGCGGTCGCATTGGTCGCCCGCACATCATTGGCAAAAGGGCTGCCGAGTGTGATGACATAACGGACCAGCTCGGGCGCCTGCAGCGCGAGATCGCGAGCATAGACACCGCCGAGGCTCCATCCGACCAGGCTGACCTTGCGCCCAGTTGCGGCATGGATCTCGGTGAGACGGGCGCGCAAGGCTTCCCGCATCCGCGCCAGCCCGCCGAGATTTCGACCCATCCGCCAGGCATGGGCCTCATAGCCGAGTCCGCCGAGATAGCGCCGCATCGGTGCCATCGACAGATCGCTGGCGAGAAAGCCCGGCAGCGCCAGCACCGGATGGCCATCGCCCCTGGGCGCGCGCATCAGCAGTGGTGACAGCAGGACGCTGGCGTTGAATTCGAACAGACTGCGCGCCTCGGCGAGCAGCAGGCCAAGGGCTGGCGGACGAAGCCCGTCCGAGCCTGGCGCTCCGTCGCGCGCGTCGGGCATTACTTCTTCTTGTCGCCGCTGCGCGGGGCGCCGAGACCGGCCATGGTGACGAACATGTCCTGAAACCGTTCCGCCAGCTTGGGATCGAAGGTGAACCAACTCTGGATCAGCGATTCCGGCGAGACCTTCTCGATGTTGCTCAAAACCTGCTGCTGGAGCTTGTCCATCACCGCGGTCTGCATCGGCGACACATCAGGCAATCCGAAAAACTGGCGGGCCTCGAGGGGGGTGCAGTCGATTTCGATGTTAACTTTCATGTCCCCTCCGGATGAGATTCGAGCGGCGTCACGCAGTATCACCGCGACACGGTGTGCGACGCAAGCGACCTGAGCCGGGGGACGGGGAGCCGGCTTCCGCAACCGGCGGATATGGTCAATCAAATTGTCGGCGCGAACGGGCGCTGGCGGACCGTTTCCACCCTCATTTTCGAGGCCTGACCGGGCCGAAAGTCCAATGTCGCCCGCACGCCTCTCTCCCCTAAAAGCTGGTCAGCATTGCTGCACAGCGGCGCAACTTGGCGCGTTCCTTGCTGGAATGGCGCTTGCACGGGCCGAGAACTCTGGGCAACATGGATCGATCATCCCCACCGAACAATCAAAAATCACGGTGCGGGCGAGTGGAGAGGGTCAAGAATGTCAGTCGGACGAAGTTTGTTTGCGGCGACGCTCGCCGGTGTGGTTGCGTTGGCGGTCTCGCCGGCGTCGAGCCAGACGCTGCGCTACGCCAACCAGGGTGAGCTGAAGTCGCTCGATCCCTACACGCTGAATGAGTCGACCACCAGTGCGCATCTCGGCCATGTCTATGAGGGCCTGGTGGCCCGCGGCAAGGACCTGAAGATCATCCCGGCGCTCGCCGAAAGCTGGGAGACGCCGGAGCCGACACGCTGGCGCTTTCATCTGCGCAAGGGTGTGAAATTCCACAACGGTGACCCCTTCACCGCTGATGACGTCGTATTCTCGGCCGAGCGCGTGCGAGCGAAAGGCTCGAACTTCCAGAGCCGCGTTCCTGCCGACGCCAAGGTCGTCAAGATCGACGATTACACCGTCGATTTCGTCCTGACCTCGCCCAATCCGATCCTGACCGCGTTGTGGGCGACCTGGTACATCATGGACAAGAAATGGGCAGAGGCGAACGATGCGGTGGCACCGACGCCCGCGGCCGCGACGACCCCGAGCTACGCCTCGCTGCATGAAAACGGCACCGGGCCCTTCACCATCGAGAGCCATCAGCCGGGCGTGAAGACTGTCTTCAAGGCCAACCCGAACTGGTGGCGCAAGCCGGAACATAATTTGAAGGAGATCGTCTTCACGCCGATCGCCAACCCCGCCACGCGTGTCGCGGCCCTGTTGTCGGGCGAGGTCGATGTGATCGAGCCAGTTCCGGTGCAGGACATCGAGCGCGTGAAGGCGAGCCCCAATGCCACCGTCCTGACCGGACCTGAACTCCGCACCATCTTCGTCGGCATGGATCAGGCGCGCGACGAGCTCCTTTATTCGAACGTCAAGGGCAAGAACCCGTTCAAGGACGTTCGCGTCCGCGAAGCCGTCTACCGGGCGATCGACGTCGACTTGATCAAGAATCGCGTCATGCGCGGGCTGTCCACGCCGTCCGCACTGATGGTCGCACCAGAGATCTTTTCCGCGAAGGACTTAATCCGGCCGAAGTTCGACCCCGACGCCGCCAAGAAGCTTCTGGCGGACGCCGGATATGCCGACGGTTTCGAAGTGACGATGGACTGTCCGAACGACCGCTACGTCAATGACGCGGCCATCTGCCAGGCGATCGTCGGCATGCTCGCCCGCATCAACATCAAGGTGGATCTGTTGGCGCAGCCCAAGGCCCAGTATTTCGCCAAGGTGCTGAAGCCCGGCGGCTACAAGACCTCGCTGTTCTTGCTGGGCTGGACCCCGGATACGCTCGATTCCCAGAACGTGCTGCACGACATCATGGGCTGCCGGGACGATCCCAAGGATCCCAACCGCGGCGAAGCCAATCTCGCCGGCTATTGCAACAAGCAGTTCGACGAGCTCGCCGACAAGGTTCTCGTGGAGTCCGATGCGGCCAAGCGCGATCAGCTGATCAAGCAGGCCTTCGAGCTGTCGATGAAGGACTGGGCCTATATTCCGCTGCACCAGCAGGCGCTTGCCTGGGGCGTATCGAAAAAGGTGAAGCTGACCCAGCGTGCGGACAACATGGTCATGCTCTACTGGGCGACCAAGCAGGAAGAGTAAGTATCGACCTCTTGTGAAGTCCCGGAAGCCATCGCTTTCAAGATCTGGCTTCCGGGACTTGCTATTTGGAAGACTTGCCGTTTCAGGTTAACGCAATGATGCGTGCTGCTGAAGAGATGTGAAAGGAACAGATGCTCGCTTTCACACTGCGCCGAGCCATCCAGGCCATCGGTGTCATGATCGCCGTCGGGATCATCTCATTTTCGATGTTCCGCTTCGCCGGCGACCCCGTGAACCAGATGGTCGGAATGGATACCTCAGGCGCCGAGCGCGCCGCGATCCGCAAATCGCTCGGCCTGGACGATCCCTTCATCGTGCAGTTCGGCCGCTACGTCGGCAACGCTGCGCAGTTCAAATTCGGCGTGTCCTACCAGTTCCGCCTGCCCGTCTCCGACCTGCTGATGGAGCGGATGCCCGCAACGCTGGAGCTCGCGATTTGCGCCACCATCTTCGCGATGATTAGCGGAATCCTGATGGGGGTCTATTCGGCGCTTCGCCGCGACAGCTGGCTCGCGCACATCTTCCAGGCCGTCTCGCTGATCGGCATCTCGCTGCCGACCTTCCTGATCGGCATTCTCATGATCTACCTTTTCTCGGTGACGCTCGGTTGGCTGCCCTCGTTTGGCCGTGGCGACGTCGTGCATATCGGCTGGTGGACGACGGGGCTGCTGACGCTGTCGGGCCTGAAGGCGCTCATCATGCCCTCGATCACGCTTGGCCTGTTCCAGATGACGCTGATCATGCGGCTGGTGCGCGCCGAGATGCTGGAAGTGCTGCGAACCGACTATATCCGCTTCGCCCGCGCCCGCGGTCTGACCACGCGGGCAATCCATTTCGGACACGCGCTGCGCAACACGCTGGTTCCCGTGATCACCGTTGCAGGTCTACAATTCGGCTCGGTCATTGCTTTCGCGATCATCACCGAAACCGTGTTCCAATGGCCTGGCATGGGGCTCCTGTTCGTGCAGGCCGTTCAGAACGTCGATATCCCAATCATGGCAGCGTATTTGATGATGGTGTCCTTGAT
This sequence comes from Bradyrhizobium zhengyangense, assembly GCF_022012555.1. Classification (NCBI taxonomy): domain Bacteria; kingdom Pseudomonadati; phylum Pseudomonadota; class Alphaproteobacteria; order Hyphomicrobiales; family Nitrobacteraceae; genus Bradyrhizobium; species Bradyrhizobium zhengyangense. The sequence continues at coordinate 365,544 of NZ_JAKLTZ010000005.1, read as the reverse complement.
CTTCGTCACCATCAACCTCGTGGTTGATATCCTCTACACCATCGTCGATCCGCGGCTGCGCTCGACGGTCAGCCGGGCACACTGACATGAGCGAAGCCGTCGTTTCCCATCCGACCGAGAAGCGTCCTGCGGCGGCGCCTGGCTGGTTCAGGCGCGCGCTCGACAGCGACCTGTTCTATTCGTTCCGCCGCTCCAAGATCACCATGATCGCGGCGGGTGTGACGCTGCTGTTCTTCCTGATCGCGATCTTCGCCTCGGTGCTATCGGTGCAAAATCCGTTCGATCCGGCGCAGCTCCAGCTGATGAATTCGCGCATCTCGCCGCTCTGGACCGCCGACGGCCAGAGCCCGTTCCTGCTCGGCACCGACGAGCAGGGCCGCGACGTGCTGTCGGCGATCCTCTACGGCCTGCGCATCTCGCTGCTCGTCGGCGTGCTCGGCGTGGTTTTGTCCGGCGCGATCGGCATCCTGCTTGGGCTGACGGCGGGCTATTTCGGCGGCGCCGTCGATGGGCTGATCATGCGCATTGCCGACGTGCAGCTTTCGTTTCCGGCCATCCTGATCGCGCTCTTGATCAACGGCATTGCCAAATCGGTCTTTGGCAACAAGCTCGACGAGATGAGCATGCTGGCCGTTCTGGTCTTCGCGATCGGTCTGAGCTTTTGGGTGCAGTATGCGCGTACGGTGCGTGGTTCGGTCCTGGTCGAGAAGAACAAGGATTACGTCGCGGCCGCGCAATTGATCGGCCTTCCCGCCCCCGTGATCATGCTGCGCCACGTGCTGCCGAACACCACGGGGCCGATCCTCGTGATCGCCACCATCAACCTCGCGCTCGCCATCATCACCGAGGCAACGCTGTCGTTCCTCGGCTCGGGCATGCCCGAAACCATGCCGTCGCTCGGCACGCTGATCCGCATCGGCAACGGCTATCTGTTCGCAGGCGAATGGTGGATCGTCGCCTTCCCCGGGATCGCACTCGCGGCGCTGATCCTGTCGATCAATCTGCTCGGCGACTGGCTGCGCGACGCGCTCAACCCCAAACTCCGATGAGTCTACAGCGTTCATGACCGAACCCGTTCTTTCCGTCCGCAATCTCAAGGTGGAGTTCGCCTCTCGCCGCGGCACGTTGCGCGCCATCGACGGCGTCTCCTTCGACATCGCCAAGGGTGAAGTGCTCGGGGTGGTCGGCGAATCCGGCGCCGGCAAATCCGTGACCGGCCTTTCGGTGATCGGCCTGATCGACCCGCCCGGCCGCATTGCCGGCGGCGAGATTCGCCTCGCCGGCCTGCGCATCGACGATTTGCCGCCGGAGGAGATGCGCCGTATCCGCGGCAAACGCATCGGCATGATCTTCCAGGATCCGCTGACCTCGCTCAATCCGCTGTACAGGGTCGGCGACCAGATCGTGGAGACGATCCGGACCCATCTCAATCTGTCCGAACAGGCCGCGCGCCGCCGCGCCATCGACCTGCTCGCCGAAGTCGGCATCCCCGCGCCGGACAAGCGCATCGACGGCTACCCGCACGAGTTCTCCGGCGGCATGCGCCAGCGCGTGGTGATTGCGCTTGCGATCTGCGCCGAGCCCGAACTGATCATCGCGGACGAGCCGACCACCGCGCTCGACGTCTCCGTACAGGCGCAGATCATCTCGCTGATCAAGCGGCTCGGCCGCGACCACGGCACCGCCGTGATGCTGGTCACCCACGACATGGGCGTGATCGCGGAGACCTCGGATCGCGTCGCGGTGATGTATGCCGGTCGTGTCGCCGAGATCGGTCCGGTGCAGGACGTTGTCAGGAATCCGCTGCACCCCTACGCCAAGGGCCTGATGGGCGCGATCCCGACGCTTGCCGGCGACGACAAGCGCCTGGTGCAGATCCCCGGCTCGATGCCGCGGCTCTCGAACATCCCGCGCGGCTGCTCGTTCAACCCGCGCTGCGCCTCCGTTTTCGATCGTTGCCGGGTGGACCGGCCGGAGCCGCTGTCGCGCGGCGCGCAATCGGTTGCCTGCCATCTCTATGACCCCGCGTCGGCGGAGACCGCGGCATGAGCACTCCCTTCGTCCAGGGCACAAATCTGCGCCGCGTCTTCGACGTTTCAAAGCCTTGGCTCAACCGCGTGCTCGAGGGCGGCCAACTCGAATATCTCAAGGCCGTCGACGGCGTCACCTTCGATATCAAGAAGGGCGAGACCTTTGCGCTGGTCGGTGAGTCCGGTTCGGGCAAAACCACGGTGGCGCGGATGGTCGTCGGCCTGTTGCCGCCGAGCTCCGGCGACGTCCTGATCGACGGCGTCTCGATGACCGATCCACGGCAAGCCCCGGCTCGCCGAAAGCTGCGCCGGCGCATCCAAATGATCTTCCAGGATCCCTATGCGAGCCTGAACCCGCGCTTCCGGGTCGATGGCATCATCTCCGAGCCGATCCGCGCCTTCGACCTGATCCAGGGCGAACGCGACATCCAGGCCCGCGTCGGCGAGCTGCTCAGCCTCGTCGGCCTGCATCCCGACGACCGGCTGAAATTCCCACACGAATTCTCCGGCGGCCAGCGCCAGCGTATCGCGATCGCGCGGGCGCTCGCCTCCGACGCGGAATTCATCGTCTGTGACGAGCCGACCTCGGCGCTCGACGTCTCCGTGCAGGCACAGATCCTGAACCTGATGCGCGACCTCCAGGACAAGTTCGGCCTGACCTACATGTTCATCAGCCACAACCTCGCCGTGGTCCGCCACATGGCGAGCCGGGTCGGCGTGATGTATCTCGGCCGTATCGTCGAGATCGCGGAGGGGCGCGAGCTGTTTGCCCGCCCGCGCATGCCCTACACGAAGATGCTGTTGGGCGCTGTGCCTGACCTCGCCATGAGCGGCCGCCAGCGCATTCCGGTGAAAGGCGAGATCCCGAACCCGATTAATCCGCCGTCGGGCTGTGCCTTCAATCCGCGATGTCCGCTGGCGTTCGAGCTTTGCCGCAAGGAAGTTCCAAAGCTGATCGACGGCGTCGCGTGCCATGCCGTTAACACCGCGCCGGTCCCGGCATAACGCGCGCGTGCCATGCGGCCTGTGCATTTGGCATCCCAGCGCCTGATGTGATCAATTGCGCGCGCCGTCAACGAGGTAGCCCATGGCCAGCAAAGTCAATCCAGACCCTTTCACGACGCGTCCCGAGATCGAGGGCACGTTCGGGGTCGTCGCGTCAACGCACTGGATCGCGACTGCCGTCGGCATGGCTATCCTGGAAAAGGGCGGCAACGCGTTCGATGCGGGCGTCGCTACCGCCTTCGCCCTTCAGGTGGTCGAGCCGCATCTGAATGGCCCCGGCGGCGATGTCCCCATCATCGTGCACGACGTGAAACGTGGTCGCACCGAGGTGATCTGCGGCCAGGGCCCGGCCCCGGCGCGCGCCACCATCGCGCACTACAAGAGCGAAGGCCTCGATATGGTGCCAGGCACCGGCCTGCTCGCCGCCTGCGTGCCCGGCACCTTCGAATCCTGGATGATGCTGCTGCGCGACTACGGCACGATGCGCGTGCGCGACGTGCTGGAGCCCGCGATCTCCTACGCCCGCGACGGCTATCCGCTGGTTGAGCGCGCCTGCGCCACGATCCAGACCGTCGAGCAATTGTTCCGCAAGCACTGGCCAACTTCGGCCGCGGTCTATCTGCCGAACGGCGAGGTGCCGAAACCCGGCACGATCTTCACCAACAAGACGCTGGCTGCGACCTACGCCCGCATTTTGAATGAGGCCGAGAGCGGCGGTGGCGGCCGCGATGCCGAAATCGAGCGCGCACGCAAGGCCTGGTCGCAAGGCTTCGTGGCCGAAGCCATCGACAGGTTCTGCCGGACGCAGGAGGTGATGGACGTCAGCGGCTCCCCGCATCGCGGCGTGCTATCCGCCGATGACATGGCGCGCTGGCAGCCGACGGTCGAGGCGCCGCTCACCTATGATTATGGCCGCTACACGGTCTGCAAGGCCGGCGTCTGGAGCCAGGGCCCTGTGACACTGCAACAGCTGGCGCTGTTGAAAGGCTTTGCACTCGACGAGCTCGATCCGACCGGGCCGGAGTTCATCCATCTCCAGATCGAATGCGCGAAACTCGCCTTTGCCGACCGCGAAAAATTCTACGGCGACCCCAAGTTCTCCGACATCCCGATCGGAACGCTGCTATCGGACGCATATAACGACGAGCGCCGCAAGCTCGTCACCGACAAGGCATCGCTCGATTTCGTGCCCGGCACGGTCGAAGGTTTTGGTGGTGTGGTGAAGCTGCGCCGCGCCGAGGGACAGCGCGAGGCGGTTGGCGCGCTCGGCGCCGGCGAGCCGACCGTGGGACGCTTCGGCGAGGTGCGCGGCGATACCGTGCATTTCGATATCATCGACAAGGCCGGCAACATGGTGTCTTCGACACCGTCAGGTGGCTGGCTGCAATCCTCGCCTGTTATTCCCGAGCTCGGTTTCTGCCTCGGCAGCCGGGCCCAGATGTTCTGGCTGGAGGAAAATCATCCCGGCTCGCTCGCGCCCGGCAAGCGGCCACGCACGACGTTGTCGCCGACCATGGCACTGCGCGACGGCGAGCCGTATCTCGCCTGGGGCTCGCCCGGCGGCGATCAGCAGGACCAATGGATCACGCAGTTCTTCCTGCGCCACGTCCATTGCAACCTGAATCTGCAGGAGTCTATCGACGCCCCGGCCTGGCACTCCGAGCATTTCCCGATCTCGTTCTGGCCGCGCACCGCGCGTCCTGGCGTGCTCGTGGTCGAGAACCGCGTGCCGAAGGCAACGATCGAGAATTTGCGCGAGCGCCGCCATATCGTCGAGGTCGGGCCCGACTGGTCGGAGGGCCGTCTCACCGCGGCCTCCCGTGTCGGCGTGCGCCGCCGCGCCGCCGCCAATCCGCGCGGCATGCAAGGCTACGCCGCCGGACGCTGAAGGCATCTCATGACCTGGTCGATCATCGCGCGAGATCCTGCCACCGGCCAGTTCGGCATTGCGGTCGCGACCCGCTTCTTTGCCGTCGGCGCCCGCGTGCCCTATATCGCGGCCGGCCTCGGCGCGATCGCAACCCAGGCCTTCGTCAATCCCTATTACGGCATCGATGGCGTCAAGCTGCTCCGCGAAGGCCTTAACGCGCATGACGCGCTCGCCACGCTGCTCGCGACCGATGACGGCCGCGAGAGCCGCCAGATCCACATCATGGATGCGAGCGGCGCGGTCGCCGCGCATACCGGGCGCGACTGTGTCGACTGGTGCGGGCACATCGCCGGCAGCGGATTCTCGGTCGCCGGCAACATGCTTGCGGGCGCCGATGTGCTCGCCGAGACGGCGAAAACCTACATCGCCAATGACAGCCTGCCCTTCCCGCGCCGCCTGCTCGCGGCAATGCGTGCAGGCGAAGCTGCCGGCGGCGACAAGCGCGGCAAGCAATCGGCTGCGCTGCTTATCCACGGCGAGGAGGAATGGCCGGCGCTGGACATCCGCGCCGACGATCATCCCGATCCGCTCGGCGAGCTCGAGCGGCTCGAACGGGTCAGCCACGAGCTCTGGGTCCACTTCCGCCCCTCCATGCCGACCCGGCAAAATCCGGCCGGCAACACCGATCGCAGTGTCATCGATGCCAGCATCGCTGCGGCGCGGGCAAGACAAGCATGAGCCCTCTCATCGAGATCAGGGACCTGCGTATCCGCTTTCACGGCGACGACGGCCGTATCACCCATGCCGTCGATAGCGTCGATCTCAGCGTTGCTAATGGCGCGACGCTCGGTCTCGTTGGCGAATCCGGGTGCGGCAAGAGCGTGACTTCATTGGCGATCATGGGGCTTTTGCCAAAGCAGACGACGGAGATTACTGGCGCGATCCGCTTCGACGGTTTTGATCTCCTGAAGACCCCGGACCAGACTCTGCGCGATTTGCGTGGCAACCGGCTCGCGATGATCTTTCAGGAGCCCATGACGTCGCTCAACCCGAGTTTTACGATCGGCGACCAGATCATCGAGACGATTTTGCGCCATCGCGGCGGCTCGCGGAAAAGCGCGCGCGAGCGGGCCATCGAGTTGCTGCGCCGCGTGCACATCCCCTCGCCCGAGCGGAGGATCGACGAATATCCGCACAAGCTCTCCGGCGGCATGCGCCAGCGCGTGATGATCGCGATGGCGCTCGCCTGCGATCCGCAGCTGCTGATCGCGGACGAGCCGACCACCGCGCTCGACGTCACGCTACAAGCCCAGATCCTGGAGTTGATGCGCGAGTTGAAGGCCGCCAGCGGCGCCGCCATCATCCTGATTACTCACGATCTCGGCGTCGTCGCCGAAGTCTGCGACGAAGTCGCGGTGATGTATGCCGGCGAAATCGTCGAGCGCGCGCCGGTCGAAGAATTGTTTTCGGTTCCGCAGCATCCCTACACCATTGGTCTGCTTGGCTCGATCCCGCGGCTCGACCATCGCGCCGAGCAGCTGGCGACCATCGAAGGCATGGTGCCGAACATGGCGCAGCCGCCCGCCGGCTGCCGCTTCGCGGCGCGCTGTCCCTTCGTGCTGGAGGCCTGCACCAAGGCGCCGCCGCCACTGATCGCCGTCAGCCCCGGCCACGTCTCGCGCTGCATCCGCACGCCGCTCGAATTGCTGGTGTCGTGATGGCTCTCCTCGAGGTCAACGGCCTGGTCAAGCATTTCGTCGCCGAGCGCTCGTTGCTCGGCCGGGCGCGCGCGCATGTCAAAGCCGTCGATGGCGTGTCGTTCTCGCTCGAGGCCGGAAAGACTCTCGCCCTGGTCGGCGAGTCCGGCTGCGGCAAGTCCACCGTCAGCCGCCTGGTGCTGCGGCTGATCGAGCCGGATGCAGGCAGCGTGCAGTTCGACGGCCGCGATCTGCTCTCCCTCGATGCCGATGCGCTCCGCAAATTCCGCCGCGAGGCGCAGATCATCTTCCAGGACCCCTACGCCTCGCTCAATCCACGCATGACGGTTGCGCAGATTCTGACCGAGCCGCTGGCGCTGCACGATCTCGTGCCACCGGCGCAGCGGCGCGAGCGCGTCGCGGAAATCTTGCGGCTGGTCGGGCTCGAGCCGCGACTGGCGCGGCGCTATCCGCACGAGTTCTCCGGCGGCCAGCGCCAGCGCATCGCCATTGCGCGCGCGCTCGCGGTCCAGCCGAAGCTGATCATCTGCGACGAGCCGGTCTCGGCGCTCGACGTATCGATCCGCTCGCAGATCCTAAACCTGCTGCGCGAGCTTCAGGATAGACTTGGCCTCGCCTATATCTTCGTCTCGCACGACCTCGCCGTGGTCAAGCACATCGCAGACCGCGTCGCAGTGATGAATCTCGGCTGCATCGTCGAAGAGGCCGACGCGGACAAGTTGTTCGCCCAGCCCCGCCATCCCTATAGTCGCGCGCTGCTGTCCGCGATTCCCCTGCCGCAACCCCACGCCAAGCGGGCGAAGGTCGTACTACAAGGCGAGATCCCGAGCGCTCTTAATCCGCCATCTGGCTGCCGCTTCCACACCCGCTGCCCCTTCGTGATCGACCGCTGCCGCGCTGAGGCGCCAGCGCTGGTGGCGGACGGCGCTGGCCACGCCACTGCCTGCCACCGGGTCAGCGAACTGCCTTCGGCCGACACGATCCTGCCCGCAACGGCCGGATTTTCACCGGCACTGACAAAATTAGTCGCGGCTTTCAGCCGAAAGACGGAAGGCGCGAACCCGGCTGGTGTTGGTATACAGAGTGCAAGGCCTACAACGACGTAGCCGGAGCAATGGGGACTGTCCGATGAATATGTTTCGCCTGGCCGCGACGGCTGCCGTCGCCCTGCTGACGCTTGGAGCCGCCCAAGCCCAGACCACGCTGCGGATTGGGCTTGCCGAGGATCCTGATATCCTCGATCCCACCATGGCGCGCACCTATGTCGGCCGCATCGTGTTCGCCGCCTTCTGCGACAAGCTGTTCGACATCGACGAGAAGCTGAACATCGTGCCGCAGCTCGCGCTGTCGAGCGAGACCGTCGATGACGGCAAGGGCCTCGTGATAAAGCTCCGGCCCGGCGTGAAATTCCACGACGGCGAGCCGTTCGATGCTGAGGCCGCCAAGTTCTCACTGGAGCGCCATCTGACCTTCCCCGGCTCGTTCCGCAAGCCGGAGCTCGCCTCGCTCGACCACATCGATGTCGTCGATCCCCTCACCATCAAGCTGGTGCTGAAATCGCCGTTCTCACCGCTGCTCGCCCAGCTCACCGATCGCGCCGGCATGATGGTGTCGCCAAAGGCCGCGAAGGAAGCCGGCGACAAGTTCGGCCTGCATCCGGTCTGCGCCGGCCCTTACAAATTCGTCGAGCGCGTGCAGCAGGATCGCATCGTATTCGAGAAGTTCGCCGACTACTGGAACAAGGACAACGTCTTCATCGACAAGATCGTGTTCCAGCCGATCGTCGACGCCACTGTGCGGCTGGCGAACCTGAAATCCGGCGGCCTCGATCTGATCGAGCGCGTGCTCGCCACTGACCTCAAGGAGGTGCGCAGTGATTCACGGCTCAAGGTCGCCACCGCCATCGAGCTCGGCTATCAAGGCGTCACGCTCAACATCGGCAAGGACAAGGCCAAGGGGCCGCTCAGCCAATCAGCAAAAGTCAGGCAGGCGCTCGATCTTGCCATCGACCGCGAGGCGATCAATCAGGTCGTCTTCAACGGCGAGTTCCAGGTCGGCAATCAATGGGTCAATCCTGACCATCCCTACTATCAGAAATCCCTTCCGGTCCGTGCCCGCGACGTGGAGAAGGCCAAGGCCCTGCTGAAGGAAGCTGGCGTGAAGCCGCCGGTCAGCGTCGATTTCCTGGTGCCGAAGGGCGCGGAGACGGAGACGCCCGCGCAGGTGATCCAATCGATGGCCGCGGAAGCCGGCTTCGACATGAAGATCCGCGTCACCGAATTCGCAACCGGACTGAAGCAGGCTGAGGCCGGTGACTACCAGGCCTTCATGCTCGGCTGGAGCGGCCGTGTCGATCCTGACGGCAACAGCTTCATCTTCCTGCACAGCAACGCGCCTCAGAATTACGGCGACTGGAATAATGCGCAGGCAGACAAGGCACTGGAAGACGCGCGGCTCGTGACGGATCCCGCCAAGCGCAAGGCCAGCTACGAAATCCTGGCCAAGCTCGTCCAGGACGAAGAGCCGATCCTCTATCTCTACCATCGCCGCATCATCATTGCGCACACCACCAAGCTCGAAGGCTACAAGCAGATGCCCGACGGCCTCGTGCGCGTTGTCGGCCTCAAGCTGAAGTAACGCTGCAAGGATGCTGAACTTCCTCGCCCGCCGGCTTGCGCAGATCGTCCCGACGCTATTCTTCGTGTCAGTGCTGATTTTCTCGCTGCAGCAATTGCTGCCGGGCGATCCCGCGCTGGTGATGGCGGGCGAAGAACGCGATCCGGCCGTTATCGAGCAAATCCGGCACCAATACCGGCTCGATCAGCCCGTCCCCGTACAATATGCGTACTGGATCAAGGGTGTGCTTGTCGGCGATTTCGGCGAATCGCTACGCAACAAGATGCCAGTGCGCGAGCTGATTGCGCAAAAGCTGCCGGTGACGCTGCAGCTCGGCGCCATGGCGATCATCATCGCCTTCCTGATCGGCATCCCCGCCGGGATCGTCGCGGCCGTGAAGAAGGGGACGGCTTGGGACTACGGCGCCAATTTCTTTGCGCTGTGGGGCATCTCGACGCCGAATTTCTGGCTCGGCATCATGCTCATCTTCCTGTTCTCGATCGAGCTCGGCTGGCTGCCGGCCTCCGGCTATGTGCCTCTGACCGAGAACTGGCGGGCGAGCCTTGCCGCCACCATCATGCCGGCCTTCGTGCTCGGGAACGCCATTGCAGCGATCCTGATGCGGCATACCCGCAGCGCCATGCTCCAGGTGCTGGAAAGCGATTACGTCCGCACCGCGCGTGCCAAGGGCCTGTCCGAGCGCTCGGTGATTCTCAAGCACGCCATGCGCAACGCGCTCACGCCCATCATCACACTCGGCGCCCTCGAACTCGGTACGCTCTTGTCCGGCGCGGTACTGACCGAGCAGATCTTCTCCATTCCCGGATTCGGCAAGCTGATCGTGGACGCCGTGTTCAACCGCGATTACGCCGTCGTGCAGGGCGTGGTGCTGGTGACCGCCACGGTCTACATCACGCTCAATCTGGTCGCCGACGTCGCCTATATCCTCGTCAATCCGCGGCTGAGGGGCTAGGCCATGACCGACGCCGTGCTCGCGGCCACCTCCGTCACCGATGCCGGGGAGCTCGACAGTCCGGCGCGCCGGGCACGACGTCGCCTGTTCAAGCGCAAGGCTGCGGTCGCGGGCCTTTTGGTCCTCATCGTGTTCATCCTGCTTGCGCTGCTGGCGCCTCTGATCGTGCCATACGACCCCATCGCGACAAGCTGGAGCCTGGTGCGCAAGCCGCCGACAGCAGCGCACTGGTTCGGCACTGACGAGCTCGGCCGCGATATCCTGAGCCGCGTCATCTATGGCGCACGCGCCTCGCTGCTGGCAGGCCTGATCTCGGTTGCGATTGCGCTTGGCATCGGCGTCCCTCTTGGCCTGCTCTCCGGCTATCGCGGCGGATTCGTCGATGCGCTGATCAGCCGGATCACCGATGCGATGCTCGCCTGTCCGTTCCTGATCCTGGCCATTGCGTTGGCGGCGTTCCTTGGTCCGAGCCTCGGCAATGCCATGATCGCGATCGGCATCTCGGCAACGCCGGTCTTCATCCGTCTCACCCGTGGTCAGGTGCTGAGCGTCAAGGCCGAGGACTATGTCGAGGCGGCCCGCGCGCTCGGCAATCCCGACTGGCGAATCGCGGTCTCGCACATCCTGCCGAACATCCTGCCCGCACTGCTGGTCCAGGCGACGCTGTCGATCGCCGCAGCCATCATCGCGGAAGCCGCCCTGTCGTTCCTCGGGTTAGGCCAGCAGCCGCCTTCGCCATCCTGGGGCAGCATGCTCAATGCAGCGCAACGTTTCCTGACCCAGGCACCCTGGATGGCGATCTGGCCGGGGCTGGCGATCTTCCTCGTGGTCTTGTCACTAAACCTGCTTGGCGACGGGCTGCGCGATGCGCTGGATCCGCGGCAACGTTAGATAACAATCTCGCGCATCACGCGCCGGCAATCCATCTCATATTCGAGATCGACCACCGGCGGCCGCGCGAAGTGCCAGGTGAGCCCCGAGCGCAGCGCGCCGCGCCGAACCAGTTCGTCGACCAGCGTGTGATGGAAGTCATGCACGGAATAGGCCTGCACGCCCGTGGTATCCTTCCAGCCGAATCCGAACGTCGTCATCCGGCTCTCCATCTGCGAGGTCGTGGTGAAGCGTACCTTCTCGCGCAGGCCTTCCGGACTGAGGTCGCGGTAGCGCACCGTGCGCTCGACATAAGTGCCGCTGCCCTCGCGTGCCTCAGCACCACCGGCGATCACGAAGGACGGCGCCTTCGAATTCGTCGGGCGAGTGAACGAGAACGCGTAGAACGACGGCTCCGCGGGCGGATCGATCTCGGGACAGACATTGCTGCGTGCGACCGGATTGATGCTGCCGTCGAAGATGCCCCACTCCGACAGCGTCTTCACATAGTGCAGGTTGAACGCGCGAAAGCCTTCTTCGCTGAAGGCCGCCGGCGAGCGTAACTCGCAGGCACAGAAGGCCGTCAGTGGACGCCCCGCCGCCTGGATGTAGTTTGCAGCCAGCGCAAACCCGTCGGCGAGCGGGACCAGACGATCGAACCTGACACGCTCGATCTCATAGCCGTCGTCGGCAGCAGCACCAGCAGAATACTGGAACACGGAGGGGATGAACCGGTAATTTCCGGCGGAGAATTCACGCGTCATGTCGAACCCTAATCCAGTTGGATACGAATGCCTTTGGCGCCGTTGAGCAGGCGTCTCAAGTGAAAGCCGGCGAGCGGATCATCGGCGTGCATCCCGACCAGCGCGGCGAAGGCCGGCATCGCCGCGACGTCGCCCGTCTGCATCCTGGCAAACGCCTCGGCATATTGTGCTGTCGCGGGTGCATCAAACCTGTCATGTGGCAGCGGCTCGAATGCGCGCAACGGTTCGCTGCGTCCGCGGAGCATCAAATCACCCACCGGGCGACCCTGAAAGTTCGAGGCTGCCTCGGCGACACTGGAGCTGACACAGATGCGGGTGCCGAGCTGCTTGTTGGCGGCCTCCAGCCGCGCCGCGATGTTGATCGTGTCCCCATAGGCGGTGTAATCGAAGAAGCGATTGCCGCCGAAATTGCCGACCAGTGCGGATCCTGCGTGAATGCCGATACGGGTTGTGCCAAAATTGACGCCGCTCGCCTTCTGACGCACGCAAAAATCCTGCGCCCAGCGGTCGAGATCGTGCGCGCAGGCGACCGCGCGCGTCGCATAATCGGGCTGATCGCCGGGCGCATTGAACAGCACATGGATCGCGTCGCCGATGATCTTGGCCACCGTCCCCTCATGCGCGAAGATCACTTCGGTCATCCCACCGACATATTCATTGAGGAGCGCGCCCAGGGTCTCAGGCGCCGCGCTCTCGACCAGCGATGTGAAGCCGGTGATGTCAGTGAAGATGACGGCGACATCGCGCCATTGCACCTCGATTCCCTCGCCGTCACCGCTTGACGCCAGACGTTTGGCGAGCTCGGGCGAGAAATGGCGCGACAACGCGGCGTGGGCCCGCTCAGCCTCCGCCTGACGGCGCCGCACCTCGCGCAGCATCTCGATGTGGCGAAGGGTCTTCGCGATCGTGGTCTCGAGGTCGGCGAAATCTATCGGCTTGGTGAGAAAATCGAATGCGCCGCGGTTCATGGCGGTGCGGATATTGCTCATGTCGCCATAGGCCGAGACGATGATGGTCGACTTCTTGTCCTCGGCTTCCTGCAGCTTTTGCAACAGCGACAGCCCGTCCATCCTGGGCATATTGATGTCCGAGACCACCATGTCGACATGCGGATTCTGCTCGAGCGACTCCAGCGCTTCGAGACCATCGCGTGCGAACATTATGGCGACGAGCCCATCACGGATCTGCCTGCGGAATTTTTGCAGGATCAGCGCCTCGAGATCGGGCTCATCGTCGACGAAGAGGATGGTCGGGGTCATGCCGCCTGCTCGAGCCTCGTGTCGATCTGCTGGCGCAGCAGCGCGAAATCGATCGGCTTGGTGAGGAGCCCGGTGGCGCCGCGCTCGATCGCCTTGCGATACGTCTCGGCATCGCCGTAGGCCGTGATCATGATCACAGGAACATGCGGATGCTCCGCGCGCACCCTGGGCAGCATATCGAGCCCGCTCATGCCGGGCATGTTGATATCAGACAGGATCAGGATCAACGAGGGGTCGCGCACCTCGGCGGCACGCTTCAGCGCATCGGGCGCAGAGGGTGCGAATTCCATCTGGAAACGGCCGGCGCGCAGGTCGCGCCGGAATTGCTGCCGGAACAGCGCCTCGACATCGGGCTCGTCATCGACGACCAGGATGTAAACGTTCACGTCTTGCCTCCGGAAGTGCCGCCTGCCGCCATTGCGCGCGGCAAGGTGATGATGAATTCGGTGAAGACACCGGGTGTGGTGTTCACGTCGATCGTGCCGCCATGCTGTTTCACGACGATGTCGTGGCTCATGGACAGGCCAAGCCCCGTTCCCTCGCCTGCCGGCTTGGTGGTGAAGAAGGGATTGAACATCTTCTCCTTCACCTCCTGCGGAATACCCGTGCCGTTGTCGCGGATCCGGATCTCGACCCTGTTGCCGAGATCCTTCGTCGCTGCGCTCAGGGTCGGCTCGAAGCTGTCAGCAGCGCTCTCCTTGTGCTTGGCCGCCGCATAGAACCCGTTCGAGATCAGGTTGAGGAAGACGCGGGTGATTTCCTGCGGGTAGACATCGACCATGCCGGCTGCGGGGTCGAGATCGCGCTTGAGCGTGACGTTGAAGTTGGGCTTCTCGGCGCGCGCGCCGTGATAGGCCAGATTGAGGCTCTCCTCCACGATCGCGTTGATGTCGGCGGGGCGATGCTCGCCGGAGCCTTCGCGGGAATGCAGCAGCATGTTCCTGACGATGGAATCGGCGCGCTTGCCGTGCTGCACGACCTTCTCGAGATTGCCCTTGAGCATACTTGTCAGCTCGTCGACCTCTTCCTTGGTCTTGTCGTCGAGAGAAGCCGTGTGCAGAACCTCCTTGAGCTCGTCGATCAGCTCGGTCGATACCGAGGAGAAATTATTGACGAAGTTGAGCGGGTTCTTGATCTCGTGGGCGATGCCCGCCGTGAGCTGGCCGAGCGAAGCAAGCTTTTCGGTCTGGATCAGGCGGCCTTGAGCGGCGCGCAGGTCGTCGAGGGATCGTGATAGCTCTCTGGTGCGCTCCTGGACTTCGTCGAACAAGCGTACATTCTCAATCGCGATCAAGGCCTGGTCTGCAAAGGTCGTTGCGAGCTCGATCTGTTTTTCGCTGAAGGGACGCACGACATGCCGCGTCAAGACGAAGACGCCGATGGGCGCCCCCTCCCGCAGCAGTGGAACACCTAGCATCGTACGCACGTTGGCGCGTCTTCGCGCAGACGAAGGTGCATACTCCGGATCGGCCTGCACATCGGGAATATGGACTGTCTTGCGATCGAGCAATGTGCGTCCCACGACGCTTCCGCGCTCCGGCACGGAAGCAAATGTCCGAAGCTTGTTCTCCTGCTCCGCATCGAGGCCGCAGCTTGCTGACAGATAAAAGACGCCATCGCGGGGTCTGAAGATCGTTCCTTCGTCGGCATCGCACAAGCGGGCAGCCGATCCCACCAGCGTGTCGAGCACGGTCTGCAGATCAAATGTCGAGCGGCTGATCACCTTCAGCACATCGGCGGTTGCGGTCTGCTGCTGTAGCGCTTCGCGCAATTCGGCGGTCCGCCGCTCGACCTTGTTCTCGAGGTCGGCATAGGATTCCTGCAAGCGCGAGCCCATGTCATTGAACTGGTCCGCCAGCCCCTCCAGCTCGTCGCCAGTCTTGATCGAGATGCGCTGAGAAAAATCGCCGCCGCCGATCCGCTCGGCGCCGCTGCGCAGTGCCTGGATCGGGCCGACCATGCGGCGCGCCAGGAAAATTCCCGCGAGCACCGCAAAAATCGATGCGGCGAGCAGCACGAACGCGAGCCGCTGCAACGAGGCGTAGAGCGAGGCATAGGCCTCCTCGACGGGCAGCTCGACGAACATGGTCCAATGCAGCGGCTCGATCGGGGCCGAGGCGGTCAGAACCTTCTGACCCTGGATGTTGACCGCCTCCTGAAGCGCATCGGGCACGGCGCCGCCGCCGGCCTGCGCTGCGCGTACCTGTGCAAGGCCGGACATGTCAGTGTTGCGCAGCACCAAGCTGATGTCGGGATGCGCGATCAGCCGCCCTTCGGGGCCGACCACGTAGGCGTGCCCATGCTGGCCGACCTTGATCTGGGAGACGACATCCCAGATCAGCTTCAGGTTCACTTCCGCGATGCTGACCCCGGCATCCTTCCGTGCCCCGGCCAGTGCCAGCGTCATGTAGGGCTCGGACTCGCGGCGAAAATAGACCGGTCCGTAATAGACCTTGTGCGCCACGGCTTCCGTGAACTTTGGATCACCAGACAGATCGATGCCGCTGTCGATCGCGTCCATCGCCAGCCGTGAGACGCGCAGGCGCTCCTTGCCGGTCGAATCCACCTGGGCGAGCTCGGTGATCGCAGGCACCTGGCGCAGCAGGCGCAGCGCGTCGAACCGGCGCGGCTCGACCGAACCCGCAGACCAGGGCAGCTGCGTGGTCCAGCCGAGCTGGCTCTCGATCTCCTTGACGAACTGGCTGATCTTGGCGGCGGCCGCCTCGGCCTGCTCGTGCTGGACCCGGATCAGAGCGGCCTTGTGCTCCCTGTAGTAGAAGAAGACCTCGAACAGGCCATTGGCCAGCAGGGCGACCGCGACCACGGCCACGAACAGCACGACATATTTGGTGAACAGCCGGGTCCTGATCCCCCGACCCGCCTCGGCGGATGCGATCCCGTTCCCGGCCGCGCTCGGCAGAGTCCTGGTTTGCGGGGTGTCGGGATGGACCGAAATGCTCATTGCCCCGAGCCTAGCAAGAAGGCCGCACCTTGTCTCTTGCCACAACGGCAAGATTACTCGATGACCTCGTCGGCAAGTGCAAGCAAGGTCGGGGGAATTTCAAGCCCGGTCGACTTGGCCGTCTTCAGATTGATCACCAGGGGATAGCGGGTCGGCAGCTCGAATGGCAGATCGCCGGGGTTGGCCCCGTTGAAAATGCGGGCGACCAGGGCCGCCGCCCGCTCGAAGGATTCCGAGGAATCCGCGCCATAGGACATCAGACCGCCGTCGCGGGCGAACTGGTCGAATTCGTAGATCGCCGGCAGTTTCCGGACGGCAGCAAACTCGAACACGCGCTCCCGGTTGAGAATGGTCAGCGCATCCGCCACCATCAGGATGCCGTCAGGCAAATCGTTGTTCATCACCGAGAAGGCTTCGTCGAAATCGTCCGGCTCGCGCACGCCGAGCGCCTGTACGGTCAGTCCAAGCGCCTGGGCTGCCTTTGCGGACGCCTGATAGCGCATGGTCATGCCAAGATCGTCCTTATTCCAGAGCATCGCAACCTTGGTCAGCTTTGGCGACAGCTCCTTGAGCAGCGACAGCCGCTTGGCGCTGAGCGTCGCCGCGACATCCGAAATCCCGGTGATCTTGCCACCCGGATGCGCCAGGCTCTCGATCAGCCTGGTTTCGACGGGATCGCCGACACCGCTGGCCGCAACGGTGGCGAGGCCGGCCGCTTTGGCGGCCATCGCGGTCGGGTAGCCAATGATGACGATGACGTCGACATTCTTGGCCTTCAGTTCCGACATCAAAGACGGCAGCATCGCGACGTCGCCCAGCGCACCCCGCGCCTCAAAGGTCAGGTTCTGGCCAAGCTTGAACCCCCGCTCTTCAAGCACCTTGACCAGGATCTTGCCGCCGGGGCTCTCCGCCGTAACAGGCACGATCGGCGTCACGGTGCCGATGCGATAGATGCGGCCCGGCGTATCGGCCGACGCCATGCCCGGCCGAGCCAATGCCGCCCCGCCAAGCACCGCCAGAAATTCACGCCTCTTCATCCGACGCCTCGCCTCAAGCGCACATTCGTGGCGCTCCAGCCATCATATTATGAGATTCTGCACGACAAAAAAAAGCGGCAACAGCGATGGCTGTTGCCGCTTCGCACGTTCATGGAGCGTCGGTCAGGTCGGCCGCAGCGCCTTGGCATTGAGGTCGAGCTCGTTGACCTGCTTGTTCCGCTCGGAATCGGCGGCCGCGCGATGGTCGGTCGCCAGCACGACATAGACGGCCGGCAGTACGAACAGGGTGAACAGCGTCCCGATCGACATACCGGCGACGACCACGAGGCCGATCGAGAAGCGGCTGGCGGCGCCAGCGCCGGTCGCAGTCAGCAGCGGGATCAGACCGGTCACCATCGCAGCCGTCGTCATCAAGATCGGCCGCAAGCGGATGCGGGCCGACATTTCGATGGCCGAGCGGCGGTCAAGCCGTTCATTCACCTGGAGCTCGTTGGCGAACTCCACCATCAGGATGCCGTGCTTGGTGATCAGGCCGACCAGGGTGAGCAGACCGACCTGAGTGTAGATGTTCATGGTCGCCACGCCGAAGAACAGCGGGATCAAGGCACCGACGATCGCCATCGGCACCGAAATCATGATCACCAGTGGATCGCGCAAGCTCTCGAACTGGGCCGCCAGCACCAGGAAGATGATGATCAGCGCGAAACCGAAGGTGATCGCGAGCTGGTTGCCCTCCTGCACATACTGCCTTGAATCCGCGAGATAGTCGTGGCTGAAGCCCTGCGGCAGCTTCTTGGCCTCACCCTCGAGGAAGTCCACTGCGGCGCCGACGGTCACGCCGGGCATCGGCACGGCCGAGAACGTCGCCGAGTTGAGCTGATTGTAGTGCGTCAGCGAGTTCGGATCGGTCTTGGTCTTGATCGACACTACGGTCGACAGCGGGAGCTGCTGGCCGGTGTTGGTCGTCACGTAAAAGCCACCAAGCGATTCCGGCGAGAGACGGTCGCTGCGCGGCACCTGCGGGATCACCTGGTAGGACCGGCCCTCGAGATTGAAGCGGTTGATGTAGTTGCCGCCGAGCAGAACCGCGAGCGTACTACCGAGGTTCTGCATGTTGACGCCGAGATCCTGCGCCTTGCTGCGGTCGATCGTGACCGTCACGCTCGGCTGGTTAAAGGCGAGGTCGCTGTCGGAAACGATGAACATGCCGCTCTTGCGCGCAGCGTCCTTCAGCTTCTCCATCTGCTCAAAGACGGTCTGATAGCCCGCGGTGGAATTGATGACCATCTGCACCGGCAGACCGCCCGGACCACCCGGCAGCGGCGGCAGGTTGAATGCGAACGCCTGCACGCCCTCGATCTTGGAGAGCTCGGCCTGAACCAGCGGCTTCAGCGCGATCGACGAGCGCTTGCGCTCCTCCCACGGCTTGAGCAGCATGCCGGCAATACCGCCCTGCGGGCCGTTGATGCCGTTCAGCACGAAACGCAGATCGGTCTCGGGGAAGCTTTGAAACTTCTTGTCGAGCTTGTCGCCGTAGAAATCGACGTAATCGATGTTGGCGTATTTCGGCGCCTTGGTCACCGCGAAGACAATGCCCTGGTCCTCCTCAGGTGCCAGCTCCTTCGAGGTGTGCATATAGAGGAAGCCGACAAGCCCGAGGATCGTGATCGCGAACAGGCCGGTAATCGCCTTGTAATCGAGCGACCGGTCGAGCCTGCGGCCATACCAGCGCGTCACTGCGCCAAACACCTTGTTGACCAGCTTGGCGAAGCGGCCTTCTTCGGTGTTCTTGAGCAGCACTGAGCACATCATCGGCGACAAGGTCAGCGCGATCACGCCCGATACGATCACCGAGCCGGCGAGCGTGAAGGCGAATTCCCGGAACAGCGAACCGGTGAGACCGCCGAGGAAGCCGATCGGGGCATACACCGCGGCAAGGGTAATGGTCATCGACACGACGGGACCGACGATCTCGCGCGCGCCTTCGAGCGCCGACTGTACCGGTGTCTTTCCCTCCTCGAGATGTCGATGGATGTTCTCCACCACCACGATGGCGTCGTCGACCACGAGGCCGATCGCGAGCACCATCGCGAGCAAGGTCAGCAGATTGAAGGTGAACCCGAGCGCCAGCATCAGGGTACAGACACCGATCATCGACAACGGGATGGTGACAACAGGAATGATGACCGATCGCAGCGAGGCCAGGAACAGGAAGATCACCACGATCACGATGATCACGGCTTCGCCCAGCGTCTTCTTCACCTCGTCGATCGAGGATTGGATGAACTTGGTCGAGTCGTAGGCGACCTTCATCTTCATCGATGGCGGCAGGTTGCGCTCGAGCTCGGGGAACAACGCCCGGACGCCCTTGACCAGCGTCAGCGGATTGCCCTGCGGCGTCGCGTTCACGCCAATGAAGATCGCGTGCTCGCCGTTGAAGGCGACACTCGCATCGGTGCTCTGCGCGGCAAGCTCGACCGTGGCTATGTCCTCCATGCGGACGAAGCCACCATCCTTGGCCTTGACGATCATCTTCCTGAACTGGTTGACGTCGGTCAGACTGGTGTTGGTCGAGATGTTGGAAACGACCAGATAGCCCTTGGTCTGGCCCGCGGCGGACTGGAAGTTGTTGGCCTGAATCGCGGCCGCAACATCGGACGGCGACACGCTGCGGCCGGCCATCTTCACGGGATCGAGCCAGATCCGCATCGCAAAGGTCTGTCCGCCAAGAATGTCGGCGGAGGCGACGCCGTCGACGGTGGACAGCACCGGCTGCACCACGCGCGTCAGATAATCCGATATCGCCGAGCCCGACAGTTCCTCCGAGGAGAAGCCGAGATACATCACGGCCGTGGTCTGGCCCGTGGTCTTGGTGACGATCGGGTCGTTCGATTCCTTCGGAATCAGATATTTGACCGAGTTCGTCTTGGCCAGCACCTCGGTGAGCGCCTGGTTCGGATCGAAGTTCAGCTTGATGTAGACCTGGATCGTCGAGGTGCCGAGCACCGAGGACGAGGTCATGTAGTCGACGCCCTCGGCCGAGGCGACCGCCTGCTCGATCGGCGTCGTGATGAAGCCCTGGATCAAATCCGCGGACGCGCCGGGATAGACGGTCGTGATGTTGATGACCGTATTCGACAGCTTCGGGTACTGCCGGATCGGCAGCACCATCGCCGCGCGCAGCCCGATCAGCAGGATCAGCAGACTGACGACGACCGACAGAACCGGGCGCTTGATGAAAATATCAGTAAAGGCCATCGCGGCGATCTCGATTTCGCTTGTCTCAAGAAACGTGATCCGGCCAGGCCGGATCACGCGATGTATTTATTGTCAGTAGCGCGGCGGCTGCGCCGGGACCGACGGAGCGGGGTCGGTCGAAATTGCGACAGCGGCGCCCGACTGCAGCTTGAGCTGGCCGACGGCGACGACCTTGTCGCCCGCCTTCACGCCCTTGATGATCTCGACGCGGCCGTTGACCCGATTGCCGGTCTGCACGAACGTGCGCACCGCGCTCAGCGTCGTCTTGCCGTCGTCTTCCTTCTTCTCGGTGATCATGAACACGGAGTCGCCGTACAGCGTGTAGTCGACCGCCGTTTCCGGAACGGTGATCACGGCCGGCTTGTCCGGCAGCACCACCGTGGTGGTCACGAACATGCCGGGCTTCAGGATCTTCTCCGGGTTGGCAACCGTTGCCTGCACGCGAATGTTGCGGGTTTCGGCAGCAATCTGAGGCTCGATCGTGGTGATCTTGCCGTCGAAGGTGCGGCCCGGATAGGCGTCGACCTTCAGCCGTACCGACTGGCCAACCTTGAGGTTGCCCGAGTCCTTTTCCGTCACCGTGAAGTTGGCCCAGAGCTCCGACAGGTCGGTCAGCGACACGATCGCCGTACCAGCGGTGAGGTATTGTCCGACCTCGACCTTGCGGACACCGAGATCGCCGGAGAACGGCGCGCGCACCAGCTTCTGCGAGATCAGCGCTTCCGTCTTGCTAATGCCGGCCATGGCCTGGTCATAGGTCGCCTGCGCGGCATCGACGGTCGACTGCGGACCGAACTGGCGCGCCGCCAATTGCTTGGCGCGGTCGAGCGCGAGTTGCGCGCCAGTCGCCTGCGCCTTGTAGTTGGCAAGATCGCCCTGCTCCGGCCCGTCGAACAGCTGCACCAGCGGCATGCCGGCCTCGACGTGCATGCCCGGCTCAAACTTGATCTCGATGACGCGTCCATTGACGTCGGAGGTGACGTCGACCTGGTGCACGGCAGCGAGGCCGCCGACTGCGGTCAGCAGGTTCGGCACCACTTCGGACTTCGCTTCGGCCGCGCTCACCAGGGTCGGCGGCGGCTTGTTGTTGGCAAAGAACTGCTTGATCATCTGGCCACGGAAATAATTGAACCAGACGAAACCACCGACGAGCACGCCCAGAAGCGTGCCGATGATGATGAACCAGAGCACCGGCCGAACCGGACGCTTGGGGGCCTTGCTGTCGATCGGTTCGCCCGAAATCTTGTGTTCGGCTACGATGTTCATGTCATGCACTCTCTGCAATCGCCGTCTTGTCCGCACCCGGGGCCAATTCGTGGCCCAGATGCGAAGCAATTGCGGCGTCGTTAAGTCCGATGCCTCTCAGGAGAAACTCACAGAGCTGCCGCTCCAGATCGTTCGCCCCGCCATAGGCGAGACAGTGCACCGAGGGCAGCCTGGTCAGCGCAGCGGTCATCACCGTGTGGTGCGCAAACCAGAACAGGTTGAGCGGTTCGCTGCCGCAGGCCCGCGCATCCCCGGCAGCGACTGCGCGTTCGAGCGAGGCGACGAAGACCGCGCCGATCAGCGTCTCGATCTTGGCATATAGCAAACGGGCAAACTCGCCGTCATCCAGATGACTGGTGACCATCAGTCGCAGACGCTGGGCCTCTTCCTGGTCGGGGCCGTCGGCGGTCTCCAGGAAATGCTGGACCATGCTGCGGATCAGCTCGACCAGGGTGGCCGTCGACGGCTCCCGCTCGAGCAGTTCCATCAGCGCCGGGTCTGCCTCGCACTCATCGCTGAGGATTTCGGCATACAGCGCCGCCTTGGAAGGGAAATGCTTGAACAGCAGTGCCTCGGAAATGGCAGCGGCGGCCGCCACGCTCTTGGTCGTGGTGCCGGTATAGCCGTGTCGGGCAAAGCAGCGTTTTGCGGCTCCGAGGATCAATTGACGCCTCAGGTCGCTCGTCATACGCAATGAGCTCATGCTAGTGAGTAAGCACTCACCCACGCAAAAGTCAAGCCAAATGGTGCGACGCAACCTAGATGGGTGGGATCTGTTGGAAATTGGTCACAGGTTACCTCCGCGGGGAGAACGCCGCCTGCGGGGACCGGATCGGGCACCGCGTCAGATCGGCTGGAAACCGAGGTCGCCGCGGATCCGATTGACGATGTAAGTCCCGTCCCGGCTCGGCAGGATCCGCTCGACGTTGGCGCTGTCGATCTTCACATTGGCAAAGCGCGGCCCTCCCGAGAGGTCGTGGATGGTCTTGGCGAAGGCTTCGACCTCGGCCATGGTCGAGATCGCACGGCTGTCGGCAATGCCACAGGCCCTGGCGACGCCGACCAGGTCGGCGGCGGCCGAGGTGTGGCTGGTCTGGCCGCCGGTCTCGCCATAGGCCTCGTTGTCGAGCACCACGATTGAGAGATTGGACGGCTTCTGCAGGCCGATGGTGGCAAGGCTCCCCATCCCCATCAGCATCTCGCCGTCGCCGGTGATGACCAGCACCGGCAGTTTTGGCTGCGCCAGCGCCAAGCCTAGCCCAATCATCGCAGCGCCGCCCATGCCACCCCAGAGATAGAAATTGCGGGCATGGTCGCCGGCGGCAGTGATGTCGTTAGTGGAGGCGCCGAGGCCCCCGATGGCGACCACGTCCTTACGATCCGCAAGCAGCGCGGAGACCACCTGGCGGCGGTCGAGAAGATTGGCCTTGCTCATTTGGTGAAAACCTTGGCCCCGATCAGGCGTTGCGACAGCAGGACGGCGGTGGGCGTGAGCGCGTTGTAGGCCTGGGCGGCTGCCGCCTCCAGCACCGCCGGCACTTCGGCTGCGTTCGAGGCGCGGAGCACCTTGACGCCGGACAGTTCGAGCACGCCCTGCGTGGTCGAGCCCATCGGCACCTGCCACGGATTGAACTCGCCCCACTCGCCGCGCATGGTCACGAGGGTGAGGAACGGAAAGCGCAGGATCGGGATCAGCGACAGCATGTTGATACAGTTGCCGACGCCGCTCGACTGCATCAGCAGGACGCCGCGCTGGCCGCCGGTCCAGGCGCCCGCGAGCAGCGCCACGCCCTCCTCCTCCGTCGTCAGGGGAATGCCCCGCATCGTGGATGAGCCGAGCACACGCTGGATCAGCTTCGAATGGCCGGCGTCGGGCACGTAAGGCACCTGCCGCACGTCGAAGCGTTGCAAGGTCGCGAAAATGTCGTCGGGCCAGGTCGGCGTCGTCGTGTCGGCAGCGTCAGCGCGGGCGTGCATTTTTCTGTCCGGTCGGCTAGCAAATCACGGCGAGACTGTAGACGGTGATCCGCACGGCTCGAAAGAGCGAAAACGGCATATCGGTCTCATCAGGCGAGTATGGCGGATGAACGCAAGTGCGAAAGAATTGGCGGCCAGGTTCGATCTGGCGAAGCTGACCAGTGAATTCTACGACGATCCCTACCCGACTTATCGTGCACTGCGGGAGAACGAACCGGTCAAGCGCCTTGCGAGCGGCACCGTGTTCCTGACGCGCTACGACGACCTTCTCACCACCTACAAGAACACAAAGTCGTTCAGCTCCGACAAGAAGCGCGAGTTCGCGCCGAAATATGGCGATACGCCGCTCTACGAGCATCACACCACGAGTCTCGTCTTCAATGATCCGCCCGCTCACACCCGCGTGCGGCGCCTGATCATGGGCGCGCTGTCGCCGCGCGCGATCGCCGGCATGGAGGGCGACCTCGTCAAGCTGGTCGACGGATTGCTCGATGCCATCGCCGCCAAGGGCCATTGCGAGCTGATCGAGGATTTTGCCGCCTCGATCCCGATCGAGGTGATCGGCAATCTGCTCGACGTGCCCCATGACGAACGTGCGCCGCTGCGCGACTGGTCGCTGGCGATCCTTGGCGCGCTCGAGCCGGTCGTCTCGCCGGAGGTTGCCGCGCGCGGCAACAAGGCCGTGACGGATTTCCTCACCTATCTCGAAACGCTGGTCGCGCGCCGGCGCCAGCAGCCGGGCAACCCTGATCGCGACGTGCTGACACGCCTGATCCAGGGTGAAGACAACGGCGAGCGGCTGACCGAGAAGGAGCTGCTGCACAATTGCATCTTCCTGCTCAATGCCGGTCACGAGACCACCACCAATCTGATCGGTAACGGCCTCGTGGCGCTGCATCGCAATCCCGACCAGAAGCAAAGGCTGATCGACAGCCCTGACCTGATCAAGACCGCGGTGGAAGAGATCCTTCGCTACGAAAGCTCGAACCAGCTCGGCAACCGCATGACGACCGAGCCGGTCGAGCTCGGCGGCGTCATGCTGGAGGCCGGCACATCGGTGACGCTGTGCATTGGCGCTGCCAACCGCGACCCCGCGCAGTTTCCCGACCCTGAACGCTTCGACATCGCGCGCACGCCGAACCGGCATCTTGCCTTTGCCACCGGCGCGCATCAATGCGCCGGCATGGCGCTGGCACGGCTCGAGGGCGCGATTGCGATTTCGCGCTTCCTGGCGCGCTTCCCGAACTATGCCGTGAGCGGCCAGCCCGTGCGCGGCGGCCGCGTGCGGTTTCGTGGCTTTCTGAGCGTCCCCTGCTCGATCGGCTGAGGCGTCATGACCATCGATCAATTGCGCGAACGCTGGGCAGATCCCGCCCTGACGGTGCTGACAGTGCTGATGGTGGTCATGATGTTCGTGGTCGCGCCGTTGCAGGCGCTGGGGCTGTTCGCGTTCCAGGTGTCCGAGCTGGTGCTGGCGCTGCTGCTCGTCGTCGGCATCTTCGTGATATCAGGCAGCCCGTTCGCGGTGGTCGGCATGCTGATCGCGCTCGGCATGATCGTAACAGGCGCTATCCTGAGGATCAGATCGCCATCCATCCTCGACCTGAATTTGTTTGCCGGCTCGTGGTTCATCGTGGGAACAACCATGGCCTGGGCGGTGGCGCGGCAGACCTTTGCGCCGGGTCGCGTGACCTACCATCGCGTGATCGGCGCGGTGCTGCTCTATCTGACCGTCGCGGTGATCTTCGCGGCGCTCTACACTTTCATCGGCTCGCTCGATCCAGCCGCCTTTGTCAGCATGAAGGTGGAGGACAGTCCGAAGCTCGCGAGCGAGGTGATCTACTTCAGCTTCGCGACGATGACCACGACCGGATATGGCGACGTCGCGCCGCTGCATCCCGTCGCGCGCAGCCTGTGCAACATGGAGGCGATTTTCGGCCAGCTCTATCCGGCGACGCTGCTGGCCCGGCTGGTCACGCTCGAGATCGAGCATCGCAGGCAGGATTCCTGAGCCCCAACGATCCAAAAGTCGAAAACAACCCCATGCACAGTAGACGGCGGGTTGATCGACAATAACAGGTGGGCACACAGAACCATTTGATACGCCAGAGCAAATCGGCAGCATCGCGCATGACGAGGCGCTCGGGACATTGCGCCCCCCGGCAGCAGGGCTCAACCTTTGGCGGCAAGCTGCTTGCCTGTGCGATTGGCTATCGCGAGATGGCGGCATGGAGTAGAATTCATCGACAACGACGCCAGGCACAAGTGCGCACACCATTGAGCTCCGTCACAGCGAGGCGGCCTCAAGCAGGAGGGGTGGCAGATGGCAGATAAAGTTGCTCGCCGACCGCGCGATTTAGCAGAATGGCATCCCAGCAAATATGCGCTCTGGAGTGAGCGCTGGGGCGATGCGGTCAACGAACCGACCTCTATCGTGCTGCGTCATCCAACGGCTCCGTTTCTGAGAACCGTTCCCAAAATTGATGATTCCAATATACAACGCGTGGGAAATGCTTACCTCGAAGCGGTGGCAGGCAATCCCGATATCGATCCGCCCATCCGTCTGCCGCGAGTGTTCAAGACCAACTCGCCGGACTTCTTCAAGCGTCGCTTTTCGGGCTTGATGCGGTGGCTGCCCCTTGGCTGGCCTCCTGCCGATCCACACGATGACACGGCCGGCGACCCGTTCGTGTCGTTCCGAGTTGAGCGCGAGCGGGCGGGCGAGATCTTCGATCAGACCGTGATTTTGGTGGCTTCCGAGTGGATTCCCGATCCCAGCTCCAAACTTAAATCGACCGGCCATTTCCTGGGCTCGGGGTTCGGCATCCGCGTCGTCGCGCATGTGCGGCCCAAGAATAAAAAATACGAAATACGCATCACCGGGATGACCGCGTCACTTCCGTTCGGTCCTTACAGCACCGCCGAAGTGTTCGGTTTATTGAACAAGGACGAGAAAGCGTTCGCAGCGATCTTCAATACGGACAAGCTTGCTCGGGTCAAAGCCGAGATGTCCGGTCAGCTTGGTTTGAAAGATCAATCCGTCTCCATTCGCGGCGTCCGGATCGCCACCACATCCGACGGAGAGACAGCGCTTGTCCAATGGCAAGCTACGAGCAAGCCCGAAACGGAGGGCGGGCGAACCGGGGCCACACCATATTCGTTCGTGTTCTCCGGGACGCCGACTGAGGCTGGGGCTCTTGTCAGCAAGGTTGAGCTCGTCGCCGACGCGATAACGCCTGGACACGCGTGGGTGTTTCCGATTGATCCTGCCTCGCAGCAGCCGCCGGCCGATCTTCGCAAGCGGCGCCCGACACGCAGCGAAGAGACACTCGACCAATATCGCGACGATGAGGCAATCACCGCGTATCGGTCGGATCCGTTGATCTTCCCGCCAACGACGTTTCCGCTGCCATCAGGATTCACCGAAGATGAAAGGGTGGTGGTTTGCCCCGGATTTGTCATTGCCGACGGTCCTCCCCCTCCCTATCCCTATCCTCCTCCCCCTTACCCCAAGCCGGGAGATCCGAAGACAGTCGATCTGCCTGGCACGTCCGCGCCTCCCGTTCGATCGAACGGCTTCGCGGCAATCAGCGCCTACAACAATGTCAGGCAATTCTTCCTGCGGCTCGATGCGTATGGAATGAGTGCGGCTTCCTACTTTCGGATCACGAGCCTGCCGCTCAAGATCTTTTATCGCTCCGGGGTGAGGCCGGGGCCGGGCAAGGACGGGCAGACAGTCAACGCGCGTGTTCTTCCGGAGGGCTGGCCGGTCGACTACGTCGGACCGACCGCGCTCGGCGATCGTCCGATTCTGCAACTGCATTTGGCGCTGGGCGACCTGTCGACCCGGGCACGCAAGCCGTGGGACGGAACCAACCGCTCGCAAGCGAAGCCGCTCGGCATCGCGGCCGACGCGCGCTGGATCTGGCACGAGATCGGACACGTGCTTCTGATGTGCTCGGTCGGCGAACTGGAATTCCGTTTCGCCCACAGCGCCGGCGACGCGCTCGCAGCGATCGTCTCAGACCCGCAATCGCAATTGGCGGGAGATGCCAATTGGCGCGGCGCGACGTTCCCGTGGGTGTTTACGCCGCGTCGTCACGACCGATGCGTGTCGCATGGATGGAGCTGGGGCGGCGCGTTGCACTATGCACTGTCCCAGGTTCCCGATTCAACGCCGCCTCGCCGCAAGGGTTATTGGACCGAGCAGATCCTCTCGTCATCACTGTTCCGGCTGTACCGCGCCATTGGCGGCGATACGAAGGTGGTGGGAACGCCAAACCAGCCTGACCGAACCGCTCGCGAGTCGGCTTCGCTCTATTCCGTCTATCTCATCATGAGGGGGATTCAGATTCTGCCGACGTCGACCACGGTGTTGGCCAACGAGCCGGATCAGTTGGTCTCCGCGCTGATCGACGCCGATATCGGCACCATTCCCTGGAACGTCCACTGGGACGTGACTTTTCCTCCGCCCCCGTACGGCACCAGCAGCACCAAATCGTTCTCATTCCAACGGATTGGCGGCTGTGTGCACAAAGTCATTCGCTGGGCGTTCGAAGTCCAGGGCCTGTATACCGCTGCCGGAACGATCACCAACGCGCCAGGCCTTCCACCCCCGGTCGACATCTACATCCTGGACCGACGACCACTTTCGGAAGTCACGCCCTGCGACGATATCGCGTATGGACCGGGCAGCTACAATCCGGTCTCGCTCGATTGGGATCCCCAACAGTCCGGTTCAGATGCCCCGCCCTTGTGGCAGGCCGACCAAGACGCGATCGTCGTGTCGGGCGGCAAGATTTCCGTGAAGGTCGGAAACCGCGGTAGTCAGCAGGCAAAGAACGTGAAAGTCAGCGTTTGGTGGCACGCATGGCCCAGTGGCAGCGCCCCGCCGAAATGGAATGATCCATCACCAGGATCAACACCGTGGAAAAAGTGCACCCCGTCACCAAGCCCCGGCAAGACCATCAACCCTGGTGCTCCGCCTGTCGAATTTAAATTCACGTTCAACCCACCCTCAACCGGGACCCGCTATGTGGTGCTGGCTATCGCGACATGCGGGGACGATGCAGCCAACACGGACCCAACGACGCTCCTCCCGTGCAGCCAATTGCCCACGGCACTCATTGACCTCGTCCCCAATGACAACAACCTTGGTCTCATCGTCGTTGGCCGCCCCTAAAGCGCGATGAGAGTGGGATGAATCATCATCGCGCTTGAGGTTGTTGTTTGAGCATGATCTCCGCGCAAACGCGTTCCGCGTTTGTCGCGAGGGAAAACCGCTGCACACTTTCCCGGATCATGCTCTAGCGGCAGCCCGAGCTTCGTTGTTCAGGTCCCGCGGAGCAGAGCGGACAAAGCTCGCTCAGGTCCACTTCGTCGGCCACTCGGCGGTCGCGTGGGCGAGCACCGAGTTGAGCGTCGGACAATAGATGCGGCTCGGCGTGCTGTCGTGGAGCAGCGCCCGCCAGATACCCGCTGCGATGTGACGACTTCCGGAGGAGTCCGAAGGATAGTGGACGCCGAGACGTTCGCGGTTCTTTGCGATACGCCCGGCAAGCCAAAGCAGCGGCGAATCAATCTCGCGACGCCCCGCCAGTGGGTTTCGGACAAGTGTTTGTACGCCCGATTGCGTGCTTCCGAGAGTACTAACGGGGGTAGGCGTCGTGTTGGGGTTCGGCGGAGAACTGGAAATCTGAAAGGCACCAGCCGTCCCGGTCGGTATCACATAGTAAGTCGTTCCAGGTGCAATCGGCGCTGGAAGCGCGCCGCCAGCCGTCGTCTGGAAAAACACCGGATCGCCGGCGTTCAGTGCCACGTTCCCTTGGACCACAGCCGGGTTAGCCAAAGAAATGGTCACCGTTACGGGTAGACATGGATCGATCGCATTGCCCGGCGAGCCCTTGTAGGGAGCGGCGAACAATCCGTAGCGCTGGCGAAGCGCCGGTATCTCCAGGAGCAGGAGCGCGATGAAGTGACCGATGAAGGAATGCCCGCTGGTAAACGACGGATGGGCGGGAGGACCGAACGGAGGCGCGAGTCCCGGGCATAACGTCGAGGGGCGAACGCGCCTGAACTGCTGCTTGTAGTAAAAATATGCGATGTTGCCGATGGCGTACCCGCAGTTGATGAGCTCCATTGTCCACGGGCGCCGTGCTTCACTGGTGTCGATGAATGAAGTGATGTAGCCGCCACTGCCATCCGCCTGCTCGATGATTTCGGCCATGTAACGATCGCGATCGTCCTGCATCAACATTTGCAGTTGTTCAATTTCGCTGCGGATCGAGTCGAAGGCGTCGGCTATCGCGTTGGTCCAATCGGAACCTGTGGCGCCAGGGTAGTGATCGGGATTCTGAGGATTCCGCCGTGGATCTGGCTGCCACGCCAGATCGAGGCTCTCCAGCCAGCTCCTCGCAAGCAGGTCAGCCCGACTGAATTGCCATTGATGGGGTTGGCCACCGAATTCCTGCGCCACCATGATTGACGGCCGAGAAGGATCGACTGCCTTCAGCCATTGCGTGAGATGACGGTCGTATGGGAGCGTCCAGAACCGCAATGCCGGGTCCCAATCATCGGTCGTCCATTCGAGGAACGCATCCTGCCCGGTTGCGTCGACCTGATAGGGATTTACGACTTCCGCCCACGGATACGGCGGATTCCCGGCGTCATCCGGAGTGAAGTCGAGTGCCCAAGATCGGAAGCCCAGGTCCCATGGAGTTGCGTAAAAACTGCGCCCCGTGCCCGGCCCTGCTTCGGCACTGTACGCCGCGGCGGCTCCGGCTCCCGCACCGGCTCCAGCGCCCGCGCCTGCTCCTGCCCCCGCGCCAGCACCTGCCCCGGCGCCAGCACCTGCTCCGGCGCCTGCTCCGGCGCCTGCTCCAGCACCTGCGCCCGCTCCGGCGCCTGCGCCTGCTCCCGCTCCGGCACCTGCCCCCGCACCTGCGCCCGCTCCCGCACCAGCTCCAGCTCCCATGTTAAGCCTCCCTGACGCTTGAAATTTACATGCGGCTATTCCGGTAACCCCGCGGCGCGCAATCCCTTCGCCAAACGATCCAGATCATCCTTACGCAGCGGATACCAGGAAACGAAAGTTGAGACTCTAAACGAAGGTTCAATTTCGAGAAGCTCTCGAGCCGCCAATTCGGCTCCAGCTTCGTCACCCGAAAGGGCGAGCGCGGCGGCGAGAGTTCGTATGCAGGGACGGAAAAGTAGATTCGCCCGCCGTGACCTGTTCAGGTAAACGATCGCTTCATCGTATCGCCCAGCGACGAACTCGGCAATTCCCGCCACGATCCAAAAATAAAAATTCAAGGGATCGAAGGGATTAAGACGCCACACGTTCTGCAATCGCTCCAGCGCTTCGTCGGGCCGCCCCAAATAGGCGAGCGTCAAGGCGCTCAAGCCCCATGCGAACGCCAAGTTCTCGTTGAGCGCCAGCGCCCGCCCAAAAAGCTCCAGCGCTTCTTCCGGTGATTTTCCCATGAAAGAGAGAATGTGCCCGGCCACCGCCAGCGCAAACGGATCGTCGGGGTCGAGTTCGATGGCACGCCGCGACACGATGAGGGCACGCGCCCGATCGCTGTCCGGATCCAGCGACCAACCTTCGCCAAACTGGAAGTTTAGCCACCACGCAAGGTAGGCATGGGCCTGAGCATAGTGCGGATCGAGCACGATCGCCCGCTCCAGGAGTTGACCCGCTTCCCGGTGGCTTTCTTCGGTAAGGAGATAAAGAAGCGACATCGCGCGGAGGACGCAATGGAACGCATCCAAACTCTCGGTCGGGCGGTCAGCGACGCGAGCCATCTCGACTGCACGCACGCGCGGCTCGATCGAGGACAATATGCTTGAGGCAATTCGATCCTGAAATTCAAACAGGTCGTCGGCAGAACCTTCGTAACGTTGGGCCCAGATCGAGACATTCCCCAAGATGTCGGTCAACTCCGTGTTGATTCTCAATCGCCTGCCCTGGCGTTGGACGCTGCCGTCGAGCAGGTAACGAACATCGAGCTCAGTGGCGATCTGTCGCAGGTCTCTTCCGCCGGCGCTATAACGAAGGGTAGAATTGCGCGCAATGACGTAAAGCGACCGATTTCTGGAGAGGCCGGTAATGATCGAGTCCGTGATCCCTTCACCATAATAGCTGTCGTCGTCGGTACCGCCGATTGTCCGGAATGGCAGCACGGCGAGCGTCGGCTTCGACGCCCATTGCAGGTATGGCTGCGCGATCTGGCGGTCAGCGTCTCCCTCAGTCCACTCGACGGAGTAGACATGAATGGTTCGCATGATATTTTTCATCACAGGCGCGCCGAGGTGATGAAATGTCAGTGGCAGTCGATTGATGACATAGTCGCGGACGGCCGCCGTGACGACTATCTGGCCAGGCTGCGCGGCCTGGTGGATACGGGACGCAACGTTGACGCCGTCGCCCTGCAATATTCCATCTTCGTCAATGATATCGTCGACGTTGATGCCAATGCGAAGATGCAGCGCGAATGGATCCTTATCGCCGACGACGCGCTCTTGAACGCGTTGAACGTCGGTAGCCCAACGCACGGCGTTCACGACGCTCGGGAATTCGACCAGAACGGCGTCGCCCGCAATCTCGGCAATCCGTCCACCGTGGCGAGCCATGTGAGGCTCCATAATCTCGGTCCGCAACGCCCTCCAGCGCATGACGGTCTCGACGTCCTTCAGCCCCATGAGCCGGGAAAAGCCGGCGACATCGGCAAAGGCGATGGCAGCTAGCCGCCTCGTAATCATCGACGGTGCGATGGACGGCGCCTCTGTCGCTTGCTCAGCCTGATTCATGCGCACCTTGCCATTCCAACGGACCAAGTACCCGGGCACCTTCCGAGCAGTGACGCGCGATCACGGAACCTTACAACATTCGGTTGACCTGCGCGACCGCCGTTGAGCAGATGGCTGGATCGGGTCGAGCCGGCAGCAAGTCCGACCATGGCCATTCTGCCACCGAAAACGGGGGTAAAGTGTCATGTGCATCACAACCGCCGAGTTTGCCGAACCCGTCCTGGACGATTTCTGTGCCACGCCGAGCGGCGCCCCGAAGGCGCGTCTCTCGTGGCTCATCGCGTGAACGACGAGGGCCTGGGCGGTGGCGTGGCAGATTTTTGCGCCGGGTCGCGTGACCTATCATCGCGTGATCGGTGCGGCGCTGCTCTATCTGACGATCGCGGTGATCCTCGCGGCGCTCTACACTTTCATCGGCTCGCTCGATCCAGCCGCCTTTGTCAGCATGAAGGTGGAGGACAAGGCTCGCGAGCGAGGTGATCCATTTCAGCTTCGCGACCATGACCACGACCGGATATGGCGACGTCGCGCCGCTGCATCCCGTCGCGCGAAGCCTGTGCCCCATGGAGGGCGACGCCGCTGGCACGTCTGGTCACGCTCGAGATCGAGCCTTGCAATCAGGACTGAACGCGATACGCGAGTCTTTCCGGCGATGCTCGCATCAAGATGCGACAAAGTTGCCAGATTTATATAATGCAACCCTTTGTTGACAGTCTATTTGAGCAGTATTACAAAATCTCTTCGCGCTTAGTCGCGAGACTGCGATTTCGATAGGCCACTGCGCTTTCGTTTCGGCTCTGACGATTACCGTCCGCCGAATGAATTGACGAAAGTTACTCTCCACAACGGCGAGGAGCATCCTATGGCAGCAGCAAAGAACACCGAACATAAGGTCGTTCTCACTCTCCCCGATATCGGGCTCTCCAAAGCCCAGATCAATTCGCTCAAGAAGAACTTCAAGAACGAGGTCGTGACACACCTCGGCGGCCCGGAGGTGCTCGCGCGCCGCCGCATCGTCGTGGTCGTCGTTGTCGTGATCGTGTTCTCCAGGCCGAAGGCCTGAGGGATTACGTTCCGCCGAGGCAACGGCATTCCGTGTCGCCGATAACATCAAGGGCGGCGAGCCATGCTGCATGAATCATCGTCGGCGCCCGGCGAAACCGAGCGCACGGACAGTTCGTCTCTGCGGTCATCACCCGGCGACGCGCTGAAAGTGTGCCTGGTCGGACCGCCGACCGTGACTGATTTCGAGGATCCCGAGGTTGCCGAGAGCGAAGCGATCCGGCTCATCGCCGAGCACGCACCGATCGGCGTGCTCAGCCTTGCTGCCGTGCTCGAACAATGCGGCGCGGCGCCTCAGATCGTCGATCTCAACCGGCTCTATTACAGCTATCTGCGCGCGCCCGGCGAGACCGCGTCGAAAACCGACTTTTGCTCCTATGTTGCGGCCGAGCTCGATCAGCTGGCATTCGACGTGTTGGGGTTCAGCTCGATCTGCAGCAGCTATCCGCTGACGATCCGGATCGCGGAGCAAATGAAGCGCCGGCGCCCCGGCGTTCCCATCATCTTCGGTGGGCCGCAGGCCTCGGTGGTGGACGTCCCGACGATGAAGGCCTATCCCTTCGTCGACGTCATCGTCCGAGGTGAGGCCGAGGAGACCCTTCCTGCGCTGATCGCTGCGATTGCGAGCGGCGCGACGCCGTCAGGGATTCACGGCATCACCTATCGCGACGGCGGCCGCATCGTCCGGGCTCCGAACGCGGCCGTGATCGCCGATCTCGACGCCATCCCCCTTCCGGCCTTTCACCTCTACCCAGAACTGAGGGATTGCCACTACGTGCCGCTCGAACTCGGCCGCGGCTGCCCGTTCGCCTGCTCGTTCTGTTCGACCAACGACTTCTTCCGCCGGAAATTCCGGCTCAAGTCGCCCGAGACTGTCATCGCGCAGATGCGCCTCGTGCGCGACACCTACGGCATCACGACCTTCGACCTGATCCACGACATGTTCACGGTCGACCGCAAGCGGGTGATGGCATTTTGCGAAGCGGTGATCGCGACAGGCGAGCAGTTCTACTGGAACTGCAGCGCGCGAACCGACTGCATCGACGAGGAGATGATCGCGACCATGGCCCGCGCCGGCTGCAAGGCCATCTTCTTCGGCATCGAGACAGGCTCGGCCCGGCTCCAGACCATCGTCAAGAAGAACATCGATCTCGCCGAGGCTGCGACGCGCATCGAAGCCACGGACCGGCACCAGATCACGACCGCGGTTTCGCTGATCACGGGCTTTCCCGACGAAACGATGGACGACCTGCGCGACACCGTCCACTTTTTCGTGGATTCGCTGCGGTTCGACTTTGCCGAGCCGCAGCTTCACATCCTGGCGCCGCTGGCGGAAACGCCACTGGAATCGCACCATCGCAAAGAGCTCGTTTTCGACGACATCCTATCCGACATGTCGCATCAGGGATGGCGGCAGGATCCGGTCGACCGCGAGATGATCCAGAGCCACGTCGACATCTTTCCGAACTTCTACTCGATCCCGACACCCAAACTCGATCGCGCCTATCTGCGGGAGCTGCGCGATTTCCTCTTGAACGGCTCCGTCCGCTTCCGCTGGCTGCTGGTTGCCCTGCATCAGGATTCCGGCGACGTGACGCAGGCATTCGAGGCTTTCCGCCGATGGTATGCAGCCGATCCCGACAGGGGACCGCGGCCCGACCTTCAGGAGAGCCGCTATTATGCGTCAAAGACATTCTGCGACGACTTCATTGCCTTTGTCCGCGACGACTATGCGCCGCGACTCGCCCGCACGCCGCGCGTGCTTCACTCCATACTGGACTACGAACGGGCTTTGCTTGCCGAAGCTCCGCCGCCCACGGAGGTCACGGCTGAAGACCAGGACATCTCGGACATCACTCTGGTGCCGAAGCTCACCGACGGCGTGGTGCTGACGGAATGCGCCGCCGATTATCAGCGGATCATCCGCTGCCTGCGGCGCAAGGGCGATCTGCGCCGGATCCCGCGCAGGCCCGCCACCATCGCAACGCGGCAGCACGCCGACAAGCGCCTGGACGTCGTCATGCTAAGTCCTCTCTCGGCTCAATTGCTGAAGCTATGCGACGGCGCGCGGACCGTATCTGATATTGCAGGCCGGCTCACACCAACGAACCGGACCATATCCGCGATCCCGGCCGAGAAGGTCTGCATGTTCGGGCTCGAAGTGCTGCGCCAACAGGGCCTGATCGCACTTCATCGTGATCTCGCCGCTAAAGCGGGATGAGATTTGGTTGAATCGTCATCGCGCTTTAGCTCTTTGTTTGAGCATGATCTCCGCGCAAACGCGTTCCGCTGATGTCGCGAGGGAAGACCGCTTCACACTTTTCCGGATCATGCTCTAGCGCTTCGCAGGGGCTCGCTTCCTGACGGAATGCGGTTTCAGACGCAGGAAGCCGCCTGGATAATCCAGCGTCACGACAAAGCGCTTCAGGAAATTGTAACCGATCAGCCCGGCGATGCTGACCCCGAGCTGTTGTTCGACCGCATCCAGCGGCATCACCGCCGCGCCGAGATTTCGCACGGTGTGAGACCCGAGCCGGAAGCTGGCAAGCCTTGCAAAGCCGGCTTCGATCTGGCCACCTGCGCCAATGGCAGTCGGCTGCCCACCCTCGAGCGCGATGCCGACAGTACGTGCCGTATCCGGCGTAATCACACAAGCCGACGCACCGGTATCGAGCGTGAAGTTGAACGGACCAAGCCCATTCACCTCCGCATCCACCATCAGCAGCGGACGACTGGCACTGATGCGGAAGCGAATGGCTCCGCGGGGCACGACCTTTTTCGCCATCGGGCATCCACCGGTTCAATGCCCCGCAGCCTAGCGCCTCGACCGGCGGGGGCGCAACGCCTGAGACCTAAACCACCGTCCGGTGTCGCGCGATGCAGGTGCGCAACACCTCGTCCATCGGCTTGCTCCACCAGTCGTTGGAGAAGATTTCGATCTCCGAGTAGCCGGCAAAGCCCTGCGCCTCGACGGCGGCGCGGGCCGATTTGATGTCGATGACGCCGTCGCCCATCATGCCGCGGTCGTTGAGAATATCTTTCGTCGGCACCAGCCAATCGCAGACGTGGAACGCGAGCAGACGATCCTTGCCGGCGCGCGCGATCTGGCTCATCAGCTCCGGGTCCCACCAGATGTGATAGACGTCGAGCGCGACGCCGAGCATGCCGCTGCGATCAGGGTCGAGCCGGTCGCAGATGTCGAGCGCTTGCTTCGTCGTGTTCACGCAGGCGCGATCGGCCGCATAGGCCGGATGCAGCGGCTCGATCGCCAGCGGCAGGTTGGCCTGTCTGGCGTAGTCGAGCATCTCGGCAAGGGCTTCCTCGACCTGCCCGCGCGCCGCCGCGATGTCTTTCGAGGCCTCGCTGCCCGGCCGCGAATATTGCGGCAGGCCGCCGACGACGAGCACGATGCAGCGTGCCCCCAGCGCCCTGGCTTCATCGACACAGCGGCGATTGTCGTCGCGCACCTCGCCCCGGTGCGACGCGTCCGAGGTGAACATGCCGCCGCGGCAATAGCCAGACAGTTCGAGGCCGGCATCACGCACGGCGCGCGCCGCACGATCAAGGCCGACCGAGGCGACCTGGTCGCGCCAGGGGTCGATGGCGCGGATGCCATGCCTCGCACAGGCCTCGATGATCTCGACGAGATCACCTTGCTTGCGGACGGTCGCCGTGTTCAGCGAAAGCCAGCGGTGGTCGGACGAAAAGTCGCGCATCAGTCTTCCAGTCCGTGCGAGGCCAGCACGGTCTTCATCCGCCGCGTCGCCAGTTCAGGATTGGCGAGCAGGCCGGCCTGGTCCGCGAGCCGGAACAGTTCGGCCAGATGCAGCATCGAGCGCGCGCTCTCCTGTCCGCCGACCATGGTGAAATGATCCTGATGGCCGTTGAGATACGCCATCAAGACCACGCCGGTCTTGTAGAAGCGCGTCGGCGCCTTGAAGATGTGGCGCGACAGCGGCACCGTCGGCCCGAGCACATCGTGGAAACCGGCCTCGTCGCCAGCCGCGAGCCGCGACAGCGCGTAGGACGCCGCCGGCGCGATCGCGTCAAAAATGCCGAGCAGCGCGTGCGAAAAGCCCTGCTCGTCGCCGGCGATCAACTCCGCATAATTGAAGTCGTCGCCGGTATACATCTTGATGCGCTTGTCGAGACGCCTGCGCATGTCGATCTCGCGCTGCTTGTCGAGCAGCGAGACCTTGACGCCATCGACCTTGGCCGCGTTGTTGTTGATGATGGCCACCGCAACGTCCATCGCCTTGTCGAGATTGCTGGTGCCCCAATATCCCGTAAGGGCGGGATCGAACATGTCGCCGAGCCAGTGGATGATCACGGGCTCGCGGACCTGCGACAGCACGCGGTTGTAGACCTTCGCGTAGTCGTCGGCGCCGCGACCAATTTTTGCCAGCGCGCGCGAGGCCATCAGGATGATGCGACCGCCGACCTTCTCAACCGCCGAGACCTGCTCCTCATAGGCGCTGATAACGTCGGCGAGACTCCTGGCATCCTCCACGGCAAGATGATCGGTGCCGGCGCCGGAAAACACCAGCGCATTGCGCCGCTTGGCGGCGGACACAGTACGCGTGATCAGCTCCAGCGAAGTCGGCCAGTCCAGCCCCATGCCGCGCTGCGCGGTGTCCATGGCCTCCGCCACGCCGAGACCGAGGTCCCAGACGTGCTCGCGGAAAGCGATGGTCTTGTCCCAGTCGACGGCCACCGACAACCAGGGATCGTTGTTCGCGAAGGGATCGGTGACTGTGTGCACGGCCGAGAAGGCGATGCGGTTGAGCGGCCCCTCGAGCTTCGCAGGGAACGTGCGCGAGGCCGCGAGCCGGTAGGTCTCGATCGTGCGATCGGCCTTCGGCAGCTTGAGCGACACGGATGACATTGGCAGGACGGGCTTGTTCATGCGTCCCTCCTCAGGCCTTGATCGGGGCGACGTCGATCCAGCGCCGCTCCTTCCAGCTCCTCAGCGCGCATTCGGCGAGTTGCACGCCCTTGGCGCCTTCGAGCAGCGTGAACTTGTAGGGGGCGTCCTCGTAGACGTGGCGGATGAACATCTCCCACTGCTCCTTAAAGCCGTTGTCGTAGCTGACGTTATCAGGGAGCTTCTGCCAGTCGCCGTAGAAATCGTGCAGCCGCTTTTCGTCGGGATTCCAGACCGGACGCGGCGTTGCCTGCCGCGCCTGGATCATGCAGTCGGTCAGACCTGCAACCGCCGAGCCGTGGGTGCCGTCGACCTGGAAGGTGACGAGATCGTCGCGATAGACGCGCGTGACCCAGGACATGTTGATGTGGGCGATGACGCCGCCTTCGAGCTGGAACGTCGCGTAGGCGGAATCGTCCGCGGTCGCCTTGTATTGCTTGCCCTGCTCATCAAAGCGCTCGGGAATGTCGGTGTTGCCGATGCAGACCACGCTCTGGACATTGCCAAAGAGGTTGTCGAGCACGTAGCGCCAGTGGCAGACCATGTCGAGGATGATGCCGCCGCCGTCCTCGCTGCGGTAGTTCCAGGACGGCCGCTGCGCCTCCTGCCAGCCGCCTTCGAATACCCAATAGCCGAACTCGCCGCGCACCGAGAGGATGCGGCCGAAGAAGCCGCTGTCGCGCAGGAACGCGATCTTCTTCAGGCCGGGCAGGAACAGCTTGTCCTGCACCGTGCCGTGCTTGACGCCCCTGGCATTGGCGAGCTTCACAACTTCGAGCGCTTCCTCGAAATTCGTCGCGATCGGCTTCTCGCAATAGACGTGCTTGCCGGCATTGATGGCCTGGGTCAACAGGCCCGGCCGCGCCTGGGTGGTGGCCGCATCGAAGAACATGATGTCGTTGTTGTCGGCGAGCGCCGCATCGAGATCAGTGGTCCAGCGCGTGATGTTGAAGCGCCTGGCGAGCGCCTCCACCTTCTCGGCGCTGCGGCCGACCAGGATCGGATCAGGCATCACGCGATCGCCGTTCTTGAGGCGGACGCCACCCTGGTCGCGGATTGCGACGATCGAGCGGATCAGATGCTGGTTGAGCCCCATGCGGCCGGTGACGCCGTTCATGATGAGGCCGAGGCGTTGGGTGGTCATGCCAGATACTCCTGAGGTGATTTTGGCTGTTCGAGGGTGCGAAGCGCCGACCAGTCCGGATGGACCGACGTCGCAAAGCCCACTGTGTTGAGCGATCCCGTCAGCAGATCGCCGTTGTGAATCTTGAGCCGGATGCCCTGCCCGGCATCGGCATAGAGATCGGGATGCGCGGCCGCGAAGGCCCGCGCTTCAGCGGCGGGCGTGTCGCCAAAGCCATCGACATAGTGATGGCCATTGCGTTCGGCGTGGGTGACGCCAAGGAAGGCACCGAGCGCAAGGTCCTGCTGGACGCCAAGGCCCGCCTGGCAGGTCAAATCCTCGCCGGTCACGAAGAACTTTTCTCCGCTCACGCTCCATTTCGCCGCGCGCGTCGCGTTGACGATGGACTTGTAGAGTCCCTTGCAGGATTTCGAGGAGATGCCGTGATAGCCGAGCGCCCGCGCCGCGGGGAAGGTATTGTAGGACTCATCGGCCTCGTCGATGATGAAGCTGCGCGCGGCGAGCGAGCCGAGCGGCGACTGCCTCGTGATATCGCGCGGCATCGGCTGCTCGATATAGAGCAGCCTCGATGAGATCGACCGCAGAGCGGAATCGCGATCCAGCCGGTCGATCAGGGCCTGCAGCGCGGCAAGGTCGGTATATTGCTCGTTGGCATCGAGTGTAACCTTGTACTCGCGCCCCAGCGCGTCCAGCTCCTTGCCGAAGCGCACCAGCCGCGCCGCATCGGCAGCGGGATTACCCGACAGCTTCAGCTTGAAGTAATTCGCATCCGCACCGGCGACACCACCTTCGCCTTCCACGGCATCCTCAAGTCCCACGGTGTGCCTGATGGCGACGCGCGGCAGCGGTTTCCGCCCCGACTGAAACGCCGCGATGTCCGCGTCCTTCAGATCGGGCGACAGCCGTGCATCGATTCCCGCGATGTTGCTGGCCATCCCGTCGAAGAAATTCGTCTCCACGCCACGCAGGAGCGCATCGAGGATCGCCTTGTCGATTTCCGCTGGACCAAAGGCCGCTGCAAGCGCCGGTATGCTCTCTTTGGCACAGGTCGCGACCTGCGCGCCGATGCACGAGGCGTGCAGATCGAACGCCGTCTGGAAACCGGTCCGCGCCAGATAAAGCCCGCGCGCAATCTGGAGCGACCGCCGCAAGCCGTCCACCGTTTGCGCCGGCGATAATTCCGGCCGCTTGTCGAACCATTTCGGCACCATCATCTCGGCGCTGGCGCCGACCGCGGTTCCTCTGCCCTCGACCTCGATCTCGACCCGCACGAACAGTTGCGGCGTCGCGTTGACGGTCACCGCGCCAAAGCGGAACGGCCGTGCGAAATGCACGGGCCGTTCGAAGAAGGCAATATCTCGCAGCTTCAGGCGCGGCGCCATGGTTTAGTCCAGCGAACCTTGCGAGAAGAAATGCTTGCGGATGCGTTGCACAAGCTCGGTGAAGACGGGGTCGGCCATCACGTCGAGCGAGCGCGGGCGCGGCAGCGGCACGTCATAGATCGCGGCAATCGCGCCCGGCCGCTCGGTCATGACCAGCACGCGGTCGGCGAGGAATACGGCCTCCGGAATCGAATGCGTGATCAGCAGCACCGTTTTCCTCGTCTCGCGCTGGATCCGCATCAGCTCGACATTCATACGCTCGCGCGTCAACGCGTCGAGGGCGCCGAACGGCTCGTCCATCAGCATGATCCTGGGATCATGCACCAGCGCGCGGCAGATCGAGGCACGCTGCTGCATCCCGCCAGAGAGCTGCCAAGGCAGCTTCTTCTCGAACCCCTCCAGCCCGACCAGTTTTAGCAGTGCCTTGGCCCGGACGAGATATTCGTCCCGCGGCAGCCGCTTCATGTCGATCGGCAGCATCACGTTGGAGAGGATGTTTCGCCAGGGCAAGAGCAACGCGTTCTGGAAGACGATGCCGACATTGCCATGCGGCTTGGTCACCTTGTCGCCTTCGACCAGAACCTCGCCTGTGGTTGGCGGCAGCAGGCCGGAGATCAACTTGAGCAGCGTGGACTTGCCGCAGCCTGATGGGCCGACCACGACGAAGAACTCACCGTCATTGATGTGGAAGTCGAGCGGCCGCAGCGACGGCACGTCGCCGTCGCGCGTCCGATAGGTTTTCGATACGCCTGACAGCTTGATGCCGGACGCATCGCCGGCAGCCCGGTCGCTCACCAGTCTCAGATGCGCGGCCGGTTGCACGGCTTCGTTCACGGCTGTCGCAGGTTTCACGTGCCACTCTTCGGCAGATAGTCGTTGGTGTAGAACGCCTTCGGGTTCTCCTTGGCCTTGGCATCGAGCCCGCCAAATTCGACCATCAGGTTGACGCTGTCAGTCATGTTCTGGTCGGTGACCTGGAACGGCCGTTTGCTCTTGGTCTCGGCGGTCCGGTACAGCGGAATGGTCAACTCAAAGCCCTGCGTCAGCGTGTCGATCTTGCCGCCCTTGGGATTGGCATCGAGGATCGACTGCGCCGCCGCCTTCGGCTCCTTCTCGGCGGCTTCGACCGCCTTGGTCGTCGCCGACATGAAACGGCGGACGAGATCGGCGTTGGCCTTCACATAATCGGTGTTGGCGATGATGCCCGAGGAGACCATGTTGATGCCGTAATCGGCGAACTTGATCGGATAGACGTCCTTGCCGGTCGCGTCCTTGATCTTCATCGACTGGTCCATGACGTAGCCGAGCAAGAGATCAGCCTGGCCGTTGATGACAGCGTTGAGCTTGGTCTGGCCGTCGCCGGCCACCGTCTGGAAGTCGCTTTCCTTGAGGCCGGTCTTCTTCAGGAACAGCGGCCAGATCTGGGTCATGGAATCGGCCGGCGTGATCGCGACCGTCTTGCCCTTGATGTCTTCGGGCTTCCTGATGTTCTTGTCGGCAAAACCCATCGCGGACATCGGCGAGGTCTGAAGCAGCACGCCGGTCGCGATCACGGGCGCACCCTTGATCGCCGCGCGCATCATGGTGGGCACGTCGACATAGCCGAAATC
The DNA here is from genome assembly GCF_022012555.1 of Bradyrhizobium zhengyangense. Lineage (NCBI taxonomy): Bacteria > Pseudomonadati > Pseudomonadota > Alphaproteobacteria > Hyphomicrobiales > Nitrobacteraceae > Bradyrhizobium > Bradyrhizobium zhengyangense. The sequence continues at coordinate 323,048 of NZ_JAKLTZ010000005.1, read as the reverse complement.
GGCGGTCTTGGCGGCAACGGCCTGCGTGGTCGCGGCCGAGCCGCGGCCTTCCTGGATCTCGAGGTCGATGCCTTCGGCGGCATAGATGCCCTTGGCCTTGCCGTAGTAGAACGGCGCGTGTTCGCCATAGACGTACCAGTTCAGCATCAGCACGACCTTGTCGGCCGCCTGCGCCGGCGAAACTGCAAACGCCATCAGCGCCACAGATGCAGCTCCAATCCACCGCTTCATCGTCACTCTCCCTTGTCGTTGTGTTTCGGCCGTTGGTGGCCGTTGCTCAGATTTAAGATGCGAATATCACCTCTTCGCGCTGGCTGACGTGCCAGGGAATGATCAGCTTCTCGATGCGGTCGACGATCCAGAACAGGATGACGCCGAGCAGAGCGAGGATCACGAGCGCTGCAAACATCGTCGGCAGGTCGAACGTGCCGATCGAGCGCTGCATCACGTAGCCGATGCCGGAATTTGAGCCGACGAACTCGCCGACAACGGCGCCGACTACGGCGAGCGTCACCGAGACTTTGAGGCCGGAGAAGATCGCCGGCAGCGCATGCGGCAGGTTCACTGCGCAGAACACCTGGAAGCGGCTGCCCTGCATGGCCCGCGCAAGATCGACCATGTCGGGGTCGACAGACTTGAAGCCCTGCACCGCCGAGACCACGACGGGAAAGAAGCCGAGCAGGAACGCCGAGATCACTTTCGGAATGATGCCGAAGCCGAACCACACCACGAACAAAGGCGCGATGGCGATCTTCGGCACGGACTGGGAGAACACCAGCAGCGGATAGACATAGCTCTCCACCGTCTTCGATCCCGCGATCAGCATCGCAACGGGAATGCCGAACAGCGCCGACAGCAGGAAGCCGCAGACGGTCGCATAGGTCGTCGGCCAGCATTGGCGCAGCAGTTCCGGCCAGTCCGAGCGCAGCACAGCGACGACATCGGCCGGCGCTGGGATCTGATAGGCGGGAATCTTGAAAAGACGGATCGAAAGATCCCAGGCCACGACGATGAAGATCAGGAACAAGAACGGCCGAACCCAGGCCGCATTCAGCAACTTGGACAGCGCACCCTGTGGCTTCGGCTCGGCCAATTTTCACTCCCGGCAGTCTTCTTCGTTGTGTGGAGAAATTAACCCGTTGGATAAATACTGTCCAGAGGTTTCCCTGTGACGTTTTGCGCAGGGGTTCCGGAAGGTGAGCGTGAGAGATGGCGCGTGAAGGCCGCGTGGCAGGATGGTCGCGCCCCACTCTCGGTGTCATTCCCCGCGAAAGCGGGGAATCCAGTACGGCGCGGCTTCTCCGTGTCCCATCGGCGTCTCTGGAATACTGGATCGCCCACCCCAGTGCGCAAGCGCGCACAAGGCGGGCGATGACAGCGGCGCGTTCGGCTAAACCGTCTGCGCCACCGCGCTCCGCGACTTCGGCGCTTTCCCGATCTCGAACAGCGCGACCGATTTTCCCGTCAGCGCGGCCAGCACGAGGCCGACCATATGCGCGAGGCGTTCGTCCTTGGCGTCCTTGGCCATCAGATCACGGCCGAAGATCACGCTGAGCGTTGCCGAGTTGGAGAGATAGAAGAAGCTGAGCGCAGCGATCGAGATGTAGAGCTGCACCGGATCGACCGCGACCTGGAAATCGCCGCTGTCGACGCCGCGGTGCACCACGGTGCCGATCATCTCGACAAAAGGCGAGTGCATCGACTTGACCTTGGTCGAGCGCTTCAAATGCTTTGCGCGCGCGAGGTTCTCGGTTTGGAGCAGCGAGAGGAATTCAGGGTTGCGCAGGAAGTAGCCCCAGGTGAACTCGATCAGCCGCCTGATGGCCTCGGGCGGATCGAGATGTTCGAGATCGAGCCCCCGCTCCTCGCTGCGGATCTTGTCATAGGCGCCTTCGAGCACCGCGAGATAGAGGTCGTCTTTGTTGCCGACGTGGTAGTACAGCATGCGCTTGTTGGCGCCGGCCTTGGTGGCGATGCGGTCGACCCGCGCGCCGGCGAGCCCGTGAGCCGAAAACTCCTGCTTGGCAGCCTCGAGAATGCGCAGCCGCATCCCCTCAGGATCGCGCTGCCATTTCAGAGTTCGCTTTGCCGCTGCCTTCGCCAAACCGGGTGCTCGCTGGGTGCTTACGGTATGCCATGTACCACGCCGCCGCCGTCATTGCGAGGAGCGAAGCGACAAAGCAATCACCGCGAAGCGCAGTCTGGATTGCTTCGCTGCGCTCGCAAAGACGGATGAGAGCAGCGGCTAACGAAACCAGTTTCGTAGGGTGGGCAAAGCGAAGCGTGCCCACGTCTTCGGTCCTTACTGAGAAGACGTGGGCACGGCGCAAACGCGCCTTTGCCCACCCTACGGGAGTCTTTGAGTGGATGGTGCCGCCCTACTCCACCGGCTTCGGGGAGCGCTCCAACAGCACAGTCTGGATCCCGCAGGTGCCGCTGCGCACCGTCACGATGCGCGTGCCCGGCTTGCGGCCATTGCGCACTTCGGAGACGTCGAGGCCGCTCGCAAGCAGGCGGGCGCGGGTGGCGTCGATGTCGGCGACGCGCCAGCTCAGGCCCCAGAGCCGGTCATGCTGGGAATCGCCGCCCGCGACGGGGCGGCGCACCACCTCGACGATGAGATCGCCGCAGCGGAAGAACATCAGCTGGCCCCAGTCGTGATGGGAGCGGTCGAGCGCGAGATCGAGCCCGAGCCGGGCGCCATAGAGCGCGGCGGCGCGATCGGAATCCTCTGTCGTGATGACGACGTGATCGAGCCCGTCGATCGGCGCAACGTCTGAGGCAACCGATTTCGGGCGTTCCTCGGCGAGCTCAAGGAAGAACATCCGCACGCCGCGCGTCAGCTCGGTCGCGGCCCGTGTGCGCTTCCAGTGCAGGGCCGCGCCTGATACATCGTCGCTGCTCTCGACCTCGGCGACCGGATCCGGCTTCAGCGCCACCCGGTCCAGCCGCCGGTGCATCTTGCCCATGTCGGCTACACGAAAGCACAGGCTGGCGAGCAAGCCCTCTTGGTCGTCGAGCAGCGCGCGCATCCGGTCCGCGGTCGCGGTGAAGCCGCTCGGCGCCATCAATTCGATGGTCATGTTCTCGAGGGTGAACAGCACGCGGTCGGCGCCCTCGCCGGAATTCTGCCAGGCCGGCGCTCGGGCGAGCAGCGTCTGATAGGCCGCCTTGGCCGCACCGATATCCTTGACCAGAACAACGATGTGATCGAGGCCGGTGATCATGTTTGTCCCTTTTGATCGACCTGGAACCGTGGCCCGGACAACGGCAAATGTCCGGGCTTGGCATAAGCGTAACATGGTCGTATTCCGGCCCTATGCCGACCTCAAGCGCTTCGGGCCGGTTTTGTGAATAATTTCCGCGTCCTTCGCGCGGAACCGGTGCTAGAGTAAGTGCGCCGGCCGGGACCACCCAGCGCATCACGGACAAGCAATGCAGGCTCTCTTTATCGGACAGACCTATATCGACGTCGTCTTCATCACCGACCACATGCCGACCGGCGACGAAAAGCACGTGGCTTCGGACTACGCGGTTTCCTTCGGCGGCAACGCGGTGACGGCGGCGTTCTGCTGCGCCAAACTCGGCATCGTGCCCGATCTGATCGCCACCGCGGCCAATGACTGGCTGGGGCGCATGTTCCAGGACATGTGCGCGAAATACGCGATCTCGCTGCACGGCCGCAAGGTGAACCAGTCCTCGCTGTCCTTCATCATGCCGAAGGACGGCAAGCGCGCCATCGTGCGCTGCCGCGACGACGAGCACATCCATCCCTTCCCCATGCTCAATCTCGGCGGCTGCCGCGCGCTGCATGTCGACGGCCACCAGCCCGATGCGGCACTCCACTACGCAAAAGTCTGCCGCGAGGCCGGCATTCTGACCTCGCTCGACGGCGGCGGCCTGCGCACCAACACGCATGAGCTCTTGGAATTCATCGACGTCGCGATCGTCGCCGAGCGCCTGTGCGAGCAGATGGACCTGACGCCGGAGAAGATGCTCGATTACCTCAAGGCCCGCGGCTGCAAGATCGGTGGCGTCACCATGGGCGAAAAGGGCCTGCTCTGGTACGACGAAACCGGGACGGTGCAAGTGATGCCGGCGATGCCAATCCCGCGCGAGCGCGTGATCGACACCAACGGCGCCGGCGATGTCTTCCACGGCGCCTATGTCTATTCCTACCTCGCCCATCCCGGCAAGAGCTGGCGCGAGCATTTTGACTTCGCCCGGGCCGCCTCGACCTTCAAGATCCAGCGCCTCGGCAACGAGGCCGGCCTGCCGACCCTTGTCGACATCGCCAAGGTCAGGCACGAGTTCGAAGTTCGAGTCTAAATTTCGCAAGGGCATATCATGGGGCGCGTCTTCGTCGCCGGCAGCATCAACATGGATGTGGTGGCGACCGCCGATCGCCACCCAAAAGTCGGCGAGACCGTCGCGGGCCGCGAGGTGCTGTATTTTCCAGGCGGCAAGGGCGCGAACCAGGCGGTCGCGGCTGCCAGACTTGGCGCGAAGACGACGCTGATCGGGCGGCTTGGCAAAGATGCGTTCGGGACCGAGCTTCGGACGTTCCTCGCCGCGCAGGGCGTCGATCTCGGCTCGTTGCGCGATGCCGACACGCATAGCGGCACCGCGATCATTACGGTTGCGGCTTCCGACAACACGATCGTCGTCATTCCCGGCAGCAATGCTCTGGTCAGCGCGGAGGATGTCGCGGATACGCCGCTGGCCATGGATGACGTCGCTGTCAGCCAGTTCGAAATTCCGCTGCCGACGATTGCCGCGTTCTTCCAGCGGGCTCGCAGCGCCGGAGCGACAACGCTGCTTAATCCGGCGCCCGCGCAAAAGATGTCGCCCGAGCTGCTCGCGCTGGTCGATATCCTCGTGCTGAACGAGACCGAACTCGGCTTTCTCGCCGGCACTGAGCTCACCGATAGCGATGACGCCACAAAGATCATCGCCGTCGCGCGACAACTTCAGGCGCGCGCGGACCAGACGATCTGCATCACACTCGGCAAACGCGGCGTCCTCGCGCTCGCTGCCAGTGAGGAGCTCGCGGTGCCCGGCCGTGTGGTGAAAGCGGTCGACACCACAGGCGCCGGCGACTGTTTTGTCGGCGCACTCGCCTCTCAGCTCGCCGATGGCGTACCTCTGCGCGCCGCCCTCGACTTCGCCAACGCCGCCGCCTCGATCAGCGTGCAGCGGATGGGCGCGGGGCCGTCGATGCCGACGGCCGCGGAGGTGGCGGCGGCGCTTTAGGCAATACTCCCGTCATTGCGAGCGCAGCGAAGCAATCCAGACTGCCTCCGCGGAAAGACTCTGGATTGCTTCCCTGCGCTCGCAATGACGGAGAGATCACGCCAGCGCGCTCTTCAGATCAAAACTTTCATCGGCAGCCTGCTCGGGCGTGATCGAGCGGTCCATCGCCTGCAAGCGGCGGCCGAACATGTGATCGCCGGCTCGGTTGATCGATTCGATGCCGAGCAGTCTGTCGCCGTGATAGCAGAACGCGGAGAACGCCTTCCTTGCGGGATCGCCGCGCAGCACCACGCGGTCATAGCCGGTGGTGAGGCCGGCGATCTGGAGCTTGTCGTCGCCCTGGTCGCTCCAGAACCAGGGATGGCCGTCGTAAGGCTTCTTGTCGCCGGTCAGCCGCGCCGCCACACAACGGGCGTGGTCGGTGGCGTTCTGCACCGATTCCAGCCGCAACGAACCGCCGAAGCGCTGACTCGCGAACAGCGCGCAATCGCCGATCGCCGAGATATCGGGATCGGCCGTCGACAGATATTCGTCGACGATGATGCCGGCGGCAACAGGGAGCCTCGCCTCGGCTGCAAGCTCGATGTTCGGCAGCACGCCGACGCCGACGACGACGAGATCGGCAGGCAGATGCCGGCCGTCACTGAGACTGACGCCGGTGACCTTGCCGTTCTCGGCCCCGATCGAGGTTGCCTGCACACCGAGGTGAATGCGGATGCCGGCTTCACGATGCCGCGCCTGGAAATACTCGGAGACCTCCGCGGTCACTGCGCGCGCCATCACGCGCGGGGCAAGCTCGAGCACGTCCACTTCCAGGCCCTTGATCCGCGCCGTGGCGGCGAACTCGAGGCCGATGAAGCCGGCACCGATCACCACGACCCGCGTCTTCGTCGGCATGATCTGGCGCAGCGCCTCGCTCTCGTCGAGGATGCGAAGGTATTTCACGTCGGGCAGATTGGCGTTGGGCAGATCGAGCAGACGGTTGCGCGCGCCTGTGGCCAGCACGAGATGGCCATAAGGAAGCGTCTCGCCCGAGGCGAGCAGCACTTTTCGTGCAGCGCGGTCGATCGAGACGGCGCGCCCCGAGATCAGCTCGATCTTCTGGTCCTGGTAGAATTTCTCGGGGCGGAACATCAGGCTGTCGGACCCGGCCGAGCCCTTGATGTAGGCCTTGGACAGCGGCGGTCGCTGATAGGGTAGATGCGCCTCGTCATTGATCAGGCAGATGCGCTGCGCAAAACCCGCCTGCCGCAGCGACGCAGCGACCTGGTAGCCACCATGGCCGGCGCCGACAATGATCACAGGACCATCAGTCATTGGACAGCCCATTTCTTCAAGACACGAGCATCACCCATGTCGTCTCCTCTCGCTAAAGATGGCTTGGCTAGCCTAGGAGGAGCCGGCGCTCGTGTCCGTCCCTAAACGAAGGCCGCCCATTTGAGCCGATCATTCGGCGCGGCGCAAGGGCCGGGGCGCTGGCGGCCGGGGATTGTCTCCCCTCGCCTTCTGCGATTTAGTTGCAGCAACGGACCTCTAGCCGGGGATTATTCCAATGACAGCTCCTGTCTCAAAACCCGACGATCCCGCGCTGCTGCGGATCGAGGGTGCGATCGCAACGATCACGCTCAACCGTCCCGCCGCGTTCAACTCGGTCAACCTCGCGATCGCCGAGAGGCTCGAGCAGCTCGCGGCCTATATTGAAGGCGACGACGCCATCAAGGTCGTGGTGATCGAGGGCGAAGGCCGCGCCTTCTCCGCCGGCGGCGATCTCCAGACGATTGGTGCTGCGGCCGAAGCCAACAATGTGACGCCGGTCGTCGGCGAACTCCTCAAGCACTATCATGCCTTCATCGAGATCCTCAGGCGCATGCCAAAGATCTCGCTGTCCAGCGTGCACGGCTCGGCCGCCGGCGCCGGCATGGGCCTCGCCTTCGTCACCGATCTCTGCATCGCCGCTGACGACGCCAAGTTCACGCCGGCCTATGCCAAGATCGGCGTGTCACCGGATGGCGGCTCGACCGTCGGGATCGTCGGCACGGTCGGCTCGCGCCGCGCGCTGCAGATTTTTCTCGCCGAGGACAATTTTACCGCGCAGCAGGCCTATGAATGGGGCCTCGTCGTCAAGACCGTTCCGGCGACCGAGTTGAAAGCAGCGACGCGACAGCTCGCCGAGCGCCTCGCGCAAAACCCGGCGGCGGCGATATCAGGCACCAGGTCGCTGGTCTATGCGGCCGCGACTACGCCCGTAAAACAGCAGCTCGATGCCGAGGAGCACAAGATCATCATGGCGATGAACACGGAGGAGTTCCGTATCGCCGTGAAGAAGTTCACGAGCAAGAGCAAGTGAGCCCACTCAGGCCGTCGCGCTCGTTCTGCGGCCTGCGTCACGGCGCGACCGACTGGAATCGGCAGGGACTGTTTCAGGGCCGGACCGACAATCCGCTGAATGAGGACGGTCTCAAGCAGGCGCACGAGGCTGCAAGCTTGTTGCGCGGTGTCGGCATCAGCCGCATCGTCGCAAGCCCGCTGGTGCGTGCGGCCAAAACGGCCGAAATCATCGCGGATGCGATCGCGGTACCGCTCTCGATCGATGCCAGCATCATCGAGCTCGATTTCGGCAGCTTCGAGGGCCGTCCCGTGCGCGACCTGATGATCAAGCACGGCGTCAATTCGGCGACGGGGCTGGTCTCGATCCTGCCCGCCGACGGCGAGGCCTGGGACGCCATGGCCGAACGCTCACTACGCTGTGTGGCTAACTGGCTCGATCGTTATCCGAGCGACAATCTGCTGTTCGTCTGCCATGACGCGGTGATGCAGGGCATGGCGAACGCGCTCTCCGGCAGCTACTTCAAGAACAGTCACGGCATGCCGTTTCGCTATGTCTGCGACGATCCGCAATGGAGCATCGAGCAGCTGATCACTTAGGACAAATATAGCCCGTCCCCGCCGGCGACCTGAAGCAGCCGACCGACTCGGGCAGCACGTGTTGCGGCAGCCACAGCACCACGCTGGGGAAATAGATCGCAAACGCGATGGTGGCGAAGAACACGACATAGATCGGCAGCGCCGCGCGCAGCGCCTTGGCAAAGCTGACGCCGACGAATTTCGAGGCCATCAACAGCACCAGACCATAGGGCGGCGTGATCAGGCCGAAGGCGAGCGTAGCGATAAGCACAACGCCCATGTGGACACCATTGATGTCGCCGGCCTCCGTCAGTGCGTTCACCAGCGGCATGAAGATGATGATGGTGGGCACCGGCTCGATGAAGTCGCCGACCACGGTGAACAGCAGCACCATCAGCAGCATGATCAGGTGCGGATCGTTGCCGGCGATCGAGGTGATCATGTCGGCGATGTAGCTCGCGCCGCGCAAATAGGCGAGCATCCAGCCGAAGGCATTGGCGGCGCCGATGGTGATCAGGGGCAGCGAGAAGATCAGGCCGGCGAGGCAGAAATCGTACGGGATTTTCCTGAAGTGCCCGCGGTTGAGCGCGGGGATCACGACCAGGATGATCCAGACCACGGCGACGACGCCGGCTTCCGTCGGCGTGAACCAGCCGGTCAAAATGCCGCCTAACAGGATCACCGGGATCATCAGCGGCAGGGCCGCATCGCCCGCCGCGAACACCACCTGTCGCAAAGGCGCGCGCGGCTTGCGCAGGCCCGAAGGACCGAAGAAATAGCAATAGATCATCAGGCCGAACCCGATCATCAGGCCGGGCACCACGCCGGCCATGAACAGGCCGGCAATCGAGACGTTGCCGACCGCGCCATAGACCACCGCGGTGATGCTCGGCGGCACCAGCGCAGCGATGGTCGAGGCGGAGGCGATGATCGCGGCGATGAAGGCGGGCTCGTAGCCCTCGCGCCTCATCGGGCCGCCGAGCGCGCGGCTCATCACGGCGACGTCGGCCGTGGTCGAGCCGGACATCTCCGAGAAGAACATGCTGAAGACAACCACCACCTGCGACAGGCCGCCCCTGATGTGCCCGACCAAGGACACCGAAAGATTGGCTATTCGTACCACCACGTTGGCCGAGCTCATGAGCTCGCCCACCAGCAGGAAGAACGGAATGGCGAGCAACGCCTCGGAATCGACGCCGTCAAAAATCTTCTGAATGATTGCGGCGAGCGAGACATCAGACAGAAACGCGCCGACGAAGACGCCTGCCATCAGCGAGAACGGCACGGGCACGCCGAGATAGCCGAACGACAGGAAGCAGATCGACATCAACGCGAGGACGATGGGTGCGCTCACGGCTGCGCCCTCACCTGCGCTTCGGTCACAACAGGCGCAGCGTCCTCATCGGGCGGCTCTGGATGATCAAACCCATTGCGCAGGCCGTTGACGAGCTGCTCGATGGTGAACAGGCCGATCAGGATGCCGGACAGCGGAATGATGGCGTAGAGCGAGGCGATCGGCGTGCCCGACGGCAGGCGGAAGCTGCCGAAGCCGCGAAGATAGTTCTGGTAGCCGTACCAGATCAGGCAGAAGGCGACGGCGAGGACGATGAGACGGATGATGATTTCGACGATGATCCGGGGCGTGCCATGCATCGCCTCGGAGATCGCGGTGAGATAGAGGTGATCGTTGCGACGCGTCGCCACGGCCGTCCCGATGAAGATCGCATAAATGAAAAGCGTCGAGGTGACTTCCTGAAGCCATAGCCAGGGATGGCCGATGGTGCGGGTGACGATGTCGGCGGTCACCGACAGCGAGAAGCCGAAGCACAGCGCGCCACAGAGGATCATGAGCACGAGCTCGAGCCAGTCGAGCCAGCGCCATTTCAGATGACGCTGACGTTGGAGTACGAGCTTGTCGGCGATGGGCATCCACCTCTCCGTCGTCCCGGCGAAAGCCGGGACCCATAACCCCGAAAGGGAGTTGTTGCGCGAGCTGGCGACTCCAAGTCTTCGCCAAACTCAATTCTGTGGTTATGGGTCCCGGCTTTCGCCGGGACGACGCAGATAAGCGCCCGCGCGGTTGCCCTAATTAATGGACCGGATCAGATCCTTGATCTTCTCGGCATGCGGGCCGAGCTCCTTGGCGAGCTTGTCCAGATAGGGATCGGCGATCGCTGTAAAGCTCTTCTTGTCGACGTTATCCACGATCTTGACACCCATCTTCTTCAGCTTCTCGGCCGCGCTGCGCTCGAGGTCGAATGCCTTCGCCGGCTCCTTGGTGCTGATCTCGTTGGCCGCGGTCTGCACCCATCCCTTCTGTTCGGCCGAGAGGCTCTGCCAGAGCTTGTCGGAGACGAACACCAGCGCGTTGTTGGCCTCGTGCTCGGTGATGTTCAGCACCGGGGCGACCTCGTAATGCTTGTTGACGAGATAGACATTGATGCTGTTCTCGGCGACGTCGACCACGCCGGTCTGCAACGAGGTGTAGACGCTGCCGAACGGCATGTGCACGGTCTGGGCGCCGTAGGCCGGGAACATGGTGTCCTCGGTGGCGGTCGCCTGCACACGGACCTTCAGGCCCTTGATATCAGCCACATTGTGGATCTCCTTCTTAGAGTACATGTGGCGGACGCCCTGCGATCCCGTGCCGATGAGATGCAGGCCCTGCGTGGTCTCCTCGATCATCGTCTTGAGCGCTTCGAACACGCGGGGGTCGGCGAGCCCCTTGACGACATGCTGTTCGTCGCGGAACAGATAGTGCAGCGACATCACGCCTGCCTGCGGCGAGATGGTCGCGGTGTTGGCCGAGGAGACGATGGAGAATTCGACGTCGCCGGCTTTCACGAGCTGGAGCACCTGCGGCTCCTGCCCGAGCTGCGCGCCGGGATACTGGTCGATGATCATGGTGCCTTTGCTCAATTCCTTGAGCTTGTCGGCAAAGAGGTCGCCGGCGATCGAATAGCCGGTGTTGCGGGGCTGGTCATAGGCGAAGCGATAATGCTTCACCTCCTGTGCCCCGGCGCCCGTGACGAACAGCATGGCGGCCGCAGCCGCCAACCCACGCAAGGATCGTGCAATCATCGTCTCCCCCTGTGTTTATCGCCCGCCGCCTTTAGCGGTCTCGGCGCTCGTTCAAGTGTTGATCAGCCCTTACTCAGTCTTCTTCCCAGTCCTCTGCATGAAGTCGAAGTCGCAGCCCTCGTCGGCCTGCATGATGGTCTCGTTGAACAGCCAGGCATAGCCTCGGCGTGCCTCATCAGGCGCCGCGGCCGGCTTCAATTGGGCACGGCGGCGCTCCAGCTCGGCAGCATCAACCAAGAGCTCGATGCTGCGCTTGGCCACATCGAGGCTGATCATGTCGCCGTTCTTCACCAGCGCCAGCGGCCCGCCGACGGCGGATTCCGGCGTGATGTGGAGAACGATGGTGCCGAACGCCGTGCCGCTCATGCGCGCATCGGAAATGCGCACCATGTCCTTGGTGCCGCCGCGCGCGAGCTTCTTCGGGATCGGCAGATAGCCGGCCTCGGGCATGCCAGGCGCGCCCTTGGGGCCGGCATTGCGCAGCACCAACACGTCATCGGCCGTGACGTCGAGCTCGGGATCATCCACCCGCAGCGTCATGTCCTCGACGGATTCGAACACCACCGCGCGCCCCGTATGCTGCAGCAGCTTCGGGCTCGCAGCCGATTGCTTGATGACGGCGCCGCGCGGCGCGAGGTTGCCGTGCAGGATGGCGAGGCCGCCTTCCTTCTTGATCGGATTGTCGCGCGAGCGGATCGCGTCCTGGCCCGGGACATCCTCTGCATTGGCGACGACATCGCGCAGCGTCTGGCCCGATATCGTCTTCGCATCGAGGTCGACGAGATCGCCGAGCTGGGCCAGCAGTTTCGGCACACCGCCGGCGTGGTGGAAGTGCTCCATATAGTGCTCGCCCGACGGCTTGAGATCGACCAGCACAGGCACCTCGCGGCCGATCTGGTCGAACACTTCGAGATCGAGCCGATGCGGCGAGCGATGCGCCATCGCGGTCAGATGGATCAGGCCGTTGGTCGAGCCGCCGATCGCCTGCAGCACGACCTGCGCGTTCTTGAATGACGCCGGCGTCAAGAGCTCGCTCGGCTTCGGCCCCTTGGTCTTGGCCATCTCCGCCGCGACCCGACCGCTCGCCTCTGCAAGACGGAAACGCTCGGCATGCGGCGCCGGAATCGTCGCGCTCATCGGCAGCGACAGGCCCATGGCTTCGATCATGCAGGCCATGGTCGAAGCCGTGCCCATCACCATGCAGGTGCCGACGGACGGCGCGAGACGGCCGTTTACCGCCTCGATCTCGGCGTCATCCATTTCGCCGGCGCGATACTTGGCCCACAGACGGCGGCAATCGGTGCAGGCGCCCAGCACCTCGCCCTTGTGATGGCCGACCACCATGGGTCCGACGGGAATGACGACGGTCGGTAAATCGGCGCTGATCGCGGCCATCACCTGCGCCGGCAGCGTCTTGTCGCAGCCGCCGATCACGATCACCGAATCCATCGGCTGGGCCCGGATCATCTCCTCGGTATCCATCGCCATCAGATTGCGCAGGTACATCGAGGTCGGATGCGCGAAGCTCTCGGCGATCGAGATGGTCGGGAACACGAACGGCATCGCGCCCGACAGCATCACGCCGCGCTTTGCGGCCTCGATGATCTGCGGAACGTTGCCGTGACAGGGATTGTAGTCGCTATAGGTATTGGTGATGCCGACGATCGGACGCTCCAGCGCGTCGTCGGAATAGCCCATGGCCTTGATGAACGCCTTGCGCAGGAACAGCGAGAAGCCGGCATCGCCATAGCTCGTCAGACCCTTGCGCAACCCACTCGTCATCCTGCCGCTCCTTCTCGCCGGTCATTGTGCTACAGCCTGCCCCCTGATTGTCAATAAGACAGGCGTATACTTCGCTATTTCTGGACTGGCGCACCGCCAAACAGTCAGATTATTGACAATCTGCCCCTTCCCTGCTCCCTAGGGCGGACCGGCAGACGCCGGAGGCCGAGGGCATGTCCGACATTCGCACCGCAGATGCCATGCCTGTCAGGCGCGACGATCCTGACGACGTCGTCGCGCGGCTGGAAGAGGACATCATCTTCGGCCGCCTCGCGCCGGGCGCGCGACTGACCGAGGACGCGCTGATGTCGGCTTACGGCACCTCGCGCCATTTTGTGCGGCAGGCGCTGGTGGATGCGGAGCGCCGCGGCATCGTCCGCCGCGAGAAGAATGTCGGCGCCACCGTGCGGTTCTATTCGGCCGACGAGGTCCGGCAGATCTACGAAGTCAGGGAGATGCTGACGCGGCAGGCCGCACTGATGATCCCCCTGCCCGCGCAAAAAGACCTGATCGACGAACTCACCGCCCTGCAACGCGACTACTGCGCGAAGGCCGATATAAGCGACCTGCGCGGCATCCACGAAGCCAACGACGCCTTCCACGTCGCGCTTTTTGCCGCCTGCGGCAATCCTTATCTGGTGCGCTCGCTCCAGGACTACATGAACCTGACGCTGCCGATGCGCGCCAAGAACCTCGCCGACCGCGAGGGCCTCGCGCTATCGCGACGCCAGCACGAGTTGATGATCGAGCTGTTGAAAGGCCGCGACAGCTGGGCCCTGGCGCAGCTTTGCGTGGATCACATGCAGTTCAGCAAGGCGGATTATCTGGCGCGGATTGCGGGGGAGGCGCAAGGCTGAGGCGCACGCCAAGGGCCGGAGTACTGCCCGCTCTTCAAAAGGCTATGGACATGATCAAAATCGTGAGGGAGAACGCGGCATCAAGCCAATTTCAGGATGCCGCAAGATGGAATTTGATGATGTCATTCTCGGCCGGCGAAGCATTCGCGGTTACAAGCCCGACCCAGTCTCGCCGGAATTGATCAAGGAAATCCTGGCGCTGGCCATGCGCGCGCCTTCGTCGATGAATACCCAGCCGTGGAATTTCTACGTCATCACCGGAGCACCGCTGGATCGTATCCGTCAGGGCAACACCGAGCGCAATCTGGCGGGTGTGCCGCACTCGCGCGAGTTTCGAACCGGCCAGGCATTCGAGGGCGTGCATCGCGAACGCCAGATCGGCGTTGCCAAGCAGTTGTTCAGCGCAATGGGAATTGCACGAGATGACAAGCAGCAGCGGCAAGACTGGGTCCTGCGCGGCTTTCGCCAGTTCGACGCGCCCGTGTGTGTAATCATCACATACGATCGCGAGCTGGCCTCCAGCGACGATACGGCCTTCGACTGTGGCGCCGTGGCGACAGCGCTCGTCAACGCGGCCTGGTCGCGGGGGCTTGGCGCCGTGATCAACAGCCAGGGCATCATGCAATCGCCCGTCGTGCGCGAGCATGCGGGGATCGCGGATGATCAGGTGATCATGAAAAGCATCGCGTTGGGCTGGCCGGATCACAGCTTTCCCGCCAATGCCGTCATCTCCGAGCGCAAGTCGGTCGATGAAGCGACGACCTTCGTGGGTTTTGCGGGTGAAGCCTAGAAGCAGACTTCGTCAGTCGAGCGTGTCACCCCTTCAGTACCGTCGCAGCAGCCCGCGATCCACGCCGGCATCGCCATAGCCGGCGCAGGCCGCCTTCGGGTCCTTGATCAAATCCGCCCGGACACGCTTGAACGTTTTGCCAGCCGCCTCCGACACCTCAGGACGGAATTTGACGGGATCGTAGCTCTCGCCGTCGCGGGCCTTGATGGCCGCCGAGTAGGCATCGATCATCGCCATCGCTGCCTTGGGGTTGCCGAGCATCCGTGCGCCTAGCTGAACGGCGCCGACGCCATCGACCTCATAGCCGACGCAACGTTGTTCGAGCACCACCGATGCGGTGACGAGCTGATCAAGGAATGTCGCTTCGGCGTCGCTGAGCGGTGCGCCTCGCGCCGGTCCTGACGCGGTCGTTGCGAGGATTGCGACAACCGACAACTTTAATTTCATTTGTCGTTGCTCTCGAAATGGGATCGCACCAATCGAGAGCCAGACAATGGCTGCAGTACCGTTGACCTAGATCAATGGTGGTCTTCGCGAGTCAGATGCTCGCTGACAGAATTCACTCTCTCAACGCGTCATTGCGAGCGCAGCGAAGCAGGGAGCGCATCTATGTTCGCGTCAAGCGTCAGCGCTTATTCCAATCGATGATCCGGCTTGCATCACCATCGAATTCGTTGCTGCAGAACGCGCCGCCCTGGAAGTGGTCGCCGATCGGGTCGGGCTTCAGCTTGGCCTGCTCGGCCATGGCATGAGCCACGTGATCCTCGGAGCGGCCGATGGGACGATAGCCGAATTCGTAGGCGCGATGATTGTCCCACCAGGCCCGCTCGTTCAGCGACACGCCATAGAAGATTTCGAAATGGATGTCGGGATGTTCGAGGCCGATCCGGCAGAGCTGCACGAGATCTTCCGGCATCAGCCACATCGCAATGCGACGGTGGTCGAGCGGCTTCTCGTCGCAATTGCCGATGCGGATGCAGGTGACCTTCAGCCCGTGTTTGTCCGCATAGAGCGCGCCGACCGCTTCGCCGAACACCTTGCTGACGCCGTAGCGTCCGTCGGGGCGCACGGTGACGTCGGTGTCGATTCTGCGGTGGCGCGGATAGAAGCCGACGGTGTGGTTGGACGAGGCGAACACCACGCGCTTGACGCCCTTGCGATAGGCGGCCTCGAACAGATTGTAGCCTCCGATGATGTTGGCCTGGAGAATGTCGTTCCAGGGACCTTCGACCGAATAGCCGCCGAAATGGATGATGCCGTCGACGCCTTCGCAGATCGCCTCGCATTGCGCGAGGTCCGAAAGGTCCGCCGCCTTGAACTGCTCGTTGGGTTCCAAATCCTTGGGCGGGCGAATGTCGCTGAGCAGAAGGTCCGGATAGATCGGCGGCAGCAATTTGCGCAGGCGCGTACCGATCCCGCCCGAAGCTCCCGTCATCAAAATACGCGGCATGTTGTCCCTCGCCGTTGGTGACCGATTTGCCGTCACGTGTCTCTAATGATAGCAGGATTGTCCAGAGGGAACGAAACGAGAGAACCGACATGAATGAGGCATCGTCCCACAATCAGGAGCGGTCAGGCTGGCGGCCGGCGAGCTACTATCCCGATCCAGCCATTCATGCGCTCGATCCCCGCTTCGAAAAATACTGGTTGAAACTTTCGGCCGTGGAACGGCTGGCGACTGGCCTGCGCTGGGCCGAGGGACCGGTCTGGTTCGGCGACGGGCGCTATCTGCTCTGCAGCGACATTCCGAACCAGCGCATCATCAAATGGGAGGAGGAGACCGGTGCGGTCTCAAACTTCCGAAAACCCTCGAATTTCGCCAACGGCAACACCAGGGATCGCCAGGGCCGGCTGGTTACTTGTGAGCACGGCGGCCGTCGCGTCACCCGCACTGAGCATGACGGCGAGATCACCGTGCTGATGGATCAATTCAACGGCAAGCGGTTGAACTCGCCGAACGATGTCGTTGTTAAATCGGACGGCTCGATCTGGTTCACTGATCCGATCTTCGGCATCCTCGGCAATTACGAGGGCTACAAGTCCGAGCCCGAGATCGACATGAACGTCTACAGGCTCGACCCGGAGACCCGCAAAGCCACCGTCGTCGCCGAGGGTGTGCTCGGGCCGAACGGGCTCGCCTTCTCGCCGGACGAGAAAATTCTCTACCTCATCGAATCCCGCGGCGTGCCGACCCGCAAAATTCTCGCCTATGACGTCTCGCCTTCCGGTGACAAGCTTTCGAACAAGCGCGTCTTCGTCGATGCCGGCCCCGGCACGCCGGACGGTTTCCGCGTCGACATCGACGGTAATCTCTGGTGCGGCTGGGGCATGGGCGATCCCGAGCTCGACGGCGTCGTGGTGTTCGCACCCGACGGCGTCATGATCGGCCGCATCGCCCTGCCCGAGCGCTGCGCCAATCTCTGCTTCGGCGGCGTCAAGCGCAACCGCCTGTTCATGGCGGCCAGCCAGTCGATCTACGCGCTGTATGTGAACACGCAGGGCGCGGTGGGGGGATAAATTCTCCGCAAGCGACGGTGCCGTAGGGTGGGCAAAGCAAAGCGTGCCCACGCGCCTTCCGCGATCGAGAGAAATCGTGGGCACGTCGCTGCGCTCCTTTGCCCACCCTACGACACCTCGCTTTGTCGAGGCGCTTCACAAAAAAAAACGCCGGAGCGGTTGCCCGCTCCGGCGCTTTGTTCGTTCAGGCGCTGCCGCTTACGCGGCGTTGAAGCCAGCAACCGCCTTCACTTCGAGGAAATCCTCGAGGCCATACTTGCCCCATTCGCGGCCGTTGCCGGACTGCTTGTAGCCGCCGAACGGCGCGGTGCGGTCGTTGGGCACGCCCTGCAGATTGACGTTGCCGGCGCGGATCTGGCGGCCGACGCGCTTGGCGTCCTCGACCGAAGCGCCGGAGACATAGCCGGCGAGGCCATAGGGCGTATCGTTGGCGATCTGCACCGCCTCAGACTCGTCCTTGGCGCCGATGATAGTCAGCACCGGCCCGAAGATCTCTTCGCGCGCAATCGTCATGTCGGGCGTGACGTCCGCGAAGATGGTCGGGCGGACATAGAAGCCCTTGTTGACGCCTTCGGGCAGGCCCGGGCCGCCGGCGACGAGCGTTGCGCCCTCGTCGATGCCCTTCTTGATCAGGCCCTGGATCTTGTCCCACTGGCCGCGGTTGACCACGGGGCCGATCGTGGTGCCATCGGCGCGCGGATCGCCCGCCTTGGTCTTGTCGGCGACGGCCTTCGCGATCGCGGCGACTTCCTTCATCTTCGAGGCCGGCACGATCATGCGCGAGGGCGCGTTGCAGGATTGGCCGGAGTTGTTGAACATGTGCATCACGCCGCCGGTCACCGCCTTGGTGAGGTCGGCGCCTTCGAGGATGACGTTCGGCGACTTGCCGCCGAGCTCCTGGCTGACGCGCTTCACGGTGGGAGCAGCGCGCTTGGCCACGTCGATGCCGGCGCGGGTCGAGCCGGTGAAGGAGATCATGTCGATGTCGGGGTGCTCGCTCATGGCGGCGCCGACCTCGGGGCCGAGGCCGTTGACGAGATTGAACACGCCCTTCGGCACGCCGGCTTCATGGAGGATTTCCGCAAAGATCAAAGCCGAGGTCGGCGTGAACTCCGACGGCTTCAGGATCATGGTGCAGCCGGCGGCAAGCGCAGGCGCGACCTTGCAGGCGATCTGGTTGAGCGGCCAGTTCCAGGGCGTAATCATGCCGACCACACCGATCGGCTCGCGCAGCACCATGGCGGTGCCGACGGGCTCCTCGAAATGATAGTTCTTGAGCACGTCGAGCGTGGTCATGAGATGGCCGAGACCGGCGCCGGCCTGCAGCTTCTCCGCCATCGGCAGCGGGGCGCCCATCTCATCGGAGACGGCGGCGCCGATCTCCTTGATGCGGGTCTTGTAGACCTCGATCACCTTGGTAAGCAGCGCGACGCGCTCCTCACGGCTGGTCTGGGAGAACGTTGCAAAGGCGCGCTTGGCGGCGGCAACGGCCTTGTCGACGTCAGCCTTGGAGCCCAGCGCAACCTCGTACATCGCCTCTTCCGTCGCGGGATTGACGACCGGAGTGGACTTCTTGACGGCGGGATCGACCCAGGCGCCGTCGATGTAGAATTGCATGCGATTGACCATCGTTAACCTCTTCTTGGGGGCTTAGGGGGCGTTTCGGCAGGCATCCTTGCACGAAAGCGCCGGCAATTGAACCCGCCATATGCGGGGCCAGCGTTGCGGCGGACGGAGGTTATATGAGCCGATGGCGGGAACGAGGCAAGGTGGCAGTCAATGTCGTCCTGGCGAAAGCCAGGACCCATTACCACCGAACCGTGTTGGTTTGCTCAGGCGTCTACCGCCTGTCGCCTACAACGGCTGCCGCGGCTGTATGGGTCCTGGCTTTCGCCAGGACGACGGCAAAGGCCTACACCGCCATCTTCCGATGCAGCACCGGTGCGCCGGTGGTGAGGCTTTCGGCCGCATCGATGATGGCGTTGGCATCGATGCCATAGTGGCGATACAGATCGGCAATGGTGCCGGTCTGGCCGAACTGCTCGACGCCGAGCGCCTCGACGCGATGGCCGCGGACGCTGCCGAGCCAGCCGAGCGCGGATGGGTGGCCGTCGATCACGGTCACGATGCCGCAGTCGCGTGGCAGCGGCGCCAGTAATTGTTCGATATGGCTGAGATGCTGCACGCCGCGCCGGTCGCGCCGCAATTTCCGCGCGGCGGTCCAACCCGCATGCAGGCGATCGGCCGAGGTGATCGCGAGCAGGCCGATGTCGCGCCTGTCTTCACCGATGAAGCCGGTGGCCTCGATCGCCTCCGGCGCGACTGCGCCGGTATAGGCGATCACGAGTTCGGCATTGGGGCCCGGCTTGCGCAGCCAATAGGCGCCATCGGTGATGCCTTGCTGCAGTTCGCCCGTCATGATGCGCTGCGCCTGCTCGATGCTACGTGTCGACAGGCGCAGATAAACCGCGCCACCCTCGCCCGGATCGCGCTGCATGTGCTGGAAGCCCCAGCCCATGATGACCGCGAGCTCGTCGACGAAGGCTGGCTCGAACGAGGCGAGCCCATCCTGCGCCATGCCGATCAGGGGCGTTGCGATCGACTGGTGCGCGCCGCCCTCCGGTGCCAGCGTGATGCCTGACGGCGTCGCCGCCACCATGAAGCGCGCGTCCTGGTAGCAGGCATAGTTCAGCGCATCGAGGCCGCGCTCGATGAAGGGATCGTAGAGCGTGCCGACCGGCAGCAGCCGCGCGCCGTTGATCTGGTGCGACAGGCCGAGCGCGGAAAGCATGATGAACAGGTTCATCTCGGCGATGCCGAGCTCGAGGTGCTGGCCCTTGGGCGAGGCATCCCAATTGTAGGTGGACGGAATTTTCTCGCTGCGGAATAAGTCGGCCTTCGCGGCATTGGCGAACAGGCCGCGCCGGTTCACCCACGGGCCAAGATTGGTCGAGACGGTGACGTCGGGCGAGGTCGTGACGATGCGTTTTGCCAGCTCGCTGTCGCCGCGCGCGATCTCATTCAGCACGAGGCCAAAACCCTGCTGGGTCGACATTTGCGGCGACGGCTTGAAGGCGAGCTGGGTGGGCACCTCGACGACGGGCGCGGTCAGCCGGCGGCCGTCCTGGTTGAACGGCACGCGTGCGAGGAAGGCGTCGAGCTCGGCGGCGCTCTGCGTGAGGCCCTCGTACTTGTCCCATTCATGGCCGGGGCGGATGTTCTGGCTCTCGCGATATTTCTCCATCTGCGCGACCGTCATCAGACCGGCATGGTTGTCCTTGTGGCCCTGGAACGGCAGGCCGACGCCCTTGATGGTGTAGGCGATGAAGCAGACCGGGCGATCATGGTCGATGGATTCGAACGCCTCGACCATGCTCGCCATGTCGTGGCCGCCGAGATTCGACATCAGCGCCAGCAGATCCTCGTCGCTGCGCTTGTCGATCAGTTCAGTGATCGGGCCCTGGTCGCCAATCTCATCGTGCAGATGCTTGCGGAAGGCCGCACCGCCCTGGAAGCACAGCGCGGCGTAGAGCGCGTTCGGGCAATTGTCGATCCACGCCTTCAGCGCCTCGCCGCCGGGCTCGGCAAAAGCTTCGCGCATCAGGCGGCCGTATTTCACGATCACCACGTCCCAGCCGAAATTGCGGAACATGGTCTCGAACTTTTCCCACAGACCTTCGCGCACGACGGCATCGAGCGACTGCCTGTTGTAGTCGACCACCCACCAGGTGTTGCGCAAGCCGTGCTTCCAGCCCTCGGCGAGCGCTTCGAAGATGTTGCCCTCGTCCATCTCGGCATCGCCGACCAGCGCGATCATCCGCCCTTCGCGGCGATCCTTCATCCAGCCATGCGCCTTGACGTAATCCTGCACCAGCGAGGCGAACAGCGTCTGCGCAACGCCGAGGCCGACCGAGCCGGTGGAGAAGTCGACGTCGTCGACATCCTTGGTCCGCGAGGGATAGGACTGTGCGCCCTTGAAGCCGCGGAAATTCTCCAGCTTCTCGCGGCTCTGCCGGCCGAACAGATATTGGATGGCGTGGAACACCGGGCTCGCATGCGGCTTCACCGCGACGCGGTCCTCCGGGCGCAGCACGTGAAAGTACAGCGCCGACATGATGGTTGCGAGCGAGGCGGAAGAAGCCTGATGACCGCCGACCTTGAGGCCGTCCGCGTTCGAGCGGATGTGATTGGCGTGGTGGATGGTCCAAGACGACAGCCACAGCGCCTTGCGGGCCACTGCAGTCAGGGTTTCAAGACGCGCGGAATCGACGGGCATGGCGATGCTCCGGAAAATAAGGCGGATCATACGCCTGCCGGCGACGCCAGATTTCTCAATTTTTCGCGGCATACCCGCAGATATTGGGATATCATACCAATAACCGACCCAAAAATTCAGGTTTTATTCCAATGCCCGAGCTCGACGTCATCGACCGCAAGATCCTCTTCTATCTCCAGAATGACAGCCGCCTGACCATGCAGGAGCTCGCCGACAAGGTCGGTCTCTCGGTCTCGCCCTGCCATCGCCGGGTCAAGCTGCTGGAGGAGCGCGGCGTGATCTCGCGCTATATCGCGACCGTGGACCAGAAGGCGCTGGGGCTGCATGTCAGCGTGTTCATCTCGATCAAGCTGGCGCGGCAGAAGGAGGAGGACCTCAATCGCTTTGCCCGCGCCATCTCGAAATGGGACGAGGTGCTGGAGTGCTATCTCATGACCGGCAACCGCGACTATCTGTTGCGCGTCGTCGCCGCCGACCTCGCCTCCTACGAGACGTTCCTCAAGACCAAACTGACCCGGCTCGACGGCATCGCCTCGATCGAGTCGAGCTTTGCGCTCAGCCAGGTCAAATATTCGATCGCGCTGCCGGTGTAGGCCCTCACCGCCACGGCTGCACGATGATCTTGGTGTGCGCCTCGGGATTGGCGAGATCAGCGAACGCTTTTGCAACGCCGTCGATGCCGACTTCAGCGGTCACCATTGCCGCGGCGTCCACCTGCCCTTCCGCGATCAGGCGCAGCGATGCCGCAAACTCCTCCGGCGTGTAGCCGAGCACGTACTGGACGTTGAGCTCCTTCATGATGCCGAGCATAGGCTCGTTTCTGTCGCTCTCCATGCAGACGCCGACCACGACGATCTTGGCATCGCGCGGGGCGCCCTCGAACACCTGCTGCAGCAGGCCGGGCACGCCGACACATTCGAAGATGATCGCGGGCTTCAGCGCCGGCAGCATGGCCTGGAACGGCGGTCGCGCCGCCTTCTCGGCCTCCGACATCTGCGCGTGCTCGGCCCAGGTCGCATAAGGCTGCGACACCTTGGGGTCGACGACGATGTCGGCACCGAGCTTTGCGGCAAGCGCCCGTCGCGCCGGCGAATAGTCGGCGGCGACGATCGGGTGCAGGCCCTTGATCCTCAGCGCTGCGATCACGGCAAGCCCGACCGGGCCGCAACCGATCACCAGCGGCACCTCGCCGCCGCTTATGCTGGCTTTTTCGACCGCGTGAACGCCGACCGCGAGCGGCTCGGTCAATGCGGCGTGTTCCGGCGCAAGTCCGTTCGGCACTTCCAGCAGCAGCGGCTCGCTGAGCAGCATGTGCTCCGCATAGCCGCCGACAAGCTCGTTGGAATAGCCGATGCCCTTGATGCCCTCAGGCGTCAGCAGCGCAGGTAGCGAGCACACATGCGTGCCCGGCTTGAGCTTGCGCGTTGTGCCGGGGCCGTAGTCGACGATCTCGCAGCAGAACTCGTGGCCGAACACGACATCGCGCGACAGGTCCATCGGCGTGCGCCCGGTCTTCTTTGCCATCTCGACCATTCGCGGCGCGTGCTGGCGCGCGTGCAGGTCGGAACCGCAGATGCCGCAGGCGAGTGTCTTGACCAGCACCTGGCCGGGGCCGGGTTTCGGCTCTGCCATCTGACCGACGACAATCTCACCGTTCCTGAAAATCGCTGCGCGCATCCGGCTCCTCCTGCTTCATCGGAGCCGTTGATAGCACGTATCAGCGCACGCGAACTTGCGTCAGGGGTTCGGAGACCGTGCTGCCTGCACCAAAACCTGGGCGCGGCGGACACGCTCGCGGTGAGCGATGTAGAGCCCGCTGGCGACGATGAAGGCCGCTCCCGTGACGGTCCAGACATCAGGCAGCTCGCCGAAGACGAAGAAGCCCAGAATGCTGACCCACAGCAATTGCGTGTAGGAGAACGGCGCCAGCACCGAGGCGTCGCCGTAGCGATAGGCGAGCACGATGATCCACTGCCCGACGGTGGAGGCCAGGCCGATCACGATCCCGAGCCCGATGCCTGTCCAGGTCGGTGTGACCCAGACGAACGGCACCATCACGGTGAGGATCGCAACGCCCGTGAGCGCGGAATAGGCCATCGTGGTGAGAACGGCCTCGCGCCCGCTCATCATGCGCGTCATGATCAGCGCGGCGGCCCAGCAGAGTGCCGAGATGATCGGGAAGAACGCCGCGGCGTGGAACGCGGCCGAGCCCGGACGAATGATGATCATCACGCCAATCAGGCCGAACCCGGTCGCGATCCAGCGGCGCATGCCGACCTTCTCGCTGAGGAAGATGATCGAGAGCGCGGTGACGAACAGCGGCGAGACGAAGCCGGTGGCCGAGGCTTCCGCGATGGGAAGGAAGCGCAAGCCGGTGATGAAGAAGAGCGAAGAGCCGAGCAGCGCCGTGCCGCGCATGATCTGCAGGCCCAGCCGCTCGGTCCGCATCGCATGCAGCGGCGAGCCCGGCAGCATCACCGGCAGGAACATAAGCGCGAAGGTGACGAAGCGAATCCAGGTGATCTCGATCGACGGCAGGCTCGATGACAAATATTTCGAGGTGACGTCAGAGCAGCCGAGGAAGATCGTCGACAGCAGCACCAGCGCGATACCTTTGAAGGGATGGTCGACGCGCGCAGGCGCACGGCGAGCCTCCTGCTTCTTCTCCGGCAAGGGCATGGGAATACTGTCGAGCCTTGCGGCTGCGGCGGGCGGCGGTGTCACTGGTAGACCTGGGAAAAATGCGAATCGAGACGGCCCATAAAAAACGCCAAATGCGCCGCGTTCACAACTTCCGAAAACAGGATGCCGATATGCGCTGACGTCCACGCGTGTCAACGTCCCGTTAATATTGCGCGTTTGTGCGCTACAGCATGGGTAGGCCGCGCGGCTTCGGGCCGCGCGGAAACGCCGCATCCAGTGCCGAAATCTCCTCTTTCGTCAGCACGAGATCGCCCGCCGCCGCATTTTCGCCGGCATGTTCCGCGGACGACGCCTTCGGGATCGCGAACACCGTAGTCGCACGGGTGAGGAAGCTCAACGCGACCTGACGCGGTGTCGCACGACGCGCCTCCGCAATGCGCGCCAACATCGCGCCGCCTTCGCTGCGCGCATCCGGAAAGTCATCGTGTCCGAACGGCGAATAAGCGACGACGGCAACGCCGTGCCGCTCGCACCACGGAATCACCGTGTGCTCGATCGCGCGTTCCTTCAGATGATAGAGCACCTGATTGCAGGCGATCTTGCCTTCACCGGCAACGTCGAGAATCTCGTCGAGATCGTCAGCGTCGAAATTAGAGACGCCCCAGGATTTGATCTTGCCTGATGTCACCAACTCCTCGAATGCGGCGACGGTGTCTTCAAGATCATACGAGCCGCGCCAGTGCAGGAGATAGCAATCGAGGCTGTCCGTCTTCAGCCGCTTCAGCGAGCGCTCACAGGCCGTGATGGTGCCGCGACGCGAGGCGTTGCTCGGCAGCACCTTGGAGACCAGGAACACCTCATCGCGACGACCCGCGATCGCGTCGGCAATGACGAGCTCGGCATCGCCATACATCTCGGCGGTGTCGATATGGGTCATGCCGAGATCGAGCCCGCGCTGAAGCACCGCGATCGCGCGCTTGCGGTCGCCGTGGTCAAGATACCAGGTGCCCTGCCCGATCACGGAGACGCTGGCGCCTGACTTGCCGAAGGGCTTTGTGTTCATATTCGCTCCGACGCCGGTCTTTGGCTGAGACAAACTGCCGTCACGCTCAAGAGTTCAATCCTCTGATGTTTCGATCAGACGCGGCGGCGTTTCCAGGTACATCATGGTTTTTGTGGATGCTGAGGGCAGCGCGCCGAACCATAAGGCACAATCGCGGGCGCGTCGATTGGGGGTGGCAAGTTTGGGCTGGGGAGACGGCACCTGCGCGCTGCTCTCGTGTCCCGGACGCGCTGCAACGCGTCAGCGTTGCTGCGCAGAGCCGGGGCACGAGACCGTCTAGAAGACCACCGTCCGGTACTTTAGCTCGCCGCACCCGCGACCTTCGCCTGCTTCGCCGGCGCCAATTCCGTCGTCGCAATCAGGCGCTTCAGTTCGGGGATGCAGGAGCCGCAATTGGTGCCGGCCTTGAGTTTTGCGCCAATCTCGGCGGCTGTCCGAGCTCCGCTCGCGATCGTGTCGCAGATGGTGCCGCGGCCGACGCCGAAGCAGGCACAGACAACAGGGCCGGTCGAGGCGGCGCCTTCGCTGGACTTGCCGGACAGCAGCATGCGGCGCTGGTCGTCGGTGACACGATCGGCCGCGAACACGTTTTTCACCACATCCCAGTCGCCGGCATCATGCGCGGGGCCGACGAACAGGCAGGTCTCGATACGATCGCCCGAGAACGAAGCCGCGCGGAAAACGCCGCCGCCGAAATCGCGATACTCAGCCACGTCCTCGCCGGCGGCACTCTCGAGCCAGGCCGGCCAGCGCGACAGGTCCGCGTTGTCGGCAAAGAGATAGCCGAAGCCGCCGCTGACCGTGACGCGCGTCCACAGCAGGTTTGGCGGCAGATCGAGCTGCTTTCGCGACAGCGCAAAACCGCGGAAGACGAATTCATACGGCGCGATCGCAGCTGGCGTCGCCTTCGATTCCGGCTGGCCCGAGAACGGATCGGTGAAGGATTGCACCAGCGCACCGACACGCCCCTGTGAGGCGTTCATCGCGCTCCAATGGATCGGTACGAACAACGTACCGCGCTGTTGGCATTCGCTGACGACGACCTTCAGGATGCACTGGCCGTAATCGGTGGTGATGCGGGCATAGCCGTCATGAGCGATACCGTATTTGCCGGCGTCGTCAGGATGGATCTCGACGAAGGGCTCGGGTAGATGCGCGCCCAGCCGCTGGCTGAGTCCCGTGCGCGTCATGGTGTGCCACTGGTCGCGGATGCGCCCGGTGTTGAGCCTCAGGGGACGCGACGGGCCGGTCTCGCCGCGCAGCGCCGGCACCTCGGGCGCAACGAAGCGGCCCTTGCCGTCATTGGTGAAGAAGCCACCTTGCGCGAAGAAGCGCTCTCCCGGTTCTCCGCCTTCTCGCGCCGGCCACTGCACCGGCT
Organism: Bradyrhizobium zhengyangense; assembly: GCF_022012555.1. Lineage (NCBI taxonomy): Bacteria > Pseudomonadati > Pseudomonadota > Alphaproteobacteria > Hyphomicrobiales > Nitrobacteraceae > Bradyrhizobium > Bradyrhizobium zhengyangense. Next base: position 296,504 of record NZ_JAKLTZ010000005.1, on the reverse strand, counting down.
TCAAGGCGTCGAAATCCTCGTCGGACATCGACGTCATCGCGCCGATATCGAAATCGCGGCTGCCATTGTTCTCGAAGGCCGAGAGCGCGGCATGCTCGCGGAAAATCTCGGCGGCGGATTTGTAATCGAAGCTGTCGCCGAAGCCGAGACGCTTGGCGGTCTCGCTGAGAATCCACCAATCGGGCCGCGCCTCCCCGGGCGCCGGCAGGAACGAGCGCTGGCGCGAGATGCGGCGCTCGGAATTGGTCACCGTGCCCGACTTCTCGCCCCACGCCAGCGCCGGCAACAGCACATGCGGGCCGGCTTCGACCGTATCGTTGCTGAGCACGTTCTCGGACACGACGAACAGCTCGAGCTTCTTCAGCGCCTCGCGCACGATGTCCGCGTCGGGCAGCGACACCGCGGGATTGGTGCCCATCACCCACAGCGCCTTGACCTCGCCGCGGTTGATCGCCTCGAACAGCTGCACTGCCTTCAGCCCCTCATGGGTGGCGATACGCGGCGCCTTCCAGAACCGCCTGACGCGGTCGATGTCGGGCGGCGTGAAGCCCATGTGCGCGGCGAGCATATTGGCGAGGCCGCCGACCTCGCGGCCGCCCATCGCATTGGGCTGGCCGGTGAGCGAGAACGGCGACGCGCCCGGCTTGCCGATGCGGCCCGTGGCGAGATGGCAGTTCAGGATCGCGTTGACCTTGTCGGTGCCCTGCGCCGACTGGTTGACGCCCTGCGAGTACAGCGTCACGACGCGGGTCGTGTCGCGGAACATCCTGAAGAAGGTGGCGACGTCCTGCTCGGAAAGCCCCGTCGCCAGCGCGGTCGCGGTGATGCTGCCGGCGATGTTGCGCGCACGCGCCAGCACGTCGTCGAAGCCCGAGGTGTTGTTCGCGATATAATTCCGATCGAGCGCGCCATTGTCGGCGAGATGAACGAACAGGCCGGAGAACAACGCGGTGTCGGTACCGGGCTTGAGGCCGAGGAACAGGTCGACGTCGCTTGCGGTGTCGGTGCGGCGCGGATCGATCACGATCATCCGCGCGCCGCGCTCGGCGCGGTTCTTCAGCATGCGCTGGAACAGCACCGGATGACACCAGGCGGCGTTCGAGCCGACAAACACGAGGAGATCGGCCTGGTCGAGATCCTCATAGCAGCCCGGCACGGTGTCGGCGCCGAAGGCGCGGCGATGGCCGGCGACCGAGGACGACATGCACAGCCGCGAATTGGTATCGACATTGGCGGTGCCGACAAAGCCTTTCATCAGCTTGTTGGCGACGTAATAATCCTCGGTGAGGAGCTGGCCCGACAGATAGAACGCGACCGCGTCGGCGCCGTCGCGCGCGACGATATGCTTCATGCGATGCGCGACATGGTCGAGCGCATCGCTCCAGGCCACGCGTTCGAGCACGCCTTTGCAGCGGATCATCGGATAGAGAAGCCGGCCCTCCAGCCCGATGGTCTCGCCGATCGCGGAGCCCTTCGAGCACAGCCGGCCGAAATTGGCGGGATGGTCAGGATCGCCCGCGATCGCAGCGCCACCCGCGCCATCCGGCGTTGCAAGCACGCCGCAGCCGACGCCGCAATAGGGACAGGTCGTCTTGGTGGTACGAAGCGAGGGATCGATCGCCGTCATATCAAGCCGCCTCCATCAAGCAGCTTTGGAAGGACGCGCAAGCGCACGGCCGAACATCATGTCAGCGCGAATCCCTGCGATCTTCTCGCGGGTGCGGATCAGCTCGAGATACCAAAGCGCGTCGGCGGTCTCGCCGATCAGCACGGCGCCGGTGAGGCATCCGTCCGAGATAACGAGCTTCTTGTAGGTGCCGCGGCGGCGGTCGGTCAGCACGAGACTCTCGCTGCCTTCACCGCCCATGAAGTCGCCTGCCGAGAACACGCTGACGCCGGACACTTTCAGATTGGTCGAGACCACGCTGCCCTGGTAGGCGGCGGGGCGTCCGCCGAGATGCCGGGCCAGCACGCGCGCCTGCTCATAGGCCGGCTCAACCAGACCGTAGCAGGTGCCGCGATGCTCGGCGCATTCGCCGAGCGCGTAGATGTCGGGAGACGCCGTCTGCATCACATCGTTGACGACGATGCCGCGGTTGACCGCGATGCCGGCGTCCTTGGCGAGCGCAACGTTGGGCCTGATGCCGGCGGCGAAGATCACGGCGTCCGCCTCGATGCGGCTGCCGTCGGCCAGCTCCACGGCTTGGACATGGTGCTCGCCGTGAATGCGCGCGGTGGAGGCGTTGAGCATGACCCGGATGCCCTTGCGCTCGACCAGCGTCTTGAGCAGATCGGCGGCTGGCCCATCGAGCTGGCGTTCCATCAGCCGGTCCATCAGATGCAGCAGGGTCACGGGCGCACCGGCCTTGGCAAGGCCATAGGCCGCCTCGAGGCCGAGCAGGCCGCCGCCGACCACGACGACGCGCTTCTTCGCTGCCGCCAGCGTCAGCAGCAGATCGACGTCGCGGGTGTCGCGAAAGGTGTGCACGCCGGCAAGATCGGCGCCTGCTACGTTGAGCCGCAGGGGCGTCGATCCCGTCGCGAGCACGAGCTTGGAATATTCCATGCTCTCTTCACCCGCGATCTTGAGCTCGCGACGGCCGGTATCGATTTCGGTGACGCGATAGCCATAGCGCACGGTGACGCCGCGATGGCGCCACCAGTCCGCCGGTCGGAGCTCGATCTCGTGCGAGCCGGTCTCGCCGGCCAGCACGGATGAGAGCAGCACTCTGTTGTAAGCGAGCCGCGGCTCTTCGCCGATCACAGCGACCGCATAGCGGCCGAGCGCGGTCTTGGCGAGCTCGTCGACCAGACGCGCGGCTGCCATACCGTTACCGACGATGACGAGCGGTTCACTCACAAGGCATCTCCTATTCGGCGGCCTGCGCCTGTGGGCCATAGGCCTCTGAAATCATGTAGCCGGACAGCACGCCGTAAGCGTCGGTCCAGGCGGTTGCGAGCTCGGGCGTCCAGGCCTCGCCGAGGCCCTTCTCCAGCGTCCACAGCAACGTCGCACCGACCACGGGATAGTGCTCGGCCTTGGCGCCGTAAGCGACGTGACGCCTGGCGAGCGCGGAGGCCGCGGGAAGAATCGTCTCGAGATTGGACAGGCCTCCGACGACAGCGGCGAGCATGCCCATCAGCTTCTTGCGCTGCTCGGTCATGTCCTCGGGAAACATCGCGCGCACGGGGGGAGCGACCTCGAACAAGCGGTCGTAGAACAGCTGCGAGGCTGTTTCTGAAATCGGTGCGACCTTGGAAAAGCTCTGCTGCACGAGGGCGATCTGCTGTGGCGTCATGATGGTCTCCTGTCTGTTTCGGTCTGCCTTTGTCCGCGCCGTTGCGGAAAAAGTTCATGGGTCAAACGTCATCAGAGCGGCTTCTCCCCGCGTACGAGGAGAAGCGTGTTTCATGCCAATCTCACACACGCGCTTCGGCAAGGCTTGGCGCGCCTTCAGCCTGCGAGCTGCGACGCAGGTAGAACCACCAGGTCAGTCCGAGGCAGATGGCGTAGAACGCGAGGAAGATCGCGAGCGCGAGCTGCGGACCCCCGGTCGCGGCGATCGACTTGCCGAAGCTGCTCGGGATCAGATAGCCGCCGACGGCGCCAACCGCGCCGATGAATCCGACCGCCGCACCGCTCTCGATGCTCGCCGTCTTCAGTGCCATCGCGCGCGCCGCGTCGCCCTTGCCGCGCACCTTGAACAGGTTTTCTTCGCGGAAGATCGACGGGATCATGCGGTAGGTCGAGCCGTTGCCGATGCCCGTCGTCAGGAACAGGATCAGGAACATCGACAGGAAGCCGGTGAAGTCCTTCTGCCCGACGAAATACAGCACGCCGATCGTGGCCGCCGCCATCGCGATGAAATTCCAGAAGGTGATGATCGAGCCGCCGACCTTGTCCGCGAGCCAGCCGCCGAACGGACGCGACAGCGAGCCGACCAACGGACCGAGGAACGCAATCGAGATCGTGACCGTCGGAAACTGGGTCTTGATCAGCAACGGAAACGCGGCGGAGTAGCCGATGAAGGAGCCGAACGTTCCGATGTAGATGAAGGCCATGATCCAGGTGTGCTTGCGCTTGACGATCGCGAGCTGGTTCTTCACCGACGACTTGGCCGAGGTCAGGTTGTTCATGAAGAACACCGCGCCGAACACCGCGACCGCGATCGGCAGCACCCACATCAGGCCCGCGTTCTGCAGATAGACACCGCCGACCGGCGTCGCCTGGAACAGGTTGATGACGGCGAGCGTCATCAGGATCGGTGTCAGCAACTGCACGCTGGAGACGCCGATGTTGCCGCCGGCCGCATTAAGGCCGAGCGCCCAGCCCTTCATCCTATCCGGAAAGAAGAACGAGATGTTGGTCATGCTGGAGGCGAAATTGCCGCCGCCCAGACCCGCCGTGGAAGCGATCAGCAGCATCAGCCAGAACGGCGTCTCGGGCTGGCTCACGAAGTAGGCGAGCGACAGCGTCGGAATGAACAGGATCGCTGCGCTGAAGATGGTCCAGTTGCGGCCACCGAAAGTGGTCACCGCAAACGTATAGGGGAAGCGCATCAAGGCGCCGATCAGGCCAGGGACGGCCACGAGCTGGAACAGCTCATCGGTCGAGTAGTGGAAGCCTGCCTGCGGCAGCTTGGTCGCGACGATGCTCCAGATCAGCCACACGGAGAAGCCGATATGCTCGGCCACGATCGACCAGATCAAGTTACGCCGGGCGATAGTCTTGCCCGTCGCATTCCAGAATGCCTCATCCTCCGGTCTCCACTCTGAGATCCAGGTCGGACTGTCTTCCCTCATTGGAAAATCCCTTTCGCTAGGAAGGCGCGACACCGACAAATCGCGGACGCAAAGAGGCACGCTCGGGGAAAGCCCCCGATTGGGCGGTGTCACAGATTGGTTGATTGCTTGTGACGGCGTCGATGGCGTCAAAACTCGTAATTCAAGCCTTGTGCCAACGGCGCGCACCAAGAAAATACAATTACAAACAACGGCCTAGACTATTTGATGAATCTTTAGGCTGGCCTATAATTGCATCAAACTTCGGCTTTGCGCTCAATTCTTGAATGCTGATTCGCCCGTTGATTGTGCGTCGCACAAGAGTTGTGCAGTCGCCCGATTTTTCGCCACAGGCCCGATTTGGTGCCCGAAATGAGCGAATTCGCACTGAGCAAGCCCCGGCAAACCGGGCGTAGAACCCCGTGAAGAACCGGACCGGGCGGCCGCGCCTTTGGCACATCGATTGCTTCGTGACGTGCAGGTCAACGATGACTGCAGTGCGCCCGGGGTAGCGAGCTTCCGACGGCCACTAGGGTAGCGAAACCTGTTCGCTGAACCGCGAAGCGCGGTCATCGTGACGCTATCCCGGTGCATGCCGATATCGCCCAGGTCGCTCCCGCCCCGCGAGGTGCAGTTCATCGTGTTGGCCGTGGCGCGGTCGGGCAACGGTCGCGTCTCAAGGGGTCACACGCACAAAGGAACTGACGATGTCGTATCTCGCACCTTCGGAATTCGTCACCAAGATGGTGGACGCTGGGGAATCCAAGATCTTCATGTCCACCCGGGATACGGTCATCCGCGCCTATATGGCCGGCGCCATCCTGGCACTCGCGGCGTGGTTCGCCGTCACCATCAACGTCAACACCGGCCAGCCGATCGTCGGTGCGCTGCTGTTTCCGGTCGGCTTCTGCATGCTCTATCTCTTGGGCTTCGACCTTCTGACCGGCGTCTTCGTCCTCTCCCCGCTCGCGCTGCTCGACAAGCGGCCCGGGGTCACGCTCGGCGGCGTCCTGCGCAACTGGGGTCTCGTCTTCATCGGCAATTTCGGCGGCGCGCTGACCGTGGCCTTCATGATGGCGTTCGTCACGACCTTCGGCTTCACCCAGGACCCCGATAAGGTCGGCACGGCGATCGGCAATATCGGCGAAGGCAGAACGCTTGGCTATGCCGCGCACGGCGCGGCGGGCATGGCAACGCTGTTCATCCGCGGCATGCTCTGCAACTGGATGGTCTCGACCGGCGTCGTCGGCGCCATGATTTCCACCACTGTCCCGGGCAAGGTCATCGCGATGTGGATGCCGATCCTGGTGTTCTTCTACATGGTGTTCGAGCACTCCGTGGTGAACATGTTCCTGTTCCCGTCGGGGCTGATGCTGCATGCCAAGTTCTCGATCCTGGACTATTTCATCTGGAACGAGATCCCGACCGTGCTGGGCAACCTCGTCGGCGGCCTCGCCTTCACCGGCCTGACCCTCTACACCACGCATGTGCTGACGAAGCCGAAGCGTGAGGTGGCGGCGAAGAGCCAGCCGCGCGCAGCGGCCTGAGCGATCGCTATTCAAACGAGGGAGTGATGTCCGACAAGGGAGCTTTGCCTGCTAGGGTGAGGCTCCCTTTGCATTGGTGGCGAGGATGGGCCGGGGCTTGCAAATTTCGATTGGGCAGCACTCCGACAAGGGGCGCAAGCCGGTCAACCAGGACTTTCACGGCGCGCTGATCCCGACCGAGCCGATGCTGAGTCTCAAGGGCATCGCCGTCGTGCTGGCCGACGGCATCTCGAGCAGCGCGGTGAGCCAGGTCGCGAGCGAGTCGGCGGTCAAGAGCTTCCTGACCGACTATTACTGCACCTCCGAGTCCTGGACGGTGAAAAATTCAGCGCGGCGGGTCCTGGAGGCGACCAATTCCTGGCTTCACGCGGAAACCCGACGCAGCCAATATGCTTACGACCGCGACAAGGGCTACGTCTGCACCTTCACGGCCATGGTCATCAAATCGACCACGGCCCACATCTTTCACGTCGGCGACTGCCGGATCTATCGCGTCGCCGGCAAGGCCCTCGAGCAGCTCACGGACGATCACCGGATCATCGTCTCGTCCGAGCAGACTTATCTTGGCCGCGCGCTCGGGATCAATCCACAGATCGAAATCGACTACCAGGCGCTACAGGTCGAGCCCGGCGACATCTTCCTGCTGGCGACAGACGGCGCTTACGAATTCGTCGATCATCGCTTCGTCACGAGTACCCTTGCGGCCTCTGCCGCCGATCTCGATGCGGCCGCGCAAACCATCGTCGAGGAGGCCTATCGGCGCGGCAGCGACGACAACATCACCGTGCAGATCCTGCGCATTGATCAGGTGCCGCAGGCGGGCTCGGTCGATATGTTCGGCGGCACGGCCGAACTGCCGCTGCCGCCCCTGCTGGAGCCGCGAGCCTTGTTCGACGGCTATCGCATCGTCCGCGAAGTGCATGCCTCCAGCCGCAGCCACATCTACCTCGCCGTCGACACCGAGACCGAAGAGATGGTCGCGCTGAAGATACCGTCGATCGATCTGCGCGACGATCCCGCCTATCTCAAGCGTTTCCTGATGGAGGAGTGGATCGCGCGCCGGATCGACAGCCCCCACGTCCTCAAGCCGCGCTCGCGGTCCAGACGGCGCAACTACCTCTACGTCGCCACCGAGTTCATCGAGGGACAGACACTGAGGCAGTGGATGCTGGACAATCCGCGTCCCGACCTCGAGACCGTGCGCGGCATCGTCGACCAGGTCGCGGCGGGCTTGCGCGCCTTCCACCGCATGGAGATGCTGCATCAGGATTTGAGACCCGACAACATCCTGATCGACAAAACCGGCACGGCGAAGATCATCGACTTCGGAGCGGTCAAGGTCGCCGGCGTCGTCGAGGCGGCCCCCAGTCCGGCTGACGCCGAGATCCTCGGCACGGTCCAGTACACGGCGCCGGAATATTTTCTCGGCGAAGGCGGCTCGCCGCGGTCGGACATGTTTTCGCTGGCCAGCATCTGCTACCAGATGCTGACCGGAGAGCTGCCTTACGGCGCTCAGGTCGCGCGGATCAAGGGACGATCGGATGCCTGGAAGCTCAGGTATCGCCCGGCCAGCCACGACGACCGTGCCGTCCCCGTCTGGATCGACGGTGCGCTGCGCAAGGCGCTGCATCCCGATCCCAACAAGCGCCACGAGGACCTGTTCGAATTCACCTACGAACTCAGGAACCCTAACCCAGCTTATCTCGGCACGCGGACCGCGCCCCTGATCGAGCGCAATCCGCTGCTGTTCTGGAAGGTGACGACGGTGACGCTGGCCTGCGTCGTCGTCGCGCTCCTCGCTCTGCTGCACGCGCGCTAGCAGGGCCGATGCCGCTCAGGCCGGCTCGGCCGCCTTCGTCCCCAGCGGCTTCGGTGCGATGCCACCGCCCGGCTTGAGGTGGAATTCGTAGCTCATCAGGTGCCACTTCCCGTTCGCCTTGCCGCCGTCGGGCATCTCAGGCTCGTTGCGCGGCTCGACCTTGGCGACGAGGTCGTCCTTGACGCCGAACACCACGTCGGAATCGAGATATTTGTCGCCGTCCATGAAGACGTGGGTGATCAGCGGCTCGTAGCCCTCGGCATTGACCAGGAAGTGCACATGCGCGGGCCGCATCGGATGGCGCTTGGTCTGCACGATCATCTCACCCACCGGCCCGTCGGTCGGAATCGGATAGCTGCACGGCAGGATGGTGCGGAAGAAGAAGCGGCCGTCGCTGTCGGTGATGAAGCGCGCCCGTGCGGAGGCGCCGACCTCGTCGTAATTCGCCTTCTGGGAATCGTAGAAGCCGTCATCGTCGGCGTGCCAGACGTCGACCGGGACGTTCGCGAGCGGCTTGCCCTGGAGATCGGTGACCCGGCTCTGCACGAACATCCGCTCGCCCGTGAGGTTGTTCGGCGAGATGTCGGTGCCATGGGCGGTGACCTTGTGCTCGCCGACATAGAATGGGCCAAGCACCGTCGTCTGGGTCGCGCCGTCGCGGTCGCGATGGTTGACCGCGTCGACCAGCATGGAGACGCCAAGGACGTCCGAGAGCAGGATGAACTCCTGGCGGGTGTCGGTGCATTTCTGGCCGGTGCGCGTGAGAAAATCGATGGCGTAGTCCCACTCCTCGAAGGTGAGACCGGTCTTGCTCACGTAATCGTGCAGCGACTTCACTAATTCCTGGAGCAGGAATTTCGCACGCGGATCTGGCGTGTTGTCGAAGCTTTTGACGACGGCTTCGGTGAGTTCGGTCTCGTTGAACTGGGTCATGGCGCGTTTACCCTGGATTTTCTCGTTGGCCCGGCTGGGCTCTTTGGCGGCGTTCCAGAGCGGAGCCTACACCACCGCCCGGCCCCGCGTTAAGCGCGACAAGCTTGGAATAAGGTCGTCATTTCGGCTATCAACGCCTGACAAAACTGCCCGGAGGAACTGATGCTCGCCCCTACCCCCGCCTCGCCCGAATCCGTGGGCATGTCCAAGGCCGCCCTCGCCCGCGTCGATGCCCATCTGAAGGTCAGGTACATCGATGCCGGCCGTTTCCCGGGCACGCATCTCTTGGTCTACCGCCGCGGCAAGATCGCCCACAGCTCGGTGCAGGGCTTTGCCGATGTCGAGCGCAAGACGCCGGTCAAGGACGACACCATTTACCGCATCTATTCCATGACCAAGCCGCTCACCAGCGTCGCCTTCATGATGCTGGTCGAGGAAGGCCTGGTCGCGATCGATGAGCCGGTCGCAAAGTACATTCCGGAATGGAAGAACCTCGGCGTGTTCGTCGCCGGCACCTGGCCCAACTTCCTGGCGCGGCCGCCGTCTCGGCCGATGCTGATCGTCGATCTCTTGCGCCACACGTCCGGGCTGACTTACGGCTTCCAGCAGCGCTCCAACGTCGATGCCGCCTATCGCGCCGAGAAGATCGGCGAGGTCGAGAAGTCGGGCACGCTCGAAGGCATGATCGAGAGCCTTGCAAAGATCCCCTTGGAATTCTCGCCCGGTGACTCCTGGAACTACTCTGTCGCGACCGACGTGCTCGGCTACCTCGTCGGCAAGATCTCGGGGATGCCGTTCGAGCAGTTCCTGAAGCAACGCATCCTCGATCCGCTCGGCATGACCGACACCGATTTCCACGTCCCGGCCTCGAAGGCGCATCGTTTCGCCGCCTGCTACAATGCCGATCCCGGCGGTGGATTCACCATGCACGCCGGCCAGCGCCGCGAGGGCCTGACGCTCCAGGACGACCCGACCAAGAGCTCGTTCCTGACACCGCCCTCTCTCATTTCCGGTGGCGGCGGGCTCTGCTCGACGATGGCCGACTATCTCACCTTCTGCCGTGCGCTTTTGAACGGCGGCGAGCTTGGCGGTATCAGGTTGATCGGGCCGAAAACGCTGGCGCTGATGACGACCAACCACATTCCGGGCGGACAGGCGCTGCCGGAAGTGTCGCGCTCGCTGTTCTCGGAGGCGACCTATAACGGCATCGGCTTCGGCCTCGGATTTGCGGTGACGATGCGCCCCGCGGAGACGCTGATCGCGGGCAGCCCTGGCGAATACAATTGGGGCGGCGCGGCCACGACCTCGTTCTGGATCGATCCGGCCGAGGAACTGATCACGATCTTCATGACCCAGGTGCTGCCGTCGAGCGCCTATCCGATCCGGCGCGAGCTGCGCAGCATGGTCTATGCCGCAATCACCGAGAGCAATCTCTGACGTCCCTAACATTTGTTGCAATGGGCTTCGCGAGCATCGCGAAGCCCGTTGCTTTTGTACTTAGTGGAAATGGCCGATCAGATAGATGCCGCCGCCAATCACCAGCACGGCCGGCACGGCCCACAAAATCAAGACTGGCATTTTGCATCCTCCTCAGTTCGACGTGCAGACCTTGACGGTCTTCATGCCGCTCTCAGCCTCGGTGCGCGATTTGTAGATCGTGCCCGACGGGCTGACGACGGTCGTGCTCGTGTCCATCGGCTTCTTGTCGACGACCGTGCACTTCTTGGTCTTGACGTCCTGAACGACGTAGAACTCGTCGGCCGCGAACGCCGGCAACGAAAACGCAGCAATCATCACTGCCGCGGTTGCGATCCTCAGTTGCATACTCTCCTCCTCCAATTGCCGGACGTTCCGCGCCCGGTCGATCTGCAAACGGGAAAAAGTAGCAATTTGTTCCTAGCCGCCGGGAACGTCGCCTTTGGTGAGATGTTGTCGCGGCGCACAGCCCCGACGAGGAGGACAACATGAAAAAACTATTCCTGCTTTCCGCAGCAGCGTTGATGATCTCGACCGGCGCGTTTGCGCAATCGACCGTGGTGACGACGACCCGAACAGGCCATGCCGCGGCGATTCAGATCGAGCCGCAATACCGGACGCGGATCAAATCCTACGTCACCGAGCATCACCTGCGGCCGGTGACGACGAAGGAGAAGATCATCGTCGGCACGACGGTTCCGAGCGATGTCGAGCTCGAGGCGGTTCCGGCCGATTGGGGCCCGTCGCTGACGCAATATCGCTACGTCTACTCCGGCGAACGCGTCATGCTGGTCGATCCCGGCACGCGGACCGTCGTACAGGAAATCGACTGAGACGTAACGGACGGGCGGTCGCCTCGAAGGCGGCCGCCCTCTCGGAGTTGATCACATGACACCGCATCGAGAAGCCCGGATTGCCGGGCTCAGCCTGGCGGCCGTGTACGCCATGTGCCTGCTGCTCACCGCCATCAGCATGAGCTGAAGCAACGACGTCCGCGCGGACGTCCGCGACCGCGCTGCAAAAATCCCGTTCGGCCTGCTCGCCCATTCCGAAAATCGTGGCGCCGCGCAATTCCTGCCCGTATGGTTCTCTTCAAAATCATAGTCCGGCGCAAAGGCGCTGGAATCGGGACGCCCGCGTTTGTCAAAGCTCACCCTGCCGGTCCGGCTCGCTCTCCTGGTCACGGGAACGATGTTGCCGCTGATCGTCTTCGCGGTCGGCATCGCAGTCTACAATTACAAGCAGGACCGCAGCGACGCGACCCGCCGCGTGCTAGAGAACGTGCGCAGCATGCGCCTGGTGCTGGATTCCGAGGTGCAGCGGATGACCGGCGGGTTGCAGGTGCTGGCGCTCACGAACTCGCTGCGCAACGACGACTTTGTCAGTTTTCGCCGCATCGCGCTCGGCTTCCTCGATCAATATGGCAAGGGTGGCCTCGTGTTGATCTCCGACAGCAAGGGACGCATCCTGTTTTCGTCCACGACGGAAGACACGGCGAGCCTGCCGCCGCGCAGCAATATGGCGATCGTGGAGAAGTTGTTCGCGACCAAGGCACCGCAATATTCCGACTTGTTCAACGGCGCCTACAATCATCGTCAGGTTCTCACCGTCGAGGTTCCGGTGTTCCGCGACGGCGAGGTTATCTACGACCTCTGCTTCAGCCCGCCGCTCGGTATTTTCCAAAACCTCGTCGAGAAGCAGCGACCTGACCCGGAATGGACGGTCTCCCTGCTCGACACGACCGGCACAGTGTTCGCCCGAGTGCCCAATCCGGGCGAAACCTTCGGCAAGCGCGCGTCGCCCTCGCTCTTCACTGAGATGTTCCGTAGCAACGAGGCTGCGCTCTCGTCGGTGTCTCTCGACGGCATATCACTCGCGTCCGCCTATACGCGATCGCATCTGACCGGCTGGACGGTTGCCGCCGGCGTCCCCGAGAGCTCGCTGATCGCGCCGCTGTGGCGCAACATCGCAATTACGAGCCTGATCGGCGGCGTGTTGCTGCTGATCGGCCTCACCTTCGCCGTCAGGATGGCGACCACGATCGCGCGCGGCGAGATGCTGCACAATCTCTTGATCGAGGAGCTCAACCACCGCGTCAAGAACACCTTGGCCTTGATGCAGGCGATCGCGGTGCAGACTTTTCGCAGCGCCAGCCGCGACGAGCGGACCAAGTTCGAGGGACGTCTCGGCGCCCTCGCCGAGGCTCACAATCTTCTCAGCCAGGAGAAATGGGCGGGCTCGGAGCTGCGGGACGTGATCGCCCGCGTGCTCCAGCCGTTCCTGCTGGCGAATCCCGACCGCATCCGCATGGCCGGACCCGCGGTGCCGCTGTCGCCCCGGCTCGCCGTGGTGCTGTCGATGATCGTGCACGAGATCGCGACCAACGCCGCGAAATACGGCGCGCTCTCCAACGAGACCGGCCGGGTGACGCTGGACTGGGAGGTCATCGCCGATGCACCGAAGCCGCGGCTGCGGCTGATCTGGACCGAGATCGGCGGCCCCCCGGTGACAGAGCCGGTGCGGCGCGGCTTCGGCTCGCGCCTGATCGAGCGCAGCGCGCGCGACCAACTCGGCGGCGAGGCTACAGTCGACTTCCTGCCGCGCGGCGTGGTCTGCACGGTGACCTGCGCGCTGGACGAGACGCGGTGAGCGTTGGCGTGCCCGAAGGTCCCGGCCGCGGTATCGAGATCGACCGCGAGGCGCGGGCGCGGTTTGCGGTGAATTAGAACTGGGCCTTGTCTCAGCCTGGCCGGCAAGTCATTGCAGGTTCGAACGCTGCCTTGTGCGACCGAACCTCGAGTTCGACGGCTGTCGGGGCAGTGTTCCAGGGCGCCGCAAACCTGCCCGTCATCCGATCATTTGTCATTTTGCCGTCGAGCTGAATATCGCGCCTCTTACCTTCGTCCCATTCAATCGAAGCCGAAAAAGACAATTGTCCGGACGCTCGATCATAGTTCGTGACCTTCGCCGCGACCGGTTGCTTCAGTGCGCCTTCAGACCAACTCAGCTTGATCGCCGGGAAAGGCTTGCCATCCGAGACGATGACGACATAGCCGCCAACGTCCCCGCTTTCCTTTTCCACGCAACTGTCAGTGTAGTAGACGGTCCCGTCTGCGGACGCAGGCGAACAGGTCGCGCCGACAACAATGCCTGCCGCGGTCGCACAGCAGAACACGCCGCGCTTGAACCTTCTGGTTTGCACAGCCCTACCCGATCGTCTGCAGCACCGGAAACGTCTCCAGCAGCCAGATGCTGACATTGGAGACGGCGCCGGTGAGGAAGCCGATGCCGGTGATGACCATCAGCACGCCCATGGCGCGCTCGACATTGACGAGGTGCCCCTTCATCCGTGCGAACAGTCTTGAGAACTGCTCGATCATCAGCGCCGCGATCAGGAAGGGAATGCCGAGGCCCGCTGAATAGACCGCGAGCAGCCCCGCGCCCTTCGTCACCGTCGTCTCGGCCGCCGCGATCGAGAGGATCGCGGCGAGGATCGGACCGATGCACGGCGTCCAGCCGAACGCGAAGGCGAGCCCCATGATATAGGCGCCCCAGAGTCCGACGGGCTTCGGGATCGGGAGCCGGCCTTCACGCATCAAGATGCCGATGCGCGTCAATCCGAGGAAGTGCAGGCCCATCACGATGATGACGATGCCGGCAAGGATCGACAATTCCGCCGACCAGGCGCGGATCAACCCGCCGATCAGCGAGGCGCTGGCGCCGAGCGCCACGAACACCGTGGAGAAGCCGAGCACGAACAGCACCGCCGCCATCATGATCGCGCGCTTGGAGGCCGTGTCGGGCTCGCCGCTCTCGACGTGCTCGATCGTGGCGCCGGTGAGATAGATCAGATAGGGCGGGACCAGAGGCAGGACGCAGGGCGAGAGGAAGCTGACGAGACCGGCAATCATCGCCGCGGGAATCGAAACATTTTGCATGATGCAGTCGGAGCCATTTGCGGCCGCCGAGCAGCGCGCGGGGAATGCGCGCGGGGCTGGGACCGCACCGGCTCTGGTGTAGCCGATGCCGGGGAATGCGCAACAGAGGCGCGATCAAACCAGGGCTCCTCCCGATGCCGTCTGTGATCACAGATGCGGCATCGGGACGCGCACAAATCTTGCCAAAAAGCGAGATTCGGCGGCGCGGCTACTTCACCACGCGGAGCAGCGGACGCCGGGGCTGGTCCTGCGTCTGCTTGGAGGGGGGCAGCGGCTCGCTGGCAGCGCTCCGCAGCATTTCGTCGCACAGGGCCTTGAGGTCGGCGCTGTCAATTCCTTTAAGCTTCATCCTGACGTCGAGGATGACGATCGAGAGCAACTCGGCCGACTCACGGCTGTTGCTCTCGTTGAGGACCTTGCGGCACTCCTCGAGCGTCTCGAGCACCGACTGCAATTGTTCGTCTATATGCGACACCGGCGTGCTTTCCGTTATTTCGGGCTGCGAGACGTGCTTGAAACCATGCCCTCGGCCCCCAAGAAGACCGGAGGATAGCACGAGGAATCCGAGCCCTCGAATACGATTTCAGTGTGTTTCCGTGTCGAAACTGCGGTTCCCGACGGCATCGCTCCGCGATGCAAGCGGGAACGGTCAAAGATCAAACGTTTGGTGAGACACGATCGATCCACTCCCCGGGAACGCGCGTTTTCTCTCACGCCGTCCTGAGATCCATGTGGACCCGGCAATCCCGCAGCCACTTCAAGGCTCGCAACGGAACGCACAACTACCCCTCTTCCGAGCAATAATTTGCCCGATTCCCAACGCTAGCAACACTCCAATACCATATCGGGCGCGGTAAGTATGGCGTTCAAAACTCACCGTTCCCCAACCCGTCGTGGTTGTGGTTTGCGCTAGATTCTGCCAGTTTAGCGGTCCGAAGGGACTTGTATGCACTCCTTGGCGGAAAGGGGCGTTCCTCTGGAGGAACGCCTAAAAGCAAATATCAGCGGCCTCTCCGATTGGGACGCGGCCCGCATTTTTCTGGAAGTCGTTCGATGCGGAAGTTTCCGCTCGGCGGCCGAACGCTTGTCCTTGTCGATCAACGCTGTCCGCCGCCGTATCGATGATTTCGAGCGCCAGACCGGCACGACCCTGTTCACCCGCGACGTCCACGGCACGCATCTGACCGATGAAGGTGCGATGGTGGTGTCCGCCGTCGAGCGCATGGAGGCGGCAGCCTTCGACGTGCTGCGCACCAGCGATTCCACCGCCAACGCTCTCACCGGCGAGGTCCGCGTCGCCGTGACCGAGGGACTGGGGACGTTCTGGCTCGCTCCGCGGCTGGTCGAATTCCAGCAGGCCTATCCGAAAGTCCTGGTCGATTTGCATTGCGCGATGCGGTCGGCCGACGTCTCCCGCCACGAGGCCGACGTCGCCATCCACCTGTCGCGGCCCTCGGCCCTCGACGTCAAGATGGTGCGGCTCGGCCGCATGCATCTGATGTTCTGGGCTTCGGAAAAGTACCTTGAGAAATACGGCACGCCGCGCTCGGCCCACGAATTGATCAAGCACCGCCTGGTGCTGCAATTCGCCGACCAGCTCGCCGCCAAGGAAACCTTTGAGAGCTTCTTCCCGGGCGTTCAGGAACGTGACCTCCTGGTCATGAAGACCAACGTCTCAAGCGCCAACTACTGGGCGGTCGCGAATGGCGCCGGCATCGGCGTCTTCCCGAGTTATGCCATTGCGCTTGGCGGGAAGTTGATTCCACTGGAGGTCGAATTGAACCGACCGCTGGATATCTGGTTGTCCTACCATCCCGGTAGCGGCCGGATTCCCCGCGTGCGGCACATGATTGACTGGCTGATCGAGGCTTTCAATCCGGCTCGCTTCCCGTGGTTTAAGGAAGAATTCGTGCATCCGCATGAGTTCAAGGACTCGTATATGGGCGAACCCCTGACCCAGCTCTTCGGGGGATTTTCAACCGAAGAACAAAGGTGAAAACTAAGATGAAAGCAGCGGCGAAGAGAATGAAGCAGCGCAGTGCCGGCAAGCCGGACATCGAGCTTGGCAAGCGGATCCGCTTGCGGCGCGTCGAGATGAAGATCTCGCAGGCGGAGCTCGGTGAAAAGCTCGGCGTGAGCTTCCAGCAGGTCCAGAAATACGAGAAGGGCGTCAATCGCGTCGGCGCGGCTCGGCTTCAGCAGATCGCCTCCGCCCTCGACGTGCCCGTGACCTTCTTCTATGACGGCGACAACAAGGCCCGCGAAGTCGAAAGCCTCCTGTTCCTGGACTCGGCTTTCAGCCTCCGCCTGCTGCGCGCCTACAGCAAGATCAAGGATCAGACGGTGCAGCGTCAGCTCGTCTCGCTGATGGAATCGATCGCAGCGAACGAGAGCTGAGCCGACCTGCGGTCCGGCCTTCACGGCCGATGTTCAATCCGCCACGTCACGGGGGCGTGGCCGGATTGGACTGGACTGACGGACCCGATCTGACGGGATCAGATTTGGCCTGCGCGTGATCTGTGCGGTCACGGCTTTTCGGGGCGGCCTCGCCGCCCCTTTTTTGTTGGCAATTGGCGGCCATTGATCGCTGATATAGCGAACCCGTCCCGAGCCTGCTGCGACCAAATCGAGAGCCTCCGCGCCGAACGCGCTGGGCTCGATGTGCCGCGCTTAATGGGACCGCAACCCTGATGCCCTAGCGTGCCGCCGATTTCAGCGAATCGGTGACACGCCGCGTGGGCGGCCGGGACGCGCCGATGCGAGCGCCCGTTGCGGGCCTCGTCCTCATGGGGAAAACCAGACAGATGTCGAAACGCCATGCCGTGATCATTGCCATGAATCTGTTCGCGACGGGCCTGCTCGCCAGCGCGTCCGCGTTCGCGCAGACCGAGACCACGGGCCAGGCCGGCCCCAAACCTGCCGCCCCGTCCGGTGCAGTGCCGGCAACCGCCAACCCGGCTCACGCCGCCGCGCCCAAAACCGCCGTCGCGGCCCCGGCGTCCACTGCCGAGAGCCGCTCCGCCGCGGCGCTCGCGCTGACGCATGAGCCGACCTATGACGAGGGCACCGCCCAGCGGATCAAGGACGCCGCGCTGAGCTATTCCGATCTCGCGGTGCGCGGCGGCTGGCCAACGATCCCGGCGGACGCCAAGTTCGCGCTCGGCGTCCAGGGCGCCAATGACGACCTCCTACGCAAACGACTGATCCTCTCCGGCGACCTCGCCGCCGACAAGGCGAGCGGAGCCTTCGACCAGGATCTCGCCGACGGCGTGAAACGCTTCCAGGCCCGCCACGGTCTTGCGCCGACCGGCACCATGACACCGCGCACGCTCGCGGCGATGAACGTGTCCGTGCAGAAGCGCATCCGCCAGCTCGAGGCCTCGCTCGAGCGGCTGGAGAACACGAATTTCTCCTTCGGCCAGCGCTATGTCGTGGTCAACATCCCCGCCGCCTTCGCCGAGGCGGTCGAGAACGACGTCGTGGTGCGGCGCTACCGCGTCATCGTCGGCAAGACCGAAAAACCCTCGCCGACGCTGACGGCCCAGATCACGGGCGTTGTGCTCAATCCGACCTGGACGGTGCCGTCCTCGATCGCCAAGACCGAGATATCAGCCCATATGCGCAAGGACCCGACCTATCTGTCGCGCATGCACATGGAGGTGCTCGATGGCCACGACAATCCGATCGATCCGCATTCGGTCGACTGGTCGGGCACGCACACGCCGAACTTCACCGTGCGCCAGCAGAACGGCAGCTTCAACGCGCTCGGCGCGGTGAAGATCGACATGCCGAACTCCTATTCGGTCTACATGCACGACACCAACCAGCGCAGCCTGTTCAGCGACGACTACCGTTTCGATTCCCACGGCTGCTCCCGCGTCGACAATGTGCGCGATCTCGCCGCCTGGCTGCTCAAGGACCAGCCGAAATGGACGCGCGCGGCGATCGACGCGGAGATCGCCACCGGCCAGCACCAGGAGGTCGCCATGGCCAAGAAGGTGCCGGTGGCCTGGATCTATCTCACGGCCTGGATGACCAAGGACCAGACCATCCAGTTCCGCAACGACGTCTATAACCAGGACGAGCAGTTGCTCGAGGCGACCGCGGAAGAAGCGGCGTTCTTCAGCAATGCCGGCAACCATCCGCTGACCGCGCATATGGCGCAGTAGGCATGCAATCGCGGCACGGGCGGATGCGGAGCCCCCTGCCCTGCCGCGGTTGACCCGTCCCTCGCCAAAGTCGAACATTGCGCCTCGCCAAACGACAAGCGAGCGCGCGATGCCTGATCTGTCCCAAAATACTCCGTACGCCGACGGCAAGATCCTCATGCAGATCACCGACGGCGTCGGCGTCATCACCTTCAACAATCCAGACAAGCGCAACGCGATGTCGCTGGAGATGTGGGAGGGATTTGGCGAGGCGCTGACGGCGTTGCGCGATGACGATGCCGTGCGCGTCGTGATCCTGCGCGGCGCCGGCGGCAAGGCGTTCGTATCGGGCGCCGACATCAGCCAGTTCGAAAAGGTCAGGCACAACGCAGCCGCATCTGAAGAGTACGGCGAGCGCAGTGCCGCCCAGCGCGCGCTGCTCGCCGAATACCCCAAGCCGACGATTGCCTGCATCCAGGGCTTCTGTCTCGGCGGCGGCATGCAGGTCGCGATGCTCGCCGACATCAGGATATCAGCGCATGACAGCCAGTTTGGCATTCCCGCGGCGAAGCTCGGCATCGCCTATGGCTATGACGGCTTGAAGCATCTGGTGTCGCTGGTCGGCCCGTCCTGGGCGCGGCTCTTGATGTATACGGGCATGCGCATCGATTCCACCGAGGCGCTGCGCATTGGCCTCGTCGAACGCGTGATCCCGGACGACCAGCTCTGGGGCGAGACCATGGCCATTGCGCTGACGATCTCGCAGAACGCACCGCTCGCGATCAAGGCCGCCAAGATCACCATCGCAGAAGTGCTGAAAGACGAAAGCGCGCGCGACCTGGGCGCCATCAAGGCGATCGGCACCGCTTGCATGGACAGCGCCGATTTCCGTGAGGGCCGGCAGGCCTTCATGGAGAAGCGCAAGCCGCAGTTCCAGGGAAAGTGACGGCCTGAAGCTGAACCTTCATTCACGAAGATTAAATTCCTCGCCTCTCCGCATCGCGATAGCAACCAATTGATCCGCCGCAGGTTCTCCCGCCACCAACGAGGGAGATCGCGATGACACTCAAACTTGCTGTTCTTGGTCTGGCTGCGCTCGGCAGCGCTGCGCTGGCGTCGGGACAAGCGCTAGCGGCGATGCCGAACGGCATTCCGCAGGCCGATCAGGTCGCCGGCGGCCCGGCCGCGCATGTCGATCAGGTACGGATGGTCTGCAATGCCTGGGGCCGCTGCTGGTGGCGTCCGAACTATTACGGCGCCTACGGCTACTATGGCGGACCGCGACGTTTCTACGGTTATGGCCCCGGCTGGGGCCACCGCCATTGGCGTCGCTGGTAAGCAATGAAGGGGCCGCAAGGCCCCTTTCTCATAGGTGCGTTTCGACTACAGCGCCCCCAGCACCGCCTTCGTGATGTCAGCCGTGCCGCTGCTGCCGCCAAACTCCATCGGCTTGAGGCCGCCGGCATAGACTTGGTCCACCGCGCGCTCGATTGTTTCGCCGGCCTCCGCCGCGCTCTCGACGCCGTGCTTGTCCGCGAGCCAATCCAGCATCATCGCCGCCGACAGGATCATGCCGGTGGGATTGGCCTTGCCCTGCCCCATGATGTCAGGCGCGGTGCCGTGGCATGGCTGGAACACGGCGTATTTATCGCCGATGTCGGCCGAAGGGGCCATGCCGAGACCGCCGATCAGGCTCGCGGTGATGTCGGAGACGATGTCGCCGAACATGTTCTCCATTACCATCACGTCGAAATCCCAGGGGCGCTTGACCAGCATCGCCGAGCAGGCATCGACATAGAGATGATCCGTCTTCACGTCGGGATGACGCTCGGCGGTCTCGTCAAAGATCCGGCGGAAAAAGGCGAACGCCTTGAACACATTCGCCTTGTCGACGCAGGCCAGCGACCCCGGCTTGCCGCGCGCCTTGCGGCGCTCGGCGAGGCGGAAAGAGAACTCGAACAGCCGTTCCGAGGTCTTGCGCGTGATGACCAGCGTCTCGCGCGCGTCTTCATGTGTGACCACGCCCTTGCCCATCGAGGCGAACAGCCCTTCGGTGGATTCGCGGATCACGACGAGATCGATGCCGCGCTTGTCGGCGCCGACGATCGGGCTCGGCACGCCCGGAATGAGACGAGCCGGGCGCACGCCGGCATAGAGATCGAAGATGAAGCGCAACTCGATCTGCGGCGCGATCTCGGTGTTATCGGGGTAGCGTACCGACGGCAGGCCGCAGGCGCCAAGCAGAATTGCGTCCGCTTGTTCGCACAGCTTGATCGTGCTGTCAGGCATCGACTTGCCGGTTGCGAGATAATTGTTGGCGCCGGCCGGTGCCTCCGTGAAGCGGAAGCGCAAGTCCGATTTCGTCTCGATCTTTCGCAGCACTTCGAGCGCCGGCGCCATGACTTCAGGGCCAATGCCGTCACCGGCGAGCACGGCAATGTGGAAGGCGTTGTTTGCGGACATGGTGATTTCCCGAGTGGAAGGAGGTGTTACCTCGTCATTGCGAGGAGCTCTTGCGACGACGCAATCCAGACTGCGTCCGCGGAGGGATTTCTGGATTGCTTCGCTACGCTCGCAATGACAGAGGAGAGAGCGAATGAAGACTACGGCGTCAGCACCGTGCGTCCCACCACCGCGCCCTGCTGCAACTGCAACAACGCGTCGTTGGCTTTGCTCAGCGGGGCCGTGGTCACCGGGATCGGCGGGATCTTCCTGGCTCGCACGAGGTCGAGCAGCTCCTGCGTTTCGCGCAAGTTTCCGACGTAGCTGCCCTGGATCGTCACCGCCTTGATCGGAATCAGCGGCAGGGCCCAGGTCGCGCCGCCGCCGAACAGGCCGACGATGACGAGCTTGCCGCCCTTGGTGAGGCAGTCGAAGCCAAGCTGCGTCGTCGCGGCATTGCCGACGAGATCGATCACGGCGCGGATCGGACCACCTGCTTTCTTCGCCAGTTGCTCCAGCGCGTCCGGCGCCTTGGGGTCAACGGTGGCGAGCGCGCCGGCCTTTTCCGCCGCTTCGCGTTTCCTCGCGTCGATGTCGACCATGATCGCGCCCTTGCCGCCCATCGCCTTCAAGAGCGACAGCGCCATCAAGCCAAGGCCGCCGGCGCCGAACATCACGATCGGCGTATCAAAATGCTGCTCGACCTTCTTCAGTGCGCTGTAGGTCGTGACGCCCGAGCAGGCATACGGTGCCGCCGACGCGGGATCGAGCCCTCTAAGATTGAGAAGATAGCGCGGATGCGGCACCAGCATGTGATCGGAATAGCCGCCGTCGCAATAGACGCCGAGCGAGCGCGGCGTCAGGCACATGTTCTCATCGCCGGCTAGGCACGTCGCGCATTTGCCGCAACCGATCCAGGGATAGACCAGGCCGACATCGCCGAGCTTGAGATCGCCCTGGTCGGTCGGCTTCACATCGGGGCCGAACGCCAGGATTTCGCCAACGGTCTCGTGGCCCATGGTCAGCGGCAGGTTGATGCCGCGGTCTTTCAGCGACAGTGGCTTGCGGCCGTGGCCGAGGTCATAGCCGCCTTCCCAGATGTGGAGGTCGCTGTGGCAGACGCCGGCGGCCTTGACCTTGATCAGCACCTGCGTGCCCGAGGGCTGCGGCGTCGCCTCGTCGAACTCCTGCAGCGGCGCCTTGAAATCGGCGACCTTGAAACTCTTCATGGCGTCCTCCCGGCATGCTTGTTGTCGCGCCACCATGCCATGGGCGGCGGGGCGAGACAAACCTAAGAGGCGTCTTAGTTCAGGCCAGTGGATGGTGGCAAGCCGCGAGCTGGCCGGGCGCGACCTCGCGTAGCTCCGGTATCTCCGCGCTGCATTGCTGATCCGCGCGCGGACAGCGGGTGCGAAAGCGGCAGCCGGATGGCGGCGCAATCGGCGACGGCGGCTCGCCGATCGCCACGCTCTCGGGGGGACGAACATCTGGATCAGGCACCGGGATCGCTTGCAGCAGCAGCGCGGTGTAGGGATGCGCGGGTCTCGCAAACAATTGTTCCGACGGGGCGACCTCGCAGAGCCGGCCCAGATACATCACCGCGACGCGATCGCTGACGGCTTTCACCACGGCAAGGTCATGCGCAATGAACAGCAAGGTCAGCCCGAACCGCGCCTTCATCTCCTCAAGCAGGTTGAGGATCTGCGCGCGGATGGAGACATCGAGCGCCGAGACCGGTTCGTCGCAGACGACGAATTCCGGATTGAGCACCAGCGCCCGCGCGATGCAGATGCGCTGGCATTGGCCGCCGGAGAATTCGTGCGGCAGGCGTCCCGCCACGAGATCAGGATCGAGCCCGACCGCAGCCAGCACCTCGATAACGCGCCGTTTGCGCTCGGCCGCATCCTTGACACCGGCGATGATCAGCGGCTCGGCGACGATGTCGCCGATGCGCCGGCGCGGATTGAGCGAGGCGATCGGATCCTGGAAGATCAGCTGCACGCGGCGGCGCATCTTGCGCAGCGCCTCTCCTTCCATCGCGGTGAGGTCCTCACCGTCGAACAGCACGCGGCCGGATTTGGCGCGGCGCAACTGCAGCACCGCGCGCCCCAACGTCGACTTGCCGCAGCCGGATTCACCGACCAGCCCCAGCGTCTCGCGGCGGGCAACGTGAAGGCTGACCCCTGACACCGCGTGCACAACCTTGTTGCCGAGACCATATTCGACGACGAGATTGTCGACGTTCAACAGCGGCCCGTCGCGCACGGCAAGCTGCGTCATGCGCTCATCCCTTCCGCCATCTGGATCGGGTGGAAGCAGGCATAGAGATGCCCTGATATCTCGGCGCTTTTCAATTCGGGCTTGGCCGCATGACAACGCCCCGCAGCATAGCGGCAGCGCGGCGCGAAAGAGCACCCCTTGAGCGGTCGCGTCGGATCGGGCGGGCGGCCGGAAATGGCCGGCAGCGGCGTGTGCGGCGCGGTCTCCAGCTTCGGGATCGCCGCCAGAAGTGCCTCGGTGTAAGGCATGTGCATGCGCTTGAACAAGGCCTGTGTCGGCGCACGCTCCACCACCCTGCCCGCATACATCACCGCGACCTCATCGGCGCGGCCGGCGACGACGCCGAGATCGTGGGTGATGATGATCATCGCCATATGGCGTCGGCGCTGCTCGCGCGCAAGCAGATCGAGGATCTGCGACTGGATGGTGACATCGAGCGCGGTGGTCGGCTCGTCCGCGATCAGCAGTTTCGGCTCGCAGGACAGCGCGATCGCAATGGCGATACGCTGACGCGTGCCGCCGGAGCATTGGTGCGGATATTGCGCCAGCCGCTGCTCCGGCGCGGGAATGCCGACAGCCGCAAGCAGTTCGATGCTACGCTTCCGCGCGGCCGGCGCATCAAGCTCAAGGTGCTCCTGGATCGTCTCCATCAACTGGGTGCCGATGGTGAGCACCGGATTGAGCGAGGTCATGGGATCCTGGAACACGACCGCCAGGTCGCGGGCGCGCAGGCGCCGCAGGCTTTCGGGCGCAAGACGAACCAGATCCCGGCCATCGAACATCACGCGTCCGGAGAGCTTGGCCTTCTTCGGCAGCAGTTGAAGGATTGCGCGCGAGAGCATGGTCTTGCCGCAGCCGGATTCGCCGACGATCCCGAGCGTGCGGCCCGGCTCCAGCGACAGATCGACATGATCGACGGCACGTAAGTTTCCGCGCGGCGTCGGCAGCTCGACGGCGACGTCCTCGATGGTCAGAAGCGGCGGGCTCACAGCGCCCCCTGACGCGGGTCGGTGAGCGCCCGCATGGTGTCGCCGACGAGGTTGAAGGCCAGCACCGTCAAGAACAGTCCGACCGCCGGCAGGAAGGCGAGCCGCGGCGCAACATCGAGACTGTCGCGCCCCTCGCCGATCATGCTGCCCCAGCTCGCCATCGGCGGCGGCACGCCGAGGCCGAGGAATGACAGCGCGCCCTCGGCCACGATGGTGACGGCGACGCCGAGCAGGAAGAAGGCAAGCAGCGGCAGGACCACGTTTGGCAAGAGCTCACGCAGCAGGATGCGCGCGTGGCTGGCGCCGAGCGCCTCGGCCGCGATCACGAACTCGCGCCGCGCCAGCGACAGAGTCGCCGCGCGCGCCACACGCATGAAGGCGGGAATACCGAGCACACCGAGAACGACGGTGAGATTGGGAATGGACTGGCCGAGATACGCTGTTACCGCGAGCGCGAAGATCAGCGGTGGAAAGGCCAACAGCACATCCATGCTGCCGACCACCAGCGTCTCGAACCGGCCGCGGAAATAGCCGGCGAAGAGGCCCAGCGCGCCGCCGATGCCAAGACCGATCATTGGGGCGATCAGTCCAACTGTCAGCGACACGCGCGCGCCAAAGATCAGCCGGGCAAGCTCGTCTCGGCCAAGGCCGTCTGTGCCGAGCCAATGCTCACTGGAGAACGCGGCGCGGCGCTCCAGCATGTCCATGTCGACGGGGTTTTGCAGCGGCAGCACCGGCGCGAGAATCGCAAGCGCGATGATGACGGCAAGCCAGAGGCTCGCGATCCAGAACAGCAAGCCAGGCTTGCGCCTGCGCGTCGTTGGCGCCGCAACCTCATCTCGCATCGAAAGCTCAAGCGTGGCCATGGCGGATCCTTGGATCGAGCACGGCGTAAAGCATGTCGACGATGAAATTGACGATGACGAAGCCGCAGGCCACAAGCAGCACCACGCCCTGGAGGATGACGAGGTCGCGGGTGTAGATTGCGCCGACCAGCAGCCGGCCGATGCCCGGCAGCGCGAAGATCGATTCCACGATCAGGGTGCCGCCAAGCAGGCGACCGATATTGATGCCTGTGACCGTTACCAGCGTCAGCGACGACGGTTTCAGCGCGTGCACGAACAGGATGCGCGAAGGTTTCAGGCCCTTGGCCTTGGCCAGCGCGATGTAGTCTTCCTGCAAGGTTGCGATCATGTCGGAGCGCAGCACGCGCATGATGCCCGGCCATTCCGCCAGCGCCAGTGTCAGCGCCGGCAGCACGAAGAAGCGCAAATTGGCGAGCGGTTCTTCAGTGAACGGCACATAGCCGGTCGCCGGCAGCCAGTGCAGCTCCACTGCGAACAGATAGATCAGAAGGATCGCGACCAGAAAGGACGGCATCGACAGCATCGCGAAGGCGCTGCCGGTCATGAACCGGTCGAACGCGCTGCCGGCGCGCGCGGCGCAGGCAATGGCGACGGGTACGCCGATCAGGAGCCCGATGAATTCGGCCATCAACATCAGCTCGAGCGAAACCGGGATTCGCTCGGAGACCGCCTGCAGCACGGTCTGCCCGGTGCGGAACGAGCGGCCAAGATCGCCCTGAAGAACGTGGCCGAGCCAGCTCAGGTAACGCCACCACAGCGGCTGGTCGAGCCCCATGTCGTGGCGCAGCGCCGCGACCTTCTCAGGCGTCGCCTGATCGCCGAGGATGACATAGGCGAGATCGCCCGGCAGCAACGAAGCGATCAGGAAGGTCAGCAGCGAGACAGCGAGCAGGACCGGCACGACATACAGGAAGCGGCGCGCAATGAAGGCGACCATGCGCGAGCTATTCTTTCCAGACGCGGGACACGTCGATCATCCCGCTGTACATCTTGGGCAGTCCTTTGATGTTGGCGCTGGATACCGCGTAATACGTGTTCTGGAAGGTCCAGAACCAGATGGCTTCCTTGTTGATCATGCGTGTGGCTGCACAGTAATCCTCAATACGCTTGTCGACCTCGGCGGTCACACGCGCGTGCTCGAGGAGCTTGTCCAGCTCCGGATTCGAATAGTTTGCCAGCGCGACCGGGCTGCCGGTGTGGAAATTGGCGAACATCTGCGGATCGGGATCGGCGAGGTCGACGATGCGCCATGGGATAACCTGGAATTGCCGCATGAAGGCGCGTGGTGGAATCGTCGCCTGATCGACCTGGTCAAGCTCCATGCTGGCGCCGATATTCTTCCAGAATTGCTGCAACACCTGTCCAACGATGCGACCGCGCGGCGTGGCCGTGACCACCGTCTTGAACTCGACCGGCTTGCCATACTCCTGGATCAGGGCCTTGGCCTTCGCAACGTCGAACGGCAATGCGCCGTCATCCTTGCACTTGACCCATGAGCCGTCGCCGTAAGGGTTTGTCGCCGGCTTGGCGAGCCCGTTGGTGATCGCCTGCGACATCTTCTTGCGGTCGATCGCCATCACCAGCGCCTGCCGCACCCTGATATCGTCGAACGGCGGCGCCTTTGTATTGATGGCGTAGACCTGAGCGCCCGAGCCCGTATAGCTGTGGACGGTCAGCTTCGGATCCTTCTGAGCCTTCTGAATGTTGTCGGGATCGTATTCGTCATCCCAGATGACGTCGGCTTCGCCCGACTGCAGGCTTGCAAAGCGCGATTGCGCGTCGGGCAGCGGCTTCAGGATGATGCGATCGAGATAGACCTTGTCCTTGTCCCAATAATCGGGATTCCTCTCCAGCACCATGCGATCGCCGGCAGTCCATGACTTCAGAATGTAGGGCCCGGTGCCAACCGGGTTCCGGTTGTAGTCGTCACCTTTGGTCTTCCAGGCGGTCGGCGAATGCACTGCGGCGTTCTGGTGGGGATAGGACACCAGCGTCGGATAATTCACCGAAGGATCGTTCAGATTGTAGACGACCGTCAGTTCGTCGGGCGCCTGAACGTTGTTGACTGCAGCGATGTAGAATGCGCATCGGCACTTGTTGGCAGGATCCTTCTGCCGGTCGAAATTGGCCTTGTAAGCCTCGGCGTTGAACGGCGTACCATCGTGGAATTTGACGCCGGGGCGCAGTTTGAACGTCCAGGTCTTGAAGTCGTCCGAATGCGTCCAGGACAGCGCAAGCTTGGGCTGCGCCTCTCCCTTGTCGTCGAGATAGGTCAGCGTGTCGAAGATGGCGGCTGCCGGGGTGAGCGCGGCCGCGTCATAGACGCCGACCTTCAGCGGATCAAAGCCAGGAACGTCGAGCTCCAGCCCCACGGTGATGCTGCCGCCCGCCTTCTGCGCCTGCGCGGGCCCGGCCAACGGAAGGAACGCAAATGCCGCAGCAAGGAAAATCGGCGCGCGTTTGCACGCCGCGGCAGCGATGTTCGTCATGGTTCCTCCCGGGATCCTCGTCCGATGTTTCGGATCGTTGAATGACAAGGGCGAGATTGGCGACAAATGCTCGCGACGGCAAGAGGAACACACGGGTTCGATGCCGCTTATATGCGGCCTGATGCGCTCAGCTGATCGCTTCTGTTTTGCCTGACGGAATTGCCCCATCATTGGCGAGACCGATCTCCTCGCGCAGTTCGCGCGTGTGCTCTCCGAGCGCCGAGATTGTCTTGCACGGCCTCGTATCCGCCCCCGTCATCCGGAATGGCAGATTGAGGACCTTGAACGAGCCGCCGCCGTCCTCCACCGATGAAAGCGCCTGCCGATGCGCGAGCTGCGGATCGTCAAGCGCTTCCTTGATCGTGCGGTAGGCCGCAGCCGGCACGCCGGCGGCACTGAGGACGACAAGACATGCGGCGGTCGTGAGCTGCTTCGACCACGCTTCGACGCCGTCCATCATGTCGGCCCAATGCTCGCGCCGCGGGGCGTAGGACGCAAAGCGCAGATCGGATATCCATTCGGGGTGGCCGATCACACCCATCAAGGCCTGAAAGGTCTTTTCGCTCGCCACCGTGATCATGACGTAGCCATTGGCGGTCTCGGTCGGGCCGAACATCGGACGCGGCGGCGGCTTCACCGCGAATTGCGAGCTTTGCAATTCGACCACCGTCAGCGTGAGCATCGACTCCAGCATGGAGACGTCGATATGCTGGCCGAGCCCGCTCACGCTGCGCTGATAGAGCGCAGACGCGACCGCACCAAAACCATAGGTCCCGGTGACGACGTCGGCATGGTAGATGCCGCAATAGTCCGGCCTGTTGCGGCCGGGCTGGTAGGCGAGATGCGCCATGTCGTAGCCGGAGGCCGCATGGATCACCGGCGCGTAGGCCGGCAGCTCGGCCGAGGGACCGGTCTGGCCGTAGCCCGAGATCGAGCAGTAGATCAGCCTGGGATTGACGGGGCGGAGGCTGTCGTAGTCGAGCCGCAGCCGGCGCATCACGCCCGGGCGAAAATTCTCGACCAGGATGTCTGCGGTCGCGACCAGACGCCGCACCGCCTCCCGTCCGTCCTCGGACTTGAGATCGAGCACCACGCTCTTCTTGCCGACATTGAGCTGGCCGAACACGGTGCTGTAGCCTTTGCGCAGCGGCGGACGCGTCCGCATCGTCTCGCCCTCGTCGGTCTCGATCTTGATGACCTCGGCGCCCATGTCGGCCAGCATCCGCGCGCAATGGGGACCGGCGATCGTGGTCGAAAAATCCAGGACCCTGAGGCCTGCAAAGGCCTTTGTCGTCGTCGCTTCGTGCTTATCTGGTAGCTGCATTCCTGCTTAGTCCTTGGCCCGTCCCTTAGGAACTATCGTTCTTCTCTCTTGTTGATGCGCCGACCCTAGATGGCGGCAGCTGAGTAGGAAAGTCTTACCGAACGAACGCGTCTCATGGGCAGGCTGAGATTTCCAGGGGCAACTGGACCCGATCTTGCATAGCAGCAATCGGGATCGGATGAGGGCATCGGTTCTTGAGGGTCTTATTCGTTACGACAGAGATGGACGACTTTGTCCGCGTCGGCGGACTTGGTGCCGTTTCCGCTGCCCTTCCAAGAGCGCTCCGCCCCTTCGCCGATATCCGGATCATGCTGCCCGGCTATCGCGACATTATCGAGCAACTCACGCATATTCAGATCGTTGGACGCTGCCCGGCACTTGCGGAGATGCCGGCCTGTTCGCTTGGACGGGCCGCGACCAAGGACGGAATGCCGGTCTATGTGCTGTTGTGCTCGCAACTCTACGATCGCCCCGGCAACCCCTATGGCGACGAGTCCGGGCACGACTGGCCCGATAACGACATCCGTTTCGCGCGCTTTGCTTCAGCTGCCGCTGAGCTTGCCATGGGCAAGCTGGACAAGAATTGGGCAGCAGACCTGATCCATGCCAATGACTGGCAGGCCGCACTCGTACCGGCCTACCTCGCCTGGCGCGGCGCCAAGCTGCCGTCGATCCTGACCATTCACAACCTCGCCTATCAGGGTCTCTTCCCAAAGGAGTCGCTGCGGCGGATCGGCGTCCCCGAAAGCTCCTTCCACATCGACGGCGTCGAGTTCTACGACCAGCTCTCCTTCCTCAAGGCAGGCCTCGTCTACGCCTCGCACCTCACCACCGTCAGCGGCACCTATGCGCGCGAGATCACCACGGAGGAATTCGGCTGCGGCCTCGAAGGCCTGCTGCGCGTCCGCTCGGATGCGTCCGAGCTCACCGGCATCCTCAACGGCATCGACGAGAGCTGGGACCCGCGCTCCTGCGCCCAGCTCGCCCAACAATTCGGTGCCGGCGACTGGGTCGGCAAGAAGGCCAATGCGGATTATGTGCGCAAGCAGTTTGGCCTCGCGGTCTCGCGCGGACCGATGTTCGGCATCGTCGCGCGCCTCGTGCACCAGAAGGGTATCGACCTCGTGCTGTCAGCCGCCGACGAGATCATCGACGCCGGCGGACAGATCGTGGTCACCGGCTCCGGTGAGCCGGCGCTCGAGCAGGCGCTGATCAACGCGCATCGCCGCCGCCCCGACGCCATCGGCGTTGCCATCGGCTTCAACGACGCCCAGGCCCGCCGCATCTTCGCCGGCAGCGATTTCACCCTGATGCCGTCGCGGTTCGAGCCGTGCGGCCTCAGCCAGATGTACGCCCAGCGCTTCGGCTCGTTGCCGATCGGCCACCAGACCGGTGGCCTTGCCGAGACCATCACCGACGGCGAGACCGGTTTCCTGTTCTCGCGGCCCTCGCATGAGTCCTTCCTCGGCGGCGTCCGCCGCGCCTTCGAGGCGTTCATGGCCCAGGACCAGCTCGACACCATGCGCCGCAGCGCCATGGGCCGGTCGTTCTCGTGGAGCATCTCGGCGGGAAGCTACAGCAAGCTGTATCGGAAGCTGGCGACGGCGTGAGGCGTACGCCACTCAACGCCCCGTCACCCCTTCCCGCGCACATCCATCTGCGGCCGGCCGATCCAGGCGCGATTGAGACAGCGCGTCATCCAATCCGGCTGGATCTCTCCCCGCAAGCGCGCCTGTGCTTCCTGATAAGGGCCGACGTAGCGAAGCCGGTCAGGTAGCTTCGGATAGATGCCCTTGATCCAACCCAGGGCGTTGTCGGCCGCACTCTTGTCGCGCGTGTCGAACTCAAACCCAAAGCCCGTGCGCAGGCGCTCCGGCAACAGGCTCGCCGTGAGTGCGCGATACCATCGCGGCGGCCGCAGCCACGGACGCGCGCCGCCAAAGATCTGCCCGGCGATCTCGCGTGCGGCTGGACTGACGGTCAGCGTGTCCGACTGCGCCATCGCTGCCGTGTAGCCTGCGAAGCCGGACCAATCCGCCGGCAGATCGTCGCCCGTCAACCCGAACAACGCACCGAAAGTCCGGCTCTCGGTCCAGTAGCGCTCGCGCTCCTCCGTCGAGAGCGGCGGCAGAACCAGATCGTGCGCCATCAGCGCAGTCTCGACCAGCGTCGCATGAACCCAGCGCAGAGAGGGGATGTCGTTGGCGCAGTATCGTGAGCCTGCCGCGAACGGACCGACGGTCTCCGGCATCTCGCCAACGATCATGCTATGGCGCCGGTGCAGCTGACGCGACGATTGCATGGCCCGGTCGAGCGAGCCGAACACCATGGCAAAGACGATATCGAAGGTGCGATGGAAGCGCCCGATCGGATCGGCAAAGGTCTTGGAGTGCTCGGCGATGGCGGCGGCGACCCAGGGATGGGCGAGCTGAAGCAGAAGCGCGCGGCCGGCGCCGAGAAAGATCACGGCCTCGCGGTCGATCCGCCAGGTGACCGTGTCAGGACCGAACACGCCGGGCACCGGGCCCGCCGCACGCGCGCGGACCTGATCGAGAGCCAGTTCGAGATCGTTCGCGGACACCACTTGCAGAGCCTTTCTGGCGATGGATCGGAGCCGACGATCCACAAGGCCTGTGGCAATTCGATGAAGCGAACCGCTACTCCGCCGCCAGCGGCATCTCGTCGATATGCTCGTGCAGCACGACGCCCGATAACGGATCAAACTCGCCGATCCACGGCGCACGCGCCAGCACCGACCTTGTATGCGCATAGCCGGCGTCCCAGCGCTGCTTGATGCCGGATAGGCTGAAGTCGATGTCCTTGGTATGGGTCTCGCGCTCGAGCTGCGGCGCCAGCAGCCGCACGACATGCATGCGCGTCGAGCAGCCATAGCCGATCAACTCCCTCACCGCGGGATCATCGCGCTCGCCCTCGGGCAATCGCTCCGCAAGCTGGTTGATGACGTGGCGCAGGCGATGGGCCTGTTGCTGGCGCTCGATCTGGCTCGTGATCCGGCTGGAATATTGCACGTCCTTGTGCCGGGTCAGGACCTCTCTCATCGTCGTCAGCTCGGCGCCGACGGGATTCCACAGATGCACGGAGAAGATCAGCGAATTCCGGCGCGGATTGTCGTCGAACACGGCTTCCGTCGGCGAGTTCGAAAGAATGCCGCCGTCCCAATAAAGTTCGCCGTCGATGCGTACCGCCGGGAAGGCCGGCGGCAGCGCGCCAGAGGCCATCACGTGCTTCACGGTCAGCTCGCAGTCGCGCGTGTCGAAATAGCGCATCTGGCTGGTGCCGACATGCGCAGCACCAACCGTGAGGCGCGGCGCGCCGCGATTGGCGCGGCCGAAATCGACGAGCTCGGCCAGCGTGCTCTCCAGCGGCGCGGTCGAATAATAGCCGGCGCGATCGGCCCCCAGCGGGAAGGACTCGCCGGCATGCGCCAGCGGATTGGGCTGGAAGAATCCGGCAATGCCGTGGGCAAGTGTCGACCAATATGCAAGCGTGTCATCGAAGCCGGGAATGCCTGTTGGTAGAGGCCAGACCGGCTTCTGCTCCATCCGCTTCCAGAATTCCGTCAGGCGCGCGAGCCGGTCTTGCGGCGCATTGCCGGCGATCAGGCTGGCATTCATGGCGCCGATCGAGGTGCCGATCACCCAGTCCGGCTCGATGCCCGCCTCGTGCAGGGCCTGGTAGACGCCCGCCTGATAGGCCCCGAGCGCGCCGCCGCCTTGCAGCACCAGCACGACCTGTCCCGGCAGGTCGCTCGGCCTGCACACAATGGCATTTCCTTGCATGCCCGACGCACTCCTGCTCCAGAGAGCCTTACGCAAAATCCTCCACATTGTTACGCCCGACGACCATCGGCCGTCCAGCAACCATCGTTCGGAGGGGAGTGCAGAAAGCTTACGGAACCAAGGATGCGTTAACGCTTTGCTGGCGCCTCTTGTGGCGGCGGGTCGTCGTCCGCAATCGCCCGCCAGGCGGCGCCGTCAAGATCGTCGTACTGCCCGCTGCGGAGCGACCAGAGGAAGGCGGCAAGGCCCGCCCCTCCAAGCATCAGCGCCAGCGGCACCAGGATCACCAGGATCTCCATCACACGATCTCCCGTGAGGCGCTGCGGGCCCGCAGCGAGTTCAGCATGACCAGGATCGAGGATCCGCTCATGGCGGCTGCGGCAATCAAGGGCGTCACCACGCCGCTGATCGCGACCGGCACGGCCAGCACATTATAGGCGATTGCAAGCCAGAGGTTTTGCCGCATCAGGTGCAGGGCCTTGCGCGCGGAATCGATGGCCGCGACGACCGGGGCCAGCGGCCGGCCGAGGAAGACGAGATCGGCGGTGGCCTGGCTCAGATGTGCCGCCGAGATCGGTGACATCGAAACATGGGCTGCCGCCAGCGAGGGTGCATCGTTCATGCCGTCGCCGACCATCAGGACCTTGGTGCCGCGTCGCTTCAGCTCCTCGATCCGTGCGATCTTGTCCGCGGGCGTGACGCCGGCGCGCCATTCGGCGATGCCGAGCGCGTGGGCTGCCGCAATCACCGCGGGCTCCCGGTCGCCGGAGAGGATCTCGACGCCGATGTTGCGATCCTTCAGCGCAGCGATCACGGCCTGCGCATCCGGCCGTAGGCCCTGCCGCACCGAGAGGATGAATTTTTCGTCGCCCTTGCTGAAGGCCACGACGGAGGCTTCGGGATCCAGCGTGGCGTGAGCGACCAGAGCCTCGGCGCCGCAGAATGACGGCCGGCCAAGCCGCACCTCGACACCCTCCACCACGGCTCGGACGCCCTGCCCGGCCTCCTCGACCGCGCCCACGATCGGAGACTTTGCACCCGCAGCCTGCGCGACCGCGGCAGCGACCGGATGATGGCTCGACAGCGCAAGCCGGCCGGCAAGTTCGAAAATATCGGCGGGAATATCGGCTGCGTTTGTGACCTCGAGATCGGGCAGCGTCAGCGTGCCGGTCTTGTCGAAGATGACGTGATCCGCCTCGGCAAGACGCTCGACGGCATCGCCGGAATTGAGCAGCACACCGGCCTTGAACATCGCGCCCGAGGCCACCGTCTGCACGGTCGGAATCGCAAGCCCGAGTGCACAGGGACAGGTGATGATCAGCACCGCAACGCCAGTGATGATCGCATCGTGCCAGCTCGCACCTGCGATGACCCAGCCTAGAACCGTGATGAGCGCCGTCGCATGCACCACCGGCGCATAGAGGCGCGAGGCGCGATCGGCGAGCCGCATGTAGCGCGAGCGCGCGGCAAGGGCGTTGTCGAGCAGCCGCGTGATCTCGGCGAGCAGCGTAGCCTCCGACGCGGCCGAAACCCGCACCCGAAGCGTGCCTGAGATGTTCATGGAGCCGGCATAGACCGGGGTGCCATGGTCGGCCGTGACATAGAGCGTCTCGCCGGTGATCAGGCTCTGGTCGATTTCGGAGCGTCCCTCGATCACGGTGCCATCGACGGCGCAGCGCTCGCCCGGCCGCAGCAGCACGATGTCGCCGGGGTTGATCGCTGCAACCGGCACCTGGGTGATCTCATCGGGCCCGACGAACTTCGCCGCTGTCTCCGCCTTCAGCGCCGCCAGGTTGCCGGCGACCGCGCGCGTCCGCCGCCGCATGTTCTGGTCGAGGAAGCGGCCGACCAGCAGGAAGGTCAGGAGCATGATCGCCGCGTCGAAATAGGCGTGCTCGGCGTGGTTGATCGTCTCGACCACGGACATGCCGAGCGCAAGGCACACGCCGATCGAGATCGGCACGTCCATGTTGGTGGTCTTGTTCGACAGCGCCCGCCAAGCGGAGCGGAAGAAAGGCTGTCCGGCATA
The DNA here is from genome assembly GCF_022012555.1 of Bradyrhizobium zhengyangense. Classification (NCBI taxonomy): domain Bacteria; kingdom Pseudomonadati; phylum Pseudomonadota; class Alphaproteobacteria; order Hyphomicrobiales; family Nitrobacteraceae; genus Bradyrhizobium; species Bradyrhizobium zhengyangense. Next base: position 261,642 of record NZ_JAKLTZ010000005.1, on the reverse strand, counting down.
GGCCGTGGCCGGCAGCGCGATCAGCGCCGACAGCCAGTGGAAGAAGTCGCGCTGCTCGGGCAGCATGTCCGAAACGTTGCCCGACCACACGGGGATCGACAACATCATCACGTTCATGGTGGCAAAAGCGGCAACGCCGAGACAGCGCAGCAGGAAACGCGATTCCGCGACTTCAGTCGCTTCCGCGCTCTCGGTCTCGTAGGGATAGGCCTTGTAGCCGAGTTCCTCGAGCCGGTCGATGAAGCGGGCGGGATCGAGCGTACCCTCTTTCCATTCCAGCGCGACGCGCCGGTCGGTAAGGTTCACCCGCGCCAGCGTGACATCGGGAATCGCGGACAGGCCACGCTCGATCTTGGCCATGCAGCCGGCGCAGTGAACGCCTTCGACCGCGAGGTCGATGTGCTGAACGCCTGCGCCCGCGGCGCGGACGTAGTGGGAGAAATCGCGTGTCACCTGCATGGCGCGACCTTCAGTTCAGGATCACGCGGTTGCGCGACAGGAATACGCGCTCACCCGCGGCATCGCCCTCGATGACGAGATCCCATTGGCCCGGCGCGACGGAAGCGGCATTGCCGCGATAGATGCCGATGCCGGCCTCCGCGAGTTCGACCGCGAGATCGGCGCGCTTGTCGGTCGGCCGTTCCAGGCGCCCGCCGAATTTCAATCCCGTGACCGGCTGGCCCGCTGCGTCACGCGCCTCGACCTGAAGCACGGCATTGCCGTCGGCGCGACGCTCGATGTGGGCGTTGACCTGCCATTTGCGCGCGGCCTGGTCCTGTGCCGCCGCGATCTCGCGATCATAGGCGAGGCCGGCGGCATAGGGGCTGTCGACATCAGTGCCGGGCAGCGTCGCAATCGCGAGCTTCATCATGGTGACGTTGACACCGATCACGACGCCAAAGAAGGCGACGAGCATCAGGAAGACCTTTGTTCCGGTCAGCGGCTTGGTTGCCATTTCAGTCTCCTGGTCCTACGGCGCGACGAAATTGTCTGTGGTGGATGCAGCCTCGCCGAGTCCGATATCCGTGACGCGGAAGCGAACCGGGATCGACTTCTCCTGATTGCCCTCGGCCGGCGCGGTGACGAGCAGGCGCAGCTCGCTGGTAGAGTCGCGGGGGATCACGATCATCGGGCGGTCCGGCGTCACGGAATCAACACCGACGACATGGATCGTCGAATTGACCGGGCCATCGATATCGATCGCAATCACGCGATCATGTCCGCTCTTGTTCAAAAGCCGCGCAGTGTAGGCATTGCGAATCGACCCGTCGCTGAGCCTGACCGCAACCGGGTTGCGGTCGTGCAGCACGTTGATGTCGAGAAGGGTGCGGGTCGCCAGCACATAGATCATGAAGCCGCCGACCGCCGCGATGATCGCGCTGTAGACCATGGTGCGCGGACGGACGATCCGATAGATCGGCGCTTTGCCTTCCTGGCGGCGGTGGATGTTGATGTCGTTGTCGTAGGCAATCAGGCGGGTTGGCCGGCCGATCTTGGTCATGACGTTGTCGCAGGCGTCGATGCAGAGCCCGCACTGGATGCATTCGAGCTGCGGCCCGTTGCGGATGTCGATGCCGGTCGGGCAAACCGCGACGCATTGGTAGCAGTCGACGCAATCCCCGACTTGCTCACCGAGCGCGCGCAGCTCGGCGGCCTTCTTCACGGATGTACGCTTCTCGCCGCGGTCGTAGCGATAGGTGACGTTGAGCGCCCATTCGTCGGTGAGTGCGGCCTGGATGCGCGGCCACGGGCACATATAGGTGCAGACCTGCTCGCGCATGTAACCGGCGAGCACGTAGGTCGTTGCGGTCAGGATGCCGATCCAGATATAGGCGATCATCGGTCCCTGGAAGGTGACGAGCTCCTTTACCAGCGTCGGCGCGTCGTTGAAATAGAGCACCCAGGCGCCGCCGGTCCACCAGGCGATCAGCAGCCAGATCGAATGCTTGAGCACGATCTCGGAGATGCGCTCGAGCTTCATCGGATCTTTCGACGCATCCTTCTTCATCCGCTCGCGCCGGTCGCCCTCGATCAGGCGCTCGACGGCGTAGAACAGATCAGTCCAGACCGTCTGCGGGCAGAGATAGCCGCACCAGATGCGGCCGCCGACCGAGTTCATCAGGAACAGCGCCACGGCGGCAACGATCAGGAGGCCGGTGAAGTAATAGACCTCCTGCGGCCACAGCTCGATGAAGAAGAAGTAGAAGCGGCTGTTGGGAAGATCGATCAGCACCGCCTGGCTGGGGGCACCAAGGCCGCGGTTCCAGCGCACGAAAGGCAGGAAGTAGTAGACGCCGAGGCAAAACGCCATCAGGCCCCATTTGATCCGGCGGAAGGTGCCGGAGACGCTCTGGGGATAGACCTTCTTGCGGGCTGCGTAGAGCGGCCCGTAGTCATCATCCGATGTGAGGTCTTTCGGGTTCACGGTCTTGTTCATCGCTCAAGTCGCCTCGGGAGGTGCGATTAAACCTAGACCCGACGTCGCTGGGTCCGTTGATCCAGCGCAAACGGGGGCGATTTTATTCGCCCCCGCCTGCCGCCGATCGTCAGTTTTCAGGCTATTTTCCGCCACCCAGCGAGTGGACGTAAACCGCCATCGCCTTGATGGTGGCGGGATCGAGCCGCCCTTCCCAGGCCGGCATGACGCCGGCACGGCCATTCGTGATTGTCTCGATCAGAATTGCCTCGTCCGAGCCGTAGAGCCAGATCTTGTCGGTCAGGTTCGGCGCGCCGAGTTCCTGGTTGCCCTTGCCGCCGTCGCCGTGGCAGGCGACGCAATTGTCGGCAAAAATCTTCTCGCCTTTGGCAGCGTCGTAGCCCTTCCGGGTCGGAAGACCCGACAGCGATCGGACATAATTGGCCACCGTGACGATCTCGTCCGGCTTCAGCACGCCGTCCTTACCGAAGGCGAGCATCTGGCCCTCGTGGGTCTTGGCATGACCCGAGCGTGCGCCGAACTGGATGGTCTGCATGATCTGGTCGAGCGTGCCGCCCCACAGCCAGTCGTCGTCGTTCAGGTTCGGAAAGCCCTTGGCGCCGGCCGCGCCAGAGCCGTGACACGGCGCGCAATTGTCGCCGAACACGGTCTTGCCCTTGGCACGGGCGAGCGCCAGCAAGGCCGGATCCTTCTCGATGTCGGCCAGCGAGGCCGCACCCAGCGCCACCATCTTGTCGCCCCTGATCTTCTCAAGGTTGGCGAGCTCGACCGCGACGTCGGCGCGCGACGAGTAGCCGATCACACCGCGCGTGTTGCTGGAGATCAGCGGCCAGGCCGGATAGACGATCCAGTATCCGATCGCCCAGATGATGGTGAGATAGAATGTAATCACCCACCAGCGCGGCAGCGGCGTGTTGAGCTCCTTGATGCCATCCCACTCATGCCCGGTCGTGGACCTGCCGGTGACGGAATCGAATTCACTTTGATGATCGGTCATGATCTCTTACTCCTCCCGCAACGGCAGACTGGCTGCTTCGTCGAAGGCGGCCTTGTTGCGGGGCCAGAATGCGTAGGCGATGATCGCGAGAAAGATCGCGACGAAGACCGGCGTCCAGATCGTGGTCACGAGACCGGATGCGAGATTGTCGAGTGTCAGGATGGCTTTCATCGGTGATGCCTTCTCAGCGAAGATTGGCTTTCTCGTTGTAGAGCTTGAAGTCGACCAGAGTGCCGAGCATCTGCAAGTAGGCGATCAGCGCGTCCATCTCGGTCGGCGTTCCGGTCTTCCCGTCGAAATTACGCACGACGGCCTTGGCGTAGCGCTTGGTGAAGGCATCCGCGCCGGCATTGTCGGGATCGGCCTGGGCCTTCATGTCGGCGGCCGCGTTGGCGATCTGGTCGTCGGTATAGGGAACGCCGACGGTCCGCAGCGTGCGCATGTGATCGGCGATGGTCTCCGGATCGACTTCCGTTGAGCTGAGGAACGGATAGCCCGGCATTACCGACTGCGGCACGATCGCACGCGGATTGGTCAGATGGGTGACGTGCCAGTCGTCGGAATATTTGGCGCCGACGCGGGCAAGGTCAGGACCGGTGCGCTTCGAGCCCCACTGGAACGGGTGGTCGAACATGCTTTCGGCGGCGAGCGAGAAGTGGCCGTAGCGCTCGACCTCGTCGCGCAGCGGCCGGATCATCTGCGAGTGGCAGAGATAGCAGCCTTCGCGGACGTAGATGTTGCGCCCCGCCAGCTCGAGCGGCGTGTAGGGCCTGACGCCGTCGACCACCTCGATCGTGCTCTTGAGGTAGAACAGCGGGGTGATCTCGACGAGACCACCGATCGCGATCACCAGCAGAATGCCGACGACCAGGATGATCGAGTTCTTTTCGAAGACTTGGTGGCGTGTCCAGAACGACATGGTGTTGCTCCTCATTCCGCCGGCTGAAGAGCGACGGGCATCTGGACTTCCTGCTCGCCGACGCGAACCGTCATCCACAGATTGTAGGCCATGATCAGCGCGCCGATCAGGAACAGCGCACCGCCGGCGGCACGGATGATGTAGAAGGGATGCATCGCCTCGACGGTCTCGATGAAGGAATATTCGAGGAAGCCGAGCGAGGTATAGGCGCGCCACATCAGGCCCTGGAGGATGCCGGACACCCACATCGCCGAGATGTAGAGCACGATTCCGAGCGTTGCGATCCAGAAGTGCCAGTTGACGAGCTTCAGGCTGTAGAGGCCCTTGCGATTCCACGCCCACGGCACCAGGCAGTACAGTGCGCCGAAGGAGACGAAGCCGACCCAGCCGAGCGCGCCGGAATGCACGTGGCCGATGGTCCAGTCGGTGTAGTGGCTGAGCGAGTTGACCACCTTGATCGACATCATCGGTCCCTCGAAGGTCGACATGCCGTAGAAGGCGACGGAGACGACGAGCATGCGCAGCACGGGGTCAGTCCGCAGCTTGTCCCACGCACCCGACAGCGTCATCAGGCCGTTGATCATGCCGCCCCAGGAGGGCATCCACAGCATGATCGAGAAGGTCATGCCGAGCGTCTGCGTCCAGTCCGGCAGCGCGGTGTAGTGCAGATGGTGCGGGCCAGCCCAGATGTAGAGGAAGATCAGCGCCCAGAAATGGATGATCGAGAGCCGGTAGGAATAGATCGGCCGCTCCGCGCGCTTCGGAATGAAATAATACATGATGGCGAGAAAGCCGGCGGTGAGGAAGAAGCCGACCGCGTTGTGGCCGTACCACCATTGGAACATCGCATCCTGGATGCCGCCCCAGGCGATGTAGGATTTCGAGCCCAGGAACGACACCGGCAGCGCGGGATTGTTGCCGAGATGCAGAACCGCGATCGTCACGATGAAGGCGAGATAGAACCAGTTCGCGACGAAGATGTGAGGTTCCTTGCGCTTGAGGATCGTGCCGAGGAAGACGAGCAGATAGGTGACCCAGACGATGGTCAGCCAGAGGTCGGCATACCATTCCGGCTCGGCATATTCCTTCGACTGCGTGACACCGAGCAGATAGCCCGTGCCGGCGATCAGGATGAAGTAGTTGTAGCCGAGCACGACGAACCAGGGCGCGATATCGCCGGCAAGCCTGGCACGGCACGACTTCTGGACCACGTAGAACGACGTCGCGATCAGGACGTTGCCGCCGAAGGCGAAGATCACGGCCGAGGTATGCAGCGGCCGTAGCCGGCCGAATTGAATCCAGGGCAAGTCGAAGTTCAGAGCGGGCCAGGCCAATTGCGAGGCGATGATCAGTCCGACCAGAAAGCCCGCGATGCCCCAGAACACCGCCATGAAAGAGGAGAACTTGATGGGGCCCATGTTGTAGTTGGGGCGGCCATTGATCTCCGCAGGCGGCAGCGCCGCGGGGCGATCGTAGTAGCGGTTGAAGATGAAGAACACCGCGGCCAGGCTCGCCGCCGCGCTGAGCCCGGCGTGGAAGGCGAAGGGCGCGTCGAGCGCCTTGGCCGAGGCGATCACGCAGAGGAACGCGGTGACTGCGAACACGACAGCCAAGCCGCTTTCACCGATGGTCATTGATTTGGAGATGGAGGGCTGGGGCATCGCGGATTCTCTCTGAAAGAACACGCCGCCAGAAACCACATTCACCCTCGCGAGGAATTGATTGAAATCAAGATAGATGGATTTCTGTTCATGTCGGGCTGGTGTCGATACGGCGAGCGATATCAACCGCTTCGACATCGCGCCAAGCCCATGGCGCGACGCTGGCTCCGGAAAATCACGGAACCAGAAATCGCCGGATTTCAGGATTGATCCTCAGTCGCTCGCGGTCGCCTTTAGCGCCGCGATGACGTCCTCGCGCGCGATGATTCCGACCAGCTTCTGGGCGCCGTCGAGCACGATGATGCTGCGGATGCGGTGTTCGACCATGATCTGGAGAACACGCGTCAGCCGCGTGTCGGGGCTGACATAGATGAACTCCGGCGTCATGACGTCGCCGACCTTCCGGCTCATCAGGTCATTATAGCGCGGTAGCATCTGGCTCGGCGTGAAGGCAAAGCACTTCAGGATATCGAACTTGGTGACGATGCCGACGACCTGTCCGTCGTCCTCCACAGGGTAGGAATTGAAATCATCCTGCTCGAACATCTCGCCGAGCGCGAGCAAATTTTGGTCACGCTGCACCGTTCTGACGTTGCGCGTCATGTAGCCGCCGGCGGTCTGCTCAAGGAATTTGTACACGGCACGTCCTCATCGATTTGTCTGTACGCCTCGCCTTCAATGCGACAGCAGCACACAGCGCGCGGATTGCGTGACCAGATATTCCGTAACGCCGCCGAGAATCAGCTCGCTGAAGCGGGAATGGCCGTAGGCACCTGCGACGATCAGGCCGGCTCCGACATCGCCGGCGATGCTCTCCAATTGCACGTCGGCCGTTTCCTTCCCCGCCTCCACGACACGCGCCGTCGCCGTGACGCCATGGCGCGCGAGCCAGGCGGCGACGTCGCTGACACGTGTCGCGACGACCGAACGGTCGTCGTCTGCCTCCGGAATCTCGACGATGGTGATCTCCTTCGCCTTGCGCAGCATGGGCAGCGCGTCAGCCACTGCCCGCCGCGCCTCGGGCGTGTCCTTCCAGGCCACAAGCACGCTGCGCAGATCGAGCCAGTCGATCCTGTCGGGCACCACCAGCAGCGGCCGGCCGGCTTGCATCACCAGATCCTTGGGGCTTGCGAGTGCAAAGGAATCGGAGAAGGCCGGGCTCTGTCCCCCGCTGACGACGATGTCGGCACAGCGCGCCTGCGCTGAGACGAATCGTGCGGGGAAGTCCATGGCGCTGCGCCATTCCACCCGTCCGCCGCGAGCCTTGGTTGCGGCGCGGAATTGCGTCTCCAGATCGGCCAAGCGCCTCTTGATGGAGGCTTCCTCCTGATCGATCATCCGCTGAGCAGCGGTGCCATCCGTGAAATAAAGTGGCGGAGCGAAGCGCGCCGCCGCGACCCCGACGATAGCCGCCTCGAATCGCTCGGCAAGCTCGCCGGCGACCTGAAGGCGGGCATCGTTGGGCTGGCCGAGCGCCAGGCTGACCATCACCGTCGCGTAAGTCATCGGAAGCCTCCAGTGCAATCTGTTTGATGAAATGTACGCCTGCCTACATTCCGCGAGATGAGATAGATCAAGAGCCCCCGGGGGCGGCTCGCGCCCTCGACCGACCAGCGACGGAACTTGCCTCCGGGCCGGGCTTGGGCGACATTGCGGTAGCGGTATCGGCGTCAGGGCCCCCGCATCAGGAATCAGGAGCATCGCTTGTCGCCGACCCGTGTAACGCATCCGCAAGATGACGGCCGGGGCGAACATTTCCGCGTCCGGATCGAGGGATTCGGCGTCGGCACCTGGGATCTCGACCTCAAGACGATGGAATGGGAATGGTCCGACACCTCGAGGGCCCTGCTTGGGGTCTCACCAGACCAGCCGGAGAGCTACGAGCTGTTCCTGTCGCGTCTGGAGCCGAGGGATCGTGACCGGGTCGAGAGTGCGATCCGGCGGGTCTCCGAGCACGGCGGCGGCTTTGATGTGTCCTTCAGGGTCTCTGGAGCGATAGGCGGGGAAAAATGGATCAGGGCCCGCGCCGGCCTGATTCGCGATGAGGCCGGCGCTGCCCGTCATCTCAGCGGCATCTTCCTCGATATCAACGAGGAGAAGCACGTCGAGGAGGCGCTCCGCACGCGTGAGACCCACCTCCGCTCCATCCTTCATACCATTCCCGACGCCATGATCGTCATCGACGGTCGCGGCATCATGCAGTTGTTCTCGACGGCGGCCGAGCGCCTGTTCGGCTGGTCCGAGCAGGAGGCGATCGGCCAGAACGTCAGCATCCTGATGCCGGAACCCGATCGCTCCCGCCATGACGGCTATATCGCCCGCTATCGCTCGACCCACGATCCGCACATCATCGGCATCGGCCGCATCGTCACCGGCAAGCGTCGCGACGGCACCACTTTTCCGATGCACCTGTCGATCGGCGAGATGCAGTCGGGGGGCGAGCCCTATTTCACCGGCTTCGTGCGCGACCTCACCGAGCATCAGCTGACCCAGGCGCGGCTGCAGGAGTTGCAGTCCGAGCTCGTCCATGTGTCGCGACTGAGCGCGATGGGCGAGATGGCGTCCGCGCTGGCTCACGAGTTGAACCAGCCGCTTGCCGCGATCAGCAACTACATGAAAGGATCGCGGCGACTGCTCGCCGGCAGCGCCGATCCGAATCTGGCCAAGATCGAAAGCGCGCTGGATCGCGCCGCGGAGCAGGCCGTACGTGCAGGCCAGATCATTCGGCGCCTTCGCGATTTCGTCGCGCGCGGTGAGTCCGAAAAGCGGGTTGAAAGCCTCTCCAAGCTGATCGAGGAGGCCGGCGCGCTCGGGCTCGCCGGTGCGCGCGAACAGAACGTCCAGCTCCGGTTCAGTCTGGATCAGAGCGCCGATCTCGTCCTCGCCGATCGGGTCCAGATCCAGCAGGTCCTGGTCAATCTGTTCCGCAACGCGCTGGAGGCAATGGCGCAATCGCCGCGGCGGGAGCTCGTCGTCACCAACACCCGCGTCGGTGACGACATGATCGAGATCGAGGTTTCCGACACCGGCTCCGGCTTCCAGGACGACGTCATTCCGAATCTGTTTCAGACCTTCTTCACCACCAAGGAAACCGGCATGGGGGTGGGACTGTCGATCAGCCGCTCGATCATCGAGGCTCATGGCGGGCGCATGTGGGCCGAGAGCAACGCATCGGGCGGGGCGACATTCCGCTTCACTCTGCCTGCAGCCGATGAGAGCTGAACCATGACGACCAATGGAATTGTCTACGTAATCGACGACGACGAAGCGATGCGTGATTCGCTGAATTTTCTGCTCGATTCATCGGGTTACAGCGTCACCTTGTTCGACGACGCGCAACGCTTCCTCGATGCCCTCCCCGGCCTCGCGTTCGGTTGCGTCCTCTCCGACGTGCGCATGCCCGGCATCGACGGGATCGAGCTTCTGAAGCTGATGAAGGCGCAGCACTCTCCGTTTCCGATCTTGATCATGACCGGCCACGGCGACGTGCCGCTCGCGGTCGAGGCGATGAAGCTCGGCGCCGTCGACTTCCTTGAAAAGCCGTTCGAGGACGACCGCCTTGTCACGATGATCGAGTCGGCTATCCGGCAGGGCGAGCCGGCCGCAAGGACCGAAGCCATATCCCAGGACATCGCCGCCCGCGTCGCATCCCTCAGCCCGCGCGAGCGCCAGGTCATGGAAGGACTGGTCGCAGGCCTGTCCAACAAGCTGATCGCCCGCGAATACGACATCAGCCCGCGCACCATCGAGGTGTACCGGGCCAATGTCATGACCAAGATGCAGGCAAACAGCCTCTCGGAGCTGGTCCGGCTGGCGATGCGCGCCGGCATGCTGAAGGATTGAGGCAAGTCCGGTCGAGAGGTCAGGTCAGGTTGAGGTAAGTCAAAATTCGCCACCTCCCCCTGTGGTAGTCGATCCGAATGGTCGAGATCGGCTCACATCATCAGCGACTGCCAATGGCACCACCACCCGCACGGCCCACCGTCTACGTGGTCGACGACGATGACGCGGTGCTCGGGTCTCTGCGTTTTCTGCTGGAAACCGACGGTTTTGCCGTGCGGACGTTCAGGAACGCCACGGCGCTGCTCAACACGACAAGTCCGTCCGGCGCGGACTGCTACGTGATCGACTACAAGATGCCCGACATCAATGGCATCGAGCTTGCCGGTCGCTTGCTCCAGTCCGACCGCGACACGCCGGTGATCCTGATCACCGGCTATCCCGACAAGAACATCTCGGCTCGGGCGAAGGCGGCAGGCGTGAAAGACGTGATTTTGAAGCCGCTTCTCGACGAGAATCTGGTCAAGCGCATCCGTCGCGCCATCCAGAACAGACGCGGAAATTAGGCAGGCCTCAGAACGCACTCCTGTACTGCGAAATCTCGTTGCGCGGACCGTAAATCCACATCGGCTCGCCGCACTCGCTCGGGCCGTGATCCGTCATGCAGGCCGCACTCCAGGGCGGAGCCGCGATCTGGCGACCCTCGATCGGACTTGAATGCGAATGGCCGGCGATGGCGTTGGATCGAGGCCGGGCTGTCGTTGCCGTAGCCAGCGAGGGCAGGAGCAACAAGGCGGTCAGAACGGGTACAGCAGATTTGGCTAACATCGGGCGTCTCCATAGGCGTGAACGCTTCCGATGACCCGATTTGAGCTGAAGCCCCGTTATTTCCAGGACACCGAATAGTGAGGACAGCGGTATTCCAGCCCTGCGGGTGACCTACGGGGTTCTACGTAGGTAACCCCCCTTAAGATATCTCGCGAAATTTTCGAAGCACCCGATACCGCGTATCAAATCGCCATCACAACGGAGATGGCGCAAATGCTGACGCAGACCCTCAACACCCCGGCGATCAACACCCAAATCGGTGGACGGATTGCTCCACCCCATCCCGTCTCCGACCAGTTCGGCGCGGTCACCGGCCATGTTGGCCTGGTCGCCACGGAGTTCTCCTACCGCAAGGACGAAGAGATCTACGGCGAGGACGAGCCGGCGGAATATGTCTATCAGGTCGTCTCCGGCGCGGTGCGCACCTACAAGCTCCTCTCCGACGGTCGCCGTCAGATCGGCACCTTCCATCTTCCCGGCGACGTGTTCGGCCTCGAATCCGGCGCCAGCCACCGCCTCGCTGCCGAGGCCATCATCGACACCACCGTGCGCCTCGTGAAGCGCGTCAGCCTCGAAAAGGCTGCCGGTACCGACGTGCAGGTTGCCCGCAAGCTCTGGGCCATGACAGCCGGCGAGCTGCGCCACGCCGAGGACCACATGCTGCTCCTGGGCCGCAAGACCGCGATGGAGCGCGTTGCGACCTTCCTGCTCGAAATGGACCGCCGCCTCGCGGTTGCCGGCATGATGGCGCTGCCGATGTGCCGCCGCGACATCGGCGACTATCTCGGCCTCACGCTGGAGACCGTGTCGCGCGCGCTGTCGCAGCTCCATGCCCAAGGCATTCTCGGTTTCTCCGGCGCCCGCCAGATCGTGCTGCGCAACCGCCAGCGCCTGCGCAATCTCGACGCCTGATCGTTTCGTCCTCCCCACCCCCTTGGCCGGCTGATCTCGTTCAGCCGGCCATTTCTTTTGTCGCAATGCCGGCGCGCCGGGTCTCCGGCATCACGAAGAGGATCAGCAAGAGCCCGGTCGCTGCGATGCCCGCGAGCCCGAAGAAGGCGGTGGCATTGCCGAACCTGTCGCTGACATAGCCGCCGAGCGCCGTGCTCAGCGATGCGCCGATGCCGGTCGCTGTGCCGACGATGCCCTGCGCCAGATTGAAGTGCCCGCTGCCGAAGGCGACGTCGGCCACGACAAGCGGAATCATCACCGCGAACACCGCGGCCGTAAAGCCGTCGAACACCTGCACCGCTACCAGCAGATACGGATCGCGCACGGTTGCAAACAACACGCCGCGGATCGCCAGCGCACCGAACCCGATCAGCAGCAGCGGACGCCGTCCCCACGCCTGCGCCTTGCGTCCGACCGTCGGCGACAACAGCGCCACGATCGCCTGGGGGACAACAATGCAGAAAGCCACCAGCACCGTCGCCCACTGGCTCGACCGCGCCGTCACTGCGCTTGCCATCAGCGGCATCATCGAGGCGTTGGCGAGCTGCAACAGCAGCACGCTCAGCGCAAAGACGATCAGCGGCCGTTGCCGGATCAGATGCCAGATATTGGTATCGCCGGGAACAGGCGCTTCGCGCGGCATCTCGCCGTGACAGCGTGCGATATCCACTTCCTCCTCGCGGATGCGCGACAGCGCGATCAAGGTCGGGATCGCGAGCAGGAAAGTGACTAGGAACACCGAACGGCTCGAGAGAAGATAGCCGGCCGTGCCCATCACTGCGGCGGCGACGCCGTTGCCGAGCGAGGCAAATCGCGCGTTGCGGCCAAGCCTCTCGCCGATCTTGAGCGGGCCGACCAGGCCAAGGCTGATCGCCGCGATCGCCGGCCCCAGCACGCAACTCGCCGCCGCATGCAGCGTTGCCGCCGCCACCACCACGGGGAAGATCGGCATCGCCGCATAGGCGAGCGCACAGCAGCCGATGGTCGCGATCGCGAGCCCCGCGACCAGTCGTTCCGATTTCGCAGCATCGATGATGGCGCCGCCCGGCATCTGGCCGATCAGCGCGACGATGCCGCCGATCGACAGCACGAAGCCGATCTCGACTTGCGTCCATTTCTGCGTCGTCAGATAGACCGCGATGAAGGGGCCGAAGCCGGTCTGCACGTCGGCGAGGAAGAAGATGAACCAATCGAGACCGCGCAGGCTCCGCTGCGACGGCGCCGGAATGGCCGCAAGGACGGGTACGGCGACGTTGTCCTGTTCAACGCGTCCCTCGCGATTTGCATGATCAGGCTTCCTCGACAAGAGCACAGGCGGTCAGCCCTCCCCCCTCCTCACTGGATGGCTTGCAGCGGTTGAAGACTGCCGGACGCACCTAACACGACCATCGGCATGTCTTCCTTGTATTCCGGCGCGGCTGCGACCTGCGCCTTGGTCAGTTCCAGCGTGATGCTGTCCTTCTTGTTGGTGATCTTGCCGAAGCGCAGCGCATTCCAGTCCACCACGATCTTGCGGCTGCCGACGCCGAGGAAGCCGCCGAAATCGATGACGGCGGCGCGCACATGGCCGCTGAGATCGACGATGACGTCGACGATATGGCCCATGTCCTCGTCCGCCGCGCTGCGCACGTCACGGCCGAGCACGCCATGGGCGTCGCTGGCGCCGATGATGGTCACCGACGGCGGCGGCGCGGCATCCTTCGGGGTGACGGGCACCACTGAGGCCGGCGGCGCAGCCGTCGGCGGTGCGTTTGCCTCAGTCGGGGCTGCATTGGCGGACGCGGGCAGCTCCTCCGCGGCACGCGATACGGCAACCGTCAATCCCGCGGCGACGGCGAAGCTTAGGGACAACCATCCGGCGGTACGCATGACACCCTCCTCGCTGGCGCCGCTAGTGCGTCAGCACGATCGACACCTGGATCTGGCCCCGCGTGCGCAGCACCTCCAGCGCCACGTCGTGGCCGTGACGGCTGACGCGCAGATCCACGCTGGATTCGCCCAAGCGCAGATCGCGCAGGATGACCTCGTTCAGAAAGGCCGGCAGATGCGGATTGCGCAACCGGATCTCGCAGCGCGCGACGTCGAACTCGATGCCGAGCGCCGCCTCCAGCAGCGTGAACGGCGTTGCGCTGGCCCAGGCCTGCGGCGCGCAGGCGACCGGATAGAGCGTCGGGCCGCGCCGCTTCTCGCGACGAAAGCCGCAGAACAACTCCGGCAATCGCCTCAGATCCATATAGGTCGCGGCCTCGAACAGGCCCTTGAAGACGTGCGCGACCGAATGCTTGAGCCCGTAATGGGCAAGCCCAAGCGCGATCAGTGCGTTGTCGTGCGGCCAGATTGATCCGTCGTGATAGGACATCGGATTGTAGCGGACTTCGCCGCGGGCAACGGTGCGGATGCCCCAGCCCGAGAAGAAGTGCGGGCGCATCAGATCGGCGGCCACGAGCCGGGCGCGATCCTCACGGATCATGCCACTGAACAGCACCTGCCCGGCATTCGAGGTGCGGACCTCGCAGCGCCGCTTTTGACCGTCGAGCGCGACGGCATAGGTCCCAAGCTCCTCGCACCAGAATGCCTGTTCGAAGCGCTCGGCGAGCGCCTTGGCTTCCGCCTCGAGCTTCCTCGCGAGATCGGGTTTGCCGAGCCTTAGCGCGCATCGCGCGGCGAGCTGCTTGGCCATAAAGACGTAGCCTTGGACCTCGGCGAGCGCGATATTGCCTTCCGCGAGCTTGCCGTCGGCGTGGAAGATCGCATCGTAAGAATCCTTCCAGCCCTGGTTGGCCAGCCCTTTTTCGGTGGCGCGCTGGTACTCGACGAAGCCGTCCTGATCAGGATCTCCGGGACCGTCGATCCAGGCGAGGCCCGCCTCGATCGCAGGCCACAGCTCGACCAGTGTCTTCTCATCGCCGGTCCGCTCGAAATAGCGCCCCGCGAGCAGCACGAACAGTGCAGTTGAGTCCACGCTGCCGTAATATTGCGAGAATGGCACCTCGCGCAGCGCCGCCATCTCGCCGCCGCGCATCTCGTGCAGGATCTTTCCCGGTGCGGCATCGGCGAGCGGATCAACCGCCTTGGCCTGGAAATGCGCAAGCCGCCGCAGCACGCCTTTTGCCACCCGAGGATCGACCCACAGCATCTGCAGCGCCGTAATCAGACCGTCACGGCCGAACGTCGTCGAATACCAGGGGATGCCGGCATAGGGATAGCGCCCCTGCGGCGTCTCCGTCATCAGCATGTTGAGGTCGGCCATGGCCTGGCACAGCACCTCGTTGAAGATGTTGTTGGAGGTTTCGATGCTGGCCGCGCCGATCGTCGACTGCCGCATCTCGCGGCGATGCGCCAGCAGACCCCGGAAGAAGCGCGCCGGCTTCTCCGCGAGCGGCCGGTTGCAGGACACGGCCACGAACAATGATTTGGCTTCGTGTGGATCGAGCTCCAGCTGCCAGGTCGCGGCATTCACCGAGAGCCGCGTCGGGCGCGGATCGAAATGCAGGCCGGTGGTGCGCTCGGCCTCGTCGAGGCCGCGATATTCGAACAGCACGTCGGTCGGCCCGAGCAGCCTGCTGGTGCCTGTGCCGCGGCGCGGCCGCCGCTCGCCCCGCACCTCGAACAGATCGGCAAAATCATTGTCGAACAGCAGCGTCAGCTCGAAGCTGGCCCGCTGTTCGCCGTGGTTCTGAAGTCCGATGCGCTGATACGCGGTGCCGCGCCACAGGAAGATCGTGCGGACGATGTGCAGCAGGTCCTTTTGCAGGACGATGCGACCCTGGCGATAGATATCGGGGTTGGTAAGGTCGACCGTCAGACCCGAATTGTCGTCGCGCAGGTTCGAGCCGAGCAGCAGCGGCTGGAGATCGTCGAGCACCAGCTCCAGCCGCGCCAGATAACGCGTGTCGTGGTTGAACAGGCCGTCGGGCCCGCCGGCGGAGGCACCGATGTCGCCATGGCTGTCCAGCACGATGAAGGTGTCGTCGTGCTTGAGCGAACGGCGGGGCCGCGCGGCGGGCCCCGTCATGGGAATGTAGAACGCCTGCTCGGCGACGGTCTCCATCGTCTGCGATACCGAGATGATCTTGGTTGCGGCTTCGGCTGCCATGAGCTGCTCCCCTGCTGCCAGTGTTTCGAACGCGACCGAGGCAAACGCAACTGTTGGATTTACGCGGCGAACTTCGCGAGCCGGCTCATTTCCTGCGTCACCAGCTCACGGTACGGACCATGCCCCTGCATCAGCCGGTCGGGCGCACCGTCCTCGATGATCTTACCGTTTCTGAGCACGACCACACGGTCGAAATTGCGCAGCGTCGCGAGACGATGCGCGATCGCGATCACGGTGCGACCGCGCATCAGGCGCGACAGCGCCTCGCGGATCGCCTCCTCGGATTCGCTGTCGAGCGCGGCAGTGGCCTCATCCAGCAGCAGGATCGGCGCGTCCTTCACGAAGGCGCGCGCGATCGCGATGCGCTGGCGCTGGCCGCCGGACATTTTGACGCCGCGGTCGCCGACCATGGTGTCGAGACCGTCAGGCAGGCTGTCGATGAAATCGCAGCGCGCAGCGATCGCAGCGCGCAACACCTCATCGTCGGTCGCGTTCGGCCGGCCGTAGCGGATGTTCTCGCGGATCGAGCGATGAAACAGCGAGATGTCCTGCGGCACCACCGAGATCGCCTCGCGCAGACTCTGCTGCGTGACCATGGAGATGTCCTGGCCATCGATCATCACACTGCCCTCGTCGACATCGTAGAAGCGTTGGAGCAGCGTGAACAGGGTGGATTTGCCGCCGCCGGACTGCCCGACCAGGCCGACGCGCTGACCGGGCTGGAGCCGCAGGCTGAAGCGCTCGAAGATCTTCTCGCCGCCCGGATAGCCGAAGGTGACGTTGTTGAACGCGATCGCGGCGCCGCTCTTGACCAGCGGCTCGGCCTCGGGATGATCGCGCAGCTCGTGCGGCACCAGCAAAGTCGCGATCGCCTCGGTCAGGCGGGCGACATGCTGGGTAACATCGACCAGGGCAACCGCGAGGTCGCGCGTCGCGCTCAGGATCGAGATACCGAGGGTGCAGACCAGCACGACGTCGCCGGTGGTCGCCTCGCCCTGCTGCCAGAGCGTGACGGCCCAGGCCATCAGAGCAACCGTCAGGATCACGGTCACGGCGGCATGCAACAGCCGCAGCTTCTCCAGATAGCGCAGGCTGCGTCCGCGCGCATTGACTTCCCGGTTCACCGTGGCGTCAAACCGCTCGTGCTCGTGGCCGATGCCGCAGAAGGCGCGGACTAGCGGCATATTGCTGATCACATCGATCATCTCGCCGTCGACGGCGGCCGCCTTGTCGGCAAAGTCGTCATGCAACGGCTTGCCTGCCGCGGCCAGACGAAACATCGCCGCCACCATGCCGCCGGCGATCACGACCAGACCTGCCGCCATATAGGGGCTTACGGTTCCAATCAACCCGATTGCGGCAATTGTGGCAATGCACGGCGGCAGCACATTCCAGACGAACATGTTCTCGACGGTGAACACCGCGTTGGATGTCGCCGTGATGCGGCTCGTCAGCATGCCCGGCATCCGGTCCAGGAAATAACTCGGCGCATGTCCGGTCAGATGACGAAATATGTCACGACGTAAATCGCCCGTGACACGAACGAAGGTGAAGCTCGCCGTCCAGCTCGCGATCCGCCACAGAAAATTGTCGCCAGCAATCAGCGACATGAGCAGGATGAATGCCAGCCATACGCTGCCACCATGCGAGGTTCCCGCCGACAAGGCGTCGACGAGAGATTTGACGCCGTACTGCGTGCCCACGGAGCAGGCAACCGCCGCCACGACCGCGAACAGGATCACCAGATGCGACGCCAATCGCCGCCGTAGATAGCGCAAGACAAAGGCAAATGGCCTGCGCGCGTATCCAGAAAGATGATCCATGTGACCCCGTCGTGATGATTTCAGTTGTTCTGACTGGTCGAGTGAACAACGACCAGTTCGCCTCGGTTCCCGGGCAACGTCATCACGACATGCGGATGCGGACGATCTGCGAAGAGGAGATGGCAGCATCGAGACAAGCGCGCGATGTGTCGAATAAGTAACGTTTGTTGAGAGGAACTTCGCAACTGCGGGAACGTTCCCTTCTCGGCATGCCGGTGCCGATACACGGCGGGGGTTCCAACGTTCACATGATCGTAGAGGAGAAGGTGAGATGCGCATCGCGCAGGTAGCTCCGTTGACGGAGGCTGTTCCACCCAAGCTGTATGGCGGCACCGAGCGGGTGGTGCATTGGTTGACGGAAGAGTTGGTGGCCCTTGGACACGACGTCACGCTGTTCGCCAGCGGCGACTCGCAGACGTCGGCGAAGCTCGACGCATTATGGCCGCGGGCGCTTCGCCTTGATGGTTCCGTGCGCGATCCCAACGCGCTGCACATGGTGCTCTTGGAGCGCGTGCGGCAGAAATGTGACGACGAGGAGTTCGACTTCCTCCACTTCCATCTCGACTATTACCCCTGGTCGCTGTTCTACCGGCAGCCGACGCCGTTCCTGACCACGCTGCATGGTCGGCTCGACCTGCCAGAGCATCAGCCTGTGTTCAGCACCTTCTCCAAGATGCCTGTGATCTCGATCTCGAACGCGCAGCGGCGGCCGGTGCCGCAGGCGAACTGGGTCTCGACGATCCATCACGGCCTGCCGGAAAACCTGCTGACGCCGAAGCCGGCCAAGCAGGAATATCTCGCCGTGCTCGGCCGCATCGCGCCGGAGAAGGGCGTCGATCGCGCCATCAAGATCGCGATGCATTGCGGCATTCCGCTGAAGATCGCGGCCAAGGTCGACCGCGCCGACCAGGACTATTATGACGAGCTGATCAAGCCGATGATCGCAGGCAATCCGCTGGTCGATTTCATCGGCGAGATCGGCGATCACGAGAAGTCGGACTTCCTCAGCGGCGCACTGGGCCTGTTGCTGCCGATCGACTGGCCGGAGCCGTTCGGCCTCGTGATGATCGAAGCCATGGCCTGCGGTACGCCGGTGGTTGCCTTCAATCGCGGCTCGGTGCCGGAGATTATCGATGAGGGCCTCACCGGCTTCGTCGTCGAGGACATCATCAGCGCCGCCGGCGTGGTGAAGCGCCTCGCGCAACTCGACCGCGCCGCGATCCGCAAGCAGTTCGAAAAGCGCTTCACCGCGCGACGAATGGCGCTCGACTATCTTGCCGCCTATCGCGGGCTGATCGAGGCCCAAGCGCCGCGGATCAAGCTGGTGAGCAGCGCGGAGTAAAGGGCGCCCTCACCTTGAGGCACACTGTCATGCCCCGGCTTGACCGGGGCATCCAGTACGCCGCTGCTTCTCGGATGAAGCCCTGCGGTCTCTGGAATACTGGATCGCCCGGTCGAGCCGGGCGATGACAGCGTGCGTGTGGTAATGACGGAGCGCGTAGAGGCGACACCCCTACCCCACCACCGCCCGCTTCGGCTCCACGATCTCAAACATCCGCGGGAATTCGTCCATCAATCCCATCAGCTCGGCGAGCTTCATCGGGTTGCCCGAAAGCTTGACCTTCCCGCCCGCCACCGCTTCCGGAAAGCTCGTCAGCTTCGCGATCACCTCGTCCAGCGTGGCACGCGCCAGCGTGAAGCTGGCGTCGGCATTGTCGGCCTGAACGCCTTCGGCATAGGTGAGCGCGCAGTTCTCGAGATTGAGCACGAACCTTTCGCCGGTGTCCGAAAAGCTCCAGTTCAGCACGATGCGCTTGCCTTCCGCCTTGGGACCGTTGAGGCGGATGCCGAGCACGTCCCAGAGCTGCTCCGTGCGCAGCGCCGCCAGCGTCTCGCGCGGCATCGGCGGACGCGGCGGGGTCTTCGGCATGCCTTGCCGAAGCTCCTGTGCGCCAAACAGATAGGCGTTGCGCCAGGTCGAGCTCTCCGCGGCATAGCCGAGCTGCTCGAGCGTGTCGGCCAGCAACGCGCGCGCCGCCGCATTGTCGGGCTCGGCGAAGACGAGATGACCGAGCGCCTGCGCGACGAAGCGGAATTCCCCCTTGTCGAAATCCGCGCGCGCCCGCGTCAGGATCGCATCGGCGCCGCCCATATACTCGACATATTTCTTGCCTGACTCCACCGGCGGCAGCGGATCGAGATTGACCGGATTGGCGTCGTACCAGCCGAGGTATTTCTGGTAGATCGCCTTCACATTGTGCCTGATGTGGCCGTAGTAACCGCGACCGTGCCAGGCACCCTCCAGGCTCTTCGGCAGCTGGATCGTCTCGGCGATCTCGGCCGCAGTGAGGCCGTGATTCATCAGGCGGATGGTCTGGTCATGCGCAAATTTGTAGAGGTCGCGCTGCTCGCGGATCATGCTGTCGATGCGCTCAGCTCCCCACACAGGCCAGTGATGCTGGCCGCACATCGCCTCGGCCCTGCCACCCCACAGCTGCAGCGCCTCGCCCAGATACTTTGACCAGGCCAGCGCGTCGCGCACGTCGGCGCCGCGGAACGGCAGCAGATTGTGGAAATTATGCGTGCAGTTCTCAGCCAAATTCAGCAGCTTGTAGCGCGGTAGGAAGAAGTGCATCTCCGCCGGTGCTTCGCTGTTCGGCGCCATCTGGAATTCGAACTCGACGCCGTCGATGACACGCTTGTCGCCGGTCGCCATGATCAGATCGGTCGGACGCAGCAGCGCGACCGCACCCGCTGCCATGGTCTTGCCGAGGCCGCAATCGACTTGCCCTCGCGCCCCCTTGGCGAGGAACGGCCCGAACTGATATTGCGCCCGGCGCAGCATCGCTGGCCCAGCGATGATGTTCTCGGAGACCGCGTGCTCCATGAACAGGTTCGGCGCGATGATCGGTACACGACCGGTGGCGAGCGCGTCCTCCTCCAGCACGCCGCGCGCGCCGCCCCAGTGATCGGTGTGGGTGTGGGTGAAGATGACGGCCGCAACCGGCTTCAAGCCGCGGTGTTTGAAATAGAGATCGAGCGCAGCCCGCGCGCCTTCGATGGAGGTCAGGGTGTCGACCACGATGACGCCGCTGTCGCCCTCGATCAGCGTCATGTTGGCGATGTCGAGCCCGCGCACCTGGTAGACACCCGGCACCACCTCGAACAACCCGTGCTGCATGTTGAGCCGCGACTGCCGCCACAGGCTGGGATTGACCGTCGGCGGGGCCTGCTCGCTGGACAGAAAGCCATAGGGCTCGAGGCTCCAGACCGTCCGCCCTTGCGGATTTGTAATCTTCGCGTGCTCGATGGTGCCGACGAAGCCGCGCGCCGCATCGTCGAAATCCCGCGTGTCGGAAAACGGCAACGCGTTCAGCATCGCCTGTTGCTGCGCAATGACTGAAGGCGTCGCGTCCTTCGGCGTGTCGGCTACTTCGGTGCTGTTCATGGCATTCCTCCCCCGTCTTGTCTGGGAGGCATCTAACCGTATCTCGATTGCGGTTCCAACCGCTGCTTATGCCGCCAGCCCTTCGGAAACGCTTTGGCCCGCTGCGGTCGCATCCGCCATCCTCAATTCGCGGGCCAGCACATAGCCGCCGCGATGTTGCTTGGCACGGTAGAGCGCCTTGTCGGAGCGCGACAGCAGCGCCTCCGCGGTTCGTCCGTCGCCCGGCGCGACGGCAACGCCCACGCTCGCGCCGAGCTCGACCGTCTGTCCGTCGATATCATAAGGCAAGCTGATCGACCGCACGATACGCTGGGCCGTCGCTTCCGCATCGGTCGCCGCGCGCTGGACCAGGACGAATTCGTCGCCGCCCATCCGCACCACGAGGTCGTCGGTCGCGGCGATCGCTCTGAGCCGCCCGGCCACCTGCTTCAGCAACGCGTCGCCGACGGGATGGCCGAAGCGGTCGTTCGCTTCCTTGAAGCGGTCGAGATCGAGCGTATGAACGGCGATCGTCCCCGCCGCGAGCATGGCAGGCAAGTCCGTCGCGAGCACCGAACGATTGGCCAGGCCAGTCATCGGATCGATGCGCGACAGCTGCTCGAACTGCCGCTTCAGCGTGATCTGGTTGATCGAGGCGTTGAAGCTCAGCCGCACCATCTCGAAGCTCGCGGCGACATACATCAGGATCAGGAGCCCGAGCCCGACATGGCGCAGATCGGGCTGCATGAAAATCACGATCGCAGCGGGCGCGGCGATCGCGACGAGATCGAGCAGCGCCGCGACGGGGCGCAGCGCCAGCCGCGCCACCACGCCGGCGCCAAAGCCGAAGCCGATGCCGACCGCCATCACGCAGCAGAGCGCATCACCCAGCACGATGCTGCGCGCTGCAAACAGGCCGAGGATGAGGGCTGTCACGACGGTGCCGGCCACATAGCGCCGCTCCCAGCGCCCGCCCTCGGCCCGGCCGAGCTGCGGCGAACGCGCAAGCCGGCGGCGGAATGCAAAGATCTCGACCAGACGAACAATGGCCACCAGCACGCCCGCGACCGTCAGTCCGGCCGTCACCATGTCGCCGGTCTCGTAGGTCGTGATCGCGCCAACCATCGCCAGGCAGGCGGCCGCAAGAATGTTGGGCACCGTCGTGCCGTGAAGGCCCGTGATGACTTCCATATAGACGGCGTCGGAAATCGACGCCCGTCCGGATTCCATTCTTTTGAACAACATGCCAGCACCCATCCGCTGGCACGTTCTTACCGCAGACCCGTAAAAATGGATTCCATGCGCAACAATGGCATTTGAACGCGCGGGTTTACCCCGCGTTAGCCATATCCCACCTACACGCAGGCTAATGCATTCCCAGCACCCGCGGCAGCCACAGCGTCAGGTCGGGCCAATAGGTCACGATGACGAGGAAGCCGAGCATGGTGAGCAGCCACGGCATCACCGCGCCCGCGAGGTCCGTGATGCGCATGCGCGCTATCATCGAGGCGACATAGAGGTTCAGGCCGACAGGCGGATGGCAGAGGCCGACCTCCATGTTGACGTCCATGACGATGCCGAAATGGACGAGGTCGATGCCGAGCTTCTTGGCCGCGGGCGCCAGGATCGGCGCCATGATCAGGATGATCGAGTTCGGCTCCATGAAGTTGCCGGCGAGCAGCAGCAGCACGTTGACGACGAGCAGGAAGCCGACCCAGCCGAGATTCTGCGCCGCGATCCAGTCGGCCAGCGTCGCCGGCAAATTTTCGTTGGAGAGCACGAAGGAGAACAGCACCGCGTTGGTGACGATGTAGAGCAGCATCGCGCTGGTATTGGCGGCGCGCAGCAGCACGCGCGGCACGTCCTTCAGGCCGATCGCCTTGTAGACGAACACCGCAATGATGAAGGAATAGACCGCGGCCATCGCGGCGGCTTCGGTGGCGGTGAACAGGCCGCTATAGATGCCGCCGATGATGATGACGACCAGCATCAATCCCCAGACGCTCTCGCGGAAGGCGTGGACCGTCTCACCCCAGGTCGCCTTCTTCATTCGCGGATAGTCGCGGTTGCGCGCCAGCCACCAGGTGACGATGCAGAGCATCGTCGTCAGCAGGATGCCGGGCAGCAGGCCCGCGACGAACAGCGCGCCGATCGAGGTATTGGTCGAGACTGCGTAGACGATCTTCGGGATCGACGGCAGCATCAGGATGCCGAGCGACCCCGCAACCGTGATGATGCCGGCGCCGAAGCGCATGGGATAACCGTGGCGGACCATCTCCGGCAGCACGATGGCGCCGATCGCCGCCACCGTGGCCACGCTCGAGCCGCAGACCAGCGCGAACATCGCGCAGGCGACGATGCCGGCAAGGCCCAGGCCGCCGTGCCAATGTCCGATCAGCGACGTCGCGAAGTTGATCATCCGGCGCGCCACGCCGCCGTGGGTAAGGAAATTGCCGGCGAGGATGAAGAACGGGATCGCCATGATCTCGAAGCCCTCGATGCCGGTGAAGAGCTTCATCGAGACGGCTTCGATCGGCACTGCGGTCAACGTGAACAGGAACGTCATCACGGTGAGGCCGAGCGCGATCGAGACCGGAATGCCTGTGAGCATCAGCGCGATCAGCAGCGCGAATACGGTTGCGGCGCGCATCCAGTGCGGCAGCACGATGAAGCCGGTCTTTTCGCCAAGGCACAGCGCGAAGATCAGGATCGGGGCCATGATCAGGATGACGCCAAGCGGCGAGACTTTTCGCGCGGCGGCCCTGGTGGCGGCGCCGGCAGGCTGCGGATGCAGCGCCGGCGAGACGTCGGCCTCCACGCCCTCGACATGGGTCTCGTCATGATGCGGCAGCTGCCCGGTCCAGAAATAGAACCACGAGACCTGCAGGAAGCGGAAGCACATCAGGCCGGAGCCGAGCGGGATCGCCAGATAGACGAACCACATCGGCGCTTCCAGGTCGTTGGATTGCTGGCCGGTCTTGAACATCTCGGAGACAAAGGAGGCGCCGAAGGCGGCGATCATGCCGGTGAATAGCGCGCCGCACAGCAGCGAGAACAGGATGACGTGCTTGCGCGAATGCTCAGGCAGCCGGTTGACGAGCAGGTCGACGCCGACATGGATGCCGGTGCGCACGCCATAGGCGGCGCCGAACTTCGCCATCCAGATGAACATGTAGATGCAGAGTTCCTGCGCCCAGGACAGATCCAGTTCGGACAGGAACGTGAACACGACCATCGACAGCGACGCCAGCCAGGTCAGCCCGTGCGCGGTGGCCCATCGCGAGAACACGATCGATTCGCCCGCACCGTAACGGTGCACGACGGCGATGAAGATCAGTCCGGTTGCGGCCGCAATGAGCGTCGCGATCAACCATTCTTCGAGATGATTGAGCAGCTGGTTGAGCACGCGCAGCAAATCAAAGCCCCCCTATCGATACGAAACGGTCGGGAGTGCCTGCACTCCCGACCGTTGGTATATTCTTGCCGGAAACCGCGTCAGTTCATCTTGACGTCGAGTTCCTTGGCGATGACATCGAGCACTTCCTGCCCGACCCGGCCCTTGGCCCAAGTATAAGTCGGCCGCATCGCTTCCTGCCATGCCTTGCGGTCGGCATCGGTGAGGTAATGCAGCGTGGTCTTGCCCGACTTCTTGATCTCGGCCAGCGCGTCCTCGTTCTCCTGGTGCGCGATCTGGTTGGTGTAGTCGGTCGCGTCCGCCATCGCCTTCTCGAGCTGGCTGCGGATGTCAGGCGGCAGGCCGGACCAGAATTTCGAATTGACGATGACGGCATATTGCAGATGCGCGTGATAGGACACGGTGATGTCCTTCTGCACCTCATAGAACTTCTGCGTCAGGTAGTTCGAGGCGGTGTTCTCGCAGCCGTCGACCACGCCGGTCTGGAGCGCCTGGTACACTTCGGAGAACGCCATGATCTGCGGGATCGAACCCATCAGGCGGAAATACTGGTCGGCGATCTTCGATCCGGAGATGCGGAACTTCAGGCCCTTGAAATCCTCCGGCTTCGCCAGCGGACGATTCGACGACACCATGTGGAAGCCGTTGTCCCAATAAGCGAGACCGGTGATGCCTTTGGCCTCGAGCTTCTGGAACAGCCACTTGCCGACGGTGCCCTTCATCGCGGCGGAATAGGTCGCGTCGTCCTTGAACAGCCAGGGCAGGTCCAGCGCCTCGAATTCCTTGATGCCGAGCGGCGCAAATTTCGCGGTCGAGGGCGCGAGCATCTGCACCGAGCCGAGCTGGAGCGCCTCGATCTCCTCCTTGTCCTTGTAGAGCGAGGAGTTCGGATAGACTTCGATCTTGACCTTGCCGTCGGTGTACTTCTCGGCCAGTTCCTTGAACTTTAGCGCGCCCTTACCCTTCGGGGTATCGTTGGCGACGACGTGGCTGAACTTGATGATGATCGGACTCTGAGCCTCGGCGACCACAGGGGCCAAAGCGAGCGCGGCCGCGGCGGCCGCAAAGAGCAGTTTGCGCATGAAGGACCTCCCAACAACCCTAGAAAACCGTGTTCTTTTTTGTTTTGCAGGTCAGTAGTGGCAGCAATCCGCAAGCCGAACAACTAGACCTAAGCCCAATTTGCCGCAGCGAAGCTTTGCCGCAGCGAGGCTATATTGGCGGCGGTCGCACGCGCAACCCGGCGCCCGCTCCACCGATGGGAGCGAGCGCTTATGTCGCATCGCCGAAATGGCGTTAACCCTTGCGCTGGGCGACGATGAACAGGCGCCGGAACGGGAAGAGCGTCTGCCCCGCCGCATTCTTCGGATAGGCTTTCGCGACCCGCATCCCATAGGCGTCCTCGAACGCGGCCTTCTCGTCGCCCTGCAATACGTCGAGATACCGTGTCAGCCAGGTCCCCTTGGTCCATTCCTTCACGGGATTTTCGCCTTCGAGGACCTGAAGATATTCGGTCTCCCAGATGTCGATGTTCTGCGCGAGCGGAGCGAGAAGATCGTGATAGAAGGCCGGCCCCTCGACCGGCGGCGGCGTCACGAGGTGCTCGACCTTGGACCGCCAGGGCCCGTTCAGGGCGGTCTCGCCGATCAGGACATGCGACGGCGCCAGGAAGTTGCGTGGCATCTGCACTGCAAGCATGCCGCCGGGCGCGACCTTCTCCATGACAGAGGGGAAGAGTGCCGCATGATTGGGCAGCCAGTGCAGTGCGGCATTGGAATAGACCACGTCATATTGCTTCGCGGGACGCCAATGGCCGAGGTCTTCATGGGACCATTCCACGTCCGGCGCGGCCTTGCGCCCTGCAGCCACCATCTCGGCCGAGCCCTCGACGCCTGTGACGGCGGCGGACGGCCAGCGTTCCTTGATGAGCTTGGTGACATTGCCGGCACCGGCGCCGAGGTCAGCGACCGTACGCGGGCCGACATCGGGAATCCGCATCAACAGGTCGACCGCGGGCCGGAGCCGGTGGCCGGAGAATTTCAGATATTGCTGCGGATCCCAGACCATGGCCTGCGCCTTTTCTTTTTGGTGTTTCCTTCGCGAGGCCTCTTGGTTACCACTGCTCGTCCCGCTCAGGCAATTCGGTAGGGGCCAGCGGGACGGGCAGGAAAGCAAAAAGCAAGAACCAATCAAGAGAGCGTGTGACCATGGATCTCGGGCTGAAATCGAAAACCGCTATCGTCACCGGAGCCAGCATCGGCATCGGCCGCGCCATCGCCAAGGGCCTCGCTGCCGAAGGCGTGCGCGTCGTCGGCGTGGCGCGCCGCACCGACCTGCTCGCCGAGCTGGTGCAGGAGGTCGGCGGCGGGCTGATCACGCCGTTCGAGCAGGACGTCATGGCCAAGGATGCAGCGGAAAAGATTTCAGCCTTCGCCGTGAGCGAGCTCGGCCATGTCGACATCCTCATCAACAACGCCGGCGGCAGCCGCCCCCTGCCCGTCGACGCGCCCGACAGCAAATGGGACGAGGCGTTCGCGCTCAACTTCACCAGCTACCGCCGCATCGCCCATGCGCTGCTGCCGCAGATGATCGAGCGCAAATGGGGCCGCATCGTCAACATCACCGGTAAGTCCGAGCCGGAAGGCCTCAACGCCGCCTTCGCCGCCAAGGCCGCCGTACACGCCTGGGCCAAGGGCCTGTCGCGCGAGATCGGCGAGCACGGCATCACCATCAACTGCATCCCGCCCGGCCGCATCATGAGCGAACAGATCCGCCGCAACTATCCGCCCGACTATCGCGAGCGCTTTGCCGAGGAGGAGATTCCGGTCGGCTATTGGGGCGAGCCGGAAGACCTCGCCGCACTCGCGGTGTTCCTGGCCTCGCCCGTGGCGCGCTACATCACCGGCACGGTGATCCCGGTGGACGGAGGATTGAGGCGGTATCAGTTCTAGGGCGCAAGCTGGTCAATTCTGATCCGCTCTCACATTGCGCGCCGCCATAGGGTGGGCACAGGTGCGCTTTTGCGCGCCGTGCGTTTCATAGCAGATGCAAGCGGCCAAAGCCCGGCAGGCCGTCGGCCGCAAGCATGGCTTCCAGTTCCCGCATCCGTTCCGGAGTCGGATTTTGGAGATGCCACAAGCCGGGGTCATCACCACCTGGTGCCGCGGTTGCGGTACCGTCCAGGTGCGGAGCCCTGCTGACCGTCGGCTCCGCGAGATGTCCGCTGAGCGCTCCGGCGACGCTCCTGGGCAACTGCATCGGCTGGTTCTGCAGACACCGGAAGACGTCCGTGTACACGGCTTCGATGTTGGTCAACCCGCCGTGCACGCCGTAAACGTAGCGAGTGTCGCCAACATTCTCCAGTCGCGCCGATGCAAGCGGAACGCGGCCATCGCCTTCGCGGTGAGGATCGTTGACGACCCGGTCGAAAACCTTGCTCGTCTTTTCCCAAAGGCCGAAGAATCCGGGTTCGTAGGAGAGACGAAACAGCGTTTGAAAACCCACGCCGGCAATCACGATCATCTGATCACGCTTTTCCTGATCCAGATTGCGATGCGTCTCGTAAAGGCGCCGATGGAGGTCGGCCGTAGCGTCAAGGATTCGTTGCAGGTTCGCAGTGGCTGCCACGTCGAGGTCCAGTTTCCACGCGTGGGCGTCGTAAAAATCGAAATTGGTACACGGGTGAACATAGAGATCGCCTGGATCTTCCGACGGCCACGGGCTGGGGTCGTTCTCGCGTGTGCCGGGATAAATGCCGCGAGGCGCCGGCAGCAAGCCGATCACGCCCCACAAGGACCGCAACGTGGGGCGGCTGAGATATTCGCCGAGCACAGCCATCAGCTCGAAGCCCCACAGATGGTTCTTCAAGTAGCCGGCGATCGCGGTTGCACCGTAGTGAGGCGTTCCAATGAATACGATCTTGCCGAGCCTCGGCCAAAGCTCGGCCGCGTGCTGCATCAAGGCGGTGCGCACCATCAGCCCGCCCAAGCTGTGAGCGACGAGATGAACTTTCTTGCCGCCATTCTGCCCATGCAGCTTCAGCACAAGATCTCGCAGTGCGGCGCTGCTGTGGAGCAGGGACTTGCGCCAGTCGTAAGGAAAGATCTCGTGGTTGAGGCCGCTCTGCTTGAGCGCCGTCGAGAGAAACGGCGTGTAGCTCGGGTCGGCCGTCACAGGCGCGATCGTGTTGTCAGGATCAGCTTCCCCTGTCCCGTCTGAGGACAAGCCGAGGCTGTCGATGAAATTCCGCGTGCGAACGTCGAGCCACCAAATCCCTCCCTTGGCGCTGTTCATGAGCAACGAGCCCATGATGCCAGGAACGAAGATGACGTTCTTGGGGTCTGCGGGAGCTAGATGGAAGCCGTCAAACCACTCCTTCGCGAGTGCGCGCAGCTCCAGATAGGCAGGCTCGCCAAGAAGACGACCGAGCGCAGGTCCGTTGCTATCGTCCAATGCCATGGTCAGGCGATCGTCGGTATTCGCCTGCAGGAACGCCTTGATCGTTTCCATGGTGTCCTCATCCGCGAAGTGCGAGAACCTCGTCCTCACGCGCAAGAAACAGATCGTATTGGTTCACATAGCTGTAAAAAAGCCCGCCGATGTTGCGGTAGTGAGTCCATAGGAAAAGGCGCGCCTGCGTCACAGCTTCCCCGGCCGCCATCGGATCGGGATCGGCCAGACGATAGAAAAATCGAAAGAAGATCTCCGCGAAGCGGCTGCCGAACACGATCGGAACCTTGGTTTCGGTGCCGATATAGGCGCGACAGCCGCGCTCGAAGAACGCCTCCTCCAGATCGTTGGCCATATAGGGATCGGCGGCCGCCGTTGTGCAGGCGTTCGCGAACACCAGCGGTCTGTCAACCAGCACAGACGTTCCGAAATCCGTTTGCGCGACGACGTTGGCAGGATCGTTGGTGCTGCCGAAGCGCAGCGTCGGATTATTGCCGGCGCCGGTACTACATTGGCAGAAGAGATAAAGGACAGAGGTCGGCGACGGCTGCGGGTCGTTCAGCAGCGTGAGCAATTCCGCCTTGGCGTTCTGCACCTTGTGAGGAACGAAAACCTGGTTCTGCCAGGCGCTCCACTGCGCACGCTGCCATTGTGCCTCCTGTCCGGTCACGTCGGTGGGAGCGTCGCCCCAATAGAGGAAGTGAGCTCGATGCGTTGCATCAAGTGCGCCGAGAGATCGCGATGCCGGGGCCGCAACGTGGGACGTGTAAGCTATCCGGCACCTCAGGCCGAGAAAGCCCATCGGATCGATCGGCTGCCCCTCAGGCGGCACGTCAGCCGTGTACATCAGACCGAACGGCACGTGCGGAATAAACCCTGCACCGGCCTTTGGGGTCCATGAAACATTCAAGCGCGCTCCTGGGACGAGCGCGGCGATCCATTGGTTGAGATTGGAATTGCGCGGGAAGAATGCGTGAAATAACAGTCGACCGTGCTGCGCGACCTTGCGCAGCTCCGGGCTGGCGGCCATTTTGTCCCACTCCTGTTGGTGCGACGGATCCGCGTAATTGCCGAGTGAGCTCCAACTATATTCGGGTCCCCCCTGGTGCTGGCTCCAGCGCGTCAGGCGACCAGCAAGATCCGCCGGATCGATATTGTTGAAGTGGTGTTCCCACGCAGCCCGCATCTCCTCCGCTGCGTCCCGAACGTTCTGAATTTTCCCACTGACTTGAGCCGGCACGCCGAGCCATGGCTCCAGCGAATCCACCTGCTCGGTGCCGGCCAAGCCTTGCACATAGGCCTGCGGCCCCAGCACCGCGACGCCCAGGATCCCGTTAGGCGTCGTCCATTCATGCGTGGTGCCCAGGCCAACGTGGACTGTTGCCGTCGGCATGATCTCGTCGGCGATGTGGACCGGCTCGACAGGCGCCGTGTCAGGACTGTCGTCGGCGACGAGTTCGATCCTGAATTGCCGATAGGTCTCGTTGAACCTCGGAAACCCTTCCTCTCTCCGCGCTGTGATGCAGACATCGATCTCTGGAGAGGCTTGCAACGGCTTGATCCGAAGCTGCGGCGTTGCACTGTCACCTTCTTTGGGAATGAGAACCTT
This sequence comes from Bradyrhizobium zhengyangense, assembly GCF_022012555.1. NCBI lineage: Bacteria > Pseudomonadati > Pseudomonadota > Alphaproteobacteria > Hyphomicrobiales > Nitrobacteraceae > Bradyrhizobium > Bradyrhizobium zhengyangense. Next base: position 231,250 of record NZ_JAKLTZ010000005.1, on the reverse strand, counting down.
GAAGCGGCCGCTCCAGGTCGATACGCCGCCGACGGTTTCAACCTTCGTTTCAGTATCGGGGGTGCCGGCGGCGAGTTCAGCGCCCCGAGCAACGATCAACCAATCGGTCGGTAATCCCGCAGGCGGAACATCGTTCGGATTGACCGCTGCCGCTTCTCCAGATGTCAGGCTGCCGCTGACCGGTTGCCCGACCCTGAAATTGAGAAGATAAGTCTCACCAATCTTCAGGGCCTGCTTCAGGCCCACCTTCCCCCCTCCTATCCAAATGTTGATCTGGCGCTCGCTGGCGGGAACGAGCGAAGCGGGAGGATTTGCCCTGACCTTCGGCGCCAGGAGTGGCTCCACCGCCTCAACGGCTGTCTGGAGCTCGCGCTGGTCCGAAACAATGACCTCACGCTCTCCAATCTTGATGCTGATTTGTCCGCCCTGCCTCATTCGCTCCAGCATTCCGGCGAATTCGCTCTTGATGATCGTCAGAGCGACAGCAGGCTCGGCAATGAGCAGCTTGTTATCGGTAACGATCACTGTGTCGAAGCCAAGATCGGAAAAGAATTTTCCCTTCACGTTGCTTTGTCGGCGATCAGTCTCTACGGCGACGCGCCCGTATTTCTTCGTCGAGTCGGCAAATTCAGCAAAGAGCCTCTGCGACTCCCGATGCCTTTCAGCATCCCGTTTCTCGCGTTCGAGAAAATCCCAGGAATCGACCCGCTCCGCTACTCCCGGCGTATGGATGGTGTAACTGGAAAAATACTTTATCACCACCGCAGGAGCGAAGTCGGCGCTCATAGGAAGCCTCTTTGGCTACAGACTATGTCCGAACTCTATCGACCGATCATACAATACTCTCTCCGAAACGAAATCGGCAATCTGCGGTAGAATATGATGATCATGGCCGCGCGACCGCGGAAGCGCCCTTGCGGAGGCTTCAGTTCTAGGGCCGCGACTGCTGAAGCGGGTCAACCCGCGAAAGCTTGCCACGCGGACAACCCGCCACGCCGCAGCGTGGCGCCTGAGCGCCGATGGGACTGAAATCGCGCGCGAGTCGATGCTTGAGATCACCCGAGGTTCGCCGCTGTGTGCGACGAACCTCACGCGCCTCAATAGCAAGGCGGATAAGGATAATATCCGCAGGCCCTCCGGTAGCCATACGCACCGTAAGCCCCGGCAGCTCCGACCGCCGCTGCGCCGTAATAGGCGCGCCGATGCACCCTGCGGTTCACGCCCGCGACGCTCATCGGCGTCAGCGGTCGCCCCACTCTCGCTTCAGCACGGTCGATCGAGACCGATGGAAGTGTTGAGGACGAGGTGTGTACCGACAGTGGTGCGGCGGTTGACAGAGCCACCGCCACGACCAACCCAAGACGCCTGACGTTGAAGATCATGTTGTTACCTCCCGTGCGAACGCTGACCCGTTCAACGTGACGGGTCCCAGGGACGAACCTTTGATCAGGGTCAACACCACGCAAAGATGTGAGACAGAGGTACTGACGTGCCGCAGATCGGGGAACGGCCGCTTTCTGGGGAGCGAACGAGCCCGTCACCAGCCTTCGCAACGCACTGCCTGGAAGCCGAGTTCTACACGATCACAAAGTTCGATGCGTGCAATTGGCTGATCGCGGTGTCGACGAAATCGATCGACCCGGCGTTGGGCACACTGCCCAGCGCAAGCACCGTCCCGCCATGGCCATCGCTCCTGAGCGCGCCCACAATATCGGCGATGGAGTGGTAATTGCCGACGCCGTTTGCAAGATCGATGACACCGAGCGGATCATGACCAAATCCGGCAATCGTATCGATCTGGTTGCCGGAGTTGACAGAGACGGTCAGACCCGAGCTGTGATCGGTGATGTCGACATGGGCCGGGCCATTGATGTTCGCCTGGTTTCCGAATCCGACAAAGTTGAACTGATCCGATCCACCATTGGCGGTCACGACGTCCTGGCCGACCTGGTTCGTCACATTTGCCGTGGAATCGTTGAGCACCACGTGATTGGCGACCCCGCCGAGGGTGATCGTATCGTGGCCCGCGCCAGCAACCACGCTGTCCACTCCGTTGCCGGCTATGATCGTGTTTGTTCCGGAACCGACGCTGATCTGGTTGGCCATCCCGTCGAGATTCACGGTGTTGTCGCCGTCGCCCAGAGTAACGCTATTGGCACCGCCTCCGCCCGTGACGACGTCGTCGCCGTTTCCAAGCACGACTTTGTTGCCAAATCCGGAGAGCGTCACCTGGTCGTTGCCATTGCCTGATGTCGTCGTGCTCGCGCCGTCACCCGGATGAACGATATCCTTGCCGTTACCCAGCGTGATGATGTTTCCGTAACCGCTGGCGTCAATGCTGTCGTTGCCATTGCCGAGCGCAATCGTGGTCGCGCCTGTCGCCCCCTTCACCGTGACATTGCCGTCGCCGCCGGTGACACGGTTGTCGAAGCCCTCGAGATAGACGGTGCTGTCGCCACTTGGCACATCGACAGTGGCGTACAGTCCGGCGTAGATCGCGTCGTTGCCGCCATTGCCGTGGATGATATTGAACATTCCATAGGCATGGATGATGTCGTTGCCCGTCGTGCCCTCGATGATCGCATAACCCGACGCCGGACCGTTGATCATCGTCGGACCGGTCTGATGCGTGTCCGCCGTTAGCAAAATGCCGTCGGCGCCGTCTTTCGTGATGCCGAAATGCGTGACTGACGTATCCGCCAGGATGAAAGTCTCGCTCGCCGTGCCGTTACTGACCGTAAGTGTCGTGCCGGACACGGTCGCCGTTGCACCGCTTGTATAGGACAGCCCGGAAAGGTCGATCTGGTCACCGAGCGCAATGCCTTTGATCGCGCTTGCGAAGGTCGATGGGCCCGAGACCAGCTTCTGCTCGATCCTGAACGTGCCCTGGCCGGAGAAAGTGATCACGTCGTCAGCGATTGCACCCGCCTTGAGGTCAAGCGTCCCTCCAGCGATCGTGGTTGCGCCGACAATGCCGCCTGCTTCCACGAGCTCTGTGGCGCCATGATGGATTGTCGAAGCGTTCGCGGTGCCCTGATCGAGCACGTCAAGCGTGCCGCCGTTCAGGGTGGTGGAGGTGACGATGCCGCCGTCCGAGACGGAAACGCTACCGGAATTGAGGATTGTTCCAGTCGCCTCGCTGGCGTCGACCGCCGGTGCGCTTGGATCGGGCGGTAAACTTGGGTCGTTCGTCACAGGATCCGGTATCGAACCCGAAACCGTCATCACACCGCCATCGATGGTGGCGTTCTTGGCGATCCCCGCCCCGGTCAGGCGCAATTGGCCGCCGCTCTCGACGTCAGCTGAATCGAATTCGCTTCTGATGACGGTGGCGTAATAGCCGCCGGGCGAATAATAGACGGTCTCTCCCGACGCATTGATGACACCGCCAGATTCGACGATGGTGCCGCTGGCAATACCCCCGTTGGTGAGATTCTGGACGCCGCCGGCATTGACTGTGGTCGACGAGACGATGCCGGTGTCGACATCCTGTTCGCCGCCATGATTGATGGTGGTGTGATCCGCCCGTCCTGGTCCCGGCTCATCATGGATGTAAAGGCCGGCGACATGCTGAATGCCGCCCATGTTGATCGTGGTGTTGCTCGCGGTGGCGAGAAGCTCGACATCCTGTTCGCCGCCATTGATGACGGTGTTGGTCGCGGAGCCTCCCTCGCCGAAGTTGCCGACGATTTGCTTGCCGCCCACCAAAATCGTCGTGTTCGTGGCTGCGCCGATCACCTTGTACGTGACGCCGTTCGCTACGGTGAAGCCGTCTACCGCATAGTCATAGTCAACGACAAACGTTGCGCCACTCTCGAAGGTGGTATTGGAGAACGTCGCGCCACCTTCAAGCATGAGCGTTCCGCCTGCGGAGACAATGCTGTTCTCGAGAACGCCGCCGTCCAGAACGGTCAACGTCACCCCATTCGCAACCGTAAATCCGTTTTCAATCGTGCCGTCGCCGATCTCGAAGGTGCTGCCCGCATTGAAGACCGTCCCCGAAAAACTGGCATTCCCGAGTACGATGAAAGCGCCACCTAGATTGACGACCGTGTCGGTCGCCGTCGCGCCGGCGGATAGTTGCATCGTTCCCAGATTGATTGTGGTGCCGGTCGCTGTGCCATCTGCATCCACATTCAGCGTAGCGAAGTTTTGGAGGATCGTGCCGGATGCCAACGCGCCGTTCGATACCGTCAAGGTTCCACCATTTTCGATGGTGGTGCCAATCGCCGTGCTGGCGTCGACGGCCGGCTGGCCTGGAACGTTGGCGAATGGATCGGGTATGGATCCGGAGACCGTCATGACACCGCCATGGACGATGGCGTTCACTGCGGTTCCGCCCCCAGTGAGGTCGAATTCTCCCTGGTAGTTGATGGTTGCAGCGGTCGCCACGCTTTGGATCACCGGCGGCGGATACACCGGCGCCGTTTCCAGGGTTTCACCCGAAACCTTGAGCACACCGCCGGCCTCGACAATGGTGCCGCTGGCGCTACCACCATTGGTCACGTTCTGGATGCCGCCCGAATTGACCCTCGTCGCCGTTGCGATGCCGGTGTCGACGTCCTGCTCGCCGCCATCGATGGCGGTATGATCAGCCCTGCCGGGGGACGGACCCTCATGGACATATTCGCCAGTAACGCGCTGGACGCCCTGGTAGATGGTCGTATAGCTGGCGAGGCCATTGGAGACGACGTCCTGCTCTCCGCCAAAGATGTTCGTGTTGGTTGCCGTGGATGTCGTGGAGGATCCGCCGACTGTCTGCGAACCACCAGTCAGGATCCATGTGCGATCGACGGAAATGCCGCCACTGACATCCATCGTATCGCCATCGTGGAGCGTGACTCCACTGGCGGGAGGAACAACCGTCATATGAATGCTCCGCGTTTGGTTCCCAAGACATCAAACGAGCAAAGCAAAAATCATTGGAAGGTTATTCAACCTGAGACTGCTGGAGATGAGAATGGCTGTCAAGCAACCATTGTCTCGAGTCTTGAACGAATGCTCGCGCGATGCAGCTCACGAAAATTGCGACGCCTATGCGGGTTCATCTTGCTGGATGACTTTTTATCAACAGCGTGACGGAACTTCCGGCGACCGCACGCTTTCGAAATTGCGCGAGACATCCGCATCGACGAGGATCAATTCCCGCTTCGTGGGGGAGACCAGGGCGTGTCCCCATAAATCTGACACGTCCGCTTTGCATCCAACAGTGGCCGAACGGCCGACATCGATCTTCATCGGCTATGCGCACACAAGCTGACATCGCCAAAGTTAGGTTCGGGGCGACGGCTGCGCTACAGGTTGCTGCGACGATGGCGTAGAAGATTGCTGCTGCGGAGCGGTGACCGCCTGCTGATCGCCGCCACCATGCGGAACGCATGTCGACATTTCTCAACAGCGGTCTGGCTTCGACATCACGGACGATCTATTCGGGCAATCCCGCTTTTCGAAGCCCCTCAATAAACAGCTTTGGGCTTTTGGGAGACCGGGCGATATGCGCCGATATTGTAAAGGAAGGATCGATCTCAAGCACACGCGCCGCCGCAGCACGCGCCTCAACGTCGCGTCCTAGATGGGCGAAGGCGGACGCAAGGCCGCGGCAAGCTGGGAAAAATGAGGGATTATGACGAAGGGCTCTCTTCAGTGCGACGATTGCCTCGTCAAAGCGCCGAAGTGCTATAAGGGCATGCGCAATGCCAAGAAACGTCATGTGTAGCAGCGGATCTACCGGGCTCATGCGAATTGCGCGTTCAAAGCTAAGTATCGCCTCCTCCGGCAGACCCGCCATCGTATAGACCCAGCCTCTGTTGTTCCAAGTACGCCATGAATTTGGGTTGAGTGCGACCGCCCTGTCAGCCATTTCAATCTCGGCTTCACTATCGCCGACCATGCCCGCCAGGATCACCGCAACCCGCGACAAGATATCTGGATCATCATCACCGATCCTTAATGCCAAACGAGCGAGCCGGACTGCTTCCTTGCGGTCAAACTGAGGATCGTTGGTATAGCCCAAGGCGACGTTGCTCGCATGGCAGTCGCCTGCCAGCGCCGCTGCAGACCCGAATCTCGGATCCAGATCCAAAGCGCAATGAGCCAGCCTGATCGCCTCGGCCAAACTTTCCCGGGTCGTCAGGTAATACTGCTGCATGGATCGCAGGAACAAGTCATACGCGGTGAGGTTCTCCGGTCGCCTCCGCGTCGCCACTTCAATTTCTGTTTGAATCATCTTCGGTTGAATAGCCGAGACAACCGCGACCGCTACTTCGTCCTGGAGGGCAAAGACATCGGCAAGGTCACGCTCAAACCTTTCCGCCCATAGATGCGCACCTGTAACCGCATCGATCAACTGCCCTGCGATGCGAACCTTCCCCGACGCCTTCCGCACAGACCCCTCGAGGACATAGCGCACGCCGAGCCTGCGTCCGATTTCCTTGATATCGACGGCTTTTCCCTTGAACGTAAAGGTCGAGTGACGTGCGATGACAAACAGAGACTTAAACCGCGACAGCGCTGTGATGATCTCCTCTACCATGCCCTCCGCAAAATATTCCTGCTCCGGCTCGCCGCTCATGTTCTCAAACGGCAGCACGGCGATGGAAGGTCTGTCGGGGAGTGCAAGATCGACTTTCTGAACTTCCACCTGATCGTCGGCAACTATTGCCTCTGCCGGTTCCTTCGCTTCCCGAACAGCTCCAACGAAACGAAAGCCCTTGCGCTGTAGTGTCTTGATGAAGCGCTGTTCGTCGCCAGAATCACCAATTGCAACCCGGGCGGCGTTTAAGCGGGTTGTCAGCGCCGCATCGGATACGCTACGGCCATTCCAAATGGTTTTGATGAGGTCATCCTTGCTGACAACTCGCTCCCTATTGCGGATCAAGTAATCAATGAGGTCAAACACCTGTGGTGCGACGGAGACGACGTCCGCCCCGCGATGCAGTTCGCGTCGGTCGGTATCGAATACGTACTCTGCAAAGAGATAGCGCAAGATGCGAATCCCGTTGGATGAGCCTTGCCAGGACGGGGTGGCGTCCTGGCCCACCGTAAATCGCGAGAATAAGCCGTCGGTACGGAAAATGTAAGCTGCCGGTTAAGCGTCCCCGCTAATCCCGCGCCACTCTCCGGTCGGTGCAAAACACCGTCCAGGAGACACCGAAATGACCACGATGCATGGCCCGGCATGGTTGGAATGGACATTTGTATCGACCCGGCATGTCACCAGCTTCATCTGGAAATGTTGGGATGCCCTTCAGGAGCGCCGCCGACGCCAGAAATTGAGCACTACCTTGTCCGACTTGAGCGACGGAGAACTGATGGATATCGGCACCACGCGCGGCGAGATCGACTACGTCGCCTCGCACCGAGGTCTTGACCCTCGAGGCATCCGGTCCGGTGAATGGCTGCGATATCTGCCAACTGTGGACGGTCAGTTAGGACCGACTGACTTTCGGTAGAGGTCACGAGCGCTGGATGGCCGCGCCTGAATTCCCACTGATCCTCCTAAGACACCAGGCATTAGGACTTGTCGCGGTAAGGTCCAGACGGGCCACTTCCGGATGTAGGCACCGCAACAACAAGGAGACGAAGCCTCTTGCTCTAACCAAACTGAGCAACCGATCCCAAGGGTGGACCAGACCATCGATCTTGGATCATACGCGTGGTTCATAGACGATCGTCGACGTATCACGTCATGCTACCCGGAATGAAACAACGGACACGCGGATGTCCGTCGATGTAGTGCTTCCAGACCATGGTCCGTCCGGCAAGATTGGGCTGCTTGATGACAGCGCCGTCTGGCACCAGGACCCATTCGTCGTCGATGCGAACGCGATATTGTCCGTGATCGGACTTCCAATTCGGCTCGGAGACCACGTAGGCGTCGGAGTCCTCACAGCACTTCCCGAATTCGCTTTGCAGACTCTCGAACCAGGGCTTCAGCGGGGAATTCGCATAGCGCCCGTCGTCGCGCGCAAACGTCGCGGTGGACACCAGCACCAGGCAGATTTGAGCTGCCAAGCGCTTCACCGCTCTGATCGCCAGCATTTCGTCACCTCGGCCATCTCGTAAAATCAGTTTCGATTCAGCGCAGCTGGCGCAATGGGCAAGGAGCGCAGGAACACGAAGCGGGAGGTCACGGGTATTTCCGCCTCGGCGCGACCATCCTGGCCGATGAGAATGAGACCTGCTCCCCCATTTGCCACGGTCAGGATGACCTCTTCACCAGTCCATGTCCGGATCGGATTCATCCCGATGACGAGAAACTCACCTACGGGCTGGTCCAGATATTGAAGTCTGAGCTGCGGAGCGATTTCGGGCGGTGCAAGCCCGAAGCCCAATTGCTGCGCGAGTTCGTAGATTTGCCGCAACGGCACCGTCTCACCCCTGAAACCCAGATCGGCCGCGGTCACCGTCAGAAGTGTTACCGCCGTTCTGACACCGCTGAGCGTAAACGCAGGTCGTGCAAGAGCCTCCGCAGCCGAGTTACCGACGCCGCAACCAATCGCACTCAGCGCGGTGAGGAGAGCAAACGTATCCGGGAACGTCCCGATGCTGATCGTTTTCCATTCGGCAACATCCGAAACGGACGTTACCGGACCCATGCGTGTCGGGACAACGGGCGCCGCCTTGAGCACTAACTGCCTCTGCAACACATCGCGCGCCGAGCATTGGGCGTGAGCGCGGCTCGCGGAGGCGAGAACGCATACGACCCAGATCAAAAGCCTGGCTGCAGTAGCAGCCCACGTCAGTGCAGCCATCCGCCTCATGACATCCTCCCTCGTGACGTGATATCCGCAAGCAGTTCATATTTTTCAGCCGTGCACGAGGATGCGCCAAGGTCATGGGAAGCGCTTTACAGGCGCCTTCCATTCTTCTTACCGTCTGCTTACATATCGGCTCCACGGGGAGCGATCGGACCGCAGGAGGATGCATTTGCTTTACTCCTTTTCGATTTTCACGCTGGATACGGAACGGAGGGAGCTGCGGCGAGGAGCCGAGACCATCTCTGTCGCGCCGCAGGTATTCGACCTTCTGAACTATCTGATCCGGAACAGGGACCGCGTCGTCAGTAAGGACGAGCTCATCGCGGGCGTTTGGAATGGTCGCATCGTCTCGGATGCCGCGCTGACGACGCGCATCAATGGTGCCCGTTGTGCAATCGGCGATACTGGTGAGAAACAGGACCTGATCAAGACGCTCCCGCGCAAGGGTTTCCGCTTCGTGGGCGCAGTGCGGGAAGCCGAGAACTCGGCAATAGAGACGATTGGCTCGGTCGAGCGAACCGGCGGCGCACCGCCGCGCCTATCCATCGTCGTGCTACCCTTCACGAACCTTAGCGCTGATCGTGAGCAGGACTATTTCGTGGATGGTGTAACCGAGAGTTTGACTACAGACTTGTCGCGCATCGCTGGTTCATTTGTAATCGCACGGAACAGCGCCTTCTCCTACGAGGGTAGAGCAGTCGATGTAAGGCAAGTCGGCCGCGAATTGAACGTTCGCTACGTGCTCGAAGGTTCAGTGCAACGCAGCGGCAAGCGGCTTCGCATGAACGTGCAGTTGATTGATGCTATCAGCGGCCAGCATCTTTGGGCGGAGCGCTTCGAGAAGTCTGTCGTCGACCTGTTCGACCTGCAGGACGAAATCGTATCCTGGCTCGCCAATACGTTAGGTCGCCAGCTCATCGAGGCTGAGGCGCAACGAGCCGAGCGTACGCTGCATCCCGATGCGATGGACCTATACTTCCAGGGCCGGGCCTGGCTGATGAAGGGGTTTAGCCCTGAATGCTTAACGCAAGCGCGGAGCTTCTTCGAACGCTCTCTGGCGTACGACTCCGGCAACGTCGAAGCAATGATTGGCCTGGCAAATGTTGATACGGCAGTTGGAACCAGCTTTACGACGGATGATGCGCCTGCGCGGTTTGCAGCGGCCGAGGCGATGGTGAATAAGGCATTGTCGATCAGGCCGAACCGCACTTCAGCCCACTTGGCTCGGGGGTGGGTCCAGATCTTTACCTACCGGGCCGCCCAAGGCGTCCGTGAATTCGAGCATGCGTTGGCGCTGAATTCGAACATCGCCAGCGCTCATGCTGCCATCGGTTTTGCCAAATTCTATATGGGGCGTGCTGCCGAGACCGAAGGCCACATATTCGACGCTTTACGTCTCTCCCCTCGCGACGTTGAGGCCTACCAATGGGCGTGTTTTGTAGGCGTGGCCAAGTTACAACTGGGTTTGGACGTCGAAGCGGTCAGCTGGCTACGACGAAGCACTGAGGCGAATCGCAACTTTCCGATCGCTCATTTGGCGCTCGCCGCTGCGTTAGGCCTGACCGGCGCCCTCGATGAGGCGCAAACTGCTGCAAGAACAGGACTTGCGCTCAACTCTCGTTTCACCATCCGTCGCTTCGTCACTGCTCAACAAAGCGACAATCCAACTTTCCTTGCTGGGGTCGAGCGCGTGTGTGAAGGCTTCCGCCTCGCTGGCGTGCCGGAAGAGTGATGGACGTTTCCGGCGGGAAAGCATCATCCTCCCTCCCGTCCGTATGCGCATTCTATCTGGAATCGAGGCGGAACGGCAGCGGCGGCTAAGTGGCTGCTACTCGCAGGACCAGCCGTTACTGCCCCCTCGCCCTTTGCTCGAACGCGCTCAGCACGGCGAGCGTCATCGCGGTGATGCCGGTCTGGATGGTCGGCTTCGGCACCGGCGCGAACAGCGGGGAATGGTTGCCGGGAAGCGGCGTTCCGCTCTTGTTGGCGGCCAGCCACGCATCCGGGTCATAGACGCCGATATTGAACATCATCAACGGTACGCCAGATGCGCCGAACTCGGAGAAGTCCTCGCTCGCGGTGTTCGCCGGCGACAGGATCAGCTTCTCGCCGAACGCGGCCTTTGAACCTGATATATAGGTCGTCGGCGCTGTGACCTCCCTGCGCTTTCCTCTCGCCCAGCCGGATCGACCGCCATGATGACATCGTGCCGGTGTTTTGCCCGACGTGTCAACGTCGACGCGATTCAGGGGGTCGTCGCGTCCGCGTCTGAAAAAGCCCTTGTCGTTCAAACACCGTTCTACTGTGCATGGGGTTGTTTTCGGTTTCTGATCTTGGCCGTCTGACAAAAAGCAGCTGCGGCTCACTCCGCCTGCAGGATTTCGGCGATCGCAGCGGCCGCTGCGATCGTGCCGAGCCTGCCGCCGACGTCGCGCGTCGCCCTGCCCGCCCAGAGCGCCTTCGCCACCGCCGCCTCGATCGCGCGCGCCGCTTCCTCGTAGCGCACCGCATTGTTCCTCTCGCCGTGCCAGGCCAGCAGCAGCGCAGTCGACAGGATCAGCGAGACCGGATTGGCGACGTCCTGGCCTGCGATGTCGGGCGCCGAGCCGTGCGCGGCCTGCGCCATGGCATAGCGGTCGCCGACATTGAGCGAGCCGCCGAGGCCGAGGCTGCCGGAGAGCTCGGCGGTGAGATCGGAGAGGATGTCCCCGAACATGTTGGTGGCGACGATGACGTCGAAGCGGTCGGGGCTCCGCACCATATGCGCCATCATGGCGTCGACGAGGACGTCGTCGACAGCAAGGCCCGGGTACGCGTTCGCCGCCGCGCGGCAGATGTCGAGGAACATGCCGTCGCCGATCTTGAGCACATTGGCCTTGTGCACGATGGTGAGATGCTTGCGTCGTTTCATCGCCAGGCGACAGGCAGCGTGGGCGATGCGCTCGCAGCACAGGCGCGTGATCCGGCGCAGCGAGATCACGACGTCTGATGTGACCAGCATCTCGCCATTGCCTTGCTCCATGTTGCGGTCGGCGTAAAAGCCTTCCGTGTTCTCGCGCACGACGACGAGATCGAAATCGCCGAGCCTGCCGGGCCGCCCGGCATAGGTGCGCGCGGGCCTGATGTTGGCGTAGAGGTCCAGGTTCTTGCGAAAGTGCCTGGACGGATTGATCTCGCCATGCGCCTCGTCCTTGAAGTCGAAGGTCGCGGTGGGCCCCAGGATCAGGCCGTCCGCGGCGCGGACGCTGTCGAGCAGCTCGGGGCGCACCGTGGTGCCTGATAGCTTCAGGCTCGCATGCCCTACCGCATGCTCTTCCAGCCGCAGGTTGAGCTGGAAGCGCTCGGACGCCGCGCGCAGCACGCCTGATGTCGCGGCCGTGATCTCCGGTCCGATGCCGTCTCCCGGCAGAACGACGATGTGCATGGTGATCCCCTTCCGAGAGCGGCGCCTGATCTTCGCGCATACAATGCATGCAAGCATAAGCCTGTGGAAGCAGCCTCAGGCGTAGTACATGCCCTAGACCATTTGAGCCACGCTGTCGGAGAACGCGCAAGGCAATGACATCAACGTTACCTGCCGCTGCGCGCGAGCCCGATCATCCCAAAGCCGATGGCCTGCCGGCCGAGCAGCGGCGCTGGGCGATTGCCGCGATCTTCACCGCGCTGGCGATGGCCTCGCTCGACACCGCGATCGCCAACATCGCGCTGCCGGCCATCGCCGCCGATCTGCATGTCAGCCCGGAGCAATCGGTCTGGGTGGTCAATGTCTACCAGATCGCGCTGGTGGCGACGCTGCTGCCGCTCGGGGCGCTCGGCGAGATCGTCGGGCACCAGCGCATCTATCTCGGGGGGCTGATCCTGTTCACCATCGCCTCGCTGCTTTGCGCGGTGGCGTGGTCGCTGGAGAGCCTGCTGGTCGCGCGCACGCTTCAGGGCCTCGGCGCGAGCGGCATCATGAGCGTCAACACCGCGCTGGTGCGCTTCGTCTATCCCGGACGGATGCAGGGCCGCGGCTTCGGCCATAACGCGCTGGTGGTAGCCACCGCTTTCACTTTCGGCCCGTCGATCGCGTCAGCGATCCTCGCGGTCGGACCGTGGCCGTGGCTGTTCGCCGTCAACATCCCCTTCGGCCTCATCGCAACAGGCATCGGCTTTGCGATGCTGCCGAAGACGCCGCGCGCTGATCACGATTTTGATTTTGTTGGCGCTGCCCTCGCCTCAGCCTGCCTCGGCCTGTTCATCATCGGCATCGGCAGCGCCGCGCACAATCTGTCGCCTGTCGTCGTCGGCATCGAGTTGATCGCTGCCCTGGTGCTCGGCTTCATCCTGACGCGACGTCACGCCGATCATCCCGCGCCGATGTTGCCGATCGATTTGTTCGCGCGGCCGATGTTCGCGCTGTCGGCGGCAACTGCGGTCTGCTCCTTCGCCGTGCAAGGCCTCGCCTTCGTCTCATTGCCTTTTTACTTCGAGGATGTGCTCGGCCGCTCCCAGGTCGAGACCGGCTTCTTCATGACGCCGTGGCCGCTGGTGGTCGGCATCATGGCGCCGATCGCCGGGCGCCTCTCCGACCGGCATCCGGTTGGCCTTTTGGGCGGGATCGGCCTCATTCTGCTCGGCCTCGGCATGGCGCTGCTGGCGCTGCTTCCGGCGAGCCCGAGCATCCCTGACATCATCTGGCGGATCATGATCTGCGGCATGGGCTTCGGCTTCTTCCAGGCGCCGAACATGAAGGCGATCATGGGAAGCGCCCCGCCACACCGCGGCGGCAGCGCCTCGGGCATCGTGGCCACGGCGCGCCTGACCGGTCAGACGACCGGCGCCGCGCTTGCCGCGGCGTGCTTTGCCATGGCCGGTCACAACGGCGCCACCGTTGCGCTAGCACTCGGCGCAGGCTTTGCCGGGCTCGGCAGCGTGATGAGTTTTTTGCGGCTGGCAGTGAAATAGGCTGTGCTTCAGGGCGCCTTCTGCGCGATCGGCTGGCTGACGATGGTTGCCGTATCGAGCGGCTCGCATGTGATCGTGCGCCGCAGCTTGGGTGGACCTGCCCAACCCGCAGAGTCGCTCACAGACACGAACGTGTCCCCTTGTGGGGCGAGAATGATCGGCTCCGACTTCAGGCAGGCGTCAGGAAATGCGATGGCGTGGCCCGCGCTCTTCGAGAGATGCCCAATCAGCATCTGTGCCCCCTGCATTCGCGCAGCCGGCGAGGCCCGCATCGAACGATCAGAATCGAAGGCGCGGTAGCACGGCCAGTCGGTGTGACCAGGCGCGAACTCATAGGTGATCCTGCAAGCCGCCCCGGCCGATTTCACGAATGGCGCATCCGAAGGCGCCGCGACGTCGCGTTCGAAGACCAGCGTCTGTAATGTCAGTGCTTCCGTCGTCGCATCCGGCGAGACGGGCTTGTCCGGGTCGATTGCGATTTCACCGCGCGAGAACACCAGCTTCGTCTTGGGCTGAACATCCCGGGTCTCCAGCACCATCATAGGCCGTGCAGCCCAGGAGCGATCCAGATCAAGGTCCTTGCCCTCCATCGTCAGCCGGACGGTACCGACGGCGGGATTATCCTTGGCGAAATCGATCGTCCGGACGCGCACGGTCTCCTTCGATGCCTCCAGGCTCAGGAAACGCAGATCATCGATCTTGCGCGTGATCGGCATCATCGGATCGAACCGATCGTCGATATTGAACCGGACGATCTTCTTCAGCTTGGCCAACGCAGGTCCCTTGGGCGTAGCCGGGGGCGCGACGTCGATCACGAGCAGCGCACCACCCGGTGAATAGGTATCGCCAAGCACACGCTGCCAGATCGCCGTCAACGGCGAGTTCGTCCGCTGGTCAACATCTCGCGCGAAGACGATCTGCTGTCCGGGACGAATGACCGGAAAGTCCTGGAACGCGCCGAGCGCTGCGCCTTTGCTGACGTCATCCCCGGAGAAGTTGATGCATTTGGACTGGTCGTCATGACCGGATGGATCGATTGGCCTCGATGCCGAACGCGAGCAGAAGCTAAGATCATTGTCGACCGTCTTCTGCGGGCTGATGGCGGTCGCGTAGATCGGTTCGCTCGCGCCCGGAATTTCCATCGGGAGCGGAGACGTCGCGAACATGTCGACCTCCACCATGGTCAACGACGAACCGGCATCTTTCGAGCAGAGATCCCGCCGAGGCAGCGTATTGGTGAGAAGCCGCGCGGCATCCGCGCCAACGATGCAGGACATCGTGTCCTGCGGATTGTTGCGGCTCATCCAGATCAGATGGTTCTTGCCCGCACTGTCGACCAGCAAATGCGGCGCGGCATGATGACGACGCGGCGGCAGCCAGATCGGCACGGTCTCCGAGAGCATCGGCTCGCGCTTGAGCAATGCCTCAGGCAGCTTCGTCACGCCGACCGAGCGCAGTTCGGCGTCGACCTCGTTCGGGTCCTGCGTGTATTCGAACACCGGAATTTGTCCGCAAGTCATGCAGGTTACGGCGATGTCGGATCGAACGTTCTCGAACGACAGGATGACTTGGTCCGGATCGTTGCGATATTTGACGGGATCCACGGCCTTGAACGGATGATCCACGACGCGGCTCGCCTGGAAACCATCCGAGCGGAACGGATCGGATTCGAACTCGAAATAGGTCGATCGATCCCAGCCGCGAAAGGCGTTGTATCCACCCATACTGACGCCTGCGAGGACCATCTTCGAATCGGTCTGGCAGCGCGTAGCGCTGCCGGTCCCGCTGCCGTTGCGAATATAGGTGCACAGACGGAACGCCGCATTTTGCAGGATGCGGTCGCAATCGTTCTGGTTATAGCCATAGGTAGCGAGGCCGTGGCGGTAGCAGAGGTCATGGAACACGCAGGCCTGCCGGAAGCGCTGCAGGACGAGATGACGCTTGCCCTTGGAATCCCTGCTTCCATCGAAGAAGACGTTGGTCAGAGCAGGCAGGCTGCAATTCAACCCCTCCCCGCTGCCACCAATCGTGCTGACGACATCCGGTCCCGCTTCAAAGGAGGTGACGGTGGCGGGCATCTCACCATCGGTAGTGTCGTCGACATTCTTGTAGATGGAGTCGGCGACTAACGAGGGCAGATAATTGAAGACAAGAACAATCGCGACGATCGCCGCGACCATCCAGCCGATCACCTTCCTTGACATGCCGCACCCCCCCTCCGCAAAAGCTATTCTCGTAGCAATGCCGATCTTGATCGCCGACAGGCCTGGAAGTCCGCTGGAATCGCCGCAATCGATGGCGCCCCCGTGTTGTCCCGGAAACGATCACCCCCAGGTTGTCGCACTGTCAAGCGAGCCCGCAGGGTCAGCCCTGAATTTTGGGGACGTCAGGGCTGATTTTGCGCTGCGGCCGCGCCGGCAGCAACGACTGGAACCGGCAGTTGCTCACCCAGCGCGGGCCTTCGCGTGGCCATCTCAAAGCGCGCAACACCGCCCGATCCACTATCTTCCCGCAGTCGCGAGAATCTTCGATACCTGCCCCTCAGAGTCTTGATTTGAAAGGTTCGAGTTTGCCGGACACATTGCGCCCCCGAGTCCATCGGTGGATGGGCCAATCAGGGGACTTGCGATGGCAAACCTAACAATCAACGGAAAAACCTTCACGCTCGATGTCGAGGCGGATACGCCGCTGCTCTGGGCGATCCGCGAGAATGCCGGCCTGACCGGGACCAAATATGGCTGCGGGATCGCACAATGCGGTGCCTGCACCGTGCACTTGGACAGTGTCGCCACCCGTTCCTGCGGGATTTCAGTCGCCGAGGCCGAGGGCAAGAAGATCACCACCATCGAAGGGCTCGGCTCCGGTGCGACGCTGCATAAGGTGCAGGAGGCCTGGATCGCCCAGGACGTTCCGCAATGCGGCTATTGCCAGAGCGGCATGATCATGGCGGTGACGGCGCTCCTGAACGAGAAGCCGAAGCCGACCGACGCCGACATCGACGAGGCCATCACCAATATCTGCCGCTGCGGCACCTTCCAGCAGGTGCGCGAGGCGATCCACACGATCGCAAGCGCGTAAGGGAGCTGGCACATGAACAAGCATGTTTCTCCCAAATTGAACCGCCGCGCCTTCGTAATCGGCACCGCCGCTGTCGGCGCTGGTCTTGCCATCGGCTTCGACCTGCCGTTTGGGGGTCCCACCGTGGTTCGCGCGGCTGACGGCTCGCCCGAGGTCAATGCCTGGGTCGTGATCCGGCCTGACGATACAGTGGTGATCCGCGTCGCCCGCTCGGAGATGGGCCAGGGCTCACTGACGGGCCTCGCCCAGCTCGTCGCCGAGGAACTCGAATGCGACTGGACCAAGGTCACCACCGAATTCCCCTCGCCTGGCCAGAACGTCGCGCGCAAGCGAGTCTGGGGAGATTACTCGACCGGCGGCAGCCGCGGCATCCGCGGCTCCCACGACTATGTCCGCAAGGGCGGCGCCGCCGCACGCATGATGCTGATCCAGGCCGCGGCCAATGACTGGAAGGTGCCGGCCTCTGAATGCACGGCCGTCAATAGCGTCATCACCCACACGCCATCGGGCAAGACCACGACCTACGGCAAGGTCGCCGAAGCCGCGGCCAAGCTGACGCCCCCGACTGACGTCAAGCTGAAGGATCCCAAGGATTGGCGGGTGATCGGCAAGGGCGTGAAGCGGCTCGACACCCCGGACAAGGTCACCGGCACCACCGTCTATGGCATCGACGTCAAGCTGCCCGGCATGCTCAACGCTGCGATCAAGGATTGCCCTGTTACCGGCGGCAAGCTGAAAAGCTATGACGAAGCCAAGATCGCCGGCATGAAAGGCGTGAAGAAGGTGATGAAGGTCGGCGACACCGCAGTTGCGGTCGTGGCCGACACGTTCTGGCACGCCGAGACCGCGCTCGATGCGCTGCCGATCGTCTGGGACGAAGGCGAGAACGCCAAAGTCTCCAGCGCCTCGATCGCAAAATGGCTGGCCGAAGGCCTCGACGGCGGTCCGGCCTATGTCGGCAATTCCGACGGCGATGCGAAGGCCGCCCTTGCCGGTGCCGCCAAGACGATCGAAGCCGTCTACAACTATCCCTACCAGAACCACGCTACGATGGAGCCGATGAACGCCACCGCGCTCTACACGGCCGACAAATGCGAGGTCTGGTGTGGCACGCAGAATGGCGAGGCGGCGTTCGCCGCCGCACTGGAAGCATCAGAACTTCCGGCCGAGAAATGCGACGTCAACAAGCTGCTGCTCGGCGGCGGCTTCGGCCGGCGCGGCCAGACCGACTATGTCCGGCAGGCCGTGCTGATCGCCAAGCAGATGCCGGGCACGCCGATCAAGCTGATATGGACGCGCGAAGAGGACATGACGCACGGCCGGTACCATCCGGTCACGCAATGCAAACTGACCGCGGGCTTCGATGCCGACAACAATCTGACGGCATTCCATATGCGGATCTCCGGCCAGTCGATCCTCGCGAGCTTGAGGCCGGACGCACTCGTCAAGGGCATGGACCCAGCGACATTCGCCGGCCTCAACGCCAAGGGCGATGCACCGTTTGGATACTCGGTGCCCAATCTCCTGATCGAGCATTCGATGCGCAACCCGCACATCATCCCAGGCTTCTGGCGCGGAGTGAACGTGAATCAGAACGCCATCTATGTCGAATGCTTCATGGATGAGCTGGCGCACGCAGCAGGGCAAGACCCCCTCGAGTTCCGGCGCAAGCTGATGAAGGATCATCCGAAGCATCTCGCTGTGCTGGAGGCCGTGGCCGAGAAGATTGGCTGGAGCACTGCGCCGCCGCAGGGCGTTTATCGCGGACTTGCGCACTTCGCCTCCTACGGCAGCTATGTCGCGGCGGCCGCGGAGATCTCCGTCATCGACGGCACCAAGATCAAGGTGCATCGCATCGTCGCGGCGACCGACCCCGGCTATGCCGTCAACCCGGCCCAGATCGAACGGCAGATTGCCGGGTCGTTCGTCTACGGCCTGAGCGGACTGTTCTATGGCGGCATCACGGTCAAGGATGGCGCCGTCGAACAGACAAACTTCGATACCTACGATTCGATGCGGATCGCGGCGATGCCGAAGGTGGAATCGATCGTGATGCCGAGTGGCGGTTTCTGGGGCGGTGTCGGCGAGCCGACGATCGGCGTTGCTGGACCAGCGGTGCTCAACGCCTACTTCGCAGCCACCGGCAAACGAATCCGTTCCGTGCCGCTGCGCGATCAGAACATCACCTTCGCATGAGAAACACCGCGGCGGCCATCATGGCCGCCGCGGTACTTGCCTGGATGACCTCAATGACCACGCGACCGGTGACACGTCGGAGCGCCGTGCTCGGCATCACCGCCGCGGCGGCTACATTGGCACGGCCATCGGTCCTGCTTGCGCAATCGACAGGTCGCATCGTCGTGGTCGGCGGCGGCTTCGGGGGAGCCGCCTGCGCCCGCGCGCTCAAGCGGGCGCAGGTAGACCTGCAGGTGATCCTGATCGATCCCAATGCGGTCTTCACCGCCTGTCCTCTCAGCAACGAGGTGATCGCGGGCTTGCACGATATCGAGGCGCAGCAGTTTGGCCATGAAAAGGTCGCCGCCGAAGGCGTCACCGTGATCGGCCAGACCGTAACCACCATCGCGCCGGAGCAGCGCAGCGTCATGACCGCCGACGGCGTCGCGCTGCCCTATGACCGCCTCGTGCTCTCGCCCGGCATCGACTTCCATTTCGAGGCGCTGCCCGGCTACGACGAGGCCGCGTCGGAAACAATGCCGCATGCGTGGAAGGCCGGCGCGCAGACGTTGCTGCTGCGCAGGCAGTTGGAAGCGATGGACGATGGTGGCACTGTCGCCATCGCCGTCCCCGCCAATCCCTCGCGCTGTCCGCCCGCGCCTTACGAGCGCGCCAGCCTGATCGCGCATTATTTGAAGACGAAAAAGCCGCGCTCGAAAGTGCTGATCCTCGATGCCAAGGACACTTTCTCGCAGCAGCGGCTGTTCGAGCAGGCTTGGAAAGAACTGTACGGCGACATGATTGAACGAATCGGCCTGTCACAAGGCGGTCGCGTCACCTCGATCGATCCCGCCACCAAGACCATCGTCACCGAATTCGGCAATTACAGCCCTGACGTCGCCAATGTCATCCCGCCGCAGCGCGCTGGGCGCATTGCCGAGATCGCGGGTGCAACTGATGCCACCGGTTGGTGCCCGATCGACCCCGTCACCTTCGAGTCAAAGCTTGTCAAGAATATTCACGTCATCGGCGACGCTTGCCTTGGCGGCGGCATTCCCAAATCGGCATCGGCCGCAAATGCGCAAGGCAAGGCTTGCGCTGCCGCCATCGTCAATCTGCTCGCCGGCCGCACGCCGGAGACACCGCGGCTCACCGGCGTCTGCTACAACATTGTCGCACCCGGTTATGGCTTCTCGCTCGCGGGCAACTACCAACCCAGGGGCGACATCTTTGTCGAGGTCGAGGGCGGCGCTACGAGCCCGGTCGATGCGCCGCGTGAGCTGCGCACCCGCGAAGCGGCCGAGGCGGAGCGCTGGTTTCAAACCATCACGGCGGACACCTTTGGCTAGGTCGACGATCACCATCGCAGTGCTGTTTGCTAGTGTGGTGCACGTCGCCAACGCACGTGCGGACGGATTAGCCCGCTACGAGATCACCGGCGACGGCATCGCGACATCGCTCACGGGCGCGCCCGGCGATGCCGTGCGCGGGCGCACGCTGGCGCTGGCGCGAACGACGACCTGCATCCTCTGCCATTCCGGCCCCTTCCCGGAAGCGCGGTTCCAGGGCGACTTGGCGCCCGATCTCACCGGCGCGGGGAACCGCTGGACGGCAAGCCAGTTGCGGCTTCGGCTGGTTGACGCCTCACGCTTCAATCCGGACACCATCATGCCGTCCTATTATCGCAACGAGGGGCTGGTTCGGGTCGGACGCAATTTCGCGGAGAAACCGATATTGTCGGCCACAGAGATCGAGGACATCGTGGCCTTTCTCGCAACACTTCGGGACTAAGCTGATGCGGATGACGCGACGACAATTCTTGAGCTTGGCCGGAGGCGTCACAGTCGCCGGGACGATCCCGGTCGTCACGCTGCGGCCGCTCAAAGCGACGCCCGCGATGCTCAACACTGCGATCCGGAACCTCGTCGGCGAGGTCCCCATTCGCACCGGCAAGGTCAAGCTCGACATTCCGCCGCTGGTCGAGAACGGCAACACGGTGCCGATGACGGTCAGCGTCGCGAGCGCGATGACCGCGGACGACTACGTGAAGAGCATCCACGTCTTCAACGAGAAGAACCCTCAGCCCAACATCGGAAATTTCTACCTGAACCCGTCCTCCGGACGCGCGCAGGTCTCGACGCGGATCCGGCTTGCCGACACCCAGAAAGTGGTCGCAATCGCCCGCCTCTCCGACGATAGTTTCTGGCAGGTCGCCGCGGATATTGTCGTGACGCTCGCCGCCTGCACCGAGGAGGTGAATTGATGGCCGCGCTCATCAACGTCCCCTCAAAAGCCAAACGCGGCGACATCATCGAGATCCGCACGCTGACCTCACACATCATGGAAACCGGTTTTCGCCGCACCATGGATGGCGCGCTGGTGCCGCGCGACATCATCACGAGCTTCACCTGCCGCTACAACGGCACCGAGATTTTTCGCGCGGATCTGTTTCCGGCGATCGCCGCCAACCCTTACTTGTCCTTCTTCACGATCGCCAAGGAGAGCGGCAAGCTCGAGTTCGAATGGATCGGCGACAACGGCTACTCGTCCAGGGCATCGGCATCGATCACGGTCGAATGATTTTCTGGCGCGCGATAGCGGTGGCGGCGCTTGCCGCCACGACCTCTGCCCTTCTGGCCGGTGAGATCCCGCCCGATGCGCGCCGCTCCGGCTATTCCTTCATGAGTCCTGATACGCGCGCCATGCAGGATGACGACACCTCCAATCCGGGCATGCTGTTCGTGCTGGATGGCGAGGCCTTATGGGGTAGGAAGGTCGGCAGCGCCGACAAGGCGTGCGCCGACTGTCACGGCGATGCGCGAAGCAGTATGAAGGGCGTCGCGGCGCGCTATCCGGCGTTCGACCGGACGCTGGGGCGCCCCGTCACCCTCGACCAGCGCATCAACCTTTGCCGTGCCAATCATCAGCAGGCGAGCTCACTGCCTTACGAGGGCCACGACATCCTGGCGCTGTCCGCCTTCGTTGCTCATCAGTCGCGCGGCGTTGCGATCACCACAGGCGATGATCCACAACTTATTGCTTTCGTCGAACAGGGGCGCAGCCTCTTCATGCAGCGCGAGGGACAACTCAACCTGGCCTGCACCAATTGCCATGACGACAACTTTGACAAGCACCTTGCAGGCTCGCCGATCACGCAAGGGCAGCCGACCGGCTATCCGCTCTATCGACTGGAATGGCAGACGCTGGGATCCCTGGAGCGGCGCTTGCGCAGCTGCATGACCGGCGTCCGCGCCCAAGCCTATGAGTATGGCGCGCCCGAATTGGTCGCGCTCGAACTCTACCTGATGTCGCGGGCCCGCGGAATGCCGATGGAAACGCCGGCGGTGCGACCGTAACGCATAAATTAGGGCTAGGCAGGCGTGGAACGGTCGCTAGTATCCCCCCAAAGAATTGAATCAGAGGGAGGGACTAAAGTGGCTGACCATAAAATCTCGCGCCGTACGCTGCTGACGGGCACCGCTGCGGCGGGCGCACTCAGCCTCACCGGGCTTCCGGCGCGCGCCGAGGTGAATTGGAAGAAATATGCAGGTACCAAGCTGGAGGTGATCCTCGCCAAGGGGCCGCGCGGCGACAACCTGCAAAAATACGTCAAGGAATTCACCGACCTCACCGGCATCCAGGTCGAATCCGAGCAAATCCCCGAGCAGCAGCAGCGGCAGAAATGCGTCATCGAGCTCACCTCGGGCCGGCCGAGTTTCGACGTTGTCCATCTCAGCTATCATGTGCAGAAGCGGCAGTTCGAGAAAGCCGGCTGGCTCGCCGACCTCACGCCCTACATGAAGGACCCGACGCTGACCGCGCCCGACCTCGTCGAGAGCGATTTCTCGGCCGCAGGTCTGCAGTACTGCAAGAACGACAAGGGTCAGATGCTGTCCCTGCCGTGGTCGGTCGACTATTTCATCCTCTACTACAACAAGGAGCTGTTCCAGAAGAAGGGCGTCGCAGTGCCCAAAACGCTGGACGAGATGGTTGCCGCCGCCGAAAAGCTCACTGATGCGAAGGACGGCACCTATGGCTTCGTCGGGCGGGGCCTGCGCAACGCCAATATGACGTTGTGGACGAACTTCTTCCTCGATTATGGCGGCGAATTCCTCGACGCCAAGGGCAACATTCTGACTGACGGTCCCGAAGCCGTCGCAGCGACCAAGCTCTACCAGACTCTGCTGACGAAAGTGGCTCCGCCCGGCGTCGCCGGCTTCAACTGGATGGAGTCGATGGCCTCGTTCACGCAAGGCAAATCGGCGATGTGGATCGACGGCGTCGGCTGGGCGCCGCCGCTGGAGGATCCGGCTGCCTCGCGCGTCGTCGGCAAGGTCGGCTACACCGTCGTGCCGGCCGGTCCGAAGGGGCAATATTCGGCGACCTATGGCGACGGTATCGGTGTCGCCGCCGCGAGCAAGAACAAGGAAGCCGCCTATCTGCTCTGCCAGTGGATCGTCTCGAAGCAGCAGGGTGCGCGGCTCTTGCAGGCCGGTGGCGGCGTGCCGTTCCGCAACTCGATCCTGAACGATGCTGAGGTCCAGAAGGGCGTGAAGATGCCCAAGGAGTGGCTGCAGTCGGTGATTGATTCCGCCAAGATCAGCAAGCTCGGCCTGCCGGTGATCATCCCGGTCGCCGAATTCCGCGATCTCGTCGGCGCCGCTATCACCTCGACCCTGGCCGGCTCCGATCCCGCGGCAGAGCTGAAGAAAGCCCACGATCAGTTCCGGCCGATCCTGGAGCGTAGCGAAAAGGCGTGAGTGCGTTGACACAATCGACTCCGCGCGCGGCACAGTCTGATGCCGCGCCGGAGAAGGAGCTGCGGCCGCCGTCCTATTGGCCGTTCGTGGTGCCGGCGCTGGTCGTCGTGCTCGCGATCATCATCTTCCCGTGGGTGTTCACCATCTGGATGAGCCTGAACGAGTGGAAGGTCGGCTCGCCGACCACCTTCGTCGGATTCTCCAACTATTTGCGCCTGACCGGCGATCCGCGCTTCATCGAGGCGATCGGACACACGCTGGTCTACACCGTGCTGTCCGTGGTGCTGCCGCTCGTGTTCGGCACATTTGCGGCCGTGGTTTTTCACCAGAAATTCGCCGGCCGCGGCTTCCTGCGCGGCATCTTCATCATGCCGATGATGGCAACGCCGGTGGCAATCGCGCTGGTCTGGACCATGATGTTCCACCCGCAACTCGGCGTGCTCAACTATTTGCTGTCACTGGTCGGCATCCCTGCGCAGCTCTGGGTGTTTCATCCGGCAACGGTGATTCCCTCGCTGGTGCTGGTCGAGACCTGGCAATGGACACCGCTGGTGATGTTGATCGTGCTCGGCGGGCTCGCTGCGATCCCGACCGAACCCTACGAGAGCGCGCAGATCGACGGCGCCAGCCTGTGGCAGGTGTTCCGGTTCATCACCCTGCCGCTGATCATGCCGTTCCTGTTCATCGCCGGCATGATCCGCATGATCGACGCGGTGAAGAGCTTTGACGTCATCTTCGCGATCACGCAGGGCGGACCGGGATCAGCGTCGGAGACCATCAACCTCTACCTCTACAGCGTCGCCTTCGTTTATTACGACCTCGGCTACGGCTCGGCGATCGCAGTCGTGTTCTTCCTGCTGATTGTCCTGCTTGCGGCGGTGATGCTCTACGCCCGCCAGCGCATGCTGTGGACCGAAATCGCGAGCGACGCATGACCCCGAAGCAAATCATCGGCAAGATCGGCCTGTGGTTCGCGGTGCTCGTCATCGTGTCGCCGGCGATCCTGTTCTTCCTCTGGATGCTGTCGCTCTCGCTCAAATTCGAGGTCGACAACGCCGCCTACCCGCCGGTGTTCATCCCAGAGCATTTCGCCTGGAAGAACTACGCCGACGTGCTCGCCTCCAACCGCTTCGTCACCTATTTCTTCAACAGCCTGATCGTGACAGGCAGTGCGACGGTACTGGCGCTGATGGTCGGCGTCCCCGCCGGCTACGGCATCGCGCGGATGGCCGCGCACAAATCGGCGATCGTGATCCTGATCGCCCGCATCACGCCCGGCCTGTCCTATCTGATCCCGTTGTTCCTGCTGTTCCAGTGGCTCGGCCTGCTCGGCACGCTGGTGCCGCAGATCATCATCCATCTCGTGGTGACGGTGCCGATCGTGATCTGGATCATGATCGGCTATTTCGAGACCACGCCGCTGGAGCTGGAAGAAGCCGCCCTCATCGACGGTGCAGGCCGCTGGCAGGTATTCCGCCACGTCGCGCTGCCGATCGCCAAGCCCGGCATCGCGGTCGCCTTCATTCTCGCGGTGATCTTCTCCTGGAATAATTTTGTGTTCGGCATCGTGCTGGCGGGGCGCGAGACCCGCACCCTGCCCGTCGCCGTCTACAACATGATCTCGTTCGACCAGTTGAGTTGGGGCCCGCTCGCCGCAGCTGCGTTGGTCGTGACGCTGCCGGTGCTGCTGCTTACGGTATTCGCGCAGCGGCAGATCGTGGCAGGGCTGACGGCGGGGGCCGTGAAGGGCGGATGATCGCTGCTCATCCCTGTCGACGCCTTTAGCTGATCCGGACGACGACCTTTCCCTTGGCTCGGCCCGTCTCGAGATACGCCAGCGCCTCCTTTGCCTGCGCGAACGGAAAGACCTTGTCGATCACCGGCCGGATGTGCCCGGCCTCGATAAGCTTACCGAGCTCTGCGAGTAGACTGCCGTCCGGGTGTACGAACAGGAAGGAATACGCAGCGCGGCTTGCCTTGGCACGCCGCAGGATCTTGCGGCTCAGCAACCCGAACAGCAGCACCATGAAGAAATTCATGCCGCGGGCGCGAGCGAACGCAGCGTCGGGTGGCCCAATGAGTGAGACGATTGCGCTCCCGGGTTTCAATATCCGAAGCGACTTCTCGAGTGCGTCGCCCCTGACTGTGCCCAGCACAGCATCGTAGCCGCGCAGCACATCCTCGAATTGCTGCTTCTTGTAGTCGACCACCTCGTGGGCTCCGAGGCTCCGGACCAGATCCACATTTCCGGTACTCGTCGTCGTCCCGACCTTCGCGCCGAGATATTTCGCCAGCTGGATCGCAAACGTACCAATGCCGCCCGCGCCTGCCGGAATGAATACCTTTTGGCCGGGTTGGAGCCGTGCGCGGACCTTGAGCGCCTGCCACGACGTCAGTCCAACCATCGGTATCGAGGCCGCCTGCACGAAGTCCAGATTTGCCGGTTTGAGCGCGGCCGCGTCCTCGGGCACCGTCGCAAACTCAGCGAGAGCACCCGAGCCGCTCAGGTCGAAGATGCTGGCGAAGACGGCATCACCCGGCTTGAAGCGGGTGACGCGACTTCCGACCTCCACCACGACACCGGCCAAATCGCTGCCCAGCGTGGCCGGAAGCTGAAAGCGAAGGATCGGCTTGAAGGTTCCTTTCGGAATCATGTTGTCGATAGGGTTCAAACCAGCCGCATGGACCTGGACGAGAATCTCGTTCGGCTTCGGCGACGGCCGAGGCGTATCAACGAACGTAACCTGGTCCGGTCTACCATAACGCTTGAAGACGAGTGCTCTCATGGTTGCTGATGTCCGGTTTTCGGGTGCTTGCGCCGGCCGCATGCCGTCAGAAGGCTCGGGCGGTGCGGGCAGGCTGCAATGCAGTTGCCGCATCGAGCCGCAGGTCCTTTCGAATCCCGGCGTCGACCAGTCCAGCCGGCGCAAATCTGCGAAGCAACCGCAGGCGGTTGGCGAGCTTGCCGGCCGCGTACCGGACTTTCGGATGCGCCGCGCTGGCCGCTTTCAGAACGGTGTCGGCCACCACGCTTGGGTCCTCAGCCGTCGTCATAACCTCGTTCACCCGTTTGGTGACGTGCGCACGCGCCTCGCGATACTCGTCGAGCTTGGCATCCGGCTCCATGAAGTTCGCGTCGAACGGCGTCTTGGTGTACGCGGGCTCGATGACCGAGACCCGGATGCCTCTCGTGCGCAGCTCATGGTCGAGCGATTCCGAATAGCCTTCCACGGCGTGTTTGGTGGCGGCATAGAGCGCGCCGTAGGGCATCGGCAGAAAGCCGAGAACGGAGCCGATATTGATGATGCGACCATTCCCCTGCCGCCGCATGTGGGGCAGGACGGCCTGTGTCATCCGGATCAGTCCAAAGAAGTTCGTCTCGAAAATCGATCGGGCCTGATCGATCGAGCTCTCTTCCGCGCCGGCAGGGGCAACACCGAAGCCGGCGTTGTTCACGAGCAGATCGATGCGGCCATCGCACCGTATGACATTACTGACGGCGGCTTTGGCGGATTCATCGCTGGTCACGTCGAGGACCAGCATCTCGAACGATCGCCTGCCGGCCTGCGCGCCTCGTCTGCTGGTGCCGTAGACCTTGTAGCCGGCTTTCGCGAGCCGCTCCGCCGTGGCTTCGCCGATGCCTGATGAGGCGCCGGTAACAAGCGCTATTCCAGTGTTGGTCGTATTCACGAGCTTCTCCTGTGAGGGTGCCAGCTTCGAACCACTTTGATTACGATCGTAATTATTGATATACATGACGATCGCCATTATAATTGTCAAGACCCGGGACCAAGGATCTGCGACATGCGCGTTTCAAAGGAACAGGCGGCGAAAAATCGCGAGCGTATTCTCGAGGCCGCCTCCCGCCTCATGCGGGAGCGCGGCATCTCCGGCATGGGTGTGGACGCGCTGGCCGATGCTGCGGGGATGACCCACGGCAGCATGTACAGTCAATTCGGCTCCAAGGAACGACTCGTCGAAGAAGCGGTGGCCCACGCCATCGTCGCCAAAGGGCGAGAAGTGCCCGACGAATTTGCGCTCGGCGACTACGTTTCCGAATACCTCTCAGCTGGGCATCGCGACGAACCGGGAAGCGGTTGCCCCTTCGCGGCCCTGTCTTGTGAGATGGCTCGACAAAGCGGTGGCGTGAGAGACCGTTTCACAGCCGGAGTACGTGGCATGATCGGGCTGCTGAGCGGTCGAATGACCTCGACGCTGAAGCCGCGGCAGCGCGAGGAGAAGGCCCTCGCGACGGCCGCCTCCCTGGTCGGGGCACTCGTGCTGGCCCGGGCCGTGAATGATCCCAAGCTGTCGGACGATATTCTTCGCGCGACCAGGAACCAGATAGGCGTTTGATCGCGCGGCGCAGTGCGGGGCTAGACCTGCCACCATGATGGGTGGCGGCAGTCGAGCAACTGGCTGGATTAAGACAAAGATGCGGCCTGGCGACGCGACGTCGTCCGGCCGCAGACTTTATTCGCCCAGCCTACTCCGCCGGTGCCGCATGCATCTCCGGATGCGCGGCGTAGTGCTCGCTGGCGCCGAGCTTGCTGGCCGCGAACAGGCCGGCAGCCATCACGGCGTAGGAGAGGGCCACGGCAGGCGTGACACCGAAGCCGCCGCCGATGCCAACGGCTTCGCCATGCATGAAGCCGAAATAGGTCAGCACTGCACCGACAAGTGCGAAGGCCGACGCCTTTTCGAAATCACGCTCGATGATGAAGACGCCGATCGCGCCGAGGATGAGGCCGCCAAGGATGGAGCCACCGCCCATCACCTCCAGCCCGTGATAAAACACACCCTGCTGCGGCAGAGCGGCGACCGCCGCGGTCTTCACTGCGTCAGCTTTGTCGGCCGCCATGCCGCCGACGGTCGCTGCCGCCGTCATGGTCGAGGCCAGCATCGTGTCGATCTGGAGTTTGGCCCAAGCGGCGAGATGCGGGGTCAGCGCCAGCACGATCGCGGGCGCATGCTTGACCGGCGTGGTCTGGAACGCCTGCGCGCCGATCAGCATGCCGATATAGAGCAAGATCGGCGAGATCGCGACCACGGGCACCAACGCCAGCAGCACCGAGATGATGCCGAACCAGGCCAGCACAACCACCATGATGCCGGTCGCCGCCGAGTAGCCGATGCGACCGCCCATCGCCTTCCAGCCGGGATGGCCGATGTAGACGGCGTTGATGAAAGGATTGCCCATCAGGCAGCCGATCAGGCTGACGACGCCGTCGGCGGTCAGCACGCGCGTGGTCGGATATTCGTCGCCGGCAGCCTCCGCGCTCTCGACATTGTCCATGGCCTCTACGAGGTCATAGATGCCGAACGGAACGGCGGTGACCAGGATGACGCCGAGATATTCGAAGCCTGAGAAGACGTAGCCCACGGCGGGAAGCGGCACCGAGAAGCCGAAATTGGAGAAGGCGGCGCTGACGCCTTTGAGGCTCAATCCGCCGAGGCCAAGCCCGAACAGATTCGAGCCCCAGGCGATGATCATGCCCGCCGCGATGGCGACGAGACCCGCGGGAATCCCCTTCGGATACTTCACGCCGCCGAACCAGCTCACCAGGATGATGGCAAAGCAGACGAGGCCGATCTGAGGCGTCATGTACATCTCGAGCGCAGGCCGCATCGAGATGAAGGTGATGGAGACACCCGCGAGCGTGCCAAGCAGCGCCGCGCGCGGTGTGATCTTGCGGATGAACGGCGCGATGAAGCCGCCGATCATCAGGATGAAGCTCTGGAAGAACACCCAGACGAGGCCCGCGGACCAGCCCTTGAGCGGATCGCCCGTCTTCAGCGTGATCGGCAGCATGATCACGAAAGTGACGATGAACATGTGCGGCACGCTGACGCCAGACGGCAGCGCGCAGACATCGCTGCGCCCGGTCTTTTGCGCGAGACGATAGGCGAGAAAGGCGTAGTAGAAGGTCGACAGGCACATCATCAGCCCGAGCGCGGGCAGGATGCGGCCGAACACGAGACTGTCAGGCATCTTCAACACGAAGCGAAGCAGGCCCGTGAGCACCAGCATGTTGACGAGGATGTTGGTGCCGAAGCCGAAAAACGCGTTCCAGTCGCCCGATGTCCATAGCGCCGGTTTGAACTCGGACGTATTGCTTGCAGACTTGCCGGCCGTCCCCGTCAATGTGCTCATGAGAATACCCCTGTGTGGTCTAAACCTTCATTGCCTCCAAGACCGCGGCTGAGGTTGCGACCCAGCCGAAGATGCCGCCCTGGGCCTTGATCATCTTCAGGCCCATCTCGTGAAACTCGGGGAAGTAGGATGCGCAGCCGTCCGAGATGACGACGCAGCGATAGCCGCGGTCGTTGGCCTCGCGCACGGTGGTGTTGACACACACCTCAGTGGTGACGCCGCATACGAGTAAATTCTCGATGCCGTATTTCTCCAGCACATCGGTGAGCTCGGTGGCGTAGAACGCGCCCTTGCCGGGCTTGTCGATCACGACCTCGCTGTCGAGCGGATAAAGCTCGGGAATGATGTCGTGACCAGCCTCACCGCGAATGAGGATGCGGCCCATCGGGCCGGGATCACCGATACGCAAGGACGGCGCGCCGCGCTCGACTTTCGCCGGCGGCGCATCGGACAGATCAGGCAGATGCCCTTCGCGGGTATGGATCACCAGCATGCCGGTGTCGCGTGCGGCCTTCAGCACCGCGCCGATCGGCTTCACCGCATGCGCGAGTTGGCTGACGTCGTTGCCAAGCGTCTCGCCGAAACCGCCGGGCTCCATGAAGTCGCGCTGCATGTCGATGATCACAAGCGCGGTCGACGACCAGTCGAGCTTGATCGGCTCGGGCTCGGCGCTGATGACGCCCAATGTCGGCTTGGTTGAGTTCAACATGACGCAGGCCCCCGCGAGAACTCTCTTTGCGGGGAGTTCTGCAAGCGCCGTGCCATTGTGTACAATTGCAGTGACGTACGAGGCGCAACGAAAATCGATGCGTACTCAGAAGGTTACGCCCGAGATCGAGGACTGCTTATTCCCTGTGCGACGGCTTTGCGAGGTGCATTTGCCTAGAGGATGAGCGTTGGTCGCGCACTCTCCGCCCGTCATTCCGGGGCGACGCGAAGCGTCGAGCCCGGAATCCATAACCACGATCGGGAGTATGGATTTCGGGCTCGCAACTTTGTCGCGCCCCGGAATGACGGACAGAGAGACTACCGCCCCGCTCCATACAGCCGCCGATACTCCTCCTCATAGGGCGCATAAGAGTCCTTCAGCGTCGCCATGTTGAGCAGCATGGTCGCAACCACCGCGCCGGCCTTTTCGAACACTCGCGTCTTGACCCAGGCGCTCTCGGTGCGTCGGCTGCCGGACAGTGCGACCACCTCACGCTCGACCTCATACTCTTCGTCAACAAAGAGCGGCCCCTTCATCAGCCGGATCTCCTGGTCGGCGAACAGGCCGACGGCCGGTCCCTTCGCCGGCAGCGGATCGTCCTTGGAGCGGTACTGGAACAGCACGCTCAGCATCTCCATCGGGATGATCGCCTTCCGCCACGGATTGTCGGCGCTGGAATAGTAAGGCGAGTTTTCGGTGATGACGCCGAGCTTCTGCCTGAGGGAGAACGGATAGAGGTCGCCCATGTTCTGGTCGAACGCCATCCGCACCGGCTGCCGCCTGCTCGTCTGCGCCACCTTCACGTCGCGCAGGATGACAGGATCGGTGAGCGGCTTGAGCTCGGTCAGGCGCGTCTCGAGCGCCGTCGCGGCTTGCGCATCGCCGACCGAGGCCGTGCCGCGCAAGACCTCGGTGCCATCGCGCTTCACCATCTGGATCTGGCACTGGCTCGTTCCGGGCAACGGCTTCGACAGAATCGCCTGCACGTCCTCACCTTCGAAGCAGGCATTGCGATAATGGGCGGACAGACAGCCGCTCTCGAACCACGCCCGCCCCCATAACCGCGCGCCGAGCGGCGCGAATTGGCTGAAATGCGTCGGGCCTTCGATGGTGCCGCCCTTGAAGCCGAGCTTCTGCGCGGTGGCATCGTCGTGGATGGAGGCATGCGCATCGTAAACCTGCGCGTGCAGCATCTGGCGGGGCTGACGCCATGGCCCGATCAGGGCCTCGGCGGTTTCGGTGATCTCGGTATTGAACGCGTTCGCCGTCATGGGCTCCTCCACAGGCAGCCATGACTAGCAGGCCCGCCACGGATGCGGCCAGCGATATTGACTTCGGTGCTCCATGCTTTTGACTGCCGCATCCGCTTCGCAAGTCGCCGATCTTTCCGCGGCGCAAAATTCCCACCTCATGCGACGACGAGGACTCCTAAAATGGCGCTGTTGCAGGTCGAGCTGGACGATAAATACCGGCTCGAATCGAAGCGGATCTTCCTGTCCGGCACTCAGGCCCTGGTCCGCTTGCCCATGTTGCAGCGCGAACGTGACCGGCTCCAGGGACTCAAAACCGGCGGCTTCATCTCGGGCTATCGCGGTTCCCCGCTCGGCATGTACGACCACGCGCTGTGGCGCGCGAAGTCGCACCTTCAGCAGCACGACATCGCCTTCGTCCCCGGCCTGAACGAGGATCTGGCGGCGACCGCGGTCTGGGGCAGCCAGCAGGTCGGCCTGTTTCCCGGCGCCAAGGTCGATGGCGTGTTCGGCATCTGGTACGGCAAGGGTCCGGGCGTCGACCGCTCGGTCGATGCGCTCAAGCATGCCAATGCCGCTGGCACCTCGCTCAATGGCGGCGTGCTCGCGCTCGCCGGCGACGACCATGGTTGCCAGTCTTCGACGCTGGCGCATCAGAGCGAGCAGGTGTTCGCGGCGGCAATGATTCCCGTGATCAATCCCGCCACGCTCCAGGACTATCTCGATCTCGGCCTCTACGGTTTTGCGCTGTCGCGTTTCTCCGGATGCTGGGTCGGCTTCAAGGCGATCAGCGAGACGGTCGAGAGCTCCGCCTCGATCGATAGCGATCCCGCACGCATCAGGATCGTACTTCCCGATGATTTCGAGATGCCGCCCGGCGGCCTCAACATCCGCTGGCCCGATCCTCCGCTGGAGGCCGAGCGGCGCCTGTTCGGGCCGAAGATGGCCGCGGTGCAGGCCTTCGCCCGCGCCAACCGGCTCGATCACATTGTGCTCGATTCCAAGCCCGCAAGGCTCGGTATCATCGCGACCGGCAAGGCCTATCTCGATCTGCGCCAAGCGCTGGCCGACCTCGGCATCACCGACAAGGACGCGCAGGATCTGGGCTTGCGCATCTATAAGGTCGCGCTGACCTGGCCGCTGGAGGAAAGCGGCGCGAGGCGCTTTGCCGAGGGCCTGCAGGACGTGCTGGTGGTCGAAGAGAAGCGCGGCTTCATCGAAGACCAGTTGATGCGCATCCTCTACAACATTGATGGGTCGAGGCGCCCGACCGTCACCGGCAAGCGCGACGAGAGCGGTGCACCGTTGCTGCCGAGCGAGGGCGAGTTGACGCCGACCATCGTCGCGGGCGCGCTGGTGGCACGCTTGCGCAAGCTCGGCCATCACAGCCCGGTGCTGGAGCAGCGCCTTGCCCGGCTCGAGGCCTTCGACAATCCTGTGACGACCACAACGCAGATCAAACTCGCGCGCACGCCGTTCTTCTGCTCGGGCTGCCCGCACAATACCTCGACGCGCGTGCCCGAAGGCAGCCGTGCCATGGCTGGTATCGGCTGCCACGGCATGGCCCTGAGCATGCCCACTCGCCGTACCGACCTGATCTCTCATATGGGCGCCGAGGGCGTGAACTGGATCGGCCAGTCGCCCTTCACCACCGAAAAGCACATCTTCCAGAATCTTGGCGACGGCACCTATACGCACTCCGGCTTGCTGGCGCTCCGCGCAGCATCGGCGGCCGGCATCAACATCACCTACAAGATCCTCTACAACGACGCCGTCGCGATGACTGGCGGCCAGCCGGCCGAAGGTGCCTTCAATGTCGCGCAGATCGCGCACCAGGTCTGGGCCGAGGGCGTCAAGCGGCTTGCGATCGTCTCGGACGATCCGAGCAAATACCCTGAGGGCAATTACTTCCCGCAGGGCGCGACGATTCATCACCGCCGCGAGCTCGATGCCGTGCAGCGCGAGCTGCGCGATATCAAGGGGCTCACGGTCGTCATCTACGACCAAACCTGCGCCGCGGAGAAGCGCCGCCGTCGCAAGCGCGGGCTCTATCCCGATCCCGCCAAGCGCGCCTTCATCAACGAGCTGGTCTGCGAAGGCTGCGGCGATTGCTCGCAGGCGTCCAACTGCGTCTCGGTGCAGCCGCTGGAGACCGAGTTCGGCCGCAAGCGCCAGATCGACCAGTCCAACTGCAACAAGGACTTTTCCTGCGTCGAGGGCTTCTGCCCGAGCTTTGTCACCGTGCATGGTGGTTCGCTGAAGCGGATGAAGACCTCGGCGGTGGACTCCGGCCAATTGTTCGCCGACCTGCCGCTGCCGTCCGCGCGTGAGCTTGATGGACCCTACAACATCCTCGTCACCGGCATTGGCGGCACCGGCGTCATCACCATCGGCGCGCTGCTCGGCATGGCCGCCCATGTCGACGGCCGCGGCTGCTCGGCGCTCGATATCACCGGCCTTTCGCAGAAGAACGGCGCGGTGATGAGCCATGTCCGCATCGCACCGAAGCCGGAAGACATCTCGGCGGTCCGCATTACCACCGGCGGCGCCGACGTCATCCTCGGTTGCGACATGATCGTCTCGGCCGGCCCGGCGGCGCTGAGCCGCGCCGAGCGTGGCGTGACCAAGGCCTATATCAACGCCGACCTGCAGCCGACCGCGAGCTTCGTGCAGAACCCCGATATCGATTTCGAGATGGGCACGATGCAGACCGTGCTGCGCGATGCGGTCGGCGACAAGAATCTCGACATCATCGACGCGACAGGCATTGCCGGCGCGCTGATGGGCGACAGCATCGCAACCAATCCCTTCATGCTGGGCTTCGCCTTCCAGAGGGGGTCGATCCCCCTGTCGCTGGAGGCCCTGCTGCGCGCCATCGAGATCAACGGCGCCGCGATCGAGATGAACAAGCTCGCCTTCACCTGGGGCCGCCTCGCCGCTCACGACATGTCGCGCGTGCGCAGCGTGCTTCAATTCAAGAATCGGGCGTCCGCGCCGACCAAATCGCTTGACGATATCATCGCAACCCGTGCCGAATTCCTGACCAGCTATCAGGACAAGGCGTACGCGGACCGCTACCTCGCAGCTGTGGCCAAAGTGCGCAAGGCGGAAGCTGCCGCCTCGCCCGCCTCCACGGAGCTGACCGAGGCCGTGGCAAAGAACCTGTTCAAGCTGATGTCCTACAAGGACGAGTACGAGGTCGCGCGGCTCTATACCGATGGCAGCTTTGCCAGGAAGGTGTCGGAAAAGTTCGACGGCAACTTCACACTGAAGTACCACCTCGCACCGCCGATCTTCGCCAAGCGCGACAAGTCGACGGGACGGCTTCAGAAGCAGGAATTCGGCGGCTGGATGATCCACGCCTTTCGCGTGCTGGCGAAGCTGAAATTCCTGCGCGGCGGCGCTTTTGATCTGTTCGGCCGCACTGAAGAGCGCCGGACCGAGCGGAAGCTGGTCGCAGATTATCTCGGCATGATCGATCAGCGGATGCCCGGACTGAAAGCGGAGCAGATCCCGCTTCTGACAAGACTAGCGCGTGTACCGGAAACCATCCGCGGCTTCGGCCACGTCAAGGAGGCCAACATCAAGCTGGCGGCAGCGGAGAAGGCGCGGCTAGAGGCGGAGCTGGAGAACAGCCGATTTGCCGCGGCGGCGGAGTAGAGGCCGCATTGTCGCCAAGCACACAGCTGTCATCGCCCGGCTTGACCGGGCGATCCAGTACGCCGAGACAGCTGTAATTGAACTGAGGGGCCGCGGCGGACCGGTTGCCCCGCGTTCGCGGCGCATGACTGCGGTGGGAGATAGCTAGGCTGACGTCGTGGCGACGCGCGGCGCCACCGACCCCGCCGCCCCCTCCGCCAGATGCCGCCCCGCGATATACCCGAACGTCAGCGCCGGCCCGAGCGTGATGCCCGGACCGGGATAATTCCCGTTCATGATCGAGCCCATGTCGTTGCCACAGGCATAAAGCCCCGCAACCGGCATGCCGTCCTCGCGCAGCACGCGCGCCTGCGCATCGACGTTCATGCCGATCGCGGTGCCGAGATCGGCCGGATAGATGCGCATGGCGAAGAAGGGCGCACAGTGGATTGGCGCAACGCAGGGGTTGGGCTTATGAGCGGCGTCGCCGAGGTGGCGCTGGTAGATGGTGCTGCCACGACCGAATTCGGGATCGCGGCCTTCCTTTGCACCATCGTTGTAAGCCGCGATCGTCGCGGTAAGCAGGGCCGGCTTGATGCCGATCTTGGCCGCAAGCTCTGAGATGTCGGGAGCCTCGATCAATTCACCGCTCGCCACATAGCAGCGCACACTGCGCGTGAACGGCTTGATGCGACCGAGACCGTAGCTCCACAGGAACGGCCGGTCGCAGACCAGATAGAACGGCCGGTCCGGTTCGCCATTGGCATCGCGCAGCATCGCGAGCACGAACTCATGGTAAGAGAGCGCCTCGTTGACGAAGCGCCGGCCCGCGCCGTTCACGGCGATGACGCCGGGCTTCGCGCGGTCAGTCACAGTGTGCGGGAACACGCCGCGGCTGCCGTCGGTGCGGCGGAACAGCGAGGCCGGTACCCAATAGGCCGGGCTCGTCGCGTCCGTATTCAGCGCCGCATTGGCCGTCGCCGCAAGCCGAAGCCCATCGCCCGTGCCCGCTATGTTGGCGGCCGAGACAAATCCAGCCGAGGGCGGGAAAAAGCGTTTGCGCAAGACCGCATCATGCGAAAAGCCGCCGGTTGCGAGCACGACGCCGCGCCTCGCGGCGATCAAGCGGTCGCGCGAGCCATGGCGAATCACAACGCCACCGACGCGATCGCCTTGCATCAACAAATCCTCGACATCGGCACTGAAGAGAATCTCGACCTGCCGCGCCAGCAGCGAGGCATAGAGCCGAGCAGCGAGCGCATTGCCGAGATGCAGCGTCGTTCCGCGCAGGCTGCGCAGTCGTTGCAGCGCATATCCGGAGATCAACCGTGCCGCGCGCAAAGTCGAGCGCAGCGATTTTCCGACACGGCGCAGATGCGGGATGTCGAGCCGGTTGACCATCATCCCGCCGAACAGCGTGAATTCCGGCAGCGGCGCGCGCAGCCGCGCGAAAGCTGGGCCCAGCCGCGTGCCGTCGAACGCGACCGGCTCCAGCACGCGCCCGCCTGATGTCGCGCCCAGCCGCTCCGGATAATAGTCCGGATAGGCCTTCACTGACTGAAGGCGAACTTCCGTGTTGCTTTCGAGATAGGCGATCGCTTCCGGCCCACGCGCAAGAAATGCCGCGCGCAGGCCCGCGTTGGCAGGTTCGGGCACGGTGCTCGACAGATACCGGACCGCATCCGTGATGCTGTCGGAGAGCCCCGCCTCTTTCATCTTGGCATTGGCGGGGATCCAGACCATGCCTCCGGACCACGCGGTCGTGCCGCCAACGAAAGCGGTCTTCTCGATCACCAGCACGCGCAGACCTTCGGCGGCAGCGACGGCCGCAGCTGTCATACCGCCGGCGCCAGCGCCGATGACAATGACGTCGTAGGTCTCATGCGCCGGCATCATGCGGCAGGGGTCCGGAGGGGAGGCATGACACCGTCATACCCCGCCTGCCGTCCCGCAGCTAGCGGGCCGGTTTCCGCTCGATGGGATCGATATCGATCGCCCGCAGCCGGCCGAGCCGCAACACGTCCATGGCGAGCCGCCGGCCGATCCGGTCGCGGTCGAGCACGCGGATCAGATCATCCACGCCGTTGATCTCGACACCGTCCAGCTTGATGACGACGTCGCCGGGCAACAGGCCCGCCTTCGCCGCCGGGCCGTCCTGCTCGATCTGCATCAAGAGCGCGCCCATCTTGTTCTCGACGCCGGCCAGCACCGCATGCCGCCGCGGGACCGGCGCGGTCTGCCCGGCAACACCGATAAAGGCGCGGCGGACATAGCCGTGGCGGATGATCTCCGACAGTACGAATTGCGCCGTGTTGCTCGCAACCGCAAAGCAGATGCCCTGCGCACCGTTGATGATCGCCGTGTTGATGCCGATCACCTCGGCATTTGACGACACCAGCGGCCCGCCCGAATTGCCGGGATTGAGCGCGGCATCGGTCTGGATCACGTCCTCAATGGTCCGGCCGCTGACCGAGCGGATCGAGCGCCCGAGCGCAGAAACCACGCCGGCGGTGACGGTCGATTCGAAACCGAGCGGGTTGCCGATCGCGATCACGAGCTGGCCGCGCCGGAGCGTTTTGGAATTGCCAAGCGCGGCATAGGGCAAGTCGCGCACGCCGTTGGCGCGCAGGAGCGCGAGATCCGTATCGGGATCGACGCCCAGCACGCGCGCATCGCCAACATGACCTTCGACGTCCCGCAGCCGGATCTCCTTGGCCGAGCCGACCACGTGGCTGTTGGTGAGGACGAGGCCGTCAGGCGAGATCACAATGCCGGAGCCGAGCCCGCCGCGCTCGCGGCCGTTCGGCGTCTTTGGTCCGGTCTCGACGCGCACGACGGCGGGACCGACGCGGTCGGTCACATCGATCACAGCGTTGGAATAGGCGTCCAGCAGGGCCCGGTCATCGACCGGAGCAGATGCTGTCGTTCGCGATGACGGTGCGTCATCGACGATATCTGAAGTGAAATCCAGCATGGCAAGAGTCCTTGAGGCTCACACAGATGGTGGCCTGTTCCATCGGGCGCAAGGTGCAAGCCCGGGGGTGCAAGGCCGGACTGCCCAGATGGCTAGGGCGCGCGCCGCAGCGTGCCGCCCCTGGCTTTGACCGGATCGAGCAGCGACCAGTCGCCATCCGGGAGCACGTAGCCCTTGGGAAACGGCGCACGCAACTCCAGCCCGAGCGAGCGCAGCACGCGGTCGTCGCGGTAGTAGCATTGCAGCACCACGCGCACGAGCGTTGCCGCGGCCGCGCCGCCTTTCTTGCGAAATTCCTGCGCCGCGGCATTGCGCTTCGAGGCATCGAGCTCGGCAAGCGGCCCGCCGGCCAGGCGCGCCAGATGGTCCAGCGCCGCCGTCACCATCTTGCTGTCGCGGCCGAGCGTCGCCAGCATATCGGCCTGGATCGCGGCATCGTCGGCGCCGGGCACCTTGTACTCGTCGCTGGCGGGCACGATCATCG
The DNA here is from genome assembly GCF_022012555.1 of Bradyrhizobium zhengyangense. Taxonomy (NCBI): domain Bacteria; kingdom Pseudomonadati; phylum Pseudomonadota; class Alphaproteobacteria; order Hyphomicrobiales; family Nitrobacteraceae; genus Bradyrhizobium; species Bradyrhizobium zhengyangense. Next base: position 192,321 of record NZ_JAKLTZ010000005.1, on the reverse strand, counting down.
CGGCGATGGTGCGCAGGTCGTCGCGTTGAGCGCGCGTCAGTTGAAGACTTTCGGACATGTCGGCCTCAGTCGAACAGGTTGGCGAGACGCTGCTTCATCTGGTCGGCGATGTAGAGCGCGAGGGCCTGGATGGTGGAGGTCGGGTTTACGCCGCCCGAGGTGACGAAGATGCTGCCATCGACAATGAAGAGGTTCTTCACGTCGTGCGTGCGGCCCCATTCGTTGACGACGGAGCGCTGGGGGTCTGTGCCCATCCGCGCGGTACCGAGCAGATGCCAGCCGCCCCAGGGGATCGGGGAGTTGACGCAGATGTCGGTGGCGCCCGCCATCTCCAGAACCTCGCGGCCGCGGGCGAGCGCATGGTCCATCATCTTCCGGCTGTTCTCGGAGATCGTGTAGTCGATCTTCGGGGCGGGAATGCCGTGGCTGTCCTTCAGCACGGGATCGAGCGTGACCTGGTTATGCTCCTCCGGCAGGTCCTCGCAGATCGCGGAGAAGCCGAGCCGATGGCCGTTGAGCTTGCGGAAGACGCGGTGGTGATCTTCTCCCCAGGGCAGAATGCCCTTCTGCTCGCTGACCACAGCCTCGAATACCGGCCCGGCGCCACGCACGAACTGGACGCCATAGCCGCGCACGAAACCGCGCGACAGGTCCGTGTCGTACCACTCCTTGCTCCACAGACAGGTCGGCGGCGCGCGATTGGAGTCGGTCGGCTCCTTCACATAGCCGTAGATCTGCGCATAGGGGTGGAACATCAAATTCTTGCCGACGAGGCCGGACGAATTGGCAAGGCCGTTCGGGAAGCGGTCGGATTTCGAGTTGAGCAGCAGCCGCGGCGTGCCGACGCCATTGCAGGCGATGATCACGACATGCGCGGGCTGGAACTGCTCGATGCCGTCCTTGTCGTAATAGACCACGCCGGTGGCCATGCCGTTCTCGTCGGTGGTGATCTCGCGCACCCGGCAATGCGTGCGCAGCTCGACGCCGGCCCGAACCGCATGCGGCCAATAGGTGATGTCGGTCGAGGATTTTGCGCCTTGTGCGCAGGCGGGCGTGCAATGGCCGAGATTGATGCAGCGCGCCCGCCCCTCATAGTCCATGGTCGCGACCGTCGTATCCGACGGCCACCAGTGCCAGCCGAGCTTGTTCATGGCCTTGGCGACGATGGCGCCAGACAGGCCCATCGGCTGCTGAGGCATCGGCGGATGCGTCAGCGGCGACAGCGGATCGCCTGACAGGCCAGACGTGCCCATCATGCGGTCGTTCTCTTCGAAGAACGGTGTCAGCGCGTCGTAGTCGATCGGCCAGTCGTCAGCGACACCGTCGAGCGTCTTCACCTTGAAATCGGAAGGATGCAGCCGCGGCCAGTGCGCGGTGTACATCACCGTCGAGCCCCCGACCGCGTTATAATTCACGACCTTGATCGGGGAATTGTCGTCGTTAACAGGATAGTCCTCGGGCCGGCCGCGGATATTGGGGCTCGACGACCACTCGCCGAAGAACCTGGCCTCCCAGTCCCGGCCCGTGCTCGGATATTCCGCCGGGTTCATCCAGCCGCCCTGCTCCAGGCAGAGAATGTGCATCTTGGTCTCGGCCAACGACCACGCCACTGCCGCGCCTGAAGCGCCAGCGCCGATGATCAGGACGTCCACGGGGTCTTTCATCGAAAAGTCTTCCTCCCGCCCTCGCCACTTCCCGGGCGATTCGGCCATCACGGCTCACAAGGCCATCAAACGATAGGGGCAGACCGGCCGGCGAGTAAAGGCTGGCTGGCGAATGTCGCACTTCGCACAGCGCAGACCATTGGTCTCGCGTCTGCCGGATGCTAGGAACGAGGAGCAAGAGCAATCGATAGCGAGAAATTATGTCCTTCGAATATTCATTGGCCGCTGCCCGCGCCTTCGCGCTTGTTTTATTTCTCGCTCTTTCCGGATTTTTGGGGACCTCCAGTCCTGTCACCGCGCTGACTGCGGCCGCAACGGTCCGGGATGCCAATTCGATCCAGCTTGGCGACATCACCTACCGGCTCGATGGCGTCGACGCGCCCGAGTTGGACCAGGTCTGCATCGACGACCACGCCGATCCCTGGACCTGCGGCATCGAGGCCCGCGACCAGCTCGCCAAGCTGATCGGCGGCAAGCCGGTGCGCTGTGACGACGTCGGTCCCGAGAAGAATTTTGGCAAGCGCCACCGCGCGATCTGCACGGTCGAGGGCGAGAAGGTATCATTGAACGAGCAACTCGTCAGGCTGGGCTTCGCCATCGCGCGCGAGCCCCTCAAGGCCAATGTCAAGCCGGCGGCCGCCGAGGCGAAGACGGCGTCATCAGGCATCTGGAAGGGCTGCTTTGTTGCACCGCAAGAATTCCGTACCGGCAAGAAGGACGGCTCCCTGCTCGGCGCCGCCTGCCGTCCCGACCGCGACAAGGAGATTCGGGCGGTGCTGTTTCCGGAGGAGCTGACGGCGCCGCCGAGCTGCACCATCAAAGGTAAGCTCGCGGTGCGCGCCCGCGTCACCGGCAATATCGGCATTTATCACTTGAGGGGCTGCCCGAGCTATGCCGCGACGACCAAGCCGGACCGCTGGTTCTGCTCGGAGGACGACGCCCAGGCCTCCGGCTTCCGCAAGGCGTACAACTGCCGCCGGCCAAAGTGAACATTTTGGTTCACGCACCCGTGAGTGGTAGTCCTAGACCGTATTGATCCGGAATTGAACTGAATCGGGAGTTGCTGCACCTATATGTGTACGTAAGCGCTTTGCGCGGGCGTTTCCTTGGCAGACGATCCTCATCGGATTGTCCTTGCTCGGGCGTTTCCTCCCTAGACTTGGGCCGCTTGTCACAACAAGCGGCTCTTCTTTTTTGCGCAGCGCTAGCTGTGCATCCGGATGAACTGATCCATCGGCGGCATGTTCTGGTTGAGATGCGCCATGATCCAGACGGTGCCACCGACCACCAGGAAAACGACCAGCAGCCCGAAGGCCAGCGCCAGCACGTTGTTGGTGTTGTCGGGTCCCGTGGTGATGTGCAGGAAGAAGACGAGGTGCACGCCCATCTGCGCGATCGCGAGCACGATCAGCGCGACGGGGATCGAAGGCTGCCAGACCAGATCCGTGCCGGCGATGAAGAACGAGGTCGCGGTGAGCAGCAGCGCGAGACCCAGGCCGACGACGTAGCCGACGATGCGCTCACCGACGCTGTGCTGCTCTTCTTCGCCCGGCGCGAGGTCATGTTCGATGTGCGTCTGATCGCTCATACGCCACTCCCAAGCAAGTAGACCACGGAAAAGACTCCAACCCAAATGATGTCGAGCGCGTGCCAGAACAGCGCAAAGCACATCATCCGGCGCAGCACATCGGCGCGAAAGCCCTTGGCAAAGACCTGTGCCATCATGGTGAGCAGCCAAAGCACGCCTGCCGAGACATGCAGGCCGTGGCAGCCGACCAGTGAGAAGAACGCGCTCAGGAAGGCGCTGCGCGACGGGCCATAGCCGCGGGAGACGAGATCGGCGAACTCCCTCAACTCGATGGCGAGGAAGATCAGCCCCAGCACGCAAGTTACGGCCATGCCGAGATAGAACCAGAACCGGTTGCGCACGTCGGCGGCGATGCTGGCCATACCGCACGTGAAACTCGACAGCAGCAGGCAGACGGTTTCGATCGCGACGTTGCGCTGCTCGAAAATCTCCGAGCCCTTCGGACCGTCGGCGGTCTGGCTGACCAGCACGGCGTAGGCCGCAAAAAAGCAGGAGAACATCACGATGTCGGAGAGCAGGAACACCCAGAAGCCATAGGCGGTCACGATCCGCTTCGGCGCGGGCCCGCGATGCTCGATGACAACACCGATGTGATGAGGATCGGCATGCGCGCGGCCGACGGTCGCGGTCATCGACATCAGATTGCCCCCGCCATGCTGACAAGGTTGCGCCGTTCCTCGAGATTGGCGCGGTCGATCGCGGCGACCTCCGCGGCCGGGATGACGTATTCGTCATGGTCGCGCCAGGCGAACACGACGAAGGTCGCGAAGGCGCCAATGCCGCCCAAAATCACCATCCACCAGATGTGCCAGATCAACGCAAAGCCCATGATCGCGGCGAAAAACGCGCAGACGAAGCCGGTCGGCGAGTTCCTGGGCATCTCGATGTCGTGATATTCGGGCACTTCGTGTTCGAGCGATTGCTGCTGGGCCGCGATCTTCATGTCCCAATAGGCGTCCTCGCCGCGGACATCAGGATGGAAGGCGAAGTTGAACACCGGCGGCGGCGAGGAGGTCGCCCATTCCAGCGACCGGCCGTCCCAGGGGTCGCCGGTGCGGTCGCGCAAGGCCTCGCGATTACGGATGCTGACGACGAGCTGCATGATCTGGCAGATCACGCCGATCGACAGCACGGCCATGCCGATTGCTGCCACGATCATCCACGGCCGCCACGCCGCGACGTCATAATGCTGCAAGCGCCGCGTCATGCCGAGCATGCCGGCAACATAGAGCGGCACGAAGGTGATGTAGAAGCCGAGGAAGGTAAACCAGAACGCCCGCTTGCCCCAGCGCTCGTCAAGCCGAAAGCCGAAGGCCTTCGGAAACCAGTATTCGAAGCCGGCAAAGGCGCCGAACAGCACGCCGCCGATGATCACGTTGTGGAAGTGGGCGACCAGGAACATGCTGTTGTGGAGCATGAAATCCGCCGGCGGCACCGCGACCAGAACGCCGGTCAATCCGCCGATGATGAAGGTGACCATGAAGCCGACCGCCCACAGCATCGGCGTCGCAAAACGGATGCGACCGCCATACATCGTGAACAGCCAGTTGTAGATCTTCACGCCCGTCGGCACCGCGATGATCATGCTCGCGATGCCGAAGATGGCGTTGACGTCGGGGCCTGCGCCCATCGTAAAGAAGTGATGCAGCCAGACCATGAAGGAGATGACGCAGATCGCCATGGTGGCCAGCACCATGGAGCGATAGCCGAATAGCGCCTTGCCGGAGAAGGTCGAGACCACCTCGGAGAAGATGCCGAAGGCCGGCAGCACGAGGATGTAGACCTCCGGATGCCCCCAGGCCCAGATCAGGTTCATGAACATCATGACGTTGCCGCCGGCCTCGTTGGTGAAGAAATGGAAGCCGAGGTAACGGTCGAGCAGCAGCATCGCCAGCGTCGCGGTGAGGATCGGGAACGCCGCGACGATGAGGAGGTTCGAAGCGAGCGTGGTCCAGCAGAACATCGGCATGCGCAGATAGTTCATGCCCTTGGTCCGCAGCTTCAGCACTGTCGTGACAAGGTTGATGCCTGCCACCAGCGTGCCGACGCCTGATATCTGGAGCGACCAGGCGTAATAATCGACACCTACTCCAGGCGAGTAAGACAGCTCCGAGAGCGGTGGAAAGGCAAGCCAGCCGGTGCGGGCGAACTCACCGATCACGAGCGAGAGATTGACCAGCAAGGCACCTGTCGCGGTGAGCCAGAAGCCGACCGAATTGAGCGTCGGAAACGCGACGTCGCGCACGCCGAGCTGAAGTGGCACCACCAAATTCATCAGTCCGATCACGAACGGCATCGCCACGAAGAAGATCATGATGGTGCCATGCGCAGAAAAGATCTGGTTGTAGTGCTCCGGCGGCAGATAGCCTTGCGATTGATAGGCGATCGCCTGCTGGACCCGCATCATGATGGCATCGCTGCCGCCGCGCAGCAGCATCACCGAGGCCAGCAGGATGTACATCACGCCAATGCGCTTGTGATCGACGCTGGTGATCCATTCGTGCCAGAGATAGGACAGATGCCCTTTCACGACGACCCAGATCAGCACGGCGAGGATCGCAACCAGCACCACGCCACCCGCTATCAGCGGAATCGGCTGATCGAACGGAATGGCCGACCAGTCGAGCTTACCGAGCATCAACGCCTCCACTGTGGGGACGGCCGGCATCGGAGAGGAGCTCCGGCCCCGGTCCCGGCGGAATGTGCTGGGTTGCTATCAGGTCGAACAGGCGGGGATCGTCCAGCCGATAGGTCGGCCTACCCTTCTCGATGCCCTGCTGCATCAGCTTCTTGTAGCTGTCCTCGTTCAGCACGGCATCGCTTTTCGCCGTGCCCGCCACCCAATCAGGGAAGGCGAGCGGCGAGATCACGTTGACGTCGAACATCATGTCCGGAAAGCCATCGCCGGAAAAATGTGCCGAGAGGCCTTGCAGCTTGCCCTCATTGTCAGCACGCAGGTTCAACCTCGTCACCATGCCGTTCATGGTGTAGATCATGCTGCCGAGCTGCGGGATGAAGAACACGTTCATCACGCTCGACGATGTCAGCTGGAAATTGAGCTCAGCGCCTGCGGGTACTGTCAACGTGTTGACGGTGGCGATCCGCTGGTCCGGATAGATGAAAAGCCACTTCCAGTCGAGCGACACTGCCTGAATGCGCACCGGGCTGCCGGTGCCTGGCACGGGCGCTCTCGGATCGAGCTGGTGCGAGCCGATCCAGGCGACGCCGCCGAGCAGGATGACCGTTAGCGCGGGGATCGCCCACACCACCATCTCGACGCGGCCGGAATAGACGAAGTCAGGCTGAAAGCGTGCTTTCGTGTTGGAGGCGCGAAACCAGAACGCAAAAGCGAGGATCGCGAAAATGGTTGGCACCACGATCGCGAGCATGATGAAGACGGAATCGACCAGGATGGTGCTGTTGGCGGCAGCCACCGGCCCTTGTGGATCGAGCAGATTCATCGGCAAGCCACTGGCGATTGGGAGACCCCGACGACGACGGTAACGCGAAAAGCGCTCCAGCCACAAACGCAGTTGCGTGAAGACGGTTCCGAGCAGTTGCTGCTCAACCGCAGCTCATCTCGTCCGGCGGCATGCAATTCCGTGCGATGTCAATGACATCGACGCGGGACGGCGGGCCTTCTCACCCAGGCGGCGCGTTGCTAGTTTGCACGAAAATATCGGGATGAAACGACATGCAGGGCCCTGAGGACGATGCCGGCCTCGCCGGCAAGGTGGCGCTGATCAGCGGCGGTGGCGCCGCTGGTGACGGCATCGGCAACGGTCGCGCCGCAGCAATTCTGCTGGCCCGCGCCGGCGTAAAGGTGCTGGTCGCCGATCTCGACCTCAAGCTCGCCGAGCGCACCGTCGAGATGATCAAAGCCGAGGGCGGCACGGCCGCGCCCCACGGCGGTGACGTCACCAGCGAAGGTGATTGCAAACAGCTCGTCGACGCCGCACTCGACCGCTGGGGTCGGCTCGATTTCCTTGACAACAATGTCGGCATCGGCAGCCGCGGCAGCGTGGTCGACGAGGCACCCGAGCAATATCGCCGCGTCATGCAGGTCAATGTCGAGACCATGTTCCTACTGTCGAAGCATGCGATTCCCGCCATGATCAAAACCGCCAAGGGCGGCGCGATCGTCAATATCTCCTCGATCTCCGCGCTACGGCCGCGCGGGCTCACGACCTACACGACCTCCAAGGCGGCCATCATTGGCCTCACGCGCGCGATGGCGGTCGATCACGGCCGCGACAACATCCGTGTCAACTGCATCTGCCCCGGGCCGATGTACACGCCGATGGTCTATGCCCGCGGCATGAGCGAGCAGGCGCGCGCCAACCGCGCCAGGGCCTCCCTGCTCAAGACCGAAGGCACCGGCTGGGACGTCGGCCATGCCGTCAAATTTCTGCTCAGCAATTTCGCGCGCTACATCACCGGCCAGGTGCTGGTGGTCGACGGCGGCGTCACGCTGCAGGCGCCCGAACGCGAGTCACAAGAACACTAGAGGAAACACAATGGCCCGCCTGCCCTATCTCGAGGCCGACCAGGTCGCGCCCGAATATCGCGATATGCTCAAGCGCAACACCAACCTGCACAAGCTGCTGGTCAACTCACCGGAGATGGCGCGCGCTTTCAACGGCATCGGCGGCTACATCCGCTTCAAGAGCAAGCTCGACCCGCGCCTGCGGGAGCTGGCGATCCTCCAGGTCGGCTGGATGGAGAAGTCGGAATACGAGTTCACGCACCACGTGAAGATCGGCAAGGAGTTCGGCGTTACAGACGAAGACATCGCCGGCCTGATGGCGGAGACCGAGGGCAAGCCGTCGAAGCTCGAGCCGCTCGCCAAGTCGATCCTGAAAGGCGCCCGCGAAATGGTGCGGGACCTTGCGATGTCGGACGCAACTTTCGCCGAACTCAAGCAGCATCTCTCCGACGAGCACATGGTCGACCTTGTGCTCACCATCGCCTTTTATTGTGGTGTGGTACGCGTGCTCGCTACCATGAAGATCGACAACGAGCCTTATTACAAAGAGGTACTCCAGCAGTACCCGATCCCGGGAGTGAATTGACATGCGCATGAAAGACAAGGTTGCGATCGTGGTCGGTGCCGGCCAGAGCCCCGGCGAAGGCATGGGCAACGGCCGCGCCACCGCGCTGACCTTCGCGCGCGAGGGCGCGAAGGTGTTGTGCGTCGATCACCATCTGGAATCGGCGCAGGAGACCGTCGATCTGATCGTTGCGAAGCAAGGCACCGCAGCAGCCTTCAAGGCCGACGTGACAAAGTCTGCCGACATCAAGGCGATGGTCGCCGACGCCAAATCGCGCTGGGGCCGGATCGACGTCCTGCACAACAATGTCGGCGTGAGCCTCGCCGGCGGCGATGCCGAGCTGCTGCAAATCACCGAGGAAGCATTCGACCGCGTGGTCGCGATCAATCTGAAGAGCTGTATCCTCGCCGCCAAAGAAGTGATCCCGATCATGCGCGCGCAGAAGGGCGGGGTCATCATCAACATCTCGTCGATGGCGGCGATCACCACCTATCCTTACGTCGCCTACAAGGCGACGAAATCGGCGATGATCGCCTTCACCGAACAGCTCGCCTACCAGAACGCCGAATACGGCATCCGCGCCAACGTCATCCTGCCCGGCCTGATGAACACGCCGATGGCTGTCGATACCCGCGCCCGCGAATGGCACAAGAGCCGAGCCGAAGTCGAAGCCGAGCGCGACAACAAGGTGCCGCTGCGCAAGAAGATGGGTACGGGCTGGGACGTCGCCAATGCCGCCCTGTTTCTCGCGTCGGATGAGGCGAATTTCATCACCGGCGTGACGTTGCCGGTGGATGGCGGAGCGAGTGTGCGGCGGGGATAGGTCGCAGCGCGATTGCTAGTGCCTCACCCGCCAGATCGATCCGCCGGTATCTTCCGAGATCAGCAGCGACCCATCCTTCGCGACCGCAATTCCAACCGGTCGTCCCCACACCTGACTGTCATTCACGACGAAGCCCGTGACAAAATCCTCGTACTCGCCGGTCGGCTTGCCGTCCTTCATCCGGATGCGGATCACCTTGTAGCCGGTGCGCTTCGACCGGTTCCACGAGCCATGCTCGGCGGCGAAGGCGTCGCCCTGATATTCGGACGGAAACAGCGCGCCCTGGTAGAAGGTCATGCCGAGCGAGGCCGAATGCGGCTGCACCAGCACATCGGGTACCGTCACCTTGTCCTTGAGGTCCGGCCGCGCGCCGGCATGACGCGGGTCTTCGTTGTTGCCGATGTAGAACCACGGCCAGCCGTAGAAGCCACCCTCCTTTACGCTGGTGACATAGTCGGGCACGAGATCGTCGCCGAGGCCATCGCGCTCGTTGGTCGAGCACCACGGCATGCCGGTCTGCGGCTGGATCGCGAGGCCGACACAATTGCGGATGCCGGTGGCATAGAGCTTGCGGTCCTTACCCTCTGGCGTGAATGAGAGCACCGCGGCACGCTCGGCCTCATAGCCCCAGGATGCGCCGAGCGCCTGCGAGCGCGCCCAGGCCTCGAGCCCACCGGGCGGGCTGCCCATGCCCTCGGCGACGTTGCTGACTGAACCGACCGACACCAGCATGCGCTTGCCGTCTGGCGTGAACACGATGTCGCGGGTCGAATGGCCCGATCCGTGTGCGAGATCCGCCACCACAACATCGGCCTTGCCCGAGGCCTTCAGGTCGCCGGCGTGATAGGGAAAGCGGACGACATTGCCGGTATTGGCGACGTAAACCCATTGCGGATTGTCGCCGTTCGGAAAGAAAGCGATCCCAAACGGGCGGCTCAGCCCGCTGGCAAAGACCTCGTTGGTCGCAACCTTGCCGCCCTCCCCGAGACGCAATACGCGAATGCGCCCCGGCCCGGTCTCGGCAACGAAGATATCGCCATTCGGCGCGACGCGAAGCACGCGGGCGTCGGAGAGGCCGTCGGCGAACAGCTCGATCTTGAATCCGTCAGGCACATCGGGTGTTGCGCTGCCACGCGACGTCACTCGCGTCGGATTTGAGACCGAGGGCGTGGCGCCGGGCTTGGCCAGATCCTGTGGGCGGATCAGCCTGATGGTACCGGGCTTGTCGGCCTGCCAGCTGCCATAGGCATCCTTGCCCCGCAGCACGGGCTCTCCTTGCGCGCCTGCACAGACGACCAACAGCCATGCGGCCACTATCATGTGCGAAACATGAATCTTCACGCCAGCTTCCTCCCGGACTTATCTGCCAAATCCCACGTCAGCTCATGCCCGCACGATGTGCAGATGGTGTGACCCATCGTACTGGAAAACGTCGCGGATCGGTGCAACAGATTGTAAGGGCACGGCCGCAGGTTGCGGTCATCAAGGCTGCGGCATCGGTGTCGCGATTGATGGGATGATCATGTGGGGATCGATCATATCGGAATGGGCGAGTCTGCTGCTGCGCTGGCTGCACGTGGTGGCCGCGATCGCCTGGATCGGCAGTTCCTTCTATTTCATCGCCCTCGACCTCAGCCTCAAGCCCAGGAGCGACCTGCCTGATGGCGTGCAGGGCGAGGCCTGGCAGGTCCATGGCGGCGGCTTCTACCGGATCATGAAATATCTGGTGGCCCCGAGCCAAATGCCGGACGAGCTGACCTGGTTCAAATGGGAGGCCTACACCACCTGGCTGTCCGGCTTCGCGCTGATGGTGGTGGTGTATTATCTCGACGCCGATTTGTTCCTGGTCGACAAGTCGATCTTCGACCTCACGCCGTTCCAGGCCGGGCTGTTCAGCTTCGGCAGCCTCGCACTGGCGTGGCTGCTTTACGAGGCCGCCTGCCGCACCGGGCTTGCGCAGCGCGAGCTGCCCTTCGCCGTCGGCGGCTATCTGTTCCTGGTCGCGCTGACCTACGCCTTCACCCATGTGCTGAGCGGCCGCGGCGCCTTCAACCAGATCGGCGCACTGATCGGCACCATCATGGTCGCCAACGTCTTCGCGGTGATCATTCCGAACCAGAAGAAAATCGTCGCGGCGCTTATCGCGGGTCAGGCGCCCGACCCGAAGCTCGGCAAGACCAGCAAGGAACGTTCGGTCCACAACAACTATCTGACCCTGCCCGTCGTCGTGCTGATGATCAGCAATCACTATCCCCTGCTCTACGCCACGCGCTTCAACTGGATCATCGTCGCGATCGTGCTGGCGCTGGGACCGGTGATCCGCCACTTCTTCAACGAAGGCCATGCCGGACGCAAATCGCCGTGGTGGGTGTGGGGCGTGGCGGCAGCGGGCGCGATCGCGATCCTCTTCCTCTCTGCAGCCGGACCACGCGAGGTCAAGACGGGCGCGCTCTCGGCGCAGCCCACCCTCGCCAATGTCGAGGAGATCGTGATGTCCCGCTGCAGCATGTGCCATGCGGCCGAGCCGGTCTGGGCCGGCATCGTGACCGCGCCGAAGGGCATTTTGCTCGATGCGCCCGAGCACATCCATCGCAACATCCGTCTGATCGGCCGCGTCGCGGCCTGGTCCAACGCGATGCCGCCGGGCAATATCACCGAAATGACCAGCGAGGAACGCGCCGTCCTCGCCGCCTATATCAGCGAGCAGGATCGCTGATCACAGCGCGGCGATGCCGCGTTTCGCGGAATGAAATTCCTGATCTCCCCTCGATTTGAAAATGACTCGAGCGCCTATCCGGCGTAGACAGGACTGGCGGCGCAGGCCGTCCAACGTCAGTTCGCAATTGCCGGGGAAATCGCAAGTGGCCCTCAAGAACGTCATCGGGATCGACCACGCCGTGGTCATGGTGAAAGACCTCGACAAGGCTGCCGAGAACTATCGCCAGCTCGGCTTCACGCTTTCGCCGCGCGGCACCCACAGCGCGCATATGGGCACCGGCAACTACACCATCATGTTCGACCCTGATTATATGGAGCTGCTCGGCGTGCTGGTCGCAACCGAGCACAACGCGCCGGCGCGCGCCTTTGTCGAGCGACAGGGTGAAGGCATCGAACGCATCGCCTTCACCGCGATCGATTCCGCCGCCGGTGCCGAGGAAATCCGCGCACGCGGCTTCACGCCGATCGGCCCGACCGATTTCGAGCGACCGGTCACGCTGCCTGATGGCACGGTCTCGGCCGCAAAATTCCGCACCTTCATGTGGCCGACCGCGGAAGCGCCCGGCGGGGTGCGCATCTTCGCCTGTCAGCACAAGACCCGCGAGACGGTGTGGATTCCCGAGCTGATGAAACATGCGAACGCGGCCAAGCGGATTAGCCAAGTGCTGATCGCAGCGCCCGAGCCCGCAGCGGAAGCCGCGCATCTGGCGCGGCTGATCGATCGCGAGCCGAAGGCAGAGGCCGACGGCGCGGTGACGGTGACCTCAGGCGGCGACCGCGCCGACTTCGTCTATCTGACACTGGAGCAGCTTGGCCAACGCTATCCCGGCGTGCCGCTCGCTGGCCTCTCGGGGCGCGGCGGTGCGGCGCTGGTGCTCGTCAGCGGTGATCTCGCGGCGACCGAGAAGGCCCTCGGCCCCGCAGGCGTCCGTAGCGGTGCGGCGATCGTCGTGCCCCCGGCGAAGGCCAACGGCACCCTGCTTGCCTTCATCGCCGGCTGATTTGAACCAATTCTTTAACGCGCGTTTACCTGACGGCTTTAGGGTTCCCCCTGAAGTCCAAGCCGCCCGGGGACACGCATGTTCAAAGAGGGATCGCCGATCGCTTACGACGCGCCGGCCGAGCTGAAGAAGTGGCCGTCACTGAGGGGCGAGCGGCAGAAGGACCGTGGTCCGCCCTACCTCGTCTACAACGGCACGCTCGCCGACTGCGTCCGCGAGCTCATGGGCAAGCCCGTCAAGGGCATCTCGCTCTACGACATCATGACCAAGCCGCAAGCGGCCTTCGACCAGACCGTGCTGTCGCCCGGCGATGCCGCCGAGATCGCGATGCGCAAGGATTTTCCCAAGCCTTAGGCGGCGCCGACCTGCCGCAAGATTGTTTGCAGCTGTGAGCCCCTCGCGGTTTCCGTAGAACCGCGGGAGCGGCGCCCCGCGTTCCTGCGACGGGAACACCGTACTAACACCGGTGGTCTTTCGGAATCGCAGCTTCGCCGCAATTACGGTTAAGAAGTCCTTGTCACCGGCACCCGCTGGTCGTTCCCCACAGTTCGAGGACTCTTACCGAGATGCGATTTCTCGTCGCGGCTTGCGCTGCGTTCCTGCTTCTGATGTGCGACGTCGGCCCAGAGCCGACATGGCAAACCTCACATGTCGACCAGGCCACGCCGAAGTCCGACCGCGCGCCTTCGTTGGTGCCGATCGTCGAGCTGTTCCTCGCAAGTGTGCAGGCCATTGAACTTGCCAATGCGCGTGCCTCCTATGAGGAGACGATCGAGCCGGAGCCCGCCATCGAAGCTGCCGTAGAGACTTCGCCTTCACCGACCGAACAATTCTGCCGCGCGCTCAAGGAAGCGGCCGAGGAGAGCGGCATTCCTGTGCCGTTCTTCGCCCGCCTGCTCTGGCAGGAGAGCCGTTTCAAATCCGACGAGGTCAGCCAGGCCGGCGCGCAAGGCGTTGCGCAATTCATGCCGGAGACCGCCGCTGAAATGGGGCTCGACGATCCCTTCGATCCCATGAAGGCGCTGCCCGCATCGGCAAGATTCCTGCGCAAGCTCCGCGACGATTTCGGCAATCTCGGCCTCGCCGCAGCCGCCTACAACGCCGGCCCCGGCCGCATCCAGAAATGGCTCGCCAAGGAGAGCGACTTGCCGCGCGAGACGCGCGACTATGTCCGCATCATCACCGGCACCAAAGCCGAAGACTGGATCGAGCGTTCGGATGCGCTGGCGATCCGGATCGACCTGCCGCGCGAGGCGCCTTGCGAGGGCGTCGGCAGCCTGTCCAAGATCAAGGACGTCGCCTGGGTGCCCGCGAATCTCACGCCGTCGACCGCCACCATCATTCGCAAGGCCGAGCAGCTGGCGGCGCGGCTCGCAGCAAACCGCGCCCGCAAGCACCTCGTGGCGCTGCTCCGCAAGGGCGGCGCAGCCCATGGCAAGGCGCGCAGCATGATCGCGGCCCGCGCCAAGGGGGCAAAGGCCCACACCATCCGTGTGGCGGCGCGCGAGCGGTCTTCGGGCTGAACGCCCCGCCGCGACCGAAACACGAAAACAACCCCATGCACAGTAGCTTGACGCCCCCGTCAGAACGGGGGCTTGCGCGCGGTCGACTGCTGAATTTCAGAAAATCACTTTGACTCGTCGGGCAAAACAGGAGCATGATGGCATCATCGCGAGATCAGCCCGTGTCCAGCCCTGCCCGATGATGGGCGCGCTCGACCCGGCAGCGCGACAACGCCTCGTCACCACCTGAAAATCCCAACCGCCGCGTCAGCAGACGCGCGATCGGCTTCGCTTGCCGCGAGGCCGCGCCCTGCTGCGGCAAAGGACACATCGCATGACCACGTCCCTGACATCTCCCGAAACGACGGCCATCACGGCCAGCGATCGCGCCGCGACCATTGCAAGCCCGAAAGTCAAGCTCCGCCGCCGGAGCATCGTGATCGAACATCCTGATGCGAGCGCCGGCGAAGCGCTGCTGGCCGAGGCGCTCGGCGCCGCCGACCGCGACGCGCTGCATGGCCTGTTGAGCCAGCTGGTGAAGGCGAGCGTCGTCGCGTGCAAGCCCGACCAGGGCAATCTCGCCTTCATGGTCTCGACGCTGAAGAGCATCGCGCCGAAGGACTCGCTCGAATCCATGCTGGCGGCGCAGATGGTGAGCATTCAGGTCGCGACGATGCGCTGCGCCTGTCGCCTCGCCTGCACCGATGACGTGCAGCAGCAGGAAAGCCTCACACGCGCCCTGACCCGGCTAGCCCGCACTTACGCGGCCCAGGTGGAGGCCTTGAACCGGCACCGCAGCAACGGCGCGTGCGCGATCACGGTGCAGAATTTGTCCGTGCAGGACGGCGGCAAGGCCGTCGTCGGCAACTTCACGCAACATGCGAACTTGATCGCTGCACAGCCTGGCCTGGTGGACGCCGTTCCCGCATGAGCCACGTCCGCAACACAGGGGCGATGCGAACGAGTCGACGTTGCGGGGCGCAAACCCGCAACGGTGCAACGTGTCGCGCGCCGGCGCTGCGCGGCAGGATACGCTGCCGCATGCACGGCGGTGCATGGGGATCCGGGGCGCCGATTGGGAACGGCAATGCCGTCAAGCACGGCTATTTCAGCAGCGAGGCGATCGAAGAGCGGAAGTTCGTTCGCACCCTATTGGCTGAAGCGGAGAACTTGCTCGGCCAATTGCCCGCACAGCCGAACGCAAACTGCAACCCGCGCAAGAACCGAACCCAACTCACTCCGGGAACTGACCAGGCAAGCTCTACTTCGGCCATAGGGTATTGCTCTGCAAAGCTCGTCGTTGATCGCGTCTGCAAAAGATCGGAATAGAGCAGATCATCGTGCTGTTCCACGGGCGTTGCTCCAACAACCAACGATGGAGCCGCGCGTCGATGCATCGCAAATGAGCAAGCAGTATAATTCGCGAGCACTCCTTCGACAGCGGCAGGGTAGTACCGGCCTTCCCCTGCTGATTTAATGATCGTTTTGCTCAATATTTACGCGACATTCAGTCATTTGGAAAAGAATCGTGCTCATGAGACTTCACCCTCGCAACGCTGCAGAGGTACCATCATGCGCAAGAACCTTCCGGTCACAGCAACTGAATTTCCCATTACGGACGAGACGCTGATCGTCTCAAGGACCGACCTCAAAGGGAAGCTCACCTACTTCAATGACCAGTTCGTGGCGGCCGCCGGGTTTGCGCCCGACGAGTTGATGGGCCAGCCGCATAACATTGTTCGGCATCCGGATATGCCGGAGGCGGCTTTCGAAAATCTTTGGCAGACGCTCAAAGATGGTAAGCCGTGGTCGGGTGCGGTCAAGAACAGGCGCAAGAATGGTGACTTCTACTGGGTGTTGGCGAACGCCTCCCCAATCCGCGAAAACGGCGAAGTCACAGGCTTTACCTCAGTTCGGACGAAGCTTGCTCCGGAGGACCGCGCCGAGGCCGAAAAAGTCTACGCGCTCATGCGCGCCAACAAGGGGCAGGAGTATCAGATAGGCGCGGGCATCATTCGCCGTCGGTCAGTCCTGGACAAGCTATCCTTTTTCACGGGCACGTTGAGGGCGCGCCTAACGACCTTGGTCGCGATCCTCAGCATCTTCATGCTTGTTGCCGGAATTTCGGGACTTCTGTCCACCAATGCCAGCAACAGGCGAATGCAATCGATCTATGAAGACCGGACAATCCCGCTGGCTCAATTGTTCGATATCAACGACCGAATGCTGCAAAACACGGCGATCCAGCTCGCCGCGGCTGCCGATGGACGCGCCGGCAGGCCAGTCGGAGACGTCGCTGCTGCAGTCAACGGAAACATCGACAAGATCTCGAGAGTTTGGGGCGAGTACTTGGCCACTTATCTCACGCCCGAAGAGAAGATGGCGGCCGAGCGATTCACCGTGAAGCGCCAGGCCTACGCGGAGAATGCGGTCAAACCTTCGCTTGCCCTGCTTGGAGAACGCAAATTCGACGAAGCCTCCTCTCTCCTCGCCGGCAAAGCGCGTCAACTTTTCGACGAAGCGAAGCGTGAGCTGGATGTGCTTGTTGCCATCCAGGTGAAAGAGGCCAAAGCCGAATACGAGGCGGCACAGCATCAGTTCTACATGACGATTGCGATCGTCGGCTTGATGGTCCTCGCCGGCCTTGCCTTCGGTGGATTCATCGGTGTGCAGACGATCCGCTCCGTGCTGCGTCCGTTGAAAGTGCTCAACGAGGCAATGCTCAACGTCACGTTTGGCAAGCTGGACAACGCCATCCCCGTCGAGAAAGACGACGAGCTTGGCGAAGCTCTTCGCAATATGCGCAGTGTGCAGGCGATCGTCCGATTTAATGCCGAGGAAGTGAAAGCGGTCCAGCGCGCCGCTGAGGCAAAGCGCAAGCTCGACATGGACAAGCTAGCAAACGAGTTCGAGGGCACAGTCGGCAGCATCATCCAGACCGTATCTTCCGCTTCAGCCGAGCTCGAATCCTCTGCAACCACCTTGTCATCATCGGCCACGAGATCGCAGGAGCTGGCCACGCGAGTAGCTGCGGCATCGGAGGAGGCCTCGACAAACGTTCAGTCGGTCGCCTCAGCTACGGAAGAGCTTACGTCGTCCGTCAATGAGATCAGCCGACAGGTTCAGGAGTCCGCCCGGATCGCCAATGGCGCCGTGGAGCAGGCAAGATCGACCAACGAGCGGGTCACTGAACTTTCCAAGGCGGCAGCCCGGATCGGCGACGTCGTCGAGCTAATCAATACCATTGCCGGGCAAACCAATTTGCTCGCTCTCAATGCGACGATTGAGGCGGCCCGCGCCGGCGATGCTGGTCGGGGGTTCGCCGTGGTAGCTTCCGAGGTGAAAGCCCTTGCCGAGCAAACCGCGAAGGCAACAGGAGAAATCGGGCAACAGATTTCGGGAATTCAGGCCGCGACGGAGGATTCGGTCGTCGCGATCAAGGACATCAGCACGACAATCGAGCGCCTGTCTGAAATCTCCTCCACCATTGCGGCCGCGGTTGAAGAGCAAGGCGCTGCCACGCAGGAAATCTCGCGCAATATCCAAGAAGCTTCGCGCGGAACGTCCGACGTGAGCACGAACATCGTTGATGTCGAGAGCGGCGCCAGCCAGACGGGCGCCGCATCGGGAAGCGTGTTATCCGCGGCACAATCGCTCTCGCAGGAGAGTCGCCGTCTTCAGCAGGAGGTCGACCAGTTCTTGAGGACGGTACGGGTTGCGTAAGACCGCAAGCGATTGCCTTCTTTCGACTACCTCTGCCGACCAGGCGCTGAGCGCCGCCAATGAAGGCGACCCCGCAAAGCTGAGGCCGCTCAACTGGCGGCGCGCGGTCACAACCAGCATCGACACCTTCGAGCGGGCGTAACGTCATTTACCCAGCGCCGCTGCGACCTGACCGACCAGCTGCTCTGCCAGCATGTGATAGCCCTCTGGCGTGAGATGCTGCCCGTCGGGTTGATGCGGCAGTCCATGCAGCATCCCGTTCGGGAGCATGACCACCTTGATGCCCATCGCGCCCAGCCGGCTTTGGATTTCGGGCGTGTTGTCGGCCGCCAGCTTTCTCCGGTCGTTTCCGCCGGGTTGGAGGATCACGACGCTCGTTCCCTTCGGAACGACTCGATCGATGCGGGCCAGCATGCCTCCCGTGGTGTCACCGTTGATGCCGGCATTGATGACACGGACGCCGAGACCCCTCGCACGGAGAAGCGCTTCGAGCTGTGCGGGATAGGCCTGGCTGCGCGACACGCCTTTGCCAAACGTGTTGCTGGCGCCAAGGGCCACGACGGTTGCAGCGTGCGCGGCGCCAAACGTGGCGAACGCGGCGAATGCGCCGAGAAGAACGATCTGTCTGAGCCTTGCGATCATTTTTGTGCCCTTGATCGGATTGAGATTCCCATTCCCGTTGATATCACCGCTTGCTCCATCGCCTCGCTTTTGTCCGCCTGATACGTTGCAGGCCAAGATTGAGTTGCCCCTTGATCTCAGACGTCGGCAAATCTTCGCCGGCGACCCATGACTTGAAATCAACGTCCAGCATGTCCTCTTCGAGCGCGGCTGCATCGCCCCCGATACCGATCAGGAGCCGTCGCTTTCCCGGCTCGGCAACGATGGTGTGCAGCGTTTGGGCGCGACCGTAATTATGGAAGGCCGGCGAGGCCGAAAAGTTCAGCGCCTGGAACGTCTGCTCGGCCGTCAGATTTCGCGCGGCCCAACCTTCCAGCGGCGGGAGCCGGTCGATCGAATGCGCGACCCGGCGATTGAGGCGCCGCAATTGCGGCGACTGGAAATGATTGGTGCAGGCAAGCCAGTCGCCACCGCGCACCGCGACCGCGCCGGCCCCTGCTTCAACCACCGCAGCCACGCCGCCGGAATCGAGCAGCGAATAATTGTACTGCATGGCATGAGGCGTGCGGCGCAGAAGGTCGATGGCCTCCGCCGTCGTCGCACAGCTATCCAGGACGCGCCTGACCAGTAACACGCTGTTGAGACCGGGCGCACGCGGTCGCGCCTTGACCAGATGCAGGCCGATGGCGAGACCGTGTTCATTCATGCCGTCCAGTCGTCCGGTCAGCTGATGGCTGCCGCCGATGCTGGCATAGCTGCCGCTGATCTGGACGAGCGCGAAGCTCCCTCATACCCTCGCGGCCAGAAATCATAGTTGCGGCCATAAACACCACCAGACATCACGGCCGAGCAGCCGCCTGTCGGCATCCTCATGCCTTCGTTGCCGAAATAGGTGACGGCATGCTCCATCGAGATGTTGAGCCCCTCGGCGATCCCGCCGATCTCCTCCCACAGAGCAGGCGCATAGGCCCTGAATGCACGCTCCTGGGTGCGGATGTTCAACCACCAGGGCAGCTTCAACCGCTTGCGGAGAAATGCCTTGCCCTTGCGGGTCGCGGCAAACGCATCGGCTTGGGCGCGGCCGACCTCGTAAGGAGTGCCGCGACATTGCACAAGACTGACGCGAAGCGTCTTGGGCTTGTCCGCCATGTGATGCTCTGGTGGGACGGAATCGGGACGGCTGGGCTACGACCTCTATAGCCTAGAGCCGAGCGGTCGTAACGCGACTCACACGCGAAAGTCTGGCGGGCCATGCGATAAGCCGCCCCCTCCCGGCATTGGCACGCCTCCCCCAATCGTGTAACCCGGCCAAAACGTTGCCGGGACGGAACGCTGATGAGTGCGGTTGCCAATGATGAGGCGGGACATGGCACACGCGCGCTGATCTTTGCGCTGGTGGCGCTGGCCTGTGGGCACATGCTCTCTACGCTGCTGCGCACCATCCCGGCGCTCAGCCTCGACCTGATGGCGGAGGATTTCCACGTACAGCCGCAGGCGCTGGCGAGCCTCACCTCGGTCTATCATTTTGCGTTCGCCGCTTCGCAAATCCCTGTGGGCGCCGCAATGGACCGCTTTGGCGTGCGGCCGGTGTCGCTGAGCCTGCTTGCGGGCACCGTGGTCGGCGCGACCGCGTCGGGCTTTGCGACCGGGCCTGAGAGTTTTGCCTTCGGGCAATTGCTGCTGGGCATCGCGACGTCAGGCATGCTGATGTGCCCGATGACGCTGGCGGCGAAGCAATTGTCGGCGGCGCGCTTCGGGCTGTGGTCGGGCGCGATCCTGTCGATCGGCAATATCGGCATGCTGCTGTCGTCGAGCCCGCTCGCCTTCGTGGTCGACACTTACGGCTGGCGCGCCGGGTTCTGGATCGCCGCGGCCGGCGGCATCGCGGTGGCGCTCGCCGTGTTTGCGCTGGTGCCGAACCAGCCAGCCGAGCACAAGGACGATTCCTCGCCGCTGTCGCAGATGATCGAGGTGCTCAGGCTCGGCCTGTCGCGGCCCTTGCGCGGGCTGATCGCGTTGGCGCTGGTGTCGCTCGCGACCTCGCTGGTGCTGCGCGGCTTGTGGGGCGGGCCGTGGCTGATGCAGGTCAAGGGCCTGTCGCGGGTCGAGGCCGGCAACCAGCTCGGCGCCTACACGCTGGCGATGATCGCAGGTCCCCTGCTGATGGGCATGGTCGACCGCAAGGTCGGCCACCGCCGCGAACTGGTGGCTGGCACGCACACGATCGCAGCTCTGCTGGTGGTGCTGATGGCGCTCGGCGCGCCGCATTATGCGGTTGCATGGCTGTTCGGCGTTGAGGTCATGCCACCGCAATACGACCTCGTGCTGTTCGTGCTGATTGGCCTTGCGACCTCGGCTCAGCCGCTGCTGTTCGGCATGTGCCGGCAACTGGTGGACGCGCAGACCGCCGGAAAGGCGCTAGCCGCCGTGAACCTCGCCTTCTTCCTTGGCACCGCGCTGATGCAGTCGATGTCAGGCGCTGTCGCATCGGTCGCGGGATTGCCGGCGGTGCTGCTGTTCATGGCGGCGGCGTTGCTTGTGGGGGTGATGATCTTTTTGCCTTACACCTCGCAGCGTTGGACGTGATGGACGCAGAGCCGCGGCGGGATGTGAACCGCTTCACAACGTCATTGTCATGCATGCGATAGAGTTTTCTATTACAACGTGCGCCTCAATAATACGCGCAGGCTCTTTGCTTTACGGTTCTCACCGTCGCGGCGAATTTATGCGAGGATAACATGCAAGCAAACTTAGGTCTTTCCCTCCAGACGCTGGTATCGGTCGTTTTCGCCGCGCAATTGGCGTTGTTCAGTTTCCGCATCAAGCGTGAAATTGACGTCGCGGACGGCAAACGCAAAGCTTGGTTCCCGATCCCCGACTATATCAACATTCTGAGCATGCTCAGCGTGACTTTATTCTGCATTGTGCTGCCACTGGCTTACAAACAATTCGACAAAGCTTCGGCCATTGTGTTCTCAATTGCTGCCGTCCTGCTCGCGTTCCATCCCATCTGTATGCTCGGCCACTACGGGTTGCTCCCGCCAATGGAACGGCCAACCTATGCGACTGGGCCCAATCAGGGCGACTATCGTTACTGCACGTGGTGGGAAGGTGTCTTCATAATTCTTGCGCTCGCCCTCGCTGGGGCAGCCGGCGTATACGTAAACATGAAGTGGTCACCGTAAGCGATACGAACGGTCCGCGATAGACGGACCAATGCCAACGATCAGGACGGTCATCAAGTCGCCAGATCGGTACGTCCACGGGCATCGCGTCGGCTGCCAACATTCCTCGCATATGAGGGGACCATCTGAAGCCCTTGCACATCGCGCTGCCACGAGAGATGCTGGCGCACTGTCTGCATCAAGGGAATTCAGTTCATGCCCGTCGACAACAAAGCCGCCACCGACCGTCTCATGCGCTTCCTCTCCATCGAGGGCGTCACCGGACAGGAGGCGGCGATCGGGCGTGAGCTCACCGCCGCGCTGAAGGAAAGCGGCGTGCCGGCGAAGGCGATCCGGCTGGACGATGCCAACACCCGCATTCCCGTGCCGACCGAAACCGGCAATCTCATCGTCGACCTGCCCGGCCGCGGCGCGCTGCACAACCAGCCGCGCATCATGTTCATGACCCACATGGACACGGTGCCGCTCTGCGCCGGCGCGAAGCCAAAGAAATCCGGCCGCAAGATCGTCAACGAGGCCAAGACCGCGCTCGGCGGCGACAACCGCTGCGGCTGCGGCGTGCTGGTGACCTTGGCCGCCGAGCTCGAGAAGCAGCAGCTCGACCATCCGCCGATCACGCTGTTGTTCTGCGTGCGCGAGGAGAGCGGGCTCTACGGCGCGCGCCACGTCAAGCTGGATGAGCTGGGGTCACCGGTGATGGCCTTCAACTATGACGGCGGCTCGGCCTCCAACGTCGTGATCGGCGCTGTTGGCGCCGACCGCTGGACCGTCGAGATTTTTGGCCGCGCCTCGCATGCCGGCGTCGCGCCGGAGCGCGGCATCTCCTCGACCATGATCATGGCGCTGGCGCTTGCCGACGTGAAGGCCGGCGGCTGGTTCGGCAAGGTGGTGAAGGGCAAGGGCGCGAGCGCGCGGCAGGGCACCAGCAATGTCGGCCCCGTCACCGGCGGCGAGGGCCGCCCCGCGGGCGATGCCACCAACGTCGTCACCGACTACGTGCATGTGCGCGGCGAGTGCCGCAGCCATGACGGAAAATTCTTCAAGGAGATCACCAAGGCCTACAAGGCCGCGTTCGAGAAGGCGGCCAAGAAGGTGACAAACGCGCAGGGCAAGTCCGGCAAGGTCAAGTTCAAGGCCGAGACCGACTATTATCCGTTCCGCATGAAGGAGAACCTGCCGGTGGTGAAGCGCGCCATCGAGGCCGTGTCCGCCGTTGGCGGCACCCCGAACGTGCGCGCCGCCAATGGCGGCCTGGACGCCAACTGGATGGTCCGCCACGGCATTCCGACCGTGACCTTCGGCGCCGGGCAGAATGAGGCGCATACGATCGACGAGTGGATCAATCTCGACGAATACGATCGCGCGTGCGCGCTGGCGGTGCAGCTGGCGACGACGCGGTGAAGGAGGTTCGTAGGGTGGGTTAGCCCCGCGGATCGCGCGAAGCGCAAACCGGGGCGCGTAACCCACCACTGTTCGTAGCCGCAGGAGACAGCAGAGGTGGGTTACGCCAGCGGACTGCGCTTCGCGCAGCCGCTAGCTAACCCACCCTACGAAGAAGAAGAAAAAGAAGATACAGGGAGGCCACATGCCGCGCATCGCTGATATCGAGACCGGACTCTACCGGATCCCCCTGCCCGTCACGCTGTCCGATTCCACGCATGGCGATATGTCGGCGTTCGAGCTGATCACCTGCCGCGTGCGCGATGCCGATGGCGCCGAAGGCATCGGCTACACCTACACGGTCGGACGCAATGGCGGCGCCATCGCCGATATCCTGAAGCGCGAGATTCCGCCGTTGGTCGAGGGCCGCGAGGCCGACGACACCGAGGCGCTCTGGCATCACGTCTGGTGGGGATTGCACTATGGCGGGCGGGGCGGGCCGACGGTGCTGGCGCTGTCCGCGCTCGACATCGCGCTGTGGGACCTGAAGGCGCGGCGCGCGAACTTGCCGCTGTATCGGCTGCTCGGCGGCTTCGATGCGCGCGTGCCCTGCTATGCCGGCGGCATCGATCTCGATCTTTCCGTGGAAGCGCTGCTCAAGCAGACCGACGGCAATCTCGCCAAGGGGTTTCGCGCCATCAAGATGAAGGTCGGCCGGCCCGATCTCAAATCCGACGTCGCGCGCGTCGCGGCCATGCGCAAACATCTCGGCGACGGCTTTCCGCTGATGGCCGACGCCAACATGAAGTGGACGGTGGAGGAAGCGATCCGCGCTGCGCGCGCGTTTGTGCCGCATGATTTGACCTGGTTGGAAGAGCCCATCATCCCCGACGACGTCGCCGGACACGCACGCATCATGCAGGCCGGCGGCGTGCCGATCGCGGCGGGCGAGAATCTGCGCTCGCTGTGGGAGTTCAAGAACTACATCACCGCGGGCGCGGTGTCCTATCCCGAACCCGACGTCACCAATTGCGGCGGCGTTTCCGCGTTCATGAAGATCGCGCGGCTGGCGGAGGCGTTCAACCTGCCCGTCACCAGCCACGGCGCGCATGACATCACCGTGCATCTGCTGGCGGCCTGCCCGAACCGTTCCTATCTCGAGGCGCACGGTTTCGGGCTGGACAAATATATCGAGCATCCGCTGGTGCTCGAGGACGGCAAGGCGCTGGCCCCGGCACGCCCCGGCCACGGCATCGGCTTTGACTGGAAGGGACTGGCGAAGCTGGTGTGATACCCATTGCTCGTCATTCCGGGGCGCGACGAAGTCGCGAGCCCGGAATCTATCGGGCCACAGAGATAGCTGCGCGATGGATTCCGGGTTCGCGCCGAGAGGCGCGCCCCGGAATGACGGGCGATATGGCGCGCATTGCTGCACGCTAGGCATTCCAAGGGGCTTGATGCGGCGTGCGGATAATCGTCTAGAGTGGTGACAGCTGACACCATCAGAGAGAGCCGCATTTGACCCCCGAGCTGCACCAGAAACTGACTGCGTGGCGCCAGCATCTGCATGCCCATCCCGAGCTATCCCTGCAGGAAAAGGCGACCGCCGCCTTCGTGCAGGAGCGACTCACCGAGCTCGGCATTCCCTTCGTGTCAGGCATCGGCGGCCACGGCATCGTCGCGACGCTGACGCGCGGGTCAGCCGAGGGGCGCGTCGGCCTGCGTGCCGACATGGATGCGCTGCCGATCACCGAGGATACGGGCCTCAGCTACGCCTCGAAACATCCGGGCGTGATGCATGCCTGCGGCCATGACGGGCACACCGCCTCGCTGCTCGGTGCGGCCGCGCTGCTCGCCGCCGACAGCAGCTGGAGCGGCACGGTCGACTTCATCTTCCAGCCGGCCGAGGAAGGTTTTGGCGGCTCGCGCGCGATGGTCGGGGCCGGGCTGTTCGAGCGCTTCCCGATGGAGCGCGTGTTCGGCTTCCACAACTGGCCGGGTCTCGAGGCCGGAACCATCGCGGTCCATGACGGTGCGGTGATGGCCTCGGGCGGACGCGTCACCATCACCATCGAGGGCCACGCCGGCCACGCCGGGATGCCGCATCTGACCCGCGATCCCGTGATGGCCGCCGGCCATCTGATCGTGGCGATGCAGGGAATCGTGTCGCGCAGCGTCGATCCGCTCGACACCGCCGTGCTCTCGCTGTCGACGATCGAGGGCGGCACCGCGCCCAACCAGATCGCGGGGAAAGTCACGATCCGCGGCACGCTGCGGCATCACCGCAATGGCGTGAAGGACATCATCCTGGCGCGGATCGCCGAGATCTGCGCCGGCATCGCCACGAGCTTCGACGTCAAGGTGACGCCTGATATCGTCATGGGCGTCGGCGTGACGATCAACACGCCGGAGGAAGCGGGCCTTGCGCGCATGGCCGCGGACAAGGTGCGGGCCAAGGTCAGGCGCGATCTCGCGCCGAGCATGGCGGGCGAGGATTTCGCGTTCTATCTCAAGCACCGGCCCGGTGCATTCGTCTGGATCGGCAACGGGCCCTTGCGCGACGGCGCCGAGCTGCACGGCCCGCGCTATGATTTCAACGACGCGATCCTCCCGGTGGCATCGACCTGGATGGCCGAAGTCGCCAAGACGGCGCTGTCGGCGAACTAAGCGAGGGCCTGTGGCTCCGCCGGAGCGGTTGCGCTAGGATCGAGACGCGGTCGAGCGAGCGAGTTCAGGATGAACCGGCGCGAATTCGTTTCGGGATTGACGGCGGCGTCGGTGTTTGCGGGCGCGGCGCGTGCGGCCGCAACTGCCGAAGGCCGGCGGGTCGCGCTCGTCATCGGCAATGGCGCCTACAGGAACGTACCGGCGCTGCTCAATCCGCCGAACGACGCGAGCGACATTGCCGCGGCGCTGAAACGACTTGGCTTCACCGTCACCCTGGCAACGAATGCGAGCTTCGACGAGATGCGGCGCGGCCTGATCGCGCTGGGGCGCGAGGCCGCCGGAGCCGACATGGCGGCTGTGTATTTCGCCGGCCATGGCATGGAGATCAATGGCGAGAACTGGCTGATCCCCGTTGACGCGGAGCTGAAGCGGGATACGGACGCGGCGAATGAAGCCATCAATTTGCAGAGCGTGATGTTGCAGGTGTCGAACACCACGAGCCTCGGCCTCGTCATCCTCGACGCCTGCCGCAACAATCCGTTTGCGGCAAAGATGAACAGGTCGATCGCCACGCGCGCAGCTCCCGCGAGCGGGCTCGGCCGCATCGAGCCTGTTGGTAACGTTCTCGTCGCTTATGCCGCGCGCGACGGCACCACGGCGCTGGACGGCGACGCGCGCAACAGCCCGTTTGCGGCGGCGCTCCTGCGCAATATCGAGGTATCAGGCGTCGAGGTCACCTTCATGTTCCGCAATGTCCGCGACGACGTGATGGAGGCAACGCGCAACGAGCAGCAGCCGTTCGTCTACGGCTCGCTGTCGCGCAAGGCAATCTACCTCGCCGGCCGGCCAGCTGATGGCAGCGAGCAGGCGGCCCCGCCCGGCCCGCTACCAGCTGCCGTGTCCCCTGCTCCGCAAACGCCGACGCCGCCAGCGATCGATCCCGCGCTGGTCGGCACCTGGGAGATCATGGTGCCGAGCGGCCGCGGCCAATCACGCTGGATCTGGCAGATCATGGGCGACGGCACCTACAGATTCCACGCCGAGCCGCAGCGCTCGGCGCGTCCACACGAAGGCACGATCACCGCCGCGAACGGCCGCTGGACCCTGCACGCGACCAGGGGCCTGTCGAACTACAGCGATGGCGGCGCCTACGAGATCCACGACACGCTGGCTGTCATCACAGGCAAGCTCGGCACCGGCGCCTGGAAGCGTGGCGCCGAGTAGCTCGCACATTCGCACGATGATGGCGCCCCGCTGGCCGCAGTTACGGCGGCGTCATAGCGCCAACCCTGCTCCTGGAACCCGGATTTTCCCGACTGCTCGGCCCCCCGCGCCTTGACGCGCCGTGCACGGGCAGGTTTAATGGATTTCAACAACATTTGTTCGCATTCCGAACATTTTTATTGGCTGGGCAAAGCGGGATCACAACACCGCGTCCGCAACACCAGAGGAAACGTCACCGATGCAAGCCATCCTCAACGGCGACAGCACGCTCGTCATCGCGATGATCGTCGCCTATATCGCCTTCACCTCCTGGCTCACGTTCAAGCTGCGCAGCCGCACCAGCGATCAGTTCATGACCGCTTCGCGCGCGATGCCGGCCGTGGTCGTCGGCGTGCTGATGATGAGCGAATTCGTCGGCGCCAAATCGACCGTCGGCACCGCGCAGGAAGCGTTCCAGTCGGGCATGGCCGCAGGCTGGGCCGTGCTCGGCGCCTCAATCGGCTTCCTGCTGTTTGGCCTCTTGATGGTGAGGAAGCTCTACAATTCCGGCGAATACACCATCTCGGCGGCGATCGCGCAGAAATACGGCAAGTCGACCATGCTCACGGTGTCGGTGATCATGATCTACGCGCTGCTGCTGGTTAATGTCGGCAATTACGTCAGCGGCGCCGCTGCGATCGCCACCGCGCTGCATGTCAGCCTGCCGGTTGCGATGTGCATCATCGCCGTGGTCTCGACCTTCTACTATGTGTTCGGCGGACTGAAGGGCGTCGCCTGGGTGACGATCCTGCACAGCGCCTTCAAGGTGGTCGGAGTCATCATCATCTTTGCGGTCGCGATGTCGCTGACCGGCGGCATCGCGCCGATGCAGGCCAGGCTGCCGGCCTATTATTTCAGCTGGGACGGCAAGATCGGCTTTGCCACCATCTTCGCCTGGACCTTCGGCACCGTGGGCGCGATCTTCTCGACGCAGTTCATCGTGCAGGCGATCTCCTCGACGCCGAGCGCGAATGAGGCCCGCAGGGCGACCTACTACGCGGCGGCGTTCTGCCTTCCGCTCGGCTTCCTGCTCGCGCTGATCGGCGTTGCCGCGAAGTATCTCTATCCCGACATGAACAGCCTCTACGCGCTGCCGGTATTTTTGGAGAAGATGCCGCCGCTGGCCTCCGCCTTCGTGACGACCTCGCTGGTCGCCTCGATCTTCGTCAGCGTCTGCACCGTGGCGCTCGCGATCGCCTCGCTCGTGGTGCGCGATTTCTACGTGCCCTATTGGAAGCCTACGCCGGAGCGCGAGCTGAAGATGACGCGCGTGTTCTCGATCGTGATCGCGATCGTGCCGCTGGTGTTCGTGTTCTTCATTCCGGAGATCCTGAAACTGTCGTTCTTCACGCGCGCGCTGCGGCTGTCGATCACGATGGTGGCGATGCTGGGTTTCTATCTGCCGCTGTTCGCCAGCAACCGCGGCGCCACAGCCGGCCTGATCGGCGCTGCGGTCTCGACCACGGTCTGGTACCTGCTCGGCAATCCCTTCGGCATCGACAACATGTACATCGCCGCGGTGACGCCGTTGCTGGTGATGGCGATCGAGCGCCTGGTGATGGGCGCCGCGCCCGCCGCCCCGGCCGCGCAATCCAATGCTTTCGTTGAAAGGACTTCGACATGACCATCGGGACCGAGGTCGTGACCACCGAACTCGAGATCGCGGCCGACGGCGCCGTTCGCCAGGCGGCCGGCGATCCCGATAGGTTCGACGCCTTCATTCCCTCGCCTTGTGTACAGAACCACGCCGCCAATCTGATGCCGCTCGCCAATGGCGATCTCGCCTGCGTCTGGTTCGGCGGCACGCAGGAGGGCATGTCCGACATCTCGGTCTATTTCTCGCGGCTTCCGCGCGGCGCGACGCAATGGTCGCCCGCGAAAAAACTGTCGGATGATTCCGGCCGCTCCGAGCAGAACCCGGTGCTGTTCCCTGCCCCCGACGGCACGCTGTGGCTGATGTGGACGGCGCAGCTTGCGGGCAACCAGGACACCGCCATCATCCGCCGCCGCCTCTCGCGCGATCATGGCAAGAGCTGGGGCCCGATCGGAACGCTGTTTCCTGAATATCGCGGCCGCGGCACCTTCATCCGCCAGCCGATCGTCGTGCTCGACAATGGCGACTGGCTGTTGCCGGTGTTCTATTGCCACAGCACGCCGGGCCAAAAATGGAACGGCGACGAGGACACCAGCGCGGTGAAGATCTCGTCCGATGCCGGCAAGACCTGGCGCGATGTCGAGGTATCAGGCAGCCGCGGCTGCGTGCATATGAGCATCGTGCGCCTCGACGACGGCTCGCTGCTGGCAATGTATCGCAGCCGCTGGGCCGACAACATCTATCAGAGCCGGTCGACCGATCACGGCCGCAGCTGGTCGGCGCCTGAAGCGACCGCGCTGCCCAACAACAACTCCTCGATCCAACTGACGCGGCTCGGCAACGGCCATCTCGCGCTGGTCTTCAACGATTCCAGCGCCAAGGACGCAACCGGGCGGCGCCTCTCGCTCTATGACGAGATCGAGGACGACCTTCCGCCCGTGCTCGCCGGCGACGGCAGCAAGGCGGATGGACGCACTGCGTTCTGGGGCGCGCCGAGGGCGCCGATGACGCTGGCGATCTCGGCCGACGGTGGCAAGAGCTGGCGCAAGCGCAATGTGGAAATTGGCGACGGCTATTGCATGACCAACAATTCACGCGACCAGACCAATCGTGAGCTGTCCTACCCCTCCGTCAAGCAGACCGCCGACGGCGCGATCCACATGGCCTTCACGTTCCATCGCCGCGCGATCAAATATGTCCGCGTGACCGAGCCATGGGTGACGCGGGGCTGAAGCGATGGACAAGCGGCCACACGCGCTCGTCACGGGCGCCAGCTCGGGGATTGGCGCAGCGATCGTCGAGCGCCTGCTGCGCGACGACTGGCGCGTCACCGGGATCAGCCGCCGGCCTGTCACGTTCGATCATCCGGCGTTCGAGCATTTGTCGCTCGATCTTGCAGAGGTCGATTCCATTGCCGCTGCCGTCGCCGATCTCGCGCCGACGGCGCTGGTTCATGCCGCTGGCCTGCTGAAGGTCGCCCCGCTCGGATCGCTCGACCATGACGACGGCGCTGCGATGTGGCGGCTACATGTCGATGTCGCCGAACGCCTCGCCGATGCGCTGGCGCCGCGCCTGCCGAAGGGCGGGCGCATCGTCTTCATCGGCAGCCGCACCGCATCGGGCGCAGCCGGCCGCGGTCAATATGCCGCAACGAAGGCGGCGCTGGTGGCGCTGGCGCGATCCTGGGCGATCGAGCTCGCGCCACGCGGCATCACGGTGAATGTCGTCGCGCCCGCCGCGACCGAGACGCCGATGTTGAAGGACCCGACGCGCGCCACCATCGCGCCAAAGCTGCCGCCGATCGGCCGCTTCATTCAGCCGGAGGAAGTCGCGGCCGCCGTGGCATTCCTGCTCTCGGACGAAGCTGCCGCCATCACCGGGCAGCAGTTCGTGATCTGTGGCGGCAGCTCGCTCTAGGCCAGGGCGCGTCCGCATTTGAGGGGCAGGTCGACCGATCTCCGGTCAACTTCCAAATACCGGACCAGAACTGGACATTCTCTGAGGTCGCAATTGGCCAGCGTTCTTTACCTCGCGGTATCCGTATTTGAGATCAAAGTTGGCGTTCTCCTAAAGGAGTGTATTATTCCAACAATTCAACTCTTGGGAGAGGATTTTGATGGCGTACATTCGCTCTCCCGAGGTCGGAATGTTTGTCGCTGGGGGTATGGCAATAATCGGCTTCTTAGCAGCCGGGAAATTGGCTCAGGAGCGATGGCGTCGCCGACGTAGTTGGCGAACCGACGAGAAATACCGAGCGTTTTGGCATAGCCGGATTTTGCCAATGATTGTCTGGTTAGGCGGTTCCCTCATCGTATTGGCGGCATACATTCAGGATTGTCGCAATCAACTGATGCACGGCCCGTAGCGGTTTCGAATTGCTGATGAACTCTTCTAGCGACTGATCGTGGAGAAAGGAGATGTGGGCTGGCAAAGCACTTGGCTTGATCTTGGTTGCGGCTCTAGGCCTCGGGCTTCTATTCGGCGGATATCAAGACCCGAAAACACTCTGCTACCCTGCGCTCGCACTCCTTTGGTTCGGAGTTTTCACACTTCGTCCCATCCACCCGTACGTGCTGGTCCTTTTGACGCTGTTGGCGACGCTGATTTCGGGCGCGCTTTATCGGATATTTAGTATTGGGCTAGATGCCTTGGTCTACTCGGCATTCTTCCTTTTCGTTTTCGTAGCCGCAATCGCCATTCCTTTTGGATTAACGTCAATTTCGGCTTACGTAAGGTCCAGAAAGCCATGACCAAAGAGTTCGCTTCGGGTCAAAACCTGTAAAGCTCAAACCACGTAGATGCTTTCCGCTCGGTCCTCCGGACCAGACATGGCCTCTATGAGTCCACGCCCCCTTCACGTCTCGTCGAGAACCTCGAACAATTCCTCGACCATGTCGAACGGGGCATCGCGGGTCTGGCTGTGGTAGATGACGCGGTCGCCATCGCGTTGCAGCGACTTGCCCTTGGACTTACGCAGCCGTCCCGGCAGGAACGTCGCGGCCACCGCGCTTTGCCCGACGTCGAGGCGGATGATGCCGCGGCGCTTGCAATCCAGCCGCAGTCGCGCCGCCGCAAAGAAATCGCGGGCGGCCTGCGGCAACGGTCCGAAGCGGCGCGAGGTTTCCTCCTCGAGATCGTCGAGATCGTCCTCGCTGGCGCAGCGTGCGGCGCGGGCATAGAGCTCCAGCCGCACGGGGTTGGATTGCACGTAGCTCGGCGGCAGCATGTCCGCGATCGGCAGATTGAGGTCGGGTACCCACACCACGGACATGCCGTCGTCGACCTTCTCCGAGGCCATCTTGAGCAGATGGCTGTAGAGCACCGGGCCGAACACCTGGACGTGGCCGGATTGCTGCTCCGAGAACAGGTCGCCCGCGCCGCGTAGATCGAGGTCGCGCTCGCTGATGGCAAAGCCCGCGCCCGGCCGGCTGAACTCTTCCAGCACGGCGAGCCGCTTCTCTGATTGCCCCGAGGCCGACTCGGTCAGGAGATAGGCGAAGGCGCGGATGCCGCCGCGCCCGACGCGCCCGCGCAGCTGGTGCAACTGGGCAAGGCCGAAATTTTCCGGCCAGCACACCACGATGGTGTTGGCGCGCGGGATATCGAGGCCGCTCTCGACGATGTTGGTGGCAAGCAGCACGTCGGCCTTGCCCTCGACGAAGGTCATCATGCGTTCGTCGATCTCATCGGCCGGCAATTTGCCGTGCAGACAGACGATCTTGAGATCGGGCGCCACCGCCTGCACGCGGGCCAGCATCGGCTCGAGATCCTGGATGCGCGGGCAGATCAGAAAGCTTTGGCCGTGCCGCCGCTGCTCGCGCAGCAAAGCCGAGGCAATGGCGGCATCCGACAGCGGCGCGATCTTGGTTGCGACCGGCAAGCGATGCACTGGCGGCGAGGCGATGAGGCTGAGATCCCTGAAACCGGCAAGACCCGCGGCGAGCGTGCGCGGGATCGGCGTGGCGCTCATCCAGAGCGTATGGGCGTTCTTGGCGAGCCCGGAGAGTTTTGCCTTCTCGGCCGCACCAAAATGCTGCTCCTCGTCGATGATGACGAGGCCGAGATCGTCAAACCTCACGTCCTTCGAGGTGAGCGCCTGCGTGCCGACCACGATCTTGATCCGGCCGCTGCGCAGGCCTTCCCTGGTTTCCCGCACCTCGGCGCCCGAGGTGGCGCGCGACAGGCTGCCGACCTCGATTTCGAGGGGCGCAAAGCGCTTGCGGAAGGTCGCAACATGCTGCCGCGCCAGCACGGTCGTCGGCACCGCGATCGCGACCTGCTTGCCCGAAAGCACCACGGCCGCCGCCGCGCGCAGCGCCACCTCGGTCTTGCCGAAGCCGACGTCGCCGCAGATCACACGGTCCATGGGATGGCCGGATGCGAGGTCGTCCAGAACGTCGTGGATCGCCTTGGCCTGATCGATGGTGGTGAAATAAGGAAAGCGCGCAACGAATTTTTCGTAAGGCGCCCCCGGCGGGACCAGCTTTTCTGCCTTGCGGCGCTTGCGCTGGCTGATGTGCTTGGCAAGCACCTTGCCGGCGGCCTGGATCTCCTGCTCGGCCGCGCTGCGGCGCGCCCACCATGTGCTGCCATCGGCCTTGTCGAGCGCGAGCTTGCCGCGCTCGGTCGAATACGGCCACATCAGCGCCAGATCGGGCGGCGGCACGAGGACCGCATTGTCGCCGGCGAAGGACAGGCGGACCATCTCGCGCATGGCCCCGCCGCCGGTGTTGACGGTCTGCAGGCCATCGAGCACGCCGATGCCGCGCTGCAGATGCACGACCACCGTGCCCTGCTCCGGCACGTCGGCATGATCGAATGCCGCGCTCCAGCTTCGCGCCATCGGTTGCGGATGGTGCGCGCGGCTGCCGAGCACGTCGGTCGCGGTCAGGACGACAGCAGGCTTTTTGCCTGGAATGACGAAACCGCCATCGAGATCGGCGAGCAGCGCGACGTCGCGATGGCGCGCCTCGTCAACCTCCGCCCAATCCGTGACGCGCTCCGTCTTGACGCCGCTCATCCGCTCCATCGCGCGCAAATCTTCCTCCTGCGCGGCGACGAGGATGAAGCGCGAGCCGGCGCGCCTGGTCTCCTCGACGAAGGCGCGAAGAGACTTCCTGGCGGACGACAGCTTTGAGAATTCCGGCGTTGGCTGGAATGGAGAGATGCGCGCCAGCACTTTCATGCCGCGGGTCGCCTGCTTCCAGTCGCTGCGCGCCAGATATTCGCGCTCCCTGTCCGCGCGGCCGGCGGCCTCCTCGATCGTGCTCAACCAGGCATCGGCATGATCAGACACGCCGGCGTCCGCAATCCACCTGGCCTTGCCGCAATAGTCGAACAGCGTCGCACGCCTCGCGCGCGCCCCCGATAGGGCTGTTCGTTCCGACATGGGATCGACGAGAAGCTCCTTTGTCTCGAAGATGATGTCGTGCTGTTGCGGGTCGAACGCCACGATCCGCTTGATGGCGCGCCCGGAATGCTCCACCCGGAACGGCCCCAGCGCTCCGGCCGGAAAGATCTCGAAAGTCTGGCCGTGAAACAGCGCACCGCCCGGGTAATCCGGCTCGTCGTCGAGATCATAGCCCAGCTCTTCCAGGCGCGCGCGAAGCTCGCCCTCGGAAAACGTGCCGCCGACCTTCAAACCCGTGTTCAGACGCAACAGGCTCGCCGGCAGCGGCAGGCGCTCCATCACGGCTTCGGCCGTGGAGATGAGGAAGATCGGCTGCTTGGCTTTCGCCAGGCGCCGCAGCACCGAGGCACGACGGCCAGCGATCTCGCGCGATGGTTCCAACTGGTCGAACGGCAGGGTGTTCAGCCGCGGAAACACCAGGACCTCGCAGGACGGGTCCAGCGCATGAATGATACTGCCGAGTCGCTCCGCCCTGTTCTCGCTCTCGGCGAGGAACGCGAGACCGCCGCGGCCGGACTCTTTCCATTGTGCCAGCAGATGCAGCGCCATCATGCCCAGCGGCGACGACGAGGAGATCGTGGCGCGCGGCGCGCCCTTGCCCGGCTTCGGCGAAGCCTTGGCTGGCGTGCGCCTGCTTGTCGGGCTCTTTGCGAGCGCGCGCTTCTTGGGCGAACTCTTGACTGCCGCTTTCTTGATTGCCGCGTTCTTGGCTGGCCGCAATGGCTTGGAATGACGCACGTGAATCCGTTTCTCGTCGTAAGCAATCGTCAATGCCAGGCGCCACCGAGCTCATGTTGATTCGGTTGCGAATGGTCATGCATATGGGATGGGGCGCACGAACATGCGCCTCTCCACCAACCTCGTGCGACGCAGAGGTCGCCGGCAAACGCACAATGCGCGAGGATGAGCCGCCAGTCGTCTAGCAGACGCGCCGGCCGATTTCCACTCTTGTGATCACGTCGCGGCTAAATGATGCCGCTCTGCCGCAGCGCTGCAATCGCGGCCTTGTCATAGCCGAGTTCCGCGAGCACGGAATCAGTGTGTTCGCCAAGCGTCGGCGGACGCGATGCGATTTCGCCGGGCGTTTCCGAGAGCCTGACGGCAGCGCGCGCAACCGGCGCCTGCTTCGGCAAGCCGGGATAGTCGACGTCCTGCAAGAAGCCGGCGGCGCGAATGTGCGGATGATCCAGCGCCTGCTGCGGGCTTAAGACCGGCCCGGTCGGTATCATCGCCTTGCCGAGCGTGTCGACAGCCTCCTGCGTGGTGCGCATCGCGCACCAGCGCGCCATGCGCTCGCTGATGACAGGGCCGTTGTTGCCGCGGCTGATATCGTCGGCAAAGCGCGGATCGTTCAGCCAAAACTCCTCCTCGCCCATCAGCTTCGCCCAGCGCTTGAACAGCGGATGACCCGTGACCTGGCACAGCACCCAGCCATCTTTGGTGCGATAGATATCCGCAGGCGCGGCAGTCTGGCCGAGATTGCCTGTCGGAACGCGGCTGACGTTGATGACCGCCTGCTCGATCAGCGTCGCATTGGTGAAGGACAGAGCGGTCGCCAGCAGCGCGCCCTCGACGATCTGCCCGCGTCCGGATTTGCCGCGCTCGATCAGCGCGGCAAGCGTCCCGAAGGCGCAATGCAGCGCGGTGCCGAAATCCACCCAGTTCACCGCGGCCCGATACGGCGGATCGCCGGCACCGGTCATGTAGACCGAGCCCGACATGACCTGGCCGACGCCATCAAAGCCGACGCGGTCAGACCAGGGGCCCGGCCCGCCGAACGCTGTGGCTGTCGTCAGGATGATGTCCGGCTTGATCGCCTTGAGCCGCTCATAGTCGAGCTTCATCGCGCGCAGGGTCTGCGGTGGCAGATTGGCGACGACGACGTCCGCGGTCGCGATCAGCTTGCGCATCACCTCCTGCCCTTCGTCCGTCATCGGATCGAGCGTGATGCACTTCTTGTTGCGGTTGATCTGAAGAAACAGCGCGCCCTCGCCGCCTTCGCCGACCGGCGCCACGAAGCGGTCCTCGCTGCCGTCGCGCTTCTCCACGCGAATGACTTCGGCCCCGAACTCGGCCAGCAATGTCGCGCAATATGGCCCCGCGATATAGCGCCCGAAATCGAGGACGCGCACGCCGTCCAGAACTCCCCCCATCGGCCTCATTCCTTATGTCTTTCCCGGCAGATTACAGGGAATGGGTGCCGCGGCAAGGTGGCAGCCCACAACCGGCCTCGCTCTCAAGATGTGATCGGACAACCCGTTTCGGCTGGCGGAAATTCTGCTCTAGTATGGAGCCAGCAGTCCCTCCAGCCGGAAGCGCACACCCATGCCGCAACAATTCGATCGATCCGCAGAAGATCTCGGCAACGCCATCCATTTCGAGCACGTCAACATCACGGTTCCGGATCAGCGCCTCGCCACGCTGTTCTACGTCACGGGCCTCGGGCTGACCCGCGATCCCTATCTGATGGTCTCAGACACCAACATGTGGATCAACGCCGGTCGGAGCCAGTTTCACCTGCCGCAGGGCAAGCCACAGGTGCTGCGCGGCCATACCGGGCTCGTCATCGAAGGACGCGAGGCGCTGCTGGCGCGACTGGCCTCGGTCAAGAGCAAGCTCGAAGGCACGGCCTTCGCCTACGCCGAGCACAATGATTATGTCGAGGCGACCTGCCCCTGGGGCAACCGCATTCGCGTCCATGAACCCGACGCCGCGCGCTTCGGGCGCATCACGATCGGCATCCCCTATGTCGAGTTCGATGTGCCGGTGGGATCGGCGCAGGCGATCTGCGCCTTCTATCCAGAAATCATGGGCATGCCCGCGGCCTTGCGCAACGGTGACGGCAAGGTTGCCGCGGTGCAGACCGGCCGCGACCAGCACCTCTTGTTCCGCGAGACCGACCGGCCGCAGCCCGGCTATGACGGCCACCATGTGCAGATGTACATCACCGATTTCTCGGGCCCCTATCGCAAGCTGCTGGCGCACGATTTGATCTCGCGCGAGGACAATCAGTACCAGTACCGTTTCTGCGACATCGTCGATCTCGACAGCGGCAAGCCTCTCTTCACGGTCGAGCACGAGGTGCGCAGCGCGACGCACCCGATGTTCATGCGGCCGCTGGTCAATCGCAATCCCGCCGTCAACAACCGCAACTACGCCTACGGCCACGACCAGGCGTCGTGGGCGATGGGACCGGATCAATACGAGGGTTAGGGAGCACTTGGCTGGGGCGGGAGGGTACCACGCCAAGACCATATGCCTGAATACCCTGAAAAATTCAGGCGACGCGATCACCGGGGCCATCTGACCAGCCTTCGCGCGCCGGCCTGTCGGTTGCCATCGGACCGTCCCCCGGGAGCCTCGACAGACAGAGAAGCGCCGTCGAACTCGTGACACATCGGTGCAATGCGAGCCCGTGTATTCGCGCTACGCTTAATTGTGTTCAGGAGAAAGTGGCTCCCCTATTGCTTCGACACCGACGGTTCCGGCCTGAAGAGAACAGTGTAATCGGCAATCAAGCGGAATTCTTGCTGTGTGGGGCGCAAGTTGCCTTGTTGCCAAGCATTTGAGTACTGCGTCTTCAGCCGCAGGCCTTTCAAGGGGCCTTCGGTCGGCCGGTACTGCAACCATACGTCCAGTTCTCGACGGTCGGGGATCGCCACGTTGGTCAGCGGATTCAGGGCTCCCCACCCCTGGCTATACCAGGCACCGGTGCTCAATCCGGGGAGCCCAAAGGCCGCGAAATCATAGGCCGCGCTGCCGCCGATTGCCTTCTCGCCGGCGTTGTCAAAGGACACCTGCTGCATGTCCGTGTAGTTCGGTTTGGTGCCAAAAGGCGAATAGATCTTGGACTGGTTTCCTGTCGCCGATCCCGCAACGAAGAGCGTCCAGCCGGCATACGCCATCTGTGCCTTTGCAGAAGCCTGATAGGTCTCGAATGAATTGCCCGTCAGCAGGTTGTCGCCGACGCTCGTCTGGGCGATGACATTGCCGCCCAAGATGAAGTTTGGCATTCCCTTTGGCTGCCTGAAGTCATACTCCGCCTGGCCGAAACCGGAATTGATGAAATTCTGGACGTTGTAATCCATCGCCGTCAGCACGAGGCCAGGGATCGGGCGCAGCCTCATCATTCCAAATGGCGTGCCCTCTGTACCGGTTCCGGCAAGCGCATTCGACATCGAAATGAAATCGTTCGAATCGCGCGGCTTGATATTCCAGATGTAACCAAGGGCGTAGTCGTAGAGGCGATCCTTGTCCGGTAACGATACAAGCGTCGCGGCCTCGAACGTATTGGGCACCATCCGATTGTCTTGAGGATTGATCAATGGCGTGTCGACCAATTGCCGGCCGCCACGGATTTCCTGGTCGCCAAGTTGAATCCGTCCGTAGATCTGCCCCAAGGTATTGATGTTGTTCTGGCCCGGCGCCAACAACTTCGTACCGTCTTGGTCCGGAGGACCAAATATCTTCTCCGATCCATAGAATGCGGCGTGAACGCCGAACAGGTCGCCGATCAGACCAGATCGGATCGCAAGCCATCCACCTGCGGCATAAGCCTGCGACTTGGTTCCGTCGAAATTGTCGCGGTTCATGTAGTAGGTTCGTGCGACGTACTGCACCAGTGAATCTCGAAAAAACGCCGGCAGTTCCTGTGCATTCCGGCCCCAGTAGATTTCCTTCATGAACGGTTGCGCGGGGAACTTGTCCAGCGTCCACGAGGACAGACGCTCGCGATCGGCAATTTCATCTCGCGACGCGGGCAGCAGAAGTTCTTGGGCTGTTGCCAGCGGCGCGGCGCAGAAGCAAATTGCAACGAGGCCGGCTGAAGCAACGAAGCGGCTGCACCTGATTCGAAACATGCTGTGCATACTTCCTTCTCCTGTCCCCGGGAGCGGATTGATCGCATGCTGGTTAAGGATCACGACAGCATTTCTCTCAGTCCAACCTTTGACTTAGATCAACCTCAGCTCCCCCTGAGTACCGTCAGCGGTATCGAAGCACTGCTTGCCAGATTGGGTTACTCGTCCCGAAGGTGCTTACGCGAACCTCGCCGAGACTGCAGTGCTAGAGCGCCACGTCGGCGCGTGTCCGGCAAGGACACCGAGATCGCCTTCAATTCCCGGCAGATCGACCTGATGAGCCTCGCCGAGAAACACGATCCCTGCCGGACTGACCAAAGACACTTCAAACGCAGACATGCCAGTCCCCCTCAAGAGCTCCCGCGCAATTTGCCGCAGCTTACTCCTCGTTCGCCCCGTCTCGGCGAAGACGCTTGTGTTCACCGCTATGGCTCCCCTCGTGTCGCAAGCATCTGGACTTCCATCCATCCTCGCGTTCTCACGCGGCCCGCAACCATCTTCGGGAACGGCAAAGCGACAGACAGAATACGCGCAGGTTCTGCGGCGCCTTACACTTGAGCCTCACGCCAAATCACGTTCGCACCTTTGACTTATCGCAAGAGACAGAACGTCCCAGTGTCACAGATTGGCGACATTGATACTCACCATCTGGAGGAGGACGACAATGCACAAGTTTACGGTCTGTACGTTTGCCGCAATCTTCGCACACATTGGACTTGCGTCTTCGCCGGCGTTCGCAGCCTCGGAGTGCCCGGCCACCGGGACGTTGTCCGACTGGGGAGTCAACTCGACCGGTTATTTCGCCGTCGCTTCAGGTGGAAGCTGCCAGTTTCCCGTCAGAATCGCCGGCGAAATGCTGAGTTCGAAGATCGCGACAAAGCCTGCGCACGGCACCCTGACGAAGCTTAACGTAACGACCTATGTGTACACGGCGAAGGCCGGCTACAAAGGTCCGGATAGCTTCGCGGTCGCCGCGACGGGCAAGGGTCCAACAGGTCATGGCACGTCTATCATTACTATGAATGCAACTGTGCAATAGTCGCTTGGGACACCGATCTCGAAATCATGCGGCACGTCAGGAATCAGGCCCGCGGTCGTTCGGCTGTTCGCTATCGAAGCGATGAGCCGGACCGCGCGAGTCACGGCAGAAACAGCAAAACTGATTCATGCGGACAAGTTCTCGCATAACCCGCTCGGGCCGCGGCGTCCGCTCCCAAGAGCAGTAGCGTTAGCAAAACAATCTTCGGCCGTAAGCTGGCCTGCCGGCCTCTTTGAGCAATTTGACGGCCGTTTCGATGCTCGGCGCTCTCTTGACCCAGATTTCCAACGAGTTGACGCTACGGGGCGGACTAATATACTAGTGTTCCAATTCTAAGATGGGAGGAAAGCTTGGACCGACGCACGGCGCGCGATCGCGGTCGCCAAGGCGGCCGTCCAATCAGCTCCGCACCCGCCGAGGCCGACGCAATTCTGTTGAGGCGCAATACCATCGCAGAGCAGATCCATGCCCTCCTGCGCCGCGACATCATCTGCGGTCGCCTGCCGCCACGCGCCGGCCTAACCGATCAGGAATTGGTCCAACGTTTTCGCGTATCGCGAACGCCAATCCGGGAGGCCATGATCAAGCTCGCTGATGAAGGCCTGGTCGAGATATTTCCGCAATATGGCTCGTTCGTCGCACCGATCAAACTCGCCGAGGTCTTGGACAGCCAATTCGTTCGCGAGACGCTGGAATGCGCCGCGGTCGAAAAGGCGGTCGCGCAGATGGATTCCAGGCAGGCCGATGACCTGAAGGCTCTTCTGGATCGCCAGCGCGCATTGCAGCGAAGCGGCGACGAGGAGGGCTTTATCCGCGCCGACGAGGCCATGCATGCCCGGATTTTTTCGATCGCCGGCCATCCGACAGCCTGGCAGTTTGTGGCCGGTGCCAAGGCACAGATGGATCGCGTGCGCTATCTCGCTATGACGATCCTGCACAAACAACCATCTGTCATCGCCCAGCACGCCCTCATCATCGACGGGCTCTGCGCCCGGGATCGCGAGGGCGCTGTCGCGGCCATGCGCACCCACACGCGGGGAATTCTGAAGACCATCGAGATTCTCAAGGGTGGGAAGTACGACTATTTCGCCGAAGAGGACGGAAATCTGCAGCCGCGGCGCGAAGCACTCGATCAAGAAGCCCGGAAGCGGCCGCGGAAAGTACAAGCCGACAACTTACCATAAGCATCGCGCAAGACGTTGCGCGCCAATTCAAAAGGGAGAGAGAACGGCCATGACATTTGCACCTACTCGCCGCAACGTCGTCGCGGGCCTCGCCGGCTCGTTCGCCTTCAACGGTCGCGCTTTCGCGGCGTCTCCGCCGCTGCCGTCCTCCCCCGTTTCCTTGAACATCGTCGACGTTGCCGGCAACCTGGCTTTGACGCAGAAGGCGATCGAGGCCTACCGCGCCAAGAAGCCCAGTCTCGTCTCCAAGATCACCTTTACCAAGGCGCCGGCGCCGGAGCTGCCCGGCAAAATCAAGGCGCAACAGGACGCTGGCCGGGTCGACATTGACGGCGTGCTGACCGGCATCGATGCGCTCTCAGCGGGAGTCGACCAGAACCTCTGGATTCCGACCGTGAAGGACTACGCGGACAAGCTGCCGAAGCTCGACGATATCTATCTGCCGGGCGCGCGCGCCATGCAGGGGCTCGCGGCCAATCAGGGCGTTTGCATTGTCTTCTGTCCAGCAGGCCCCGTGATGGAATACATGCCCGAGAAGGTGAAGCAGGTGCCGGGCACGGCCGAGGAGTTGCTGGCCTGGGCCAAGGCCAATCCCAACCGATTCATGTACGCACGTCCCGCCAACTCGGGTCCGGGCCGCGTATTCATGATGGGGCTTCCCTACATCCTCGGGGACAAAGACCCGAAGGATCCAAAGGACGGCTGGGACAAGACATGGTCGTTCCTCAAGGAGCTTGGGCAAAACGTCGAATATTATCCCGCGGGTACGGGCGCGGTGATGAAGGAGCTCGGCGAAGGTTCGCGCGACATGATCCCCTCACAGATGGGCTGGGACATCAACCCGCGTGCGCTCGGCGTTGTGCCGAAAGAAGCA
The DNA here is from genome assembly GCF_022012555.1 of Bradyrhizobium zhengyangense. Taxonomy (NCBI): domain Bacteria; kingdom Pseudomonadati; phylum Pseudomonadota; class Alphaproteobacteria; order Hyphomicrobiales; family Nitrobacteraceae; genus Bradyrhizobium; species Bradyrhizobium zhengyangense. Next base: position 150,175 of record NZ_JAKLTZ010000005.1, on the reverse strand, counting down.
AAGGTCTTCTTCCTGAAAGGCTTCCACTGGATTCTCGACGCCCACTATCTGTGTATCCCCAAGGGCGTCAGCCCTGACAAGCTCGCGGTGCTGCTCGATCTCCTCAACTATCTGCTCGGCAAAGACGCGCAGGCCACCACCTACGACACCGGCTACTTTTATCCGGGACCGGCAGTGAAGGATGTCACGCTGGCGATGGCGCCACAGGACAGCCAAGACGTCATCAAGGAATTCGGTCGCGCGGAATATGAGGCCGCGATCACTGGCAACCCACAGGAGCTGCCGCTGACACCCGATAAGCTCGTCTACGCCTTCGGTCGCTGGGATGAGCAGATCGGCGCCCAAAAGAAGAAATGACGCGGGGTGGCCTGCCTTTATGGCCCTCAGATGAGAGCAGCCTGGTTCTCCTGGAGTTCTTGATACATGTCGATTGCAGGACGTGACTTCCGCGAGCTCCGGCTGGAGGACCTGAATCGCAGCTTTGGCATGCTGAACGCCCTCAAGGGCGTCAGCCTGAGCGTCAAACGGGGCGAGTTCATTGCACTCCTCGGCCCGTCCGGATGCGGCAAGTCGACCGCACTCAACTGCCTCGCAGGCCTGCTCACGCTGAGCGGCGGCAGCATCTGGCTCGACCAGACCCGGATCGACCGGCTCAAGCCGGAAGAGCGCGGCTTCGGCATGGTGTTCCAGAACTATGCGCTGTTTCCGCATATGACAGTCCGCCGCAACATCGGCTTCGGGCTCACAATGCAACGCAGGCCAAAGGAGGAGATCGCGCGCAAGGTCGAGGAAGCCCTTGCCATCGTCCGCCTCGGCCAGCAGGGCGACAAGCTGCCGGGTCAGCTTTCGGGCGGTCAGCAACAACGCGTGGCGATCGCACGTGCCATCGTGATCGAACCGCCGCTGGTCTTGATGGATGAGCCGCTGTCCAACCTGGATGCAAAGCTTCGACTGGAAATGCGCTCGGAGATCCGCCGCATCCATGACCTGATCGGCTCGGCCACCATCTATGTCACCCACGACCAGGAGGAGGCGCTTTCGCTGGCCGACCGGATCGTCGTGATGCGCGACGGCACGGTGCGCCAGGTCGGCACGCCGGCGGAGCTCTACGGCCGGCCGGCGCATGCCGATGTTGCGGAGTTCATGGGTTATCGCAACGTGCTGCCCGCGCGCGTGCTCGACGGCGGCGGCAGCGGTTGCATTCAGGTGTCTGTCGGCGGCGCTGCGCTCAAAGGGATGGCCATCGAACAACGCCCCGCCGATCAGGCGATCGTTGCCGTTCGGCCCGACGATCTCAGGCCCGCCAGCGACGGGCCAGTAGCCGCGATTGTGGAGAGCGCGCAGTACCACGGACGCGAGTTCTACTGCTCCGGACGTGCAAGCGACGGTACCGAGCTCTATTTCTGCTCACCGCAACCAGTACGGAAGGGCGAGCGGGTGCTCCTGGCCGCCGATCCGACCCGCGTGCTGATTTATGCGGGCACATCATGACCCATACTTCCGATCGACTGGCGCGCGCCACGCAAGAGAGTACTCATGAACGCACTCCCTGGCGCGTCCGGCTTGCGCTCCATGACATCGACGGCATCACCCTTCTGGTGGTGCCTGCGGTGCTTTTTGTGCTCGGTCTCTTCGTCTATCCGTTCCTCTATGGTTTGGTGTTGTCATTCAAGCCGCGTGCCGGGGACTTCCTTGCCAACTACAGAAAATTCTTCTCCGACCCGTTCCTCTATGACACTATTTACGCGACATTGCGGCTCGCGCTGCCGGCGACCATCATCAACGTACTGGTTTCGATTCCGGTCGCGCTTCGCGTGCGCAAGCTGCACCGCCGCCGGCTGTTGACGACAATCCTCGTCATCCCGATCACGCTCGGCACGGTGCTGATCGCCGAGGGCCTGCTCAATTATCTCGGTCCGCAGGGCTGGCTGAATCGCACGCTGATGCTGTTGGGCGTGATCAGCGCGCCGCTGCGGCTCGTGCACAACTACACCGGCGTGATGATCTCCCTGATTCTGTCCGGCTTCCCCTTCACCTTTCTGCTGACCCTCTCTTATATCACCGGGATCGATGCCTCGCTCGAGCAGGCCGCCGCAACGCTCGGGGCCACGGCCCGAGCGCGCTTCCGCCATATTGTGCTGCCGCTGCTGGTGCAGGGGCTCGCTGTCAACTTCTGCCTCTCCTTCGTTCAAACGTTTTCAGTGTTTCCGTCGGCGGTGCTGCTGGGGGCGCCGGCCGGCGATACAAGAGTGATCTCGATCGCTGCCTATCAGGCTGCCTACGAGCAGTACGACGCGTCCATGGCCGCGACGATCGCAATGATCATGGGCTTCGTGCAACTCACCGTCGTCGTGCTGGCACTCGCGGGGCGAAACCTGTTCTACCGTGGCGCGGCGGGTGGCGGAAAGGGCTAAAGGGCAATGGGCCAGGACAAGACCATCTCCGAGCGACTGTGGGCCGTGGCGATCTGGGCAGCCGTTATCTTCTTCATCATCAACTTCATGGCGATGATTGCGACGGTCGTGATCAACTCCTTCGGCACGCGATGGCTCGGAACGTGGTTGCCGGCCGGCTACACGACTCGCTGGTACCGCTCGGCGTGGGACGAATTTCAGCTCGGTGATGTGTTGATCACCACGTTCCAGGTAGTTGGCGCTGTGGTGCTGTTATCAGGGCTGTTCGGCGTGCCCGCAGCCTATGCGCTGGCCCGCCGCAACTTCCCCGGCAAGCAGCTCGTCATGCTGTTGTTTCTGCTCCCCCTGATGATCCCGCCGATCACGTTCGGCATTCCGCTCGCGACCGTGCTCTATCGGCTCGGCGTCGGCGGAACATTTTGGGGCGTCATCATTGCCAACCTCGTGCCGACAGTGCCTTTCGTCATCCTGGTGATGATCCCCTTTATCGAGCAAATCGACCCGCGTATCGAGTCCGCGGCCCGCGTGTTCGGCGCCGGGACGGGGCAGCTGTTTGTTTACGTCCTGGTTCCGCTGCTCGCACCGGGCATTCTGGCAGCGCTGCTACTGGTACTGGTACGCACGATTGCGATGTTCGAGTTGACTTTTTTTACCGCCGGGCCCGATAGCCAGACGCTGGTTGTCGCGCTTTACTACGCCGTCTATGCAGCCGGCGTGAGGGCGGGCCAGTCGATCGACGCGATGGCGGTCATCTACATGATCACCACGCTGATCTGGCTGCTGATCGCGCTACGTTTCGTCGATCCCACCCAGATGGTCGCCCGCGCTAAGCAGGAAGCAGCGAGGTAAGATGACAAAAAAATTCCGCCGCGCTGTTGCGAGTGCGCCGCGGGCTTCGCGCTAAGTGGGTCCGGGCCTCCGAATGACGGAATCAAAATCAGTTTGATAATTCAACGATTTCAAGGGGCGTTTGGAAGAAGGCCGAAAAGTCCCCTCTTCTGAGCCAAGATCCTCTCATCGTGGATCAACCGTTGACAGCGAAAATCCAACCGCGAGCGCGTCTGGGGCGGTGGGTAAATCTTGGGCAAGTCATTGCCAAGTCGACCACGAGGCCAGCCAAGCAGCGCCCTCATTGAGCTAACTCAAGCTGGTCCGACGATCTCAGGCTATTCAAGACATTCGATCGGACCGTTGAGATATGGCGCCTAACAATGCGTGGCCCCGCAGTATTTGCTATCGCCGCCTTGCTTACGCTTGCTGCAGGCGGATATATCTACTGGACGCAAGTGATGGCGGTGCAGACCCCTGTCGGGCTTGCGACCGCCAACGGCCGCATCGAAGTGACGCGCGTCGACATCGCCTCCAAATTGCCCGGGCGGGTGGCGCAAGTCCGCGTCAAGGAAGGTGATGCCGTTGAGAAGGGCGAGCTGATCGCCGCGCTCGATACCACGGAGCTGCGCGCACAGCTTGCCGGCGCCAAGGCCGCGGTTCAGCGCGCCGCAGCCTCCATCACCCATGCCGAGGCCGACATCAATATCCGCAAGGCGGAGTACGACTTGGCCGAGATCGAGACGCAGCGCGCGACGCGTCTTGAGCAGACGTCCGCCGGAACCAGGGCCGATCTCGAACGGCGCCGCGCACAAAGCCTCGTCGCCGCCGCACAAATCGAGGGTGCGCGCGCGGCGATGGTCGAAGCCAATGCGGCCAGGGAGGCCGCCGATGCCCAGGTCGCGCAGATCGAGGCGACGCTCAGCGATTCCGAACTGCACACGCCGGTGTCGGGCCGTGTCGAGTACAAGCTGGTGCAGGCCGGCGAAGTGGTCGCGGCAGGCGGTCGTGTGGTCACTATCCTCGATCTCTCCGACGTCTACATGACCGTCTTCCTGCCGACCGGCGAGAGCGGCCGGATCGCACTCGGCTCGCAGGCGCGCATCGTGCTCGACTCGGTTCCGAACGCCGTGTTCCCTGCCACTGTCTCCTTCGTCGCTGCCGAGGCGCAGTTCACGCCGAAGACGGTCGAGACGCAGAACGAGCGGCAGAAGCTGATGTACCGCGTCAAGCTCTCCATCGACCCGAAGCTGCTCGACACCTACCGGGACTATGTCAAAGCCGGCCTCAGCGGCAACGCCTATGTCCAGGTGACTCCGAACGCGACTTGGCCCGCCTGGCTTGCCATCCGGCTGCCCAATGTCGCCGGCTGAGCCTTTCGCCGTTGAAGTCAGCGAGGTCGCCTACCGCTACGGCAAGGTAACGGCGCTGGCCGACATCGGCCTGTCCGTCCGCGCCGGCAGCGCCACGGCGCTGGTCGGGCCTGACGGCGTCGGCAAATCGACCCTGCTCGCGCTGATCGCCGGCGTCCGCCGCTTGCAGGCGGGCAGCATCCGGACACTGGGCGGCGACATCGCTTCGCGCGCCCACCGCGACGACATCATGGCGCGCATCGCCTACATGCCGCAGGGCCTCGGGCGCAATCTCTATCCGAGCCTATCGGTCGCCGAGAACATCGATTATTTCGGCCGCCTGTTCGGCCAGTCGGCGACCGAGCGCGCGGCTCGCATCAAGCAATTGTTGAGAGCGACCGGCCTTGCTCCGTTTCCCGACCGGCCGGCCGGCAATCTCTCGGGCGGCATGAAGCAGAAGCTGTCGCTGTGCTGCACGCTGATCCACGATCCCGACCTGCTCATCCTCGACGAACCGACCACCGGCGTCGACCCCCTGTCGCGGCGACAGTTCTGGCGGCTGATCGACGACATTCGCGCCCAGCGTCCGCAGCTCACAGTGCTGGTCTCGACCGCCTATATGGAGGAAGCCGAGCGCTTCGATCACGTCGTCGCCATCGACGCCGGCCGCGTGCTGGCGCAGGGCGCTCCGTCCGAGCTCCTCAAGCAGACCGGAACCCAGCACTTCGAACAGGCCTATATCGCGCTACACGGCGGCAGCGTCGCACCTGAGATGGTGCCCATCGCGCCTTTGCCACCGAGCGCTGACGACACGCCGGCCATCGTGGCCGAGGGGCTGACGCGCCGGTTCGGCGACTTCGTCGCCGTCGATCATGTCAGCTTCAGCATCCGGCGTGGCGAGATCTTCGGGTTCCTCGGCTCGAACGGCTGCGGCAAGACCACGACGATGAAGATGCTCACCGGCCTGTTGGACATCAGCGACGGACGCGCCGAACTGCTCGGACGTCCCGTCGAGGCGGGCGACCTCGCCACGCGCCTGCGCGTCGGCTACATGTCCCAGGGCTTCTCGCTCTACGAGGAGCTGACAGTCCGCCAAAATCTCGAGCTGCATGCGCGCCTCTATCGTATTGCGGAAGCGGAGGTGAAGCAGGTTGCCGATCGGGCCCTGGAACATTTCGGCCTGGTCGAGGCGGCAAGCAGCAAGCCGCCGAGCCTGCCGCTCGGCATGCGGCAGCGGCTGCAGCTTGCTGCGGCATGCCTGCATCGCCCCGAGGTGATGATCCTCGACGAGCCGACCTCCGGGGTCGATCCCGCCGCGCGCGACATGTTCTGGCGCCTGCTTGGCGAGTTGTCCCGCCGCGACGGCGTGACCATCTTCGTGTCGACGCATTTCATGAACGAGGCCGAGCGCTGCGATCGCGTTTCCCTCATGCACGCCGGCAAGGTGCTTGCTGTCGGCACGCCAAAAGAGCTGCGGCAGGCCAGGAACACGGCCAGCCTGGAGGACGCGTTCATCGCCTATCTCGAAGAGGCCGATCCCGACGGGACGGTCGACGAAGGGGCGCACGCCGTCTGGACGACGTCGGCGGCAGCCCGTCCGCTGCCGAATGACAGCCTGCGGGCATCGCTGCGCCGCATGTGGGCATTCAGCTACCGCGAGATGCGCGAACTGCTACGCGACTGGGTACGACTGGGCTTTGCGCTGCTCGGTCCGCTGCTGCTGCTTCTGACCTTTGGATACGGCATCACCTTCGACGTGGAGAACCTGTCTTTCGCCGTGCTCGATCGCGACCACAGCGCCGACAGCCGGCAACTGGTCGAGAGCTTCGCCGCCTCGCGCTATTTCAGACAGATGACGCCCCTGCACAGCGAGACGGAGGTCGATCGTCGTCTGCGCGCCGGCGACCTGCGCCTGGTGATCGACATCCCGCCCGGCTACGGCCGCGATCTCGTCGCCGGCCGCCAGCCCGAGGTCGCCTTCTTCCTCGACGGTGCGACGCCCTTCCACGCCGAGACGACGCGCAACTACGTGGACGGCATCGTGCTCTCCTATGTCGAGGACCTCGCGCGCCGCACCCGCGGCGCTGTGCCGAAGCTCGTGGCGGCCTCGCTCGAGCCGCGTTTTCGCTATAACCAGGATTTCCGCAGCGTGTTTGCGCTCACGCCGGGACTGGTCATGATCTTCATGGTGCTCTTCCCGTCAATGCTCGCCGCCCTCGGCGTGGTGCGCGAGCGCGAGCTCGGATCGATCACCAATCTCTACGCCTCGCCGGCGACGGTCGCGGAGTTCCTGCTCGGCAAGCAGCTGCCCTACATTCTCTTCAGCTGCGCGAGTTTCGTCAGCCTCTTGGTGCTGGCGAGCCTTGCCTTCGGCGTAATCGTCAAGGGCTCGGTTGCCGCGCTCGCGCTGGGCGGCCTGCTCTATATCTTCGCCTCTACTGCCTTCGGCATTCTCGTGTCCGTCTTCGTGCGCAGCCAGGTGGCTGCGATCATCGTCACCGCCATCGTCAGCACCGTCCCGGCGATCAATTTCTCCGGCTACCTCTACCCGGCCGCCGCCCTGCAGGGCAGCGGTCGATTCATCGGCATGAGCTTTCCCTCGCTCTGGTTCCAGAACATTTCACTGGGCACCATCACCAAGGCGCGCAGCTTCGTCGAACTCTATCCGAACCATCTCATCCTGCTCGCCTTCGGTCTTGCCTATCTCGTGGCCGCGAGCCTCTTGTTGCGCAAACAGGACGGCTGAAATGACCCGCTGGCTCTCCAACGTGTTCCGCCTCGGCGTCAAGGAGCTTGCGAGTCTCGCAAGTGACGTGGTGCTGGCCTTCTTCGTGGTCTATTCCTTCTCGTTCAGCGTCTATAGCGAATCGACGGGGATCACGACCGAGGTCAACAACGCACCGATCGCCATCGTCGATTCCGATCGTTCGGTGCTGTCCACCCGCATCGCCGACGCGCTACTGCAGCCCTATTTCCGCCGTCCGGTCCCGGTCGACCGTTCTGCCGTCGACCGCCTCATGGATGAAGGCCAGTATGCCTTCGTGCTCGACATCCCGCCACGGTTCCAGGCCGATGTGCTGAACGGGCGCGATCCGGCGGTGCAACTCAACATCGACGCCACGGCCATGACACAGGCGGCAGTCGGCGCCGGCTACGTGTCCTCGATCCTGCAGCAGGAAACGACGAACTACGTGCATTCCCGCGGCATCGCGCGCGAACTCCCGCTGCGCAGCGTCGAACGCGCCTTCTTCAATCCGAACCTGGAAGGCTTCTGGCACATGGCGATCAATGCGCTGGTGGAGAACCTGACGATGCTGACCATCCTGCTGGTCGGCGCGGCGGTCATTCGCGAGCGGGAGCGTGGCACCATCGAGCACCTCCTGGTCATGCCTGTCCGCGCGCACGAGATCGCCGTCGGAAAGATCTGGGCCAACGCGCTGGTGGTGGCATTCTTCGGCACGCTCTCGCTGCTTGTCGTGATCAAGGGCATATTGCACGTGCCGATCGCGGGCTCGATCCCGCTATTCGTCTCCGGCATGGTGATCTATCTCTTCGCCATCGCCTCGCTCGGCATCCTTCTCGCGACCATCGCCAACACCATGCCGCAGTTCGCGCTGCTCGCGATCCCGGTGTTCCTCATCCTCAACATGCTGTCGGGCGGGGCCTCTCCGCTCGAAGCCATGCCGCAGCCGCTCCAGGTCGCGATTCAGATTTCGCCGGCCGTGCATTTCGTGCAGTTCACGCAGTCGGTGTTGTGTCGGGGCGCCAGCATCGACCAGGTCTGGCCGCATCTCGCCGCGATTGTCGGGCTTGGCGCAATCTTCCTGGCGGCCGCACTTGCCCGATTCCGCCGGATGCTGGCGCGGGCGCAGTAGATCCTGGGAGCTGGCTGGGGCGGGAGGGATCGAACCTCCGAATGGCGGAATCAAAATCCGCTGCCTTACCGCTTGGCTACGCCCCATCAGGCAACCACGGGAACGACGGACGGGCTGGCACCCGCAGATTCCCTTTGGTCGCAGCCGGTCTATAGGGTGCGGCGCGGCATTTCAACCGCCTGGAGGGGCAAAATACCACCGTCCGGGGCGCGGTCGCGCCACACCTTAATATAGGCGGGGGCAAAGGCCCGATGCGGTCCCGTATCGCACCCATTGAGGCCTCAGCCATTTCATGGGAATACGACGGCAAACCTGTCCTCGGGAGTGAGCCATGACCTACCGCGCGCCGATCTCTGACATGCTGCTGTCGCTCAACCATGGCGCCGGCCTCAAGGCCGCCGTGGACGCCGGCCATTACGGCGATTTCGACGCTGACATTGCTGCTGCCGTGCTGGAAGAGGCCGGCAAGTTCGCGACCGATGTGCTGGCACCGCTGAACAAAGTCGGCGACGAGCACGGCATCAAGCTCGATGCCGGCAAGGTGACGACTGCGCCGGGCTGGCCGGACGCCTACAAGCGCTGGACCGAAGGCGGCTGGAACGCGGTTTCGGGCCCGGAAGGTTTTGGCGGCCAGGGCCTGCCGATGGCGATCAACGCCGCCTGCACCGAGATCTGGAGCGCCGCCAACGTCGCGTTCGGCCTCTGTCCGCTGCTGACGGCCTCCGCGATCGAGGCGCTGGACGCGCATGGCAGCGACGAGCTGAAAAAGATCTATCTCGAAAAGCTCGTCACCGGCGAATGGACCGGCACGATGCAGCTGACCGAGTCGCAGGCCGGCTCCGATGTCGGCGCACTGCGCACCCGCGCCGAAAAGCAGGCGGACGGCACCTATCGCATCAAGGGGACGAAGATCTTCATCACCTATGGCGAGCACGACATGACCGACAACATCGTGCATTTCGTGCTGGCGCGCCTGCCCGATGCGCCCGCGGGCACCAAGGGGATCTCGCTGTTCCTGGTGCCGAAATTCATGGTCAATGCCGACGGCTCGCTTGGCGCGCGCAATGATATCTTTGCCTCGGGCGTCGAGCACAAGCTCGGCATGCACGCCTCCCCTACTTGCACCATGACCATGGGCGACCATGGCGGCGCGATCGGATTCCTGATCGGCGAAGAGAACCAGGGCATGCGCTGCATGTTCACGATGATGAACCAGGCCCGTCTCGGCGTCGGCCTCGAAGGCGTCGGCGTCGCCGATCGCGCCTATCAGCTGGCGCTGTCTTATGCGCAGGAGCGCAAGCAGGGCCGCGCCATCGGCAAGAAGGGCGACGGCTCGGATGCGATCTTCGTGCATCCCGACGTCAAGCGCATGCTGATGCGGATGCGGGCCCAGACTGCGGCCGCGCGCACCATCTGCTATGCGACCGCGGTCGCACTCGACGTCTCCATGCGCGCCAGGGATCCGAAGGTGCGCACTGAAGCCGCCGCACGCGCCGCGCTGCTGACGCCGATGGCGAAGGGCTATTCCACCGATATCGGCAACGAGGTCGCCTATCTCGGCGTGCAGATCCATGGCGGCATGGGCTTCATCGAGGAGACCGGCGCCGCCCAGCATTATCGCGATGCGCGCATCACCGCGATCTACGAAGGCACCAACGGCATCCAGGCGATCGACCTCGTCACGCGCAAGCTCGCCGCCAATGGCGGTGCATCGGTGTGGGCGCTGCTCGATGAGCTCTCAGCCATTGTGAAGCAGGTCGAGGCGTCCAACGATCCCGCCTTCGGCACCACGGGCGTGAAACTGCGCGAGGCGCTGGAGGCCTTGAGGCGCACCAGCAAGTGGCTGCTCGAGCGCGTCACGTCTGCGCCGAACGAGGCGCTGGCCGGCGCGACGCCGTATCTGCAGCAATTCGGTGCCACGCTCGGCGGCTGCATGCTGGCCTCCGAGGCGCTTGCCGCGAAGAGTGAAGGTGTTGCGGATGCGCAGCGCTACGTCTCGCTCGCGCGCTTCTTCGCCGAGAACATCACCGTGCAGGCAGGCGCGCTCGAGCGCACCGTGACGGAGAGCGCGGAGTCGGTCGCGGCGGCGGATGCGGTGCTGTTGGGGTAGACCCGTCATCCCCGCGCAGTGGCGAAGCCATTGTCGCTGGTACGAGCCATGCGACGCAAAGCGCCGCGTGGGGAGCCTCGAAGGATGACCGGCCGAGATGTTGCAGCCGGGCCGTCGCCCTTCGAGGGACGCTGAAGAAGCGGCCACCTCAGGGTGACGGTGATAGATTGCGCGTCTGCTCCGCCCTCTTCCCCGGCCGCCACAGCACGATGCCGGCGGCGACGACATCGAGCACCACGCACATCGCAAAGGCCATGGTGTAATCGCCGCTCACGCTGCGCACGAGGCCGACGAGGCCGGGACCGAATGCGCTGACAATGCCGCTGATCGACGTTCCCAGCCCCATCGCGGCAGCGAAGGCCGCACTGCCGATCTCGCGCTGGATGATCAGGGGCGGAAACGTGATCATGTTGCCGATCGAGAAGCCGTAGACCGCGCAGCACAACAGCAGCACGATCGGGCTCTGGCTTTGCAGCAGCACAAGCAGCGCCGCAGCCTGGCTGATCATCGACGCCGAGCAGGCAAGCCGCGGATCGAGCCGGTCGACGAACAGGCCGAGCGTGAGCCGGCCGACGACCGCCATCGCGGCCATGATGGTGACCGCGAGGCCCGCACTGGCGCGGCCGATCAATGGTTCGAGAAACGTCACCTGGTGGATGATGAATCCCATCTGCGCCAGCAGCGCGATCGCGATCGGCAGCACCATGGTCCAGAATGATGCATTGGCGAGCAGCGTCCGGCGCGAATGACGCGCGGCCTTGCCCCCGCCGGAGGCACCTGCCGCATGCAGCGACGCGCCGACCGGCCAACCGGTGAAGACGACAACCACCGGCAATACCAGCACCACCATCACGACGGTCGCCGCCAGCATGGCCGAACGGAAGCCGATGCTGGTGCTCAGCGCCAGCAGGACGGGAACGAGGATGATGCCGCCGCAGGTGGCGCCGTTGAAGGCGAGGCTGAGCGCGAGCCCGCGCCGTCGCTCGAACCAGGAGTTCAGCACGGTGGCGATCACCACCGAGCCCATTCCGGTCCAGCCGACCGACATCAGCGCATAGGCGAGATAAAGCTGCCACGGCAACTGCATCAGCCCGAGCAGTGCGGTCGATGCGCCAAGCGCGGCCAGCCCGCACAGGATCAGCGCGCGCAACCCGATGCGGACGAGCAGATCGTCGGTAAAGATCACGAGGACGGCGCTCAGCAGGAACGAGAAGGTGCTGGCCGAGGACACCAGCGTGCCGGACCAGCCATGAGCGCGCTGGAGCTCGGCGAGATACACGCCCTGGCCATACAGGCCAAAGCCGAACATGAAGAAGGCCATCAGGAAGCAGGCCAGCACCACGCGCCAGCCGCGGTAACGCAGCGAGGACTCGTCAACCTCCGTTGCGGCGATCATCGTCAAATATCGGCCTGATGGAACGAAACAGCTGATCGTGACGTACAACCACCGGTTTTTCAAATGAAACGTTGTAGCCAATTGTTGCAATGCGCAAATCGTCGCAGGAGGCGCGATGCAGCCTTCGCTGCTGGTTTGTTCCCCGACACATGCCGCCATCTGGCGGGTGTCATGCAACCACTCGACGGCATCACTGCCGAAATGATCGCGCGGCAGGATTGGCACGCCTGCGGGATCATGTAGGCTCAGCCGTGCAAGACTCGCCAACGGCAGCCGCCGCGGCGACCGCAGGGAGTGCTCATGCCGAACGGCAACATCATCGTCACCGACGAGCGCGGCACACGCATCATCACCCTGCGCCGTCCCGGCAAGAAGAACGCGATCACGCAGCATATGTATCGCGAGATGAGCCGCGCGATCGACACCGCGCAGAACAACCCCGATATTCGCTGCATGATCATCACCGGCGGCTCCGGCGTGTTCACCGCCGGCGACGACATCGATGACTTCATGCACGCCGATGCGGCGCGTCCGGAGACGTTGTCGGACGGTGTCAAATTCCTCTATTCGCTGGCGCTCAACGTCAAGCCGATCATCGCCGCCGTGGACGGCGCCTCGATCGGCATGGGCACCGTGATGCTGTTTCACTGCGACTATGTGCTCGCTTCCAACGCCGCGACCTTTTCGGCGCCCTACATCAATCTCGGGCTCGTGCCGGTCGGTGCCGCGAGCCTCCTGATGCCGAGCACCATGGGTTACCAGCGCGCCTTCGCCATGCTGGCGATGGGCCGCAGCTTCACCGCCGCCGAGGCCCATGCCGCCGGCTTCGTCAATACCGTGGTCTCGCCTGGACATACCGAGGTGGAGGCCCGCAAGGTCGCGCGCGAGATCTGCCGGCTGCCGGCCGAGGCCGTCGCAACCTCGCGCAAATTGCTGCGCACCCCGCCGGAAGAGCTCACCCGCCGCATCGATCAGGAGGGCCATCTGTTCGGCGAGCGGCTGAAATCGGATGAAGCTGTCGCCGCGTTCAATGCGTTTGCGAACAGGAAGAAGCGGTAGATAACGAGAACCTTCGTGAAATCTTCGCGCGGAGCGACTAATCTTGTTCCATGCGATACCAATCGATCCTTGCCACGCTTTCGCTCGCGCTCTGCGCCTTGCCTGCCGCGGCGCAGACCGCACCGCCCGTCGAGCTGCGGATTCTCGCGATCAACGATTTCCACGGCAACCTCCGTCCGCCGCCGGGCGGCATTCGCATCAATGACCCTGAAGACAAAACCAAGAAGGTGATGGTCGCCGCCGGCGGCGCCGAATACATGGCGACGCTGGTCAAGCAACTGAGCGAGGGGCACAAGAACACCATCTTCGTCGCCGCCGGCGATCTGATCGGGGCGAGCCCGTTCCTGTCGGCGATGTTTCATGACGAGCCCTCGGTCGAGTCGCTCTCGATGATGGGGCTCGCGATCACCTCGGTCGGCAACCATGAATTCGACGAAGGCAAGACCGAGCTGATCAGGATGCAGAATGGCGGCTGCCATCCCGAGGACGGCTGCCAGGGGCCGCATGCTTTCCTAGGTGCCAAATTCCACTATCTCGCGGCGTCCACCGTGGAGGCCGCCACCGGCAAGAGCGTGCTGCCGCCCTACGAGATCCGCGACTTCGAGGGCATCCCGGTCGCCTTCATCGGACTGACCTTGAAGGAGACCGCCGGCATCGTCTCGCCCAAGGGCATTGCCGGACTGGAATTTCGCGATGAGGCCGAGACGGTGAATGCGCTGGTGCCGCAACTGAAGGCGAAAGGCGTCGAGGCGATCGTGGTGCTGATCCACCAGGGCGGTGAGCCCGCCGGCGATTACAATGAATGCCCTGCCATCACAGGGCCGATCGTCGACATCGTCAAGAAGTTCGACCGCGCCGTCGACGTCGTCGTCAGCGGCCACACGCATCGCGCTTACGTCTGCGAGATCGACGGGCGGCTCGTCACCAGCGGCGACAAATACGGCACGCTGGTCACCGCGATCGACCTCAAGCTCGATCCTGCGACCCGCGACATCGTCAGCGCCAAGGCCGAGAACGTCATCGTCGCCAATGCCTCGCTCGCCAGGGATCCCGAGCAGACCGCGCTGATCGACGCTTATGACAAGCTCTCGGCGCCGATTGCCAACCGGCCGGCCGGATCGGTGACGCAGACGCTGTCGCGCGTTCCGAACGAGGCCGGCGAAAGCGCCCTCGGCGACATCATTGCGGATGCACAGCTCGCCGCGACGAAGGATGCCAAGGACGGCAGCGCGGTCATTGCGCTGACCAATCCCGGCGGCATCCGCACGGATCTCATCCCGAAGGAGAATGGCGCGGTGTCCTACGGCGAGCTGTTCGCAAGCCAGCCGTTCCGCAACCGCCTCGTCACCATGACGCTCACGGGCAGTCAGCTCAAGGACATGCTGGAGCAGCAATGGCTCGATCCGAAGCGGCCGCGAATCCTCCAGGTCTCGATCGGATTCAACTACAGCTGGGACGCGTCAAAGCCATACGGTGAACGCATCGTGGCCGACAAGATGACGCTCAACGGCAGGCCGATCGAGCCGGCCACCGGCTACCGCGTGACCCTCAACGACTATCTGGCGGTCGGAGGCGACGGTTTTACCGTCGCCAAGCAAGGCACTTCGCCGCAATATGGCGGGTACGATTCCGACGCACTGTTTGCCTTCTTTAAGGCGCATGGTCCGATCGGCCCGTTGCCGCCTACCCGCATCGTGCGCGTCAATTGATCTGGATCAAACGGGCCTGAACGGGCGGCCCTTTGCCATTCCGCAGGGAACGCCTAGATTGGGTTTTGCATTGCGTTTTGGCGCCGGATGCGCCAAGCGACGTCGAGAGTACGTTCCCAGCGAGGCCGACCTGATGAGCACGCTTCTCCTTTCCCACAAGGCTTGCCTCGACCACGTCACGCCGCCGGGGCATCCCGAGCGCCCGGACCGCCTGCGTGCAGTGGAGGAAGCGCTGTCGGTCGAGCGCTTCCAGTTCCTGGCGCGCGATCTGGCGCCGGAGGGCGATCTCGATCTCGTCACGCTTTGCCATAACGAGCATTACGTCACCGAACTGCGCCACGTCGCGCCGACAAGCGGCCAAGTCTATCTCGACGGCGACACCTCGATGTCCCCTGGCACGTGGGAAGCGGTGATGCGCGGCGTCGGCGGCGCAGTGGCCGCGACCGAGGCTGTGATGAACGGCGAGCACCGCAACGCCTTCGTCGCGGTGCGCCCGCCCGGTCATCACGCCGAGATCGGCAAGCCGATGGGCTTCTGCTTCTTCGACAATGTCGCGATCGCCGCGCGCCACGCGCAGCGCAAATACGGCATCAAGCGCGCGGCCATCGTCGATTTCGACGTGCATCACGGCAACGGCACCCAGGACATCTTCTGGTCGGATCCGACCGTGATGTACTGCTCGACCCATCAGATGCCGCTGTTTCCGGGCACCGGCGCCAAGAGCGAGCGCGGCGATCATGACACCATCGTCAACGCGCCGCTGGCGTCTGAAGACGGCGGGCCCGAATTCCGCTCCGCGTTCGAAAACCTGATCCTGCCGCGGCTGGAGAAATTCAGCCCCGAGCTGCTCATCATTTCCGCCGGCTTCGACGCGCATTACCGCGATCCGCTGGCCTCGCTGAATTTACGCGGGGAGGATTATGCCTGGGTCACGCGCAAACTGATGGACCTTGCGGACAAGTCCGCAGGCGGCCGCGTTGTTTCTGTGCTCGAAGGCGGCTACGACCTGCAAGGACTGAAAGAATCTGTTACGGCGCATGTCGGCGCCCTGATGGGCGCTTGAGAGACCCGCCACATTAAGCCCGCAAAACTCTGCTGTTTTGCAGCAGAAGCGAATCGGGCAATCGGAAACGGATATGGCCGAAAATACCCAAATCGACGTCTCCCGGCTCACCTTCGAGCGCGCGATCGAGGAACTCGAGACGATCGTGAAGCGGCTCGAGGACGGCAAGGTGCCGCTCGAGGAATCCGTCACGATCTACGAGCGCGGCGAAGCCCTGAAGCGGCGCTGCGAGGAGCTGTTGCGCCAGGCCGAGGCGCGCGTCGACAAGATCACCACCGATGCCAGTGGCCAGGCCGCCGGCACGGCCCCACTGGACGTGCAGTAAGGGCGCGCGCAGCCCCCCGCCTCGCGCATCGGCCGCCTGCAATTTTTCAAGATCGCACGCCCCCGTTTTGGCTGGGCGTAAGGACGCCGGGCGCCAGGGCGGAAGAGTTCCCGCGCCGGTGTTGTCATCCCGCGAAATTCCACCGAAAAGGCTGTTCTTGCGCCCAAAATCCTGCCAAGGAACCGGGCAGGATTGGAACCTTCCTACCGGCGCCGCGATTAACCAAATTGGCCCGCCGGTTGCACCTGCATACCCGTAATCGGCCCTGTGGGTTGGCTTTGGCCCAAGCTTTGGTGTAAAGCTGCGCGGAGTGTGGCTTTTTGTTAGCCTTGACGTGGGGACCGATTTTCGATGTCAAGTGCCTCAAATCGCTGATGAATTGGCTGGGACGGACGAAGCCGATCTACGTGACAGGGATCACAGAGACTGAACCGGAGCGCACTTAAGCTCACCTAAGCTTGAAGACGGGGCTTTGCCCCATGCAGGTGGCTCCGACGGTTTAAGGACTCGCGCTGCGCCGATATTGTGCAAACCCATCGCGCACCGGAATGACCTTCCGGCGCTGACAAATTGGAAATCGCCGTGAACGCATACAGTAAAACGCCGCTTCTCGACACCATCCGGACGCCGGAAGACCTGCGCAAGCTCAAGGTCGAGCAGGTCCGCCAGGTCGCCGACGAGCTGCGGCAGGAAACGATCGATGCCGTCTCGGTGACCGGCGGTCACTTCGGCGCGGGCCTCGGCGTGGTCGAGCTCACCACCGCGATCCATTACGTCTTCGACACGCCGCGCGACCGGCTGATCTGGGACGTCGGCCATCAGGCCTATCCGCACAAGATTCTCACCGGACGCCGCGACCGCATCCGCACGCTGCGCACCGGCGGCGGCCTCTCCGGCTTCACCAAGCGCAGCGAGAGCGATTACGATCCGTTCGGCGCCGCGCATTCCTCGACCTCGATCTCCGCCGGTCTCGGCATGGCCGTCGCGCGCGACCTCTCCGGCGGCAAGAACAACGTTATCGCCGTGATCGGTGACGGTGCGATGTCGGCGGGCATGGCCTATGAGGCCATGAACAATGCCGGCGCGATGAACTCGCGCCTGATCGTGATCCTCAACGACAACGACATGTCGATCGCGCCGCCGGTCGGCGCCATGAGCGCCTATCTGTCGCGCCTCTACTCCGGCAAGACCTATCGCACGCTGCGCGATGCGGCCAAGCAGATCAACAAGCGCCTGCCCAAGATCCTCGCCAACCGCGCCAACCGCGTCGAGGAATATTCCCGCGGCTTCATGATGGACGGCGGCACGCTGTTCGAGGAGCTCGGCTTCTATTACGTCGGCCCGATCGACGGCCATAACCTCGACCATCTCCTGCCCGTGCTGAAGAACGTGCGCGACATGGAGACCGGCCCGATCCTGGTCCACGTCGTGACGCAGAAGGGCAAGGGCTACGGCCCGGCTGAAGCCTCCGCCGACAAATACCACGCCGTCGTCAAATTCGACGTCGCCACCGGCACGCAAGCCAAGGCCAAGCCGAATGCGCCGGCCTACCAGAACGTGTTCGGCCAGAGCCTCGTCAAGGAAGCGCAGAAGGACGACAAGATCGTCGCCATCACCGCGGCGATGCCGTCAGGCACCGGCGTCGACATCTTCAACAAGGCGTTCCCGGACCGCACCTTCGACGTCGGTATCGCCGAGCAGCACGCGGTGACCTTCGCCGCCGGTCTCGCGACCGAGGGCTACAAGCCGTTTTGCGCGATCTACTCGACCTTCCTGCAGCGCGGCTACGACCAGATCGTCCATGACGTCGCGATCCAGAACCTGCCCGTGCGCTTCGCCATCGACCGCGCCGGCCTCGTCGGCGCCGACGGCGCGACCCATGCCGGCTCGTTCGACAACGCCTATCTCGGCTGTCTGCCCAACATGGTGATCATGGCTGCGGCTGATGAAGCCGAGCTCGTGCACATGGTGGCGACCCAGGTCGCGATCAACGACCGTCCGAGCTCGCTGCGCTATCCGCGCGGCGAAGGCCGCGGCATCGAGATGCCCGAGGTTGGGATCCCGCTGGAGATCGGCAAGGGCCGCATGATCCGCCAGGGCAACAAGATCGCCCTGCTCTCCTTCGGCACGCGCCTGGCCGAATGCGAGAAGGCGGCCGACGAGCTCGCCGCCCATGGTCTCTCCACCTCGATCGCGGATGCGCGCTTCATGAAGCCGCTCGACACCGAGCTGGTGCTGAAGCTTGCCCGCGACCACGACGTGCTGATCACGGTCGAGGAAGGTTCGGTCGGCGGCTTCGGCTCGCATGTCGCGCAATACCTGACAGACCAGGGCGTGCTCGACACTGGCATGGTCAAGTTCCGCACGATGGTCCTGCCCGACGTGTTCCAGGATCACGACACGCCGGCCGCGATGTATGCCCGTGCCGGTCTCGACGCCAAGGGCATCGTCGCCAAGGTCTTCGAAGCCCTCGGCAAGGATGTGAAGACCGAGACGGTCAAGCTCGCCTGAGGGCGAGCTTCGACCTTCCGCGAACCAGCGCGACGTTCATGAAAATCTATCTGGCAGGTCCCGACGTGTTCCTGCCGGATGCGGTCGAGATTGGCCGCCGCAAGGCGGCGATGTGCGGCGCGTACGGACTCACCGGCCTCTACCCTCTCGACAACGCTATCGACCTCACCGTTTCAGACGCCTCGCGGCAGATCTTTTGCGGCAATGAGGCGATGATGGACCACGCCGACGCCATCATTGCGAACCTGACGCCGTTCCGCGGTGCCGGCGCGGATCCTGGCACCGTCTACGAGCTCGGCTACATGGCCGGCCGCCGCAAATTTTGCCTGGCCTACTCCAACGATCCCGCCACCTATGCCGACCGCCTCGGCCGCTTCATGGACGTCACCACCGAGGGCGGACGGCTGGTCGATGCGCAGGGGCTGACGGTCGAGGATTTTGGCCTCGTCGACAACCTCATGATGATCCACGCGCTGGAGCTGCATGGCTGCCCGCTGGTGACGCCGGCAGCTCAGCCTGTCGACGTCTGGCACGATCTTGCCGCGTTCGAGACTTGCGTCCGGATGGCGGCCGCGCGATTGATCGCTACATAGCGCTTCAGTCACCCCGGAGAGATCATGTCCCCTGCCCGCAAGCGCGCGGATGTTCTGTTGGTCGAGCGCGGCCTGTTCGAGAGCCGGGCGCGGGCGCGCGCGGCGATCGAGGCCGGGCTCGTCACGGCCAACGACAAGCAGGTCGCCAAGCCGTCGGAGACGATCGCCGAGGACGCGGTGATCCAGGCCGAGCCTGCGCATCCCTATGTCTCGCGCGGCGGCGTCAAACTCGCCGGTGCGCTGGAGCGATACCCGATCGAGATCGAGGATCACGTATGCCTCGATGTCGGCGCCTCGACCGGCGGCTTCACCGAGGTGCTGCTGGCGAACGGCGCGAGCCTGGTGTTCGCCATTGATGTCGGCACCAGCCAGCTGCATCCCTCGCTGCGCGGTCATCCCAAAATCGTCTCGATGGAGGAGACCGACATTCGCGCCTATGAAGGCAAGCGGCTTCCGGCGCGGCCGGATGTCGTCGTCATCGACGTCAGCTTCATCTCGCTGAAGACCGTGCTGCCGGTCGCGCTGTCGCTCGCGGCAGCGCCGATGAGCCTGCTGGCGCTGGTCAAGCCGCAATTCGAGGCTGACAGAAAGCACAACAAGAAGGGCATCATCCGCGACGCCGCGGTGCATCAGGAGATCTGCGACGACATTGAGGCCTTTGCCAAGTCACTCGGCTGCACCGGCATCGAGGTGTTTCCATCCTCGATCGCAGGCGGCGACGGCAATATCGAATTCTTCCTGGGCGCGCGCCGTGGTTGAACGCGTCACGATCGATCATGTCGGCCATCGCGGCGACGGCGTTTCGCTCGACGCCGGCGATGCGATCTATGTGCCCTATACGCTTGGCGGCGAGACCGTCGAGGTCGACCACGTCGCCGGCCACCATCCCGATCGTCGCAAGCTGCTGGCGGTCGATATCGCCAGCCCCGAGCGCATCGAGCCGTTTTGTCCGCATTTCGGCGTCTGCGGTGGCTGCGCGATCCAGCACTGGGCGACTGAGCCGTATCATGCCTGGAAACGCAACATCGTGGTCGAAACGCTGGCGCAGGCCGGCATCGACTGCGATGTGGCGCCGCTGGTCGATGCGCATGGCGCCGGGCGAAGGCGCGTCACGCTGCACGGCCGGTTCGGCACGCATGACGTGCTCAAGGTCGGGTTCTCCGCGACGAGCTCGCATGACGTGATCCCGATCGACCGCTGCCCGATCCTCGATCCCGCGCTGGAAGGCGCGCTCGATGCCGCCTGGGCGCTCGCCGAGCCGCTGACGTCAAAGATGCCGGTGACGAAGCCGCTCGACATCCAGGTAACGGCTACCGCCAACGGCCTCGATGTCGACGTGCGCGGCTCCGGCCCGCTGCCGACGCCGCTGGTCACGGCGCTGTCGCGCGTTGCCGAGCAGCATCGTCTTGCGCGGCTGACGCGGCATGGCGAATTGGTGCTGCAACGCCTGCCGCCAACGCTGAAAATGGGCCGCGCCGAGGTGACGCTGCCGCCAGGCTCGTTCCTGCAAGCGACCGTCGCGGGCGAAGAGACGCTTGCCGCTCTCGTTGCCGAGCGCGTCGGCAAGGCGAAAGAGGTTCTCGACCTCTTCTGTGGCGTCGGCCCGTTTGCGCTCAGGCTCGCCGAGAAGGCCCGCGTCACCGCCTATGACAGCGACGCCGGCGCTATCGCCGCACTGGCGAAAGCAGCGCGCACGCCGGGACTGAAGCCGATCAGGTGCGAGCCGCGCGACCTGTTCCGCCGTCCGCTGGTGCCACCGGAGCTGCGCGATTTCGATGCCGTGGTATTCGATCCGCCACGCCAGGGCGCACAGGCACAGGCGCTGAAACTCGCCGCGAGCAAGGTGCCCGTGGTGGCGGCTGTCTCGTGCAACGTCGCAACGTTTGCCCGCGACGCGCGACTTCTGATCGACGGCGGCTACAAGATCGAGAATGTCATTCCGGTCGATCAGTTTCGCCACACGCCCCATGTCGAGATCGTCGCGCGGTTTACCCGCTAGGGCCGAAGTCCCGATCGCGTCAACGCGCTCCAAGCTTGATTCTGCTCAATCGCCCCGTGCTTCGTGGGCGCTAGAAGCTTGCTGGGCAATGGTACGCGGAGCGGACGCTTGTGGTTGACCGACGACAGTTCATCGCGGCCACGCTCGGGCTTTCTGCGCCCGCCGTCAGCGGCCTCCCTGCTGGCGCGGCCGGCATGACCTACGACGAGGCCATCAGGTCGTCACGCGCCCCCTTGCGAGCTGCGCCGCGGGACCGCGAGCTCGTGCGTTGTGCGACGCTTGCGGCCAACAGTCACAACACGCAGCCCTGGATTTTTTCCGCCCACGGCAATGAGATCGCGATTGCGCCCGACTTCAAGCGCCGCTGTCCGGCCGTCGATCCCGACGATCATCACCTCTTCGTCAGTCTTGGATGCGCCGCCGAAAATCTCTGCCTCGCCGCATCCGCGCTCGGCTGGCGCGCCAACTCCGTTTTCGACGGCGAGCGGATCGTGATCGCGCTCGAGGAAGCCTCGCCGGCAGCAGCGGCGCTGGCCGATGCGATTCCAGTCAGGCAATGCACGCGCGCGGCTTTCGACGGCAGGCCGGCCGCGCCCGAAATCCTGCATCAGCTCGAGAACGCCTGCCGCGAACCTGGTGTCGCCGCGATGCTGATGACCGACCGTCCCGCAATCAAGAAGGTGACCGACTATGTGCTCGAAGGCAATTCGGCACAGATGCGCGATCGGGCCTTCATGCGCGAGCTCGTGAGCTGGATGCGTTTCAACGAGGCCGATGCGCTCGCAACGATGGACGGGCTGTTCTCGCGTGTCTCGGGAAATCCATCCCTGCCCGCATGGGTCGCCCGGCCGCTGCTGAGGCTCTTCTTCACCGAAGAAGGGGAAAACAAGAAGTACCGCGACCAACTCGACAGCTCTGCCGGTGTTGTCGTGCTCGCAGCCGACCGCAGCGACAAGGCGCACTGGATCGCGGTCGGCCGCGCCTGCCAGCGTTTCGGTTTGCAGGCGACCGCGCTGGGTCTCAAACATTCATTCGTGAACCAACCGGTCGAGGTGACGGCCCTGAGACCCCAATTCGCGACCTCGCTCGGTCTCGGCGCACGGCGCCCCGACATCGTGATGCGTTTCGGAGCAGGCCCGGACTTGCCAAAATCGCTGCGGCGTCCCCCGGAACAAGTGATGCAATTCTAGCGTCGCAGTTGGCCCAGCGCCGGCGACTCGCCGGGCAGCATGTCCGACCTGATATCGCTGTCCATGCGGCTCGAGTCGCGCTGGGTGAACCCGGCCCCGAACGACAGGCTGAGGTTGGAGGTCGGCTTGAATTCGACGCCGGCAAATCCGCCGTAGCCGGGCCCGGCGGCAGAGGTCAGCGGCGCAACCGAGCTGCCGATGCCGTTGCCGTATTTCAGTGTGTCGAAGCCGGCAAAGAAGGTCACGGGCGAGCCGCCCGCGGTCTTCATGTTGTAGCCGAACTGCGTGCTGTCGTAGGAGAGCGCGCTGAAATTGGCTGAAGATCCAGCCTGCGTGAAACCGTTCAGACCGAGACTGCCGCGCTGGCTTCCGACGAAAAAGCCGGGACGGAAATCGTAGCCATTGTTGACGGCACCAGTGTTGAAGCTTGGAAAGTTGCCGTAGCTCTCGGCGCTACCGCCATAACCGAAACCCCCACCGGGAATCCAATACTGCAGAGGCGCGACCTGGGCATGAGCAGGCGCGCCGCCAAGGCAAAACATCGCGAAGAGAGTTGCAAGAGCGCAGGAACGAACAAGGCTGGACATTCGGCTAACCGTCAGGATGGTACGCAAATTATACGGGATGCACGCGGCAAATACCAGCTGAGCCGGGACGGGCGTGAGGCGGTTCCAGAGACGCCCATCTGAATGTGACCTGATTGCCGTCGGCATCGGCCATGTCGACGGCGCGCATGCCATAATCGAAGTCGCAAGCGGCTACGCCGTCTTGTCCACCGAAGACGACGAATCCGCCGGCGGATATTTCGTGACCGGCACCATGAAGGATTTGGTGCCGACCTGGTAGATGATCTTGCCGTTCTGCCCGTCGTCCGTCGCGATCTGCGCCTGGCCGAACATGATGACGTTCTTGTAGACGATGCCGGTGCCCTGGCGGGTGATGCCGTCGGTGGTGACGCTGACCTGCGCTTCGTTGCCGTCGACGGATAGCACGCGAAAGCTCGCGCTCTTGCCGTTGTCGCTGGAATAGCCGCCCCAGCTTCCCATCAGCCGGCTGTCGGAGGCCGGCGGCGCTTGCTTCTGAAGGTTGGCGGTCTGCTTGCCAGCGCCCCCAAAGGAGAACAGGAGCACCATGTTCTTGCCGTCCTTGGTGCCGACCGTAACTCCGCCAAAGGTGATGAGCGTGCCTTGGACCTGGGCAAAGCCGCGCTCGGTGTGCCCGTTGTGAGTATACTCGACCTGCGCCCGGTTACCCCTGATGTTCACGACTTTGAAATCGACGGGCTGGTTGTTCCCCACCCAATTGCCCTTCCAGTCGCCGACTAGAGCGCTCTGGTGATACAGCCGCTCGTTAGCGGGCGAGATCTGGCTGGTGCTTTGCGTGACGATGGCCATGGGCTTGGGCTTGCTCGACGAATGGATCGGACGAACCCGCCGGCCTTCGAACACTGGCCAGGGAGAGTCGGAAACATTCAGAAACGCTTGGATTAGGGCCATGCCGTCGTTAACAAGCGGTTAATTTCAACCGCTGGTGTGATGGGCAAATGGTCTCATCGCAGATGCGCTTCAGCGGCCCCAACGATCCGACCAGATCTTCTCGCCGATCATGCAGCTCACGCGCGGCTCCTTGTCCTTGTCCGCAACGCGCACCACCGGACGCTCGGGCGTGCGGCCGGCCACCTCCATCAGAAGCTTGGTGCGGATCGCTTCCTTGAACTTCTCGCGATCCTTGATCGCAATCACAAAGGAGCCGGGCCCGCCGATCACGCAATCCTCGTAGTAGTAGTCGAGATTGTCGATATCCATGGTCGAATAGGACGGCTCCTTCACCATGATCGGCAGGCCGTTGATGACGATCCCCTTCTCGAGCGCGAGATCGCGCGCCACCGTGACGGGGCCGCCATTGTTGTTGGGGCCATCGCCCGAAATGTCGATGACGCGGCGAAGCCCGTGATAAGGATCCTCGTCGAACAGCGGCATCGCAAATCCGATCGCACCCGAGATCGAGGTGCGTGAGGCGCGCCGGATCGGCGTCTTCAAGATCTCGGCCGAGACTGCATCCGCCGTCTCCGGTCCGTCGATGAGGCGCCAGGGAATGATGATCTTCTGGTCGCTGGATGCGGCCCATTCGAAATAGGTCACCGCGATCCTGCCGTTGGGGCCGGCCTTCAGCGCCTGCAAGAACTCCTTGGACTGGATCGCCTGGGCATAGCCCTCGCGCTGGATCGCGAGCTCATCCATGTCCATGGAGTAGGAGACGTCGACCGCGAGGATCAACTCGATATCGACAGACTGCGCATCGCCATCGGCCGCCTGCCGCTGCTTTGGCGATTCGAACTTCGGCCCTGGTGCCGCGATGCCCGCGACGTCCCCCCCGGCAAGCACGCCGGCCACCAGCACAGCCCCGATCGAGAACAGCAAGCGCATCGCGGTCTCCCGTCGTATGACGCGATGGTGACATGCAAACGCCTTACCGCAAAGCGCGAAGATCGCTTGTGCTTCACATTCAGGTTAGGATTTTCACACGCCAGCGCGAAACCGCCGCCATGTCGCCACGCTTGCGCCGCCACGCGATCGCGCCGCGTGACCGGGCGCCCACTTGTTCCCCCTGATTTCCATGCTAGGCTGAGCGAACAGATGGGGATGGAGTCCCCCGACAACCGCCCGGCGGTCGCGTAACTGTAATGGGCTGATGACTCCTGCCCAAGGTGAGGCAATCGGCCTCTGCCTTTGGCGGGAGCATGGACAAACCCGCCGCTGGCGGGTTTTTTGTTGCCTGAAACTTTGTTGCCTGAAACGAAGGCCAAGGAGACCGTCCACGACATGGCGACGACCACACCGAACGCTGCGCACGCCAAGCTGCCCAGGGGGATCTGGGTGCTCGGCTTCGTCTCGATGCTGATGGACATCTCCTCCGAGATGATTCATGCGCTGCTGCCGGTCTATCTCGTCACCATGCTCGGCGCCTCGACCCTCACCGTCGGGTTCATCGAGGGCATCGCGGAGGCCACCGCTGCGATCACGAAGATCTTCTCCGGCGCCCTGTCCGACTGGCTCGGCCGCCGCAAGCTGCTCGCGGCCCTGGGCTACGGGCTGGCCGCGCTGACAAAACCGTTGTTCCCGCTTGCCCCCAGCGTGGGCTGGCTGGTGGCAGCGCGCTTCATCGATCGCGTCGGCAAGGGAATTCGCGGCGCACCGCGCGATGCATTGATCGCCGATATCTCGCCGATGGGCCTGCGCGGCGCGAGCTTCGGCTTGCGGCAGTCGCTCGATACGATCGGCGCCTTCGTCGGGCCACTCGCCGCAATCGGCCTGATGTGGTGGACATCAGATCATTTTGTCATCGTGTTCTGGGTGGCGGTGCTGCCGGCATTCCTGTCGTTCGGACTGATCACGTTCGCAGTGAACGAGCCGGAGCCGGATGCGAGCCGCGAGCCCACGAAGAACCCGCTCAACGCGGCCGCGATGCGGCAGCTCGGGCCGGTCTATTGGCGCGTCGTTGCGATCGGCGTCGTGTTCACGTTGGCACGTTTCAGCGAGGCCTTCCTGATCCTGCGGGCGCAGAACATCGGGCTCAATGCCATGTGGGTGCCGGCGGTGCTGGTGCTGATGAACATCACCTACGCTCTCTCCGCCTATCCGGCCGGCGTGCTGTCGGACCGGATCAACCGGACCGCCCTGCTCGCGCTTGGCCTCATCCTCCTCGCTGGCGCGGACGTTACGCTGGCGCTGCTGCCCGATCTCGCCGGACTGGCGCTCGGCGTCGTGCTGTGGGGCCTGCATATGGGATTGACGCAAGGCTTGCTCTCGGCGCTCGTCGCCGATACTGCACCTTCGGCGCTACGCGGCACCGCCTTCGGCTATTTCAACCTGTTCACCGGCCTTGCGATGCTGGCCGCGAGCGTGATCGCCGGCGCGCTTTGGGATGCCTATGGTCCGGTCGGCACGTTCCTTGCCGGGCTCGGCTTCGCATTGGCCGCGCTGGTGGGACTGTTGACCATCGGCAATGGCCTGGCCATGGAGAACAAGTGATGACGGGGGGCTGTTCATCGTGCTGAGCGGAGCGATCGCTATCGTGGTCGGCAGCGTGCTGGGCGGCTGCGCGCGCTATTTTGTCTCCGGCGCCATCGCGCGGCGGCTGGGCGAGACCTTTCCCTGGGGCACCATGACCATCAATGTCACCGGCGCCTTCCTGATCGGCATTCTTGGCGCATTGGCGACCCATCCCGGCTCGATGTTCGCGACGCCCAATCCGTGGCTGTTCGCGGTAACAGGCTTCCTCGGCTGCTACACCACGGTGTCCTCGTTCAGCCTGCAAACGCTGACCTTGGCGCGCAACGGCGAGCCGGTGCACGCGCTCGGCAACGTCGTGTTCTCAGTCGGACTGTGCCTTGCGGCGGTGAGCTGCGGCTTCCTCCTTGCAGACAGTCTTGGAGGATAAAGGCAGATGAAGGCTTCCTCCGCCGACCGCTGGCGTACCGCAATCCTCTATGCCTGGGTCTCTGCCGGCAGCATCGTCGGCGGGCTGACCCGTTATCTGGTCGGGCTCGCCCTCGATACCGGCCCGGGCTTTCCCTTCGCGACGTTGTTCATCAACGCCATGGGCTCGCTGATCATCGGCTTCTATGCGACGCTGACCGGCCCCGACGGCCGCATGCTGGCGCGGCCCGAGCACCGGCAGTTCGTGATGACCGGATTCTGTGGCGGCTATACAACTTTCTCGACCTTCAGCCTCGAGACCTTCCGCCTGTTCCACGGCGGCATGAAATATACCGCCATCGCCTATGTCGCGGCGTCGCTCGTCTGCTGGCTGGTGTCGGTATGGGCAGGGCATATGATGGCGAGCCGCTACAACCGCTTGACGAGGAGCTGACCATGCAAATCCCCAATCAGGCTGTTTCGCTGCGGATCTTCATCGGCGAGAGCGACCATTACGACGGCAAGCCGCTCTATGAAGCGATCGTGATGACGGCGCGCGAGCGCCATCTCGCCGGCGCCACCGTGCTGCGCGGCCCGATGGGCTTCGGCAAGTCGAGCCGGCTGCACACGTCGAAAATCCTGCGGCTGTCGGAAGACCTGCCGCTGTTGATCGAGATCGTCGACAGCGAAGACAACATCAACGCATTCCTGCCCATCCTGGATGGCATGATGTCGAGCGGCCTGATCACCTTGGAGAAGGTGCAGGTCCTGCAATATGGTGCGAAGACCGCGAGCTGATCGCTCCGGCCGGGAACCCGAGCCCGCCGTGTCCAGGAGGCGGAATGAACGACACTGTTACGACGCCGAAAACCAGGACGAAGACCAAGGTCGAGCGGCCGAAGCTGCACAAGGTCATCCTGATCAACGACGACTTTACGCCGCGTGAATTCGTCACCATGGTGCTCAAGGCGGAATTCCGGATGACCGAGGATCAGGCTTACAAGGTCATGATCACCGCGCACAAGCTCGGCGCCTGCGTCGTCGCCGTGTTCACCAAGGACGTCGCCGAAACCAAGGCCACCCGCGCCACCGACGCCGGCCGCGCCAAGGGTTATCCGCTGCTGTTCACGACGGAGCCGGAGGAATAGGCCAGCGCTTTAAGGCTGGCCCTTGAGGCGCGCCATGATGATTTCGTCATGATAGATGCCGTCTACAAGGATCGCCAACCGCTTGGTGCCCTCCTCGACAAACCCGACCTTGCGATAGAGCGAGGCAGCCGCTGTGTTGGTCGCGAACACGCCGAGCTCGATACGACGGAAGCCGAACACATCTGCAGCTTGAATCGCTCGCCGCAACAGCCGCTCGCCAAAACCTTTGCCCCTGAAATCCGGAACAAGCCCCATGAAGAGATCGCCGACATGCGCCGAAACGGCGCGGCTGGCCGGCGGCACGTTGCACCATCCGACCACGGCGCCGTCGGCGATGGCGACGATCTGCGGATAACCGCGCTCGACATTGCGCGCAACGAAAGCGCGAACCTGCTCGACCGGCGGCGCTTCCGTCAGCGCAATGTATTTGCGTTCGCGGGCCACGGTATCGACGGCAGCGCGAAAGGCGTCGGTATCAGCGATTTCGATCTGGCGGAATTCCACGGTCATAAGCGAGCCTCGCGCACGCTACGCCATCACCACCGGCGTTTCCTCGGTGAGCCCGTACACGCGCTGCGCCTTGGAGAACCCGGCGATCGGAAACTCGCCGAGATTGCGCCAGTCATGCTGGCAGACTTTGGCAAAGCCCTCGGACACCACGACGGTCCGCCCGAGGCGGCCGGCGATCTTCTCCAGCCGCGCTGCGAGATTGATGGCAGGGCCGATGCAGGTGAAGTCGAGCCGGTTGCCGCCACCGATATTGCCGTAGAGGATGTTGCCGACATGCAGGGCGACGCCGAAACGAAAGCGTTCGACGACATCGCCGACCGGATGCCCCAACGCCTCGACGCTGGCGCGGGCTTCGCGCGCCGCTTCCAGCGTGCGCGCGCAGACATGGTTGGCATCGCCGACATATTCGTCGATCGGAAACACCGCGAGCAGGCCGTCGCCCATGAATTTCAGAACTTCGCCGCCATGGCCGCGGATCGCCGTGACCTGGCAGTCGAAATAGCGGTTCAGGATATCGACGACCGTTTCGGCCGGCAGCCGGTCGGATAGCGCGGTGAAGCCGCGCAAGTCCGACAGCCAAATCGCGGCCTGCATGGTGTCGTTGTGGCCTCGGCGAATCTGGCCGCCGAGGATGCGCTCGCCGGCGCGATTTCCCACATAGGTGTCGAGCAACGTCACAGCGGTACGACGCAGGGTGACGATCTCGCTGACGCGCGCGAGCGGCGCGACGATGGAGCGGATCGTCGCGATGTCGTCTTCGCTGAAACCGCCGGGATGCCGCGTGGTCCAGCTGATGGCATGGATCGAACCATCGAGAAATCGCATCGGCGTCGCGATGTAGTCGGTGACGCCCTCGGCACGCATGTCGTCCAGGAACGGAAAGCGTTTGCTGTCGGGGTCATCCATGCGTCCCCTCACCTCCAGCCCTTCTTCGAACACGATCCGAAGCGGGCTCCGCGCAAATTCGGGCGTGGCGAGAATCTCGAAATCGACAGTGCCGATCTCGACTTCCTCGCCCTGCCGCCAGATGAAATTGCGGCCGTAGATCTCGGGATGCAGGGTGCGGATGAAGACGCCGAACCGCCACAATGGCAGGCCGGCCGCAACCAGTTGCTCGCAGGCGTCCGAGATCATCTCGGCCGACCCGCGCGACGACCGGGCACCGTCGATCAGCCAATTGATGATGCGCTGGAGGTCGGAGCTTTCCATGCCCACATTAGCCGACGAAGTTGTGGAATCGTCAAGCTGCGCGGTGGACTGATACCGCGGCCCAAAAGCTTCAAGCTGGGATTCTACCGCCCTACCTGCCCGCGGTCGCGCAGGAAGTGGTCGGCCAGCACGCAGGCCATCATGGCCTCGCCAACCGGGACGGCGCGGATGCCGACGCAGGGGTCGTGGCGGCCCTTGGTCATGATCTCGGTGTCGGCGCCCTGGCGATCGACGGTGAGGCGTGGCTGCAGGATCGACGAGGTCGGCTTCACCGCGAAGCGCACCACGATCGGCTGTCCCGTGGAGATGCCGCCCAGAATCCCGCCCGCGTGGTTGGACAAAAAGCGCGTGCCGTCATTGCCGGTGCGCATCTCGTCGGCGTTCTCTTCGCCGGTCAATTCGGCGGCGCCAAAGCCGGCGCCGATCTCGACACCCTTCACCGCATTGATGGTCATCATCGCGCCGGCAAGATCGGAATCGAGCTTGGCGTAGATCGGCGCGCCAAGGCCTGCCGGGACGCCCTCGGCGACGATCTCGAGCACGGCACCGATCGAGGAGCCGCTCTTGCGGATGCCGTCGAGATAGGTTTCGAAGAACGCGGCCTTGTCCTTGTCCGGACAGAAGAACGGGTTGTTCGCGATCTCGTCCCAGTCCCACTTCTCGCGGTCGATCTTGTGCGGGCCCATCTGCACCAGTGCGCCACGCACCTTCACGTCGGGCAGCACCTTTCGCGCGATCGCACCGGCGGCGACGCGCATCGCGGTCTCGCGCGCGGAAGAGCGGCCGCCGCCACGATAGTCGCGCAGGCCATACTTCGCCTCGTAGGTGAAGTCGGCATGGCCGGGGCGAAACTTGTCCTTGATCTCGGAATAGTCCTTCGAGCGCTGGTCGGTGTTCTCGATCAGGAGCCCGATCGGCGTACCCGTCGTCACCTGCACGCCGGTCTCGGGATGTGCCATCACGCCCGATAGGATCTTCACCTGGTCCGGCTCCTGGCGCTGGGTGGTGAAGCGCGACTGCCCCGGCTTGCGGCGATCGAGGTCCTGCTGGATGTCGGCCTCGCTGAGCGGGATCATCGGCGGGCAGCCATCGACCACGCAGCCGATCGCCACTCCGTGACTCTCGCCAAAGGTGGTGACGCGGAACATGTGGCCGAAGGTGTTGAAGGACATACCGAGCTGCCGCCTAGCGTTGACGTTCTGCATAAACTTTGTTTGTCAACGTCGTAGCGCCGAGGAGGATCAGGTTCAACCCTAGTTCCGTCATTCCGGGGCGATGCAAAGCATAGAACGCGGAATCTCGAGATTCTCAGGTGCGCAAGGGCGCACCGGAGTTCGCCCTTCGGGCGCCCCGGAATGACGGCGGGTTGGCTTAACTACACTTCTCCAGCCGGCCGTCGCGAAACACGTAGACGGCGCCCTGCTCGATATAGAGATCGGCGGCGCTGGCCGGCGTCTCCAGGCCGAGCGAGACCATCAGGGCGCGGCAGGTGCCGCCATGAGCGACCGCGACGGTGTCGCCCTTGAGCTCGTCGTACCAGGCACGGACGCGGACCTGCACGTCGGCATAGGTTTCGGCGCCAGCGGGCCCGACCGTCCATTTGTCGGCGAGACGCCTGGCATAGATCTCGGGATCTCTCGCCTCGCTCTCGGCCAGCGTCAGCCCTTCCCAGACGCCGTAGCCGATCTCGCGCAGACGATCGTCGAGTGCATAGTCCGTCACGGGCAATTCGAGCTTGCCGCGCGCGAGTTCCATGGTCTGGCGGGCACGGCCGAGCGGGCTCGACACATAGGGCAGCGTCGCCTTGTTGTGGCCGTCGCGCCTGAAGAGATCGGCCAGAATAAGGCCTGCCTGCACGGCCTGGTCGCGGCCGCGCGTATTTAGCGGAATGTCCTTGGTGCCCTGAAGCCTGCCGAGCGCATTCCACTCGGTCTCGCCGTGGCGAAGATAATAGATCGTGGGCGCGGGCATTGCTGGCGGTGGTCAGTCCTTCGACGTGTCCGACGCTTCAGGCCGCATCATGCCCAGCACGTTATAGCCGGAATCGACATGATGGACTTCGCCGGTGACGCCGCGCGACATGTCCGAGAGGAAATACACCGCGCTGTCGCCGACCTCCTCGATCGTGACGTTGCGCCGCAGCGGCGCGTTGACCTCGTTGTATTTCAGCAGCAGGCGTGAATCGGCGATGCCGGCGAATGCCAGCGTCTTGATCGGACCGGCCGAGATCGCGTTGACGCGGATCGCCTTCACGCCGAGATCGGCGGCCAGATAGCGTACGCTCGCCTCCAGCGCTGCTTTCGCAACGCCCATGACGTTGTAATTCGGCATCCACTTCTCGGAGCCGTAATAGCTCAGCGTGATGATCGAGCCGCCGTCCGTCATCAGCTTCTCGGCGCGCTGCGCGATCGCGGTCAGCGAGTAGCAGGAGATCAACATCGACTTGGAGAAATTGTCCGCGGTGGTGTCGACGTAGCGGCCCTCGAGCTCGTCCTTGTCCGCAAACGCGATCGCGTGCACGACGAAATCGATCTTGCCCCACTTCTCCTTCAGCACATCGAACACCGCGTCGATGGTCGCAGCATCCGTGACATCGCAATGGCCGAGCACGAGCGCGCCGAGCTCGGCAGCCAGCGGCTCGACGCGCTTCTTCAGCGCATCGCCCTGATAGGTGAGCGCGATCTCGGCGCCAGCCGCCTGGCATGCCTTGGCGATACCCCAGGCGATCGAGCGGTTGTTGGCAACGCCGAGGATGACCCCGCGCTTACCCTGCATCAGACCTGATTTCTGCGCCATTTGCTCACGTCCTGTAGCTCTCGTTCAGGTCTGGAGGTACACCAGCCCTCCCCTGCGGTACAGTCCTAATACGCGGCGTTAACGCTGTTTCCAGCGCCGGAATAGCCGTTCCGTTCGGGTGTTATGATTGTTATAGGCGCTCGCGCCGAATGGCAGGACATCAAAGACGGCATGAGTGCGTTTCGCCAGAGTGTAGAAGCCATGATCCCCGCGTTGCGCCGCTACGCCCGCGCGCTGACGCGCGATGCGGATGCGGCCGACGATCTGGTGCAGGACACGCTGGTGCGTGCATTGCGCTCGGAGCGGTTGTTTCTGGGAGGTGACGTCAGGAGCTGGCTCTACACGATCCTGACCAACCTCAACAAGAACCGGCGACGCTCGCTGGCAAGGCGGCCGCAATTCATGCAGCTGACGGAGAACAACCCGGATGCCAGCGGGACGGAGGCCGAGGGACGCGACATCGAGCGAGCCCTCTCGACGCTGGTCGAGGAGCAACGCTCGGTGCTGCTGCTGGTGATGCTGGAGGGTATGAGCTACCGAGAGGTCGCGGACATCCAGGGCGTGCCGATCGGCACCGTCATGTCCCGCCTGGCGCGTGCGAGAGCCCACGTCAAAGCGTCGCTGGAGGGTGAGCGCCCGGCGCTCAGGCGGGTGAAATGATGGCAGGATTAATGCATCGCGCATGCCGAGTCCCCTGCACGGAGAGAGAAGCAGCGCAGTTGAACCGCGTCAGATATTTTGGGCCGCAGAGCCAGAGACGACCGATATGAACGACCACAATATTCCAGTGACCGAAGACGAATTGCACGCCTTTGTCGATGGCGAGTTGCCGCCCGAGCGCCGCGCCGACGTCGAGGCCTGGCTTGCCGCCCATCCCGACGATGCCGAGCGGGTGCAGTCCTGGCGGACCATGGCCGAGATGCTGCACGCCCGTTACGACGGCGTCGCGCAGGAGCCGGTGCCGGCCCGGCTGGAGCTCGAGCGGCTGGAACGCCGTCCGCGGCAATGGCTCTATGGCGCCATCGCCGCCACGCTGGTTGCCTTCGTCGCCGGCGGCACCGCCGGCTGGGTGGCACATGGCGCCGCAAATGCGCCCTCGACATTCCAGAGCTTTACCGAGGACGCACTCGACGCCCACCGCCTCTATGTCGTCGAGGTCCGCCATCCGGTCGAAGTGCCCGGCAATGAGCGCGACCACCTCCAGGCCTGGCTGACCCGGCGCTGCGGCTGGACCGTGTTCGCGCCCAATCTGGAGGCGAGCGGGCTAAAACTCGTCGGCGGACGGTTGCTGCCGGGGCCGAACGGCCCGGCGTCCTTCCTGATGTATGAGGGCGCCTCGGGCGAGCGCTACACGATCTACACCGCCAAGACCGAGACCGGCGCAACGCAGATGCGCTACGCCAGGACGGACAAGGATGGGGCGCTGTTCTGGGCCGAGCGCGGCGTCGGCTACGTCGTCAGCGGCGGCGGCACCGACCGCGATCGCCTGACCAAGGTGGCGCAGGCCGTGTACGACCAGGCCGAGAAAAACGGCACCTAGACAACCGCGCAAACGCCGTGCCCAGATTCCGTCATTGAAAATTTGGAATCAAGACATGGGCGCGTCTCATTATCGCACCGGATGTTCACGCGAAAATGAGCAGCGTTCGATCCGCCGATCGACGCGGGCGGCCTCGATTGGGGTTTTTGGTACCGCGCTGGTCCCCCTCTCGAGGCCGCACCTTTTTATCGACTGCCCCGCCGGACAGCCGACACGTCGAGTAAGCGAAGCGCTACCACGCTTCACGCGTATGATGAGCATCATCCGTTCGGAGATGCGCTAGGCCTTTAGGAGAACCCCTTCAGTTCCGATCTCGCCCTAACCAAGCCCGCTACGTGGATTGTAGGGGTGTTGGTCCCGCCACTTTTCCATCAATGCTTCAAGCTCGGCGTCGTTCCCGTCCGGTAGCATAATCCTGATGGTGACGAAGAGATCCCCGGTCCCGCCAGATTTTGGCAGGCCTTTGCCTTTGAGGCGGAAGGTCCGGCCGCTGGAGGTGTTCTTCGGGACTGACAGTTCCACGGCATTGCCGAGCGTGGGCACGCGGACCTTGCCGCCGAGCACAGCCTCGTAGAGCGTGACCGGGAGGTCGACCCTCAGGTCGGAGCCATCGATCTTGAAGAACGGATGGGCTGCGATGCTGATGGTGATCAGGAGGTCGCCGGGTGGATGGCCTTGCGCGGTCTCGCCCTGTCCCCGCAGACGGATCTGCTGGCCCTCGATGACGCCGGCCGGAATCTTGACGTTGAGCTCCTTGCCGTTCGGCAACCGGACGCGCTTCTCGCCGCCTTTGACCGATTCTTCCAGCGAGACGGACATGGCAACATTGACGTCGAGATCGAGCCCGATCCCGCCGGTGTCGAATTCGAACTGCGCACCGCCGCCGGCCCCGGGCCGCGCACCGCGCATCCCGCCGCCGAACATGCTGTTGAGGATGTCCTCGAACGCGCCGGCTCCCTGACCGGGGCCAGCGCCGCCACGGAACGAGTACTCGAAGCCGCCGGGGCCTGCTCCCGCCCGCCCGCGCGGCCCACCGCCGCCCGGAAAGCCCTGGAAGCGCGGCTTGCCCTCGGCGTCGATCTCGCCACGATCGAACTGCTTGCGCTTGTCCTCGTCGCCGATGATCTCATTGGCCGAATTGATCTCGGAGAAGCGCTCCGCGGCCTTGGGGTCATCCTTGTTGCTGTCAGGATGATGCTTCTTGGCCAGCTTGCGATAGGCGCTCTTGATCGCGGCAGCGGTCGCGCTCCGCGGCACCCCCAAGACCTCATAGGGGTCGCGCATCCGTCACGTCTCCTCTTAGGAAATCGAAATGTTCAAAGGGCTCCCCGCCCCACCTGAGCCTCATGTGGGGGGCGAGTGGCATTTTTGCAACTAGTCGATGGGGCTGATTCCTAGCTCCGCCACGGCTTTAGCGTATGAATCTCCCAACGGCCACGGCTGCTTTGGCAACCGGCGCCCTGCAGCCAGGTTTCGGTGGTGCCGTTGACGTAGCTCGCCAGGAAATCGCGGCATTTGCGGCCATCCTCGGCGGCATAGGATTGCGCGATCGGCGTCACCGACCCGCGCGCGCCTGTTTCCGGATTCTCCCAGTGCTGGCTGGCGTCCTTGTCGCCGATGCTGAGCACGTCGGAGGCGGCGTTGCGGGCAAAGGCAAGGTCGGTCTCGGTCGGTGCGGCGTCCTTCGCCGGTCGCGCGATCGAACCGGTGAGGTCGCTGTCGTCAGCCTTGGCGTAGGCGTTGGTGTCGGTGCGAGACATGCTGCAGCCGCCGGCGCCGAGCCCGATTAGAATCATTGTCACGACGAAGCTGGATGGCCGGATCGCCGATAGGCCAACGCGTCCCCATGCCCTATATAGGGCAGTACCAGACGATAGCGCGCTTTGGGCCGCGGGACGCAATTCGGACTCCAGACATGACCGACACGACCTCGATGAAACACCAGACACCCTTAACATCCGGTGATTTCACCACCGCCGATGAGCCGTTTGCGCTATTCGAGGCCTGGTTGAACGAGGCGATCAAGAGCGAGCCGAACGATCCGAACGCGATGGCGCTCGCGACCGTCGATCCTGATGGCCTGCCCGACGTGCGCATGGTGCTGATGAAGGGCTTCGATACCCAAGGTTTCGTCTTCTACAGCCACATCGCCAGCCAGAAAGGCCGCGAACTCGCCGCAAATCCTAAGGCGGCTTTACTTTTTCACTGGAAGTCGCTGCGCCGTCAGGTCCGCATCCGCGGCAACGTGACGCCGGTAACGGATGCCGAGGCGGACGCCTATTTCGCCACACGACCGAAGCAGGCGCAGATCGGCGCCTGGGCCAGCAAGCAGTCGCAAGAGCTCGAGAGCCGCTTCGCTTTCGAGCAGGCCATTGCCAAGGTCGCGGCCAAGCACGTCATCGGCGACGTGCCGCGGCCGCCCGGCTGGAGCGGCTGGCGCATTGCGCCCTCGCGTATCGAGTTCTGGCACGACCGCCCGTTCCGCTTGCACGACCGCATCGAATTTCGTCGTGACGCGGCCGGCCAGCCGTGGTCCAAGACGCGGATGTATCCCTAGAGCCTTGTCTCGATCTTTGCCTCGATCTTTGGGCCGACCTGAAAGATGTCCATGCCGCATTCGTCCAATGCGCCGCGCCGCACGCTGCTCCTGACCGGAGCGAGCCGCGGTATCGGCCACGCCACCGTGATCCGCTTCTCGTCGGCGGGCTGGCGCGTAATCACCTGTTCGCGGCATCCCTTCCCGGAGGATTGCCCGTGGGACGCCGGCCCTGAGGATCACATCCAGGTCGACCTCGGCAATCCTCAGGACACCACGCGCGCGATCTCCGATATCCGCAACCGCCTCGAAGGCGGCATGCTGCACGCACTCGTCAACAACGCCGCGATCTCGCCGAAGGGCCCGGGCGGCTCAAGGCTCGGGTCTGTCGACACCGACCTCGACACCTGGACGCACGTCTTCCACGTCAATTTCTTCGCGCCGATCATGATCGCGCGTGGCCTGATCGAGGAATTGAAGGCGGCCAAGGGCTCGGTCGTGAACGTCACCTCGATCGCCGGCTCGCGCGTGCATCCCTTCGCGGGCGCAGCCTACGCCACCTCGAAGGCGGCACTTGCCTCCCTGACGCGCGAGATGGCCTCCGACTTCGGCCGCGTCGGCGTGCGCGTGAACGCGATCGCGCCGGGCGAGATCGACACCTCGATCCTGTCGCCGGGCACCGAGAAGATCGTCGAGCAGCAGATCCCGATGCACCGGCTCGGCACGCCGGACGAAGTTGCCAAGATCGTCTACGTGCTGTGCACGGACACCAGCTCTTACGTCAACGGCGCCGAGATCCACATCAACGGCGGCCAGCACGTCTAGGTGACGCATCGAAGGTGACGCTTTGGCCGGTTTGCCAGTACGGCGTCGCAACGGCATCGTCGCCGAGACGATCGTCTCGACGGCTGAGATCGTAAAGCGCTAGGGAATTTGCCGCGAAAGGCGGGAAGCTAGGCGATCCAGACAACGCCGCCGCAAGACTGGATCGCCCGCCCTTCCTTCCGCTTCCTCAATCCAGGCGAATTCGACGCGACCGTTCGCGCAACCGCGGTGCGGCTGCGTTGAATGCCGTCGAGCAGTCGTCATCGTTCTCGCCATCGAGCAGCGGAGCACCACAGTGCCGGCACATGCGTGCCGACAACGACGGCGCCTTGCCGCTCGCCACCACCTGACGATAGCTCGTCAGATCGATGACGTTGGGGGGCGTCGTTATGTGTTTTTCAACCATGGTTGTTCCTCGCGGCTAACCCGCTGCTTATCGCAGACAAGTTTCGCGCAAACGTTCAGCCCACCGCTCAAATTTTACCGGAGGAATTGGGGCACGGCACACACATCACGGCGTGGCCGCAATGACGCTCTATTCTGCGACACCATCAGGCTTGTCTCGGCGACCGGCGTAAGGTCTCGGTCACTATTTTCGGAAGCGCGTGCCGGATCACAGCCATTTCTTGAGCTTGAAGATCCAGTACGGAACGATCGCGGCGATCACCATCAGCACCAGCGCGAATGGATAGCCGTGCGCCCATTCGAGTTCCGGCATCGATTTGAAGTTCATGCCGTAGATCGAAGCGATCAGCGTCGGCGGCATCAGGACAACGGCCATGACCGAAAACAGCTTGATGATGTTGTTCTGCTCGAGGTTGACGACGCCGAGCATCGCGTCGAGCACGAAGGTGATCTTGCTGGAGAGATAGGAAGCATGGTCGGTCAGTGAGGCGACGTCGCGCTGCATGGTCTTGAGCTGCTCGCGCATGTCCTTGGACCATTTCACGCCCTCCACCACCGCCGACAGGAAGGTCACGACGCGGCCGATCGACACCAGGCTCTCACGGACCTTGGAGGTGAGATCGCCCTTGCGGCCGATCGAGATCAGGATCTGCGAATATTGCTTGGCGTGACCGTGGCGCTCGCTCTCCGGCTCGAAGATGTCGTGGCTGACCTGGTCGATCTCCATACCGCAGCGTTCCAGAATGTCGGCGCAACGGTCGATCACGGCGTCCAGCAGTTCCATCAGCACCATCTCGCCTGTGATCGCGGGGGCGCAGGTGCGGGCCAGCTTGGCCTCGACCAGAGCGAACGGCTTGGGCTGGTCGTAGCGCACCGTCACCAGACGATGGTCGCCGAGGATGAAGGTCACCGCCGTGGTCCGGGGCATGTCGGTATCGGAGTGGCACATCAGCGTCGCGGTCATATAGCGCGCGCTGTTCTCGATATAGAGGCGGCTGGAGATCTCGATCTCCTGCATGTCCTCTCGGGTCGGGATCGCGATCCCCAGCAGCCGTTCCACCGCCTTGTCCTCGGCCGCGGTCGGGTTGACCAGGTCGACCCACACGGCGTGGTCGGGCACCGCCTCGAGATCGTTGACGACGGCCTTCTTCAGGGAGGAGTCGGTGGGAACGAACACAGAAAACATGAACAACTCCAAGACGGGGCCTGCGACAGAATGACTGCCCTTAGCGCGATTCTGACAAGTTCATGATGACAACCACATTAACGGAGCGTTTGCATTTGTGGCGGCCGCATGGCCCAACTGTGGCACGGAATCGACAGCTGTGCTTTTCGCGCCAAAGAACCAGCCCAGACGCGGAAAACTTGCGGCAAAAAAGCCACAGGTTGGGTCTCGCAGCGCGGGATAAGCCCCTAAAAGCTGGAATTGTGGCGGATTTCAACGATAATGAAATCAACGGAGTCGAAGGCCTTGGGTGCTACGTTTCAAGGACCTGCGCGGTATTGTTTTGATTGGAACCAAACCATGTCGTCGCTAAAAGTTATCGTTGGAGTTTTGGCTGCCGGCTTCATGCTGTCGGGCTGCATGCAGGCCACGCATTTCGAAGCCACCAACACCCAGAATTTCAAGCCCAAGGACAAGGAACTCCTTGCCAAGATCCGGTACGAAAATACGCCGGTGGCAGAGCCGTTCCGTCGCGCCATTGTCGATTACCACCGCAAGGAATCGCCGGGCTCGATCGTGGTCGATTCCGACAACCACTACCTTTATTATGTGATGGATGGCGGCAAGGCGATCCGCTACGGCATCACCGTCGGCGAAGAGGCCATGGCCTGGTCCGGCATCGCCAAGGTCGGCAGCATGACCGAATGGCCGGCGTGGCATCCGACCCCCGGCGAGATCTCGCGTCTGGGCGTTCCGACCTATGTCGCCCCCGGCCCGGACAATCCGATGGGCTCGCGCGCGATGTATCTCTACTCGGGCGGCAAGGACACGCTGTTCCGCATCCACGGCACCAACCAGCCTGAATATATCGGCGCTTCGATCTCGTCGGGTTGCATCCGCCTGACCAACGAGGACGCCATCGACCTCTACAGCCGCGTCAAGATCGGCACCATCGTCGTGGTGCTCGAGCCGAAGCATGGCGACTCGCCCTACAATTCGCGCCTCGCGCTGCAGGGCGGCGGCGGTTTTCCGAGCAGCAACTAGCGATTTCAGCGTTATCTGAAGGCTTTCGAAAAGCGCCGGTTTTCACCGGCGCTTTTTTGTTGCTGGCTTGCTCTTGCCGGAGGCGGGTGCCGGCTTGTCCGCCGGCGCGGTGAGTTTCTCCTGATCGTCGGCCGCCTCCTTGCCGACCTCCGATTTGGCCGCAACCTCGCGCGGCGGCGCCTCCTCGGGGCGCTCCGCCGGCAGCAGGGGCGCAATCTGCGGCAAGGGATCCCAGACGTTCCACTGGCAGATCCGGTAGTCGTTGCGGCGCTGCGCGAGATCGAGGTGGATGTGGTCCTCGTGGTACCAGTCCGAGCCCGGGCCGAGCACGGTGGCGAACCGCGCGCAAACCGAATGCAGCACGCGCTCGCGCACGTCGCGGGATAGGGTGCGATCGGTCAGGCCGATCGATTGCCCGTTGGCGAGCTTGAGCGCGCGCACGTCGAGCGCGTTGGCCTTGCCGTGCTCGGACAGCATCGCACCGACGACGCGGTTGCGGCCGCGGCACTCGAAGCTGTCGAAATTGTCCAGATCGGTGATGGTCGAGCCGAGGCTGGTGGCCAGCGGCACCATGTCGGTACGCACCCAATCCGCAATCGCCGATGCCATGGTGCAGCGGAGGGTCGCCGCCGGCTTGACCGCGACCTTGCGCTTGTCCGGCAGCACGATGGCCTCCAGCCGCACCAGGTCTTCGCCGCCACAGGCGCCGGGGCCGTGGATGTCGGGAATGGACGGCGCGACCGCGATCTCCTCGGTCAGTGAAAGCCGGCAGGCCGAGAGCTGCTTTTCGGGCGGTGCCGCAGCCTCGGCCGGCTTATTGCCGCCGGGCTTGTCCGGGGGAGGCTTCTCCGGGGAAGACTTGTCGTCAGCCTCCGGCGCAGCCTCATCGGTTGCCTTGCCTATTCTTCTGGGAGCCTCGTCAGGCCGCGGCTTTGGTAGCGGTATCTTGGTGGAGTGAACGCTCCGGTGTGGCCGCCGCGCACCAAAACCAAAGATATCGAGCGGTGCAGCATAGTTTCGCGCGTCCGCGGGCTCAGGCAGCACGAGCGATAGCCCAAGCGCAGCGGTAACCATTGCCGCGCCCGCGGACATATTGCCGCGATAAGACCATTTGCGGCGAAAGTCCGGCAGGCTAAAACTCATGACAATTCTTTGGCCCTGCGCTGAGAGCGACAATGCGCCCAGCGATTTCTCGGAGGAACGTCTGAATGCTTGGTTTGATGCAAGATTGGCCCCTGCTCTGCCACCGGATCATCGAACACGCCGCCAAGATTCACGGCAATCAGGAGGTCGTCACGCGATCGGTCGAGGGACCGATCCACCGCACCACCTACGCCGAAATCCACAAGCGCGCGCTCAAGGTCTCGCAGATGCTGGAGCGCGACGGCATCAAGCTCGGCGATCGCGTCGCCACGATCGCCTGGAACACCTGGCGTCACCTCGAAGTCTGGTACGGCATCATGGGCATCGGCGCCATCTGCCATACCGTCAATCCCCGCCTTTTCCCCGAGCAGATCGCCTGGATCATCAACCATGCGCAGGACCGCATCGTGATGGTCGACCTCACCTTCGTGCCGGTCGTCGAGAAGCTCGCCGACAAGCTGCCGAGCGTCGAACGGTACGTCATCCTCACCGACAAGGCGCATATGCCCGAGACCACGCTGAAGAACGTCGTGGCCTACGAGGACTGGATCGCCGAGGCCGACGGCAAATTCAAATGGAAGGACTTTGACGAGAACACGGCAGCCGCGATGTGCTACACATCAGGCACGACCGGCGACCCGAAGGGCGTGCTGTATTCGCATCGCTCCAACGTGCTGCACGCGCTGATGGCGAATAATGTCGACGCGCTTGGCACCAGCGCCTCGGAGACGATGCTGCCGGTGGTTCCATTGTTCCACGCCAACAGCTGGGGCATCGCCTTCTCCGCGCCCTCGCAGGGCACCAAGCTCGTTATGCCCGGCGCCAAGCTCGACGGCGCCTCGGTCTACGAGCTGCTCTCGACCGAGAAGGTGACGCACACCGCCGGCGTGCCGACAGTGTGGCTGATGCTGCTCCAGCACATGACCGCCAATCATCTGAAACTGCCGCACCTGAA
Source organism: Bradyrhizobium zhengyangense (assembly GCF_022012555.1). Taxonomy (NCBI): domain Bacteria; kingdom Pseudomonadati; phylum Pseudomonadota; class Alphaproteobacteria; order Hyphomicrobiales; family Nitrobacteraceae; genus Bradyrhizobium; species Bradyrhizobium zhengyangense. Next base: position 108,057 of record NZ_JAKLTZ010000005.1, on the reverse strand, counting down.
GATGGTGATCTGCGGCGGCTCGGCGATGCCGCGCTCCATGATCAAGGCGTTCCTCGACATGGGCGCGAATGTCCGCCACGCCTGGGGCATGACCGAGATGAGCCCGATCGGCACCGTCGCTGCGCTGAAGCCGCCGCACCAAAACGCGACCGGCGAGGCGCGGCTCGATGTGCTGCAGATGCAAGGCTATGCACCCTTCGCGGTCGAGATGAAGATCACCGATGATGCCGGCAAGGAGCTGCCCTGGGACGGCAAGACCTTTGGCCGGCTCAAGGTCTCCGGCCCCGCGGTGGCCAAGGCCTATTTCCGGCTGGACAACAACATCCTCGATGAGGAGGGCTTCTTCGACACCGGCGACGTCGCGACCATCGATGAGGGCGGCTATATGCGGATCACCGACCGCTCCAAGGACGTGATCAAGTCCGGCGGCGAGTGGATTTCCTCGATCGACCTCGAAAACCTCGCGGTCGGCCACCCCGCGGTGGCGGAAGCAGCCGTGATCGGCGTCTTCCACCCGAAATGGGACGAGCGCCCGCTCTTGATCGTCCAGCTCAAGCAGGGCCAACAGGCCACGCGCGAGGACATCTTGAAATTCATGGACGGCAAGATCGCCAAATGGTGGATGCCCGACGACGTCGCCTTCGTCGACGGCATCCCGCATACCGCGACCGGCAAGATCCTGAAGACCGCGCTGCGCGATCAGTTCAAGGACTATCGCTTCCCGCACGCGGCAGCGTAACGCCCAATCGACAACATCAGCCGAAATCGGCCCCTGCCCACCCGCAGGGGCCTTTTTCGTTGGCGTGTCACGACCAAAGACGAATTGGAGCCGAGCCGACGGCTCCCTAACGTCGCGCCGCACTTCAAGCCAATAAGAGGAACGCTCAAGATGAAATTGTTTGCGCTGCGAATGCTGCCATGGCTGCTGGCCACGTCGATGGCGGCCACCGCCGCCGCGAAGGCGGCCGATAACAAGGTCGTGATCGGTGATATCGACGATATGTCCGGCCTGTATGCCGACGTGATCGGCCCTGGCGGCGTCGAAGCCGCCAAGATGGCGATCGAGGATTTCGGCGGCAGCGTCCTCGGCAACAAGATCGAGTTCATGGTGTCGGACCACCAGAATAAGCCCGATGTCGGCGCGCAGAAATTCCGCGAATGGGCCGACCGCGACGGCGTCACGATGATCCTCGGCGGCTCCAACACCGGCGTCAGCCTGGCGATGAACAATGTCGCCAAGGAGAAGAAAATCCCGTTCATTGCGATCGGCGCCGCCGGCGCCTCGCTGACCGGCAAGGACTGCACACCCTACACCGTCCACTATGTCTACGACACCACGGCGCTGGGCAACGGGACCGCCAAGACCATGGTGAAGCAGGGCGGCAAGACCTGGTTCTTCCTGACGGCCGACTATGCCTTCGGTACGCAGCTGCAGGAATCCGCCTCGAAGGTGGTCGAGGCCAATGGCGGCAAGGTGGTCGGCGCGGTGCGCGTGCCGCTATCAACCTCCGACTTCTCCAGCTATCTGCTTCAGGCCCAAAACTCGGGCGCGCAAGTGCTGGGCCTCGCCAACGCCGGCAACGATTTCACCAACTCGATCAAGGCCGCCGACGAATTCGGCATCGCCAAGACGATGAAGCCGGCCGCGCTGCTCGCCTTCATCAGCGACATCCACAGCCTCGGGCTGAAGACCGCGCAGGGGCTCTATCTCACGACCGGCTGGTATTGGGATCTCAACGACAAGACCCGCGCCTTCGCCAAGCGTTACTTTGAGAAGACCAAGCGCGAGCCGACCATGAACCAGGCGGGCTACTATTCGGCCACCATGACCTACCTCAACGCGGTCAAGGCTGCGGGAACGACCGACTCCGACAAGGTGATGGCCGAGCTCAAGAAGATGAAGATCGATGACATGTTCACCAGCAACGGCAAGATCCGCGCCGACGGCCTGATGGAGCATGAGATGTACATCATGCAGGTGAAGAAGCCCGACGAATCCAAGCAGCCCTGGGACTACTACAAGCTGGTGCAGACCATGACAGGCGAGGAGGCATTCGGGAAGCTGTCAGACTCGGCCTGCCCGCTGGTCACGCACTGACCCCTGATCCAAAACCAGGTGTCACAAGAGGCGCACCCCAGGGTGCGCCTCTTCCTGTTGGCGGGCAGACCGGCCCCTTGGACCGCTCACAATTGCGAGCAGCGAAAGCCGATCTCCGGACGACTGAAAAACAGACGCTGCTCCTTCACCACGAGCACGAGCTGGCTGCGGTCGCTCAAGGCCTGGCACAGATCGCCGGCAATGGTCTTGAAAACGCGCGTTTCCGCATAGGGCGTCACGTTGAGATCCTCGATCGCCCAACGCTGGAGATTCAGCACGTTGGTGTTCTCCGAGGTGTGCACCAGATACGGGCGGACGTGGCCCGGTGTCGAGGCCGCACCGAGATCGCTGAGATAGATCTGCGCTTCGGTGAGGTTGCCGGAATAGAGCGCCGAGGACAGGTAGGAATCCCAGAGATTGAAGAAGCTCAGCGCCGGCAGCACCACGAACAGCACCACTGCCGCGCCATGGCGAAAATCGCGCACGTTCCAGACGATATCGCGCCAGGTGAAGTCATCGTTGCCAGAAAACAGCAGCACGTCGAACACCGCCATGGCCGCGGTCCATGGCCAGACGATGTCGTTCCAATTCAACCCCAGGGGACCGAACATCGCCAGAATGAAGACGTGCATGCCGACTGCGGCGGCGAGCGAGGCGCGACGGAAACGCCGGGTCAACAGACCGACGCCGAACGTCACCTGTATGAAAGGGACCAGGAAGCCGAGAGCATCGAGAGGGGTCGTCGTCGCCGGAAGCAGGCTGGTGATCGGTGTGATGATCCAGGAAAACTCGTGCTCCATGAAGTTGAGGTTGATCTTCTGGAGCCCGGAGAAGACGTAGGTGAAGACGATGACCAGCCGGGCCAGGTTCAGCGTCTGGAGATCGCCGGCCGGCGCCGCGCTGCCACCGCGCCCGAGCCCGACGACCATGAGCAGGAAGCTGTACTGAAACACCCAGGGCTGCCACCGCGTCTGGTCGGCAAGACAAAACGCGATCATGATGATGAGGAAGCCTGCGATCGGCCAGCGCGGGCGAGGGATGATCACGGCGAGCCCCGCCAGCACGAACAGCGCGCCATAAAGCGCCAAGGCCACGGCGCCCTCGATCGGCGGCAGCAGCGACCAGACCGGCACCTGTGGATAGGACCGCGGCCCTACCCACAACCCCGGGGACATCACCAAGCCGATACAGAACGCGACGAGGATCGTCAGCCGCAGCAGGAACAGGCGCTGCCGCAGAGGCGCGGCGTCATCCTCCGCATTGCCTCGCTTCCATCGCCCCTGCCTTCCCACGGCCCCTCCCGCGAACCACCATACACAGGTATGTGGCTCGTCAGGGCGCGTTGGTTCGACGGCCATGGCCTTGGTCTTTCACCGGTCCAGAACGGGGGATAAACCGCTTCACAGCCAAGCGGAAAATGCGCTAGGTCAGCCTACTCCCGTCGCCTGTGCCCTCAACCGGCGACCCAGATCGGTGATGGAACGACATGGCCCGCAGGTTTTCCGCTCCCTATCAGACGGAGCCCGTGTCCAGCCTCGCCACCTGGGCGCGCAATCTGGCCGTATTCGCGGTGGTGGCTGTGGTGGTGTCGATCATCATCGTCCGCTTCGACTTCCTGGAGATGAAGCCGGCGCTGGCCACTTTCTTCGGCGGGCTCGCGATCGCAGGATTATCCATCCTGTTCGGCCTCGCCGGCTTTGCCGCGATCTGGCAAAACGGCTCGCGCGGCATGGCGCGCATCCTGCTCGCCTTCCTGATCGATGGCGCGATCCTCGCCTATCCCGCTTATCAGGCCCTGCTGTACCGCAAGCTGCCTCACATCTACGACATCACCACCGACCCGATCGATCCGCCGCGTTTCGATGCGCTGTCGCGCCTGCGCACCGGGGACGGCACCAACACCGCCGTCTATGCCGGTCTCTATTCGGCCGAGCAGCAACGTCAGTTCTATCCTGACATCGAACCGATCGAGCTCGAGATCCCCGTCGACCGCGCCTATGCGATCGCGCGCCAACTCGTCATCAAGCGCAAATGGACCGTCATCGACGAACGCGAGCCGCAGCCCCCGCGCCGCATGGGCCGCATCGAGGCGGTGGCGCGCACGCCGATCATGGGCTTTCGCGAGGATATCTCGATCAGGGTCGTGCCTGACGGTGACGATTCCCGCGTCGATATCCGCTCCGCCTCACGCTATTTCGACAGCGACCTCGGCAGCAACGCCGCGCGCGTGACGAAGTTCATCGACGATCTCAACACCGCAGCCGACGCCGATGCGCTGAAGCCGGCGAAGAAGACCCCGGTGGCACCGCCACCCAAGGCTCCCGCGAAGACAGTGAAGAAGTGACGGACCGCTAGGCGTTCGCCATCCGGTATGTCCCGCCAATCACGGGATCGCCATCCGTCGCGACGACGCCGCGCGCGACGAGGTCTTCCAGATGCGCCAGCACGGAATAGCCGGCGGCCGTCGTCAGGCGCGGGTCGATGCCGATATAGATCGCGCGCACCATGGTCGGGATATCGGTCTCGCCCTTGGCGAGGCGGTGCAGGATCGAGGCCTCACGCGCCTTGCGGTGACGGATCAGGAAGCGCACGAAGCGCTGGCCCTCCGGGATCTCCGGGCCGTGGCCGGAGAAATACAGATCCTCCTCGCGCGCAGCGAGCCGGTCGAGCGAGTCCATGTAGTCGATCATCGAGCCGTCGGGCGGCGCCACAATCGAGGTCGACCAGCCCATCACGTGATCGCCGACGAAGTTGAACTTTCGCTCGGGCCAGGCAAAGGCGAGATGGTTGGCAGTGTGGCCGGGCGTCGCGACGGCCTCGAGCCGCCAGCCGGCGCCCTCGACGACATCACCATCGGCGATCCTGATATCGGGCACGAAGTCGCGGTCGGATCCGGATTCCGGATTGTGCTTCTCGCTCTCGAAGCGCGGGCGCGAGGCGCGATGCGGGCCCTCGGCATAAACTGGCGCGCCGGTCGCCTGCTTGATCCGGCCCGTGTTGGGCGAGTGGTCGCGATGGGTGTGGGTGACGAAGATGTGGCTCACCGTCTCGCCGCGCACGGCGTCGAGCAACGCGGCCGCATGGGCCTCGTTATCAGGACCGGGATCGATGATCGCGACGTTGCCGGTGCCGACGATGTAGCTGACGGTGCCGGTGAAGGTGAAGGGACTCGGATTGTGACAGAGCACCCGCCGCACGCCGGGGCGGACTTCCTCGACGGCGCCGGCCTTCAGCGGAAAGTTGCGGTTGAACGGGACATCGTCGTTGTCGGACATGGCTTCTTCTTTGTTCTTTGACGTCATTCCGGTGCGCCCTTGCGCACCTGGGAATCTCGAGATTCCGGGGTCGATGCTTCGCATCGCCCCGGAATGACGAAGAACGTCTTCAGAAGAACGCCTGAATGCCCGTGATCGCGCGGCCCAGGATCAGGGCGTGAACGTCGTGGGTACCCTCGTAGGTGTTGACCGTCTCGAGGTTATGGACGTGGCGCATCACGTGGAATTCGGCCGAGATGCCGTTGCCGCCGTGCATGTCGCGGGCGACGCGGGCGATGTCGAGGGCCTTGCCGCAATTGTTGCGCTTCATGATCGAGATCATCTCGGGCGCGAACTTGCCCTCGTCCATCAGGCGGCCGACGCGCAAGCTACCCTGCAGGCCCAGCGCGATCTCGGTCTCCATGTCGGCGAGCTTCTTCTGCACCAGCTGGGTCGCGGCCAGCGGCTTGCCGAACTGCTTGCGATCGAGCGTGTACTGGCGGGCGCGATGCATGCAGTCCTCGGCGGCGCCGAGCGCGCCCCAGGAAATGCCGTAGCGGGCGCGGTTGAGACAGCCGAACGGGCCCTTGAGGCCGGAGACGTTGGGCAGCAGCGCGCTTTCCGGGACCACGACACCGTCCATCACGACCTCGCCGGTGATGGAGGCGCGCAAGCTGAGCTTGCTGCCGATCTTCGGCGCGGAGAGGCCCTTCATGCCCTTCTCCAGCACGAAGCCGCGGATCTGGTTGTCGTGTTCGGCCGACTTGGCCCAGATCACGAACACGTCGGCGATTGGCGCATTCGAGATCCACATCTTGCTGCCGGTCAGGCGATAGCCGTCCGAGACCTTCTCAGCGCGGGTCTTCATGCCGGCCGGGTCGGAGCCGGCGTCGGGCTCGGTCAGGCCGAAGCAGCCGACCCACTCGCCGCTGGCGAGCTTCGGCAGATACTTCTTGCGCTGGTTATCGTCGCCATAGGCGTAGATCGGGTACATCACCAGCGAGGACTGCACCGAGTTCATCGAGCGATAGCCGGAGTCCACCCGCTCGATCTCGCGCGCGACGAGGCCGTAGGCCACGTAGCTCGCATTGGCGCAACCAAACTCCTCCGGCAATGTGATGCCGATCAGGCCGAGCTCGCCCATCTCGTTGAAGATCTCGCGATCAGTCTTCTCTTCCAGATAGGCCTTGGTGACGCGCGGCAGCAGCTTGTCCTGGGCGTAGGCTCGCGCCGTGTCGCGCACCATGCGCTCGTCTTCGGTGAGCTGCTCGTCGAGCAGGAACGGATCGTCCCACTGGAAGGAAGCCGCAGCCGGCTTGTCCTTGGTCTGAGGGCGCACGCTCATGAAACGTCCTTTCGGGTCTGGTTCCGTCGGAAAATTGCCGGACAAACTAAAGCGCCGCGGCAACAAGTGCAATTGCGTTGCAGATGTGGGGCCTTGCGTGAATCCCGGGGATGCGCTTCGCGCACCCCGGGGCACGCCAAGCGCGTCCCGGGAATGACAGCGCTAGCTTTCAAGCTGCTCGTTGGCGACGATCTCGATGCCGAAGCCGGAGAGGCCCTTGTAGTCGTGCACCGACGAGGTGAGATGGCGGATCGAGGTGACGCCGAGATCGCGCAGGATCTGCGCGCCGACGCCGACCTCGCGCCACTGGCGGTTGCGGTCGGCCTCCGTTGCCGTCTCATCCGGCAGTGGCGATACCGGAACGCCGGCAGCGCCATCGCGCAAGTACACCAGCACGCCGCGGCCGGACTTCTTGAAGTGCTCAAGCACGGTCGCCATGCGCTTGTGGCCGGTAAAGGTATCCTTGACGATATTCGGCTTGTGGAAGCGCGTCAGCACGTTCTTGCCGTCGCCGACACCATTATAGACGAAGGCGACGTGGGCAATGGAATCGAACGGCGAGCGGTAGGCATAGCCCTGAAGCGCCCCGATCGGGCTGTCGGTCGTGAAGGTCGAGACCCGCTCGATCAGCTTTTCGCGCGCCTGCCGGTAGGCGATCATGTCGGCGATGGTGACGTGCTTCAGCTTGTGCCTGGCGGCGAATTGGGCGACCTGCTCGCCCTTCATCACGCTGCCGTCGTCGTTCATCAGTTCGCTGATGACGCCGACCGGCGGAAGTCCTGAGAGCTTGCACAGATCGACCGCGGCCTCGGTATGGCCGGAGCGCAGCAGCACGCCGCCGTCCTTGGCGATCAGCGGGAAGATATGGCCGGGGCGGGCGAAGTCGTTGGCGCCGGCATTGGGATTGGACAGCGCGCGGCAGCAGGAGGCGCGCTCCTCGGCCGAGATGCCGGTGCCGCCGTCCGGCTTGTAGTCGATCGAGACCGTGAACGCGGTGGTGTGCGCGGAATCGTTGTGGGCGACCATCGGATCGAGCCGCAGCCGGCGCGCATCCTCGGTGGTGATGGGCGCGCAGACGATGCCGGAGGTGTGCCGGATAATGAAGGCCATCTTTTCCGCCGTGCAGAATGAGGCGGCAACGATCAGATCGCCCTCGCCTTCGCGATCCTCGTCGTCGGTCACGACGACGAGCTCGCCCCTGGCAAAGGCCTGCAAAACTTCCTGGACGGTATCGGGCATGTCCCAATCTCTATTGGTTACGGGCCGGCGGCTTCACGGACGCCCTAGCCGGGATCGCCTTAGCTGGACTTGGAGCCCGACGCTAGTGTCCTGGATGCAACCGCATATGCCCGGAGCCGCCTCCCCCGGCCAGGCTTTCAGGCTTGCACCGAAGATACCAGCGATATAGGCGCACGCCGGCCAGACGGAAGACGGCCCCAGCGATCAGGGCAGCACCTCGCCCCGCTCGCCCAGCCGAGCATCGAGCTCGGCGCGCTTGTCGGCCAGCAGGCCGGCCTGGGCCGCCTCGATCACCGTCAACAATTCATGAGCGTCGCTGAGCCGGGTCACGGTCACGTAGCTGGCGCCGGCCGCATAGAGCTCGCCGACGTCGGAGAGGAGATCGGCCGTGGCGACGATCGAGGCATTCGGATTGAGGGAGCGGACATGGCGGACCAGCTTCTCGTTGCTGGCGCCCTTGAGCAGCGCGTCCGGTACGCTGAGGATGATCATCTCGGATTTGCCGATCCCGGCATGGAGCAGCGTATCGACGTTGCTGATATCGCCATAGATCACGTGCAGGCCGCGCGAAAGCAGGGTCTGGTACACATTGGGGTTGAAGTCGACCACCGTGATCTGTTCCAGCAGCACCGGCGCCTGCCGCTCGATCTCGGCCAGCAGCGCGCTCGCCGCGCGGAAAAAGCCGAGGATGACGATGCGGCGAGCCTCGCCATGGCCGCCCTCGTGGCCCTCTTCGGCATGGCCGTTGCCGTGATCGAGATCGCGGAGGCCAATCCGCTTGAGCGGGCCGATGGCCCAGCGGGTGATCTCGTCGCTGCGCGTCATGACGAAGGTCGAAAGCACGGCCAGCACCACGAAGGCGAAGGAAGCCGCATTCGCCGTTTCGGCTGCGATGTGGTTGTCGGCGACGCCGGTCTGGATCACCACCAGCGAGAACTCGGAGATCTGCGCCAGATTGATCGCGGGCAGCAGGCTCGCGCGCAGGCCCTGCTTCATCAGATAAAGCGGCGTGAAGGTGGTGACGACACGGCTCACCACCGTGAACGCAGCGATCATCAGCGCCAGCCCGATCACCGAAAGGCTGGGCACCGGAATGGTCATGCCCAGCGCCACGAAGAACAGCGTGATGAAGAAGTCGCGCAGCGTCGTCACCTTGGCCGTAACGTCGAGTGCGTAGGGAAAGGTCGACAGCGAGACACCGGCGATCAGGGCACCCATCTCGCGCGACAGCGAGAGCTGCTCGGCGGTCTCGGCGACGAGAAAGCACCAGGCAAGCGCCCCGAGCAGGATCAGCTCGGGCCGGCGGGCGATCTGGTGGAACAGCCGCGGCAGCACGTAGCGGCTGACCAGCAGCGCGGCGGCGACCAGCACCGCGACGCGGCCGATCGAAAGCAGGATCACACTAATCTGCAGATTGGCCAGGCTAGGCTGCACCGCCAGGAACAGAATTGCAAAAATGTCCTGGAGCACCAGCACGCCGAGCGTGATGCGGCCGGGCAAGGTGTCGAGCTCGCGCTTCTCGTAGAGCACCTTGACGATGATGACGGTCGAGGACAGCGCGCAGGCAATGCAGAGATAGAGCGCATCGAAATGGCCGCCGCCGAGCGAAAGCCCAAGACCTGCAAAGAACAGGATGCCGAGCAGGCAGCCGCCGAGCAGCTGGCCGCCGGCCGCGAACAGGATCACCTTGCCCGCCCGCACGATCTTCTTGAGGTCGATCTCGAGGCCGATCATGAACAGCATGAAGATCAGGCCGAGCTCGGAGATGACGCTGATCGATTCCTGCGACTTGACCCAGCCGGCGCCGAATGGACCTATGCAGAAGCCGGCGATAAGGTAGGCCAGGATCAGCGGTTGCCGGGAGAAATGAGCGAGCAGGCCCAGCATCCAGGCAAACAGAATACAGAGAGTGATGTCGCGAATGAGCTCGTGCATGCCAGACCGGTCCGTTTTGCCGCACCCTAGAGACCGCGTGCAGCGCGGCAAACGAGCAATTCGTCACATGCGGGCGAGCCTCGCCGCCGCAATGCTGCTATGCCCCCTCGCCTGCGCCGGCCCAGCCGCCGCGCAGCCCAAAGTGAACCTTGAACAGACTTTTGCCGATTCGCTCACGGCGATGCCGAAGGAGGAACTCGCTGTCTCCGGCGGCTTCTACGTGCCCGCCTATTCGAGCGTGGCGATGAGCCAGGGCAAGCTGCGGGTCGATTTCTCGGTGACGCTGAGCGTCCACAACGCCTCGGAGACGCAAGCCCTGGTGGTCCGGCGCATCGCCTATTTCGACACCGCGGGCAAGCAGGTCGAGAGCTATCTGAAGACACCGGTCGCGGTGAAGCCGCTCGCCACCATCTCGGTCGTCATTCCGACAGATGACGTGCGCGGCGGGACCGGCGCCAATTTCATCGTCGACTGGGCCGCCACGGGCGAGATCGCCGAGCCTGTGGTCGAGGCCCTGATGGTCGGCGGCGTCGCCAATGCGCATTACGCTTTCATCAGCCAGGGTCGTCCGACCAGGACGGTGGGCAAGAAATAAAGCGGCCACTGCTTCGAGCCAGTGGCGTCGCGCCCTCGAATCGAAAACCCGAAAACAACCCCATGCACAGTAGCCGCCTCAGTGAAATCAACGCCTTGTTCGCATGCGCGACGGAGATGCGGATTTTACGAATTTTGTTTGACGCGTCGGGCAAAACACTGGCATGATGTCATCATCGAAATCGCCGTGCCGGTCGGCACCAAGCCGGCCGCCCAATAAAAACAACGCTCGATAAAAGCAACGAGGAACACTCCCATGACGTCCAGCTTCGATTTCGCACCCCTGTTTCCCGCAGGGCTGCCGGCCCCTTCTGCGCGCTGGACAGGCCTTGCCAAATACAGCTTTGTCGGCGGCAATAACGATTCCGAACAGGTGCCGCTCGACGAGCTGATCGAAGCGGCCAATCAAGCCTTGCGACGCGAGGGCCGCTCGCTTGCGACCTATGGCCTGGCGCATGGCCCGCAGGGTTACATCCCCCTGCGCGAATTCCTGGTGACAAAGCTGAAGCGCGATGCCGGAATCAGCTGCACGACCGACGATCTCATGATCGTTTCGGGCTCGCTGCAGGCGCTCGACCTCGTCAACAATACGCTGCTTTCGCGCGGCGACACCGTGATCGTCGAGCAGGAAACGTATCAGGGAGCGCTGCAGCGGCTGACGCGGCTGGGCGTCAACACCGTCGGCGTTCCCCTCGACGACGACGGCATGCGGATGGACGCGCTGGCCTCCACGCTCGCCGACCTCAAGAGCCGCGGCATCCGGCCCAAATACATCTACACCATCCCGACCGTGCAGAACCCGACCGGCAGCATCATGCCGGAGGGCCGCCGCGCCGAACTGCTGCGCCTGGCGGCCGAATATGGCGTGCCCGTCTTCGAGGACGATTGCTATGCCGATCTGGTCTGGTCCGGACAACGGCCGCCAGCGCTCTACGCGATGAGCCAGAATGGCGGGGTGATCCATGTCGGCTCGTTCTCGAAGTCGATCGCGCCGGCGCTGCGCGTCGGCTTCATCGTGGCGCCCTGGGATGTGATGTCGCGAATGCTGGCGCTGAAGACGGATGCCGGCTCCGGCGCGCTGGAGCAGATGGTGCTCGCCACCTATTGCAAGCCGCACTTCGCAAGCCATGTGCCGGCGCTGTCCAAGGCGCTGCGCACCAAGCTCGACACGCTGATGGAAGCCCTCAACGAGCAGTTTGGAACCGCGGCCGAATTTAGGGAACCCAAGGGCGGCATCTTCCTATGGGTGAAGCTGCCCGACCAGGTCGATACGCTCAAACTTTATCAGGCTGCGCTTGCCGCCGGCGTCTCGATCAATCCGGGGCCGGAATGGTCGACCAACAAAGGCTATTCAAGCTCGCGCCTGCGGCTGTGCTTTGCGAGCCCTTCGCATCAGCAGATCCGCGACGGCGTCGCCGTGCTGGCCGACGTCTGCCGCAAGGAGTTCGGCGTGCCCTCGCGCAGCGCCAATGTGGAGAAACGGGCCTGACGCCAGCGTGTCAGGTGTCGACGTGGAATTCCACGGTAACCTGGCCGCTTCCGGACGAGGGGAAATAGTCACACAGTTGTTCTGCCGTCCCGCGATAATCGTACCACCCGAGCGCGGCGAACAGCATGATCGTATCAGCCATGCCGCCCTCGCCATTGCATTTGGTGGCGTAGTCCGGGAGCATATCCAGGAACTCGCGATAGCGGCGGGCCTGCCATAGCTCGAGCACGCGCAAATCGACCTGACGATTGAATTCGCTGGCAACCGACGTCCATGCCTCGGGCCCCAGCTTCTTGTTCGGCCAGAGCCGATGCGAGAGCGATCCGCTGGCGAGAATTGCGACCCGTTCACCGGATTGGTCGATAGCCCGCCGCGTGGCTTCGCCGAGCAGCCGACTCTCCTCGAATGACGTGAACAGCGGCGAGGCGACGGAGACCACCTTCGCGAAGCCGTCCGGGTTCATGTAGTGCATTGGCACGATGGTGCCGTATTCCAGCCCGAGGCTTGCGACCTGGTGTGCGGTCACGTTGAGATCTGCGTCGGATGCCCTGTCCGCGATCGCCTTGGCGAGGTCGGTATCACCGGGCAGATCGTAGCGCAGATCCTGGATCATCTGCGGCGCCTCGTGGCTGGTGAACGCGCCGCGATGCCGCTCGTTGGCGTTGATGTGGTAGCCGAAATTGGAGAGCCAATGGGTGTCGAACACCACGAAGCAGGTGACGCCGCGCTCTCTCGCCCGTCGCCCGAGCTCGCGCAGGGACGCGACCGCCGGCTCGCGCGCCGCGCGCAACGGGCTGCCTGATATCTCCGACAGCATGAGGGAAGGAACATGGGTGACCTTCGCCGCGAGGACGAGCTGGCCCATAGAGGTCACCTCGAGGTGTCAGGCTGCCTGAGGCTGGCTGCCGTGGATTGCCGAGGCAAGCCGAAGCAACAGGACGATCGAGACATTGCCCTTGCCGGCCTCGATCTGGGCGATATAGCGCTCCGAAATGCCGGAGCGTCGGGCCAGCTCCCGGCGCGACAGCTCGCAACGGGCGCGGGACGACTTCAGGCGCTCGCCCAGCTCGGCCAGAAACGCGGTCTCGGAATAAGGCGGCGCGGCACGGCTCCCCGGCAGCACCTCACCCGCGAAATCCATGACTTGATTCAGCATCGCTCTCACCACGTTCGCCTTCGGGAAGCGTTATCTTACCCTCCGCACGCACGGCCTCATTGACGCGGATCAAATTCGCGCGCGATTGGGGCCGGCCGTGGACGATCGCAAAGGGAATGCTAGACTTTGGAATTGTTCGAGGCGGGGCCTTTCGGGACATGATGCGTTATTTGAGCCGCTGGACCACGGCGGCGGTGCTTTGGATTGCATTCACTTCGCTGGCGGGTGCCGAAACGCTCGCGGCGACGGTCGAGCAATGGGGCCTGCTCGGCTCATGGGCGGTCGATTGCACTGTCCGACCCGACCGCGACAAGGGCGCGGTGCTCACTTACGAAATCCGCGGGGATGGCCGGGTGATGTATCGGCGCGATTTCGGCGACACCAGGGACGAGAACGAGGTCGTGTCCGCCACCGTCAATGCCGAAGGCCTGCTCAACCTGATGGTCTACTTCCCCACGCTGCATCAGACCCGCCAATTCGGATTGCTGCTTGCGAAGGACGGCAGCCTGCGCGCGATCTACAATCGCAGCGAGCGCGGCGAGTACACGATCAGGGACGGCAAATACGTCAAGACTGGCGTGCCGACGCTTCCACAGCAACGCTGCAGTCAGCAATCGTCCTGATCCTGAACATCCATTCAGAATTCTCTTCCCGTTCCTTCGGAACGTTCAAACGTATGCGCCGTTCTCAATTGCATTACGTTGGAGGAGGACATCATGAAGAAGCTTGGTTATGTCGTTGCCGCTTTGGGTGCGCTTGCGGTTGCGGCGCCGACGCTGGCGAGTGCCGAGACCATCGTGGTCGGGCACGAGCATCACGGCTACGGCGCCCGCGCCGAAATGCGCGAGCATCGCGACAATGGCTGGCATCGTGGCTGGCATCATCACGACCGTGTCGTGGTGATCAGGCACGGCCATCACCACATGTACTAATGCGCAACGCAAATGGAAATGGCCCCTCGCGGGGCCATTTCTTTGCGTTGAAAGCATGCCGCAAGTTTTTGAGTTAGATCAATCCGCTGGTTTGTGTCGGACCTATTAATTGGCGGCCCCTAGCAAAAAGGGGAGGGCATCGACCATGAAATCGAATCCACTTAGGCCGCACACCCCTGACGATGATCCAGAACCCGGAACGCCAGGTACCGCCGAAGACCTCTGTCCCGAATGCGCGGGAACCGGAAAAGTGGCAGACAAGGTGACTGGCAAAGAGAGTGCTTGCGAACGCTGCGACGGTACCGGCATCATCATCCAGGGCGTCGGGTAGTGCTCGACGCGATGCAATTCCCGGGTCGCCACTTCCACAAGGGGCATCCCGCATAACCGCATGCGACCCAGGTACGAGTTTTGATGCTTCACTTTCGCGCGCTAGACGCTCCGACATTCTTTCTCTTCTTTACTGGCAAGGGCGGCGTCGGCAAGACCTCGCTAGCCTGTGCTACCGCTATCGGTCTGGCCGACCGTGGATCGCGTGTCCTCCTCGTCAGCACCGATCCTGCATCGAACCTCGACGAGATGCTGGAAGTCAGGCTAACAGATAGTCCCGCGCCGGTGCCGAACGCGGCCGGGCTCTTCGCGATGAATATCGACCCGGAGACCGCAGCCGAAAACTATCGAACCCGCGTGCTCGAACAGCTAGGGCCCTCGGTTACTGCTGAGGAGAAATCGACCGTACGCGAGCAACTTTCCGGCGCTTGCACGACCGAAATAGCCGCCTTCGACGAGTTCGTCGGCCTGCTGGATGGCGATATGGCGGGGTTCGACCATATCATTTTCGATACGGCCCCGACCGGCCACACGTTGCGGCTTCTTAGCTTGCCCAAGGCATGGACCGGCTTTCTGAAGGACAACGACCGTGGGGCATCCTGTCTCGGCCCACATTCAGGTTTGAAGATGCAGGAGGATCGATTTCGACAGGCGCTTCAAGCGTTGGGCGATCCCAAGCGGACCACCGTTGTCTTGGTCACCCGCGCCGATCGGAGCGCGATCCGCGAGGCGGCTCGAACTTCGGGCGAACTCGATGCGCTCAATCTCTCGAACCAGACTCTCGCTGTGAACGGACGCTTTCACGCCACGGACCCTACTGATGTTGTGGCAGTCGCCCTTGAGAAGGAGCAGGACGAGGCTCTCGCCTCGATGCCAGCGTCGCTGACGAAACTGCCGCGAGACGAAATCCCATTGTTCGGTTTTGACATCGTGGGCCTCACGGCCCTCAGGCGGGTGTTGGCGCCATCCAATCCACCGCCTCCGAATAAGGCCGCCGAACAAGATGCCAAGCCGATCGACTTGCCGGGCCTCGACCGGTTGGTCGATGACATCGCCCAAGGAAAGCATGGCCTCATCATGGTCATGGGCAAGGGCGGCGTCGGAAAGACGACGATTGCCGCTGCCATCGCTGTGGGACTTGCCAAGCGCGGACACGCCGTTCACCTCAGCACGACAGACCCCGCCGCCCATATCAATTTCGTGGTTGATGGCGTGATGCCGGGCCTGACGGTGGATCGGATCGATCCCCGGGTTGAGACGGAACGCTATGTCGCAAAAATACTGGCGAGCCGTGGCCGCGACCTAGACGAGCAGGGCAAGGCGCTTCTGCTTGAGGACCTGGCTTCGCCATGCACTGAGGAAGTCGCTGTGTTTCATGCCTTCTCGCACGTTGTTGCGGAGGCGCGAAGCGCCTTTGTGGTCCTCGATACGGCTCCAACAGGCCACACCCTACTGCTGCTCGATGCGACTGGCGCTTATCATCGCCAGATGACAAGCCAACTAGAACCGAGCGGACCGGGGCGTATTGTTACCCCGCTGATGAGGCTGCAGGACCCCACCCACACCCGGGTGGTCCTGGTAACTCTGCCAGAGACAACTCCAGTTTCAGAGGCGGCTGCTCTTCAGCAAGACCTGCGGCGTGCCGGTATCGAGCCATTTGGTTGGGTCATCAACAAGTGCCTCGTCGCTTCGGGACCTCACGATCCCTTGCTGCGGTCGCGGCTGGCGAGAGAGCGGACGCAGATTGCTCGCGTTCGGGACGGTCTGGCAGAACGGTCATACATGGTTGGCTGGCAAAGCAAGCCTCCTGTCGGCGTTGAGGAGCTTGAGGCGCTGTCATAATTGACCCGCTCCCTGATGATGTCCACTCAGGGGCGCAAGCAGGAGTGCTCTGATGAAGCATAGGATTTCTGCTTGCTCCCGAAAGCCGACATCGGCGCCTTTATCGGTACACGCCCTAATCCCACTCAGGCCCGAAGCCGGGATTGACGCAGCGCCTGTCCTTCGGCAGCGCGGCGATCTTCTTGCGATCGGCATCATCCAACTCGATCTTCAGCGCATCCAGATTGGCCTGCTGGCTCTCGCGGCGTGACGCCTTCGGGATCGCGGCGACGCCGTCCTGGTCGAGCAGCCATTTCAATGCGACCTGAGCCGCGCTCGCATTGTGCTTGGCGCCGATCTCGGCGAGCACCGGGTCGGTGGCAAAGCGTCCCTGCGCCAGCGGGCAATAGGCGACCAGCGGGATCGACTTCGCCCTGAGATAGGCCAGCACCTTCGATTGATCCAGCATCGCGTGATATTCGACCTGGTTGCAGGCGATCGGCGCCTTGATGTCCTCGACCGCGATCTTGAGCAGCGCCGTGGTGAAATTGGCAACGCCGATCGCCCGCGTCCGCCCCTCCTCCTTCAGCTTCATCAAGGTCTCGAACACCGCGCCCCAGTTCGCCGATCTCGACGGCCAGTGAACGAGATAGAGGTCGACATGGTCGAGCCCGAGCTTCTTCAGGCTGGCGTCGAAGGCGCGGCGGATCGCATCCGGGCTGAGATTCTCGTGCCACACCTTGGTCGTGATGTGCAGCTCGCCGCGCGGCACGGAGCTAGCGGCGAGCGCGGCGCCGATCGCCTCCTCGTTGGCATACATTTCTGCGGTGTCGATGTGGCGATAGCCGATCGACAGCGCGCTCTCGACCGCTTCACGGCAGACATCGCCCTGCATGCGGAAGGTCCCGAGGCCGAGCTTGGGCATGCTGATGCCCTGTGTTTTCAGATTGTCCATAGAACAGGCTCCCTGAGGCATTTCAGCCCGCCGGATGCGCGCGGCGATGCCGCGTGAGCAGACTCTTCGGTGAGGGAAAAGAGGTGGCGGGAACGGGCATCATAGCGCGGCTGGCGCGGGACGGCCAATCAAGATCGGGTTAGCACTCCTCACAAATGCTGCGCCACCACCGCGGGACGCGCCTGCGGTT
Source organism: Bradyrhizobium zhengyangense (assembly GCF_022012555.1). NCBI lineage: Bacteria > Pseudomonadati > Pseudomonadota > Alphaproteobacteria > Hyphomicrobiales > Nitrobacteraceae > Bradyrhizobium > Bradyrhizobium zhengyangense. Next base: position 90,719 of record NZ_JAKLTZ010000005.1, on the reverse strand, counting down.
GAGGCATGATGTCGACCGACCAGAGGTCGCGATTGTCGACGTCCTTCAAGGTCACCGTCATCACGCCGCTCACGCCATCGATGTCGACCCGGCCGAAGAACTGCAGGCCGAAGCAGGGTGCGAGATTCTCGCCCTGGGCTTCGCTACACCCATTCCGGTACATCGCCACGGGGCCGAACGTGTTGTCGAGCTCGCCGGGGCCCCAGGTGCCGGCATGGAGCGGACCGGAAACGAACTCCCAGAACGGCTCGAAATCCTGGAATTGCGCCTTGTTCGGATCGTAGTAATGCGCGGCGGTGTAGTGCATGTCGGCGGTGAGCCAGACGATGTTGCGGACACCGGCGCGCTTGATCGAGCCGAGCAGATCGGCGATCTCGTGCTCGCGCCGGTCAGGCGGCCCATCGCCGAGCGCGACGGCATCGAGACTGATCAGGCCGATCGGCAAATCGGCTGCAATCACCTTCCAGGTCGCCCGCGAGGCGGCGAGCTCGCGCTTCAGCCAGGCAAGCTGCTCGGCGCCGAGAATCCAGCCGCGATGATCGCCGCCCTTGTTCCAGGTGTCGTCGCGATAGCTGCGCATGTCGATCATGAAGACGTCGAGCAGCGGCCCGTAGGCGATCTTGCGATACACCCGCCCCTGCCGCGGGCCGAGATCCCTGATCGGCATGAAGTCGAAGAAGGCGCGGCGGGCGCGCGCGACCAGGCGCGGCGTGCCGTCGTCCTCAAAGCCGGCCTCGTCATAGCTACCCTTGGGCGACCAATCGTTGGTGACCTCGTGATCATCCCATTGCGCGAACATCGGCACCTCGGCGTGGAAGGCCCGAAAATGCGCGTCGATATGATTGTATTTGTAGTTGCCACGGAATTGCGCCAGCGTGTGCGCGACCTCCGATTTCTCCTCGGTCACGACGTTGCGCCAGATCTCGCCGTTCGGCAGCTTCTGCTCCGAGGGAATCGTGCAGTCCGCATAGATGTGATCGCCGGAGTGAATGAAGAAATCCGGTCTGTTGTCGAGCATGGTGCGATAGCTGCGATAGCCGCCGCGCGAGATGTCGATGCCCCAGCCCTGCCCCGCGACGTCGCCCGACCACAGGAACGAAATCGACTGGCCGGCGGCCGGCGCGGTGCGGAAATGGCCGATGCGGCTTTCGCCGGCGATGCCGGTCGCGATGTCGTCGAAGCGCACGCGATAGAAGATGTCCTGCCCGGGCGGCAGGTCGTCGAGCAAAAGCTTTGCGGTGAAGTCTGCGTCCGGCAGAGCATCAGTTGACGCCGAGGCGATGATGGTCTTGAAGCTCTCGACGGTCGAACACTCCACCTGCATCCGGGCGGGCCGGTCGGCGCGCGCCCAGATCACGGCCGAGCCGTCCGAGATATCGCCGGACTGGATGCCGCCCGCGATCTGCGGCCGATCGGCGGCGCGGCTGATGCCGGGTTTTGCGAGCGAGGCGATGGCGAGAGAGGATGTGGAGCGAACCAGGAACTGCCGCCGGGTCCATGCGCGCGAAGCGCGGTGCGTTGCCATCAAGGAAACCTTCGTCGAATCGCGACGGAAGGTGCCTGCGTCGTTTGACGACGAGCTTACGGTTTCCTGACTCGGGGCCTACGGTTTTGCGACGGGGAGGTGACGGGCCGGATGCAGCCGCGAGCCGCCGTGCTCCCTCGCCCCGTTCTTACGGGGAGAGGGTTGGGGTGAGGGGCGCTATCCGCGATCACGCTGGGAGTTGGACTCGCGGAGAGTCCCCCTCACCCGGAATCCGCGCTGCGCACGCATTCCGGCCTCTCCCCGCACGCGGGGAGAGGCGAAGAGAAGCGCGTCAGTGTTTCCAGTTGCAGATGCCGCCGGAACGGCAGGGCCAGGTCTGGATGCGCGTGTCCATCGCCTGCGCGTCCAGCGGATTGCCGTGGCGATGCGCGAGCTTGGTTCGGGCGGCGCCGCGCGGCTGTGTGCTCTTGCTGTGAGCGATCTTCGGTTCTGAGACGTGCACGCGTTCGGCCGCGACCTTCTTCGGCACGTCGACCGGTTCTGCACGAGCTTGCGCCTCGTTACCGCCCTTCGCTTCCATCGCAACAGGGGCGAATTGCGTTTCGGGCCCGAGCCGCTTCGGCGACAGCACGGCCTTGGAGAGATCGAGACCGAGATATTCGTCAGGCTTGTAGTCGTCAGCGCGCGCGATACCGCCCACTGCGAGCACGAGGGCAATGGCAACCGCAAAGGGAACGCTTTTCAGGACCACGGACGCCTCCTGAAATTGATTGTTAAGGAGTAATTTACTCCTATTTAGGAGGCGCCGCGTGCATTTCCAGCGGCCAGATGCGGCCGTGGTTAAGAAGTTTGGCGGTGTCAGGCGACCTTTTGCGTCGCACCCGTCCCATCCAGGAACCCGATCAGCCTGTTACGGATGATTTGTTCCGCCTCCGCCATGATGCGATCGACCAATTCCTTGCAGCTGGGGATGTCGTGGATGAGACCTGCGACCATGCCGCAGCTCCAGGCGCCGGCATCCATCTGCCCCTCCAGCATGATCTTGGGATAGACGCCTGCGACCTGGTCGTGGATGTCGTCGATCGTGAGCTTGTCGCCCTTCGTGCGCTCGATCTCGAGCAAGCGATCGACATTGGCGTTCTTCAGCACCCGCTCGGTGTTGCGCAGGGCGCGCATGATCAGGCGGGTGTCGAGCTCGGTCGCCGCGACCAGCGCGTTCTTCACGTTCTGATGGACCGGCGCTTCCTTGGTGGCGATGAAACGCGTGCCCATGTTCATGCCGGCCGCGCCGAGCGACAGGGCTGCGACGAGGCTGCGCCCGTCGGCCATGCCGCCGGAGGCCACGAACGGGATCTTCAATTCCTCCGCCGCGCGCGGCAGCAGGATCATATTGGGAATGTCGTCCTCGCCGGGATGGCCGCCGCACTCGAAGCCGTCGACGCTGACGGCGTCGCAGCCGATCCGCTCGGCCTTCAGCGAATGCCGCACCGAGGTGCATTTGTGGATCACCTTGATGCCGGCCGCTTTCAGCGCCGGCATGTATTGCTCCGGGCTGCGGCCCGCGGTCTCCACCGCCTTGATGCCACCCTCGACGATGGCGGCGATATATTCCGGATAGGGCGGCGCCGCGAAAGTCGGCAGGAAGGTGAGGTTCACGCCGAACGGCTTGTCCGTCATGTCGCGGCAGCGCGCGATCTCCTTGGCCAGCAGCTCCGGCGTCTTCTGTGTGAGACCGGTGATGATGCCGAGCCCGCCGGCATTGGAGACGGCCGCAGCCAGCTCGGCAAAGCCGACGAAATGCATGCCGCCCTGGATGATGGGATGCTCGATGCCGAACAGTTCGGTGATCGCGGTCTTCACTTAATTCTCCTCCCCGGAACTTTGCTTGATGTTGCGTCCAGTCTAGCCGGACTTTTGCGCCGCGGTCACCATTTCTCGCCGAAGGGGCGGATCTCCATTTCGAAGGTCCAGGCACTCTTCGGCTGCTGATAGAGCTGCCAATAGGAATCGGCGACGGCCGACGGCGGCATCAGCAGATCAGGATTGTCGAGCGCGTTGGGGCCGAGCGCCTCGAGACGGCGCTGCCGCACCCATTCGGTATCGACCCCGGAATCGATGATGAGATGGGCGACGTGGATATTCTTCGGCCCGAGCTCGCGCGCCATCGCCTGCGCCACGGCGCGCAAGCCAAACTTGGCGCTGGCAAAGGCGGCAAAGCCGCTGCCGCCGCGCAAGCTCGCCGTCGCGCCGGTGAAGAAGATGTTGCCGGCACCGCGCGGCAGCATCAGCCGCGCCGCTTCGCGCCCCGCGAGAAAGCCGGAATAGCAGGCCATCTCCCACACTTTCCGAAACACGCGCTCGGTGGTGTCGAGAACAGGGAAATTGACGTTGGCGCCGACATTGAAGATGCAGACTTCCAGCGGCGCATGCTTGTCGGCATCGGTGAGGAAGGAGATGACCTCCTCCTCTTTCCGCGCGTCCAGCGAGCGCGCGTGGATCTCGCCGCCGGCGGCTTCGATGTCCTTCACCAGCGGCGCGAGCTTGTCGCCATTGCGACGGCCGGCAAAGACAGTGAATCCCTCGGCGGCAAATTTCTTGGCAATCTCAGAGCCGATGAAATCGCCGGCGCCGATCACGGCCGCGGTCGCGTTTCGCTTGGGCAAGGTCGCCTCCTCCGGTGAGCGTATGATTGAGCTGGAGGCTATAGTTCTAAAATAGAACTGTCAAACTTCCCTGCCGAATGTTAGCCTATCGTACAAATTGCGCTGATCATTCAAGTCAGTTCCTTTTTCTGACTGACGAGGCCGTGGTGGAGACAGGATCATGAAATGGGACACGCTGGATGAGGAGCCCTGCTCGCTCTCCCGCACCGTCGCCGTGGTCGGCGACCGCTGGACGCTCTTGATCCTGCGCGAATGTTTTCTGCGCGTGCGCCGCTTCGAGGCGTTCCAGTCCTCGCTCCAGATCACGCGGCATCTGCTATCCGAACGGCTGAAGAAGCTGGTCCGCTTCGGCATCCTGCGCCGCGTCCCCTATTCCGAGGCGCCGAAGCGCTACGAATACATCCTGACGCAGAAGGGCCTCGACCTCTATCCTGTTATCATGGCGATGGTGCATTGGGGCGACACCCACATGGGCGACGAGCGCGGCCGCCCGCTGCTGCACGAGCACAAGAGTTGCGGCAAGCAGTTCGATCCCGTGATGGTGTGCTCGGAATGCGGCGAGCCGCTGCATGCCAAGCAGGTGCATGTTCATGCGGGGCCGGGGGCGACGAGGCGCTGACGCAGCCTAGTGTCCCCGCGCCGGCGCGCCGAGATCGATCGGGCGCAGCACGGCTGCGGTCGGAATCATCAGCACGGCGACGATCGCGAGCGTCCAGAACACGTCGATATAAGCGAGGAAGTCGACCTGCTGCTGGAGGGTTTTGCCGACCCACGCGACAGCCTGCGAGGCGGCATCGCTCGCGTTCGAGCCCTGGGCCTGGAAGTAGCGCGTCATCGCGTCGATGGTCTGCTGGTAGCCGAGGTCGGAGGGCGCGGCGTGTTCGATCAGGCGGCTCTGATGGAATTGCTGGCGCTGCGCAAGGATCGTCTGCGCCAGCGCGACACCCATGGAGCCACCGATGTTGCGGGCGACGTTGATCAGCGCGGAGGCCTGGTTGGTCTTGTCAGGCGGCACGCCGTCATAGGAGGCGGTCGTCACCGGCAGGAACAGGAAGGGAAGACCGATGGCGAGGAAGATGCGGGCCAGCGCCGCGTAGCCGTAGGTGATGTCGCCATTGAGCCCGGTCAGATGCCACATCGAGAACGCCACGACCGCGGCGCCGAACATGATGAGATATTTCGGCTGCACGGTGCTGACGAGCCTGCCGACCACGGGCATCAGCATCAAGGTTGCAATGCCGCCGGGCGATAACGCGAGGCCGGCCAGCAGCGCGGTATAATTCAGCTCGGTCTGGAGCAGTTGCGGCAAGATCTGCGTGGTCGAGATCAGCACCGCGCCGGTGCCGAGCATGACCAGGAAGCAGGCGGCGAACTGCCGCCGGCCGAGCAGCCGGAGATCGATGATCGGCTCTTCGCGCGTCAGCTCCCACGGGATCAGTGCGAGCAGCGACACCGCGGACAGCACCGCGAAGAAGACGATCATGTTGGAGCCGAACCAGTCGTTGCGCTGGCCTTCGTCGAGCACATATTCGAGCGAGCCGAGCCCGATGGCGACCAGCGCGAAGCCGATATAGTCGACCCGCAGGCCCTTGCTCAGCAGCTTCTCCCGCTCCTCCTCCGCACCCGATGGTTCCTTGACCAGCGAACCGACCAGGAACAGCGAGAGCATGCCCATCGGCACGTTGATCAGGAACACCCAATGCCAGCTGTAGGTATCGGTGATCCATCCGCCGAGCGTCGGACCGATCACCGGTGCGACGACCACGGCGACGCCGTAGATGGCAAAGGCCTGGCCCCGCTTCGCCGGCGGGAAGGAGTCGGCGAGGATCGCCTGCTCGCTGGTCGCCATGCCCCCGCCACCGAGGCCTTGCAGGATGCGGAACAGCACCAGCGCCTCGAGATTCCAGGCGAAGCCGCACAACAGCGACGCCACAGAGAAGGTCGCCACGCAGATCATGTAAAAGCGCTTGCGGCCGATCACTGTCGACAGCCAGCCCGAGATCGACAGCACGATGGCGTTGGCGACGAGATAGCTGGTGATGACGTAGGTGCTCTCGTCGATGCCGACGGCGAGACCGCCGGCGATGTGGCGCAACGCGACATTGGCGATGGTGGTGTCGAGCACCTCCATGAAGGTCGCGATCGAGACCACGAAAGCGATGAGATAAGGATTGTGCCCACCGGCCGCCGAGCGCTCCGGCGACCAGGCACCAGTGGACGCGCCGTCTTGCGTGGCGTCGGTCATCGCACCTTGGTCCAGGGCACGACCGACATGCCAGGGCCAACGGGCAGATCCGCCGGCCAGGTGTCGACCAGGATCTTCACCGGCACGCGCTGCACCACCTTGACGTAATTGCCGGTGGCATTCTCCGCGGGCAGCAGGCTGAACGCGGTGCCGGAGCCCGGCTGCACGGAATCGACATGGCCGGTCAGCTTGCGCCCGGGATAGGCGTCGATGCGGATCTCGACCGGCTGGCCTGGCCGCATGTCGGCGAGTTGCGTCTCCTTGTAATTGGCGACGATCCAGACATCGTCGGGGACGAACATCATCAGGCTCTGCCCCGCCGTGACGAACGTGCCCTTGGCGCCCGACAGCTTGACGACGCGGCCGGACTGGGCCGCGACGACGCTGGTGTATTGCAGGTTCAGCCTGGCCTGATCGAGCTGCGCCTGCGACTGCTCGAGTTGCGCCTTGGCACCTTCCAGCTGGGCCTGTAGCGTCTTGATGCCGACCTGGGCAACCGCCACCGCGGTCCTGCTACGCTCGGTGTTGGCTTGTTGCGACTGGAGGTCGGAGCGGGTCTGCTGTTGACGCTGCACGGTGCCGGCGCCCTTCTCGACCAGATCCTGTGCGCGGTTGAACTCCTCCTGCGAGAACTGCAGCTGCGCTTGCGCCTGCTCGAGCTGCGCCTGGGCCTGCTTGATCTGCTCCGCTTGCGAATCGATCTGCGCCGCGACATTGGCGATGTTGGCCTTGGAGACCTCGACCTGCGCTAGAGCCTGATCGACGGCGATGCGATAATCGCGCTCGTCGATCCTGGCGAGAATATCCCCGGCGTTGACGTGCTGATTGTCCGTCACCGGGATGTCAGTCACGTAGCCGCCGACCTTCGAGGTCACGGAGAAGCTGCGGGCGGCGACGAAGGCGTCGTCGGTGGATTCGTAGTGCCGGACCTGGAGCCAATAGAGCAGCCCGCCGACCAGAGCCGCGATCAGCACGATGGCGCCGACGGTTGCGAGCAGCCAATGCTCGGCAATCCGCTCGCGCAGCGTCGGAGCCTTGTCCGGCTTCGCCGGCTGCTCCTTGGTCTCGTGCTTGGCATCAGGCGAAGTCTTTGGAGCTTCCACCTTCTGCGGCTGCTCCGCGGACGGCCCACGCTCCCGGGTTTGAGCATCCACTGCGAATACCTCGATCGGGATTTTTGACTGGCGTGGTGCGCACACGCCGGCAGCCTAACCGCAGCCTCAAGGCATGGTTCCGGCCCGCGGGAGCACCGCTGTCATTCGTGAATGCATCGCACGGAAAAGAAGCGCGGCACTGTTCCCGCCGCGCTTCACCGATGGCATTCGCACTGAGTCAGTGCGTCTTGGTCTCGTGCCATTTCTCCAGGTCCGGCTTCTTGTCGCCGGACTTCTGCTCCTTCTCCGGATTGCCCTGCCAGGGCCTGTCCGTCTGGGCGTGCGATCCCCAGTCGTTCTGAGTCCGGGGATCGTCGGTGGGCTTTTCCTTGCTCATCGGGTCTCCCTCTCTCTGTCGCGGATCAAGCGAAGGGAACGCCGTAATAGGCATTGATGCCGCGCGTGGCGGCGTCATCGCTCCAGTTCCAGTCGCTGCGCTCGCCAAATTTCGGCGCGTCTTCGAGCGCCTTGGCGGTGATTCCGGTGACATAGCCACCGAGGTCGGTGTCGTATTTCAGCGACTGCCAGGGCAACGGATAGTGATCGTTGCCGAGCCCTAAAAATCCGCCGAAGCCGAGCACGGCATAGGACACCCTGCCGCTGACCTTGTCGATCATTACGCGCTCGATCGAGCCAATACGGTTGCGATCGGCACCATAGACCGATGTTCCCTCGACCTTGTCGCTGCCGATCAGACGGCCCATCTCGCTGCGGTCCATCTCGCCTTGATTCAACATGTCTGTTCTCCACTCAGCCGATGTGGGGATCAACTTGCGCGACCGGGCGATCGTTCCCGAAAGCAACTGCGACCAAACAGGAACATCGCCGGGAACGCGCTGTTCTTGGTTTTCCATCCAAGGAAACCGGGAGCCGTCCACGATGTCCGAGACCGTCTCCGACTTCATCGTCCAGCGTCTGCATCAATGGGGCGTACGTCACATCTTCGGTTACCCCGGCGATGGCATCAATGGCGTGTTCGGCGCGCTGAACCGGGCTGAAGCCAGGGACGAGACCAAAATCGGCTTCGTGCAGGCCCGCCACGAGGAGATGGCGGCGTTCATGGCGTCAGCCTATGCGAAATTCTCCGGCGAGCTTGGCGTCTGCATCGCGACCTCTGGCCCCGGCGCCTCGCATCTCATCACCGGGCTCTACGACGCACTGCTCGATCACCAGCCGGTGCTGGCGATCGTCGGTCAGCAGGCGCGAAACGCGCTGGGCGGGAGCTATCAGCAGGAACTCGATCTCGTCTCGATGTTCAAGGACGTTGCCGGCGCCTATGTCGCACAGGCCTCCTCATCCGCCCAAGTGCGGCATCTGATCGACCGCGCGGTGCGGATCGCGCTCGCACGCCGGGCCCCCACGGCGATCATCCTGCCGAGCGACCTCCAGGAAGAACCCTATGACGGGCCTCCGCGCGCGCACGGCACCTTGCATTCCGGTGTCGGCTACAGCGCACCCCGAATGCTGCCGCGCGACGTCGAGCTCGATCGTGCCGCGGAGGTGCTCAATGCCGGCAAGAAGGTCGCGATGCTGATCGGTGCCGGCGCACTGCACGCCACTGACGAAGTGATTGCGGTCGCCGATCGCCTGTCCGCCGGCTGCGCCAAGGCTCTCCTCGGCAAGGCGGCGCTGCCGGACGACCTGCCCTGGGTGACTGGCTCGATCGGCTTGCTCGGCACTGAGCCCAGCTACACCATGATGATGGAATGCGACACGCTGCTGATGGTCGGCTCTGCTTTCCCTTACGCAGAATTCCTTCCCAAGGAAGGTGCCGCGCGCGGCGTTCAGATCGACATCGACGCCGGCATGACGTCGATCCGCTTCCCCATGGAGGTCAGCCTGGTCGGCGATGCCGCGGAGACTTTGCGGAGCCTGCTGCCGCGGCTCGCACCCAAGAGCGACGGCGCCTGGCGCAAGGGCATCGCGGATGACGTCGCCAAATGGTGGACAACGCTGGACGGCCGCGCGCATCAGCCTGCCGCACCGATCAATCCGCAGCTCGTCGCCTGGGAACTGTCGCCGCGCCTGCCCGAGAACGCCATCATCACCAGCGATTCCGGCTCCTGCGCCAACTGGTTTGCGCGCGATCTCAAGATCCGGCGCGGCATGACGGCCTCGCTCTCCGGCGGCCTCGCCTCGATGGGTGCCGCCGTGCCTTACGCGCTGGCCGCGAAATATGCCCATCCTGACCGCCCCGTGATCGCACTGGTCGGCGACGGCGCCATGCAGATGAACAACATGGCCGAGCTGATCACGGCCGCCAAATACTGGCGATCCTGGCGCGATCCGCGCTTCGTCGTCTGCGTCTTCAACAATGAAGATCTCAACCAGGTCACCTGGGAGCAGCGCATCATCAATGGCGATCCCAAATTCGAGGCCTCCCAGCGCATCCCCGACGTGCCCTATTCGCGCTTCGCGGAGATGATCGGCCTCACCGGCATCTTCGTCGACAGCCCGCAACTGCTCGGCTCGGCCTGGGACCAGGCGCTGGCAAGCGAGAAACCGGTCGTGTTGGAGGTGAAGACCGATCCCGAGGTGCCCCCGCTGCCGCCGCACATCACCTTGCAGCAGGCGAAGAACTTCTCGCTCGCCTTGATGAAGGGCGATCCCAACGAGAGCGGCGTGATCAAGGGCGCAGCACGGCAGGTGCTGGAAAAGATCCTGCCCGGAAAGGAATGAGGTGAACCATGAGCGACTTTCGCGACATTCAACACGGCGTCAACGACCCCGTCGACGGCGTCGACGTGAAGCGTCAGATCAACACCAACCAGACGCCGCACGAGCGGGCGCAGCGTCATGCCGACGTGCGAGCCGAACCGTCGGCCTCGCCGTCCGAGCCGTTCCTCCCCGAGCGACTGCGGCGAAAGCCGACCGATCCGATCAATCCCCGCACCGGCCGACATCCGACGGATTAGGAACCTCGGTCCCGAACCTGTGTTGATCGCCACAAAGCCCGGCGCGGCAGGTGCCGCGTGGTTAATCAGAGGGACCGGATCATGAAACGTACCGTCATCGCCTTTGCCTGCATGCTTCTTGCAGGCCCAGCTCTTGCCCAGTCGCTCGGCGAGAAGACCGGCGTCAATTCGGCGCTCGGCGTCGCGCCTGCGACCGCAGATTTCGTCAAGGAGGTCGCCGTCAGCGACATGTTCGAGATCGAGTCGAGCAAGCTCGCCGAGCAGAAGGGCAATGCGCCGGAGAAGCGCTTTGCGCAGCAAATGGTCACCGATCACACCAAGACCAGCGGCGAGCTCAAGGCGCTCGTTAGCGACGGCAAGGTGCAGGCGACCTTGCCGACGGCGCTCGATAGCTCGCACCAGAGCAAGCTCGACAAGCTCAAGGGCGCCTCCGGCAAGGACTTCAGCTCGGACTACAACTCCTACCAGGTGAGCGCGCATGAGGATGCGATCTCGCTATTCGACCGCTACGCGAAGGGCGGCGACAATGCCGCGCTGAAGGATTGGGCCGGCAAGACGCTACCGGCGCTCAGGCATCATCTCGATATGGCCAAGGAGCTTGGCAGGGCGCCGAGCGTCGGGCAGTCGAAGTAAGACCTTTTACGGGGACATCGGCTCAGCCGGCGTCCCTTAATAGCAACGATGCGTCTCTCCGCGGGTTTGGACTGCAAACTCGCGGAGACCCTCATGGCACATCAAAACAAGACTGCAATATCCCGCCGGCAAATCGTCCGCGCGGCGAGCGCCACGCTTGCTGCGGCTTCGCTGGCACCTTCGACAGCGAAAGGAAGCACTATGGCCGAGCAGGACCTGATCGATCCCGTCACCCGCTATCCGAAGCCGCCATTCAAGAAGCAATCGCAGCCCTGGCCCGGCCTCGCCGGCAAGATGGAGCCGCAGCCGGATCACGGCGAGAGCAGTTACAAAGGTTCCGGCCGGCTCAAAGGCCGCAAGGCGCTGATCACCGGCGGCGATTCCGGCATGGGCCGGGCGGCCGCGATCGCCTATGCACGCGAAGGCGCCGACGTCGCCATCAACTATCTGCCGGCGGAGGAGCCCGACGCGCAGGAGGTGATCGCATTGATCAAGAAGGAAGGTCGCACCGCCCTTGCGATCCCCGGCGACCTCAAGGACGAAACGTTCTGCAAGAAGCTGGTCGAACAGACGGTGCAGGGCCTCGGCGGTCTCGACATCATCGTCAACAACGCGGCACGCCAGCAGACGCGCGCCTCCATCCTCGACGTCTCGTCGGAGGATTTCGACGCAACCATGAAGACCAACATCTACGCGCCATTCTGGATTATCAAGGCGGCGCTGCCGCATCTCAAACCCGGGTCCTGTATCATCGGCACGACATCCGAGCAGGCTTACGATCCCTCACCGGATCTCTACGACTACGCACAGACCAAGGCGGCGACGATGAACTACGTGAAGTCGCTGGCAAAGCAGCTCGCCTCGAAGGGCATTCGTGTCAACGGCGTTGCGCCGGGACCGATCTGGACGCCGCTCCAGGTCTCCGGCGGCGCCACGATGGAGAAGCTAGAAAAGTTCGGCGGGATGACGCCGCTTGGTCGCCCTGGTCAACCCGCAGAACTGGCCTCGATCTACGTGCAGCTTGCCGCGGCCGATGCGAGTTATGCGACCGGCCAGGTCTATGGCTCTGCGGGCGGATCGGGCCAACCGTAACGCCTCAGCTTGGGGAACGATCATCGATCGTTCGGCTTTACAAAACTGTCATGGAGAACCTTTCGCCAAGACCTTGGATCAATGGCGCCAGTAACAGTCAACCCCACGCGGACCGATATCGCGATCGCGAATGAGATCGCCGAGCATACCAACCCGGAGCTCGAGCAGACTGCCAAAGCGTTGACCTGGGGCGCGGACGAGCATGTGCTGCTCGCCCTCGCCGCTGCCGGATGGCTGTACGCGAGAATGCGACCTGCCGAAGAGCGCCGTGCGGCCAACCATATCCTCGCGGTGTCGCTGGTAACGGCGATCCTTCCTCACGTCCTGAAATCCGCGTTCAATCAGGTCAGGCCTGATCGGCTGACGATGCAAGGCCATCGCCGCGGCGTCCCGTTCTCGGGACAGGCGCGCGATGCCTTTCCGTCAGGCCATGCCGTGCATATGGGCGCGCTGGCATCCGCTGCGGGCCTGCTGCCGCCGCCTCGGCGACGTCTCGTGCGCGGCATCGCCGTAGGACTCTCGCTGACCCGCATCGCTCTGCTGGCGCATTGGGCCAGCGATGTGGTGGCAGGCTTCACGCTGGGCATCGCCATCGAGCGGATGCTGCGACCGTTGACGCTGGCAAGGTGGAACACCGATCCTGGAAAATGCGAGCGCGGTCATGACTGAGTATGTCGTCCGCTTCATCGCCGGCGGCGTGATCGTGACCGCATTTGCAATTCTTGCTGACATGCTGCGGCCCAAGAGCTTTGCTGGCCTGTTCGGCGCGGCGCCGTCGGTGGCGCTGGCGACGCTGAGCATCGCCGTCGTTCAACACGGCCCCCAATATGCCGCGGCGGAAAGCCGAACCATGATCTATGGCGCCGCAGCCCTCGCCTGCTACAGCATCGCGGTCTGCCACCTCCTGATGAGATTTCGCTTCACGGCGCTGCCTGCCACGATCATCGCTTCCGTCATTTGGCTTGCGGTCGCCTTCGGCCTGCTCGCTGGTCTCGGAGGGGCGGCGTGATGCTGGTCAAATTGTCATCATCGGCTCTGAGGCAAACGCGCTGGTACGAGTACGGCATTCGTTTCCTGCTCGGCGGATTGGCGACAGTTTTCACCGGCCTCGTCAGCACGCGCTTTGGCGTGGCCATCGGCGGGCTCTTCCTCGCCCTCCCCGCCATCTTCTGCGCCAGCGCGACGCTGATCGAGAGTCACGAGCGCCGAGCCAAAGAGAGGGCTGGTCTTGGCGGGCGGCGACGCGGGCAGCAGGCTGCGGCTCTCGATGCTGCGGGGGCTGGCCTCGGAAGCATTGGTCTCGCCGCGTTTGCCGCGACCTTCTACGCTCTGGTCACGACGAGCGTGATCGGGGCGTTCGCGGGCGCCATCCTGGTATGGGCCGCCGTTTCCGCGGCTTCGTGGTGGTTGAGGCGAAAGCTTCGCATCACCTCTCACATCACGCAGGCAAAACGCTGAGGGCGTTCAGCGAGAAGCGACCGCCGCTTCCCGCACCATCAGGAAATCGTGCATCTCCGCTGCGCTTTGCAACTGTTCGAGGCGGGCCACGAGGGCGTCGCGCTGCCCACCGTCCGGCAGTCGCGACAGCTCGCCTTCAAGCCGTAGCCTCTGCGCCTCGAGACGTTGTTCGAATGTGTGGGGTTCAGAACGTCTTCGCATCATCTGTCCTTGGTGGCTGCAGGCCCGGGCTGTTGGCCCAGCGTTCGACCTGCTCCATGACCTTCTGGTGGCTGGGGCGCACCGGCTTTGGTCCTTCGCGCTCCTCGGAAAGCTTGCGGGGTAACCTGACTTCATCCGTCATGGCCAATCTCCCTTTCCAAGAGAATGCACCAGATCGCGAGTCGTTTCAATATTAACTTATTGATTTTGCATGGTATTTTTACTCAACTGGCGATTTTTTGGACTCTTGGGGAACTCGCGCCAACGCCGTCCGTTGAGTAAACTACTCAACTTACTCACTTCGCGTGATGGACCATGAATGACCTTCGCGCCGATCGCCTCCAGGTCATGCTTTCTCCGGAAGAGCTGGCCGCAGTTGACGATTTCCGGTTCAAGCACCGCATGCCGACGCGCGCCGCCGCGGTCCGCGAACTGCTAAAGTTCGGGCTCGCGGCCGCGGGCATCGAGACGAGCGTAGGCGCGTCAGCAGGCATCAAATCAAGCGAATTTGGTGTGTTCGGCCGCGGTCCCGACGGACACACGCCGACGAAGCCCGAGGGCGAAGCCGAGGATTGATTCCCGGACCACTCATAAACAAAACGACCCCGGCACGGGGGGTGCCAGGGCCGTCCTTGGAGATTGCTTCCGGAGCACCGGGGGCATGTCACCGGAAGCAATGAGTCGACTCTTCGTGGGAGGATTCGTTCCTGGTGAATTCTAGCCGCTCGGAGCAGCGCCGGAATCATCCGGCGTCATGCCCGAGCCCGGCGTCTTGCTGTTGTCGTTGAGCTCGGGATCGCGCGTCGCTTCTCGCGACGGCGAACCGTTCTGACCGTTCTGATCCGTCTTGTGCACGGTCTGCGCACGCTGCTTGTCGCGCGGCTGATCCTCAGCGCGCTTGTCCTTGACGATGCCGTGGTCGTAATGTGCCATGATGTCCTCTCGCTTCTTCCGATGCCTCGAAGCGCTTACGCTTCCATGCATCGAATGTTCCTACGAGAGCGAGAGGCCCGCGGCGCTAGCTGTGCGCCGCGTGCACCGCCACGGATGCGTTTTCCTGATGCACCTGCCGGACCGTCGTCACCGTCGCAAACGCGACCGAAACGCCAAAGGCGAGGATGAGTGAGAGAAGTGCCAGACGTGGAGCCATCGCAAAACCTCCTTCTGGAATTGAAAAATCAATGCGACCGACTATTCCCGGATGATCGTTGATTGTTGCAGCTCATTCCGTGAGCGGTGTCACACGCAGACGCACGAAAACGAGAGCGATCAGGCGCCCTGGCTTTGCAAGACGCTGACCTTGACGGGCGGGACTTCGCCATCGAGCCAGTCCTGCTCTTTCGCCAAAGCCGTCCAGGCATCCGCCATGCGCGAGTATCTGTTGTAGGCCGGCTGCCCTTCCGATCGCTCGGCGAGTTGCAGGCAGTTCTCAGCGTTATCCCTGAAGATGTCTGACTGTTTCATGAACAAGAATTGGGTACGGAACCCCGCACCCGCAACCGCCCTTACGGGATCGTAACCTCCGCCGGAACTTTGCACGTTACTGGTCATTACATCACCATGCGGATATTTGTCGCGATCATCATGGCCTTGATCAGCACCGCGGCGCTTGCCGACAGCACCGGCGAGCAAATGCGCGGAGATCGCGTTCCCAATGCCACCGACGTCATCAGCGGCCTCTACGCCTTCGGCCGCTTCCAGCAAGGCTTGTTGGAGAGTACCGACCTGAAAGGCAATGCGGAAGTCAAGAACCTCGCTGCGCTTCGCGCCGAAGAGGCGGCCAAGCGCGACAAGGCATTGAAGGAGATCCAGGATGCGATCGGCGCCGAGCCGCGTCTGAGCAAGGCGACGTCAGCCGGCATCGACCTCGCAAAGCCCGATGATGCCGAGGGGCCGGCCTATGTCAGAACCTTCTATGCCGCCCAGATCCCCGAATACGAATCCGCGATCAACCTGCTGGAGCGCTATCTGAGGACGCCTGACAGTCCCGCGCTCGCGGCCTTCGCCCGCGAGCATCTTCCGGTGCTGCGCGCGCAGTTGAAGGACGCCCAGCGCACCATGGCCGACAAATAGCGGCCCTACTTGTCCTCCGGATGATGCTGCTGATCCATGGGGCGCACCGTGCGATTGCTGCCCGGCATGTTGTCCCGGCCAGCATCGCCATTGGCGTCCTTGCCGCCCGAGGACGAGGTGCCGCTGCCACTGGGGTTCGACTTGGTGGCGGCCCCAGTGGTCTGCGAACCCGCATGCGGCGTGGCGGAGCTGGCAGCCGGATCTCCGGTCGCGGCGCCGCGCCCGCTGGGCGCGCCGGCCTGCGCCAGCGCAGATCCCGTTGCGAACATCGCGGCGATGAGGACGCCCAATCCAGCTTTCATATGCGCTCTCCCTGTGTTTGCAGGGCTAACCTCAGGACCTCTCCCGGCGTTCCTAGTGGATGGCGGGAGTTTCGAAATTGGAACAGCGCGAGCCCCACCCTAAGGGCTGAGAAATTTTAGGTAATCTGATGGAACTCTCGATAACCTTCCCGGTTAGTTTGACCGGGCTGAGCACGGCAGGTTCCAATTCCCAGCGTCGCAACCTTGGCGCTTGATTTCGAATTTGGCTGACGCTCTAGTTTGATCAGGCGCGTCACGCCACAGGATTCGGCCGACGCTTGCGGGGGAATCAGTATGAGCGACCTCGATCCCGGAACTGCATCACGGTCCGGTCGTCGCGTTCCAAAACCCAAACCCAACGGCACCTCAGAGCCGGATTCCCGGCAGGAACTGCTGCTCGCGCTCCAAGCCATGCGCAGCGGCGATTTCTCCGTTCGCATGAGCGGCGACTATCTCGGCATCGACGGCAAGATCGCCGACACGTTTAACGAAATCATCGCAGCCAACCAGCGCATGGCCCAGCAGCTCGAGCTGGTCGGCCAGGTGGTGGGACGCGAAGGCAAGACGCGTCAACGCGTCAAGTTCGGCCTCGCCTCCGGCTCCTGGGCCGATATGGAAGGCTCCGTCAACACGCTGATCGACGATCTGCTCTGGCCGACGCGCGAGGTGACGCGCGCCGTGGCGGCCGTGGCGCAGGGCGACCTGCTTCAGACCGTCAAGCTCGACGTCGACGGCCGCCCGCTGCGCGGCGAATTCCTGCAATCGGCGACCATCGTCAACACGATGATCAAGCAGCTCGGCGTGTTCACCTCCGAAGTGACGCGCGTCGCGCGCGAGGTCGGCACCGAGGGCAAGCTCGGCGGCCAGGCCCAGGTGCCTGAAGTGACCGGCGTCTGGAAAGACCTGACCGAGAGCGTCAACTCGATGGCGAACAACCTGACCAACCAGGTTCGCAACATCGCCGAGGTGACGATCGCGGTCGCCAACGGCGACCTGTCGAAGAAGATCACGGTGGACGTGCGCGGCGAGATCCTACAGCTCAAGGAAGCCATCAACACGATGGTGGATCAGTTGCGCTCCTTCGCCTCGGAAGTGACGCGCGTGGCGCGCGAAGTCGGCACCGACGGCAAGCTCGGCGGCCAGGCCATCGTGCCCGGCGTTGCCGGCACGTGGAAGGACCTGACCGATTCCGTCAACGCGATGTGCGGCAACCTCACCGCACAGGTCCGCAACATCGCCAACGTGACCACCGCCGTGGCGCGCGGCGACCTCTCCCGCAAGATCACCGTGGACGTGCGCGGCGAGATCCTGGAGCTGAAGGACACCATCAACACCATGGTGGACCAGCTCAACTCCTTCGCCTCCGAAGTGACGCGCGTGGCGCGCGAGGTCGGCACCGAAGGCAAACTCGGCGGCCAGGCCCAGGTGCCCGGTGTGGCCGGCACCTGGAAGGACTTGACCGACAACGTCAACTTCATGGCGTCGAACCTGACCGCGCAGGTCCGCAACATCGCCGACGTCGCGACCGCCATCGCTGGCGGCGACCTGTCGAAGAAGATCACGGTGAACGTCTCGGGCGAGATCCTTCAGCTGAAGGAAACGCTCAACACCATGGTCGACCAGCTCAACGCCTTCGCCGGCGAAGTGACGCGCGTCGCCCGCGAGGTCGGCACCGAAGGTCGGCTCGGCGGTCAGGCCAACGTGCTCGGCGTCGCCGGCACCTGGAAGGACCTGACGGAAAGCGTCAACTCGATGGCGTCGAACCTGACGGCGCAGGTCCGCAACATCGCCGAGGTGACGACGGCGGTCGCCGGCGGCGACCTGTCCAAGAAGATCACGGTGGACGTGCGCGGCGAAATTCTGGAGCTGAAGGACACCATCAACACCATGGTGGACCAGCTCAATGCCTTCGCCGGCGAAGTGACGCGCGTGGCGCGCGAGGTGGGCACCGAAGGCAAGCTCGGCGGCCAGGCCCAGGTGCGCGGCGTCGCCGGCACCTGGAAGGATCTGACTGACTCGGTCAACTCGATGGCCTCGAACCTGACCGGCCAGGTCCGCAACATCGCCGAAGTCGCAACCGCGGTCGCCAAGGGCGATTTGTCGAAGAAGATCACCGTGAACGTGTCGGGCGAAATCCTTCAGCTGAAGGAAACGCTCAACACCATGGTCGACCAGCTCAACGCTTTCGCCGGCGAAGTCACCCGCGTCGCGCGCGAGGTCGGCACCGAAGGCAAGCTCGGCGGTCAGGCGCAGGTGCCTGGTGTCGCCGGCACCTGGAAGGACCTCACCGACAACGTCAATTCGATGGCGGGCAACCTCACCGCCCAGGTCCGCAACATCGCCGAGGTCGCGACCGCCATCGCCGGCGGCGACCTCTCGCGCAAGATCACAGTGGACGTGCGCGGCGAAATCCTTCAGCTGAAGGACACCCTCAACACCATGGTCGACCAGCTCAACCGCTTCGCGGGCGAGGTGACGCGCGTGGCGCGCGAGGTCGGCACCGAAGGCCGGCTCGGCGGCCAGGCCAACGTGCCCGGCGTCGCCGGCACGTGGAAGGACCTGACGGACAGCGTGAACTCGATGGCGGGCAACCTCACCGCCCAGGTCCGCAACATCGCCGAAGTCACCACCGCCGTGGCGCGCGGCGACCTCTCCCGCAAGATCACCGTGGACGTGAAGGGCGAAATCCTCGAGCTGAAAAACACCATCAACACCATGGTGGACCAGCTCAACGGTTTCGCCGGCGAAGTGACGCGCGTGGCGCGCGAGGTCGGCACCGAAGGCAAGCTGGGCGGCCAGGCCGAAGTGCCAGGGGTCGCCGGCACCTGGAAGGACCTGACCGATAACGTCAACTTCATGGCCTCGAACCTGACGGCGCAGGTCCGCAACATCGCCGAGGTCGCGACCGCGATCGCCGGCGGCGATTTGTCGAAGAAGATCACGGTGGACGTCCGCGGCGAGATCCTGCTGCTGAAGGACACCCTCAACACCATGGTGGAGCAGCTCCGCTCCTTCGCCGCCGAAGTGACGCGCGTGGCGCGCGAGGTCGGCACCGAAGGCCGGCTCGGCGGTCAGGCCGTCGTGCCCGGCGTCGGCGGCACCTGGAAGGACCTCACCGACAACGTCAACCTGCTCGCTGCGAACCTCACCACGCAGGTCCGCAACATCGCCGAGGTCACCACGGCCGTCGCGCGCGGCGACCTCTCCCGCAAGATCACCGTGGACGTGAAGGGCGAAATCCTCGAGCTGAAAAACACCATCAACACCATGGTGGACCAGCTCAATGCCTTCGCCGGCGAAGTCACGCGCGTCGCCCGCGAAGTCGGCACCGAAGGCGAGCTCGGCGGTCAGGCTCAGGTGCCTGGCGTCGCCGGCACCTGGAAGGACCTCACCGACACCGTCAACTTCATGGCGGCGAACCTCACCGAGCAGGTCCGCGGCATCGTCAAGGTGGTGACCGCGGTCGCCAACGGCGACCTCAAGCAGAACCTCACCGTGAAGTCGAAGGGCGAAGTCGCGGCGCTCGCCGACACCATCAACAACATGACCGAGACGCTCGCGACCTTCGCCGACCAGGTGTCGTCGGTGGCGCGCGAGGTCGGCGTCGAAGGACGGCTGGGCGGTCAGGCCGACGTGCCCGGCGCAGCCGGCACCTGGAAGGACCTCACCGGCAACGTCAACCTGCTGGCGGCCAACCTCACCTCACAGGTGCGCGCGATCGCGGAAGTTGCGACCGCCGTGACCAAGGGCGACCTCACCCCGTCGATCCAGGTCGATGCCCGCGGCGAGCTCGCCGAGCTCAAAGACAACATCAACACGATGATCACGAATCTCCGTCTAACGACGGAGCTGAACACCGAGCAGGACTGGCTGAAGACCAACCTCGCCAAGTTCACCAACATGCTCCAGGGCCAGCGCGATCTCGCCACCGTCGGCCGGTTGCTGCTGACCGAGCTGTCACCGCTGGTGAACGCCCACACCGGCGTGATCTACCAGGTCGAGAACGAAGACAGTCCGCAGTTGCTGCTGCTCGCCTCCTATGCCGGCGACGGCGTCTACCCCTATCAGCGCGTGCTGCAATTCGGCGACGGCCTGATCGGCCAGTGCGCGGTCGACCGACGTCCGCGCGTCGTCGCCGACATCCCCGCCGACGTGGTGCCGATCAACTCGGCGCTGCTGCGCGTCGCGCCGAAGAACCTCGTGGTGCTGCCGGTGCTGTTCGAGGGCCAGGTCAAGGCGGTGATCGAGCTCGCCTCGCTCACCTCGTTCACGACCTCGCAGATGACGTTCCTGGAGCAGCTCACCGACTCCATCGGCATCGTGCTCAACTCGATCGAAGCGACGATGCAGACCGAAGGCCTGCTCAAGCAATCGCAGCAGCTCGCCGGCGAGCTCCAGACCCAGCAGCGCGAATTGCAGCAGACCAACGACCAGCTCGAGCAGAAGGCGCAACAGCTCGCCGAACGCAATGTCGAGGTCGAGCGCAAGAACCAGGAGATCGAGCAGGCCCGCCGCGCGCTCGAGGAAAAGGCGACCGAGCTCGCGCTGACCTCGAAGTACAAGTCGGAATTCCTCGCCAATATGAGCCACGAGCTGCGCACACCGCTGAACTCGATCCTGATTCTCGGACAGCAGCTGACCGACAATCCGGACGGCAACCTCTCGGCCAAGCAGGTCGAGTTCGCCCGCACCATCCACGGCGCCGGCACCGACCTCCTCAATCTCATCAGCGACATTCTCGATCTCTCCAAGATCGAGTCGGGAACGGTGACTGTCGATGCCGAGGAAATCCTCACCGCCAACCTGCTCGAGACGGTCGGACGGCCGTTCCGGCACGAGGCGGAGAACCGCAATCTGTCGTTCAAGATCGACGTCGATCCGAACCTCGCCCGCAGCATCGTCACCGACTCCAAGCGCCTGCAGCAGGTGCTGAAGAACCTGCTCTCCAACGCCTTCAAGTTCACTGGCGAAGGCGAAGTGCGACTCAAGGTCGCCGGCGCGCTCGGCGGCTGGGGTCCCGATCACCCGGTCCTGAACTCGGCGCCGGCCGTGATCGCGTTCGAGGTCTCCGACACCGGCATCGGCATCCCGCTGGAGAAGCAGAAGCTGATCTTCGAGGCGTTCCAGCAGGCGGACGCCGGCACCAGCCGCAAATATGGCGGCACCGGTCTTGGCCTTGCGATCAGCCGCGAGCTTGCAAGCCTGCTCGGCGGTGAAATCCATCTGCGCAGCGCACCCGGCAAGGGCTCGACCTTCACGCTATACCTGCCGCTGAAATATTCCGGTCCGACGCTGGCACCGCGCGCGCCCGCGGCGCAGCAGTATAATCAGACACCTGCACTGCAGCCGACGACAGCGACACCCGAACGCGTCATCGAGCAGCTGCCCGACGACCGCCTCAATATCGAGCCCGGCGACAGCATCCTCTTGATCGTGGAGGACGACCCGCATTATGCGCGGATTCTGGTCGACCTCGCGCGGGACAAGGGCTTCAAGGTTCTGGTCGCCGCGCGCGGCGCAGAGGCGCTTGAACTGGCGAAACAGTATCAACCGCGCGCCGTTTCGCTCGACGTGTTCCTGCCCGACATGCTCGGATGGACGGTGCTGAGCCAGCTCAAGCACAATCCGCTGACGCGCCACATCCCGGTGCAGATCATCACGCTCGACGAGGACCGCCAGCATGCGCTGGCCCGCGGCGCCTTCTCCTTCGTCAACAAGCCGACGACGACCGAGGGCGTTGCCGCAGCGCTGACGCAGATCAAGGAATATGCGAGGCCGCGCCGCAAACGGCTCCTGATCGTCGAGGACAACGAGGCCGAGCAGCTGTCGATCCGCGAGCTGCTGCACCACGACGACATCGAGATCGTCACCACCGATACCGGCGCGGGCGCACTCTCGACACTTCGCGAGGCGCCGTGCGATTGCGTGGTGCTCGATCTACGCCTGCCCGACATGAGCGGCTTCGAGGTTCTGGAACAGATCCGCCGCGACGAGGCACTGTCGAACGTTCCGGTCGTCGTATTCACCGGCCGCGAACTCTCGGCGGAAGAAGATGCCGAGCTCCACACCATGGCGCGCAGCATCGTGGTCAAGGGCGTGGAATCGCCCGAACGTCTGCTCGACGAAACCGCTTTGTTCCTGCACCGCGTGATCACCGAGCTGCCGGTCGAGAAGCAGCGCATGCTGGAGAAGCTCAACAGTTCCGACGAGGACCTGATCGGCAAGACCGCGCTCCTGGTCGACGACGACGCCCGCAACATCTTCGCGCTGTCGAGCGTGCTGGAACGGCGCGGCATGAAGGTGCTGACGGCGACCACCGGCCGCGAGGCGGTGACGCTGGTTGAATCCAACCCGGAAATCGCCATCGTGCTGATGGACATCATGATGCCGCAGATGGATGGCTATCAGACCATCGGCGTGATCCGGGAGAACCCGGCTTTCCTGCGCCTGCCGATCATCGCGCTGACAGCGAAGGCGATGAAGGGCGACCGCGAGAAATGCCTGGAGGCAGGAGCCTCCGATTATCTCGCAAAACCCGTCAACACCGATCAATTGCTGCTTGCAATCCGCATGTGGCTACACCGTTGAGTTTGGATCCGAGAATGGACCACGAAAAGGTCAACATCCTCCTCGTCGACGACCAGCCCGCCAAGCTGCTCGCCTATGAGGTGATCCTGAAGGAACTCGGTGAGAACCTCGTGATCGCCTCGTCCGGCCGGGAGGCGCTGGAGGTGCTGCTCAAGACCGAGATCGCGGTGATCCTGGTCGACGTCTGCATGCCCGAGCTCGACGGCTTCGAGCTCGCCGCCATGATCCGCGAGCATCCGCGCTTCCAGAAGACCGCGATGATCTTCATTTCGGCCATCCAGGTCAGCGACATCGACCGCCTGCGCGGCTACGAGATGGGCGCGGTCGACTACGTGCCCGTACCTGTCATACCGGAAGTGCTGCGCGCCAAGGTCAAGGTGTTTGCCGAGCTCTATCGCAAGACGCGCGAGCTCGAGCGGCTGAACCAGGATCTCGAGGATCGCGTCCGCGCCCGCACGGCCGAGTTGGAGAATTCCACCGCCAAGCTGCGCGAGAGCGAGGAGCGACGCACCATGGCGATCGCCGCGGGCAAGATGGGCTCGTGGGACTGGGATTGGGTCAATGGCGACTGGATGTGGGACGAAGGCCAGTATCGCATTTTCGGCGTGACGCCAGAAACGTTCAGTGTCACATCGGCGAACGTCCAGGCGCTGCTGCATCCCGATGATGCCGACCAGTTCAGCAAGGTCATTGCCGCGTTCAACACCGGCTCGCATGCCTATGAAGGTGAATTTCGCATCTATCGTCCCGATGGCGAAGTGCGCTGGTGCGTCGGCACGGCTGCGGCAACGGTGGATGAGAATGGTCGCGTGGTGCGGGTGAGCGGCGTCACCGTCGATATCACCGAGCGCAAACGCGCCGAGGAACGGCAGAACCTCCTGGCGCGCGAGGTGGATCATCGCGCCAAGAACGCGCTGGCGCTGGCGCAATCGATCGTGCGCCTCACCCGCGCCGACGAGGTCAAGGCCTACGTCAATGCCGTCGAGGGGCGCATCAACGCGCTCGCGCGCGTGCACACCATCCTCTCATTGTCGAGCTGGCAGGGCGCCGAGCTCTCCAAGCTGATCGAGGAAGAACTGGCGCCCTACTCGCTCGGCGGACAGATCAAGCTTGCGGGTCCCGAAGTGCAATTGCTGCCGGCCACGGCGCAGACGCTTGCCCTGGCTCTGCACGAGCTCTTCACCAATTCGGCCAAGTATGGCGCGCTCTCGACGCGGTCGGGACGGCTCGCGATCGGCTGGCAGGCCGAGAACGATCTCCTCACCTTGACGTGGGACGAGACCGGCGGGCCGACGGTCAGGACACCGAAATCGCGCGGCTTCGGGACAAGAAGCCTGCTCGCCAGCGTCGAATCCCAGCTTGGCGGACAGGCTCAATTCGATTGGCGTTCAGAGGGCCTGATGTGCCGTCTCGAAGTCCCCTTGACGCGGACGAGCGCAGCGACATCGGCGGCGCAGGACAAGTTCGAGACCAGCAATTCTCCCGAGCTTCAGCGCGCGTTGGGTTAACGCGACGCGGCAACTTTCAATCGCGACACCGCCCTCAGTTCATCGGCGACGCGCCCTTCGAGCCAGGCTTCCGTTTGCGCGAGATCGCGCAGCGCCCTCGCGTAGCGGCGAGCCGCGCTGCGGTCTGCGCCACGCGGCAGCTTGCGCGCCTTGCGCAATATGTCGGCGGCCGCGTTACGGTAGGCCAGCGATCGGTAGAGAAAGACCACCTTACCCATAGTGAATGTTCCCGTGTTGATGGCTTACATCCTCGCAAGGCCGGCATGAACGTCGGATGAAGCGGATGATGACAAATCCTTTAGGCGGAATGGAACCCGCAATCACGGCACGCGTTTTGATGCCAGATCGATCGGCTGTTCCATGCCCGCAAAAAAGCCGCCAAACAGGTCGCCAAACAGTTCGTCAAGTCTGATCTCTCCCACCGGCGTGATCAAGCTGATGACCCATGCGATGATGGGCGCGGCACTCGGCCTGGTGTTCACGCTCGCACTCATTCTGACCAATCCCGCGGTTGTAGAATTGCTGAACCATGGCGGCCGTGCGGCGGGCTATGTGTTTGTCGCAACGATGGTGACGACTTTTGCCATCGGTGCCTCGTTGACGGGCGTCGTGTTCATCCTCAACGAGGACAAGGACTCCTAAAGCGAGCGTGAAACTCGCGCGGCGATTTTATTCGGAACTCCTGCGGCAAATGGAGGTTGGCTCCTGCGTCAATTCAACTCAGGGAGTTCCCTTACATGAAGACGATCAAGCTCGCTCTCGCCGTGATGTTGGCAACCGGTCTCGCCGCCGCGCCGTTCGCTGC
Source organism: Bradyrhizobium zhengyangense (assembly GCF_022012555.1). Classification (NCBI taxonomy): domain Bacteria; kingdom Pseudomonadati; phylum Pseudomonadota; class Alphaproteobacteria; order Hyphomicrobiales; family Nitrobacteraceae; genus Bradyrhizobium; species Bradyrhizobium zhengyangense. Next base: position 65,596 of record NZ_JAKLTZ010000005.1, on the reverse strand, counting down.
ACAGGCCAAGTCGCATAAGAAGCATCACTCGTCCATGTCGCAGACGACGGGCGCCAACATGAAGTCCAAGGGCAGCGAACCGACCCCACAAGGCGGCACCAACCCGGGTACCGACCAGAGCGGCATGACGAACAACAAGAGCGCTCCGAGCAACACCAAGTAAGGTTGCAAGCGAGTTCCGGCGTTCAGGCCCCGCGAGAGCGGGGCCCTTTGCTTGAGCGCTTGAGCATTTTGTCAGGGCCACATGGTCGGCGCGCGGATCAGCGCACCACGACCGGCCTGCTTCAATTCGTCGACCGAGCTGCGCCCCGAACGGACGACGTCGCGCAGTCTCGCGGCAATTCGCTCGCGCGTCGCCGTATCCCACGCGGGTATGTCCGCACAGACTTCATCGAGCACCGCCTGCAGCAGGGCGGTCATTTCGGCATCCGGCATGGACAGGCTCCGGCATGTCGCGTTGCGCGACCGCTTTAGCTGCGTCGGATGTCAGGGATGTTAAGGGGGTGGACTGTAGAGCTCGCCTTCATGAGATGATCAAGCTGCGCCCGCTTGCGCGTGATCAGGAGCTGGGCGGTGGCGTCGTCGAGGCCTTCCCGCTGCAATTGCCTGATAGCGGAGCCCAATTCGAGGATCTCAGCGCGCAGTCTCAGAATCCGGTAGGTGTCCGGGTCTTCCTCCACGGCCGGCCTCCCTCCACGAACGCCTCAGCGGCGTACCGGCCTGCTCTCGTTCTTCAGCGGACGGAGACGCACCCGGTTGCGGATGTCAGGCAACACCTCGCCGCCGCCCGCCGCCTTCCATTCGCTGACCAGCAGGTTGATTTTCCGGCGCAGGTCGATCTGCGCCTGGGCTCGTTCGGTGCAATCGCGGTCGCGATTGACAAGATCGCGCACAGACGCTTCGACATCGGCCATCTCCAGCCTCAAGGCGCTGATTTTACGTCGAATTTCATTAATTCTGTTGTCCATGGCTTGTTAGAACAAAATAAGAACATATAGTCAAGCCAGGAATTCAGGATGGAGAGGTGACATGCAGGTTCAGGGTAAATACGACGCCAAGGCTTTTCTGGACGCCAAGACTTTTCCCGACGCCGAGGCTTTTGCGAACGCCAAGGCTTTTCCGGACGCCAAGGCTTTTCTGATGGAACAGATGACCCGGGCGCAGGGTCTGCGGCTGAAGCGGCTGAGCGAAGAGGCCTACCAGCCCGCGCAATACGATCGCGATCTGTCCTTCGCCGAAGCCGCACGCCGCATCCAAATCCTGGAAGCGGAGATCGAGCTCGCGAACTCTTTCTGAGGAGTTCTGTCGCTGAGCGTTTTTGGAACATTGGGTCAGCACTCCTGTTCTCGTCCAGAGCCATGGGAGAGAGCTGATGGCACGGAAGGCAAAGAAGCGCCGCTATTCACGTAGCTCCGGCAGCGATGTCGAGAGCGAGATGCGGCGTTACAAGAAGGGCACCGCAAAGAGCGGTCGCGGCGGACGCGGCGGTCGCGTGAAGAGCCGCAAACAGGCGATTGCGATCGGCCTGTCGAAGGCGCGCAAGAAGGGCAAGAAGGTGCCGAAGAAGGCGTCGAAGCGAAAGACGTCCAAGAAGAAGACGAGCAAGAAGAGCTCGAAGCGTAAATCTTCCAGGCGGTGACGCCGGCCGCCGTCAGATCATGCTGCCGGGCATGAAGCAGCGGATCGAAACGCCGAACACCGTCTTGACCGGCCAGACCATGGTGCGGCCGGCCCGGTTCGGCTCGGTGATCACGGCTTCGTCGGGGACTTCGACCCAAACTCCATCGAGCCGCACCCGGTAATGGCCATTATACGAATCCCAATCGGGATCGGCGACGGCAACGCCGTCGGCATCCGAGCAGCACGGACCAATATGGCTGCGCAAACTGTCGAACCAGGGTTTGAGCGGCGAGTCGGTGAAGCGACCGTCGTCGCGCCCCAGGGCGCTTCCGGTCGACAGCACGAAGGGCGCGACAAGCAGCGCAAGCTTCAGCGAGAGCTTCAATCGATCCATGTCGGCACCGATCAAATGCGAACCACCGGCCGGTTCCACAAATCAGCCGGACGTCCGAAGTTCCACTCGCCTCTGCGGCGTCATTGCCGCCGAAGCACAACATTTCGAAGTCTGCCGGGCGAACGCGGCTTTTTCGGACGAACCCGTCACCATTGCTGCCGTTAACGAGAATGTTATCGATGGGCTGTGGGTATCTCGGGAGGCGCACGAAAAAGGCGGCCCGGAGGCCGCCTTCTGAATTTGCCGTCAAGCTCGAGATCAGGCGAGCGGCACCGCGACGAACCGGGTCGCCTCGGCGTTCTTCACCTGCAACAGCACGCTGTTCTTGCCGGACGATTTGGCCTGCGCCAGCTCGGAGCGGACCTCGCCGACATTGGCGACGGGCTTGCCGCCGACATTGAGGATGACGTCGCCGGTCTGGATGCCACGCTGCGCCGCCGGTCCCTGCGGATCGACTTCGGTGACCACGACGCCGTTCTGTCCGGCCCCCTGGACTTCGCCGGCCGGCGCCAGGCTGAGGCCGAGACGCGGCGTACCGGGGGTCTGCTGCGTCTTGCCGTCGCCGGCGTTGGCCTGCCGCTCGTTCGGCAGCTCGCCAAGGGCGAGCGTCACCGTCTTGCTGTCGCCCTTGTGGACGACGTCGAGCTTCACCGAGGTGCCCGGCGCCAGGGTGGCGATCGTGCGGGCCAGATCGCGGGAGTCCTTGATCGCGGTGCCATTGACCGCAGTGATGACGTCGCCCGCCTCAATGCCAGCCTTCGCTGCCGGGCTGCCATCCTGCGGATTGTCGACGATCGCGCCGCGTGCCGCCTTCAGGCCGAGGCTGTCGGCGATCTCCGCGGTCACCGGCTGCACCTGCACACCAAGCCAGCCGCGGGTGACGGCGCCCTTGTCCTTGAGCTGCGCGACGACGAGCTTTGCGGTCGAGGCGGGAATGTCGAAGCCGATACCGACCGATCCGCCCGAGGGCGAGTAGATCGCCGTGTTCACGCCAATGACGTTGCCGTTCATGTCGAAGGCCGGACCGCCGGAATTGCCCTTGTTGATCGGCGCATCGATCTGGATGAAGTCGTCATAGGGGCCGTTGCCGATGTCGCGGCCGCTGGCCGAGACAATGCCGGCCGTCACGGTGCCGCCGAGGCCGAACGGATTGCCGACCGCGACCACCCAGTCGCCGATCCGCGGCTTCTGGTCGGAGAATTTCACGAACGGAAAGTCCTTCTTGCCGTCGACCTTGATCAGCGCGAGATCGGTCTTCGGATCGGTGCCGACCACCTTCGCGGTGAAGATCGTGCCGTCGTCCATCGTCACCTGCACGGACTCGGCATGGTCGACGACATGATTGTTGGTCACGGCATAGCCGTCGGCCGAGATGAAGAAGCCTGAGCCCTCGCCCGTGATCATCTGGTGCCGCTGGCGCGGCATGCCGTTCATGCCACCCGGACCGCGGAAGCCGAACTGCCGCGAGAACTGGTCGAATGGGGAATCTTCGTCCTGATCCATCCGGTTCTGTTGCAGCATAGCGCTCTTGTCGTTGTCCTGGTCGATTTTCACCCGCACCGAAATGACGGCCGGCTTGACCTTGCTGACAAGGTCGCCGAAGCCCGGCGGTGTTGCGGCGCCTTCAGCGGCCTGCGCGGGCGAAATCAGGGAGGACACGCCGAACGGCGTTGAGGCAGGGGAAGCCGCCAGCACGGCCACGCCCAGTGCGGCCACCGTGCCAAGCAGCGCGAGCCGGCGCGGCTTCAGAATTGTAGGGGTCTTCTTGGTGGTGTCGGAATTGACGCGATCGATCATGTCGAAATGTCCATGTTGGGTAAGTCGCCTTGCCGCCAAGATGGACGTCGCCACCTTACCGCGTCCCGTCCACGCGATTAATTCTTGGCAAAGAAAGTGCGGCGGGCGGCCGCAGGGCAAAATCCTGGCCGCACATTTGATACAGCTCAACGCGAGCCCTTCGGGCGGTGAAAAACTGCCTCTATCGGATGATGTCCATCAAAGGGGCCGCCATGTACAAAGACATTCTCGTCCACATCCCGACCGAACGACCGATGCGCGCCGTCATTGATGGCTCGATCTCGCTCGCAGCCGGCCTCAATGCCCATGTCGATGCAGTCGCGGTCGGCTATGTTGCAAGCACTACGGCCTACGTGATGGAAGGCGGTGCTGCCGTGGCGGCCGTGTTCGAGATGGAACGCGAGCGCGCGCTCGAGCGGGCCGAAGCTGCGCTGGCAGTCTTCAGAAGCGAAGCGGGCAACGCCGATATCTCCTGCACCTGCCATCCGATCGGCGCGATTCCGGTGGATGCAGCCGGTTCGCTCGGCGAGATGGCGCGGCTGCACGACCTTAGCGTCGTGCTTCAACCGGATCCCGAGCAGGTGACGTTCGACAACGAGGTCCCGCGCGAGATCCTGTTCCAGGCCGGTGGTCCCGTCCTGTTCCTGCCATACACATTCCGCGGAGCCTTCACGGCGAAGCGGATCGGCATCTGCTGGGACGGCAGCCGCGTCGCGGCGCGTGCGCTCCGCGACGCAGCAACGTTCCTTGCCCGCGCCGAGGAGATCGCGATCATTGCGATCAACGAAGCCGACACCGCCCCCGATGCCTCGGCAAACAATCTGGCCAAGCATCTCGGACGGCGCGGCCTCTCGCCCCGCACGATCAGCCTGTCGGCCACACGCGCCGATATCCAGCCGACCATCCTGTCACTGGCAGCCGACGAAAACCTGGATCTGCTGGTGATGGGGGGCTACGGCCATTCCCGATTGCAGGAACGCTTTCTCGGCGGCGTCACGCGCGCCATGCTGGAAGCCATGACGATCCCGACGCTGATGTCGCACTAGCTAGGACGCAAACGGCCGCCATCACGCCGCGGCGGAAGTCTCCCATGCCGCGGCGGCGATGGCGTCGTCTTCGCGTTGCGCATTGCACGCTTCGAAATGCGCCTTCAGCGCGACCTCGGCAAGATGTTCGAAATGTTCGGCCTGACCGAGCAGCTGCCAGTTCTGCAGCGGCCGATAGGCAGCCTGCTGGCGACAGAGGGACGCCAGCGCGCGGTAGCGACGTACGTTCTCCATGAGACCCTCCCTCGCATTCACATTGGGGCTTATTGCCCTGATTTGCGTCAGGCCGATGGCAGTTATGCAAAACATTTTCTGCGCGCGCCAGCCCGAACAACCTTGGTTTGCTCGAAAAAAATGTGCAGACGCACATTGGTTCCTATCGGCGAAACCGAGTGTGGAATTGATATTACTTTTAGGCGTAGCGGCGGCGTTCGACGTTGATGCCGATCAAATTGAAATAGTGTTCGATCGGTTCCGGCCGCCCGATGAGATAGCCCTGCATTTCCTCACAGGCCTCGCGTTCCAGGAAGGCGCGCTGGGCGTCCGTCTCCACCCCTTCGGCAACAACAGGGATGTACAGGGCGTGTGCGAGGCTCAGCACCGCCCGGACGATCTCGGCCGATTGCGGCGTTGCCTCGAGGTTGGAAATGAAGCTGCGGTCGATCTTGATCTTGTCGAACGGGAATGACTGCAGATAGGACAGTGATGAATACCCGGTGCCGAAATCGTCCATCGCGATCCGGATGCCGAGCGCTTTCAGCCGCCGCAGCAGGTTGAGCGCGCGGGTGAAATCGCCGATCAGCACACCCTCGGTGATCTCGACCTCGAGCCGCGTCGGCGAAAGTCCCGTCTCCAGCAGGATCTGGTGGATGGACCGTTCGAGATCGCCGGCCTGAAACTGGACCGGCGACAAATTGACCGCGACCTGCAATGGCCGCGGCCAGGAGGCCGCTTCCCGGCACGCCTCCCGCAGCACCCATTCGCCGATCGCGATGATCAGCCCGTTTTCCTCTGCGAGCGGAATGAACTGATCCGGCGGCACGAAGCCGCGCGTCGGATGATTCCAGCGCACCAGTGCCTCGAAGCCGATGATCTCGCCATCCATCCGCGCCTGCGGCTGGAAGTAGACCAGCAACTGGTTCTGCTCTACCGCCTGCCGCAGATCGTGCTGTAACAGCCTACGGTCGCGCAGCTCCCGGTCCATCTCGGTTTCAAAGAAACAGACCCTGCCCCGGCCCTCGCGCTTGGCGCGATAGAGGGCAGAATCGGCGTTGGCAAGCAGCGTCGCTGCGTCCACGCCGTCGTCCGGATAGACCGCGATGCCGACGCTGAGGCCGACATGGGACAGAAAATCGTCGACCTCCAGCTCCTTGCCGATCGCCTCGACCATGCGTTCGGCGAGCGAGAGCACGTCTTCGCGCCTGATGTCGTCGGGCATCAGGATCGTGAATTCGTCACCGCCGATGCGGGCGACAAAGGCGCCGTCGGCCTCCGCGACCAGACGTTCGGCGGCAGCCCGCATCATCATGTCGCCGACGGGATGTCCGAACACGTCGTTGACATCCTTGAAGCGGTCGAGATCGAGGCTGAGGACCGCAAAGCTGGTTGAGGCCTCCTGCGCGCGCTCCAGCCGCTCGGCCAGCGCCGTGTTGAAAGCGCTGCGGTTCGGCAGATCCGTGAGCGCATCGTGACGCGCCAGATGGCTGATCCGCGCCTCGTTGTTGATCCGTTCGGTGACGTCCTCGATCACGCCGACCAGATATTGCGGCGCGCCGTTCCCGTCGCGGACCAGCAGCTTGCGCGAATTGACCACACGATCGGGACCGTTGACGCCGACCTCGAGCAGATGCCCTTCCAGGAACATCGGCGTGCCGCTATCGACGACACGGCGATCCTGCTCGTTGACGAGGCGGGCGATATCGTCGGGAAAAATCTGCTCCGGAGTCTTGCCCAGCATCTCCTGGCGGGGCATGCCGTAATACTCTTCGCCGGCGCGGTTGAGCAGGATGTAGCGCGAGTCGCGCGCATCCTTGGCGAACACTGCCATCGGGATGTTCTCGATGATACTGTCGAGAAACTCGCGCGCCCGCAACAGGTCCTGCTCGGCGCGCTTGTGCGTCTGCTCGAGCTCCTCGATCATCAGCTTCATGGCGCGGTCGGTACGGCGGCGATCGCGATCGCTCTCCTCGTAGGCCGCGCCGACGAGCTCGCCGAGCCTGGGCAGATCGACCTGCCCGGATTCGTCCGTCGATTGCCTGATCTGCCTTGCCAGCAGGCGATGCATGGTCACGCGGCCGCCTCCGCGATGACAGTGACGGTCATGGTCTGGTTGTGCAGCTCGCAGCGGCGGGTCGCCGCGGGTGGCGCGATCTCGCCATAGGAGTAGAAGCCGATCCGGGTGACGTCCTCGCCGAGCTCGGCGGCAACCGCATCGAGCTCATCCTGAGTGCGCTGCCCCATCACCTTGCGACGGCCGGTGCAGCTCACGAGGATCGCGAGCTTGTCGCCCACGACCTCGTCCGCGAGAGCGTTGCGCGCCTGTCGGCCGGCCTCCCCTGCACCTGCGGCGAGACTATCGAAATTGGCGCGCATCAGCTGAGCGGTGCATCCTTCCGGAATATCGGCCGCAAATGTCAGCGTGCCGGCATTGCGATCCACTGCAAACACGGAGCGCACGATCTGTCGTTCAGGCGCGGCCTCGTCATGGATGCGCAATGGAAATGCAAGACCCGAGCCCGGCATCGCGGCGGCCTCTTCCTCCCCGAGATAGCGGGTGTAGAGGTCGAGCGGCCGCTCGCCGTCGAGCTCGACCACGACAGGGCCGTCCGACTTTGTGACCTTGCGCCGCGGGCCGAACACGTCCCAGCCCCCGGCGCAGCCATGCGCGAAGCGGAAGGACGCACCATAGAAACCGATCGCGGCAACTCGGTTCGGCTGCGGCTCGCCATCGGCGCCAACCAAGGTTTGCTCCATCCTGGTGCCATCGCCGGCGAGGCCACCGGTCACCAGCAAGTCGGGCCCAAGCACGTCAGTGATACCAGCAATCAGTTCACTGCCGTTGACGTTCAAGCCTTCGCAGAGGACGAAGACACCGGCGAGATCCGGCGCCGCCAGCTGGCGGGCGAAACGCATGCCGCAAGTCCGCGACGCCTCGCGGGATTCGATTGTCTCGTTCACGACCCGCACTTGTGTCCGAGCGAAATGCAGGGCGACGGCGACGATGACGTCGTCGGCGATGTCGTCGCCATGGATCTGGCCACCCGTGCTGCAACCGACGATGTGGCTGTCGGGATAAAATCCGCGCAGCTCGCGATAGCGCTCGCCGCCCGCCAGTCCCTCTCGGCTGCCGAAATAAAGGACGAGCTGAGGCAGCTCGCGCAGGGCACTCGCTCCGCGCCAGCCATGGGCAGCATTCCAGTGGCGATATTGAATCTGCATCCCACGCTCTCTGCGGTCCTTGAACCACAGATTGTGACCCGGCGCATTGCGTCGCCGTTAATCGAGCGCCTGCTTTACCGCCATTGGTTACCCCGGCATGAAAGCCGTCGCCAATTCGCGATCTATTCCCCGTAGGAGCCCGGAGAATCGCCGCATGCATGCGCGACGCCTCCGTATTCTACCGGACGAGCACGCGCTCTCCGGGCTGCGCGGAACTATCATGCCGCTTCGGAACCCTGCCGGCCTCCGCAGCAACCCTGATGGCCGCGACGTTGGCGGCATAATCGGCGCTGCTCTTGCCGCGGAACACGGCGGAACCCGCCACCAGCGTATCAGCGCCTGCGGCGGCAATCGCAGCAGCATTGTCGCGCGTGACACCGCCGTCAACCTCGAGCCGGATCGGTCGCCCGCCGATCATGTTGCGGATGCGTGCGATCTTCTCGAGCTGGGAACCGATAAATGATTGGCCACCGAAGCCCGGGTTGACCGTCATCACCAGCACCAGATCGAGACGATCGAGCACATATTCGAGCGCGCTCTCGGGCGTCGACGGGCACAGGCTGACGCCGGCTTTCTTGCCGAGGGCGCGGATCGCCTGGAGCGAGCGGTCGAGATGCGGGCCGGCTTCTGCATGAATAGTGATGACGTCGGCGCCCGCCTTCGCGAACGCCTCGAGATAAGCATCGGCAGGCGCGATCATCAGATGCACGTCGAAGATCTTCTTCGTCATCGGCCTGACCGCCTTGATGATGTCAGCGCCGAAACTGATGTTCGGAACGAAGTGCCCATCCATGATGTCGCAATGGATCCAGTCGGCGCCTGCAGCGTCAATTGCCGCGATCTCCTCGCCGAGGCGTGCGAAATCCGCTGCCAGGATCGACGGGGCTATAATGATCTCCTTGCTCATGGCTTCGCACTCCGTGCATCGGCCCCGCCGCTGAAGACGCGGCTCGCCAGGACATCGATGGGATCGATCGTTTCGAGATCGGCAACATCGAGCATGCGGTCGAGATCAGACACAAGGCGATCGGCCTGCCGCAGGCGGATGCGATCGACCGCGTTGCGGATCGAGCGTGCGTTGGAGAAGAACGGCTGGGTCCGACGTAGTGCAAGGTATCTCTCGAACGCCTCGCGTGCGGCAGCCGAGAAGCGATAGCCGCGCTCCTTCAGCATCAGCTCCGCGATGACCAATAGCTCGGCCTCCGCATAATCAGGAAATTCGATGTGATGGGCAATGCGCGAGCGAAAGCCGGGGTTGGAGGCAAAGAAGCTCGTCATGCGCTCGCCATAACCGGCGAGGATCACGACGAGGTCCTCGCGCTGGTTCTCCATCACCTGGAGCAGGATCTCGATCGCCTCCTGGCCATAGTCGCGTTCGTTGTCGGGGCGGTGCAGGTAATAGGCCTCGTCGATGAACAGCACGCCGCCCATCGCCTTCTTCAGGATCTCCTTGGTCTTCGGCGCGGTATGACCGATATATTGCCCGACCAAATCGTCACGCGTCACCGAGATCACCTGCCCACGCCGCACGAAGCCGAGCCCGTGCAGGATTTTTGCCATGCGCAGCGCCACGGTGGTCTTGCCGGTGCCGGGATTCCCGGTGAACGACATGTGCAGCGTGGGCGGCGCCGATGCGAGCCCCACGCGCTGACGGATGCGTTCGATCAGCAGCAATGATGCGATCTGTCGCACGCGGCTCTTGACCGGCTTCAGGCCGATCAACTCCCGCTCGAGCTGCTGCAGCGTGTCGGTGATCCCGGCCGCCTCGGCCTCCTTGCGGAGATCGAAATGGGTTTCGTTCGGCTCCGATGTCGTGGCGCGGGGAACGTCGAGCATGGCTGGCCTCGAAGAAAAGAGCTTCGCCGCGGGGGGAGCGGCGAAGCAGTGGTCCGCCAAGGAAACGGAGCAGGGAGCGCTCCGCGCGGAAAGGAATGGCTACTGCTCGGCGTGGGCTGCAGGCTTGCGCACCGTGGTGTAGCGGATCGCACGGCCGCCGACCTCCTGCCGCACCAGCTCGAACTCGGCCTCCTTCGGCGGCCGATTGACGATGAAGGAGATCCGCACCGATTCCCAACCGTGGCTGGAATCGAAACCGCTGATGCGGATGTAACGGTCGCCGTACACCCTGCGACACTCGGCGAGCTCCATCATCACGCCGGCGGCGTCCTGGAGATCGAACATCGGCAGGCCCCACATCTCCCAATAGGTGTTGCGGGGATGCGGATCGTCGGTGAACTCGATATTCACCGCCCAGCCGTTGGCAAGGCAGTATTGCACCTGCTTGTAGATCTGGTCGTCGGTGAGATCAGGCAGGAACGAGAAGCAGCCCTGGGTCAGTTTCATGTCAAAGCTCCTCAGACGGTTTCCAGCGCCGTCGGCACGAAGTCCGGCGTGTCGGTGGATTGATAATTGAAGGTGACGTCCTTCCAGACCTCGAGCGCCGACTTCAGCGGCGTGCAGGTTTGGGCTGCCTTGGCCAGGATCTCCGGCCCTTCATGGACGTAGTCGCGGCCCTCGTTACGGGCGAGGATCATGGCTTCCAGCGCCACGCGGTTGGCGATCGCACCGGCCGCGATGCCCATGGGATGGCCGATGGTGCCGCCGCCGAATTGCAGCACGACGTCCTCACCGAGCAGATCGAGCAGTTGATGCATCTGGCCGGCATGGATGCCGCCGGAGGCGACCGGCATCATCTTGTTCAGGCTCGCCCAGGACTGATCGAAGAAGATGCCGTGCTCGAGCCTGGTTGGATTGAACTCCTCGCGACAGACATCGTAATAGCCACGGGTGGTGTTGGGATCGCCTTCGAGCTTGCCGACCACCGTGCCGGCATGGATGTGGTCGACACCCGCGAGCCGCATCCATTTGGCGATGACGCGGAACGATACGCCGTGGCTCTTCTGCCGCGTGTAGGTCGAGTGACCGGCGCGATGCAGATGCAGGATCATGTCGTTGCGGCGTGCCCATTTCGCCATGGACTGGATCGCGGTGTAGCCGATCACGAGATCGATCATGACGATGCACGACCCGAGCTCTTTGGCGAACTCCGCGCGCTCGTACATATCCTCCATCGTAGCAGCGGTGACGTTGAGGTACGTGCCCTTGACCTCGCCGGAGGCCGCCTGCGCGCGGTTCACGGCCTCCATGCAATAGAGGAAGCGGTCACGCCAGTGCATGAAGGGCTGCGAGTTGATGTTCTCGTCGTCCTTGGTGAAGTCGAGCCCGCCCTTCAGCGCCTCATAGACCACGCGGCCATAGTTGCGGCCCGATAGCCCGAGCTTCGGCTTCACGGTTGCGCCCAGCAGCGGACGGCCGAACTTGTCGAGCCGCTCGCGCTCGACCACGATGCCGGTTGCGGGGCCCTGGAACGTCTTCACATAGGCGACCGGGAAGCGCATGTCTTCCAGCCGTAGCGCCTTCAGCGGCTTGAAGCCGAACACGTTGCCGATGATCGATGCCGAGAGGTTCGCGATCGAGCCGGGCTCGAACAAATCGAGGTCATAGGCGATGTAGGCGAAATACGATCCCGGCGTGCCCGGCACCGGGTCGACGCGGTAGCACTTCGCGCGATATTTCTCGGCCGCGGTCAGGCGATCGGTCCACACCACCGTCCAGGTTGCGGTGGAGGACTCGCCGGCCACTGCAGCCGATGCCTCGATCGGGTCCACCCCATCCTGCGGCGTGACGCGGAACAGCGCGATGACGTCGGTGTCCTTCGGCGTGTATTCGGGCTCCCAATAGCCCATGCGCGCGTATTCCATCGTGCCCGAGCGATAGCGCTCTTTGCCGCGGACGGTTCCAGCATGTGCGTTCATGGCTCTCTCCTGCTCTTCTCTCTCTGAATGACTAGGCTGCGACCGGCTCGCGCGTGCCGGTGCGCGGGTCGAGCTCGCCGATGCGGTAGCGCCGTGCCATCTCGTTCAACGGAACCACCTTGATCTTACTGGCATGGCCCGCGGTGCCGAACTGCTCGAAACGGTCGCGGCAGAGCTCGCGCATCGCATCCATCGCGGGCTTGAGGAATTTGCGCGGATCGAACTCGGAGCGCGATTGTGCAGCCACTTTCCGGAACACGGCTGTCATGGCCAGGCGGCAATCGGTATCGATATTGACCTTGCGCACGCCGCTCTCGATGCCGCGCACGATCTCCTCGACCGGCACGCCCCAGGTCTGCGGCATCTCGCCGCCGAACTGGTTGAACATGTCCTGAAGCGGCTGCGGCACCGACGAGGAGCCGTGCATCACCAGATGCGTGTTCGGCAGCCGCCGATGGATCTCCTCGACCACCCGCATCGCCAGGATATCGCCGTCAGGCTTGCGGCTGAACTTGTAGGCGCCGTGCGAGGTGCCCATCGCGATGGCGAGCGCATCGACCTTGGTGGCGCGGACGAAATCGACGGCCTGATCAGGGTCGGTCAACAGCTGGTCGTGGCTGACCTTGCCCTCGACGCCGTGGCCATCCTCCTGCTCGCCGCCGCCGTGCTCGAGCGAGCCGAGCACGCCAAGCTCGCCTTCGACGGAGGCGCCGACCCAATGGGCGAGATCGACCACACGGCGGGTGATCGCGACGTTGTAGTCGTAGTCGGCGGCGGTCTTGGCATCGGCCTTGAGCGAGCCGTCCATCATCACCGAGGTGAAGCCGTTCGCGATGGCCGAGGCGCAGGTCGCCTCGTCATTGCCGTGGTCCTGATGCATGCAGAGCGGGATGTCCGGATAGGTCCGCTCCAGCGCGTCGATCATATGCGAAAGCATGAGATCGCCGGCATAGCTGCGCGCGCCGCGCGAGGCCTGGATGATGACGGGCGCATCGACCTCGGCCGCCGCCTGCATGATCGCGATGCCCTGCTCCATGTTGTTGATGTTGAACGCCGGCACCGCGTAGCCGTGGGACGCGGCGTGGTCGAGCAATTGGCGAAGGGTGATACGGGCCACGGGACTTCCTCCTGTTATGGCTTGCTGACGCGGGCAATCGCCCGGCGGGCAGCTTCGGCGACGCTCTGCGGCGTGATGCCGAACTCGCGGTAGAGCACCGGTGCCGGCGCCGAGGCGCCGAAGCCGCGCATGCCGACGAACTCGCCGTCAGCGCCGATCCAGCGAAACCAATCACCGGCGACCGCCGCCTCGACGCCGACACGTGGCGCGGTGCCGAGAACGGCGGCGCGATAGTCATCCGGCTGCTCCTCGAACAGAGCGAAGCAAGGTGCGGAGACCACGGCCGCGCGGACGTACTCGGTCGCGAGCAGCCGGGCGGCCTCCAGCGCGATCGAGACTTCCGAGCCTGTGGCCATCAACGTCACGTCACGGCCGCCGTCCGGCGAAACGATCACATAAGCACCGCGTGCGACGCGGTTTCGGCCGCGGACATCGCTGCGGAAGGTCGGCAGAGCTTGCCGCGACAAGCACAGCACGGACGGACGATCTTCGCTCGCAAGCGCGCAGTCCCAGGCTTCCAGCGTCTCGACCGCGTCGGCGGGGCGGAACACGAGCAAGTTCGGAATGACGCGCAGCGCGGCGAGATGCTCGACCGGCTGATGCGTCGGCCCATCCTCGCCGAGCCCGATGGAGTCGTGCGTCATCACATGGATGACACGCAGCCGCATCAGGGCCGCAAGGCGGATTGCCGGCCGGCTGTAATCGGAAAACGCGAGGAATGTGCCGCCATAGGGAATGAAGCCGCCGTGCAGCGCGAGACCATTCATCGCAGCGGCCATACCGTGCTCGCGGATGCCGTAGTGGATGTAGTTGCCGGCGAACGCATCGCGCTTGACGGGCGTCTGGGCCTTGGCATGCGTCAGGTTTGAATGCGTCAGGTCTGCCGAGCCACCGACGAAGCCAGGGATGGTCCCCGCGATGCCATCGAGCACCTGTTGCGAGGCTTGCCGCGTCGCGAGCTTGGGACGCTCGGTGGCAAAGCGCTCGCGCAATTTCGCCGAGGCCTGGGCATAGGCGTTCGGCAGGGCAACCGACTTGCCCTCAATGAAGAGGTCGCGCTGGTCGGGCGTCGCGTCTTCGTAGCGGTCGAGCCAGGCGAGGCGTTCGACCTGCCCGCGCTGCCCGATCATCCGCCACGCCTTTGCGACAGGGATCGGCACCACGAAGGGCTGATAATCCCAGCCAAGCGTTCGCCTTGCTGCCGCGGCCTGCTCGGTGCCGAGCGGCGCGCCATGCGCCTTCTCGGTGCCCTGACGGTCCGGTGCGCCATAGCCGATGATGGTGCGGCAGGCGATCAGCGACGGCTTTCCGGTTTCGCGCTCTTCCGCGATCGCCTGAGCAACGGCTTCGGGATCGTGGCCATCAACGCGGCGCACCGACCAGCCTGAAGCCGCGAAACGTGCCAGCTGGTCATCCGAGGTCGCGAGCGACGTCGGCCCATCGATCGAAATGCCGTTGTCGTCGAACAGCACGATCAGGCGGCCGAGCCCAAGATGTCCTGCGAGCGAGATCGCCTCCTGACTGATGCCCTCCATGAGACAGCCGTCGCCTGCGATCACATAGGTGAAGTGGTCCACAAGACCATCACCATGCCGCGCATTGGCCATACGCTCGGCGAGCGCCATACCCACGGCAGTCGCGATCCCCTGCCCCAGCGGACCCGTCGTGGTCTCGACGCCGGGCGTGTGGCCATATTCCGGATGTCCCGGTGTCTTCGAGCCCCACTGCCTGAAGGCCTTGATGTCGTCGAGGCTGACATCACCGCCAGTGAGATGCAGCAACGCGTACAGCAGCATCGAGCCATGGCCCGCCGAGAGGACAAAACGATCGCGATCCGGCCAGTTCGGATGCGCCGAGTCGAATTTGAGGAAGCGCGAGAACAACACTGTCGCGACATCGGCCATGCCCATGGGCAGGCCGGGATGACCGGACTGCGAGGTCTCGATGGCATCGACCGCGAGGAAGCGGACGGCGTTGGCGAGATCGCTGTGCGCGACGGCCGTGAGGTCGGCGTCGGCATGAACCGAAATGTTCATCAGATCCTCCAATTGTCGATCTTGCAGATCACTTCAGGCTGCGCTTGCGCTCGATCAGCTGCATGATCAGCGGCGTCAGGATCAGCTGCATGGCGAGGTCGAGTTTCGCACCCGGACACACGATCGAATTCGCCCGCGACATCCAGCTGTGCGGCAGCATCGACAGCAGATAGGGAAAGTCGATGCCACGTGGATTCTTGAAGCGGATCACGACCATCGATTCGTCAGGCGTCGGGATCCAGCGCGCGATGAACGGATTTGACGTGTCCACCGTCGGCACCCGCTGGAAATTGATGTCGGTCTCGGTGAATTGCGGGCAGATGTAGTGGATGTAATCAGGCATCCGCCGCAGGATCGTGTCGGTCACGGCCTCGGTCGAATAGCCCCGCGCGCTGCGGTCGCGGTGCAGCTTCTGGATCCACTCGAGATTGATGACGGGCACGACGCCGATCTTGAGGTCGGCATAGCGCGCGACATTGACCCTGTCGGTGACGACGGCACCGTGCAGGCCCTCGTAGAACAAGAGGTCCGAGTTCTCCGCCAGTCGTTCCCATTCGGTGAAGGTGCCGGGCGCGGCGCCGTGCAGCGCGGACTCCTCCTCGTCGTGCACGTAGTGCCGCGTCACCGCCGTGCCGGTCTCGCCATAATCGCGGAAGGCACGCTCCAGCTCCTCGAACAGATTGGTCTCGGGGCTGAAATGGCTGAAATGCTTGTTGCCGCGTTCGGCCTCCGTCGCCATCTGCGCACGCATCTCGGCGCGGTCATAGCGATGGAACGCATCGCCCTCGATGTAGACGGCGTTGACCTTCTCGCGGAAGAAGATCTGCTCAAAGGTCTTCTTGACCGAGGTGGTGCCGGCACCGGACGAGCCGGTAATGGAGATGATGGGATGCTTCCTGGACATGGGTCACCTCGCTCACAGCCGGAAGAAGCCGCGCCGCGCGAACAGCGGTGCGGAGACGCTGGCGACCAGCAGCGGATCGCAGTGCAGCTCAGCGACGCGCCGCACCTCGTTGCTCGAGCCCATGATCAGGGGCACGCGCTGGTGCAGGCTTTGCGCTGACAGATCGAGGATGCGCTCGCGCCCGGTCGAGGCCGAGCCGCCGGCCTGCTCGATGATCATGGCCATCGGGTGGGCCTCGTAGACGAGGCGCAGGCGGCCGTCGCCATAACCAGGCCGCGCGTCCGAAGGATAGAGGAACACGCCGCCGCGGGTCAGGATGCGATAGGCTTCAGCAACCAGCGAGCCGATCCAGCGCATGTTGAAATTGTGGTTCGCGGGCCCGTCGATGCCGGCGAGACATTCGTCGATGAAGGCGCGCACCGGCGGATCCCAATGGCGACGGTTGGAGACGTTGATCGCGAACTCCTCGCAAGTTTCGGAGATCTGTACGGCGCTCCGCGCGAGACGGAAGCAGCCGGCCTTGCGATCGAGGGTGAAGATGTCGACGCCATCGCCGAGCGTTAGCACCAGTGACACTTGCGGCCCGTACGTGACGAAGCCTGCCGCCAGCTGCGCCGAGCCGCGCTGATGGAAGGCGAGGCCGAGATCGTCGGGTGCCGGCAGGATCGAGAAGATCGTGCCGACGGTCATGTTCAGGTCGATGTTGGAGGAGCCGTCGAGCGGATCGATCGCGACACAAATCTCGGCTGCGCGGTCGCCGATCTGCGGCTCGCGCATCTCTTCCGACGCCAGCGCCGCGATCGGCAGCTTGCCGAGGCAGCGGCGCAGGATCGCATCGGCCTGCACGTCGAGGTCGCGCTGGATGTCGCCGTCACTGTTGCAGCCGGTGGTCAGGCCGGAGGCGTCGGCGAGAGCGCCTGTGGCGATGAGGTCGGCGATCTCGATCGCGGCGGTTGCGATGGCGTCGACTGCGGCCGCGACGGCCAGCGCGTGCGGCGCCGTCTCGGAATAGCGTTGAAGGTGGTCGTCCAGCCTGAGTTGCCCGGTCATCTGCGTCCATCCCCTTGTGGGCATCGCATCCAGTTCCCTCCCTTCCGGAGGTCGGTGCGGTCTGTCCCAGCACGATGAGATTGACAGGGGCGGCTTAATAAGGAAAATTTCTAATCATAATGAGTGCCAAAGAATTTCCTTATAATGGTTCCGGCCATGCGGCGACCCAACTCCGGCATATGACGATCCGGCAGTTGCGCTCGCTTGCCGCGCTCTCGGCCAAGGGCAGCGTGACGGCGGCCTCGACCCAGCTCGGGCTGACGCAACCGGCGGTGACGCAGCAACTCCGGCAACTTCAGGACCTTGCGGGTTTGCCGCTGGTGCAGCGGACCGGGGACGGCATGCTACTGACCGAGGCAGGTCGGGAGGTGCTGGCGCTCGCCGAACGCGTCGAAGCCGCGATCGCCGACTGCCAGGGTGCGCTCGACCTGCTCGCCGGCAAGACCGGCGGAACGGTGCACCTTGGGGCGGTCTCGACCGCGAAATATTTCGTGCCGCACGCGATCGCGGCGTTCTCCAAGCGCTCGCCGAAGATCGAGATCAAGCTCACCATCGGCAACCGCGAGGAGATCCGCGAGGCCATGCACGGCTACGAGCTCGATTTCGCCGTGATGGGTCGGCCACCGGCCGACGTCAGCGTCGACGTGCGCCAGCTCGGGCGCAATCCGCACATCATCGTCGCGCGCAAGGGACACTGGCTGGAGAAGGATTCAGGCCTGAGCCTGACTGACCTCGTGCACGAGACTTTCCTTACGCGCGAGCCGGGATCAGGCACCCGCACGCTGATGGAGGGGATGTTTCAGAAGTCGGACCTCGAGCCGATCATCGGCATGGAGATGAGCAGCAACGAGACCATCAAGCAGGCTGTCATCGCCGGGCTCGGCATCGCCTTCATCTCGGCGCACACCGTGGCGCATGAGCTCGCCGAGGGCCGCCTCGTCGTGCTCGACGTCGCGGGCCTGCCGATCGTCCGGCAATGGTACGTGATCCGCCGCAGCGACAAGGTGCTGCTGCCGCCGGCGCAGGCGATGTTCGATTTCCTGGGCTCGGAGGGCGCGAATTATCTGCCTGAAGTGCCCGATTTCGGCGAGCGATAGCGCCGCGTTCAGCCCATCAGCTTCATTGCGATCGTCGCCGCCAGAATGACGATGATCTGGAGCAGACGCTCTGTCGTAAAGATGCGGTTGAAGGTGGTCATCGCGTGCCCGGTCGTCGTGACGGAATTGGTCGGCGAATTGCTAGCATACGGGGTCGGCGGCGTAACTCCGTATGGCCCACGTATCCTGCCGGCACGCATACTCGCGATGGTTAACCATCAGGCGGCGCGCGGCGTGGCGAAATCGGCGTGCGCGGCGAAATAGGCTTCCAGCTCCGATAGCGCGCGGGCTTCCCACTCGCTGGCCTGCTCCAGCAGCGACCGGCGCTGGCTCGGACGAAACGCCGCGGTCTGGCGATAGAGCGATGCGATGCCGCGGTAGCGGCGCACGTTCTCGAAAATGGCGTGCCCGTTCATGACCAAAACTCCCTCGTAATCCCGCGGGAGAAACTGCGGCCAAATCTTTTTCGAAAAGTTAGCGGCGCGATCCGGCTGCACGGATGGTTGCCGGACTGTTGCGCGCGCGCAACGGCCTGATCGCAACACCCTCCGTCTATTGCGAATTCGTTGCCGCGCTCTCGCCTGACGCCTTCAATCCGCCGCGGCTGACGATCGCCATGGCCTTGCGGCAGAGATCGGCCAGGCCGATCAGGAGGACGGCAAGCAGGAAGAACAGGTTGATGGAATCAGCGTCAGCAGCGGTCAGCGGGGTGATCTCGAAGACCGGCGGCATGAACGCAAACCACACCACCGGAATGGTGAGCAGAGCTGCGAAGATGGCCGCAGGCGCGCCCGCGACAAGGCCGAGCACGAACAGGCCGGGCAGGAAGGTTGCGAAATAGAGCTTGGCGCCGAGCGCGACGCAGACGCCTTGAAGCGCAGCCGACACCGCGACCGAAACAAATCCGAGCAGAAATGCCTGCCACGACCATGGCCGTACTCGCGGTACGCCAACCAGTCCCGCACGCCTCATAGGGCCTCCCCCTGCCGCCGTTAGCCAGGCCGCTTGCGACCAAAGTACTACAGCTGCAGGGACTCTGCGAAGCGGAAATTACGCCCTGTGCGCCCGACTATCCGAGCCTTGGTAAACGGTCCCGGCACACAATCGTACCGCTATTCGGTTGCAGCGTAGATCAGGCCGGCGACGGGCAGCGCAAGGCCAATGGCAGAAGCCAGCGTCCAGCCGCCTTGCGCGAACGCCCAGGCTCCGACCGCGGATCCGGCCGCGCCGGCGGCGAAGAACGTCGCCATGTAGAGGCCGTTGAGACGGCTGCGATGCTCGTGGCCGAGCACGAAGATGGCGCGGAAGCCCAGCACGACATTGCCCTGCACGCCGAAATCGATCGCGATTGCGGCAACGACCAGACAGGCAAGATTGAGCACCGATCCGGCCGCACCGACATGCGTGACGAGGAAGCCGACGGCGACGAACAGCATCGCAGCAAGCGTGGCGATGCGGCTGTGGCCGCGATCGGCGAGCCGCCCTGCGATCGGCGCCGCGAACACGCCTGACACGCCGGCGAGCGCGAACAGCGCGATGCCGCTCTGGGTGAAGCCGAATTGGCTGGCAAGCTGCAGCGGAACGACCGTCCAGAACAGGGCGAAGGCACCGAACAGGCCGGCCTGGTAGAGCGCGCGGCGCCGCAGCAGCGGCATGGTCCGCACCAGATGCGGCATCGACAGCAACAACGCGCCGTAGTGCATCCGCGCCACCGGCTTGCGCTGCGGCAGCGTCAGGCGAAGCACGACGATGAGCGCGATCATCAACGCCGCCGAGCAGAAGAACACCGCATGCCACGACAGCGCCGCGGTGATGAAGCTCGAGGCCGGCCGCGCCAGCATGATGCCGAGCATCAATCCGGTCGAGACGTTGCCGACGACCCTGCCTCGAATGGCTTCCGGCGCCAGATGGGCGGCATAGGGAACGATGATCTGCACCGCGACCGAGCCGAGGCCGATGAACAGCGCCGCGATCAGAAACGGCAGCGCATGGGTCGCAGAGCCGGCCGCCACCAGTGCCGCCGCACCGAGCGCGATGACGGTGCAGATCAGCGTGCGGTTCTCGACGAGATCGCCGAGCGGCACGATAAACAGCAGCCCCGTGCCATAGCCGATCTGCGTCATGGTTACGATCAGGCCGGCCGCCGCATGCGACAGGCCGAGCGCGGCGCTGATCGGGGCGATCAGCGGCTGAGCGTAGTAGATGTTGGCGGCGACCATGCCACAGGCCGCGGCTAGCACGAAGGTCAGTCGTTGCGACACCGCATCCGTCTCCGGCGCGGTCTCGATCGTGGCATTCATCGTCATTCCAAGCTCTCCAGGACTCTCTCTACATATAGGAAACGTTCGTTCCCTAATTCGACAACAATTCAGGCAAGCAGCCTCATCGCGACGCCGACCAGGCGCTCGCCGTCGAGCGGCAGGCGCGCCTTGCCGACGACGCGCAGCCCCTGCGTCATGCAGATCATCAGCCGTGCGGTATCGTGGGCGTCGACATGGTCCGGGATCGAGCCGTCGGCCTGTCCCTCGCGAATGAGGCCGGCGATGAAGCTTTCGTTGGTCTTGAGCTGCGTTGTGACGCGCGCACGCATCACCGGATCGACCGCCGACAGTTCGACCGCGCTGCCGACCACGATGCAGCCGCGGCGCCCCTCTGCGCCTTGCGAGTGCTCGACATAGGACAGCAGCACGTTGCGCACCCGCTCGCGGCCATTGGCGCCGCGCGCGGCTGCATTGCGGGTCTGCTCGCTCCGCACCGCCACGTAGCGCTCGAAGGCGGCAAGGAAGACGGCATGCTTGTCGCGAAACGCCTTGTAGACGCTGCCGGTGGCAAGCCGCATGGCCGCCGTGAGCTCTCCGATCGAGGTCGCATGATAGCCGCGCTCGCAGAACACCCTGATGGCGCCGTCGAGCGCTGAGTCCATGTTGAACTCCCGGGGACGACCGGGAGGATGGGCTGATGGCTCGGATTTTCGGGCGGCCTTTTGCATCGCGATATATTAGGGAATGATTGTTCCCAAATAAAGGCACGTGTTTGTGATTGTTGGGGACGCGACAACGGCCCCACCCTGGCGTCATCATGGCCTTCGCCAGAACGACGATGAGGAGACAGAATGGCAACCCGACACGCGAAGAGCGATCACCCCTTCCGCCGCACGGGCGTGCCGTCCGCCATGGTCGTCACGCCCTTCCGCTCCACGATCATCCCGTAGGCCTGCGGCTGGCGGTGAACATCGAAATTGAACGTCGTGCGCTTGTAGGAGTTGCAGAGGTCGAGATCGCAGCGGGCAAACGCGAGCTCGTCGCCCTTGGTGGTGCATCGCGCGATGATCTCGCCTGATGGCGCGATGATGCAGCTGCCGCCGATATGGTCGACGCCCTCTTCAACACCGGCCTTGGCGACGCCGACGACGAAGGTGCCGTTCTGATAGGCGCCAGACTGCATCACCAGATGGTTGTGGAACAGCGAGAGATCGTCGTGCTCGGGCGCCGGCGGATTGTGCACCGGCGTGTTGTAGCCGATCATCACCATCTCGACGCCCTGCAAGCCCATCACCCGATAGGTCTCGCTCCAGCGGCGATCGTTGCAGATCGCCATTCCCATCACGCCGCCGAAGGCGTCAACGACACCGAAGCCGGAGCCGGGCTCGAAATAGCGCTTCTCCAGATGCTGAAACTTGCGCCATGGCTCATGCTCGGCATGACCGGGCAGATGGACCTTACGGTACTTCGCAACCGTCGCGCCGCTTTTGTCGATGAGGATCGACGTGTTGTAACGATGGACGATGCCAGTCTCGACCGTGAGCTCCGCATAGCCGAGGCAAAAGCCGATGCCGCTCTCGCGCGCGAGGTCGAACAGCGCTTGCGTCTCCGGCCCCGGCATCTCGCGTTCAAAGAAGCCGTCAATCTCGGCCTGATCCTCAAAATACCAGCGCGGAAAGAACGTGGTCAGCGCGAGCTCGGGATAGACGATCAGATCGCAGCCATTGGCCTTGGCCTGGCGCATCAACGCCATCAGCCGCCCGACGACCTCAGTCCGCGTCTCGCTTCTCGCGATCGGGCCGAGCTGGCCGGCCGCAACAGTCAAAAATCTCGCCACGCCTTTGCCCTCATACGCGCCCCGGATTTCCCGAGAGCCGCCGCATATCCAGCTGCGCCCATGCAGATTCCGCGCCTGCCGGGCCGGATGCCGCAAGGAATTTTGGCGAAATCAGGCATTCCAGGAACTTTCGTTGCCAATCTGCAACGGTTCCCGACGATCTAAGACCGGACAAAAGAAACGCCCATTGCGGCCACGAACCCTGCTCACAACGCCGTGAGACAAGTCAGGGGAACGACGATGCGTGCACAACGCGTTTGGAACGTGAATGGAGCCGCCAGCATCGGGCAGCTTCAATCCAGATTGGATGATCTGAACAAGCGGCTAAGCCAGCTCGAGAGCCAGCATCCCGAAAGCTGGAAGGTGGAAGAGCTGAAATCGAGCGCGCTCAACCTGTCCAGGGAGATCGACGACATCCGCTGCGCCGAGGCGACGGCGGCGCTGCGCGAGTTGCTGCGGAAGTAGCCGCGCCTGCGCGCAGGACGATTCGGCACAGCGCCTCGGAACCAACGCTCCGCCCCGCCATTTCCATGGGGAGCATGGAGCAAAATCATGACCAGGCATCTGACGCGAGCCCTTTTCGCGCGTGGTGTGGCCGGCGCGGTTTCCACGCTGGTTTTGTGCGCGACGGTGGCCTTCACCATCGCGCGCCACTTCGCGCTGTGAGGATTTTTGCATGACGTCCGAACCCGAGGAGTCGGTGAGGCTGCAAGGCTTTGGCGAGATGACGCTGCGCACGGCAATCGCAACCGTGATGCTGCTCGCCCCGCGCGAGCGCGCGGAGGCCGCGATCTTCCGCGTGCGTGATGGCGTACGTCTGGCTTCAAGCGAGATCGCCGAGCTTGCGACGGAGTGGGAGATCGCGCCGGCGGCCGAGATCAGATCGCCAGGACTCGTCCCCGATCAGCACTGGTCAGACATCGTCCGCGGCATGGTCCGCGAGGCCCCGCTGCCGTCACTGATCGTGGCGTTTCTGGTGGGTGTGCTGGTAGCGCGGCGGTGATGACGCACGCTCGAAAGGACAAGCTCGTGTGAGTGAATCGCGCCGTGCCGCGAAATCCGGAAGAAATCTTTTGCGCTCGCGAAATCGCGATCCGTCGGCAAGGAACGGCCGAAGGCAGCAGGGATTGGCCCCCGTGTCGAAACCTGACATGGAGACAACCATGACACGCATGAAACTTGTGAGCGCGGCCGCACTGATGGCCGCGATTTTGCCACTCGCGACTCTAAGCCCCAGCCTCGCCGCGGGACGCGGTCCGGGCGGGTGTACCCCTCCGGCCGGAGCGGCTGTCGGCGCCGCGGGTCCAGCCATGAGCGGCGGCCAGCTGATGGCCGGCGTCGGTCAGTGCCGTCCCGTCGGCGGCTGGAGTCAAACCAACACCTATGGCTATCGCGAGCCCGGTTACGGATATGACGAGCCCGGCTGGGGCACGCCGGCTTACGGACCGGCACCGTACGCGTACTGAGGCACAGTCCTGAAAGATTACAACGGCGCGGTCGATCTCGGCCGCGCCGTTTGTGTTGGATGAATACCGATTGAAGCCAGGGGTCTGGGCCGCGCGATCCACAAGACGTCATTGACCGCCAGCGTTGGATTATCCTCGGGCCAGCCATGCCGCTGCGGCAACCGCCCCTGCGCGAACCAAATCGGCCGTGGACCCGCCCTCAAAATCGTTGCACAAAGGCGTCTCGAGACGCTGGCGGCCGGTCCGCCAAGCCTTTGGAAAACGTCAACTTTTGGAAGAATGGTCGGAGTGGCAGGATTCGAACCTGCGACCCCTGCGTCCCGAACGCAGTGCTCTACCGGGCTGAGCCACACTCCGACAAGAGGCCGGCTTATAGCGTCGGGTTTGGCGCACCGCAAGCGGCCGAGCTGAGGAATTTTGTCCCTGTGAAAACGGGTCTTGAAACGCTGATTTTGCCAGCCGGTGAGGCCGGCGCACAAGCCGCCGCCCGGACCCTGGCCGCCGGCGGGCTGGTCGCGTTTCCAACCGAGACGGTCTATGGGCTCGGCGCCGATGCCGCCAATGCCACTGCGGTCGCCCACATCTACAGCGCCAAGGGCCGGCCGGCGTTCAATCCGCTGATCGCCCATGTCCCCGACCTCGCGGCGGCACGGCGGATCGGCCGGTTCGATGCGCGCGCGCTCAGGCTTGCGGAGGCCTTCTGGCCGGGACCGCTGACGCTGGTGGTGCCGAAGACGGATGATTGTCCGGTCTCTGATCTCGCCACGGCAGGCCTCGACACCGTCGCGATCCGCATTCCCGCCCATCCGGTGGCGGAGGCGATCCTGCGCACCTTTGGCGGGGCGGTGGTGGCACCGTCCGCAAATATCTCCGGCCACGTCTCGCCGACGCTGGCGGCCCACGTGGAGAGCGATCTTGCGGGACGGATCGACCTGATCATCGACGGCGGGCCGGTTGCGGTCGGCGTCGAATCGACCATCGTCGGCTGCTTCGAGGCGCCGATGCTGCTCCGCCCCGGCGGACTGTCGCGCGAGCGGATCGAGGCCGTGCTCGGCGCGCCGCTGGCGCGGCCACTCGTCGAGGCCGACAGCGACGACAGCCAGCCGCTGGCGCCGGGCATGCTGGCCTCGCATTACGCGCCGCGCGCCACTGTGCGGCTTCACGCGCAGGACGTTGCGCCCGGCGAGGCGCTGCTGGCCTTTGGCCCTGTGCGCCTGCCCGGTGTGGAGGCCGCCGCCGCCGTCATGAATTTGTCGTCCACGGGCGATCTCGATGAAGCCGCGGCCAATCTGTTCGGCTATCTTCGCAGCCTCGACGCGAAGACACCGCGAGCGATCGCCGTGATGACGATTCCGGAAGAAGGCTTGGGCGAAGCAATCAACGACCGGCTGCGGCGAGCTGCGGTGGCACGATAAGAGTGGAACAAGACACGATGAACATCAATCAATCCGCCACCCCGCCGCTTGCGCCTGAGCTGATCGACCAATTCCGCAAGATCGTCGGCGATCGCCATGCGATCACCGATGCGGCCGATATCGAGGCTTACGTCACCGAGGAGCGCAACCTGTTCCACGGCCGCTCGCCGCTGGTGCTGCGCCCGGGTTCGACGGCGGAAGTGTCCGCGATCTGCAAGCTCGCTTCCGAACACAGAATCGCGCTGGTGCCGCAGGGCGGCAATACCGGGCTCGTCGGGGGCCAGACGCCGCATAATGGCGAGGTCGTTGTGTCGCTGCGCCGCCTGGACAAGATCCGCGAGGTCGACACCGCTTCCAACACCATGACGTGTGAGGCCGGCGTGATATTGCAGATCGCGCAGCAGAAGGCGTCCGATGTGGACCGACTGTTTCCGCTGTCGCTGGGCGCGGAAGGCAGCTGCACCATCGGCGGAAATCTCTCGACCAACGCCGGCGGCACCGCGGCGCTCGCCTATGGCGTCGCGCGCGAGATGGTGCTGGGCCTCGAGGTGGTGCTGGCTGACGGGCGCGTGCTCAACCTGCTGTCGAAGCTGAAGAAGGACAACACCGGCTACAATCTGCACAATCTCTTCATCGGCGCCGAAGGCACGCTAGGCATCATCACCGCGGCCACGCTCAAGCTGTTTCCGAAGCCGCGGGCGATCGAGACCGCCTATGTCGGGCTGAAATCGCCGGCGGCGGCACTCAAGCTGCTGACGATCGCGCAGGGCGAGGCCGCGAATGCGCTGACGAGCTTTGAGCTACTCTCGGAGATGGCGGTCGATTTCTCGGTGCGGCACGGCATCGACGTGCGTGATCCGCTCAGCGAGAAGCACCCCTGGTATGTGCTGATGGAATTGTCCTCCCCCGGCGACGACGCCCGCACGCCGCTGGAGACGATCCTCGGGCGCGCCATGGAGGAAGAGATCGTCGACGACGCCGTGATCGCGGCCAACCTCACCCAGCGCAGCAATTTCTGGAAGCTGCGCGAGGAGATGTCGGCGGCGCAGAAGCCGGAGGGCGGCTCGATCAAGCACGACATCTCCGTTCCCGTCGCTGCGGTGCCGGCCTTCATCGAGGAGGCCAATGCCGCTGTGGTCAAACTGATCCCCGGTGCACGGCCGGTGCCGTTCGGCCATCTCGGCGACGGCAATTTGCATTACAATGTCAGCGAGCCGATCGGCGCCAACACCGCTGACTTTCTCGCACGCTGGCATGAGATGAACGCCGTGGTGTTCGAGATCGTGCTGCGCATGGGCGGCTCGATCTCGGCCGAGCACGGCATCGGCGTGCTCAAGCGCGACGAGCTGCCTGACGTCAAAGACAAGACCGCGATCGAGCTGATGCGGTCGATCAAGGCGATGCTCGATCCACTGGGCATCATGAATCCGGGGAAAGTGCTGTAGGCATGTCTGCTCTCAAGATCGATGCCATCAACGACACCGATGTCGAGCCGGTGGTGGCGCTGTGGCAGCGCTGCGGCCTGACGCGCCCCTGGAACGATCCGCATACCGATATCGCGCTGGCACGGCGGCGCGAGAACTCGACGGTGCTTGTTGGCCGCGACAATAGCGCGATCGTGGCGACCGTCATGGTCGGCCATGACGGTCATCGCGGCTGGGTCTATTACGTCGCGGTCGACCCCGATGGCCGCAAGCGCGGCTATGGCCGGGCGATCATGGCGGCCGCCGAGGACTGGCTGCGCAATGCCGGCATCGCCAAGCTGCAGCTGCTGGTTCGCCGCGAGAATGCGCAGGCGAGTGCGTTCTATCAATCGCTCCGCTTCGAGGAATCGACCTCGGTGATGTTCCAGAAGTGGCTCGACGGCCGCGAACACTGAAAGACAGTCATGACCATTTCCGACCGCGTCCGCATCAAGGACGTTCGCGTGCTCTCGGACGGCTGGACCACGCTGAAGAGCACCACGTTCGACTACCGGCGCGCCAATGGCGAGTGGCAGACGCAGAAGCGCGAGACCTATGAGCGCGACAACGCGGCCGCCATCTTGCCCTACAATCGCGCGCAGCGCAGCGTGATCCTGGTGCGCCAGTTCCGCCTGCCGGCTTTCATCCGCGGCTACGACGATCTACTGATCGAAGCGGCCGCCGGCGTGCTGGACAATGCCTCGCCGGAGGAGCGCATCCGTGCCGAGGCCGAGGAAGAAACCGGCTATCGCCTGCACCACGTGCACAAGGTGTTCGAAGCCTTCATGAGCCCGGGCGCCATCACCGAAAAGCTGCATTTCTTCGTCGCCGAGTACGCGCCGCACATGCGGGTCAGCGACGGCGGCGGCCTCGAGCACGAGGGCGAGGACATCGAGGTGCTGGAGCTCGGCATCGACGAGGCACTGGCGATGATCGCCGACGGCAGGATCATCGACGGCAAGGCGATCATGCTGCTGCAATACGCCGCGCTCCATATCTTTCGCTAGACCGCTGCGGTGGCAATTCTGGCCTGCGCGGCCCTGGCCCCTGTTGAGCAACCCGAAAACTATCTCTAGTCTGCCTCTCAACAAGAACCAGGAGACGCGCCCATGTCCGCTCCGCGCGACGACGAATTCGGTTTTGCGCCCGACTATGATTCCCCGATCCCTTATATGCAGCGCACGCGGGATTATTACAGCGCGATCGGCTACACCACGCCGTATCGCTGGGCGCATTACACCGCGGCGCCGTTCCAGAAGCTGACGAAACCGCTGGCGGAGTCGCGTGTCACCATCATCACGACGGCCGCGCCCTACGATCCCGCCAAGGGTGATCAAGGCCCGGGCGCGGCGTATAATGGCAGCGCCAAATTCTACCAAGTCTATGACGGCGACACCTCGCAACAGCACGATTTGCGCATCTCGCATATCGGTTACGACCGCAAACACACCACGGCGACCGACAACGGCACCTGGTTTCCACTGCCGCAGCTTTTGAAGGCAAGCGCTACGGGCCGCATCGGCGGGGTCGCGCCGCGCTTCTTCGGCGCGCCGACCAATCGCAGCCATCGCGTCACGCTCGACACCGACGCGCCGGAGATTCTGGCGCGCTGCCTTGCCGACAAGGTCGATGTCGCCGTGCTGGTGCCGAACTGCCCGGTCTGCCATCAGACCACGGCGCTGGTCGCAAGGCACCTCGAAGCCAACGGCATTGCGACCGTGATCATGGGCTGTGCCAAGGACATCATCGAACAAGCGGCCGTGCCGCGCTTTTTGTTCAGCGACTTCCCGCTCGGCAATTCCGCCGGCAAGCCGCAGGACATCGCCTCGCAGGCGCAAACGCTGGAGCTCGCGCTCAAACTATTGGAGACCGCGAGCGGGCCGCAGACCACGATGCAGTCGCCGCTGCGCTGGAACGAAGACGCCTCCTGGAAGCTCGACTACAACAACGTCGCGCAGCTTTCACCGGAGGAGCTCGCCCGCCGCCGCGCCGAATTCGACAAGCAGAAGGAGATCGCGCGCGGCAACCGCGCCGCCTGACGTCCTTCCAATAACGACAATAAGCAGGGAGAGAGACGTGACGCGACCGTTCGAAGGCGTGAAGATCCTGGACTTCACGCAAGTGCTGGCCGGGCCCTATGCGAGCTACCAGCTCGCACTTCTGGGAGCCGACGTCATCAAGGTCGAGCGGCGCGAGGGCGAGGACATGCGTCGCACGCCACTCAGCCGCGAATGGGCAGAGCGCGGACTGGCACCGGCGTTCCAGGCCATCAACGGCAACAAGCGCAGCCTGACGCTCGATCTGCAAAAGCCTGACGCGATCGCGATCGTGAAGAAGCTTGCCGCGACAGTCGACGTCGTCATGGAAAATTTCCGCCCGGGCGTGATGGACAAGCTCGGCATCGGCTATGAGGCGCTCTCGGCGATCAATCCAAATCTGATCTATTGCGCGGTGTCGGGTTTCGGCCAGACCGGCCCGGACCGTCTGCGGCCCGGCTATGACGGCAAGATCCAGGCGCTGTCGGGCATCATGGCGATCACCGGTCACCCCGAGACGGGCCCGACGCGGGCGGGCTTTGCCGTGTGCGACGTGCTGTCGGGCGCAACGGCCGCATTTGCGGTGTCGAGCGCGCTCTACCAGCGCGACCGCACCGGCAAGGGCCAGCTCGTCGACGTCTCCATGCTGGAGGCGACGATGGCGTTTCTGTCAGGGCAGATTGCGGATTGGTCGGTCGCCGGCCATCGCCAGCAGCTCTCAGGCAACCAGGCAGTCAGCCGCAAGACCACCGCGAACCTGTTTAGGGCGGGCGACGGTTACATCCTGCTCGCGGTCAACAACGAGAAGCAGTACCGCGCGCTGATGACCACGCTCGGCCGCGAGGACACGCTGAGCGATCCGCGCTTTGCCGACTGGTTTTCGCGCAACGAGAACGAGCCGGCGCTGCGCGCCATCATCGAAGGGGCACTTGCGGCAAAGCCCGCGCGTGAATGGGAGACGATCCTCGAGGACGCCGGGGCGCCCTGCGCCAGCATCTGGAAGATCGAAGAGGTGATCGACCATCCGCAGATCAAGGCGCGCGGTGCGATCCAGGAGCTCGACACGCCTTACGGCCGCCTGCGCTTTGCCGGCAGCGGCTTCAAGCTCGCCCATGGCGGCGGCAAGCTCGACAGGATGGCGCCGGAACTCGGGGCGGATACGGATGCGGTGCTGGCCGAGCTGGGCTTTGACGCGGCGGAGATCGCGGCGCTGAGAGCGCGGGAGATCGTCTGAGAGCTAGATCGCCTTGGCCGCGACCTTGGCCGCGGCGAGGATCTCGCGCCTGATGGAATCGTCCTTCACCGCGCGCGCCATGTCGGCGGCACCTGTCAGGATCGCCAGCAGCGCCAGCGCGCGCTGGCGCGCATGCGTGCCGCGAAAGCCTTGCGCGACGAGATCCGCGAGGCGCTCCAGCTCTGCCTGGTAGACAGTGCGCGTCGCCGCGTCCGAGCGCGCGACATCGGAGGAAAAGCTCGGAAGCGCGCAGGCCTCATCGAGGCCAACCTCCATTCGCTCACCGAGATAGAAATCGATGAACGGCTCACGCCAGGCGTTGCCGTATTGCGCCTGAAACTGCGCGATGCCGCCGCGCAGGAAGGCGAGCCCATCCGCGACCGCCAGCCGAAATGCATCCGCCTTGGAGTCGAAATGGGCGTAGAACGCGCCCGAGGTGAGGCCCGCCCCCTTTGCGAGCGCGTCCACCCCGGCGCCGCCGAATCCGCCGGTGCGGAAGCCGCGCCCGACCGCATCCGCCAGCCGCGCACGTGCGTCACCATCGCTCTTCTTCGGTCGTGCCATCAAAGCTCACCTCTCGATAGCGATCGTTATATTAGACTTGACGAGATAACGATCGTTATGTTCTATATAACGACCGTTATGTTACGGTTCAAAGGGAGACCTCACATGCCTATCCAGATCATCGTTCCCGAAGGCGCGCTGACGCCATCAGGCGAAGCCGAGGCGTTCGGCAAGCTGACCGAGTTGCTGCTCCGCCTGCACGGCTTGACCGGCAACCGCTTCATGACGCCGAACGTCATCGGCGAGGTCACCGTAGTGCCGAAGCGGCGCACCTATTCCGGCGGCAAGCCTGCCGACATCGCCGTGTTCGAGCTCAAGGTGCCGTCCTTCGTGCTGCCGACACAGGAGCTGAAGGACGCCTGGATCTCCGAGGGAACCGCCATCATCGAGAAGGCCGCCGAGGGACGCATCAGGCGCGAGCACATTTTTGCAAATGTCAGCTACGCTGTGGATGGTGGCTGGGGGATCGGCGGCGAGGCGTTCAGCAACGCCGCGCTCGGATCGGCGGTCGCTGCGGCCTGAGGCGAACAAGTCAAGCTCTTGTAGGGTGGGCAAAGCGAAGCGTGCCCACCATCGCGTATTGAAGCGAGAGGTGGTGGGCACTGCGCGTTGCGCCTTTGCCTACCCTACGGCAGCGCGCCTAGAACAACGAGCCCTGCCCATCATCCGGTGACGCAGCAGCAACCTTCCGCACCGCCTTCTTGGGCTTCGCAACCTCTGCCTCCGCCTCCATCTCCTCCGCGCTGATCGGCAGGAGCAGTTGCTCGTCGTCATTGGCAACGCGGTTGACGCGGGTGGAGACCGGGTGCCAGGCGAATTCGCCGACGCGCGGCGCCGTCATCAGCGGCAGAACCGAATCGATCTCGTCGCCGCGGCAATCGAGCCAGCGCTCGAAATCGCGCGGGCTGATGGTGACGGGCACGCGGTCATGCAGCGTGGCCAGGCCCTCGCCCGCAGCGGCCGTCACGATCGCGACCGTGTCGAGCTCCTCGCCGTTCGGCCCGATCCAGGTTTCGAACAATGCGGCGAAACCGAGCGGCGCACCGTCGGCGTGATGGATGAAGAACGGCTGCTTGCGGCCGCCTTCCGATTTCCATTCGTAATAGCCATCAGCCGGGATCAGGCCGCGTCGCCGGCGAATTGCTTTTTTGAACGCGGGCTTCTCCAGCACCGTCTCCGAGCGGGCGTTGATGAGAAGCGTAAAGCCCTTCGGGTCCTTGACCCAACTCGGCAGCAGGCCCCAGCGCATCAGGCGGAAATGGCGCGCGCCATTCTCGACCAACACCACCGGAATCGGTTGTGTCGGGGCGACATTGTACCGGGGCGGGAAATTCGGCTGGTCGATATAGCCGAACAGTTGCCGTAAGGCCGCGGGGGCCGAAGTTATGACGAAGCGTCCACACATCCTTGCGCCAATATAGGGTCCGTTGAGGTCCTTTTAACCCCGAACGTTAACACTGCGGCCGATGAGCTCAATGGCCTCCCAACCCGCAACGCGCGCACAGACGGGCCCCGAGGCCGCGGCCTGGGCTGAGCGGCTGCGCGTGGCCAACATCAACCCGCGAACCGGGCTTGCCACGGACTATCTCAACCATTTCAATGAAGCGGTCATGCTCCTGGAGATGGTCCCGGACATGCCCGAATGCGCCGAGGATTTCCTGACCTGGTCGCCGCTGTCCTATGCCGAACATTTTACGGCCTCGAACTTCAAGGCGCGGGATCTCGCCATCGAAGCCTATGAGAAGGCCGAACCGAGCGTGCGCGCCCAATTCGACCACATCACCGACACCATGACCTCGATTCTATCAGCGGTCGGCTCGGCCATGCGCGAGGTCGAGAAGGACACGACCCGCGTTCGGCTGGCCGAGCAGGCGACGGCTTGGGTCAAGCCGCTGATCGCGGCTTGCGGCGGCATCATCAATGGCGGCGCGGAAGCCGACGTCGATACCATCATGGCGAACTGAGCCAGGTCGTCAAAAGCATGGCATCCGTCGTCCAGCCGACCCATCCCCAGATCGCGGTCAGTGCCGCGATTTTCCGCGACGGCAAGGTGCTGCTGACGCGACGCGCCCGCTCCCCCGCCAAGGGCTTCTATTCGCTGCCCGGCGGGCGGGTCGAATTCGGCGAATCGCTGCACCAGGCCCTGAGCCGTGAGGTCGACGAGGAGACCGGGCTCGCTATCGAGATCGTCGGCCTTGCTGGCTGGCGCGAGGTGCTGCCGGCCGCACCCGGTGCCGGCCATTACCTGATCATGTCCTTTGCCGCCCGCTGGGTGGCCCGGGAACCGGCCCTGAACGACGAACTCGACGATTTCAGGTGGATCGCCCCTGACGCGCTCGGCAGCCTCAGCGACCTCAAGCTGACCGGGGGACTGGAGGAGATCATCCAGTCCGCCGCGCGCCTGATCGGCCCCTGAGCGCCCGCCTTGCGTCATCAGCCCTGAGGGGGCATACACGCCGCCGATGTTCCCGCGATTTCTGGCCATTTTTGCCCTGATCCTCGCCTGCGCTTCCGCGCCCGCCCGGGCCCAGGACGTGGCTGCGCCGTTCGACGCCGATTTGCAGCGGCTGGCCGAGATTTTGGGCGGGCTGCACTACCTGCGCGGCATCTGCGGCTCCAACGAGGGCAACAAATGGCGCAGCGAGATGCAGGCGCTGATCGATGCCGAGACCCCCGCCGGCGAGCGGCGCACCCGCATGATCGCCGCGTTCAACCGCGGCTATAACGGCTTCCAGCAGACCTACCGAAGCTGCACGCCGGCGGCGACGGTGGCGATTCGCCGCTACATCGAGGAAGGCTCGAAGATCTCGCGGGATCTGACGGCGCGTTACGCGAACTGAAACCCTCCATTCGTCATTCCGGGGCGCGCGTAGCGCGAACCCGGGAGCCACCTCACCACCAACTCGGCGGCCTGATGGATTCTCAGATGCGCAATTGCGCATCATAGCTCGCGACTTCGTCGCGCCCCGGAATAACAGCGACTGGAACCCTGTCATCGACTTTGTTCACAGCCGTTAACCGTTCTTAAAGATGTGGCCTAGCGGTCGTTAATGCGCGTGCTACACCTCCCGCACAGCGCATCGCCGTGGATCGCGCCCCAGCCCTGATCGAGTTTCATGAGCCAGCCGATTTCCTACGCCCCCGCCCGCGCGCCGCTGCCCGATCACGAGCAGAAACAGGCCGCCCTGAGCTATCTGAACGAGGCCTGGGCCGAAGCACGCCATGACGGCGTCGACGGCGATTGCCTGGCGCAGGCGAGCCTGTTTGCGGCGCTGGCCGAACTCGTGGGCACCTATGGCGAGGACGCGGTGGCGAAATTCGTCGAGGGTTTTCCCGCGCGCATCCGCAATGGCGAGTTCTCCGTCAGCCTCGCACGGCAGTAAGCCCTCCCTGACAAAGCCCCCCCGCAGGCAGGGTCTTCATCAAGGCTCGATCTTGAGCGTCGCTTTCATGTTGGGATGAAAGCGACAGTAATAGTCGACGGTTCCCGCCTTCTTCAGAACCAACGTCGCCGACTTCTTCGGCGGCAGCGTCACGTCGAAATCGCCGTTCGTCGCGGTGGCAGTGTGGGCGAAGACGTCCCTGTTGATCCAGGTGATGGTGTCGCCGACTTTCGCCGACACCTCCGCCGGCGAGATCACGAGATTTTCCATCGTGATCTCGATCGTTGCGGCGTGCGCCGGGACGACCGTCGCCGCAAAGACAAGGGCGATCGAAAACAGTCGTCCCGGCTTCATCGCACGCTCCCTATTTCAGTTCCGACGCGACGTGCTCGGCATGCTGCTGGTGGCCCTGAAAGATCTTCAGGCCGGTCTGCAGCAGGCTCTTCAGTTCGGCATTACCAGCGGACGGAATGAGCTGCGTCTCCAGCGCGCCGTTGACCGTCTTGTGATAGGCGACCTCATTGGCGACATAGGCCTTGTCGAAGGCGGCGCCGTCGAGTTTGTCGAGCTCGGCCAGCTTGTCGCTGGCCTGCTTGGCCAGTGCCTTGCTGGTGTCGTTATCCTCGGGCGTGACGTTCAGCTTCTTGACCAGCGCGAGCGCCTGTTTGTTGACCGCCTCGTGGTCGCGCAACATGTCGTCGGCGAATGCCTTGACGTCCTTGTTCTTCGCTTTCTTCTGCGCCTGCTTTGCCGCGTTGATGTCGATTACGCCCGCGGTGTAAGCGATGTGGGCGATCTGCGGATCGGTAAGCTTATCGGCCGCGCGTGCACCTTGCATCAGCACGGGGCTGGACAACAGAATGGTGGCGGCGATCGCCGCGCTCCAACGAACGAGCATGGTCTGACACTCCTGTGCTGGCGGTTTGCCGGCGTTGCTTCACAGGAATTGGATGGGTGCTTCGCGCAAACGTTCCCGAAAAAAATCAACCGCCGATTCCGAGGCGCTTAAGCACTGCTTCCGTCAGCCGCTCGCAGCGCCAGCCGGCGAACGGAAACGCGTCCATCATCACCGGGCCGATCTCCTTCTCGACATTCTCACGCAGCATGGTGCGGGCGCGGTGCAGCCGCGTCTTCACGGTTTCGGGTTTCACGCCGAGCAGATCGGCGGTCTCCTCGATGTTCATGCCCTCCATGACGCGTGCGACGAAAACCATGCGGAAGGCGTCCGGTAATTCGTCGATGGCGCGTTCCACGACGCGCTGGATTTCACGTTGAGCCATGGTCCTTTCCGGATCGCCTGCGGGAGAAACGGGAAACCTGATGATCTGCGCTTCAAGCGCCTCCTCCGGCACTGAGTCGAGCTCGACATGCGGTTTTGCACTTCGGGCCCGGCCAAGTGCCTCGTTGATGGCGATACGCGACAACCAGGTCGACAACGCGGACTCGCCCTTGAAGCCGTCGAGATGGGTGAAGGCGCGGACATAGGTTTCCTGCACCACATCCTCGGCCTCGCTATCGCTGCGCAAGATTCCGCGCGCGAGGCGGTAGAGCCGGCGGTTATTGGCCTGCATGATCTCGCGGAGCGCGGCCTCGTCCCGGCTGCGCGCCCGATCGATCAGCTCGGCTTCCGATACCCTGAGTCCGGCGGACAGGCCGGCTGCGCTCCGTTGCATGGCGGTCACCTGTCTCCGTTGGTTCCAGGTATTGGATGCAGGCCGGCAGAAAAGGTTCCCAACTTTCTTACCCTCTACCGGAAGGCAAGATTCGTCCCTAATCCGTCTCGATCGGCAGTGTCGGGTCCCTTGCCCACTCGCCCATGGAAGCATCGTAGAGCGTCAGCCTGTCGTAGCCGAGCTGCGTCAGCATGAGCAGGTCGATCGTCGCCGAGATTCCGCCGCCGCAATAGAGGATCACGCTCTTGTCGCGCGTGACGCCAGCGGAGGTGAACTTGACTTCGGCATCGGCGAGCGTCGTCAGCGTCTTGTCGGCATTGACGAGGGTTGCAGCCGACACGTTGACGCTACCGGGCACGCGGCCTGGCCGGCCATAGCGGCTCGGCTCGAGCCCCCTATGAAATTGTGGTCCGAGCGCGTTGACAGTGACTGTCGCGGGATCGCCGATCCGCGCCTTCACAAAATCCTTGTCGACGAAGAAGCCGGTACGCGGCGCGGCTTTGAAGCTCGTCGCCGGATAGCCCTTCGGCGCACCGGTCTCGACCGCCCGCCCCTCGTCCTTCCATTTGTCAAAACCGCCGTCGAGCACGCGCGCATCGACGCCGAGCGAACGCAGCATCCACCAGAACCGCGTCGACCACATCATGGTGCCGATGCTGTAGAGCACGACGGTCTTGCTAGCATCGAGCCCGTGGCGGCCGAAGGCGGCCTCTAACTGGGCCACATCAGGCATCATGAAGAATTGTTGCGCGGAAGCGTCGGAGAACTCGCCCTGCAGATCGAGGAAATCGGCGCCGGGGATGTGGCCGGCCGCGAAGGTCTTGTCGCCGGGGACGGCCCGATACGGCACGTCGCTGCCTGGTGGCACCGGCTCGTTGTAGGTCGTGCAATCGTAGAGGCGGAGATGGGGGTCGCCGAGGATCGCGGCGAGTTGCGCGGTGGTGATGAGGGCGGTGGGCTGGGACATTGACTGCACTCCCGTTCGCGCGGAAGTGTAGACCTCCCCCCTCGTCATTGCGAGCGCAGCGAAGCCATCCAGACTGCCGCCGTGGAGGGATTCTGGATTGCTTCGCTACGCTCGCAATGACGGCTGGGGAAACACTGCGCGTCCCTGCACATCGGCTACTGCTTCAACGTCTCCAGAAACCGCACCGCCTCGCCCTGCGACGGCGTCACCAGTTCGCCCTGCCACATCACGCGGCGGCCGCGGATGAAGGTACCGACGGGCCAGCCCGTGACGCGCACGCCGTCATACGGGGTCCAGCCGGCCTTCGACGCCACCCATTTGTTGGTGATGGTTTCGCTGCGCTTGAGGTCCACCACCGTGAGGTCGGCGTCGTAGCCGGCGGCGATGCGGCCCTTGCAGGCCATGTTGTAGAGACGCGCGGGCCCGGCGCTGGTGAGATCGACGAAGCGCGCGAGAGAAAGCCGGCCCGCGTTGACGTGGTCGAGCATCAGCGGCACCAGCGTCTGCACGCCGGTCATGCCGGAGGGCGAAGCGGGATAGGTCTTCTGCTTCTCTTCCAGCGTGTGCGGCGCGTGGTCGGACCCGAGCACGTCGATGATGCCCTGCTCGATGCCGCGCCAGATGCCGGCACGGTGGTCGGCGCCGCGCACCGGCGGGTTCATCTGCGCCAGCGTGCCGAGCCGCTCGTAGCATTCCGGCGCGACCAGCGTGAGATGGTGCGGCGTCGCCTCGCAGGACGCGACGTCCTTGTGGTCGCGCAGGAACTCGATCTCTTCCTTGGTCGAGATGTGCAACACGTGGATGCGTTTTCCCGTCTCATGCGCGATCTTGACCAGTCGCTGGGTCGCCATCAGAGCCGCGGTCTCGTCGCGCCAGACCGGATGCGAGCGCGGATCGCCCTCGATGCGGAGCGACTTGCGGTCGTTGAGGCGATACTCGTCCTCGGCATGGAAGGCGGCGCGGCGTTGGATCACCTGGAAGATTCGGCGCAGGCTCTCGTCGTCCTCCACCAGCAGCGCGCCGGTCGACGAGCCGATGAAGACCTTGACGCCGGCGCAACCCGGGGCACGCTCCAGCACCGGCAGGTCCTGCACGTTCTCGCGGGTGCCGCCGATGAAGAAGGCGAAATCGCAATGCATGCGGTGATGGGCGCGCTTCACCTTGTCGGTGAAGGTGGCCTCGGTCACCGTGAGCGGCGACGTGTTCGGCATCTCGAACACGGCGGTGACGCCGCCCATCACGGCGCTGCGCGAGCCGGTCTCGAGATCTTCCTTGTGCTCCAGCCCGGGCTCGCGGAAATGCACCTGCGTATCCATCACGCCGGGCAGGATGTGCAGGCCCTTGCAATCGATCACCTCGGCGGCGGAGCCTTGCGACCGCGGGCCCAGCTCGGCGATGCGGCCATTGGCGATGCCGATGTCGCGAACGGCCTCGCCGTCCTGATTGACGACGGTGCCGCCTTTGAGGATCACGTCGAAGCGCTGGGTCATGGCTGAAGGCCCCTCTCATCCCCAAGCGCAGGGCTCGAGGTCTTGTCGTTTATGCCTTGCGGGCTTACGTTCCGAAGCAACATGTCGCAAGAGATTTTCGCATGAAATCAGCGTTTCTTCCCGACCGGGGCGTGATCAAGGTCGCCGGCGAGGACGCACGCAACTTCCTCAACGGCCTCATCACGACCGATGTCGACAGGCTCAAGCCGGGGTTGGGGCGATTCGGCGCGCTGCTGACGCCGCAGGGCAAGATCATCGTGGATTTCCTGATCACGGAAGCCCCTGGCGGCCATGGCGGCGGGTTCCTGATCGACTGTCCGAAGCCGCTGGCCGATGGCCTCGCCACCAAGCTGAAATTCTACAAGCTGCGCGCCAAGGTGACGGTGGACATCCTCGATCTCGGCGTGCTCGCGGCCTGGGATGGCCAGCTTGCTGCGCAACCGGACCTAGCCTTTGCCGATCCCCGCAATGCCGAGCTTGGCTCGCGCATTCTGATCCCCGAGGATCTCAAGCAGAAGCTCTCGGACCTGATCGGCGCGGAGCTGGTCGATGCCAGCGAATACGAGGCGCACCGGATCGCGCTCGGCGTGCCGCGCGGCGGGCTCGATTTCATATACAGCGACGCTTTCCCGCACGAGACCAACATGGATCGCCTTGCCGGCGTCGATTTCGACAAGGGCTGCTATGTCGGCCAGGAAGTCGTCTCGCGCATGCAGCATCGCGGCACCGCGCGCACCCGCAGCGTGAAGGTGCTGCTCGAGGACTCCTCGCCGGAAGTTGGCGTCAGTGTCATGGTCGGCGACAGGTCCGTCGGCACCATGGGCTCATCGGCGAAGGGCAAGGGCATTGCGCTGGTGCGCATCGACCGCGTTGCGGATGCGCTCGATGCCGGCCAGCCGCTGACGGCTGGCGGACTCACGCTGAAGCTGGCAGAACCCGAAATCGTTCGCATTCCCGCAAAGCAGCCCATCGCATGAGCCGTGCTCCCCGCCTGCATCCCGACGGAAAGACCCGCTGCCCCTGGCCCGGCGAAGACCCGCTCTATGTCGCCTATCACGACACCGAATGGGGTGTGCCTGAATATGACGACCGCGCACTCTATGAAAAGCTGATCCTCGACGGCTTTCAGGCCGGCTTGTCCTGGATCACGATCCTGCGCAAGCGCGATAATTTCCGCAAAGCCTTCGACGATTTCCAGCCGGAGAAGATCGCGCGCTACAACGAGAAGAAAGTGCACGCGCTGATGAACGATGCCGGCATCGTGCGCAACAAGGCCAAAATCGACGGCGCGATCCTGAGTGCGAAGTCGTATCTCGACATCATGGAAAACGGACCCGGCTTCTCGAAGCTGCTGTGGGACTTCATGGACGGCCGGCCCAAGGTCAACAACTTCAAGACCACGGCGAGCGTGCCGGCGTCGACGCCGCTGTCGGTTCAGATCTCCAAGGAGCTGTCCTCGCGCGGCTTCAAATTCGTCGGCCCGACCATCGTCTATGCCTTCATGCAGGCGACCGGCATGGTCAACGATCATCTCGTCGACTGCCATTGCCACGCCACCTGCAGCAAGATGCAGCGCAAGCCGCGCCTCAAGGCCAAATGACCGCCAAGAAGACCGCGCGCGCAGTGGAGTTGCGCGCCTGGCAGCGGATGCTGTCGGGCCGGCGGCTCGATCTGCTCGATCCCTCCCCGCTCGATATCGAGATCGCCGACATCGCACATGGGCTGGCGCGCGTCGCCCGCTGGAACGGGCAGACCACAGGGGCGCATATCTTTTCGGTGGCACAGCACACGCTACTGGTCGAGACCGTGCTGCGGCACGAGATGCCGCGCGTCGACCAGCGCATGCGGCTCGCAGCCCTGCTGCACGATGCGCCCGAATATGTGATCGGCGACATGATCTCGCCGTTCAAGGCCGTGCTCGACGGCCATTACAAGGCAGTGGAGAAGCGCCTGCTCGGCGCCATCCACATCCGCTTCGGCCTGCCGCCAGTGCTCCCTGACGAGATCACGCAGGCGATCAAGGCCGCCGATCGCGGCGCGGCTTACCTCGAGGCGACCGAGCTTGCCGGCTTCAGCGAGAGCGAGGCCAAGCGCCTGTTCGGCAGGGATCCCGGCCTCTCCGACAATATCAGGCGCGACTATCTGACGCCCTGGACGGCGGCGCGGGCCGAAAAGCAGTTTCTGGAGCGATTTGGCGCCGTGTTTGCGTGAGCACGTATTGGGTTGGTGCCGCCTCACGCTTCGCCGGAACGACGATGTTGAGGCGCTTTGCCCACTCTACGGCACCGGCTATAATCGCCCAAAAAGGTCCGCCATGATCCACGTCTGCTCGCTCGCCGCCCTTCCCGAAACCGTTCGCCGCACCGGGGCCAGCCATGTGCTGACCGTGATGGCCAATGTCGAACAGGTGGCGCGGCCGGTGTCGGTGCTGCCGGCCAATCATCTCAAGGTGTCGATGGACGACATCACCGAGGAGATGGACGGCTTTGTCGCGCCGTCCAAGACCCACATCGAGCAGGTGCTGAATTTCGTGCGCGGCTGGGACCGCGCTGCGCCGCTCGTGGTGCATTGCTATGCCGGCATCAGCCGCTCCACGGCGAGCGCGTTCGCCGCCGTCTGCGCGCTCAATCCTGATCGCGACGAGATCGAGATCGCGAAGAAGATCCGCGCGGCCTCCCCGATCGCCTCGCCGAACCGGCGCATCGTCGATCTCGCCGACCGTGCGTTGGGGCGCAACGGCCGCATGCTGCGCGCGCTCGACGAGATGGGGCCGGGCGAGATGCTGGTCGAAGGCCGCCCCTTCGTGATCGAGCTCGAATGACATCAGCGATCTTGGGATGAGCGACAAGCTGCTGACGCCGATCGAGATCGGCCTGACTGCCGCGATCGTCGCGATCGAGGATCACGAGCCGCTGGTGCTGACTGCGCGCGGCGCTGACGGGCTCGCCGGCCTGCCGTTCGGTCCATTCGATGCGCCGAGCCATCGCACCTTCGAGATCGGCCTGCGCGCCTGGGTCGAGGAACAGGCGGGATTGCGGCTCGGCTATGTCGAGCAGCTCTATACGTTTGGCGATCGCGGCCGTCATGCCGAGGCCGGCGACACCGGCGCGCATATGGTGTCGATCGGCTATCTCGCGCTGACACGCGGCGCCGAGGGTGCCGCGAATGCCGCGAGCTTCGAGCCCTGGTATCGCTTCTTCCCCTGGGAGGACTGGCGCGAGGCGCCACCGGCGATCATCGCCCGTGACATCATTCCGGCGCTGACGGCATGGGCCGAGGAAGAGACGCCCGAGACGACGCGCGCGCTGCCGCGCAAGGATCGCGTGCGGTTCTATTTCGGCCTCGAGGGTGCTTCCTGG
Source organism: Bradyrhizobium zhengyangense (assembly GCF_022012555.1). Classification (NCBI taxonomy): domain Bacteria; kingdom Pseudomonadati; phylum Pseudomonadota; class Alphaproteobacteria; order Hyphomicrobiales; family Nitrobacteraceae; genus Bradyrhizobium; species Bradyrhizobium zhengyangense. Next base: position 24,134 of record NZ_JAKLTZ010000005.1, on the reverse strand, counting down.
GACGAGGAGCGCGTGCTCGACCGCTACGAGCTACTCTATGAGGCCGGCCTCGTCGAGGAAGCCCGGCGCGACGGCCGGCCTGCGGCACTGGCGCGCAAGTCCCTGCCCGTGCTCGGCACGTCCATGCGCTTCGACCACCGCCGGATCCTCGCCACCGCGATTGCCAGGCTGCGCGCAAAGCTGAAGTATCGTCCTGTGGTGTTTGAACTTTTGCCCGCCGAGTTCACACTCACTGAGTTGCAGTATACGGTGGAGGCGATCTCCGGCCGGCATCTGCACAAACAGAATTTCCGTCGTCTAGTCGAAACCGAGGCGCTGGTCGAACCGACCGGCGTGATGTCGACACAGACGGGCGGGAGACCGGCGGCCCTCTATCGCTTCCGCCGCGACGTGCTCCAGGAACGGCCGGCGCCCGGCTTGCGGGTACGCTCCCGGCGCTAGATCAAGATTGCGGTCGGCCCCCGCCCGCCGATTGCCAGGAGGCCCCATGTTCGACGCCCCGTTCGACGTCTTTGCAGTGATGATTGCGATCGCCGCGTTCCTGATCGCGCTGAAAGCGTCGAACCAGGCGACCGAACTGCGCCGTCGGCTGGGCTCGCTGGAGGCCGCGCTGCGGGCGCAGCGACAGGTTCAGCCACCGCCACCGCTGCCCGTGCAGGAGCAGCCAAGCACGCCCACGACAAGTGCGGCAGAGCCGCCGCCGCTTGCGCCGGAAGCCGAGACCGCGCCGCCGCTCGTCACCGAAGAGGCTTCGCCGCCTCCGCCCGAAGCAAGTCCTGAGGCCAGCCCCGCAGCCGACGCACCGCCGCCACCTTTGCCCGCCCCCGCCCCCGGTTTCGAGGAACGGCTCGGCACCCGCTGGGTGGTATGGATCGGCGGCCTGGCGCTTGCGCTCGGTGGCTTCTTCATGGTGCGCTATTCGATCGAGGCTGGCCTTGTCGGCCCCGGCGTACGCGTGTTCCTCGGCGGCCTGTTCGCGGCCGCGCTTTTGGGTGCCGGCGAATGGACGCGGCGCAAAGAAAGCATCTCGAGCATTGCAGCGCTGCCGATTGCCAACATCCCCGCGATCCTCACCGCGGCCGGAACGGCGGTGGCTTTCGCAACCGTGTATGCGGCCTACGCGCTCTATGGCTTCCTCGTGCCCGCCACCGCCTTCGTGCTGCTCGGCATCGTGGCGATGGCCACGCTCGCAGCAGCATTGCTGCACGGACCGGCGCTCGCGGGCCTCGGCGTCGTAGGAGCCTTCGCGACGCCGGTGCTCGTCTCCAGCGGCAAGCCGGACTATTGGGCATTGTACATCTATCTCGCCGTCGTCACCGCCGCGAGCTTTGGCCTCGCCCGCATCCGGCTGTGGCGCTGGCTCGCGGTCACGACGATCGTCTTCGCCGTGCTCTGGACTTTCCCGGGCCTCGACACCGGTGACCTGCACGTCGCGCCGCACGCATTCCACGTGATCGCCGGCTTCGTGCTCGCTGCACTGCTGGTCGTCTGCGGCTTCATGTTCGGCCCGACCATCGAAGGCGGACAGATCGAACCGGTCTCGTCGAGCACGCTGGGCGCCTATCTGTTCGGCGCGATGCTGATCGTGCTGTCGAGCGCGCATGCCGACCTGTCGCTGATCGCCTTCACGCTGCTTGTTGCGGCGACGCTGTTCGTCGCCTGGCGCGCGGAGGCCGCCGTCGGCGCGCTGGGCGCGGCCGCTGCAACCGTGTTCATCGTGTTCGCCGAATGGGCGGTGCGCGCCAATCCTGACATGCTGGTGCTGCCGGGCGGCCCAATGCCCGGCATCACGCCGACCGCGATCGATAGCGCGGTGACGCAGCATCTGGTGATGGCCGCGATCTTTGCCGCCGGCTTCGGCATCGCCGGCTTCTTCGCGCAAGGACGCTCCCATTCGGCCATCATTCCCGTGGTGTGGTCGGCAGCTGGTGTCGCGACGCCAATCGCGATCCTCATCGCGCTCTACGCCCGCATTGCCCATCTCGACCGCTCGATCCCGTTCGCGATCCTCGCGGTGCTGCTCGCCGCAGCCTTTGGCTTTGCGACGGAAACGCTGACCCGTCGGGAGAGCCGGCCGGGCCTTGCGATCTCGACGGCGCTGTTTGCGACCGGCACGCTCGGCGCGCTGGCGCTGGCGCTGACCTTCGCGCTGGAGAAGGGCTGGCTGACCATCGCGCTGGCGCTGATGTCGCTCGGCACCGCCTGGATCGCGCTGCAGCGGCCGATCCCATTCCTGCGCTGGCTTGCCGCCATCTTCGCCGGCATCGTCACCGCGCGCATCCTCTATGATCCGCGCATCGTCGGAGATGCCGTCGGTACCACGCCGATCTTCAACTGGCTGCTGTGGGGCTATGGCCTGCCGGCCGCCTCGTTCTGGGCGGCGAGCCACTTCCTGCGCCGCAGGGGCGACGATGCGCCGCTGCGCATGGTGGAAGCGGCCGCGATCCTGTTCACCGCGCTGCTCGCCTTCATGGAGGTCCGCCACTTCGCGACCGGCGGCGACATGATCGCATCGCCCTCGCTGCTCGAAGCCGCGCTGCAGGTCTGCGTGGCGCTGGCGATGGCGATCGGACTGGAGCGGCTGCGGCTGCGCAGCCACAGCATCGTGCACAATGTCGGCGCGATCGTGCTCACGGCGATCGCAGGCTTCGTCAGCGTGTTCGGCCTGCTGTTCCTGGAGAACCCGCTGCTGTGGCACATTGATGTCGGCGGCGCCTTGTTCAACCTGCTGCTGCTCGGCTACGCATTGCCGGCGGTGCTGATGCTGCTGCTCGCTTATGCGGTGGCTGACGCGCGGGGCAAGATCTATGCGAATACGATTGCGGGTGCGGCGCTGGTGTTTGCGCTTGTCTACCTGACGCTGGAGATCCGCCGCTTCTATCACGGCCCGTTCCTCACCACCGGCGAGACCACGGGGGCCGAGCAATACACCTATTCGATCGGCTGGCTCGCCTTCGGCGTCATGCTGCTCGGCATCGGCATTCTCGCCAACTCCGAGCGGGCACGGCTGGCGTCCGCCGCCGTCATCGCGCTGACGATCCTGAAGGCCTTCGTCATCGACATGTCGACGCTGACAGGCGTCTATCGGGCCCTGTCGTTCATGGGCCTCGGCATCGTGCTGGTCGCGATCGGCTGGCTCTACCAGCGCATCCTGTTCCGGCGGCACGCAACGCCACCGCCGGCTCCGCAGACGGGCAGCTAAAGGATCAGGCCGCGCGGACCGACTCCAGGAACTGCGCGACCTCGACCTTGAGGCGTGTGCTGTCGGACGCGAGCGACTTCGCCGCCGACAGGACTTCGACTGACGCCTCGCCGGTCTCGATCGCACCGCGCTGCACGTCGGTAATGTTCGACGACACCTCCTGGGTGCCAACCGAGGCCTGCTGGACGTTGCGCGAAATCTCCTGCGTCGCCGCGCCCTGCTCCTCGACCGCGGCGGCGATCGCCGCCGACACTTCCGACAGCCGCTCGATGGTGCCGCCGATCTCCTGGATGGCGTTGACGGATTCCTGCGTTGCGGCCTGAATGCCCGAGACCTGCGCCCCGATCTCGCCGGTTGCCTTCGCGGTCTGTTCGGCCAGCGCCTTCACCTCGGAGGCGACGACGGCAAAGCCGCGGCCGGCCTCGCCCGCGCGCGCCGCCTCGATGGTGGCGTTCAAGGCCAGCAGATTGGTCTGGCCCGCGATTGTGTTGATCAGCTCGACGACGTCGCCGATGCGGGCGGCCGCCTGCGACAGCTCGTTGACGCGCTCGTTGGTCCGCGACGCCTGCTCGACGGCTTCCGCCGCCATCCGTGCCGAGTCCTGCACACGGCGGCTGATCTCGGTGATGGAAGACGAGAGCTCCTCGGAAGCGGAAGCCACCGCCTGCACGTTGGTGGATGCTTCCTCGGAAGCCGCGGCGACGACAGTCGCCAGTTCCTGTCCGCGCTGGGCAGTATTGGTCAGCGTCGACGCGGAAGCCTCGAGCTCGGTCGAGGCCGACGACACGGTGCCAACGACTTCGCCGATCATGGCCTCGAACTTGCGGGTGATGGCGTCGACGCGGCGACCACGCTCGATCTTGGCCTCGGCGTCGAGCCTCGCCGCCTCGTCGGCGGCCCGCTTGGCGATCAGCGCTTCCTTGAAGATCTGCAGCGCATCCGCCATCGATCCGATCTCGGTCTTCTCGCCACGGTGCGGCACCTCTGCCGACAGATCGCCTTCCCCGAGCGACTGCATCGGCTTGATGATCGAGGCAATGCCGCGCGACACGTCGCGCACGAGATAGTAAGCCGCGCCGATCGCGATCGCGACCGAAGCAATGATGATGCCCACCAGCACGCGGAAGATCATGGCGTAGCTGTCGGCCGCCTGCTTCGTCTCCAGCTCGGCGCCGTGATTGTTCAGCTCAATGCCCTTCTGAAGCAGCGGATCGGCCGCCTGGGCCATCTTCGCGACCTTGGTCTGCAACATCTCGTTGGCGTCAGTCGGGAACTTTCCGGGGCTCTTGCGCGACAGCGCCATCACATCCTGCACGCCCGTCAGGTAATCGGCCCACGCCTTGGTCCATTGCTGGTAGAGCGAGCGCTCTTCGGCCGAGGTAATCAGCGGCTCGTAGACCTTGCGGGTGGTCTCGATGCGCGCCTGCAGCGAGGCCAGCCGCTTCTCGGCGGCCTCCTTGCCCTCGATTGTGTCCTGCATCAGGTGCAGGCGAAGCGCGACGCGCAGCTCGTTAATGTCAGCCCGCATCGAGCCCAGCGCACGCACGCTCGGCAGCCAGCTCTCCGCGATCTCGACTGTGTGGGAATTGATGTTCTGCATCGTGCCGATTGCCACGACGCCGACGCCGGCGAGCGAGAGCACGAGGACCGACAACACGGTCAGAAGCTTGAAGACGATCGACAATTTCGACATCACGACAAATCCCGATGAGACCTAAACGCACACGTCACCCGCGCCATGACCGTCAGACGGACGGCAGGGCGGGTCATTCCAACAATGCTGGCTGGTTCTTATCCGGCAAGATTGCGCACATAGTTGCAACCAGCCGTTAACAGAGACCTACGTGGAACTACGGATAGTGACATTGTGGCCGTTATTTCTTCCACAACCATTTGTTGCGGCGTCGCGAACGTTCCATCGCGCCACACCGGTGCGCCGCGGCCGGCGCGCCGTGAACGGGGCAGGCCTGGATCAGGCGGCGCGAACGGTACCCAAGAACTTGCCGACCTCGAGCTTGAGACGGTTGCTGTCGCCGGACAGCGACTGCGCCGCCGAGAGCACCTGCGCGGAGGCGGAGCCGGTCTCGCTCGCGCCGCGCTGTACGTCGGTGATGTTGGCCGAAACCTGATGGGTGCCTTCAGCCGCCTGCTGTACGTTGCGGGAAATCTCCTGCGTCGCGGCGCCCTGCTCCTCGACGGCGGCTGCGATTGTCGAGGAAATTTCGGACAGTTTCTCGATGGTGTCGCTGATGTCCTTGATGGCACCGACCGAGAATTCCGTCGCGGTCTGAATGCTGGCGATCTGTTGGCCGATCTCGCCGGTCGCCTTCGCGGTCTGCTCGGCGAGGGCCTTGACCTCGGAGGCCACCACAGCAAAGCCGCGGCCGGCCTCACCGGCGCGCGCGGCCTCGATGGTGGCATTGAGTGCCAGCAGGTTGGTCTGGCCGGCAATGGTGTTGATCAGCTCGACCACGTCGCCGATCCGCGTCGCGGCCGCGGAGAGCTCGCTGACGCGATCGGTCGTGGTGCGGGCCTGGTCGACCGCATCGCCGGCGACGCGGGCGGATTCCTGCACCTGCCGGCTGATCTCTGTGATCGACGACGACAGCTCCTCGGTCGCCGACGCCACCGACTGCACGTTGGTGGATGCTTCCTCGGAGGCGGCAGCGACCATGGTGGTGAGCTTTTGTGCGCGCTCCGCCGTCGAGGTCAGCGTGGAGGCCGACGCTTCGAGCTCGGTCGAGGCGGAAGACACCGTCTCGATGATTTCGCCGACCGCCGCTTCGAACCCGTCGGCAAGCTTGTGCATCTCGGCCTTGCGCTGCTCGGCGGCAACCCGAGCCGCGTCGGCCTGCTCTGCCCTCATCCGGTCGACCGCAAGGCCGTTCTGCTTGAACACCTCCACTGCTCGCGCCATCTCTCCTATTTCAACAGGCTGGCCCGCGCACGGCACTTCGACCTCGAAATCTCGATCAGCCAATCCTCTCATCGCGGCCGTGATCGCGGAAAGCGGCTTGAGAATGCGCGAGAAGGTAATCCAGAAGCTCAGCCCTGCCAGAACCAGCGAGATGCCGAGAAACGCAAGCGTGATGATGAAATTCCGGAGACTGGACGTCGCCTCCAGATTTGCTTCTTGCTCGGCAGCTGATCCGATGGACCCTGCAAGCTTCAGTACGGCATTGATACCTGCTGTCGCGCGAGCGAAGTAGTCGGCCCCGCTGATCGTATAAGCCCCGGAGTCCCCGGCCGAAAGCACACGCGCACGAGTCTCTCCGTAGCTGCCGAAATAGGTCCTCTCCACTTCGGCCATGGACTCGCCGATCCCCGTCGGCAAATCCGGGCGGAGCCGCAGCGGCACCACCGCCTCCCATGCGAGCTCGACCTTGGACCGCAGCCCGGCGAGACGCTGGAGTTCGCCAGCGCCAAGCTTGGCGCGAGCGCCGACAGCACCGGCGAGCAGCGCACGCTCTCTCCCCGCGTTCTCGGCCATTTGGGCCGTCAGGTGCCGCACGCCAATGAGCTGGGCGAGTTTTGCGGCGGGAGGACTGGTCAAAGTCTCGAGCGTTAACCGCAACCGGTTGCTCGCGATCTCGATCACGTCGGTGATCGCGGCGGCGAAGCCGTCGACCACCTCAGGAGCCCGTTCGGAGCGTGGCCGTGAGAGATTGGTGGCGGCGTTCGCTCGGAGGCCGCGCAGCGACTCGAATCTGGCCTGGGCTTCCGCAATTTGCGACTGCGCCAGCGCCATTTCAGGAATGGACCGGATCTCGACGATAGCTGCTTGGAACGCCGCGTCCGCCGATCCTTGGGCCTTGTCGATCTCGGCAGCGCGTTCGTAAGCAAGTGGATCGGCGGATTTCAGCGCGCCGTTGGTCAGTCCGCGTTCGATCGCCCATTGTCCTGCGCTCTGGAGCAGCAGTTGGGCGGCGCGATTGACCTTCAGGAACGCATCGGCATCCTGCCGCTTGCCGATGGCGTGGAAGGCAATCAAACTAGCCGATCCCACACCCAGTAGCACCAGCGCCGCGATGATCGCCGGCAGCGCAATTCCTATGCGCAATCTGATGTGGCTCAACATTCCCGCTTCCTCAGAAACGCGAGCAGCCATGTCATTGCCGGCCGCTTGGACGTTGATCGCCCTTACCCGGAAGGCTATCGGCCAGAGCTCCATCTGCGGTTAACGGCGAGATCCGCAGAAGTACTGATTTTTTGCGCTACATAATTGAAATCGAAGGAATTTGATCTCGTCATAGTTGTAAATTGCAGCCTCAAGTCAACGCGGGGTCATTTTGCATCCGACGGCTTCGCCGGCCAAGCTGATGCGAAACACCGGCTGCTTGTTCTCGTCGAGCAGCTCCATGCTCCATTTCGCATTCGGCTTCAGATTGCGGGCGATGCTGCCGAGCAGATTGGCGCAGACCTCGGTCATCTCGGTCCAGGCCGCAGCACGATCCTCGAACTCGTACGGCTGATCAGCGGCGCCGGAATATCGGCCGGTGCTGATGCGAAAGAAATACAGCGACATTATCGAACTCTTGCGTAGGGCCGCCTCCCGGCCGTTGCGCAGGCTGGGGCGACAGTCGCTACCAAGGCATAAAAACCGCGGGCCGTATGACTACGGCGCCACGGCTTCGCGTGCGATGCATTCGTCAAAAGCGGGTAAATTGAGCGCGCAGGCTTGCGCCTGACATCACTCGGTCGAGCGGCGCAGTTCCAGCGGACCTTCGTTCTTCGATTCCGACTTTGGCTCGGACCTCGCGTCCGACCTCACCGGCTCGATCCGGCTGCTCTCGACCCTCGGCGTCTCGACCCGCGCGGCAACCTCGGTGCTCGACGTATTGACCGAACCGGTCTGCTCCGGTGCATGCAGCGAGCGCGGCCGTGCGACGGCACGCGCCATCAGCATCTGGTTGCCGCCCTGGTGGTGGAAGTCGCAATAGGCAAAGCCCATGCCTGAGACCGAGCCGCGGAAGCTGCGGTCGTCGGTCTTCTCAAGGTTGAAACAAGGCTCGAACGGAATGCCCTTAATCGAGGCGCAAACGTTCTGGCCGCGGATCTGGAGAGTGTTGCCCGGCAGGCGGAGATGGCGCACCGGGCCCGAGCCCGAGAACTGCACCGCGCCGGCAGCACCGAGATCGTCAAGGATCCGGCCTGCGCCGCGGGTACCGTCGAAACAGGTGAAGGCGAAGACCTTGCCGGCGACGAAGCGGCGTGCCTCGTCGGCGTTCATACTCCCAGCCAAGGCGATGGCCGGTGCAAACGTCACGACTGCCGTGACAGCCCCCAACACAATACGCGCAAGCATGCTCTACTCCGAACCGACCCCGCAGCGGGCGATGCCTTTATCTCTTTACCCGCTGCTTACCATACTAACCATGGCGACATTGAAGCAGCTTGGTTGGTAAAGTCTGAACGTCGTTAGAGAATTTTTACCACGATGCGGCCGCGGACCTGGCCGGCCAGGATTTTCGCACCCCATTCCGGAGCCTGATCGAGCGAAATTTCCGTAGTGATTTCAGATAGTTTCGCCCTGTCCAGATCGGAGGCGAGGCGCTGCCAGGCGGCTTTTCGCGGTTCGATCGGACACATCACGGAATCGATGCCGAGAAGGCACACCCCGCGCAAAATGAAGGGTGCGACAGAAGACGGCAGGTCCATGCCAGCCGCGAGACCGCAGGCGGCGATGGCGCCACCGTACCTGGTCATCGACAGCAGATTCGCCAGCGTGGTCGAGCCGACGCTATCGACGCCGCCCGCCCAGCGCTCCTTGGCCAGCGGCTTTGCCGGTGCGGACAATTCACTGCGGTCGATCACCTCGGCGGCACCCAGGTTCTTCAGGTAATCGGCCTCGGAGGCGCGGCCGGTCGAGGCGATGACGTGGTAGCCGAGCCGGGACAGCACGGCGATGGCGACCGAGCCGACACCGCCTGCCGCGCCGGTCACGACCACAGGGCCACTCTTCGGCGACAGGCCGTGCTTCTCCAGCGCCAGCACCGAGAGCATCGCGGTGAAGCCGGCGGTGCCGATCGCCATGGCATCGCGCGCCGACAGGCCCTGCGGCAGGGCGACCAGCCAGTCGCCCTTGACCCGCGCCTTCTCGGCATAGGCGCCGAGATGGGTCTCGCCCATGCCCCAGCCGGTGCAGACGACCTTGTCGCCGGCCTTCCACTGCGGATGGGAGGAGGCTTCGACCGTGCCTGCGAAATCGATGCCGGCGATCATTGGGAAGCGGCGCACCACCGGCGCTTTGCCTGTCAGCGCGAGGCCATCCTTGTAGTTCAGCGTCGACCATTCAACGCGGACGGTGACGTCGCCGTCCATCAGCTCGGCTTCGTCGAACTGCGTGAGCGCGACGGTAGTGCCTTTGTCCGCCTTGTCGATCCGGATCGCCTTGAACGTGGCCACAGCAAACTCCCTGACTTGTTTGACCGGGATGTTTAGCCGATCAGGCAGGCTGCGCAACCACTCGCTGAACCGGCTTCTCCACGATCGGGAGATTGATCAGCGCCGAGAGCACACCGAATAGGATCGAGAGCCACCAGATCGGCGTATAGGAACCGAACTTCTCGAAGACGATGCCACCTAACCAGACGCCGAGGAAACCGCCGACCTGATGGCTGACGAAGGCGAAGCCATAGAGCGTCGCCAGCCAGCGCGTGCCGAACATCAGCGCCACCAGCGCCGAGGTCGGCGGCACCGTCGACAGCCAGGTGAGGCCGGAGATTGCACCGAACGCGATCGCGGAGAACGGCGTGATCGGAAACGAGATGAAGGCGAGCGTCGCGAGCGCACGGGTGAAATAGATCGCCGAGAGGATGTAGCGCTTCGGCAAGCTATTCTGGAGATAGCCGACGCTGAGCGAGCCCATGATGTTGAACAGGCCGATAGCCGCGATCACCCAGCCGCCGGTTTGCGTCGAGATGCCGCGATCGACCAGGAACGCCGGCAGATGCACGGTGATGAAAGCGAGCTGGAAGCCGCAGGTGAAGAAGCCGAGCACCAACAGCACGTAGGAGCGATGACCAAAAGCCTCGGCAAGCGCCCTGGTGATGGTCTGCTCATCCGCGGGCGCCGCGTTGGCCGTGGTTGCGACCGGCGGCGTCGAGATCGCCAGCGCAAGGGGGATGATCAGGAGCATCAGGAAGCCGAACACGGTGAGCGCCTGCTGCCAGCCGAAATTGTCGATCAGGGCGACGCCGATCGGCGCGAACAGGAACTGGCCGAGCGAGCCCGCCGCAGTGCCGGCGCCGAGCGCAAGCCCGCGCTTCTCGGCTGGCAATAGTTTCGTGAACGCCGACAGCACCAGATTGAACGAGCAACCGGCGAGGCCGAAACCGACCATCACGCCCGCACCGATGTTGAGCGACAGCGGCGTCGACGAATAGCGCATCAAGAGAAGCCCGCCGGCATAGAGCAGCGCGCCGACGCACATCACACGGAACAGGCCGAAGCGATCGGCGACCGCGCCGGCGAACGGCTGGCCCAACCCCCACAACAGATTCTGGAAAGCGATGGCGAGGCCGAACACGTCGCGCCCCCAGGCGAACTCATGGCTCATCGGCTGCACGAAGAAGCCCAGCGCCGAGCGCGGACCGAAGCCGAGCATGCCGATCGCGCAGCCGCAGAGGATGATGACCGCCGGGGTGCGCCAATTGGAGGAACGAGAGGGAGCGAGCTCGCCCGCTGGGATCGACATGGTGTTCCTCATTCGGCGTTGGCGGTTCGCAAATCGGCGGCCGCGAGTCAGCCGTTTAATGCAGATGCATGAAAATCGAAAGTCAAAAATGATTGCGTTCCATGAAGGGCTTTTGCGGGAGCATTGCGTTTGATCGCTGCCTGGGTCGGCGCACGGAGCACGAGTTGACGGAAATGTGTGCGACTCGGCCTAGCGGATCGCCGAAGGGCGTGCTATTTCAGATTTACTCAGATTGAGTATATGTAAGCTCTGGCGAAATCCCACCGGCCGCTTCGGCCGGATTTCTCAGGGTCCGTATATACTCAAATAGAGCATAATTGACCTGCACGGGAGGCTTCGATGCCGATTGCTGAAATTTACGGCCCTGATGATTTCGCCGACCGGCCGAAGGGCCAAGCCACCCCCACTCCGGTCGCGCCGGCACGATCAGGGACGCTGCCGCGCCCTTTGCTGGAATGGACCGGCGAGGTGGAACGCGCGACCGCGCCGATCTACGAGCGCGTCAAACATGTGATCCCGGCGATCGAGTGGCCGCTGATGGCGCCGACGATTCACGCGATCAACCAGCTCAAGCGCGAGCGCAACGCGGTGATCCTCGCGCACAATTACCAGGCGCCGGAGATCTTTCGCGGCGTTGCCGACATCGGCGGCGACTCGCTCCAGCTCGCCGTCGAGGCCACCAAGGTGAAGGCCGACATCATCGTCCAGTGCGGCGTGCACTTCATGGCGGAGACGTCGAAGCTGCTTAATCCGGACAAGACGGTGCTAATCCCTGATACACGCGCCGGCTGCTCGCTCGCCGCCAGCATCACCGGCGCAGACGTCCGGCTGCTCCGCGAGAAGTTTCCCGGCGTGCCTGTCGTTGCCTATGTCAATACGTCGGCGGAAGTGAAGGCGGAGGTCGACATCTGCTGCACCTCGTCAAACGCGGTGCAGGTGGTCGAGAGCCTGAACGCACCGCGCGTGATCTTCCTGCCCGACCGCTATCTCGCAACTTACGTGGCCTCGAAGACCGACGTGAAGATCATCGCCTGGAAGGGCGCGTGCGAGGTGCATGAGCGCTTCACCGGCGAGGAGCTGCGCGCCTTCCGCGATGCCGACCCCTCCGTGCAGATCATCGCGCATCCCGAATGTCCGCCTGATGTGCTGGCGGAAGCCGACTTCACCGGCTCGACCGCGCACATGATCAATTGGGTGCGCGAACGGCGGCCGAAGCGCCTCGTGATGATCACGGAATGCTCGATGGCCGACAATGTCCGCGCCGAGCTGCCTGATGTCGAGATGCTGCGCCCCTGCAATCTCTGCCCGCACATGAAGCGCATCACGCTGGCCAACATCCTGGAGAGCCTGCTGACGCTTGGCGAGGAAGTGACGATCGATCCCGCGCTTGCAGGACGCGCGCGGCGTTCGGTCGAGCGGATGATCAATTTGAAGAACTGACAACACATTCGGTGTCGTCCCGGACAGGCGAAGCGCAGATCCGGGACCCAAAACCACAGGAAGATGTGGTTGCGAAGAACGACGTTGCAGAGCTTCGCCAGACAACTTCCGCCGCGGCGTATGGGTCCCAGCTTTCGCTGGGACGACAGTTGAGTGAAAGGAAAGAGCCATGACAAACATCCACAACCTCACCCGCTCCACCGACGATGTCGTGATCGTCGGCGGCGGCCTCGCCGGATTGTTCTGCGCACTGAAACTCGCGCCGCGGCCGGTGACGCTGATCTCGGCGGCGCCGCTCGGACAGGGCGCCTCATCCGCGTGGGCGCAAGGCGGCATCGCGGCTGCCGTCGCCGATGGCGACAGTCCCGAGGCACATGCCGCGGATACGATTGCGGTCGGCGGCGGCATCGTCGATGAAGCGATCGCGCTCGGTATCGCGCGCGAGGCCGGCCCGCGGATTCACGATCTGCTCGCCTATGGCGTGCCGTTCGACCGCGATCTCGAAGGCCGGCTTGCAGTGGGGCGGGAAGCCGCGCATTCGGCGCGGCGGATCGTGCACGTCCGCGGCGATGGCGCGGGCGCAGCCATCATCGCGGCACTGAGCGAGGCTGTACGCCGCACGCCGTCGATCCGCCTGATCGAAGGTTTTGTCGCCGAAGCGCTGCTCACCGACGATGGCGCCGTCACCGGCCTTCAATTGCGCGAGGCCGGCAATTTTGCGGCAAGGCCCGTGATGATCGCCTCGCGCGCAGTCGTGCTCGCGACCGGCGGCATCGGCCATCTCTATGCCGTCACCACCAATCCGGCTGAGGCCCAGGGATCTGGCCTCGCGATCGCCGCTCGCGCCGGCGCTGTGATCGCCGATCCGGAATTCGTGCAATTCCACCCGACCGCCATCATGGTCGGGCGTGATCCGGCGCCGCTTGCGACCGAGGCGCTGCGCGGCGAAGGCGCGACCTTGATCAACAGCGAGGGTGAGCGCTTCATGGCGGCGCAACATCCCCTCGCCGAACTCGGGCCGCGCGACATCGTGGCCCGCGGCGTGTTCGCCGAGATCGCGGCGGGCCGCGGCGCCTTCCTCGATGCGCGGCAGGCACTGGGCGCCCATTTCGCTGAAAGATTCCCGACAGTGCATGCAAGCTGCATTGCCGGCGGCATCGATCCAGCGATTCAAGTCATCCCGATCGCGCCGGCGGTGCACTATCACATGGGCGGCATCGCGGTCGACGCGCGCGGCCGCAGCTCGATCGACGGGCTCTGGGCCAGCGGCGAAGTCTCGTCAACGGGCATGCATGGCGCCAACCGGCTTGCGTCAAATTCGCTGCTGGAGGCGGTGGTCTACGCCGCGCGCATCGCCGACGACATCGCCGGCCAGGCGATCCCCTCACCTGCCGGGCTCCCCGAAACACTGGTGACGCCACGCGGCAGCGCGCCGGATGCAAGCGCCGCGAAGCGGCTGCGCGCGATGATGAGCACAAATGTCGGCGTGATCCGCGAGCACTACGGGCTCGCAGAAGCCGTACGCAGTTTTGGTGCACTGGAACGCTCAGCAACAAGCACCGCGGTCCGCCACATGGCAACGGCGGCCTTGCTCGTTGCTTCCGCGGCCTGGAGCCGGCGCGAGAGCCGTGGCGCGCATTTCCGCTCTGACCATCCCGAGGAGGCGCCTGCGCTGGCGCAGAGAACGATGACGACGCTCGCTCAAGCACGCGAGATCGCGGACGGGCTCAGCGCGCATTCACTTCCACGCATCGCTCAATCCATGATCGCCTGACGGAGTTTGTCATGATCACCCCCACCTCCCTGCTCTATCCCGACGCCTTCCTCTCTCCACTCGCCATCGATGATGCCGTGCATCGCGCACTCGACGAGGATCTCGGCCGCGCCGGCGACATCACCTCGCTCGCAACGATCCCCGAAGCGACCAAGGCGCAAGCCGTCCTGATCGCACGCCAGTCCGGTGTCATCGCCGGCCTGCCGCTGGCGCTGGCGACGCTGCAAAAGCTATCGACCGACATCGAGGTCCACGCGCATGTCCGCGACGCCGCGCGCATCGCCCGCGGGCAACAGGTGTTGACGATCTCCGGTCCGGCCCGTGCGATCCTCACCGCGGAACGGACTGCACTGAACTTCGTCGGCCGTCTCTCCGGTGTCGCGACACTCACGGCCGACTATGTCGCGCGTACCGAAGGCACGAAAATGCGCATCTGCTGCACGCGAAAGACCACGCCCGGATTGCGGGCGCTGGAGAAATACGCGGTGCGTTGCGGCGGCGGCTTCAACCACCGTTTCGGCCTCGACGATGCCATCCTGATCAAGGACAACCACATCGCAGTCGCCGGCGGCATCCGTCCCGTGCTGGAGCGCGCTCGGGCCCATGCCGGCCATCTCGTCAAGATCGAGATCGAGGTGGATACGCTGGCGCAGCTCCGCGAGGTGCTCGACACTGGGCTGGCCGAGGCCGTGCTGCTCGACAACATGGACGTCGCGACGCTGCGCGAGGCTGTCAGGATGACGGAAGGCCGCGTGAAGCTGGAAGCCTCCGGCGGCGTCACGCCGGACTCGATTGCGGCGATCGCGACCACCGGCGTCGATTACGCCTCCTCGGGCGCGCTGACGCATTCGGCGCCGAATCTCGACTGCGCGTTGGATATCGAGATGTGAGACGCGCTTTTAGCGCCGCTCCGTCACGCCCATCTCGGCTGAGCTCTTCGCCTCCTGGACGAGCTCGGCCGAGAGCGCGGCGGTCTGCGCCGGCGTGCCCCAGCTCGGCTCCTCGCTGCCGTCGCCCCAATTGCGCGGCCGGTAGAAAGTGTGCACGCCTGTCTTGTACATCTTCTTCATCTCGGCGACCCAGGACGGACGCACCCAATAGGCGTGGTAATGCGTCGACTTGCCCACTTCAGGCAGCCAGATCTGGCCGTCGAGCATGGCCTTCGAAATCTTCTTGGCGCGCTCCCACATCTCGGGCTCGCGGATCACGTCGGGATTGTTGTCGCAGGCAAAGGTGAACTGGCAGGCGAAGTGGCGGTACTTGTTCTGATAGACCACGCCGCACACCGTATCAGGATACTTGCCTGAAAATACGCGGTTCATCACAACTTGCGCGACCGCGATCTGGCCGCGCACGGCCTCCCCGCGGGATTCGAAATAGACGGCTTCTGCAAGACACTTTTCCGACTTCGCGCGTGATTTCTCGTCGAGGGCCAGCCGCTCGGCCGGAGATTTTGCGCGCTGGTTGTCGGCGTTGACCTCACCCTTCGGCGCGACGCTCTCGCCGCTCTCGGTGGCGCTCGCGGCGTCCTCGTTCGCCGGCGACAGCGAGGCCAGCTTCATATCAGGGTCGGGCATCACGATCAGCGGCTCGGCGCCGGGCTGCCAGCTCTCGATGCTCTCGAGGTTACCGCCCAGTGAAGAGCTGCCGAAGAACAGGTTCGAGGTCTTGATGCTGAAGGGATCGCGCGGCGGAGCTTCGACCGTCGCCTGCTTCAGCGTGTTGAGTGGCTGTGCTGCAAACGACAGGGCGTTGTCGTCTGCCCTCGGCGCATTTGTATATTGAGCCAACGGCGGCGCACGCATCGCCTCCTGCAACTCGGGATCGAGCGCCGCCGCGGACTCCGGCGACATCGCTTGCGGCTGTACGGCGGGCAGCACGGCAGTTTTCGCGCCGAACACGGAGCTGTTCGAGGTCGCGGCATTTTCCTGCGCGGGCGTCGCGGCTGGAGCTGCCGGCTCAGGCACAGGCGCGGGCGTCACGGTGGCGAGCCGATCGCCCTTCAGCGCACGGTCAACCCTGGGAAAGTCGGAGGCCTGGTAGCGCGCAGGCGCTTGCAGCACCGGGTTGCGCGAAATGGAACCGGTGACATCGCGGCCATCGAGACTGGCGAGACGCACCATCGCGCTCTGCGGCGCGGATGTGCCGATGGGGCGCGAGAAGCTGTAAGTGGCAAGCTGAATGGACGAGGCCGCAGAGAACACCTGCTTCTGCCAGCGCTCGGCAACGCCGGGCTGACGCGCCAGCAGCGAGCCTATGTCCTGATATCCGATCTCTCTCGGCATCAATGCGAAGATGCAGAGACCGAGTCCGAAGGATGCGAACCGCGCACCCTTCGGATGGTTACGCAACACTGACATCGATACGCTCACGCTACGCTTACGCCCGTTCTGATCGAACTCAGTACATCCGTGCAATTCGATCTTTATCGTGAGTATCTAATTTAGGTTGCCGGGGCGTTAATCCGCGTTGCGCGCAAGGCACACTCAAGCAATGTCAGGTGTTTCCACGGGGCGATGCTGCGCATTGGTAAACGTCGCGTCGCGAGAAGCGGTAAACAATCGGTCAATGCGAATGGTGAAGGAACTCTTTCTGATGATTCTTGCGCGCACGTATCATTACGGGACGCGTGATGAACTCGCGCTGCCGCAACACACTCGTCATTGCGAGCGCAGCGAAGCAATCCAGCGTCTTTCCGCGGAGGGATTCTGGATTGCTTCGCTGCGCTCGCAATGACGTGGAGAGAGCATGGGCTCAAATGAAAGAGGCGGAGCCGAAGCCCCGCCTCTTCGCATTCAACCACTCAACTCGTCCTTACGCCTGGCTCGCAACCGCCTTGCCGAGCGCGGCCTGCGCGGCGGCGAGGCGCGCGATCGGCACGCGGTAGGGCGAGCACGATACGTAGTCGAGGCCGACATTGTGGCAGAAGGCAACGGAGGCCGGATCGCCACCGTGCTCGCCGCAAATGCCCATCTTGAGCTTCGGGCGCGCCTTGCGGCCGCGCGCTACGCCGATCTTGACCAGTTCGCCGACGCCTTGCTGGTCGAGCGAGATGAAGGGATCGATCGAGAGGATGCCCTTGGTCACGTAGGGACCGAGGAAGCTCGCGGCGTCGTCGCGGCTGATGCCGTAGGTCGTCTGCGTCAGGTCGTTGGTGCCGAACGAGAAGAACTCGGCGCTCTCGGCGATCTCTTCCGCGAGCAGGCAGGCGCGCGGCAGCTCGATCATGGTGCCGACCTGATAGGCGATCTTGGTGTTGGTCTCGCGCATCACCGACTTCGCGGTGGCGTCGATGCGGCCCTTGACCAGGTCGAGCTCGGCCTTGGTCGCGATCAGCGGCACCATCACCTCGAGGCCGACGGCCTTGCCGGTGCGCTTCTCGGCCTCGACCGCGGCCTCGAAGATGGCGCGTGCCTGCATCTCGGCGATCTCGGGATAGGCGATCGCGATACGGCAGCCGCGGAAGCCGAGCATCGGATTGAACTCCGACAACTCGCGCGCGCGGTCAGCCAGGCGCCGCGGATCGGTGTTCATGGCGCGCGCCACTTCCTCGACCTCGGCATGGGTGTGCGGCAGGAACTCGTGCAGCGGCGGATCGAGCAAGCGGATCGTGACGGGCAGGCCCTTCATGATCTCGAACAGCTCGACGAAATCGGCGCGCTGCATCGGCAAGAGTTTTGCCAGCGCGGCACGGCGCGACTGCTCGTCCTCGGAGAGGATCATCTCGCGCACGGTGCGGATGCGGGTCTCCTCGAAGAACATGTGCTCGGTGCGGCAGAGGCCGATGCCTTCCGCGCCGAACTTGATCGCGGTGCGGGCATCGTCAGGCGTGTCGCCGTTGACGCGAACACCGATCTTGCGGACCTGGTCGGCCCAATTCATCAGCGTGCCGAACTCGCCAGACAGTTCCGGCTCGATCATCGGCATGCGGCCGGCCAGCACCTGGCCGAGCGAACCGTCGATGGTGATGACGTCGCCGGCCTTGAAGGTGCGCGAGCCGATGCTCATGGTGCCGCGGCCGTAATCAACGCGGATGGTGCCGCAGCCGGAGACGCAGGGCTTGCCCATGCCGCGCGCGACGACCGCCGCGTGCGAGGTCATGCCGCCGCGGGTGGTCAGGATGCCTTCGGCGGCGTGCATGCCGTGGATGTCTTCGGGGCTGGTCTCGATGCGGACCAGAATCACCTTGCGTCCGTCGCCCTGGAGCTTGGCCGCTTCGTCCGACGAGAACACGATCTCGCCGGAGGCAGCACCCGGGGATGCCGGCAGGCCGGTCGCGATCACGTCGCGCTTGGCGTTGGGATCGATGGTCGGATGCAGGAGCTGGTCGAGCGAAGCGGGATCGATCCGCATCACCGCTTCCTTCTTGGTGATCAGGCCCTCATTGGCGAGTTCGACCGCGATGCGCAGCGCGGCCTTCGCGGTGCGCTTGCCGCCGCGGGTCTGCAGCATCCACAGCTTGCCCTGCTCGACCGTGAACTCCATGTCCTGCATGTCACGGTAGTGCTTCTCGAGCAGCGTGTAGATCCGCGTCAGCTCCTTGAAGGCCTCAGGCATCGCCGCTTCCATCGATGCCTTGTCGGAGCCGGACTCCTTGCGCGCTTCCTCGGTGATGTCCTGCGGCGTGCGGATGCCCGCCACCACGTCCTCGCCCTGCGCGTTGATCAGGAACTCGCCGTAGAGCTTGCTCTCGCCGGTCGAGGGGTTGCGGGTGAAGGCAACGCCGGTTGCCGAGGTCTCGCCCATATTGCCGAACACCATGGCCTGCACGTTGACCGCGGTGCCCCAGGATTCCGGAATGTCGTGCAGCTTGCGGTAGGTCACCGCGCGCGCATTCATCCAGGACGAAAACACCGCGCCGACCGCGCCCCAGAGCTGGTCATGCGGATCCTGCGGGAAATCCTTGCCCGTCTCGCGCGCGACCGCGTCCTTGTACTTGCCGACCAGGTCGACCCAGTCCTCGGCGGTGAGGTCGGTGTCGAGCGTATAGCCCTGGCTGTCCTTGAAGGTGTCGAGGATTTCCTCGAAGTGATGATGCTCGAAGCCGAGCACCACGTCGGAATACATGGTGATGAAGCGGCGGTAGCTGTCATAGGCGAAACGGCGGTCGCCGGAGAGCTCGGACAGCGCTTCCACCGTCTGGTCGTTGAGGCCGAGATTGAGCACGGTGTCCATCATGCCCGGCATCGAGGCGCGCGCGCCTGAACGTACGGACACCAGCAGCGGGTTCTTGGTGTCGCCAAACACCTTGCCGGTCAACTTACCGATATAGTCGAGCGCCTTCTCAACCTGCGACTGCAGCTCCTTCGGATAGGATTTGTCGTGGGCGTAGAAATAGGTGCAGACCGAGGTCGGGATGGTGAAGCCCGGAGGCACCGGCAGGCCGAGATTGGCCATCTCGGCGAGATTGGCGCCCTTGCCGCCGAGCAGGTCGCGCATCTCCGTCCGGCCCTCGGCCTTGCCGTCGCCGAAGGTGAAGACCCACTTGTTGGCCGGGATCTTTGCCGGCGCGCTCTTGGCTGGAGCAGCCTTGGCAGCGACCTTCGGTGCAGCCGCCTTGGTCGCAGCCTTAGCGGCCGGCTTGGCCGCAGCCTTCGCGGCAACCTTGGCGACCGGCTTTGGGGCGCTCTTCACAGAGCTGCTCTTGGGGAGCGCCTTGCGGGCGGCCGGCGCGGCTTTCGCCTTGGCGGAAGGCTTTGATTTCGCTGGGAGTTTCTTAGGCTTCGAGGCGGCTTTGGCCATAGCTTGCACACAACCTTCGAGAGGAATGGGAAATCGCGCGCCTTACACCACTTTGGGCAGGCCTGCGCAAGTCGAACAGTTCCGAAAAGTGAAGCCTAGAGATGGAGCCACTTCAACAAACCGAGCCCGATCGCACCATTGAGGATGAGAAAGATCGCCACGATGAAGTTGAGCAGGCGCGGCATGATCAGGATGAGAACGCCCGCAAGCAGCGACAGGAGCGGCGAGATGTGGGCGACGGTGAGGTGCATGAACTATCTTTCCGTGGGATGAGGCGAATCGCGGCGGGATCATAGCGGACCGGGTTTCGCCCGTAGAGACGCACAAGGACTGATCCCGGTTCCAGGCTTCGCGAAAACTGCCCGAAATTGCCGCGTATGCGGCAAGGCTTTTTCCGGAACATCACGCGCGGCGCAGCATTGGCAACCGGTCGCGCCACTGGCGCGGGCTGAAATCGATTCGAAGGAGTTGCCCATGCGGAACAGGATTCTCGCCCTCGCAGCGCTTGGCATCGCGCTCAGCGCGCCGATCGCGGCGCAGGCGCAAACCGGGATCACAGTGGGACGCGCGCCCGTTGTCGTTGACAGCGGCCCAACGATTGCGGTCGAGCAGCGGCCGGCTTTCCGGGACTATGTCGTCGAGCAACGTGTGCCGGCATTCAGCATTCCCGATCGCGTCGTGGTCGGTGCCACCTTACCTGAAACCGGCATCACTTATTATGACGTGCCGCAACGTTTCGGTGCGACGACGTATCGCTACACGGTCGTGAACGGCGAGACGGTGCTGGTCGAGCCGCGCTCGCGGCGCATCGTCGAGGTGATGAACTAGCGCTTCCAGAAATCAACTAGATGTCCGTCGCGTCACATCAATCAGGCTGGCGCGAGCAGTGTAATCGGACATCAGGCCCCGCCCGGTCTTCCCCCCGCCGGGTGGGGCATTTTTTCTCTCGTCATTCCGGGGCGCGCGGAGCGCGAACCCGGAATCCATCATGCAGCGCATGACGAGGAGAAATGGATTCCGGGCTCGCGCCAAGTGGCGCGCCCCGGAATGACAGTAGTTCCTATCGCCCGACCGCGCCTCAATCCTGGATCTTCGAGAAATCCGCCACTCCGCGCGTGGCGCTGCGGATCTCGTTCAGCAGTTTCAAACGATTCTCGCGCACCTTGGCATCGTCGTCGTTGACGCGCACCTTGTCGAAGAACGCATCGACCGGCGGACGCAACTTTGCCATCGCGCTCATCGCGGCGGCGAAGTCTTCCTTGGCGACGGCGGCACTTGCTTCCGCCCTCACCTCGCCGATCGCCTTGGCCAGCGCCTTTTCCTCATCGAGGCCGTAGAGCGCGGCATCCGGCGCACCGTCGAACGTGCGCTTGTCCTTCTTCTCCTCGATCGAGAGGATGTTGCTGGCACGCTTGGTGCCAGCGAGCAGATTCTTGCCGTCGTCGGACTCCAGGAACTTGCCGAGTGCATCGACGCGGCGGACGATTGAAAGCAGCCCAGCCTCGTTTCCGCCAAGCTCAAGCACAGCGGCGACGAGATCATGCCGAGCGCCTTGTTCTCTCAGTTGAACCGTCAATCGATCTTCCAGGAAGTCCTGGAAGGAATCGCCGATGTTTCCCTTCTCAGTATCAGAGACGTCGGGCCGAACGGTGTGGATATGCGAGTCGAGGAGACCTCTTGGATGCAAGTCGATCTCGTTCTCTAACGCGATTCTAATCACACCCAGCGCCGCACGACGCAGTGCATACGGATCCTTGCTGCCCGTCGGCTTCTCGTCGATCGCCCAGAACCCAACGAGCGTATCTATCTTGTCCGCGAGCGCCACCGCAACGCTGACCGGATCGGTCGGCACGCGGTCGGCAGGCCCCTGCGGCTTGTAGTGCTCCTCGCAGGCAGCCGCGACCGAGGCGTCCTCACCCTGGGCCAGCGCGTAGTACTTGCCCATCAGGCCCTGCACCTCAGGGAATTCGCCGACGACTTCGGTCAGCAGATCCGCCTTGGCGAGATGCGCGGCACGCGTCGCCTTGACGACATCGGCGCCGACCAGCGGCGCGATCTCGGCGGCGAGACGCTCGATCCGCTTGATGCGTGCGGCCTGCGTGCCGAGCTTCTCGTGGAACACGATCTGCTCGAACTTCGGCAGACGATCCTCGAGCTTGGTCTTCAGGTCGGTCTCGTAAAAGAACTTCGCATCCGACAGCCGCGCGCGGATCACGCGCTCGTTGCCTGACACGATGACCTTGCCGCCGTCGGTGGCCTCGATATTCGCCGTGAGGACGAACTTGTTGGTCAGCCTCCCGGTCTTGGGATCCCTGACCACGAAGCATTTCTGGTTGTTACGGATGGTGGCGCGGATCACCTCGTCGGGAGTCTTCAAGAACTCCTGCTCGAACGAGCCCATCAGCACGACCGGCCATTCGACGAGGCCCGAGACCTCGTCGAGCAGGTTTTGGTCCTCGACGAGCTCGAACCCTTGCGCGAAGGCAAGCTGCTTGGCATCGGTGAGGATCGCGTCCTTACGCCGCTCAGCGTCGAGCACGACCTTCGCGTCCAGGAGCTTGGCTTCGTAGTCCTCGAAGCGGCGGACGGAAATAGCCGACGGCGCGAGGAAGCGATGGCCGTAGGTGGTCTGGCCGGCCTCGATGCCGTCGACGGAAAACTTCACGACATCGGGCTCTTCGGTCTCGAGGCCGAAGGTCGCGGTGATCGCGTGCAGCGGACGCACCCAGCTCAGCGCGCCCGGCTTGGCCGAGCGCGCGCCCCAGCGCATCGATTTCGGCCAGGGGAAGGTGCGGATCATCACGGGCAGGATTTCCGCGAGCACGTCGATGGCGTCGCGGCCGGGCTTCTCGATCAATCCGATGTAGAAATCACCCTTCGGGTCGCGCTGGATCTTGGCCTCATCCAGTGACTTCAAGCCTGTGGCCTTCAGAAAGCCCTGCACGGCCGCATCGGGGGCGCCGACTTTGGGCCCGCGGCGTTCGGTTTTCAGGTCAGGCTGACGCGCGGGGATGCCATGCACGGTGAGCGCAAGACGGCGCGGCGTCGCGAAGGCTTTCGCGCCTTCGTAGACCAGGCCCTCGGCGACGAGCTTGTCGGTGACCAGGCGGCGCAGATCATCGGCCGCCTTGGCCTGCATGCGCGCGGGAATTTCTTCGGAAAACAGTTCAAGCAAGAGATCTGGCATCAGGCCGCTCCACCGGCTTCGGTGTGCACCCAGGCTTCGCCGCAGGCTTTCGCCAACTCGCGAACCCGGAAGATGTAGCTCTGTCGCTCCGTCACCGAAATCACGCCGCGCGCATCGAGCAGGTTGAAGACATGGCTCGCCTTGATGCACTGGTCATAGGCGGGGAGCGCCATCAGATGGGCCTCGCGCTTGCCGGATTCCGAGTTTTTCTGCCAGCCAGCCTCGAGGTATTTCTTGCAGGCCGCTTCGGCCATCTTGAACTGCTCGAACAGCATCGCCGTATCGGCATATTCGAAATTGTGCCGCGAATATTCCTGCTCGGCCTGGAAGAACACATCGCGGTAGCTGACCTTCTCTGCGCCTTCGCGGCCGTTGAAGTTCAGGTCCATGATGCGATCGACGCCCTGCAGATAACAGGCGAGGCGTTCGAGGCCGTAGGTGAGCTCACCCGCAACCGGTGCGCATTCGACGCCGGCGACCTGCTGGAAATAGGTGAACTGGCTGACTTCCATGCCGTCGCACCAGCACTCCCAGCCAAGGCCCCAGGCGCCCAGCGTCGGGCTCTCCCAATCGTCCTCGACGAAGCGGATGTCGTGGACGGCGGAGTCGATGCCGATCGCGGCGAGCGACTTCAGGTACAGCTCCTGGAGGTTCGGCGGCGACGGCTTGAGGATGACCTGGAACTGGTAATAGTGCTGGAGCCGGTTCGGGTTTTCGCCGTAGCGGCCGTCCTTGGGCCGACGCGAGGGCTGCACATAGGCGGCATTCCACGGCCGCGGTCCGAGCGCACGCAAGGTCGTCCCAGGATGGAAGGTGCCGGCGCCGACTTCCATGTCGTAGGGCTGCAGGATCACGCAGCCGTAATCCGCCCAGTAGCGCTGCAGGGCCAGGATCAGGCCCTGGAACGAGCGGTCCGGGCGCATATGGGCGGGCAATGAGGCGTCCATCGTCAGATCAGGCTCTCGCGGGGGTTTTGAATCGCGCGGGACCGTATCGACGGCGGCCATGGGAATCAAGGCAAAGGGGGGTAAACAACCTCGTTCCGGGGCGATGCAAAGCATCGAACCCGGAATCTCGAGATTCCGGGTTCGAT
>NZ_JAKLTZ010000049.1:0-11395 GCF_022012555.1 Bradyrhizobium zhengyangense | reverse complement strand
GTCGACGCCGCGCAGCATCTTGTCGCGCGCTTCAACCGAGAATTTGACTTCTTTGGCTGCCATCTGGAATTTTCCTTAAGGTGTTTGACTGGAGGGAGGAGGGAGGCTCTTAAGCCGCCTTCTTCTTGGACTCGGCGACCTCGAGAACGCCCATCACGTCGCTCTCCTTCATGATCAGCAGGTCCTGGCCGTCGATCTTGACCTCGGTGCCGGACCACTTGCCGAACAGCACGCGGTCGCCGACCTTCAGGTCGATCGGGATCAGCTTGCCAGCTTCGTCGCGGCCACCGGGGCCGACGGCGACGACTTCGCCCTGGGAGGGCTTTTCCTTGGCAGTGTCGGGAATGATGATGCCGCCAGCGGTCTTCTCTTCTGCGTCGATGCGCTTGACCACGACGCGGTCGTGAAGCGGACGGAATTTCATGCAGTCCTCCTAATATTTGCACGAGTTGAGACTTCAACCTTGTGAGCAATCGATGCCTACGAGTGCTAGCGCAGACGCAGCTGAAATAGGACGGGGCTTCTACAGGAGCAAGAGCTTCCAGCAAAAAATCACACTCAGAAGTCGTCTCTGCCAGAATCATTTATCGTAGCTAACTGGCCCGGCCGCTATTAGCGCAGTGTGAGGTTGCCCTGCTCGGCCGAGGTCTGCACGATTTCGCGGCGGATGCTCTTGGCCTGGAAGAACGCTCAGACATTGGTGCGCTCGAGAGTCTTAGTAGTTGCTAAAGCCATTCTTGGTCTCATTGACTGCTCGGATACGGCTCCGGCCGAAACGAACCCTAGCGCTGATGAACGCGCGACGTAACAGGAGTTCGCCGGGCTTGCTTCAGTGGACGGAATTCTCATCGAGTTAGCCGCGACATCCGCAACAGCCAAGGAGTGTGAACAGGTTCGGGATGCCGTCTCGTTCTAGGCAAGCCGATCTTGAAAAATAGCGCCTTTTTTCATCTCGCTCCATCGCTAACCTTGGCAGTTGACCGGAGCTGGATGAAAGCGGCCAGGGGCCGGCGGCGACCTCTTCAAGGAGCTGAACGAAACGCCCGCGCGGGAGAACTGAATCAAGACGAGATCAGCGCTCACGCAAAGTTCAATCGCGCTTCGTCCGCCCTTCTTCCGCGGTGATGCTGATGATCGTATACGCATGCTTCTCGCGTCTTATATTGCGACGAGATGGGCTTCCGGGGAGGCAACGAGATGCAACGCCCCCGGTTTCACCGCATCTTCTTCAGACCGCTCGCGAAGAGTGGGGGCGGCACACGACTGGATCGGGGGATACGCCGAGTCCGCCCCCGCATCACCTTGAGAGGATTGGTGACGCGAGTTTGAAGGTAGCAAACAAGGCGATAGCGTAGCTACTGCAACTATCTCACACCAGGATGGCTCGCATGAGGGTTGAATCGGCCGTGGCGATAGGTTGTATGCTGTTGGGTCCTCGGGTGTCCCGGCTGTGCGGAGAGAAGAAATGCCGATTGTCACGACAGCGAGCGCAAGTGACGGACAAAGAACATTGCAGACAAGACGAAAGATGTGGTTCGGAGCCTAACATCCATCAGCAACAATGCTTCGATTTTCGCCGTTAGTCGCCCCGCTCAACGCGGTCTTCAATCTCGATAGTGCGTCAGACTGACCTCTTTTTGCGCTCTGATCTTCCCCCGAGAAAGCGGACGGGTTTAAGCGGCTTTTAGCTCCATCTCGATCGGAGGGATATATCCGATGGCGGAATAGAGCCTGGTTCGATTGGAGAAGCCCGCGATGAAGGCGAAGATGTCGCGCCGGGCTTCGGCACGGGTCTGGTACTGACGATGATGAACGAGCTCGGTCTTGAGGGTGTGGAAGAACCTCTCCATCGGGGCATTGTCGTAGCAGTCGATGCGTCAGGCCCGCGGCGGTAAGGGCCGCGCGATACTCGTGTGAAGCGTACTGCACTCCGCGATCGGAATGATGGACCAATCCGGCGTCCGGCCGCTGCTGGCGAAGCGCCATCGTCAGTGCGGAGGAGACGAGTTCGACCCGCATGTGATCCGGCATCGCCCAACCGACGATCTTGCGGCTGAAGAGGTCCATGACGGCTGCCAGGTACAGCCAGTCCTCCGCCGTGGGACGTAGGTGATATCGGCCAGCCAGACCCGGTTTGGGGCCGCGGCGGTGAAGTCGCGCGCGATCAGGTTTGGTGCGATCGGCAGATTGTGGCGACTGTCGGTGGTGCGGACGCGACATGGCGGCGCCATGATCGCCCGAATGCCATGCCGTCGCATCAGCCGTTCGATCCGGCCACGGCTGGCCCACGTCCCCGCGTCCGCAGGGCGGCGTGGACTCGAGAACTGCCGCTGGCTGCTCTCGCGATGGACCTGCCGGATCTCGGCATCGGCGTCGCCTGCGTGGTGGGCCGCCACGCCGCCGATGCCGGCTCCTGCCGGAATTTGTCTATCCAGCGGCGCAGCACCGCGCAGACCGAGCTCCTTGGCGACCGATCCGATCGATCGACCACTCGATACCGCCAGTTCAACGGCCTAGCGTTTGTAGTCCTCTGTGAACCATCGAAGTTGACGTTCTGGCATTCGATACCTCCGGGCTCTCTGAGCTACTACAGGTGTCCACTTATTCGGAGGAGGTGCAGAAGTCCTATCTCACGAGCGTCAGAAAGGCGCCGATGCATCAGCCGCTCAGAGCAGCCGTCATGGATTTTGAGGTGGTGCATGATCGCGTGCTGCGCGATCACATTGGCGTTCGAGGTCATATGTCCCTGCAACTTCCTGGCCGCAGAAACGATCTCCGGGGGGCTGCTAAATAGCCCAGTCGCCAGCGAGTGATCGCCAGTTCCTTGGAGAAAGCGTTGACCAGGATCGTCCGTGAACGTACGCCGGGCTGCGCCATGACAATCGATTCATGGCGCTCACGAGTGAATACGAAGCTGGAATAGCATTCGTCGGAAAAGATCCATAACTGGTAGTTGATGCGAGGCCTCCGATAGCTCGAAGGGTACTTCGATCATAGACTGCACCAGTAGGATTGTTGGGCGAGTTGACGATAATGGATTTCGTGCGCGGTGTACCAGCGGCGCGGATTGCGTCAATATCGGAATTATATCGGGGCGGGCGGGCATCAACGAACACGGGTTTTGCGCCAGCGAGAAGAACCTGGGACGGGAATGTCGGCCGGCAGGGACGAATGGCGATGGCCTCGTCACCCGGATCCAGCAGAGCCAACGCAACATTGAGCAGCCCTTGTTTTGCATCCGCTTCGAGACTCTAACTGCCGCTGGATGAACATTCAGTGGCAGGTCAGCAGTTATAACGATATCGTTCAAATGCCAGCCGATGCCGGTTTCCGATGACAGCTTTTCGGCAACGGCGCTGCGAAGCGGCGTCAGGCCGATGGCATCCGTATAGCGGTTTATCTTGGCCTTGATGGCGGCAATTGCCCCCTCGCGGGCCGATGATGGTGGATCGATGATCACTTCACCCGCCGCCAGATCGATGATCGGACGGCGCCATCGGCAGCTAACTTAGCTGCGTCACGAGCGGCGGCAGTGCCCGAACCTAAAAGCAAAGACAGTGGTTGCGCCAGCAGGCGCTCCTCCTGAGCTGATTGTGGTCTTTCACGATCGAACCACTCGGCCGCATTTCGCGATCTGCTCAGTCATAGGTCGCGCTTCGATTACGGCGAACTCCGCAGCAGATGAAGCCTCATAGCCACTCGAGATAGGCGCTCCCTCCTCAATCCAGGCAATGCGTCCTTTCGATTGAAAAGGGCAGCAGAACGTCCTCCCGCCGGAGTATCGGAAACCGCAACGCCAAACCAATGTGCTCGAAACCGCTACTGAGGCGGTGTTCACCAACAGCGCGCGAGCGACTCCGTCGTGGCCAATCGGCGTGGCACATCGGTGGAATGTGGAACCTGCGCGCCGGATGATCGTGTCAGCGAGCCGATCACGCCCTTCCACGCTAAAGGAGAGGACGCACTGACCGTGCTGCATTTCTGCGGTCGATTGTACAGCGCATTGATCACGTGCATTGGCAAGAACAGACTGTGATTCGGGTCGCATGCGGAATTCCTTGCAAGTGACGTGTGAGCAGTCGGGCGCACGTCGGTCAAATATTTGATGCACCGACGCCACCATATCAATTGATAAGTGTGGTAGTTGATCGCACAACCTGTAAGGCATTGGCTTCAGTGGAATGCGCTCTGCAATTCAAAGATCTTCGGTGCTGTCGATGGCGTAACGCCTGAGATCGTCGCATGCATGGCTGCGAGCTGCAACTTTCGAACAGACAAGCAAGAAGCTTTTCTGTGCGGGCCTTGTAGCTCCGGACTCGATGATATCGTGCAGGGCCGCAACGATTGTCGACCTCGGGGTAGCGCCCAGAATTGCACCTGGTTCATCGTCTTAAATGGTCGTGGTCTATTGGCGAGAGGGTTGCCGCGGTTTGTTTCGTGCGGAAACCCGGAAATCGAGCCACGATCCGACAGGAGAAACGATCGACCCTTTCATTAACGGAGCTGCTGCGGCGACATCCGTTGCCTGGCCGATCATCAGATACTTTAAGCGGGACTATCGACAAGGGCGATTGAACCGCAACAATCGATCGAGAACGAGATATCGGGTGGATGAAGACCTATCCTGGGTCAAGATATCGCTCTTCCGCGCGAGCGAGTTCGTCGTACCTTAATAACTCGAAGATCTCTTCAAGGGTCGCGATAGCTGGCTCAATGCTGGCAACGCCTTCCTCAGCGATAATGCGGCCGCAGACGTGCCGCATTGCCGCAGTCGCAGCTCGCATGGAGTGATTGGCCCAGATCACGGTAGAGATGCCGGCATCACGGTATGACGAGACCGGCGTTCGATAGTATTTTGTTGGAACGATTACGACAGGTCGGTGGTTCTGCCAGGAACTCGCGAACGAGAGTATCTCGTCCGCCGTGCTCTTACGCGAGTGAATGAGGATCGCGTCGGCTCCCGCAGCGGCGTAAGCACTAGCGCGTACCAGTGCTTCGTCCATTCCATGGCCGGCGATCAGGGCTTCGATCCGAGCCACGAGGACCAAGTCTTCCGCCACTGTATCCTTCACTGCCCGCAGACGGCCGGAGAATTCATCGATATCTGCGAGCGGATGCCGATCGCCAATGAACGAGTTCATTTTCGGAAAGCAGCTGTCCTCAAGCGCGACGCCGGCAGCGCCGCGCTGACGGAGTTTCCGTGCCAGCAGGCGTGCATTGTTGAAGTTCCCGAAGCCGCCATCACCGTCAACGAGCACAGGCAGTTCGGTCGAGTCGACGATCCGCTCGACCACGTCGACGAGTTGGCTCCATGATGCTTCGTTGGCATCTCGGTAGCCAAGAGAGGAGGCGATTGCGAGGCCCGACGCCCACAGACCTTTGAATCCCGCGCGCTTGGCGATTGCGCCGGAGAGCGCATCGTGAGCTTCCATGAGGAAGGAGAGGTCGCGGTTGGAGCAGATCTGAGCGCGCAGCATTTCTGCAAGTGAGGCGCATGGTTTAGGGCGGTTGCCGAGAACTGACTGTGATTGCATCGCGACTCCTTTGTTGGGACATGTGACCGGCGGACATTCTCGGGATGTTCTGCCAGTTCTCGATCGAGGTAAGCCGATCGCGCTCGTGTGGCTCAAGCGATAGCTGACATGCATTATCTAGATAAATGCTTAGACGTGGCAGTTGACCGAACGACCAAATTATTGGCGAGCGCTGTGGGATACTTCGGGGAGTTCGGTTAAGCCCTAACATCGCACCTGCCCTGATTAACTCGCCGATCTGCCGCTCGAGCGCTGCCCGCTTGCATACTCCCTTAACAGCCACTTGGTGGTTCTATAGCGGCCGACGTAAAGCTTGTAGTTGCGGAGCCGCGCCCGCCTCTTGGCGGATTGCCGGCCGGTGCTGCCGTCCTCGTACAGTGGCTCCATGCTTATGTCGAAGTCGAGGTATGGCATCACCGTAAGCTCGAGGAAGCGAGCGCCTTCGAAGTCTTTGCCGCTATGGGCTGGTTTGTAGCTGGCACGAATCAGCATCGAGCGCAGCAGCATGTGATCCTCGCCATAGATCTGGGTGAAGATCTTGCGCTTCGGCCAGACGATCGACCGGGCGATGATTTCATTCT
Organism: Bradyrhizobium zhengyangense; assembly: GCF_022012555.1. Classification (NCBI taxonomy): domain Bacteria; kingdom Pseudomonadati; phylum Pseudomonadota; class Alphaproteobacteria; order Hyphomicrobiales; family Nitrobacteraceae; genus Bradyrhizobium; species Bradyrhizobium zhengyangense. The sequence continues at coordinate 5,280 of NZ_JAKLTZ010000049.1, read as the reverse complement.
TGCGTTCCACATAGGCGCAGGCCAAATCGCCGGCGCCATAGGCGCGCGCCGGGTGCTCCGTGGCATTGCCGTAGCCGCCATACTTGCCGAGCTTTTCGACCGGTCCTGACATGCAGCTGGACGGGCCGACAATATAGACATGCTCGATCTCGTCCGGTGTTCGCGCTAGCTTCAGTTCGAGGCCCTGCTGATCGGCCGCGAACAGGTTGGCGAGTTGGGTGATCTCGTCCGCGCCGACGAAGTCGGCAAGGTACTTCTGCAGGTAGGTTCCGACCTTCATCTGAGTGTGGAGGTCTCGCTCACCATTTTCCACGCTCTCGGTGAAGGCAATCTTGCTTTTGTCCTTCCTGGAAACATGCAGAAAATGGTCTTTGGGAATCTGGTCGGCCCACCAGACGCCGGACGCAAAGAATGGTTTTTGATATTCGCCCCGGTCGAAGCGGGCCTGCTCGCGGCAGCGCCAGTTCGGGTCCGGTCCCTTGCGCGGGATCAGTTTACGGTTGAGGGTATTGGAAAGCCCGATCTTTTTCGACCCCCGCGTCTCTGCGATGGTTAGCGCCGCCTTGCTGGCACCGTCGACGAACGGCACGAATGTCCCGGGGGCGGGCATTTCGACGATCTGGTACATCAGGCGATGCCCGGTGCCGGCGAGCTGCGCCAGATCGGCCTCTGTGATTTTATTGTCGCTCATGCGTCATTTTCACGCGTCTGAATACTCGCCCTTAGCTTTGGCGGTGAGGCGGAGCCAAACAAAAGCGCCTCTAAAGCCTTCTCAGTGCTGTACTTGGCCAGGGCCTGAATTAACGGCCGCACATAATACTGTCTCTCTTCTTCCTGTATGAGCTTCGAATCGCTCAGCGAGGTCAGTGCCAGTTCGATCAACTCGATCGCCCGTTCCTTGTTGCCGCTCTCGTAATAGTACTCAGCGATCGCCCCATAAGACCGGAACTTATAGCCATCGGCTTGCGGTGGATTCAGCCATAAAATGTGTTCAGCCAAATCCCTGCCCATTGCAAAGCGCTCGGCAAGGGGGAGGTGCGAGGCATCATTTGCCGGATCGAAGAGTTGGGTTAGAGCCACCGTCATCAATTCCTCGGACCCTTTATCGATCGCGTCACGAACCAATTGGCGCATGACGGGCAAGCCGGCCCGTAAGTCGCGAATTTTGTGAAGCAACAGATTGACATGAATCTCACGAAGGTCGATTTCGTCCGGCATCAAGACGAGCCCCTCTTGGACCGCCGAGAGCGCCGTCGTCCAATCCTTTGCCCACAGCGCCGCCCGAAGTTTAGCGTAGATTGGCGAGGTGGGCGTTAGCTCGCGGGCTACCCGTTGGTTCTGCTCAATCCGCTTCGCGTCGGCGGCTTTAGCTTCTTCGCTGGTTCGCCAGACCCCTTGAAGAACCTTCGGCAAAACATCATTGAGTTGCATTGGATGTCCTATGAACGCGATGTGGCCGTCGCGATCGACGACGAAAGAGATGGGAATCCCGGAGCAAAACTGGGGTCTCCCCAAAGCTGCTTCATCTCGCCTGTGAAGTCGAACGCAATCCGATAGTTCAGTTTCGGAGACGTTTCGGTCAACCACGCCTCCAACTTGGTTCTGGCCTCGTCCGCCGTTGGTGCTTCTTCGCCACATGCGACTCCGATGACCTCAACTCCGCAATCTTTATATTTCTCCTGCAGTTGAACGAGATAGGGCATCGCCGCCGTCATACATCGTCCGCACCTACTTGCCCAAAATTCGACAATGTAGACTTTCCCGCACTCGAAGTTCGCAAGGGGCTGGCCACGCAGCCAACTCCCCACCTTGATGGGAGGAGCCAAAGATTCCATGCGCAGCGCCACGTTGCTGTCCGACATATTATCAAACCCTACGCGACTTATTTTGACCGCTTGTCTCTAAGAAACGGGTGGAGAGCATCGATCGCGTGCGTGCACTCAGCACTCTTAGTACTGCGTGTTTGCAATGAGTGTGCCAGCGGTCGGAGCGCGTTAGGCCTATGATCGCACTTTTGAAAACCCCCCGGCGCCCAATTCGGGCAGTGTTCTGAACCAGACGCGTTTGGCGCCAATGTCACAAACTAGACACAGATCGCGCCTTGCGCCGCCTACAAACACTGGTGTGGCGGTTGTGAGCCGACTTACAAGTATAGCTGGTGAGCTAGACGGATGGTCCGACAAAGACGAACAGTGTGTCCGCCAGCATGGCTTGCTTCGATAGCTCCGACCAGCGCGCGACTTCGTTGTGTTGCACGTCTTAGGTTTAAAGGCATGCAGAAGGGAGCTACGCACGGCATGAGAAAAGCGGGGTAACGAGGCCAGTGCCGAAGCATGCCAGAAGCTCTCAAGGAGAGCGATATGCCGCGAAGGAGATTGCAAACATATCCCATTTCGTCAGCCCGACGAGATCGACGACCCAGTGACCAATGTCCTGCGCGCCGCGGCAACTTCTGGGCAAGCTATCACGAAATTATCTTGCCACGGTAAAAGGAGTTGAAGCCGACGAAAGCGCCGTGTCCTGTGGCATGGTTATGGTCCGTCGCGAACGATCAGGCCGGCAGCGGCCCGATCGAAGTAGCGCGGCCGAATGTCGCAACCGCGGGGCGGCTCGAGATGGCGAGCTGATTCCTGCGTGAGGTTTGTCTGGCGCCGAACCGGCGTCCGGCGAAGCGGCGATCGACGTCTTAGTGGAAAATTACCGCGCCAAGTAGGGCCAGGTGATCAGATTGTCTATCAATAATCGTGCCGCGCTGCTAACCTTCTACGGCTCTCTAGCCGAACATGGGATTCACTTGCGCACGACCACCCGCAACTTCCGAAACGACGAGATGATGAAGCTTCGCGCGCCCGTGGAGAAGGCCCCAGACCTGCGCGAGATGATTGGCTTTGCCGCCAACGGCTGATGAAGCTGGAGGTCGCCGTACAGACCGGAGCGGCCTACGGCGAGCAGAGTGCCAGCGGTTGAACTACGCATTCCCAAACTGCGCAAGGAAGCTACTTCCCGGGTTCCTGGAGCCGCGCCGCATGGCTAAGAAAGCGCTGAGCGCAGTGACGAGGAGGCCTACGTGCAGGGCGTCTCGAACCGCTCGGTGGATCATCTCGTGCAGGCCATGGGCATGACCGGGATCTCCAAAAGCCGGGTCAGCCGGCTCTGCGGTGACATCGAAGACAAGGTGTGAAGGCTTTCCTCGCCTGCCCGATCGAAGGCGACTGGCCGTATTTGCGGACCGACGCCACCCACCTGAAGGTGCACCAGAATAGCCGCATCGTCTCGCTCGCGGTGTTCCTCGCGGCCGGTGTCAACGGCGACGGCCGGCGCGAGATCCTCGGCATGGACATGGGCCCGTCCGAAGCCGAGGCGTTCTGAACGACTTTTCTGCGCAAGCTCGCCCACCGCGGCCTACGTGGCGTAAAGCTGGTTGTGTCCGATGCCCATGAGGGCATCAAGGCCGCCGTCAGCAAGGCGCTCAACGCGACCCGGCAGCGCTGCCGCGCGTCCCCTTCATGCGCAACGTCTTCGCGCATGCGGCAAGAGCCGGCCGGCGCGTCGTGTCCGCCTTCATCGCCACCGCGTTCGCCCAACACAATGTTGAAGCGGCCAGGGCGCAGTGGCGCAAGGTCGCCGATCAGCTCCGGCCTCAAACTGTCCAAGCTCGCGACCCTCATGGACGAAGCCGAGCTCGGCGTGCGAGCCTATATGAGCTTCCCGGCTCCGCACCACGCCAAGCTCCACTCGACCGATCCGATCAAGGGCCTCAACGGCGGAATAAGCGGTGGACCGAAGTCGTCGGCATCTTCCCAATGAAGACGCCATCGGTCGCCTCGTTGGTGCGTTTTTGCTCGAGCAAAACGACCAATGGGTCCTCCAGCGCGCCCGCTACATGACACTGGAAACCATCGCGTCATTGAGCGATCATCGTCGTTCTGCCCGCTGTGGCAGGCTGATGCCTTCCGACCCGCCGGAACATCGGCGGTGACCTGCCGCCAGCTACACCACGCCACGGAACACGATCCGCCCAAAACGCCGTGATCGACGGGCTGAGCCGTCGCCTACAGAACTGCCGCGCGCTCAGATATGCTCCACCAGCGAACTCTCCTTTTCCATGGAAGCTCACGATGCGCTCTCCAGCGTGATCCCAAGAACGCAGGGTTCGAAGCCCGTGGGCGGCGGGCCTACCAATTCTGCCTGCTCTTTCGGCTCGCGAGACGCCAATAAGGATCATGGAGCCAACTCATCGACATGGTCGAGCGGATCGTCGACTCGACCGCACGGCCTGTGCGCGTTCACGGTGATGGCTCCTTCGGCAATTTCAATAATGCGCGCCTGCTAGCACGAGAACTTCGTCAGCGCGGGCGTCCCGGGTGTCGCGTATGAAGGCCCCGGTGAGAGCCGACGCGAACTAGTTGCCAAGGCTCGCATGATGCCATCCACGCAGCATTCCCGGGACTTGAGGCCGTCGCGAAAGCTCGACGTCGCGCTAGTCCTTATCCTCGTCGCGCTCCTGCGACGGATCTGAGATCAGCTTGAGGCGTATCGCCTTGATGATACCCAGGACGCGGGTCCTCGTATCAAGCTCTTGCCGGGCGTTCTTAACATGATAATTGACCGTATTCTCGGTGATCTTCAGTTCCTTCCCCATGACGATCTCCCTTCTGCCCCCAACTGGAGGCATTGTTTTTCGCGCTCGGATAGCTTCACTGACGTATCGTGGTTCATGTTTTAGGCGCTCCGTATTACGACCAGATCGCAATCTCTAACCAGCAAGCCGCATGCCAGTTGGGGGCTTGAGAAAATCAGGCGACAAATGCTTGAGAAAGGGCGGACGATCGATTTGCGTCGCCTTAGCGGTCGAAGCATCGCGACATAAGTCGGAAACTCAACGTCCCCTTTGCAGCACCGGCGACATCAGTCGATATCGATCAAGAAGAGCGCGGCCTAGAATGGGACCGTTTTGCTCTCTTCATCTGCGGCGACGGCGCGGTGTGTAACTGAACAGTAACCGGCATGTGGCCCCCACCGAGCCGCCGCTCGGTTTGCGCTCGATAAAGCCTGGCATGAGCTGATCGGTGGAGGTGGAACGATGGCAAATGCCATGCTTGATGCCAGGCAGGAAGATGACGCCTATCGTCGCGTCGAGGTGATCACCGGGGAGCGCCGACGGCGTCGGTGGACTAGCGAGGAGAAGGCCCGGATCGTGGCAGAGAGCTTTGAGGAGGGTGCGAACATCTCCGAGGTTGCGCGGCGCAATGGCGTTTCGCGCGGGCTGCTTACGGTGTG
>NZ_JAKLTZ010000048.1:0-11799 GCF_022012555.1 Bradyrhizobium zhengyangense | reverse complement strand
CCTTCACGCAACGCCATCGTAGAACTCGCCGTGCTCGCGCGCATGCGTCAATCAGGCGGCCTTCGTCGTATGCGTACACTTGAAAAGCCCGCGCGCACGTAGCTCGAACTTCGGGAGGAGGCTACCCAATCTTACCCACTTAGACGCTTTGCGGTCTTATACGCCGATCCCGCTCGGTCTAGACCTCGCGTTGGTCAGAATGATCTAGGAGAAAAATCGTGTCTCACCATTGCACGGACGGCCAGGGGGCGGTCCGGGATGGTAGCCTGTCCGAGCTTTCGAACGCAGTCGCGATTGTGGCTACGCTCGATACCAAGGGCCGCGAAGTCTCCTACTTGGCCGATATCATCTGTAAGTGTGGCCGCAAGACCGTCCTGATTGACGTCGGCACCTCGAAGATTGCGCCCCGGACGAATCAAGCAGGCGGTCATAGCGTTCGCGTCGCCTCGCCCGCCGAGCTCTTGAAAGAAATCGCCGCAACAACACGCGGGAAAGTTCGCGATCTGCTGGCATCAGGGGCCATCGGCGCGATCGTCGGGGTCGCCGGTGGGAAGGGGAGTGCGGTGTTCGGCGAAGTCGTATCTGATTTGCCTTATGGCTTTCCCAAGCTGCTCGTGAGCAGCGCAAGGCCAGCACTTCTCGCCGAATTGGCGGTCCACAACGACATCATGCTCTATCCGACATTGGTCGATCTCTTCGGGATCAATGCGTTTACCGAGCGGGTCTTGCAGAATGCAGGACAGGCCATCGCCGCCATGCGCTATGCGCCCGCCAAAGCTGCGCGAAAGACGAAGATCGTTGCGATCACGGCCTTCGGAGTGACGACGCCGGCGGCAACTCAGTGCGTTGGGCGCCTCGGCAAGGCCGGGGTCGACGCGATCGTCTTTCCTGCAAACGGGGCGGGCGGCCGCAAGATGGAGCAGCTGATCGCGGCCGGCGAATTCGATGCTGTGATTGATCTGACCACAACCGAACTCGCCGACGAAATCGTGGGTGGCACCGCGAGCGCCGGGCCGGATCGGCTCAAGGGAGCGGCAGAGCAATCAATACCGCATGTTATCGCGCCTGGCGCGGTGGACATGGTCAATTTTGGTGCGCCATCCAGCGTTCCTGATCAATTTCGCGGCCGGCTATTCTACTCCCATACACCGTACACGACGCTGATGCGCACAACCCTCGCCGAGAATACGAGCATCGGCCGGCTTACGGCCCAGCGGCTGTCGTTGGCAGAAGGGCCTGTCATGGTCCTTTGGCCGGCAAAAGGCGTCTCCGACTATGACCGCGACGGCGGCATCTTTCGAGATCCTGATGCGGACCGCGCGTGGCTCGATGCGCTTAAGGACAATCTGCCGCCCAAGGTTACGGTCCGCGAATTGAACTGTCACATCAACGATCCCGAATTTGCGGAGGCGGCTGCGAGATGGATCCTCAAGCAATTGGGCAAGAAGGCTGATGGCGATGCGAATGTTTGAGCGAACCGAAATCCTGGCCAAGATCGCAAACCAGGTGGCGGAGCGAAAAGCCATTCTTGCCGCGGGCAGCAGCTGTGGTCTGGTTGCGAAATGTGCAGTGCTCGGGGGCGCGGACATGCTGGTCGTCTACAGCACCGGGCTGTCGCGCCTAATGGGACTTCCGACCAGCCGGATCGGCGATTCCAATGCGCGCACGCTCGAACTTGCCTCGGAAGTCCGCAACGTCGTTTCTTCGGTGCCCGTGATCGGCGGCATTGAGGCATGGGATCCCCTCCGGCTCGATCTTGATGCCCTGCTCGACAAATTCTGGTCGGCCGGTTTCTCCGGCGTAATCAACTATCCGACCATCTCCACGATGGGCGACAAATGGCGCTATCGCCGCGGGCGCGTCGGACTAGGCTTCGAACGCGAAGTCGAGATGATCGCGGCTGCGCGCAAGAAGGACATCTTCTCGCTTGCCTATGTCGCGAGCCCTGACGACGCCAAAGCGATGGCGGGCGCAGGTGCGGACTGCATCGTCCCTCACGTAGGAGCCACCCGAGGCGGGCTCGTCGGCCATGAGGAAGGACAGCCCATCCAAGAGGCGATCAGGCGCATCAACGACATCAGCGACGCCGCAAGGAGCGTGCGCTCCGATGTGATCCTGCTTTGCCATGGCGGTGCAATCGCGGAGCCGGAGGATACGATCGTGGTGTACCGATCAACGCAATGCGTGGGTTTCGTTGGCGCCTCGTCCATCGAAAGAATCCCGATCGAACGGGCAGTGAAGGCGGCGGCTGAGGAGTTCAAAGCCGTCCCGCTTCCGCGGCATCACTGACGTCAGCTCCAAGAGAACACTCGCAGCGAGGCTCGAATGAATAACCCGATGGGCCAATCAGGCAAGGGAAAGACCGTCGCACTCGCCCGAGAGGGGAGGCCGGAGCACAATTGGGCAACCGACGTTCTCGTGGTCGGTAGTGGTGCGGCCGGGCTTTCGGCTGCGCTCTATGCAGCAAAGGCAGGACTGCGCGTCACTGTCTGCGAAAAGTCGGCGCGGCTTGGCGGCACGACAGCTCTCTCCAATGGAATGATCTGGGTTCCTTGCTCGAACCAAGCGCGCTCGGCGAAGATCGACGACTCGCTTGCGAAGTCGAAGACCTACCTGCAACATGAACTTGGCACATATTACCGGTCAGGCTTTGTTGATGCCTATCTCGAGGACGGCCCGGCTGCGCTCGCCGCCCTTGAGAACGGGACTGAAGTCAAGTTCACGCTGGCCTCGGCCCCCGACTACCATTCAAGCCAGGTCGGCGGAGTCGATAAGGGCCGGGCACTGAGCCCCGCGCCTTATGACGGACGGCTTCTTGGCAGCGACTTCGATCTGATAGGCAATCCCATCCGCGTTGTGCTCGGCGGAATGATGATCTCATCGAGCGAGGTGAGAAGCTTCCTCAATCCGTTTCAATCCTTTGCCTCGCTCAGGCACGTCTTGCGCCGCGTCAGCCGCTACGCGCGTGACCGGCTTGGCCACAGGCGCGGCACCGAGCTCAGCGGAGGCAACGCCCTGATCGCGCGCTTGCTTGTGAGCCTGCGCAAGTACGGCGTCGAGATATGGCCGGAATCCCCGCTCGTAGAGTTGATCAAGGAAGAAGGCCGCGTCACCGGCGCGGTCGTTAAGTCGGCCGATTCCGAGATTCGCGTGCGCGCTTCCCATGGGGTGATCCTCGCAACGGGCGGGTTTGCGCGTAACGCGCAATTGAGAGCCGAGCTCAGTGGCCCCCACCAGCACGACGACACGCTCGCCCATCCCGATGCGACAGGCGACGGCATCTCTCTTGCGACAAGGCTCGGAGCGGCAATCGACAACAATGTTGCCTCTGCCGGCTTCTGGACGCCCGTATCGATTCTGAAGAGCGGCAGTTCCTCGCAAGTCGTTCCCTACGGCTGGCTCGACCGCGGCCGTCCCGGCGTCATTGCCGTGGGGCCAGATGGAAAGCGTTTTGTCAACGAATCCAATTCCTATCACGACATCTGCTTGGCGATGTTCAACGGTGGGTATCCGGCAGACAAGCGGTTCTATTTCATCTGCGACCACGACTTCGTACGGCTGAGAGGGATGGGGCATTTGCTGCCATGGCCATGGACCTTGAGCATCGGGAAATATGCGCGCCTTGGCTACATCAAGGTCGCCCGGACGATTCCAGAGCTTGCGAAGCAGCTGGGATTGGAGTCCGCCGCGCTTCAAAAGACTGTCGAAGAACACAACGCGCATGCGTCTGAGGGGCGCGATCCGCTGTTCAATCGCGGTGAATCGGCTTTCAATCGCACGCTCGGCGATTCGGCCGTGGGCAAGAAGAACCCAAACCTTGGGCCAATCAAAACCGGCCCGTTCGTCGCACTCCCAATCGTTCCGGCAACGCTCGGCACTGCAACCGGATTGGCAACCGACACTTGCGGGCAGGTATTGGACGGTCAGGAAAGGCCAATTCCAGGACTCTATGCTTGCGGCAATGACATGACCTCCCCGATGCGTGGGATCTATCCCGGAGCAGGCATCACCATTGGGCCAGCCATTGTGTTCGCGTACCGGGCCGTCAACAGTATCGTTTCCTCGACGCAGCAAGAGAAAGCTGCTGCCGCTTCGGGAGCGTGATGTCGACTTGGGAATGGCGCGGGCGAGGCGCGTGATAAACCCGGTATTGGCAACAGCTATGAGCGCCGATCCCTAACGTAGCCCATTGCACAGGATTCAATTTTGATGCGTCGTTCGCGCCACGCCAAGATCGTCGCAACCCTCGGTCCGGCCACAACCGAGGCTAACAAAATCCGTGATCTCTATCTTGCAGGCACAGATACCTTTCGCCTGAACTTCAGCCATGGCAGCCAAGACGACCACGCGCGCGCGTTTTCGGCGATCCGCGCGCTCGAGCAAGAGTTCGGCCGTCCCATCGGAGTGCTACAGGATCTGCAAGGCCCGAAAATCCGGATCGGCTTGCTTGAAGAGGGCAAGCTATGCCTGCATGCTGGAGAGAGCGTCCGCTTTGTCCTCGACGGAGCAAGAGGTGGAAAGCAGGCAATCCCTCTGCCGCATCCGGAAATATTTGCAGCTGCGCATCCAGGCCAAAAGCTGCTCATCGACGACGGCCGTGTGCGCCTGAGCGTCGAAAGACCGGGCGATCGCGAAATGGTCGCGCGCGTCATTGTCGGCGGCCCGATCCGCGATCATAAGGGCGTAAACCTGCCGGGGGCGTCGCTCGATATCTCGCCCCTCACCAAGAAAGATCGCGCCGATCTCGCCTTCGGCCTGGAGCTCGGTGTCGACTGGGTTGCGCTGTCATTTGTTCAGAAGCCTTCAGACCTGATCGAGGCGCGGGCCCTCATTGGTGAAGCAGCGGGCCTCGTCGCCAAAATCGAGACGCCCATGGCGCTTGATCGCATCGACGATATCATTCAGTTGTCAGACGCTCTCATGGTCGGGCGCGGTGATCTCGGGGTCGAAATCCCCCCAGAAGACGTGCCTGGCCGGCAAAAAGAACTCGTCCGCGCCTGCCGGCTGGCCGCAAAGCCCGTGATCGTCGCAACCCAAATGCTCGACTCTATGGTGGCGGCGCCGACGCCAACGCGCGCGGAAGCCTCAGATGTTGCGACCGCCATCTATGATGGCGCCGATGCCGTGATGCTGTCAGCCGAATCGGCAAGCGGCGCCTATCCCATCGAGGCCGTCGCCATGATGGATCGCATCATCAGGAGTACAGAGCAGCATCGTCTCTACCGGTCCCTGATTGAGGCCTCACGAGTTGACGAGGAGAATACGCCTCCGCATGCGGTCGCTGCCGCGGGTGCAGATCTTGCAGCCACCATCGAGGCCAAAGCCATCGTCGGCTTCACAGCCAGCGGGACGACCGCGGCCCGCATCTCGCGCAAGCGGCCGCCGGTTCCGATCCTTGCTCTGACGCAGGATGAAAACGTGGCGCGGCGCATGTGCCTGTTGTGGGGCGTACACAGTGTGGTGGCCAGCGATCCCTCTGGCTATGAGGAAATAACCCAGATCGCCGCCGTGGCGGCCCAGCGGGAAGGTTATGCGCGGTCGGGCGACCTGGCGGTGGTGGTTTTTGGCCTGCCATTCGGACATAGAGGCGCGACAAACAATCTCCGCGTGGCTGCCTGCTAAGAAGGACAAGGTCATTTGCCGTGAACCGTCGGGCGAGGCGTCTTGGTTGCGGTCGGGAGGAGGGCGAGGCGTCAAAGATGATCGCGCGCGAGATGCACCGAACTCGGCCCCAGGTCCGGCCAGGAGCTCACATTGCCTGACTTCGAGAGCGGCCTCAGCCTTGCAAATGTCCTTCCATTCTTGGAAGAGAAGCTCTCTGTCGGACTGTGGCGCAGCGACGGCAACGGCCAGATGCAATGGTCCCGTGGCCTTTATGAGCTATTTGGGCTGGATCCGCGTCGAACTACGCCAGCATACGCGGAAATCGAGAAAAGGATTCATCCCGATGACCGCAGCAGCATGCGCTGTTTCGGCGCACGGGAGCTCAATCGATCGTTGCTCGAGGGTGAATTTCGTGTCATCCGTCCGAACGGAACTTTGCGCTGGATCCACGGCCGGGCCGAACCGCTGCTCGATGAGGCCGGCAAACCAGAGTGCATTCTTGGGCTCGCGCGCGATATCACTGAACAGCGCAATCTCTTGGACGCGCTCAAAGTAGAAGCGGAGCGCTACAGGGCATTGGCTGAGATCTGTCGGGGTTTCCCATGGACAAGCAGTAGCGATGGTCGCCTCACTGCAGTTTCCAATGCGCTAGAGACTGCCGAAGATCATGGATCACGTTTCAAGGACTGGATCGGTCTCATCCATGAGGATGACCGCGAGGCAGCTCTAAGAGAGTGGGCGGTCTCGGTCGAGACAGCGCAGCCTTATAACGTCGAATGTCGCTTGCGCCGGCCGGACGGCATCTATCGCTGGCACCAGGGCGCGGCGGTGCCCCTCAAGAACAGCGAGGGTGGCGTTCGAGAATGGCTCGGCACGTGGAGCGACGCACACCATGATATACTCGCGCGGGAGCGAAGAGGGGCCTCAAAGGTCACGGGGAGGCAACTGCGTGCAGCGCGTGGAATGTTAAACTGGTCGGTAAAGGAGCTAGCGGAGCGAGCGGGCGTGTCTTCCGCGGTCATTCGGCGGCTGGAGGAGTACAATGACACTCCCCAGATGTCTGATGAGCTGATGGAAACGTTGCGGAAGACGTTTTCTGAAGCGGGAATCGAATTTACGTTCCCTGTGGTTGGCAAGCCCGGTGTCCGGCCGCGATAGCCGGTGCAGACCCAACGGCCTCTGATGACTACTCCCCAGCTCTCTTTCTCGTCTAGCTACCCCGAAACTTCGGCGAACGCTTCTCAGAGAACGCGTTCATTCCTTCCTGGTGGTCGCAGCCATGGTGAAGGCATAGCGGATTGCCTGCTGCTCGAATTCAATGCCCTATCAAGAAAGGTCTGAAATGTGGCGAGAAGGGCCGACTTGGCGAACTACGATAGAAGCTTGGCGCATCAAGGTCGGAAATGTGTTCGAGAAGGATACGCGAATGGGGGACAACTCGCCAATTCGCGGCTGGCCGATGCGATGGAGAGCTTCGTTGCCGGCGCTGTCAGTCCAGCGCGGCGCATTCTTGCAGACCGATGGCAAGCGCATTGGCAACGAAGGGTTCTTCGTCGAGTCAACGGTCCTGACGGGGACCTCGCCCGAGGCGTGTATCATGAATGAAGAGTCGTTTGGCCGCTCGCGCCAGATCATTGCATTCAAGAGCTACGACGAGGTCGCCGAGGAGGCCAATCGACGGCTTGTGCCTTCGGGGCCGACCGCTTGAAAGCGGTATGGTGTCCATCAAATACCTAGCTTGGCGCTTTCAGAAGTCCCGTTCGGAAACATCAGGGATTCCAGCTACGGTTCGTAAGGCGGGGTGGAAGCAATCGAGGGATATCTCAGTACTAAGTTCGTGATCCGGGCGAGCACCTGATGTGGTCAGAAGCCGTCTCGGACTTGAGCAAATCGAAGAAGGGGCGGTCGGTTCTCGACCACGCGGCCATGGACAATTTTTCGGTAGCTCCTCCTGATATGAATGTGCCGCTCAGGGTGTTTCATGCTTGCAAGTCTCAGTCTTATCTTGCTCTGCCAACTCGCCGGCGAAGTCATCACCCGGGGCCTCGGCCTACCGCTGCCAGGTCCCGTGCTCGGGCTCCTGCTCTTGCTGATTCTGCTGCTTGCCCGTGACAGATTTTCAAGCATCGCTCGAGGCCCACTACGAAATAGCGGCGTGGAAACAGCAAGCAAGGGGCTGCTCAAGCATCTGTCGCTCCTGTTCGTCCCAGCCGGCATTGGCGTCGTGGAAAAGCTCGATCTCCTCGCGACGCACGGGCTCGCTATAATATTGATCCTTGCTGTCTCGGTCATGGTGACTTTGCTTGCGACGGTTCTGACGTTCCGCCTTATCAGTCGGCTGTTCAGCGAGGCACCGTGAAGGACAATCCGTTCTCCCTCTGGGTCTATCTCTCGCAATCCCCGTTGCTTTGGTTGACGGTCACCTTGCTGGTCTATGCAATCGCGGATGCCGTGTCGCTTGCGCTTCGCCGTCATGCCCTTGCCAATCCCGTGCTGCACGCGGTCTGGATCATCGGCGCGTTTCTATTCGCAACTGGCACGCCGTATGCGATCTATTTCGGCGGAGCGCAGTTCGTGCATTTCCTGCTCGGCCCGGCAACCGTCGCGCTCGCGGTCCCGCTATACGAAAATCGCAAGATTGTCCTTGCCTCGATCGTGCCGATGCTGGCAGCGCTCGTTGCGGGCTCGGTCACGGCCGTCTTCTCGATTGTGCTGCTTGCGGAGGCTGCCGGCCTGCCTCGCGAGGTGATCCTGTCCCTTGCCCCGAAGTCGGTAACGGCCGCGGTCGCAATGGGCATCAGCGAAACGCTGCAGGCGGATCCGTCTCTGACGGCAGTCGCGGTCATCCTCACCGGGATCATGGGAGCGACCGTTGTCACGCGATTGATGAACCGTACCGGCATCACCGATTTTCGGGCTCGTGGCTTTGCGGCAGGAATCGCCGCGCACGGGATCGGCACCGCGCGAGCATTTCAGGTGGACGAGGTGGCTGGCGTGTTTTCTGGAATTGCTATGAGCCTAAACGCACTAATCACATCTTTCCTCGTACCGCTAGCGCTCACAGTGCTAATGAGATGAGCGTCGGGTTTTTGTATCGGCTCCGCACTAGCTCGCTATCGATCTTGATGGTTGATAGCGTCACTGGCCCGATCTTCACTGGGCCGGGGCAGTCCACCCTACGCACTCACAGAATAGGTTCCTTGAACCCAATCGCGTAGGAATGGACGCCCCGGCGCTGTGAGCGCAAGTGCGGCTGCCTCCTGAACCGGATATTTGCCACACAAGCCTGCAATTTGAATTTACTACTCGTGGGCAACGATTGGTACCATGCAGCGCCCGACGCCACGGAAGCTGTCGTTGGCTATCGCCCCCGCCCATACGGCCATAGTGCTGGACGCATTTACTCGCCGTCAGGGACGGTTTGCAGGGATTCCGACGGCGACAGTTCCAACTGAAGCTGTCCGATCTTGTCGACAAGTCCTCACGAGATGGCTGAAGGCCTGGAGGTGTCGCGCCATTGCCCGTTTGCCGCCCGGAGTGCACGCACTTCATCGGACTCGCACGAGCCGGAGAGTGACAACTACATCGTCCTCAACAAGGGATTTGATCTTCCATGGCAGAATTGGAAAGTATAAGACCGGCGGGGATATCGCAGGTATGCAGGTATGGCGCGACAATCAGGATGAGAGCGGCGCGTCAATCAAGATGAGACGAGGCGGCCGAGTCAGAAGATAATTGACGCTGGCTGCGGGCTTGGCAAGGCTTGATTGACGCTGCGCGACAATCAAGCGGCATTGCCAGCGTCAGTCACCGCCTTCTCGAGTTCATTTGGAGTGGCGTGAACCGGCGGCCGGCCTGGACCGCGCCTGCGATCGAGAGCAACTTTTCGACGGTAGCTCTCGACGTTCATCTCGAGGATCGTGGCGTGGTGCACCAGGCGATCGATCGCCGCCAGTGTCATCGCCTGATCGGGGAAGATACGCCCCCATTCGCCAAATGGCTGATTGGCCGTGATCAGCAGCGAGCGTCGCTCGTAGCGGGAGGCGATCAGCTCGAACAATACGCTGGTTTCCGCCTGGTCCTTGCTCACATATGTGATGTCGTCGAGGATCAGGAGGTCGTAGCGGTCAAGCTTGGCGATTGCGGACTCCAGCGCCAGCTCGCGCCGGGCCACCTGCAGCCGCTGCACCAGATCAGTGGTACGTGCAAAGAGAACGCGCCAACCGTCCTCGACGAGAGCCAGGCCGATCGCTGCGCCGAGATGGGTCTTGCCGCCGCCGGGTGGACCGAACAGCAGCAGATTGGCGCCGGTCTTCAACCAGACGTCACCGGCGGCGAGCGCCATCGCCTGTGCCTTTGACAGCATAGGCACGCTCTCGAACTCGAACGTGGCGAGCGTCTTGCCGGCGGGCAAACGCGCTTCCACCATGTGTCGTTCGATGCGGCGGCGGGTGCGATCGGCTGCCTCGTGCTCGGCAAGGGCCGCAAGGAAGCGGGCGGCGGGCCAGCCTTCCTTGTCCGACTGCGCGGCGAGCTTCGGCCAGATCGCCTTGACGCCGGGCAGGCGCAACTCATTGAGCAGCAGCTCGACGCGGGCGGCATCGATGGAGGTAGCTCCGCTGGTCATGCTGCTCCTCCCAGGTTCGAGTGGGCCGACACGACGCTGACGGAGGCCAGCTCATCGTAGACGTCGAGCGACGCCAGCTTGACGGCGACACTCGGGATCGAGGCCGCCTCGGGTCGGAAGCGATCGCGCAATGCCGCAAGATCGGGTAACCGTCCGGCATCGAGAGCGGTCGCGATCGCCTCGGCGAGCTCGGCTTCGCAGGCTCGCTCATGGGCCAGAGCCAGAAGCTCGACCGTCACCTTGCAGGCGCGCCGGTCGTCGCCATGCTCCCGCAAGGTCTCGAAGAGGCGCTTGTAAGCCGCGCGCGGGAAGAGCTGATCGCGATAGACGAGATTGACGAGCGCCATCGGCTTGCGCCGCAGGGCATGGATGACGTGCCGATAATCAACGACATGCCCGCCGTGGTTCTCCGACACAGGCCGCCCGCGCCGCAGCGTCCCGACCGGCGTGACGCCGAGGAAGCATTCGAGCCGGTCGTCGAAGATGCGCACACGCAGGCGATGGCCAATCAGTCTTGAAGGCACAGTGTAGAACACGCGCCGCAGGATGAAGCCGCCTGACGACGTCACCGGGATCACCTTCTCCTCGAAGTCGGTCGTGCGGCCTTTCGGCAGTGGCGCCAGTGCTTCCTTTTCGAGCGCGATCCGCTTAGCGAGGTTGGCGTTGCGCCGGCCGACAATCTCGTCGACAAAAGCCCGGTAGGCATCGAGACTGATGAAGTCGCGCGTGCCCCGCAGCAACAGCGCATCCTCCAGCGCTCGTTTGAGATGACCGTGCGCGCTCTCGATCGAGCCGTTCTCGTGTGCAATGCCCGCATTGTTGCGCGTTGGCGCCATGCCGTAGTGGCCCATCAGCGCGGCGTAGCGCTGTGTCAGATCCTCCCGCGCGTCGGCCGCCAGATTGCGGAATGCTGCCGACAGGCTGTCGCTGCGATGCTCCCGCGGAACGCCGCCGAGCGCCCACAGGGCGTTCTGCAAGCCCTCGGCCAGGGCGACGAAGCTTTCGCCGCCGAGCACGACATGGGCATGCTCAAAGCCGGAGAACGCCAGCCGGAAGTGGTAGAGCCGGTGATCGAGCGTCTCACCAGCAATGGCAATGCCGAGCGGGCTTGTATCGGTAAAGTCGGACAGACCCAGACGACCGGGCTCGTGCTCCTGGCGGAAGATCACGTCCTGTTCAGGGCCATTGAGCGCCCGCCAGGCATTGATGCGCCGCTCCAGCGTGCGTCGGATGTTGGGGTTGAGGTCGGGATGCCGACGGCGCAGCTCGTCCAGCACGCCGATCACGCGGATGCCGGGCGCAGCCTTCAGGATCGGAACGATCTCGGCGTCCCAATAGGGCACGAGCGGATCGGACCGTCGCCGGCCTCTCGGCACCTTCTTCTGCGATGGCAGGCGCAAATCGTCCTCGATCCGATACGCGCTCGCTTTCGAGAACCCCGCCTTGGCCGCCGCGGCCTCGGGAGACAATGTCAGTCGGTAGGTCATGTACAGCCTTCTGTGGTTGCCGCCCGCAATGCAAGAAGTTTCTGACCCTTTGGCGTGTGATCGAGTGCGGTCTTCTGTCAG
>NZ_JAKLTZ010000047.1:0-11808 GCF_022012555.1 Bradyrhizobium zhengyangense | reverse complement strand
GATCTGGCCGCAGCTTCTCGGATTTCGCGCCGAACCTGTCGCGCCGCAATTCGCCGAGGATGACCTCCAGCCGACGCTGCGCTTCCTCCGACGCCGCCAGCGCCCCCTGATGCTCGCTCAAGGCCGCCCGCGTTTGCGCCAAAAGGGCTTTCAGTTGTTCATTTTCGTCGCGCAGCGCCGCGATGCTCATGCGCTATTTCGAGCACATCGCCGCCGCGCGTGCCACGCTCAAAATAGCTGCCGAGTCATTCTGCCGCAGTTATCCCGCCGCCTGGGGGCGCCGTGCTTCTTCCGGGCGGACCAACCTCCAATCCAGCCCCTCGAACAGTGCCGCGAACATCGCCGGTGATATCCGCATCACGCCGTCTGCGATCGTTGGCCAAACGAACTTGCAACCTTCAAGACGCTTGTGCACCAACACCAGGCCCGTTCGATCCCAGACAAAAGTCTTGATCCGGTCCGCTCGTTTCGATCGGAACGCGAAGGCGCCTCCGCTGAATGGATCAAGACGAAGTATCTCCTGCACTTCGCCGTAAGCCCATCGTGGCGACAGTGGAAGTCGATCGGCCGGTTGCAATGTAACTCTTATCAGCAGCGGCCGCGATCATCGTGACGCTCGCACCTTGCGGATCACCCCGGACAGCTGCTCGCCATCTGTCGCCGTATCCGTCTGCAACACGACATCGTCGATTGCGGCGTCTCAAGCTTGATCGCGGAACTTGACACTCCTCCGACGCATCTCCCACGATCAGCGGCGCGAATGTCGGATGCGACTCGGATAAGTCGCCGAGAGTCTGTTATCCCGTGTCGCGGTGGCCGAGGGGCGCGCAAGCACGGAGCGACGCGCTAGCAGATCTACGATTGGCGACGGCAGTTTCGGGAGCGAGGCGTGTTGCCGCCGTGCGAGGCGGCTCTCAGCCTCCGAACGCACGCGGCGCCCCGAAGGTCCTCCAAGAACCTCCAGCCGGCTCACCGACCTCGCCGATGAGACGTCCAAATGGACATCCTTTTTGCCGTCTAATCCCATCTAAACCTCGATCCAAGCCGGACGCTTCTTCGCACAGCTATCCGCTCTCGCTAAGCGCTTACGCGCTCTCGTTCCGCATTCAACAAAAGCCTATAACGGCGTATACATCCGGGCCGCAGCCGGCACGCACTGTCAGCTATCATTTGCTACACGAGCCAACACGCAACATCGAGCGCCGCAGGCGCCTTCGTTCGCCTCGAATTCCGACGCCTGCGCGCCATGCTCGCACTATCTCTTCACAACCTGACACTACGTCAGGTTCGGCTCTGCTATCGTCGAGCTCTGTTGCACTTCAGGTACAGCAATTCGCGTAAGCGCTGATACAACGGCCACACTGGGGGCCATTAAAGAGAGTAACAACCGAAATGAAAAAGCAGTCACTCGTTTGCGCGAGCATTCTTGCGATGGCCGCTGCGACGTCCGCGTCTGCCGCAGATCTCGCCGCGCGTCCCGCATTTCCGAATACGCCGACGCCCAGCCCGGCTGTCATCGCGCTCTACGACTGGAGCGGCTTCTATGCCGGCGTCAATGGCGGCTGGGGCTCGAGCCATAACTCCTGGGATTTTCTCGGCTCTATCCCCGAGGGCTCTCACGACGCAACCGGCGGCACAGTAGGGGGCCAGATTGGATATCGTTGGCAATTCGGCAATACCGTGCTCGGACTCGAAGGGCTGGGCAACTGGGCCGATCTCAGCGGCTCAAACGTTAGCATTGCCAACCCGGGCACCACCAATCACACAAACATCGACGGTTTCGGCTTGCTGACCGGCCAGATTGGCTATTCGGCCGGCAACGTACTGCTCTACGCCAAAGCGGGCGCGGCTGTGGTAGGGAGCACTTATCGGATCACTAATTCGGCTGGCTTTCTGGGCGACGCGGATACCACACGTTGGGGAGGTACGGCCGGTGCCGGTCTTGAGATTAGCCTAACACCGAACTGGTCAGCTGGCATCGAGTACGACCACGTGTTCATGCCGGCTAGTGACGTTAGCTTCGCAACAGGACTAGGAAACGACCGCATTCGTCAGGACTTTGATCTCGTCACCGCCCGCCTCAACTACAAGTTTGGCTGGCCACTCGCGAGCAAATAAGGATCTCAGTTTCTCAATCAATGATCGAGGGCCCCGGCGCCTGCCGGGGCTCTTTGTCCAGGGTCATCGTCCTGTATCGCCGTCGGCCTTTCAATAGGTGTTATCAGCTCTCTTGATCCATGAGGGCTGCGTATAATTAGGCTCGCTTCGCCCGGCGATCACGGTCTGGCCTCCGACGAGTCCCTATATCGCCGCCTCAAGCTCGATGTTGGAAGCTTGATATTGCCACGGCGAGCCGTCCGGCATCGGCAACAGTGCGCATGCCAGCCGTATTCAAGCCGCGCTTAGTGAATGGCCTCCTGACCAAACCGCAACAGCGTCGCACCGGCTCGACGATTCTCCCTCGCTCGACGAGGGACTACCAACGCTGAGAGGTTTAATATTCCGCATGGTGGAGTATGTCACGTGCACCAGCCATATTCATGGACAAAGTGAAGGTGCGATCATGAATAACTCTGCCGACCCCTCACGTACTCTTCGAACGTTAGAAACGTTGGAATCCAACGTTCGCCTGTACTCGCGTCTCTTCCCAGCGTGCTTTAGTCATGCGCGCGGGCCCTTTCTGCTAAGCGAGACGGGCGAACGGTTCATCGACTTCTTTTCCGGGGCTGGAGCGCTCAATTACGGCCACAACAATCATCAGCTAAAGGCAGCTATTACAGAATATCTGGGATCTGATGCTGTCGTTCACGGCCTCGATATGGCCACTCCGGCCAAGGTCGACTTTATGGAGACTTTCAACTCAGTTATTCTTCGTGAGCGGGGCTTGGATTATCGATTTCAATTTACTGGACCTACAGGTGCCAATGGCGTTGAGGCGGCATTGAAGCTGGCGCGTAAAGTAACCGGGCGCCACAACATCATTTCATTCACACGTGGTTATCATGGCCTCAGTCTCGGCGCCGCGGCTGCGACCAGCAGTCGCTTTCTTCGCGAAGCCAGTGGAGTCCCCCTGTCCGGCGTCACGATAATGCCCTATGATGGTTATCTTGGAGATGAGATTGATACGGCGGAGCACCTGCGGAACATATTGCTGGACTCTAGCAGCGGCATCGATGCGCCAGCCGCCATTCTCCTTGAAACAGTACAGGGGGAGGGCGGCATCAACGTCGCTCAAAAGGAATGGCTACGATCCGTACAAGCCCTAGCGGCAGAGATTGGAGCCATATTTATCGTCGACGATATTCAGATGGGTTGCGGCCGTACTGGCGATTTCTTCAGCTTTGAGTTCGCCGAGTTGTCACCAGATGTCGTAATATTGTCGAAGTCCTTAAGTGGATATGGTCTGCCGTTATCCATGTTGTTGATCAAAGAGGCAATTGATATATGGGAACCGGGAGAGCACACGGGCACCTTTCGAGGAAATAACCTAGCGCTTGTCTCTGCAACTGCAGCTTTGAATATCTACTGGCGCACTGAGATCTTTTCGCAAAGCATTTATCGACTGGGAACGCTGATGCGTCACCGGCTTAATGCTATTGCGCGCGCGCATGGAGACCACTTCACTGTCCGCGGCCGCGGAATGGCGCTCGGCTTTGATTGCCGAAATACTCACCTCGCTGAGACTGCAGCACGCAAGGCGTACGATAGGGGCCTCATCATTGAACGATGCGGCCCGGCGGACGAGGTCATCAAATTCTTTCCTCCGCTAACGATCGACCCGGAGACGCTGACTAAGGGTTTGGACATCTTTGAAGATAGCTTAGCGGAAGCAGCCCCGCTCTGACATGACATCTGCATCGGGCCTCGCTGCCTCGGCGAGGCCTCACGCCAGACGCTTGATCACCGCGGCAGGCTAGCACCTGTTCCGCATCTCGCTGGTGCTACACTTCGAGTACCACGACCGTCTAACTCTTGTTTCTCCCTGAACATGTTCCAGCTTCAGTCGACTAGCTCCCTGGGGACGGGCCTAGTCGTCGGGCAGGTCGCCTACCCGCATCACACTGCGGCCCAGGTCAACCTGGACTCGGATACGGATACGCTAACCGCCCGCACTCACGGTGAGCCCGGCTACAGAACCAGTAGGCTAACGAAGGCCGTTTGCATGTTGGGCGCGCGGTAATTGGTTGCGCATCACTTGCCTGGCAGGCACCTGGCAGATCGTGCGTTCTGGCGTTGCGTAACTCAACTGCCCAGTAGCGGAATGCACTTATCGAAGGATCGGTCCGCTCGGCGATGGTCATCGTGACAAGCCATCTCAAGACTTCTACAAGGGAGGTGAAGTTGCCGCTGACGACTCATTTCCGCGGTGAGTAGCCGGCTCTCCCGACCTGCAGCGCGGTATATCGCCAATCAGGAGGTGATGGCTAGTGAGGTGCTTCCACCCCACTAGTGCGGAGCTCTGCATGGACCCTCTGAGCACAGTAAGAAGCGGCCTCAAGATCTCGCAATTCGTATGTCTTTGGCTTGGACCCGGTGAGCGCTAAAACAACAATCTTCTGCGCACTCCTCACGGGGTGGATGCCTTCCCGATGCAGAGCGGTAAGCGCGGCCTCCGCGTCATGCGTCAAATACCCCTCGGGGCTTTCATCCTGCTCGAGATCGATCCACATGATACCAAGCCTTCGTAAAACGTCTTCAGCATTACGTTTTTCGAAGACGCTTTGAAATGCAACCCGTGTTGCTGACGGGTTGATGACCACGCAAACCCCGCCTCCTGCGTCAGTCACCAAAGTACCGGCCATCTCATTCGGCAGTAACGATTTGCAGGAGATGGCTATTCTCCGGCCGGCAGCATAGTCGATTGCGCCATGGTGAAGCACTTTCGCCCCGCAGCGTGCTATCCGACTTGCGTTGGCATAGGAGACTGTCGGGAGCAGCCTTGCTTGCCTCACAATCCTCGGATCGGCGGAGTAGATGCCACAGACATCCGAGTAGACTTCGCAAACGCCACTTCCCACCATATCGGCGGCTATTACCGCAGTCAAATCCGAGCTATTGCGGCCGAGCATTGAGACCCGTCCACCTTCATCCAGACCCTGCGCTCCGGCAAGGATTACCACGCGGCCATAATCGAGCGCCTTTAGCAGCGGTTTGTTGTCGACCTCCTCGATGACCGTCCTACCTAGAACCAAGGATGTCTTGATTCCAATCGAATAGCCAAAGAGCGATGATGTCGGCACCGAGTGTCTTTGCAATGCTGCCTCAAGAAGTCCAGCGGAAATCATTTCTCCCGCTGTCAGGACGGTGTCCAAGGCAACGGTGCTGCAGATTTCATTCACAGAGAGCGCTAGAGACTTCAGTACGTCCGTCTGGCCGTGCATCGCGCTAACGACGACCACGACTTGCCGCGCGTCATTTGCAAGCCTATCTACTATATGTCTGGAGACAGCGCGGTACGCCTCCGCATCACGAAAGCTCGATCCCCCACACTTCATTACTTTGATTGACATGCGCCGTGGCCCAACGTGCGAGATCACTTGCTTTAACTCACCCGGCGCCGCATTAGATCAGACGACGAGCCGCTTCGCGCGCTCGACATCCGGCTGCTTCTTGAGAGCTGCTCCTCGCGCTAGGCTTGTCATCGTCGCAGCAATAGCTGTACCACGAGATAGCTCACGATTAGCGCCGCCCGGCATCTCGCTGGCGGCTTGGGCGTGTTGCGGCAGCACAGGACGATGCACCTAAACAATGGCGCGCTAGTTGCCTGAGACCTCCATCCCGCGTTGTTCGATGTCGCCCATCTTGATTGTTGCGGTTGCCACAAAGGTCGATCGGGCCGCTAGTTCACACACCGCAGCGAGCTCCGTCGTACTGCATCACTACCTGAGATCATCAACAAGGGACATGAGCGGCATCCGGCGTACTGGCTTGGCACACCTCTTGCTGATGCTTCCACTGAACAGATCTCGGGAGGCCTCTTGCTCAGTCCGTTGAATGATGTCCGGCACGCCGCGTTGTTGCTGCCCGGTCTCCGGCACTTGCCGCCCCAGACCTGCGATGGAGCGACGTGTTTCGCCCGGTTCACTCGAACGGGCGACCCACTGCGCCGAGCCAGAATTTGGCCAAATACGGCCTTGCACGGAAGAGCTCGCCTCTGGGAACGCGTTCCCAAGATGGTGCTGCGACCGCAGCGGCAAGCGGAGCGTTGCAAAAAGCGCTCCGGACCCTATGCCACCCTCGGCGGGGACAGCACCAAGCGATTATATGCGCTCTACCTCAGCCCGGGCCCCGCCGGGACACAAAGCCCTCGCTTTTTTTCAGCTGGAGCGACCACCGCCGGTAAGCAGTCCGGTCCTGCGCCTGTTAACAATCGAGGCGCGCCAATCGTGTCAGGCCAAGAACGTATTGTGTGGAAAGGCCGGACGATGACACACGCCTGCGGCGTAGGTCGCCGCGACAACTTCGATGCGAAACCCGGCAAAAACTATGGCCTCTGGCAATCAGAACGCAGATTCTATTTGCCAACTGGACAGTTCATTGTCGTGGCGCCCTCGTCTCGGTTCACCAGAACCAGACTATCAACAGCAGGCCGCATCCTTGGCCTCCCCACAGGCGGCCATCAAACATTCTATGAAGATAGAGCGAGAGGGGACTCTGCGCCTGTAGGGCGGGAGATCGCCTTGCGCTTCCATATCCACAACCGTCTGCGTGCCGAACATCAATTGGTAACTCGCATACAGACGCCGTACATCAGCCGGGGAGAGACCTTACAATGAGCCTGGGATATCAGCAGAATGTTCGGCAATCGCAATCAGCC
The DNA here is from genome assembly GCF_022012555.1 of Bradyrhizobium zhengyangense. NCBI lineage: Bacteria > Pseudomonadati > Pseudomonadota > Alphaproteobacteria > Hyphomicrobiales > Nitrobacteraceae > Bradyrhizobium > Bradyrhizobium zhengyangense. Next base: position 4,991 of record NZ_JAKLTZ010000047.1, on the reverse strand, counting down.
GTACTATCGCCGCGCCTGGCGAAGGCGATAAAGCTGCTGAAATTGTCTAATCTCGATCTGGCTGATTTCGTGGAGGAGGAGCTCGAGTGCAATCCATTGCTGGAGCGCGACATAGACATGCTGACGCAAGAGGATGCCGGAACAACGACCGACCTCTTCAGCGAAGCCAGCGGTCCGGACGACGCTAGTGATCTTGACAGCGACGCGTTCGACAATAGCCAACAAGACGGCTTGAGCGTAGACCCTGGCACTCGCCCCGAGCTCGACGCGGCGCCCAGCCCGGAGCTTGACGATCTTCATTCCGAGCCATTTGATGAGGACATTCCTCAGAATTCGGACCAAGATCGGCTGGACGTCGGCACAGAGGCGTCCCGCAGCCGATCTTGTCAGGAAGACTATAATCTAGAGGCGTGCGTACCGAAAGAGATCACCCTCCGCGATCATTTGACCGAGCAGCTCGGACTCGCGCTGACGTCGCCCACAAAGCGACTCATCGGACGCTATCTAATCGACCTCGTCGATGACGCCGGATACTTGCCGCAAGACCTAGGAAATGCCGCCAAACGGCTGGGGGCCTCGCAAACAGATGTTGATCTCGTTCTGGCAACATTGCAGACGTTTGACCCTCCTGGCGTCTTCGCTCGTTCTTTGAAAGAATGTTTCGCGATCCAGCTGCGCGAGCGCAACCGCTATGACCCAGCGATGCAGGCACTGGTTGAGAACCTCGCTCTTGTACCTGAGGGGGTTCCTGCCCTGCGCAGCGTTTGCGGAGAGAGCGATGAGGACATCGCCGATATGATTGCGGAACTTCGGTCACTCGACTCGAAGCCGGGACATAAGTTTGGTTCGGTGCGCCTGGAACTTTTGATCCCAGATGTCTTTGTTCGCCGGGGTCATCACCACAATTGGGTAGTCGAGCTGAACAGTGAAGCGTTTCCCAGCATTTCGCTGAATCAGGTTTATTATCGCGATTTCAAGGGCAAAATGCGCAACCGTAATGACAAGGCCTACCTGGCCAATAAGTGGTCTGATGCACGCTGGCTGGTAAGTTCACTTGAGAGACGTGCGAACACAATCTTGAAAGTTGCGAGCGAAATTGTGCGTCAGCAACATGACTTTTTCTCCTACGGCGTAGAGCATCTACGACCCCTCAATCTGAAAGCAGTGGCCGACGCCGCGGGGGTGCATGAGTCCACCGTTTCACGCGTAACGAACAACAAGTACATGGCCTCCAATCGTGGACGGTTCGAGCTCAAATACTTCTTCAAACCATCCATTGCTTCAGCCGTCGGCGAGACGGCTCACTCGGCAGAGGCTGTTCGCCACCGCATTAAGAGGCTCATCGACTCCGAGGCCCAAGCATCAGTGCTCTCAGATGACGCAATCGTCGAGCTATTGCGTTCCTCTGGGATCGATATAGCGCGCCGGACGGTCGCAAAATACCGTGGCAAAATGGGCATCCCTCCGTCCGTGGAGCGACGGCGCCAGAAGCAAGCTGCTCTCGGCTATGTTTCCTCAACGACTCCGCTCAATTCCCCAGACCGTACGGAGGCGGCTTGATCCTATTGAAGGATTTCGTTCACAGCGGCGGAGAAACGCATAGTTGAGCTGTCAGGCAGGACCATCAAGCTTGCTAGGCGCCGGGGATTGCCCCCAACCGCCTAAAGCCCTTAGATTGAAGACGGCCAATTGGGGCGTTAAGTCGCCCCGACGGCCGTTCTGCTAGGCTCAGGGGCAACGGCTGCATCCTTTCGCAGCCCCGATGGCCCCGCGTGAGCGTGATCCTCTCTCAGGCTGCTACGCGATTTTCATAAGCAAGAAATGGGTTGACTGGTTTAAGCAGGGCATCCGAAGCATCGATTGGAGCTCTGCCGCTAAATTGCTTGGTCAACCCTGCACTGATGAACCATAAGATGCCATCGGCGAGCATCCTGTGGGACGCTTGAACACTTCGTCTCACAAGATCGCCGTGTTGATGCCTAGGCCGCTCCTCGACGGGTAGATACCGCGCCTCAAATGCTGAGAAACGAAGAGACGTTCGATCCAATTGACGCAAGCTCCGCTGCCAGCACCCTGCCGGGGCATGGTGTAGCTGACGGTAGGTTACCTGCGATTTTCCGGCAGGCGGGTCGGAAGGCATCAGCCTGCCACGTCGGGCAGACCGACGATGAATTCATCGCTTAATGGCGCGATGCTTTCCGGCGTCATGTAGCGGGCGCCTGGACCGCACATTCGTCGTTCTGCTCGACAGGGTCGCATCGATTAGGTCGGCGATTGCGTCTCCGTTAGGGAAGATGCCGACGACCTCGGATCGCCGCTTGATCTTGCCGTTGAGGCGCTCGATCGGATTGGTAACCGGTATTTGAGTTTCTCGGTGCCGATGTCCCGCTGCGATATTCAAGATAGTGGCGTATGGTGCAACCATCGGGAGAGAGGCACCGGGAGCACCAAGGTGCGGGCAGGCCGATGCATACGATCAGCCACGAGCTCGGGTTAGTAGCTGGCCGCCTCTGCGACCAGCCCGGTTGCGCTGAGAGCGCGCATCCGTAGTTGTCGTGTCGCCCGTAGCTCCCGTCATGTGGTCTGATTTGGCAGGAGGTGCAAGTGCGACGGGTGATTGACATCGACGTCCGAACCTCGGAGAGGTGGTGGTTTGGGAGGATGGCAGCCTCCGACATGCGGGCCGTATTGATATAGACGCGGACTGCGTTGGACGGTTTTGGCAAGACCCTGCTGGCCAGTGATGCGGTGGTGGTCGAAGCGACCGCGAACAGAGTGGCGGTGTCGCCGGTTCTGGCGTCGTTCGTGGCACGCGTGATTGTCGCCAATTCGCATCAGGTGAAGGCGATCGCCCAGGCTCAAGTCGAGACCGACAAGATCGATGCCGGCACACTCGCGTGTCTGCAGGCGCCCGCGGCACCTGCCGCAGATCCGGACGCCTGACGCAGAGACGGAACGCAAGCGTCGGCTAGCGGCGCGGCGCTACCAGGTCGTGCGGCATCGCGCGGCTCAAGAACGAGGTGCAATCGATCCTGCACGCGCACCTGATCCCGAAGTGCTCCAGGCCTGCTCGCGGTCCCCGAGATCGTCCGCGCCACTTGTCGGGCCAAGCGCGCGTCCGCCGGGTTTCAGCAACGGTGCGCTTGATCTAACACCAGGCAGTACGATTATTGTTAGTTTTGCGCCAGCTGCCCATGTTAGATGTCCAACGATGGCAGCATGGGCGCTGCAACTGCTGCCGCGCATACCGTCATGGACCGCCTACATGCGGCAAGAGCCTCTCCCTCATAGCGCCAGGACCTATCTCAGGAGATTGAGCGTCACTCTCAAGCTTCTGGGCAACGGCCCAAATGTTCTGCGGCCGAGGCAATGCTGCGAGCAGGAGCATAGTCTCTCCCACACTCCTACATCACCAGAACCAAAACGGCAGAGCAACCTAGTCGGCAGTTGGTCCCGTTGTCATAAGGCGCGGCACGCTACTTGCTTAACGGCCAATGAGAATAGATGCATTGGTCTCTCGCGAGAACAGGTGCTCGATGACTTTTGTCAGGATACTTCTGCCAACACTTTGGCGCCGAGGCGCTGCAATCGCAAGCGGCGGTGCATCTTATATCCGAAGTAGCGACATGAGCTCTCGCTTGGATTCCATGCGAGCGGCCACAGCTGCCCCCACTAGCGCCGTGTCCGCTTTCACCGCCGTAGATCTCATCCAAACCGACCGGCGCACTTGCTCGACCGCTTTGCGCCGAGCGGTGCGCCTGACGGCGAATGACGGTCACCACCACCTTTCACTCTTCTTCCAACCTGCGTCGCTCGGACATGCGATAATGACGCCTTGCGTTGAGCAACGGCAAGCTGACAGTGCACCAAAGTCCGCAATCTTGTCGCGCCGCGATCGCACTTTTCATGGAGCACAAGCGAGCGCATCAAGTGAGATACGCAATTGTATGGCATACCGACGGCTTTTTACCTTCTTTCGCAATCTTACATTGTTCTACAGCGCCCTTGCGTGCGGCATGAGCTTCGCTGGCTGAGTGCGTACTTTTTGTTAGCTTTTGAAGACGCCGGAGTTCGACACATGGCAACAGGTATCGTGAAATGGTTCAACGCAAGAAAGGGATATGGCTTCATCAGACCGGATGACGGAGGTCCGGACGTATTCGTACACGCCAGCGCGGTCGCAAAAGCCGGAAGAAGCGACTTAGCCGAAGGCATACGAATTTGCTACGAGCTCAGGACCAGTGCGGCAGGCCGAACCTTTGCAGAGGACCTCAGCATCCCCTAGACCCTTTGTCCGCCCTGTGAGGTGACGGGCGGCCCCGCGGCAAGCTCCTATCGAGGGTTGCGCCGGATGGTCCGGCGCCGAACCCCAAGCATGGGGAGCGGGCCTGATGAACCATAGCATTTTCGTAGGGCTGGATGTACACAAGGCAACGATTTCGGTTGCGATGGCCCAAGGAGTGCGCGGCGAGGAAGTTCGCAACTTAGGGATCATCCTAATCGCGCCGACCAATCAACAAGCGGGCAAAGAGCCCAGGTCAAGCTGTGCATCCTCTATCACCCCTTGTCGGCGGCCAGCAAAGCCGGGGTGATCGTCACCACCGCCATTGCACGCGAGATGGTCGGCTGCCTGTGGGCGACGCTCTTCAAGTAAGAACTCGGCCCGGCCGCGTGTGAAGAGCGCTGGTCGAGCGTATCGGTGCCAGGGCGGGAGGCAGGGCGCGGTGGGGACTCCTCGTATGAGCCGGCATTGTCGACGCTCGCTCGCAGATCTCGCCGCAAGTCCAGCACGGGACCTATTTGACGCTGGATCGAACGAAGCCACGTCTTGTGAGCGTGTAACTATGGGGGCTTGATCTAGGCTGTAGCGCGGCAATCTGGGTAGGAAGTGCGCGGCAATCAGGATGGCGAGGCGTGTCGCGGCCTGATGATGATTGCCGCGATGATTGTCGCGCGCAAGAGTTTTGTTGAACTCTGATTGTCGCGCAGCG
>NZ_JAKLTZ010000046.1:0-11904 GCF_022012555.1 Bradyrhizobium zhengyangense | reverse complement strand
GCCTCGCCGCTGGGCGAGATCAAATCGGAAAGGTGGGCGACATCGTCTCGGAATCCACGGGCGACTTCATATCGGTACGCCTGGGGCGACTTCGTCGGAATCCGCACTGAGATCTCATGCGGACGTGCACAGACGACTGTCATCTTGATTGCGATGTGCCGGCGTCCTGAGCAGGAGAACATTTTCCTGGCTCAGCGAAGACCTGTGATTCCTTCCCCTCTGCCGCCGCGTTGCGCACGCTGCGGCAATTTCCGGGTCGACATCAAGGACAGCGACGGGCGGCAAATCATATGTCCTCACTGTCGATCGAACGATCGAACTCCGCATAGGAGACGCTGATTTGTACCACCTGCGGGCGGGAATTGCCATTTCCTACGCCCTGATTGCGGAACGCGATCACCTCCTGCGCAAACGGGACGCATTGCGAACTGAGGTCAGGCGGGCAAAGGACGGCATCGAGGCTATCAGGTGTCGCGAAGTCGCGCTAACCATGGAATGCCCGTTCTTCGCCGTGTCGAGATAGTTTTCCTGCGGCTATGACGAGTGACAGAACCGGAACTTCGATCGGGTTCTCATATCAATCACTGCACTTAGCTTTGGCCACGAAATCGATCGTGCTAGAACCCCCCGAGATTTAATATCGGTTCCATGATATAATCTGATTTAATATGCTGGTGTCGGCGCTGCATATTTCGCAGCCTTCTCGGCCCAGTTTCGCCAAAATCGCAGTTACTTCTGCTTGCGGGGCAGGACCTCTCAGGGAGTCCTGCATATGTTGAGTCGAGTATTCGTTGCGTTTGTCTTGATAGTGTTTGGGTCCACCGTCTCGGAAGCACGCCGTCTGCCTGCTATTCATCAGGTGCGTGAATGCAACGTCATCATGCCGTGCGACTTCTCGCTTTCACAACCTCATCAAATCTACAACACGCGACGATTGCAAGCGCTTCAAAGGGGAAATGCGTTGATGTCGTATCCCAGTGTAACCGTAGGTAACGGGCAGGTCGTAGGTCATCGGCCGGCCGGCTGTCCTCGGAACTTCTGTGGGTGCGGCGCATCTATCAAAGTGTTTGGCCGGATCGTTCCAGAACTGAATCTTGCATCCAACTGGCTGCGTTTCCCCCGCGCCGCCCCAGCCCCCGGAATGGTCGCCGCTCGGCATGGTCACGTCTTCGTCTTGGAGCAACATGTGAATGGAGATGTATGGATGGCTTATGATGCGAATTCCGGCGGCCATGCCACGAGAGTCCACGAGCGTTCAATAAGAGGCTATACCGTCGTCAACCCTCGTGCTTGACGTGTAGCGCGGCCGGGGCGTCGGACTAGGCGTCACGGGGAAGCGAGAGAGTTGACTATCTCCGCTTCTGCCTCGGCCGCGCGGCCAAGGCCCTGCGGGATGAAGCAACAAAAGCTGGCTGCGTATGCGCCGCCGGCTTTGTGTATCAGCATGGTCAATGCATTAAGGTTGACGCGGAAGGCGAGACCTGCGCTTGTTATCGTTATGCTAGGAAGGCCTTGGCGATAGGTGTCCGCCTCTCGCTGTCTTAACTCCCGCCGGCTTAACGCCGGCGGGTTTTCTTTTTTCCGACGCGCTGGATTAGCCGCCAGGTCGCGGCCGGATCACCTGCTGCAGTCAAATCGCGGTCCACCGCTAACCCATCACGTCCGCATGGATCCATTCTCAATTCACAGCGTTGGCGGCGTTGCAGGCCGCGACGAGCAGGCTTCGCCGGTTGCTCTCTTGCTAGTATATGGTAGTTCATCCGAGACTCTCTCTCTTACCCGCCAATCAATTTTAGAGGAGAGGTTGTTAGGATTGCACGAAGCAACTTGACGAAAAGTAATTTCGCAATCAAATGTGATCATGGGATGCGTCTGAACGTCCCTGCATGGTTGAATCACCAGTGGTGATGACGAGTCCAATGCGTCGAGGCAGCCAACAAATTGAGCGGCTTCACTGAGTTCTTGGACTTCAATCGCTATCGATTTTAGCACCTTGGAGGATTACTGTGAGAGACGACTCGCCCCTCTCTGATGTCGTGCATCTTGGCCCTGATGGCGAAGCTCGAGATCGGTTCTCTCGGTTCTCTCGGTACGCGTGAAGCAATAAACCGTGACGGTCTGCAGATGGGTGCCGCATCTCTTGCTTTCTGTCCGCACGAGTGGACCGACAGTTCTGGCTATGTCAATCTCGAGCTTGTGCGTAAGTTTCCGCTGATGCTGGGGTTCTACTGGCAAACCGCAATCAGGAAACGTTCGCCACGGAAAGAGCGATTTAGACGCTCGCGCGCGTTACGAGGCGAGGGCAACTTGCTTGCCCAAAGCGACCCGTTCGTTTGGGTGCCGCGAACGTTCCAAGTCGCGAATTCGCAAGCGTTGAACGGACCGCCGTTTGGTTTTCTCGACTTCTCCCTGTCTTCATTTTGCTTTTCGCGGTGTACGCGAAGCTGCGTGTGGGTTAGTCGTTGCCGAGCCTTTGCATGGCGCAGTGTTATGAACATCTTCGCGGGTAAGGTGAGTAGTTGTGAGCTGCTGCCGGTTTGATGGACACCGGGTTAAGCTAACCCCACTTTACGCTCGAACTCAACCGGGCTGAGATAGCTGATGGTCGAGTGCCTGCGGGTCATGTTGTAAAATCGTTCGATGTAGTCGAACACATTGGCTCGTGCCTCGTCTCTGGTCCTGTAGGTTTTGCCTTCCGTCCGTTCGGTCTTGAGCGACGAGAAGAAGCTCTTCATCGCCGCGTTGTCCCAGACGTTACCGGAACGGCTCATGCTGCAGATAATGCCGTGGTCGGCCATCAAACGCTGGAACTGCTCGCTGGTGTACTGCCTTGGTTCGAGTGGTGCAACAGTGCGTCCGGCTCGCCGCGTCGCCAGACGGCCATCAGCAGGGCATCGATCACCAACTGAGCTGTCATGGCGACGCTCATCGACCAACCCACCACCCGGCGTGAGAATAGTCGATCACTGCTGCGACGTAGAGCCAGCCCTCGGCCGTCCAGAGATACGTAAAGTCGGCGATCCACTTCTGGATCGGCCGCTCGGCAATGAACTGCCGGTTAAGGAGGTTCGCCGGCACGGCCTCGAGCTGTCGATCGCCGCTGTCCTTCGGCAAGCGCCGGCGTCGCGGCCGCGCCCGCAAGCCCTGCAGGCGCATCAGTCGTTCGATTGGTGGAGGCCACAGTCCGCCCCATCGGCAAGCACATCACGCCACACCCGGCGCGCACCATACGTGCGGTCGCTCGCCATGACGCTTGCCTCCACCTTGCCGCCGAGCTCTTCGTCACTGCGGGATCTGGCGCTGGGCGAGCGATTCAGCCAGGCATGGAAGCCCGACCGCGACACCCCCAGCGCATCGCATAGCCATGCACCGGCCAGATCGCCCGGTGCTTCGCGATGAAGACGAACTTCATGTCGCTTCCCTCGCGAAGAAGGCTGCGGCCCTTTTTAGGATATCCCGCGCGGCCTTTAACTTGGCGACCTCGCGGCGCAACCGCTCGATTTCCTGCGGCTCCGGCTTCATCTGCCCGTGGTCGGGAAAGGCCTGCACCGGATCGGAGCCGAACTCTTTCACCCATTTGCGCAGAACGTTCTCATGGACATCCAGATCGCGCCCGGCCTGCGCCACCGACACCCCACGCTCCTTAACCAGCTTGACCGCCTCGATCTTGAACTCGCGACTGAACTTCCGTCTCTTCATCGCCCACCTCCGGCTTCATGAAGCAAATCTCGGTGTCCATCAAACCGGCAGCAGCTCATTGCGTCATTTTGGCCCGATATGACCCTCTGAAGGTGTTTGGTGATTTAGATCACAGACGTTTTTGACGAATGATGGCATTCTGCACCGCACTCTCTTGAGGGTTGGGGATGAAGCGGCCGTCTCAGTTGTTGTGTAAAGTTAGTCAGCTTTTGTCGATTGCAGAGGTCGAACAGAGGCTCGCGATGCTCGCAGAGTTGGAGGATCTCTTGAAGCGGAGGTCGGAAGCTGTGCAGCGCTCGTACCCGTTCTTATCGGGCGAGACATTGGCCGACCGCAAAACACAAAGGTCCACCAGCAATCTTTAGTGACGACAAGCCGTTGAATCGGTTCGTCATCTCCCGCAACGATATCAATTCCTTAATCTGAGACCCCTGTACGTGGTCTGGTGACCACGGTGTCAAGATTGCAACCGGCCGTTCGTGCGTGACTGCAAGCTTCGGACCAATCATGCGTCGGGGAGGGCTGGCCTAAGTGGCACGGGTCTAACTCATCGCGGATGCCGACCAGGAACCTAGTCAAGTTGCGAAACATTAGATGAGATGCGTCCGATTTCCTGGTCAGTCATTTCCGGAATGCGCGATAGCAGCTCCCTGTCCAGAAGGCCGATTGCGATCAGCTGACGCCACTTTCAAGCGCAAACAGGAGTGCCTCGACCATGTCCCGCGCCTTCATTGCAATCTTAGTGCTTCTAACTTATCCGCCTGTCTTTGCTCAAACGACCGCACCCATCGGTCATTCGGGGCAGCCTGTTCCAACGCGGCCAAATCCAACGTTCTCGAATCCACTCGGCCATGTCGCGCCGATGGCGACGCCCAACGTCTATTATTCAAGAGACCGCAGCGGCCGGACGATAATCATTCGACCGAACGGAAGCGCGATGGCGGGCGGAACTCAGCAACGACGCTAGTTCGCTACAAGGAGGGCGTGTGCGAGCAGCAGCAGGATCGGTGATCGAGAATGGTCTGATTTGGGCAGATCTGTTGCTACGAATCCCCAACCGGCTTTGAAATGACGATTCTCCGAGTTTCGATTTTGACTGTGCATAAAGACGCGCGTTCAGTTCAAACGTCGTGGGAGACGGACGCGGTCGTGACCTGGTTATTTACCTTTGTCGTCGTTATAAGTGCTGCGGTTTTGATCGCGCATTTTGTCGAGGCTATGCGTTCTTGAACTCTGCCAGAAGCCTCGGGCCGATTTCTGCAGTTTCCTTTGAAGCGGACCGGACCAGTTGGTGACATCCATGCAACCATTTTGTTCTGCTTTCGAAAGACGAGGTCGTGAGCGATAGCCGGCGGGGGATCAAACCTTCGCTTGATCCCTTCAGGACCAGTTTCGCACGAGCCGTCGAGTAGCTTGCTTGGCTTTGCTTGCTGATCGCAGGGACCATATCGACAGGTGTGGGCTCGTCAGCGGCGAGCCGAGCTCCGCAGGTGCCGATATGGCCATCACGTGTTCTGCAATGCGGAATTTGATTGCGGGCGCTGCAAGGCAGGAGCCGATGGCCTCCAAATGTCAGGGAAGGTCGTCAAGGAGATCAATCGCAGGCTCAACCCCATCTCGTTGATGTGATGGATTAATCCAGGCTGTGTGGGCTCGCCAAGGGCCATAGATCGCGTCTTGCTAGAGACGGTCCCCCGAAAAAGGGGGCCTGAAACAACCATTGGCGAACTTTGCGGGGGCATTTCCCCATTTCCCTAGTGGGCAAAAATGGGCTGCAAATCGGCATACAAGTGCCAAACCAGGAATTAAATGTCGCCATAATCCTGAGTTTAACACGACTGGGGCCAAAAGCTGGGGTGATACGATGAATTTTGTTGCCGAAATGGAGCGTCTCGATCTGGATGATCTATGGGCTCTGTATGCAGAGATGAACGAAGTTCTTGAACGCAGAGTCCGCGGGGAAAAGCTGCGCCTCGAGGAGCGTCTCAGGAAGCTTGGAGTTTCGGAACCCGCGCGCCGGGCGTACCCGCCGGTGCTCCCGAAATACCGCAATCCTGAATTTCCCTCCGAGACCTGGGCGGGCCGCGGAAGGCAGCCGCGCTGGTTGGTCACGCAACTTCAAGCCGGCCGTCGTTTGGACGATTTCAAAATCCAATCGCACGACGATCTGCGCGCGCAAGTGAGAATGAGGTAAGGTCAGAATGGTCCAAGCTTAAGTATCACGCGTCAAAGTATGAAAACGCGCGAACTTGTGCCATTTAGGCGGTCGTCGCGACGAAGCAGTGCTATGTTTGGCGCGGCTTCTTGCTGCTGCGTCGTCGACCCGCTTCTGAAGTTCGTTCAATTCCCGCAATTGCCTGGCAATGATCTCTTTTCGATGATTGAGCTTGTTCGCCATAATTTCACTGACACCGCGCACTGATCCCACCCAAATCCAATCAATAAGAAGTCCCGCCCAAAACGCACCGATACTATTGGGAGCTTTGCGGGCTTTCAATTGGCGCCCGTGCGACATCAACAATTCGTCGTCGCCCAAGCGTTTCACGATCCGGCGCCGTCATGCTGTTTGCCTGGACTCCTGCGTCCTGAAGACTGCCCATGCCGCCACGCCTGACGGGGCGCTTGGTCGGCATATGCTTCCACGGCGCTAGGCAGCTTGGTGCAACCTGCGCTTTGAAGCCAAGGCTCTCCCGGCGCTTGGCCAGATCCTTCGATCCATCGTGTTGGCGCGCTGATTGGCAAACGTTCTCGGATCCACAATCTGGATGGAGGAAGAGAGGCTCAGTGCCAGCTACCCGGTACGAACGGTCGTTTGTGGGGGCCGTGCACGCTTAATGGTCGAGCTTTGCCCCGGGCGCTTCCTTGCCCGTCGAGATTGCGCGCATTTAATGGGCGCTCTGGTGAAGCGATGAGCACCGGCCAAACCACGACAGGAGCATGTCTGCCGCCTGGGGCAGCGCTTCAAATTGCGAGGACAGGCGGCCGGGAACCAAGAGGGCAGTCTAACGCAGACTGCTCCGCCGTTTACGGGAACGTCGCGTTGATGCTGTCACATACCTGACCCGACTTCTCAATTCCGCCCTGTCGACCCGCTTCTGCAGTTCGTTCAGTTCCCTAATCTGTCGAGCAATGTTCCGAGTTCTAAGGTCCAAGGCACTCACAGAAATCCGGCTACCGTTACTCATACCAGCCTCAATCAATAATTATGCGTCAAATAAGTGTTTGATTTTTAGTTCAAAAGCCGCAGCATTTCAAATGGTAAGTGATGCGGCCCCTGTAAAAGAGCGTGACGTTGTTAACTGGTGTATGTCCATTCGCACCAATTCGAGGTCAAGATCGCGGCCGACATGTGATCGAACTTAACGAATGTTGGTTTGATGCGCTGGCAAAGCCGGCCTGGGACTGGCTCTCAATCGTCCGTTCCACCCAATGAGCCTCGGACGAGGACTGTCGCGCGCCATGGAAAACTAGCTCTGACGCAAGTTTGGTGCAGCGCCGACTATTTGGCACCGATTAGTCTGGCTTGAGCAGATCAATTTTGCTGCGACCGTACATTTGACGTCTGACCGTGTTCGCCGACACGGTGGTTGCCACCGCGATCCTCGACCGCTCCTGCACCACAGCCATGTGCTGACCATCCGCGGCGACAGCTACCGGCTCCGCGCCAAGCGCAAAAGCGGCCTCATCAAGCCACTCGCCGTTGACGCCCCTCCGGTCGGCTCCGCCTCCCTCCGTCCCGTCAGCGGCGGAGCCAACCTTCAACCGACATCATGAACCACAGGGGGGCAGTTCTTCGTGACGCACATGGGGCAGTTCCGGACGGTGTTTTACAAGGGCATTGCGTCCCGTCGCTTTGAGCGCATTTATTTAGACGGGTGAGTGAACCAGCCCTCGTCGTCCGATCGTAGGAAAGGGATGTCCAGATCGCTCGGTCGCCTCCCAGCCCATTTCAGCCTCATCGTCGAGATCCGCGATCACGTCTTCGACGGCAGAAATGGTCTGTTGGATTGCGGCAATCTGATTCAGCTCCTTATCCAGAATCGGGCCAACCCGATTTTGAAGGGCGACGACCATCTCCCGGCGTCGTTCCTTCAACTGGACCAACGGCAAACCATGATCGGACGGATAGTGCATTTCAGTCCTCTCCATTTGGAACTACATCATTCTTTATCCAAATTTTTTTGATATGCGGTTGCAGAATCAGTTCGCATTTTAGTGTGTAAGGCCGTCTCCAGCGAACGACCATGAAGTTGTCCGCAGTCCCAGCTTGGCGGCGACCCGCGTAGACGCTACGCCGCATGTTCGCGGTTTATCAGCACAACCGCGCTCGAGGTGACTGGCTTCCGCGGATGGGCCAGCGAAGAAAGGGCCGCGGCGCTCCTCAACGCCGCGACCCCGTCGTGGGAAAAGTGAAATATGCCAGCTCCGGCGCCGAAAAGATGACACGGCGCTCCCGTCGGCCCAGTAGCGGAAAGAGAAGCTTTCGTTCGCTGATCTGTTCGCGTGTTGCCCCGTAGCCATGGACGCAGCGTGCGACGTCGCACGCGGACGCGGGGTGGTAGCGCGCCGTCCATTAGTCGTTAGAGGGCGCGACAATTGGAACAGCGCGACATGATGACCGCACTCGACCGTCAGCTCTGGATCTGCTGGTCGTCAGAGGCTCGTCTGGGCGTCTTATTGAGGACGCTAAATCAGCCGGCTTGGACGACCGCTTCGAGGGCCCGGGATTCATTGTCGGGGGGCGCGTCAACGTGGTCGCGGGTTCGATGCCAAAGCTGCATCACCGCTCGGCCAGTTCTTGAATGCTGCAAGAAATTTAGTGGGACGCGCTCGTTCCCCAGACGTCGCGGTGCTTCGTGGTAAGGCTAACGAGCGGTTTGAGTTGCGAATGCAATTGTTTGGATCGATGTTTGCTGGAGTCGTGGGATTGCCTGGATGTAAGGCATCTGCGCGGCAAGGGGCGCCGCCTCAAGTGGCGGCGCCCCGCCCAAGTGCTCGCGACGGAGAAAGCCGCCCGGGAGAAGGTCACCCTCGCGCACCGTCATACAATCCTGTCCTTCGTGCACCGCGACTCTCAGCGTTGACTGGCAGCGCAAACTGGGCGCCCGATTGTTTCCGCGGCCCGCATCGAGGTTCCGCCGCATCAGAGCCGCTGCGTCTCCGTACCGTTCATCTGTGGCTATCGATGCGCGCGCGTTCAAGGGACTTGACGTTGCGGCCGCCTTCCGGGTCCGGTAGCTTCGATGATGCTGCCACTGGAGAGCTTCTCTCGTGATATCGCGCATCTTCGTGATCGTCGGCTTCGCCGTTCTTTTTGTTTGCTGTCCTTGCGGCAAGGCAGGGGCCGTCACGGCAGAAATTGCCAAGAAGTGTGAAGCGGCGGTAGTGGCGGCTTTCCCGCCGCGCGTGCCATCGAACCCAACGGCGGGAAGTGCGAAGGGCAACGTCCGCGACCAGCGAGCCTACTTTAACGAATGCGTCAAAAACGGCGGAGCACCGCCCAGTGACAAGAAATAGCTGCGTATCCTTTGAGGTTTGCGGCCTTCGATCGGGCTACGTCTTTCGCGCCTGATGGAACGAAGAGGTCCATCCGACGCCACCATGTCCAAAGCGAGGTCGGGGAAGGGGTCGGAAGTTCAAAAGGCTGCAGTGGTCACGAGATGGACACCGCGAGCATTGTGGCATAAGCGGCGCGGTCGCATACCAACCGCGAAAGTACGTCCTAGTCGCCTGCAGCGAGGTCAATCGGTTCGTCCCCTGAAATTTGACAAAGTTGGCAGCTTGCGCGCCGAAATTTCCCTCGTCCAAGCCGATGCGATGGTCGTAGAATGGGGAATGGAGACGTCGCCATGACGAAAGATGCGGTGAAGATCGTCGAGACGATGCTGAGGAACCGCCAAATGGAGAATAGGCGGGCTTATTTGGTACGTGGTCGACGCTACCAACGGCTCACCTCAGAGAATCTGATCGAGCGTTGGGTCGAGCAGATGAAAGCCTGGGCTGATAACTTGAACTCATTCGATCAGGCTGCATTGAACGACCTCGGGGTCGAGATGACGTTGCGTGAAATGCATCCCCCACTCGACCGGATCGGTGGGGCTTCGCAAAAAATCGTCGTTAGGTCAGACGCGGCGTTAAAGCAGTTATGCGCCGATCCGGAATCCCTCGGTCAGAGAAGAGAAAATATCGGACAGGGGGCAGACTTGAAAAAATCCGATCCAAGCAGCCGTTTTTGATTGTTTGCGCTGATCGCGCGCTATGAATGCCAGCCCTCGTGCGGTCGCGTTGCAATGGATGCGCACGAGCCAATCTATTTGCCGTAAGGGATGGCTCTGCGGGATTTCGGCGGTCGTTTTCGTCTTCATGGTGTGACAACCAACCTTATCGAGCCATGCTCTCCGACTGTGGGCGTTCATCACCGATCACCTCGAGCAACCGTGCCCGCTTGCCGATTACGCTTGAGCCATTTGTGATCAGCTGCCTGGGCGAAGCCGCCTGCGAGAGTTGAATGCACCAGATCGCGGCCCCTCCAGATCGACGGTCCCGCGGCGGGTGCAATTACATGTCACGACGGCGATCCATTCGGGCTGGGAGCGCACGGGAGCGTTGTCTCCACCCTGTTATCTTAACTTTCGCTCGAAAACCGGTAAGCCAAATGCCGGTTGCGCAACGGCGATGGCATTATAAATTCGCTTTCTCAAGTCTCCAACCTAACTCCAACCTGACGAAGTAGCTGCGCACGAGCAGCCTCAAAAGCGGCGCCAGCGTCCATCCTTCTCCAGCGCCCGCAGCCGTCGTCTTTTGGATTGCAAGTGCCGGGTCGCATAGCCGACCGCAAAGCCGGCCGCAAAGCTGAGGCCCGAGAGGAGTAAAATAGCAAGGAGTTCCTGCATAGAATGCAACGCCAGCAAAATGAATATGTGCAGCCGAGTCGTCGTGGCGGCCCAAAACAGGCAATTCCAATTCTCAATGGTGCTTTCAAAGCTCCGATCAGTCGCCAATGTTGGATGACATGGTACGTCGACCCTAGAACCGCGCAATTCGGCTTTGCGATTAACCTCACTTGTCAACCTTAAGCAAGCTTTGGGAGGGGGCCGTTTCCCTCCTTAGGATGCCTGCATGTGCCAATAGGACAGTCAGATTCCACCCGTCTTCAACGGTAGGCGGACGATTTGAACGTGAGACCCAGACCAACACAGTACCGGGAATTCTCTGGGAATTACTGAGCTTCCGTCGGATCGAATTGGACGGAGCGATCCTACGTGATTGTGTTCGTGATTGAAGGGATCAGCGAGGATGACGCTCGATGAATCCTTGGCTGGGAGCCGCTGTGGGAGACGACGGCGACCGACTTCAACGGGGCGGCTAGTGACAGCTGATGGCCGCTCTTTCTCGCAGTTAAAATCGATCAAAGGTAAGCGTAGCGCCGAGGCCCTTAGGATTATTTGTGCGGAGTCTTGGGAGCACAGTTAGAAGAGTCATCTTCTGCAAGGGTGCTCACAATGGACGACCATTCTGACGACATAAGACGACCGTTGTCACCGCGTATCGAGGTGTATGCTGGCGCAGGTCGCAAGCGCTGGCCGGACGATTTGAAGGCGCAGATTGCCGCGGAAAGCCTCGAGCCGGGAGCGGTTGTAACAGATGTCGCCCGTCGCCATGGCTGCCGGCCCCAGCAGGTGCATGACTGGCGGCGCCGGGCGCGTTTGGGCCAATTGGTATTGCCGGCGTCGGCGGACACGCTATCGTTCGTACCGATGGTGTCGGAATCGACGTGGCCGGCGGCCGTAGAGCCTTCCGGGGCGCCGGAAGCCGCCGTTGTGACAGTTGCGTTCCAGGGCGCGCGCGTGGAGGTGCGCGGGGCGCCCGGCCTTGCCGTGTTGAGTGATGTGTTCGTTGCGCTCCGACGGACACCTTCATGCTGACAATGCCCGCGGGCCTCACGATTTACGTTGCGACGCAACCCGTGGACTTCAGGAAGGGTGCCGAGGGCTTGGCGCTGCTGGCGAAGGAGACACTGGGCTATGACCCGATGAAGGGCGTGGCAGTGGTCTTCCGTGCGAAGCGCGCCGATCGGGTGAAGATCGTCGTCTGGGACGGCACTGGCCTTGTGATGTACGGGAAACGGCTGTCATTCGGCCTGCAATATTGACCCCCTAAGCCGGGGGATCGGCGTCCAAAATTGGCTCTGACTCACTTTTGATG
>NZ_JAKLTZ010000045.1:0-12925 GCF_022012555.1 Bradyrhizobium zhengyangense | reverse complement strand
CTGACAGAAGACCGCACTCGATCACACGCCAAAGGGTCAGAAACTTCTTGCATTGCGGGCGGCAACCACAGAAGGCTCTACATGAAGCTCAGGAAGACCCATCCGACGCCTGTCGCCGCGGCGAAGGCGTCGATCAGCGTGGCAACGGCCTACCGCATCGAGAAGGATCCAGTACTACCTTCGCAGAAGAAGGAGCCGCGCGCACGACGGCGTCCCGATCCAATCGCCGACATTTTCGACTCTGAAGTCGTGCCGCTGCTGCGGGCAGCGCCCGGCATCCGGCCCGTGGCCATTTTCGAGGAGATGATGCTGCGCCATTCCGAGTTGGGCGAGGGCGTGCGCCGGACGCTGGAGCGGCGCATCCGAGGCTGGCGTGCCATCCACGGTGAGGAGCAGGAGGTCATCTTCCGCCAGGCGCACGAACCCGGCAGGCTCGGTCTGTCGGACTTCACCGAGGTGGCCTCGTTCGGCATCACCATCGCCGGTCAGCCGCTCGACCACCGACTCTATCATTTCCGGCTCGCCTATTCCGGCTTCGAGCACGCCCATGTCGTGCTCGGCGGCGAGAGCTTCGTGGCGCTGGCGGAAGGCCTACAGAACGCACTCTGGTCCCTCGGTGGGGTGCCGCGCGAGCACCGCTCGGACAGCCTGTCCGCCGCCTTCCGCAACCTGGACAAGGACGCGCGCGAGGACCTGACCCGCCGCTATAACGAGCTGTGCAGCCATTACGGCATGACACCGTCACGCAACAATGCCGGCATCGCCCACGAGAACGGCTCGATCGAGGGGCCGCACGGCCATCTCAAGCGGGCGATCGAGGATGCACTGTTGCTGCGTGGCACCGTCGACTTCGATGATCTCGCCTCCTATCGCCGCTTCGTCGACGAGATCGTCGGCCGCCGCAATGCCCGCAACGCCAAGCGCATCGATGCCGAGCGCGCCCAGCTTCGGGAGCTACCTGAGCGGCGCACCACCGACTATGAGGAACTCAGCGTGCGCGTCACTTCCTCAGGCGGCTTCACGCTGCGCAAGGTCTTCTATACGGTGCCCTCGCGCCTGATCGGCCATCGCTTGCGCGTGCGCCTCTACGACGATCGGCTCGATGTCTTCATCGGCGGCACGCATCTCATGACGCTGCCGCGCGGGCGTGCTTCCCCGTCCGGCAAGCATGACCAGGTCGTCAACTACCGGCACGTCATCCATTCGCTCAGAAGGAAGCCGATGGCATTGCTCAATCTGGTCTATCGCGATCGGCTCTTCCCGCGCGAGGCCTACCGGCGGACTTTCGATCTCCTCGTCGAGCGTCTGCCCGAGCGCCAGGCCTGCCGCATCATGGTCGAGCTTCTTGGCCTCGCCCACGAGCGCGGCTGCGAGAGCGAACTGGCCGAGGAGCTGTCCATCTGCCTCGACAATCACCGGCTCCCCGACATGGCCGCGCTGCGTGCCCGCTTCGCGCCCGATCCCGCGCGCCTACCCAACGTAGTCGTCCGCCTGGCGCCGCTTCAGGCCTACGAAGCGCTCATCGGCGCCAGCCTGGGAGACGCAGCATGAAGAGCGCCTCGATTGACCCCGCCAAGCTCAGCCTGCTCCTTAACGAGCTGCGACTGCCCGCCAGCAAGGTGATCTGGCCACAGTTCGCCGAGCAGGCCGACAAGGAGGGCTGGCCCGCCGCGCGCTTCCTCACTGTGCTCGCCGAGCACGAACTGGCCGAGCGCGATCGCCGCCGCATCGAGCGGCACCTCACAGAGGGCCGCCTTCTGCCCGGAAAGACCCTCGAGAGCTTCGAGTTCGACGCCGTGCCGATGGTCTCCAAAGCTCAGGTCATGGCCATCGTCGCCGGCGACACCTGGTTGGAGAAAGGCGCAAACCTGCTCCTGTTCGGCCCGCCCGGCACCGGCAAGAGCCATCTCGCCTCGGCGATCGGTCTCGCCCTCATCGAGAACGGCTACAGGGTGCTGTTCACCCGCACCACAGATCTCGTCCAGAAGCTGCAGCAGGCCCGCCGCGACCTCGTCCTCGAGAGCGTGCTGGCCAAGCTCGACAAGTTCGACCTGCTCATCCTCGATGATCTCGCATACGTCACCAAGGACCAGGCCGAGACCAGTGTGCTCTTCGAGCTGATCAGCGCCCGTTACGAACGGCGCTCCATGCTGATCACAGCCAACCAACCCTTTGGCGAGTGGGGGAAGATCTTCCCGGACCCCGCTATGACGCTCGCCGCGGTCGACCGGCTCGTTCATCACGCCACCATCTTCGAGATGAATGTCGAAAGCTACCGACGCCGCGAGGCCGCTGAGCGCAAAAAGGGACCTGGACGCCCAGCGTCATACGCCACACCCGCCAATATCGCCCCTGATTGACGCGCCGCGACAATCAACCTGACAAAGCACTTGCGCGCGTCAATCAAACCCGCGGATCATCACATCCGCCGCGACACCAGATTCTCATCCAGATTGTCGCGCACCTCTCTCCCAGATCGCCGCGCTACAGTCGAGAGCTATCGCAGGCGCACCGCGCTCGACGGAAAACGCGGTCCGGGACGGCCGACCTCGCACGCGACACCCAAAGCCATCGCTGATTGGGGCTATCGCGGTATCATCTATTGCGAAGGCTATCAGGCCTACAAGACCATGACCCGGGAGACGCGTGCGGGCGCCCTGTCTGGGCCGCTCGCCTTCTGCTGATCGCATCTACGGCGCTAGTTTGTGAAGATCGCGCGTGAGGCTGCTCCGGCGCCAGCTCCAGTTTGCCGCGAGGCCCTTAAGCGCATCGCCCAGCTCAACGCGGTCGAGAAGGCACTTCGGGGCCACTCTGCTGCCGAGCGCTGCGCGGGTCGACAAGCTCATGCCAGACCTCTGGCAGCAGCCTTGAAGCAGTGGTTTGAGGCAACTCTTGATCATCTTGCGGGGAAGAGCGACACGGCGAAGGCTCTGCGCTATTCGCTGCGCCATTGGGACGGCCTGACGCTCTACCTTGATGACGGGCGCATCGAGATGGACACGAATGCGGTCGAGCGTGCGATGCGGCCAATCAAACTCGATGCCAAGAATGCCCTGTTCGCTGGGTGCGACGAGGGTGCCGATAATTGGGCATTGCTGGCCTCGCTCATTGAAACGTGTAGGCTCAATGTCGTCAGCGCCTAGCCCTGGCTCTCCGGCGTGCTCGCAAAACTCATCAATGGCTGGCCTGCGGCGCGACTGGACAAACTGCCTCCCTGGGCATCGACCTACAGGATGCATGCGCACGATCCGAGGCTGGCAGCATGAGCCTGAACACGACCGCCGTCCGGATCAGGATAACCCTCAAGGACGTGAATGACCTTGCCCCACAGGCTTAATCCAGATTGAAGTTCGCGCTGGCCCAAACAAGGACCAGAGCATGAAGCGTAGCCGCTTTTCGGCAGAGCAGATCATCGGGATTTTGAAGGAGCATGAGGCCGGGGTTTCGGTTGCCGATCTGTGCCGCAAGCGCGGCGTCAGCGACCCCAGCATCTACAAATGGAAGGCCACTGGAGTGTCGGAGGCCAAGCGGCTGAAGACGCTGGAGGACGAGAACACACGGCTGAAGCGGTTGGTGGCTGATGCCGTGCTGGACAATGCGGCGCCCAAGGATCTCGTGGGAAAGAATGTATGGTCCGCCCCGGTCCGTGCAAGGGTTCGTAACAGCAAAAATGACGCTTCCAATTGCATAAATGTATCCGGCCTCTCGCGAGTGGACTGCTGTTGCAGCCAGGCCATGACGAGATCCGCGCACGCCGTTCGCGATAAATGGTTCGGGCACGAAGCCCGCTTTTTGCCCGCGGGCAAGCGGAAAGCTGTCGCGTATCTCATGGTTGCCCACGGGATGAGCGTACGGCGGGCGTATAAAGCCATCGGCTGCTGCCGCATGACCATCAGATATCTGACAACCCGGGCGGACGCGTCCGGGGCTAGCAGATGGACTGTGATGGGATCTCAGACGGCTTGACGATCCACTCTGGGGTCTGCATCTTCGGTATCATGGACAAGAGCGATGCTGTGTAAGAGTGCTTCGGCGCTTTGAACAACTGTTCCGTCTCGCTGCTTTCGCAAATTTGCCCATTCTGTAGTACTGTAACTCTGTCGCAAATCTGACGCACGACAGGGAGATCGTGACTGATAAATAACATCGTCAGCGATAGATTCTCTTGAAGGTCTTTCAGAAGATTTAGGATCTGCGCCTGGATCGAGACATCGAGTGCCGAGGTAGGTTCATCGCAGATGAGGAACCGCGGGCGACTTGCCAAGGTTCGTGCGATTGAAATACGTTGTCGCTGACCGCCTGAGAAGGCGTGCGGATAACGGCGGGCGACGGTGGGCTCCAGACCAACGGCCTTCAGCAGCTCTAACATTATCGGTTCGGCCTCTCGCTTATCCTTTACTAGTCCAAAGTGAATCATTGGCTCCATGATAATCTCGCCCACGCGCATCTGTGGATTCAGAGACGAGTACGGGTCTTGAAACACCATTTGAGTTTGACGCCGAATATCTTGACGATCTTCAAGGCTGGCTGCATAAACATCTTTTCCGCCATAAATCAGTTGGCCGCTGCTCGGGCGGGCAAGCCCAGCAACGACTCTTGCGATCGTGCTTTTTCCAGAGCCGGATTCGCCAACAAGGCCCATGACTTCTCCGGGGCGGATACTCAGGTTCACATCGTGCAGGGCCTTAAAGGCTCGCCGAGCGGAACCACCGAACATGCCTGTCGCCCCATATACGCGCTCCACACCCCGGAGTTCTACAAGTGCCTCCGGCTGGCTTGAACTTTGCGGCATGTCTCTTTCCAGCAGCCACTGCATGGCCGCATCGATATTTCGAGCGGCGCCAGACACGGGAAAGCGATGCAGCTTAATGTCGCCGCGCGGCACAACCGAAATCAATGCTTGGCTGTACTCGTGGCATGGATTTCCAAGAACAGCCGCAGTGTCGTTTAGTTCGACGATTTCGCCTGCCCTCATCACCGCGACGCGATCAGTGACCTGGGAAATCACGCCCATGTTGTGGGTGATGAGCATCACACCCACTTGACGTTCACGAGCCAAGTTCTTGATTAGCTTCAAGATCTGTGCCTGAACGGTCACGTCGAGCGCAGTTGTTGGTTCGTCCGCGACAATGAGTTCGGGTTGTGAGCAGAGAGCAAGCGCGATAACTGCGCGCTGTCGCATGCCACCCGAGAATTCATGTGGCCAGTTCTTCACGCGCCGGGCTGGCTCTGGAATCCCTACCGCCTCCAACTGACGCACCGCCTCGATCCTTGCGTCGCTGCGTGATAAGGCGAGATGAGTTCGGATCGTGTCGACCAGTTGTCTCTCAATTGTGAAAAGTGGATTTAAGCTGGTCAGTGGATCTTGGAAAATAGTCGAGACGCGTTTGCCGCGTAACGCCCGCATCGCCTTAACGTCGCGCGCATCGATGATATCTCCGGAAAGCCGAACTTCGCCCGCACTAATATGGCCGGGAGCCTGTAGTAAGCCCGTGATGGCAGCTCCAACGGTCGATTTGCCCGCGCCCGATTCGCCGACGATGCCGAGTATTTCGCCTGGCGCGATGTCTAGGCTGACGTTGCATACGGCTTGCAAGGCGCCATGCCGGCTAGGAAAGTCGACGCTAAGTCCCCGAATGGAAAGAACGCAAGGCTGGGCAGTTGTTGTCATCAGATGCCCCTTGGGTTGATTACATCCCGGAACCAGTCGCCCAAGACGTTAATGGCCAGCGCGAGTGTAAGAAGGGTGGCGGCAGGAAACAGCAGGATCCACCACTGCCCAGCAAAAAGAAAGTCTTGCCCACTGCGGATCAATGTTCCAAGAGATGGTTGGGTGGGGGGCAGACCTGCGCCCAAGTAGGACAGCGTGGCTTCGGTAATAATTGAAAGCGCAAGTGAGATTGTCGCGATCACGAGGATCGGTCGACGCACGTTTGGCAATATGTGCCGTACCAGCACTGTGCCCGTCGGAAGGCCTATCATTAGGGCTGCCTGCACATACTCTCGCTGTTTCTCCCCCATCACGGCGCCGCGCACCGTGCGGGCATATGTGACCCATCCGGAAATTCCAATCGCCAATATTACCATGTAGACAGCAAGGGCTTCGCGCGCGCTCGGTGGCAGTAGCGACCGCGTTAAGCCGGAAATAAGGAGCGCAATAAA
Organism: Bradyrhizobium zhengyangense; assembly: GCF_022012555.1. NCBI lineage: Bacteria > Pseudomonadati > Pseudomonadota > Alphaproteobacteria > Hyphomicrobiales > Nitrobacteraceae > Bradyrhizobium > Bradyrhizobium zhengyangense. The sequence continues at coordinate 6,763 of NZ_JAKLTZ010000045.1, read as the reverse complement.
AATGGCGGGGATGGACAACTGGATGTCTGCGATACGCATGATCGCTGCGTCAATGTGTCCCCCGAAATAACCGGATATCAGGCCTAAGCTGACGCCGATCGACATTGAAACCAAAACAGAGGCAAGGCCCACTAGGAGTGAAACCCGTGTTCCATAAAGGGTCGCTGAAAGCACGTCACGTCCCTGATCGTCTGTGCCGAAAGCGTAGAAGCGGTTCGTGAACTCATTGATGCTCCAGGCCGGTGTATTTGACGAAAGCAGATCGAACGTGCTGGCGTCGAGAGTGTTCTGTGGTGCCCATAAAGGAGCTCCCAGGGCCGCGACAATGAGAGTTAGCAGTGCGAGCGTAGACAGAACTGCTCTGGGGGAACGGATGTAAGAGTGCCCGATATCAGAGTTAAACAATGCGGAAAGCTTGTGAATGGTCATCTGACTACTCCTCCCGTCCGCAGGCGAGGATCTAGAAGGTAGTAGACGCAATCCACGACCATGTTGATGGTAACGAAAATGATCGACACGATGAGAAGGTATGCGGCCATGATTGGGACGTCGGAAAATCTAATGGAATTAATAAAGAGCAGCCCAACGCCTGGCCATTGGAATACTGTCTCAGTAACGACGGCGAATGCGATGATGGATCCCAACTGCAAACCTGCAACCGTGACGACCGGAATCATCGTGTTCTTCAAAGCGTAAGAAAAATAGATGAGCCGGTCTGGCAGCCCTCGCGCGCGTGCGAACCGGATATGATCGGAATGCATGACCTCAAGCATTTCAGTGCGGACTAAACGCAAGATCAGCGTGAGTTGATAGGTGGCCAGTGAAATCGCGGGAAGGATGATAGCCTGCCAGCCGGTCTTAGTCAGTAACCCGGTGGTCCACCAGCCGATCTTCACCGTGTCGCCCCGTCCGAAGGACGGCAACCAGCCAAGTTTGACCGCGAACACGTAGATGAGGCCGATGCCGATTAAGAAGTTAGGCAGGGATACTGCGATCAGCGAGACCGTCAAGCTGAAGCCCGATAATATGGAGCGCGGCCGCAATGCTGTCACGACGCCAAGGGCGACTCCCGCTATCATTGCAAATATAAACGATAATATAGCTAGTTCCAGAGTCGCAGGCAGCCGCTCCAGGATCAAATCCAACACCGGCCTTCCAACGCGAGTGGAAATGCCGAAGTCCCCATGGAGTGCCGAACTGATAAAACGAAAGAACTGGATGTAAAAGGGGCGGTCGAACCCGAGTTCCGCCGCTAGCCGCGCGCGGTCCTGCGCGGTCGCCTCCGGTCCGACCATATTCTGGAGCGGATCGCCGATAAAATGAAAGGCGGCGAACGACAGAAACGCCGTCATCAGCATCACCGGCAACACGGACAGCAATCTGCGCAGAAAGAAACCTGTCACTTGTCCACCTTGATGGTTTTCACGGAGATCTGATTACCAACGTTTGGCGTAACGTGAATCTTCTTCTGCGTTGCACGCGCCAACACCTGCGCGTGAATCGGTAGATAGAAACACTCGTCCTGAACGGTCTTCCAAATTTCGGCGATTATGGTTTTACGTCTTTGAGGATCGGCTTCCGACCGGAGTAATTCAATTTTGGCATCAATCTCCGGGTTTTTGTAATTCGCTGCAGCCCAGGCGCCCCGAGAGTGGACGAGATTATCGAAGATTAATTGAGAATCGTATGAGCCCCACGTCATCAGGTAAAAGTCGGTCTTCCTATTGAGAACTAGAGGCCAGACGACTGCGCTGGGTTGGACATCGAGATGCACGGTGACACCGATCTTGGCGAGCATTGCCACCACGGCCTGACAGATGCGCTCGTCGTTCACCATGCCGTCATTTGGACAGTTTAGAGTGACCGAAAATCCGTTGGGGTAACCTGCCTCGGCCATAAGCTGCTTGGCTTGGTCAATATTGAGCTTTGGGAACTTACCCAATTCTTCCGTATAGCCGTCGGCGATCGGCGAAATGATTGTACCGAGCGGAACCGACTCCCCTCGCATGATTGCCGACTTGATCGCTAGACGATCAATGGACATGTTCATTGCGTGGCGCACCCGCTTGTCGGCGAAAGGATTTCCCTTTGCTTCCCCGCTGGCAAGTGTGTTCGCGCTTGTATTGACGCCTAAAAAAACCGTGCGAATCTCTGGGCCGCGAACCACCCGAAGGCTTTCATTCTGCTCCAACCGTGAAATGTCTTGGGGGGGGACGTCTTGGAGAAAATTAACTTCTCCGCTGATCAATGCGGATACACGCGTCGCGGCCGACTGGATAGGGGTATAGATGATCCGATCGATATCGATTGGGAACTGGCCGATACCCCAGTATTTATCGTAAGCTTCCAACTCCGAACGGCGATCCGATTCTCGGCTTACAAGGCGATAGGCGCCAGTGCCGTTCTCATGGCGAGCAGCATAGTTTTCTTTCCCGCCTTTAAAATCCTGCGGAACAACGGAGTCGTTCTTCTCGGCCCATGCTCTATTCATTATGAAGATGCTTGCCAAGTTTTCGGGCAGAAGAGGGCTGGGTCCCTTTGTCTTGACCTGCACGGTGTAGTCGTCCTTCGCGATGGCTTCCTCAACCGCGGCGGCAGCCAGATAGGTCCGCACATTCGAGGTTGGTGCCATAGCTCGCTGGATTGAAAATGCGGCGTCGTCGGCCTTAAATGGTGCGCCGTCGTGGAACGTAACGTTCCGGCGAAGCTTGAACTCCCAAACGTCGGGGTGATCAGGCAACATCCGCCATTCGGTCGCTAGTACTCCAATGAGCTTTCCGTCGTCGGAGCGCTCCACAAGGCCTTCGTACATCTGCCGATTGAACGCAAAGGTCACGTTCTCATTATAGGCGTGAGGGTCTAGAGTCTGAACGTCCAAGCTCCGAGCCCATTTCAGCGTTTCCGCGCCCCCGGGTGAGACGGTCATTAGTAGTGCCGCCACGCTTGCTATGGCGGCAAAACGCCGCTTGAGACGGGCTGGTCTGTGAATGAAACAGCGCGCAGTGGATTTCGGCATTTGGGACATTCCTCTCTTGATCGCAGGGTAAACTGCGCCGCTAGATGTGGGCTATCACATCGGACAGGCTTCGGCCGTTTTTTGCTGCAGTTTGCCGGCCGAGGGCTGCCGTGGGCTGCGAATTCAGGGCGTCCTCTGCAGCAATTACGCGTATTCCCAGCGATTGCGCAGGATTGCGACAGTCGGCTGAATATTCCCTGCTCCTGGTCTAGGTCTCGTTATAGGTCCTGTGACCGTTGGGTTAGGAACGTCCGATCCCACTGAACTGCGGGCCTTTTATCACATTATCTCATCATGTGCCGACAGCCGGTTTACGTCTGGCGTGAGTTTCCGGTTTGGGATCGAGCTTTGAGCAAGCGAGTGTCTGATGGCCGGCCCTTTGGGGATACCGTCCGCGGCCGGCTTCCGCTTCTGAACGGGAACGTCTTAGCAAGCTGTTTGGCGCACTAGTCACGTGAATCGTAGGCGCTGTTCAGCGGCCACCTACCGGATGAAGGGGCGATCTCCGACTCTGCGGTTCGGTTTCCCGGGTGGTTGCGTGTACTCCGCACGATCCCTCCCAAATATGCCTGCCGCGCCTGTGAGGGCCCGATCGTCCAGGCCTCGGCACCAGCGCGGCTCGTCGAGGGCGGCATGGCGACGACGGCGCTGATCGCGCATATCGCCGCGGCCAAATATGCCTGGCAATCGACGCTCTACCGCCAGACGCAGATCCTGGCGGGCCAAGGTGTTGTCGTCGATCGTCAGACGCTGGCGCGCTGGATGGGCAGCGCGGCGTGGCTGGTCAGGGGCCTCTACGACCTGCAACTGAAGACCATGCACGGCTTTGAGCGGTTGTTCTGCGATGAGACGCCGATGCCGGTGCTCGACCCGGTACGCGGCCGCACGAGGATCTGCCAGTTCTGGGCGCATGCGACGGACGATCGGGCGTGGAAGGGTCCGGCGCCGCCGGCGGTCGCCTACGTGTTCGCAGACGGTCGCGGCAAGAAGGAGATCGTGGCGCAGTTGGCCGGCTTCGAAGGCGTGCTGCAAGTCGACGGCTATGCCGCCTACGCCTCGCTGGTGGGCGATGCGAAGGTGCCGGGCAGATCCAGCTGGCGTATTGTCTCGTTCACGCGCGCCGCAACTTCGTGAGGGTGCACAAGACGACGAACTCACCCTTCGCCGCGGAGGTCATCGAGCGCATCGCAGCCGTCTACGCGATCGAGGAGAGGATCCGCGGTCTCGGCGCCGGGGAACGCCGCGCGGCGCGACAGGCCGAGACGAAGCCGCTCATGGAGGCGTTGAAGGCTCGACTGATCGCGGTGAAGGACGGGATCTCCCGCCGCTCGACGCTCATCAAGGCGATCGATTATATGCTCGAACGCTGGCAGGGCCTGACGGCATTCCTGGACGACGGGCGGCTCGAGGCGGACACCAACACGGTCGAACGATCAATCAGGCCGATTGCGATCGGAAAAAAGAACTCGTTGTTCAGTGGTGACGAAGGCGGAGGCGAGACTTGGTCGATACTTTCTTCGCTTCTTAACACGGCCAAATTGAATGGCCTCGACCCCGAGGCCTATCTCGTCGACGTTCTCGAGCGCATGGTGAGCGGCGCCGCGAAGGCCAACCAGCTGCACGAACTTCTGGCCTGGAACTGGAAGGCCGCACGCGAAGCCGAAAAGCGAGCCGTGGCATGACGAAGCCGAAGCAACGGCGGGGAACGCGAAAAGCACGCAAGACGACGATGGCGAACTATGCCATGTCATTCGAGCGGCTCGGGCAATGGATGAGCGAGCGCGCCAGGTCGCCGACGCTTCGGCATCCGCGGGCGACGTCGCTCTCCATGCTCGACGGCGCAGTGGCCGCTGTCGTCGCCGGGCCGGTCTCGATGGCCTCCGAGGAATGGGTGTGCCCGCTCCTTGGCGTAGATCCCGACGCCTTCAATCACGACACCGAGGAGTTCTCGGCGATCGCTGCCACGCTGATGCGCCACAACGCGATCAGCGAGACGCTGTCGACGAGACCGGAGAGCTTCGAGCCGCTGTTCCTGCGATCGCCGGACGGCGACGTCGACCCGCAGCCCTGGTGCATGGGCTTCCACGCCGTCATGAAGCTTCGGCTTCTCGTCTGGTCGCGGCTTCTCTCCCCGAACGGAACCGAACACCTTATGCTGCGGCCGATCCTGGTCCATTGCATCGATGACGCCGGTCGACCCTTGCTACCCCCGGCCCGCCATACGCTGGCAACGCTGCCCGTCGCTCAAAACGCCTGGCGCGACATTCCAATAGCCGTTGAGGCCCTGCGGCAGTTCTGGATGCCTATGCGCTTCCAGCGGCGCGCGTAGGCCGTCCACGCCAGGTCCGTGGTCTGCTCGTACCGCTTACGGTTGTTCAGTGATACCGTGGACGGAGCCGAGGCCAGCGCCGTCGTCTATAGCCTGATGCTGACCTGCCGCGCCTCACGTGTCGTGCCGTTAGCGTGGTTGCGCCACGTCCTCACCGAATCGCCTCAGCGCGCCGGCGACGCCGATATTGCAGACCTGCTGCCCTTCAACTTCCACAAAGCCGCCACCGCCTGAACGGCCCCGCATCGCCCGATTCAAGGCAGTCCATCAAAACCGCCGGCGTGCGGAGAAAATCGCGCTTACAGATGATCCGCTATCGCTCCAGCCGCCCGCCGGACGCAATTCTGCGTGGCCGATTGCGCGATTTCGCCAACGAGCGGCGGCGCTTCAGCTACCGCTGACCTGAGGCCGGCAAACTGGACCAATTTTGGCTAGAGTCTTGCGCTGCCGAATCCCCTCGGCTGGGAGGAGCGGACGACGATGAAGGCCTCGAAGTTTTCGGACGCCCAGAAGGCGTTTATCCTGAAGCAGGGCAACGACGGGGTCCCGGTTGCGGAGATCTGCCGCAAATCCGGGATCAGCCAGGCGACCTATTTCAACTGGAAGAAAAAGTACGACGGACTGCTGCCGACCGAGATGCGCCGGTTGAAGCAGCTCGAGGACGAGAACGCCAAGCTGAAGAAGCTGGTGGCGGACCTATCGCTCGACAAGGAGATGCTGCAGGACGTGATCCGCCGAAAGCTGTGAAGCCTGGTCGGAAGCGCAAGCTCGTCGATGAGGTTTGCGGGGAGTGGCAGGTCTCGATCCGCAAGGCTTGTAAGGCCCTCGAGTTCGATCGATCGACCTATCACTACAAATCTCGTCGCTCCGGCCAGGCGGCCCTCGAAGCTCGGATCAAGGAGATCTGCCATGTTCGCATCCGCTACGGCTATCGCCGCGTCCATGTGCTGTTGCGCCGCGAGGGATGGCGTCACGGCCAGAACAAGACCCGTCGCATCTATCGCGAATTGGGCCTGCAATTGCGCAACAAATCGCCCAAGCGCCGGGTCAAGGCCAAGTTGCGCGACGACCGACGGCCCGCGACGCGGGTCAACGAGATCTGGGCGATGGACTTCGTTCATGACCAGCTGGCCACCGGCGGCAATCTCCGGGTGCTCACGATCGTCGATATCTTCTCCCGCTTCTCGCCCGCACTGGAGCCGCGGCTCACCTTCCGCGGCACCGATGTCGTGGAGGTACTGGAAAGGGTTTGCAATGAAGTGGGACTCCCGGCGACGATCCGGGTCGATCAAGGCAGCGAGTTCGTGTCGCGCGATCTTGACCTCTGGGCCTACCAGCGCGGCGTCACGCTGGACTTCTCACGACCCGGCAAGCCGACCGACAACGCCTTCATCGAAGCCTTCAACGGCCGCTTCCGG
>NZ_JAKLTZ010000044.1:0-13003 GCF_022012555.1 Bradyrhizobium zhengyangense | reverse complement strand
CCGGGACAGCTGCTCACCATCAATGGCCGCATCCGTCCGCAGCACGACATCACCGATCGCGATCTCAAGCTTGATCGGCGGAGCAGGAAGCTCCTCCAAAGCACGTTCCACGACCAGCGGAGTGAATGTCGGCGGGGATGCCTCGCACCGCGGCAACATGCCTCGCTGGCGAAACCGCCGTCGCCAATCGTAGATCTGCCAGCGCGTCGCTCCGTGCTTGCGCGCGACCTCGGACACCTGGGCACCGGGCAACAGACTCTCGGCGGCAATCCGAGCTCTCTCAGCTTCCGAACGCACGCGGCGCCCAGACGGTCCTTCAAGAACTTCCAGCCGGCTCACCGACCCCGCCGATGAGCCGTCCAAATAGACGTCCTTTTTGCTGTCCAACCCCATTCCAAACCTCCGTCCAAGCCGGAGGCTTCTTCGCATAGTTGTCCATATCCCGAAGCAAGGGTTCCGGCTAAGCGCTTACTGCCGATTAGCAAAGTCGCTGCAGTCTCGCTCGATGCCACGCATCGCTTTTCGAAGCTCCCGGTGGTCGTGATCAGACTTGTTGCGGGCCACGGCGTCGAAGGCGATGCACACGCCGGTCTTCATGTTCGGCATTGCTATCTCGCCAAGAGGCAGCCGGAACTTCCGAACGCGCGCCAAGTACATCTCATACCTGTTGAGCTGTTCGCGGATTTACTGAGCGGCGGCTACACGGTCGCGGCCGGCCAACTTGGAGAAAACATCCCCTGCTCAGGATTAGAGTTGGAGAACCTGCCTCTTGGAACCCAGTTGCGTGTTGGGACGGACGCAGCGGTCAAATTGACCGGGCTCAGAACGCCATGTGGCTTGGTCGACAGATTTCAGAAGGGATTGAGAAGAGACTTGTTGAGTGCCAAAATGAGCGGTCAACGCTTCCGATGCGGCGTTTTTGGTGTCTTCACAGTCGGTGGCCAGGTCTCGCGGGGAGATCCCATTGTCATTGAGTTACCCGACAAGCCGTGGACGCAACTGCCCGAGCTCTAGTTCAAACGGGAGCCGACATGATTAGCCCGACAGCGGACCTCGGCATCGGCCCATATTACGGCCTCGACTACTTGGCCTCAGGAACTGCCATCGGTGGAATGTATTTCGTTGGCGACAGCAGCAGGAATGGGCCTGCGCTTTATGCGCTTTCGAGCCTGTCGATGATCGGCTTTGCGCTACTCGCAGCAAGTCCGCCGATCCTGATCACAAACGTGATCGCGCTTGCGCTCGCGATCCGCGCGTTTCGACGTTGGTCCACTCATAAAGCATAAAATCCGCTTGCCTGTGCAAAAATAGACGATGGACCACCGGCTGCGGCAGTAGATTTCCGACGCATGCAAGTGGAACCTTTTTCATCGTTACGCGAGGCTCCATCACGCAGGCCTACATGCCCCGCAGCCGCAGGAACGCCTCTACGGCGATTAACGTCATTGGAGTCATCTCAGAGCGGATGCCAGATAATCCCGATGGACGCACGACCACCAAGGTCCCCTCGGTTATCACCAAATCAGCACTGGGAACGTTGCGGGCTACAAACACTTCACCTTTGACGTCTTTAGCGATCTTCTCCGGGTCTGGCCCGTGCAGACCAATGAAGAACTCAAAATCGTCCGCCGGAATGCAGTGGCTGATTTCTTCGTGCACCTCTCTCACAATGCACTGCAGAGGTGTCTCTCCAGGCTCGCGCCGGCCACCAAACAACGCGATTTTGCCAGGATGGACAATCCCCGGGATGTCGTCTCGACGTTGGAGCAGCAACCGACCTGATTGGTCAACCAGAATTGCCGCCGCGAAGTCTCGTAGGGGCTGCTCCACCATTTGGAGGACCTCGATTGCGTGCTTAGCTTGCCGATTTCACGAACCGGGGTTTCCGGAAAGGCAGGGCTGCCCCTATGTGACTCGCGAATGACGTTAAGCTGGCGACGGGCCAAGCGTCTAGCCGATCGCGGAATGGACCATAACATGCAGGCCAGCCAGTCGGAACCGGTCGACTTTGTGTTATCGCATCAGTCGTCACGTCCTTGTTCTATAAGTCGATGTTTGATGTCACAACCGCGAAGGCAAACAGCGCTTCAAACTTCAGAAGGCCGCGACGATCAAGAGGCAGTCAGAATCTGGCTCGTGGGTGGCCCCTTCCTAAAGGTAAACCAACCCTAAAGAGTCGCGGTTAATGAAACTATAAACGGGGGCGCAGCGGTTCGATCACTTTGGCGCTCTGCTCGTCGAGCACAAACCTTCTGCGCGACGGAGCGTATCTCTGCCGGCATCAGGTGGGGTCTGTGGTGGGTCGCATTCACCGGAAACCGCCGCTTCTCAGCCGTAGGCCTTGAGCGCAAGAACTTGGAGCAGGTCGACCAATTCGGCTCGCAACGGCTGGGGCCGCGCCGCCGGGCCGCCGGGGTGATGAAGGGCAAAGCGGAATTCTGGCTCCCGCTACCGCCGGCGGTGCTGGCGGTGGCGAACGGTTCGGTCGAGGAATGGACACGCAAGGTGCGGATCTCGCACGGCGAGATCTCCAGCAAGTGGGTGTTCGCATCCGACTGCTGAATAGATTCGCGCGAACGCGAAGATTTGTCGCATCTGACAATTCAAGCTTGCGTAGGAACTACCCGCGCGAGAACGCGGACATCTATTTCAGCAGTCAGTTCACCCGCGCGAACGCGGCAACATCATCATTCCGCCTGATTGTGGCCGTGCGGCGACATCCATTGTCGGATATATTCGTCAAATCCGCGTGCGATCACGGGTTTGACGGATATATCCGACATCTCTGCCGTGGCGGAGGCCCGATAAACTAGGCGATTTCGATCAGATCGCCGAAAATGCCTAGTATACTGGGCTTTCGCCTCGATCCTCTTGATGCGTTTGGCGATGCCGCGCAGCGCATCGTCCTGATCTGACACTCCCAGATCTCGAAGACTTTCCAACCAAGCGCTTCGAGCGCGGCCTTTGCGCTCGTCGCGCGCTCGGTTGCCTTCCAGCTTCGGGATCCAGAATTCGAGCCTGGACTTCGGCAGCCTGGCGAGCTTGCAGTCGGGGTCCGGATGGCGATGCCAGAAGCAGCCGTGCACGAAGATGGCCACGCGTCGCCCTGGGCGAACGAGATCGGGCCGTCCATCCTTTCGCGTGCAGCCGATATCTCAACCCTGCGGTATGCAGGGCACGGCGGGCGCGCATCTACGGCTTGGTATCGCGGCCGCGCACGCGCGCCATCTGCGCGCTGCGCTCCGGCGATACCTCGGTCTCCGTCTTCGCCACCGGCTTCGTCCGGATCGGGTCCCGGCGCGTCCTCACCGAGCGGCGTCACCCTTGGGCTCCTTGGCCAGGGCGCCTTGCGCGAATCCTTCGAGCATCTTCTCGAGCAGGGCCGCGTGGCTGTCGTGCGGCGGCGTGGCCGCGAGGACTTCGTCGATCTTCGCCTTGATCTCGTCCGACGACTTCGAGTCCTCGAGCTCGCCGTTGAGCGCCCACTATCGACCGGGGTGCACGAGGTCCCACGGCAAGGCGCCTGTTGGCCCGCGTTTTGGCGCTCTCTCCCTGTTTGCTCATGCCCAGGAAGCCCGCGTGTCCGAATTCCAGGGCGGCCAGAACGTCTCGATCAGATGCCGCTCGGCGGCCATGGCGGCGAAGACCAGTCCGGCAGCGGGCATGCTGATACGTTCGGGATGGTAAAGGTGGCAGTCATGTCAGGCCTTCTCGCCGGGCCAGCGGCCCGCGATAGCTGTCGAGGCGGGGGTCCGGCGCGGGGTCGTGGAAGTAAACCGCGGTCCGTCCGAGTTGCGCCTGTCGATGACGAGGACGGTAATACGGTGGCTCCGGATCTTGCAGATGAAGTTATACAGCGGGAGCTCACCATTGCCAGTCGAGACGATCCTATTTCCCTCCGCCACGCAGCGGCTCGCGGTCGAGCAAAGACGAGACCTTCAGGACGACCAATAAGTTCGTTGTCAAGAATACCGTTCGCCGCCGCGCAGATCGCGCCGGCGTCGTCGACCGGGGCCATCATGTCGCGCTGCTCCTTACGGATTCGCCCGCCCCGCTGGCCCTTCACCTTCGGCTTCTTCATCTCGAGGAAGTAGGCCTGGCGGCCGTGGATCCCGAAGATGTCCGGGACACCCGCCGTGACGCCTCCTGCATCGACTTGGCGACCTTCGGGTCGCGCTTGCCGCCGTTGGCGATTGCGAAGCTCACCGCGCCGACCTTGCGCGGCAGGATGTGCTCCTTGAACAGCGCGACCTGGGCGTCGTGCTCCTCGGTCTTCAGCTTCCGCTTCGGCTTGGTCGCAGCCAGCAGTGCGGCCAGGCGGCTCGAAGGACAGCCGGCGCGGTTCAGGACTGCAGAGCGGAAGCGGGCGGGCATCAAGCGGTGACCTGCACCTTCTTCAGCATACGCTTCGCGAGAGCGAGAAAGCCGACGCTGAGGACCCTGCTCAGGTGGACAGCGGCAGCGGCCCGTAGGGAGTCGTAGATTGCTGCCCAGCCATGTCGAGCATGCCGATGACGCCCATCGCGATCAGCCTAACTCCCCCCAAGCCGACCAAGATGATCGGCGTCGTCTCCGCGTCGCTGGGCAGCCTCCTGCCGTTCTGCTGCTGCAGCCATGCCTCGAATGTCGCGGCGTCGACCGGGTGCATGTAGATGTCGGTTTGCACATCCCGGCCGTCCTCGACGGCGATGAAATCGTCGATCTGACCTTGCGCGACCGCCTCGCCGTTCTGCACAACGATCACGTGGCCAGCAGGAAGTCGAGATTGTCCACGGCGAACAGTGTGATGCTCATGCGGCGTTCCTCATGATCTTGTTCCGCTTGATCGTGACGAACTTTAGATGAGCCGTCAGCAAGCTCACCGCCGCACGCGCCGAAACTTTTCCGTCCCTATCGTCCTCGCGGAGCCACGCGGGCACGATCTGGATCGCGTAGATCTCGTCATCAGCTGCCTGCAGGTTGGCAGCGAATTTGACCGGCAGCTTCAAAACGTCGAACTCCGCCCAGATGCGGAGGTGCATCTCGATAAAGCTGGTCAGCCAGATCTGCTGCTTCCTGTCGAGATCAGCCACAACGTCTCTGACCGTGAACGTCTGAACGCTCCAGAACTGAGACTGCTGCAGCCGCTTGAGATGTTTCGCGATCTCGTGGATGCGCTCGATGAGCTCCACGAATTGGAGGTCGTTGATCGGCTCGATCTTCTCGCTCACGGCTGCACTCCATCGACGTCGAAATCATCCCCCGCCTCGGGATCCACGAGCGGCGGCAGCATCGCGAGGTGTGCCTTGATCTGCGACAGCCGCAGCGGCGCGAAGCCCATCACGTCGACCCCGATATCCATGCTCTGGCTGTTGCCTGGCAGGCGGCCGTGGCTGTGGCCATAGAGGTGTAGGGTGCTCGGTTTGCGGATTCCCGGCCACGTTCTGAGTGCAAAATGACACAACACGAGCTTGGTGCTCTCGACCGTGACGCAGGCTAAATCCCGGACACTATCCCAACCGAGATTCAGGGTACCGCTCTCCTCGGTATCGTGATTGCCCCGAATTAGATGTTTGCGGCCCGGCAGAGAATCGAAAAGCTTTTGCAGCGGCTTCGGCTGGGCGCGATGAGCGAAATCGCCAAGCACAATGACATCGTCTGACGACGGATTTCGGACTGTCGACCGCCAAAGTTCAGACATCACTTCCAGCATTTCACGCCCGCTGGAAAAGGGTCTGTTGCACAGGCGGATGATGCCATCCGGCTTATCCGGAGACGCGTGAAAGAAGTGGGGGTCCGCCAAGAAATAGGTGGTCATCGAACGATCTCCAGTCAGGACAACTCAGCCAGCATCGCGAACTTACGCTCCTCGTAGTCCTACTCCGCTTGCGCGAAGTGGACCTGCGCGACGCACCGCTCCACTGACGGATGCGATGCGGACGGAGTCGATTGCAGGCGTCGCGCCGTCGGTCAGCTTGAGAGCTTCGAGAGCCAGCACAGCGGCGTGGACGCGGTCCAGCGCGATCGCCGCCGACATCATGGGCGCGTCGAGCGTCGCATCGAGGATGCGGGGGTGGCGCAGATCGCACTCCAACGCCGGCAGCTGAATCTTCTCGCTCATCGGTAGCCTTCTTCGAAAACGCCGAATCCTTTGCATTCGAAGGACTCGATTAACATTATCTTACATTTTTTATGCTATTGTAGCAACATCTTATGTACTTACAATGTACAGAAGGCGCCAGGAGTAGACGACATGGCCTGTTCCGACTTCCAGATCGACACCAACCCCATCACTGGCGCGGCCCTCGTCGGCGGCGCCGCGATCGCCGGAGCCCTCGCCGCCGGCATCGCCAACTACCGTGCCGCGCAGCTCGCCAACTGGGATCGCTTCGAAGCTGACCAGCTGCGCGACTTCCTGCGCAGCACCGAGCTCTTCAGGGCTCGCGACCAGATCCTGATGGCCCGCGAGATGATGCGGCTCACCAGGGAGAACGAGCGCCTCCACGCGGCGGCGCTCATCGTCAAGGCGCAACGGCTGCCTCGGTAAGAGTAGCGAAGCCCGGGGACATGCGGCAGGGGTCGAGAGGCTCCTGCCGGTTCCACCGTTCGGCGCGCAGCGGCTGCAGCTTCCGGACGCCCGGCATCGGGAAAGTCTCAGAAATGTGGCCATTTACAGCATATTCCGGTGCATCGATGATCGAGAAGCACTCGTCCCGCGTCAGCCCGCGAGCGAACTCCTGCACGCATCGCGGCCAAGTCGTGGGCACCGTCTTTAGCTCGTCGGCGAGCAGGCTCTCCGCCGCCCAGGCGCGCAGCGCGATGGCGATCCTCCGGTAGAGCTCCGTGTTGTCCATCGGTACCTCAGGGATCGTCTCGAGCGGCGGAGCGGGCGGGTCGATCGGCTCTCGCGACGGCGCTCCGCCAGCCCCGAACAGGAATCGCAGGGGCCAGGAAAGCGCGCTGGCAGCGGCGCTCGCGAGAGTTTTGAGCGACGCGATGATGGCAGAAAAGACGGCACGCATGGGTCAGCCTCAGTTGTGTCTAAACGCATCCCACCATGAAGTTCTGCAAGCGCCTAATCGGGCAAGGACTGGACCCGCCTTGACAATGGCCGAATGTTTGTACAACATCTGTTCATCCATCGTACACCTCGCAAAGATTAATTTCGTGAAAAGTTCCTTGCCCACCAGTGTCCCCGACCGTCTCGAGGCGGTCGGCCAGGCGATCTACGGAGAGCTACCGCTCCCGCTTGGCTGCCGGCCTGAACATCCACCGCGCGACGCTGCACGGTTGGATGACGGGTGCCTGGGAGACGCAGCGGGATCTCGACGGCGAGCTCATCGCGCTCATCGACAGGGAGCGCGACGCATGCGCGGAGCGCGCGATCGCGCTGACCGGCATCCGCCATCAGCTGCTGGCGGGTCGCTGATGTTCATGCGCACCCCTCTCCCGCTGATGCGCGGCGCCACCGCCGGCAACCGCCCCTGGACCGCCACCGAGCGCGACAAGCTCGCCGCGCTCTACACCACCGAGCCGCGCCCGTCCGGGAAGACGATTGCGCAACTGCCCGACCGCACCGAGTCCGCTGTCACCACCGAGGCGAGCCGCCTCGGACTCAATGGGCGCGGCATGGAGCTCCGCAAGTGCCTGCCGTGTCAGCGCATGTTCAATTCGGCTAGCAAAGGCGACCGCATCTGCCCGCGTTGCGAGCCCATGGTCGCGGAGTACGCCTGATGACCGCTGAGATCGTCCAGTTCAAACCGAAGCTGAAGCCGCCGACGCCCGGGGAAGCGTCGTTTACCGTGACCGTTGACGGCGCCGATTACCGCGTCGAAAAGCGCTTCGACCCGAACACGGGCTGCGGCTTCGGCAAGATCGCAGACGACAGCGGTCGGTTGCTGATGATGTTCCCGACGAAGTTGTACCCCGACCATTTCGTCGCGCGCATGATCATGTGCTGGCGCAACGGCTACAGCGTCGGCCGCCGCGAGGGACTCCCCGCGAACCTCAAGGTGGACGCGACGTGAAGCGCCCGCCCCCCGAGCCCGTCCCGGGCATCCCCGAAGCGCAGTCGCTGCGCCTGCGGATGGTCTGCACGGCCGTCTACGGCGACGGCGGCTGGCGCGTTCCGCTCGCGCTCGGGCTCGAGATAAGCCTCAACAAGCTCTACCGCCTGCTTCACGACAAGCGGTCGACGGACCCGACGTCGATCGCCGTCTGCATGATCGAGTTGATGGCAGCGGAGCGGCTGCAGAGTGAACGCCGCGTGCGCAAGCTGCGGAAGCTCGAGCGCAAGATGCGTGATCACTTCGAACACGCGGCGGCGGCCAAGGCCGCTCTCGGAAAGGACTGACGATGACGAAGAAGTTCCCGCATCTGCCCCATTGGCAGCTTCTCGAAGGTGTCTACCGCGCGTGCGACGGCTCCGGGTGGCGTGCGGTTGCGGCATCGGAGCTCGGGGTCCCCAAGTCGCAGCTGCGGACGATCTACGGCCGCCCGCTCATCGGCTATGAGCTCGACGCGCTGCACGCCAAGCTCAAGATCTCGGCCGACAGCTACCGTAGCTCCATCGATCGTGAAGTCCTCGCCGGTGTCGCGGCGGCCAAGGCGGCGGTGTGCGACGCGCAGGTTGAACGGCAGGAGGAGTTGAGGCGCCAAGCCGTCGCGGAGAAAGAGAAGCGCGACGCCGAGGAATGGCGCAACAGCGCGGCATGCGGATTCGAGCTTTCGTTCATGGCGGATCTACTGGAAGATTAGGCGGCCTGATGATGACGACGAAATTCCGTTTCCCCCGCCGCGGCGACCGCTTCGGCAAGATGCCGGAGCGCCTGGCTGCCGTTGAGCTCAAGTTCGCCAGCACGGAAGGCGAATTCGATGAAGACGGCCGCCTCCTGCTGACGGGGCCTCTGGCCCCGCCGCCTCGTCCGCCGGCGACCGTTCCGCCGCCGCCCCCGGTTCCGCGCAACGGCATTCCTCCCGTACGGCCGCTCAGCGCGAACGTGGTTCAGCGCCCGCGGCCGAGCTTCCCGATGCACGAACGATCCGAGCAGCCGAAGCCCAGGTCGGCGAAGCCCGAGATCCTCCCCGACGACATCCCCTGGTAGGAACCGGAAGTGCAGCTGAACATGTTCGATCCTCGCCTGACGCCGGCGCGTACGTTCGAGATGCTCAACGATGTCGGTCTGTGCCGTGCTATCGACGCCATGCGCCCGCGCCGTCCCATTGGTGCGGCATGGCCGTACGTCGAACGACTGTGCGAGGTCGAAGGAAAGCCGGCCTGGGCGGTCGATGACGGCGGCAAGCGCTTCGTCGTGGTCAACGGCGTCATCTACATGATGAGCGATCTCAAATTCGCCGAAGCAAGCCTCCGCGATGCCGCCAAGGCGGCGTTCGCCCGCCTTGACGCCGGGGTGTCGGCGTGAAGCTCTATCACGAAGAGCGTTACCGCGCGCGCTTGGAGCAGAACGCGCAATGGCGCTACGCGCAGCTGCTGCTCGGAGACGGCTGGCGTCCGCTGTCGGAATACGTCTACGACCGGAACTATGTCTATGCCGCCGGCATCGGCGGCTGGCACGACAACTTCATTCTATTCGTCGGCCGTGGCGGAAAGTATTCGACTTCCGACTGGTGGCTCCCCCACAATCGCGACGTGCCGTTCCAAGGCTACGTGGAATTCTGGCAGCCTCTGCCGGAAGGCGTCGACCCCTACACGCATGCAGCCGAGATTTTCCCGCCCGTCGAGAAACCGGTCCGCCCGCCGGAGCCCGTCTACGAACCTGGCCTGCCGTCGGTCAAGCTGACGCCTGGGCCGCGCGGTCTGCTGGTCGCAATGCGGGACGGCGCCGTCCTGCACGAGCGCGGCCAGCGCTGGAGCTCCTGGACGCTGCAGCGTCCTGGCGGAGACCGCGAGAAGGTCACCGAACGGCCCCTCAATCCGCTGCGCGAGAACGCGTTCATCGCTCGCAACGGCATGCTGCCGACCGAGCCGGACCGTTGGTACGAGTGCGACTGGCAGGTCACCTCAGCCGGGCGCGCCTGGCTGGCCGCCAACGTCTGACTCCGCTTTGTGCGTTACACTTCGGCGGGTGTAACGGGGGGTGTCGACGATTTTTGCGTTCGCTGGTCGGGCGTCACGACTAACGCTCGGCACCATCGCACGCTATCATGAGCCTCAGACAGCGTGCGATAGATTCGCAACTGGAACTAGGATTGGCACCAATGATAAATCGAAAGGTAAGCTATGGCGCCTTAGCTGCCGTCCCGGCAGATGTAACCTTTACGATACATTCCGACCGTAGGTGCCAGGATTGTTATCTTTACGATACATCCGACAGCCGACCGCCGGCGCTGAAGTGGCGCCTTCGGCAACCAATGATGACAAGAATTGCGGATTAAGGTAGCGCAGGCTCTTGGCGATCTCGTCGGCCAGGCGCTCGACGATGCGGGGTGTCCCGAGGGAATGACGACCAGCTCCGATAGCAGTAGGTGAGGAATGCGCGGCGACAGCTTGTTACGCTTGAGACTTGTTCGAGGTCGTGACCTTATGCGGATGAAGAGTAAACGTGATGCCCAATAGTGACTCGTGCTCCCGCAAATAAAGTGTCGCCCGTGAACAAGCATCCAAGCGCTTGATTGAGAGTCTATTTTTCGGTTGCTCCGGCATTTGAGATTGCAGGGATCGGGGCCTTGAGACCCCAAGACCCTGCAATTTCGTTTGTGGATTGAACGAAGCCGCTGCCGCGGCGTGAGGGGCAAGGTGGCGTAGATCGCCTCCTGGCTGAGAGGATGTGGGTGTTGGAGCCCACCCCCTCAGACAGGAGTATCGAGATGGCCGATTTGAGCCCTCTTCGCCGCCGCATGATCGAAGACATGACCGTCCGCAATCTGTCGCCGGCGACGCAACGATCCTACATCAGCGCGGTTTCGAAGTTCAGCCGCTATTTCGGCAGATCTCCGGATCGGTTGGAGCTAGAAGATGTCCGCGCCTTCCAGGTGCATCTGGTCTCGACCGGCATTTCATGGCCGGCGCTGAACCAGATCGTCTGTGCGCTACGGTTTTTCTATGGCGTCACGCTCGGCGAGGCGCTGATCCCGGAGCGCATTCCCTATGCGCGAGAACCGCGCAAGCTGCCGGTCGTGCTCAGCGCCGACGAAGTGGTTCAGTTCCTCGAGGCCGTGTCCAGCCTGAAGAGCCGGGCCGCGCTCACCACTGCCTATGCGGCCGGGCTCAGGGCCTCGGAGGTTGCGGGGCTGCGGATCGAAGACATCGACAGCGCCCGCGGCGTCATCCAGGTGCGCCACGGCAAGGGGGCGAAGGATCGCAACGTGATGCTGTCGCCCCAGTTGCTGGGCATCCTGCGCACGTACTGGCGGCTCGCCCGGCCGCGGCTTTATCTATTCCCTGGTCGTGACGAAGATCATCCGATCGATCAGACCGTGTTGCACGCCGCCTGTCGGTCGGCGGTGAAGGCTGCGGGCCTGACCAAGCGCGTCACGCTGCACACGCTGCGCCACAGCTTCGCAACGCATCTTCTTGAGAACGGAACCGACATCCGGATCATCCAGGTTCTGCTCGGGCACAACAATTTGTCGTCGACGGCGCGCTACACGCAGGTTGCCACCCATACGATCCGGGCGACGCAGAGCCCGCTCGACCGCCTATCGCTGGAAGTGACGCCATCTGGATGACAGCGCGTCGGGATGCGGGTTATGGCTCGCCCCGACGTCCGCCCACCCAGACCCGCCATCGAGATCGCCAATGTCCTGCGCTGGCATGGCGACGCCTATCGTCGTGACCGTGCCGGTCATCTCGGTCGGGTCGAGCGGCGCGTGATGAGCGCGATCGTGGCGTGCCGGACCGAGGCGCTCGGCGGCCACGTGGAGGCTTGCGACGACTGCGGCACGACACGCGTCGCCTATAATTCTTGCCGCAACCGGCACTGTCCGAAGTGTCAGGGGAGAGCCCGAGCCGCGTGGCTCGCCGCGCGTCAAGCCGACCTGCTGTCGGTCCACTATTTCCACGTCGTTTTCACACTGCCGGCTCCGATCGCCGCGATCGCCTTTCAGAACAAGGCCATCGTTTATGCGATCCTGTTCAAAGCCGCCGCCGAGGCGATGTCGACGCTCGCCGCCAACCCACGCCGGCTCGGTGCCGAGATCGGCATCGTCGCCGTCCTCCATACCTGGGGGCAGGCGCTGACGCACCATCCCCACGTCCACTGCGTCGTGCCGGGCGGCGGCCTCTCGCCCGATGGCGCGCGCTGGATCGCCAGCCGACCAAACTTTTTCCTGGCCATCAAACCGCTCGCTCGGCTGTTCAGACGCCTGTTCCTCGAACGTCTGACCGCCGCCTTCGACGCTGGCATCCTGAACTTCTTCAGCGATCTCGCATCCCTGGCCGAGCCTGCCGCCTTCGCAGCTCACCTCGTCGCCATGCGGCGCATTAGCTGGGTTGTCTACACCAAGCGGCCGTTCGGCGGCCCTGCGCAGGTGCTGGACTATCTCGGCCGCTATACCCATCGCGTTGCAATCACCAACAGCCGGCTCGTCGCCCTCGACCAGGATCACGTCGCCTTTAGCTGGAAGGACTACCGCCAGAACGGCGCGACAAAGATCATGAAGCTCAAGCCCGACGAGTTCATCCGCCGCTTCCTTCTTCGCACGCTGCCCGATGGCTTCCATCGCATCCGCCACTTCGGCTTCATGGCCAACGGCCATCGCGCTGCCAAACTCGCCCTTTGCCGCAAACTTCTCGATCGTGAGCGGACAGCGCCAAACGATGGCGAGCCATCGCCTGTGGATTCAGACGCTCTGACGTGGGCCAAGGCTCCCGCCTGTCCTGATTGTGGTGGCGTCATGCGCATCATCGAGCGCTTTCGACACAGCTTCAGTCGTTCCGGCGCTCCAACCCAATCGTACCTGCGGATTCCGACGAAGTCGCCCAGGCATACCGATATGAAGTCGCCCGTGGATTCCGAGACGATGTCGCCCACCTTTCCGATTTGATCTCGCCCAGCGGCGAGGC
>NZ_JAKLTZ010000043.1:0-13034 GCF_022012555.1 Bradyrhizobium zhengyangense | reverse complement strand
TCTAATATCCGCGCCTTCTTCGCACGATCCGAACGCCGATAGCGCGCGCCCGCCGCCGCCGTCAGTTCCTTCCGCGTTGCCATGCTCAGCCACCCCATCTGCGCCCCCGCTTGTTCCCGATCCAGGGGAGCAATTTACGTGAGGCAACGGCTCAGCATCCGGTAACAATTAAGGCGAGGCAATGCGCGCTCTCATCCTGATTGTCGCGCTATAACGGGGTGACGTTCGAAGCCATCGAAGCGCGAGGCGTGGAGTCTCTGCTCGAGCAATTACGAGACGAACTGATCGAGCGCACTTATAAGCCACTTCCATCAAGGAAGCGGGAAATACCGAAGGACGGGGGCTCCAAGGTCCGCGTTCTGTCGATTCCGGCTATCCGCGACAGAGAGGTACAGGGGCGCTCAAGCTCATACTCGAACCTGTATTCGAGGCGGATTTCCAACCGGGATCGTTCCCAAGCGGACAACACATGAAGCGATCAAGCGAGTTGCTAAAGCAATAGCTGAGCGGAAGACGCGGGTTCTCGATCTTGATTTGCGGGCCTACTTCGACAACGTCCGGCATGATCGGATTCTGGAGAAGGTAGCCCTGCGGGTTGATGATGGGGACGTCATGCATCTTCTGCGGCTTGTGCTGAAAGCTTCTGGCAAGAAAGGCGTTCCGCAAGGCGGCGTAATTTTCACCCTTGCTCAGTAACCTCTACCTCAATGAGGTGGACAAGATGCTGGAGCGAGCACGTGAAGTTACACGTCGCGGCAAGTACACCAATATCGAATATGCACGTTTTGCTGACGATATGGTTGTCTTGATCTATGCCCACCAGCGACATGACTGGCTGCTCGGCGCTATAAACAAGCGCTTGCGGGAGGAGTTCGCCAAGTTACAGGTTGAGGTGAATGATGAGAAGAGTCGCATAGTTGACCTGGCCCGAGGCGAGAGCTTCGGCTTCCTGGGAATCGACTTCCGCTATCTCCGCAGTCTGCGCGGAGTGATGCGGCCGTATTACACGCCCAAGCTCAAAAAGCGGACGGCGCTTCTGCGGGGGCTCAAGGAAGTGTTTGGCAGCTATCGGTCGCAACCGATTAGTCGGGTGATAAGCCTGATCAATCCAAAGCTCCGAGGATGGGTAAACTACTTCCGGATAGGCGATTCCAGTAAATGCTTCCCTACATCAGAGACTGGGTAGAGAGGAAGGTCAGACGCCATCTGGCGAAGGCACGGAAACAAAAGGGCTTCGGCTGGAAGCAGTGGAGTAACTCGTGGCTGTACGACACCTTGAAGCTGTTCAACGGCTACCGGGCGAGTGCCGCCGAAGTAAAAGCTGCTCCAACATGATAGGTCCATAAGCCTTGTCATGAAGCAAATGGGAGCGCGTAGTGCGGGAAATCTGCATGCTGCGTGCGATGTGGCGGGGGCTGGAAACGTGCATGACCGGGAAAACTGGTTAAGCGGCGCGCCAGTCCTCGACCCCACTGTCGAACAGGATCGTCGCCAGCAATTGCGGACCGATGAAGCCGCGCGGCGTGGCATGGAACGGTGCCGGCGGCTGGCTGATCTTCTCGCAATCGCGGCAAGTGAACTTCTCTCGCACGGTCTCGATGACCTTGAACCGGCGCGGGATCTCCCAACGTCTCGGTCACATCCTCGCCCAGTGCTGCAACAAGCCGTTCCTTCTCATCCTGCGACCACCGGCGCCGCCGCTCGGCCGATGTGATCACCTCCGCCCCTCGAAATCGGCATAGTGCTTCTCCCAGGATTACCCGTAGGACCTGCAGCGTTCGCGTCCGTCAAACAAGACGGCCCGCAACGGAGGAATACCACAGAGTCACCTGCTCTCCTTCTTCAGATGAACTGAAGGGCCACCGCCGCCAGAGGTGCGATAAATGGCTTGCGCCCAGTCGAAGGGCGAGAAGATCTCTCCGCTCGCGTTTGCCAGCACCTTCCGCACCACCATTGGGTCGTTAGGGCGCGCGACCTGCCCCATTCGGACGTAGTTCCTAGGATTGACAAAGTCCGTGTAACTGGGCATTTGCCGCGGCGGCCCGGTGCTACTTGAGTTAGCTCAGAACGGATCGGGTCGCCTCACGGTGAGGATGACCTTCACTCATGAAGCGCGCCCGATGTGCGACACGTGCCGGGCGTGGAATGCGGAGTTTCTAAACGCTTGCGGGCTCCCTGGCGAGTTCGTCAATGACTTGCCTGGTTGCCTGATAGGCAAGCTCGACAATCTCATCAATCTCGCCTTCCGAGACGACAAGAGGCGGAGCAAAACCCAGAATATCGCCATGCGGCATTGCCCGAGCAATAAGTCCCCGCTCGCGAGCAGCCTTCGAGATGCGGGCGCCGACTTTGAGCTGGGCGTCGAACCGTCGCTTCGTGTGACGGTCCGCGACAAACTCGATAGCGCCGAGCAAGCCGACGCCGCGAACTTCGCCAGCGATCTCCAATTGAGCGAACCTTTCCTTAAGCCGCTTTTGAAAGTGCGCGCCGACCACCCTGGCGCGATTGCTGAGCTGCTCCTTTTCAACGATATCGAGCACTGCGTTGGCGGCGGCGGCAGCGATCGGATGACCCGAGTAGGTGTAACCGTGTGAGAATGCGCCAACGCGATCGGCGGCCCCCTCCATAACAGAGTAAACCTTCTCCCCCACGATGGCTGCCGAGAGCGGCATGTAGCCCGAGGTGAGCCCCTTGGCGACCGTTACGAGATCCGGCTCCATCCCGTATAGAGTACTGCCAAAGTCGGCCCCGGTTCGCCCGAATCCACAGATCACCTCATCGGCGATGAGAAGAACGTCATACCGCCTGAGTACGGCCTGAATCTCCCGCCAATACCCGCTGGGCGGCGGTGTGATGCCTCCGGTACCAAGGACAGGCTCGGCAATAAACGCGCCGACCGTTTCCGCGCCCTCCCGCACAATTAGCTCTTCGAGTTCGGCCGCACGCCGACGAGAAAAGGCCTCCTCCGATTCCCCGTGCTCAGCGCCCCAATAATGGTGGGGAGTGCCTGTGTGCAGAATACCCGGAAACGGAAGGTCCATTTGATCGTGATAGAACGACATTCCCGTCATTGATCCAGAAATGACCGAGCACCCGTGATAACCGCGCTCGCGAGAGATGATCTTCTTCTTCTTCGGCTGACCACGCAGATTGTTGTAATACCAGACGAGCTTGGCCTGAGTTTCGTTGGCATCCGATCCGGAAAGTCCGTAGAAGACTTTGCTGGCGTTTCCCGGTGCCATTTGCACGAGGCGATGCGAAAGCTTTGCGAGCTCTTCGGTCGTGTGAGCAGCGTACGTGTGGTAATATGCGAGCTGATAGGCCTGCCTTGCGATGGCCTCGGCAACTTCGGTACGCCCATAGCCGATATTGACACAGTAGAGACCGGCAAAGCCATCGATGTATGTTCGGCCCTCCGCATCCCGAATGGATATCCCTTTACCACCTGTGACGATTGTGGGATCGCCAAGCTTGCCGCTCGCGAAATCCTTCAGCTGCGTGAAGGGATGCAGAACACTGGAACGATCTCGCTCAGCGATGGTCTTGATATCAATCATATAGTTCTCCTATGCCGCCAAATCGCCGAAACAGACGTATTTGTGTTCCATGTACTCTGCTAAACCGTGCTTCGACCCTTCTCGTCCGAGTCCGGACTGCTTCCAGCCTCCGAACGGAATGGGCGGTCCAGTAAAGGAAGCTGTATTGATTCCGAGCATGCCGCACTCGATCTGCTCAGAAAGGCGGAGCGCCCGGCGAAGGTTGTTTGTGTAGATGTATCCAGCCAGCCCCATTTCGCTGGCGTTCGCCCTGGATACAACCTCCGCCTCAGAATCGAACGGGAGCACGGCAGCAACCGGCCCGAAGGTTTCTTCATGCGTGATCAGCATGTGGTCGGTGACATCGCTGAGCAACGTCGGAGGAACGAAGTTTGCACCCAAACTTGCGCCCTTGTCGGCGCAAAACACCCGCGCCCCCTTTTTTGCGGCGTCGTCGATGTGGGCCCTGCATTTGTTGGCAACCGACAGCTTTGTCATCGGCCCTATATCAGTTGTCGTTTCCAGGCCGTGCCCGACTCTGAGCTGAGAAATAGGGGTGGCAAACGCCTCGACGAAGGCGCGGTAGATCTTTCTATGCACGTAGATGCGATTGGCGGCGAGACAGTCCTGGCCCGAAGTGGTGAACTTTGCGTCCATCGCTCCCTTAACCGCCTTGTCGACATCGACGTCGTCAAAGATGATGCACGGAGCGTGGCCCCCCAGCTCAAGCGACACTTTCTTCACGGTTTGTGCCGCCTCTGCCAGAAGCAGGCGCCCAACTTCGGTAGAACCAGTAAACGAAAGAG
This sequence comes from Bradyrhizobium zhengyangense, assembly GCF_022012555.1. NCBI lineage: Bacteria > Pseudomonadati > Pseudomonadota > Alphaproteobacteria > Hyphomicrobiales > Nitrobacteraceae > Bradyrhizobium > Bradyrhizobium zhengyangense. Next base: position 8,692 of record NZ_JAKLTZ010000043.1, on the reverse strand, counting down.
CTCGCACCCTCGTATCGCGCAACAGTGGTTTCGAAAGCTCGATTGAATCACCGACAAGCACCTGAAATACGCCACGCGGAATACCAGCTTCTTCGGCCAACCTAGCCAGGGCAAGGGCCGACAATGGCGTCTCGGGAGCCGGCTTCACGACGATCGGGCAGCCCGCGGCAAGAGCAGCTCCCGCCTTTCTCGTGATCATCGCGATTGGAAAATTCCATGGCGTGATCGCCGCCGCAACACCGATTGGCTGCATTCGCACATGAAGCAGGCTTCCCGCTTTGTGACTCGGAATGGTCTCGCCATAGGTGCGCTCGCCTTCAGCGGCAAACCATTCCAGAAAGCCCGCGCCATATGTGATCTCGTAGCGTGCCTCCGCCAGAGGCTTTCCTTGCTCGCTGGTCATAAGAACGGCGAGATCCTCTGAATGGCCGCGGATCAGGGACGCCCAAGATTTGAGGATCACTCCTCGCTCGGTGGGCAGCAGACGCCTCCATGCAACAAACGACTTCTCTGCTGCTCCGATTGCCAGCTCCATGTCGGCCGCCGAGCAACGGGCAGCTTCCGCGATTTCCTCCCCCGTCGCGGGGTCGACAACCGCGTCCTTCTGCCCGCCGTCCGTCCACTTGCCGTCGATGAACGCTGCCCCCGCTAAAAAGTCTCGTCGTCTGAGAGTTCGAAGGTGCCGCATAGCGAGGCCACCCCACTCCGGGCGTCTGTGCCGAAAGCCTTGAACACCCATTTTGAAACTCCCGCGCCGTCACTTATTGAAATTGCTGGAGTAATCAGGATACTAGTGACGCAAACAGATTTGCGTCGCATTTTCGGTGCGCGGGATGAATTCCTGCAAAGCATTGATGCCTTGCGACGAAACGCAGCTTAGGGCTGGAGACAACCGCTATGCGTTACGATCGGATAGATGCACGCATCCTGGAGATCGTGCAAAAAAACAATCGCCTCACGTCCGAGGTCATTGGCGAAATGGCGGGGCTTTCCCCCACGGCGTGTCAGAGAAGGTTGAAGAGGCTCCGTTCGGAAGGAATCATTGAGTCGGATGTGTCCATCGTCTCGGCAAGAGCAGTGGGAAGGCCGATTCAGATGCTTGTCCTCGTGAATCTCGAGCGGGAGCGCTCCGATATCATCGACAAATTCAAGAAGGCCATCAAAACGTCGAGTGAAGTCGTAAATGGCTTCTATGTCACGGGCGATGCAGACTTCGTTCTGTACATAACGGCTCGCACGATGGAGGACTACGAGCTTTTCACCAGACGCTTCTTTTACGAGAACCCCGATATTAAGGGGTTCAAAACCATGGTCATCATGGACCGCGTAAAATCGGGGTTTGCAGTTCCAATCGAAATGCCACCGGACAGATAAGCGATCTTTGATCGCGACGTCCCGACGGTCCAGCTGTTTTGAGCACTCGTGAAAGAATGAGAACCATACCGAAAGCTCTGACAATTCTGACTTCTCACAATCCTCTTCAACCCAAAACAGGCCTAACGAACTCGCCCCAGTGGGCTTGGTCGAATTACGTGCCAGAATGGTGCTTGAAAGCAAAAAAAGGAGGGGCCACTCCAAGGGTGGCCCCTTCAAGTTAGGGAGGAAACGCCCCTAGGGGGCCTGGGAGATCAGGCCGCAGCCTGTTCGATCGGTGAAAATGGTAGGCCGAGACTCTCTGCCACTGCCTTGTAGGTCAACCGGCCCCGATAGACGTTCAGGCCAGCGCGCAAGTGCGGATTTTCAAGCACGGCCGCAAAGCCCTTGTTTGCCAAAGCCAAGCCAAAAGGCAAAGTTGCGTTGTTGAGGGCCTGACTTGAGGTAAGCGGGACTGCACCGGGCATGTTGGCAACGCAATAGTGGATCACGCCGTCGACTTCGTAGGTTGGATCAGCATGGGTGGTGGCACGCGACGTCTCAAAGCAACCGCCTTGATCGATCGCGACGTCAACGACCACAGAGCCTTGCTTCATCGAGCTCAGCATCTTGCGCGACACCAGCTTCGGTGCACTGGCTCCTGGGACGAGCACGGCGCCAATAACGACGTCTGCGGCAGAGACTTCCTCTTCAACGCTGTCGATGGTCGAGTACCTGGTGCGGACGCGGCCCTCGAATAGCTCGTCCAGTTCGCGAAGGCGGTTGATCGAACGGTCGATGACGGTGACTTCCGCACCCAAACCGGCTGCCATTCGGGCGGCATGCGTACCGACGACACCGCCACCGATGACAACGATACGAGCGGGCTGAACGCCAGGCACGCCGCCGATCAATAACCCCCGCCCGCCGCTGTACCGTTTTAGGGCCGCGCCGGCAGCCTCGATCGTGAGCCGGCCCGCGACTTCGCTCATTGGCGCAAGCAACGGCAAGCCCCCGTTCGAGTCGGTGACGGTTTCATAGGCGATCGCTGTGCAACCCGATTTCAGCAGTCCTTTTGCCTGCTCCGGATCGGGCGCCAGATGCAGATAGGTGAAGAGGATCTGATTCTCTCGGAGCTGGACCCATTCGGACGGCTGCGGCTCCTTGACCTTGACTACCATCTCGCTCGATGCAAACACCTCCCGAGCAGCCGCGGCGATTGTTGCACCGGCCTTCCGGTATTCCTCGTCGCTTGCCCCGATGCCAGCGCCGGCATTGGCCTCCACCAATACTTGGTGGCCGGCAGCCACATATTCCCGGACAGCTCCAGGGGTCAGGCCCACGCGATATTCGTGTGTTTTGATTTCCTTGGGAACACCGACTTGCATCTTGCAATCTCCGCTTTTGCTGAACCACTTCTAATCGGAACCACGCGGTGAAATTGAGAAGGGACCGGCGAACGACGCAGAAATTCAGCAACCTCGGCGTTCTTGCGCACAATTCCAGCAGAGTGCGCGAGATGGTGATGGTTTGCTATTCCTGGCGCCGCAATCGGCACAGTGGCAGCCGACACATCGATCCAAAGGAAGTTTCGCACAGCGATTTTCACGTATTTAACGGCCTTCGGTTCCTCCACGGGGCTCTGGGCGAAACATCCCCTCTGTCCCGCTCCACGCAAAAGCTGCATGAATCCCGGCGGATATTTATGGCGGAACAGTTGCCCAGCAACGCGCGCATGCCGCCAGGGCTCGCCGATCGAATGGCAACGATACGCTCAGAGATTGTGAGCATCATGGAGCGGCTGTCAATGATCGCTCGAAAGCGGCCTTTCCGATTGTGACGATCGCGTCCACCTTCGGTCTTGGTGATGACGAGCGCAGGCGCGAGCCCGGGATATTGCGATGGACTACGGCTCGGCGCAATCAGCACCGCGACCGGGCCACCTATCTGCGGACGCCTAGTGTTGAAAACCGGTGTCCTCGTGCAAGAAGGCGAGTGCTGCGAGCGAGAGTGGCCCATTGTTCTCCTTTGAGAGACCTTAACGCACTAGCGGCAGGCCTGGAATCGCTGAGGCCGCAGCGGATTGCGCGTCAGAGTTCGAATAGCTCGCGCGGCAACTTCGTGAATGGTTCACCTGCAACGTCGGTATGCGGAAGGTTTCGCTGATCACATAACCACGTCTTCATCGATCCAGTTTTCAAGCATGAGGTGAAATGTCGTATTCGGCTTGAGGACCGTGTTATCGCCGTCCTTCAAGCTAGCTGTAGGTTCCGTCCAATCTATCGCGACGGCGTAGCCGCACCGAGACTCCTTCACCAAGCCATCGCGTTTTCAAGTTGGAGTTGAAAGCTATGGCGACGTCGCTGCAGGTCCTGCCGGGTTTGGCGGCGGCAAGTGCAGCTTCCAACCTGGCAACGTTCCCTTCATGCAACCGGCGTATGTGATCCGACGGCTTACCGATCGCGACATCGTGCGCATCAGCGGAGAGGTCTAGCCATGACGCCCGCCGCTGAACTCGAAATTGCTCTGCGAGCCCGTCTGGAAGACGTCTTCGGTCCAGCGAATGTGACACGTGGAGATGCGTGCGCAGCGCAAAGAAGAGGCCCGCAAAATCCGTGCTGGGCTTGCCGTTAGCGCTGCGCACCAATGTTGCAATGACCTCGGCGGATTCATTGGCCTCGCGCGCGCCTGAGCGGATAACGTCTCTCGCTTTGAGCATGCCGGCGTCGGAAATAGCGGTAGCTTCCCGCATCATCGCGAATTCCGAGTCCGATTTCACGCCGCGGATCCGGGTCACGGCGTTAGTGCAGTAGACGATGTTCGCGCCTGTCGAGCGAGATTTGAACTTCTTAACTGTCAGCGGGCAAGAGCCGTTCTTCCAGACCGGTCCATTTGCGGCCGACGCCATCGTCCAAGATGAAGTCGATGGTCTCCTCCCGTTCGGGGTAGCGATGAGCGCCTCCGAATAACCAGTGACACGACTGCGATCGACAAACATCTGATGGATCGCCGCCGGCCAGACCATTCTGCGCGTCAGGAAGGTCGGCTACTCATCCGTTAAAGTCACGACCAGCCCCCGCGGAACATAGCCCGACCTCGAAGTGTATCCGGAGAGATATATGATGTTAGCCGGAGCCGTGACCACCGCTTCGACCTTCGCCGCTCTATCTCCGACTTGACGGCGGATAATCTCCGCAGATACCCGCCGCGGGCGAATGCTTGCGAAGCCTTAGGCATTGCCATGTGCAAACTCCTTCTGGAAAGAGTGGGTCGTTCTCTCGCGTGGATCGAGGGCGGGCCGGCGGATCTTTTCGTGTCATTTGTGGCGGGATCGTACATCGGCGCCGCTACGAATTCAGCATCTCCAAGCAGTACCTGATCGCGAGCTCAGCTGTCGGAACGAGCAGATCGTCCGAGGCTCCGAAAGTTGGCGTGTGCACGCCGGACTCGTTGCCTTGCTCCTTGCTGCCAAACCAGAAGTAGATCGAGGGCACGCACGCGGAGTAGAATCCGAAATCGTCGCTGCCGCCGCCTGCGCTCGACGACTTCAGGTCGGAAAACTTGTCTTTGCCCACGGTCTCGACCACCAGCCGCCGAAACCTGTCAACCATCACGTCGTTGTTAATGACCGGCGGTTCACCGAATTTGTGGGAGAACTCCGCTTTCCCGCGGTGCATCGTCGCGACCCCTTCAGCTATTTCTCGCACGCGCTGAACCAGGAGCTCTCTCCGCTCACAACGGCTTGTTCTGATAGTTCCGGTCATCGTAACTGACGGGCAAATGATATTTGTGGCTTCGCCACCTGCAATCGTCCCGATTGTGACGATCGCCCCGTCATCGAAGGGCATTTCCCGCGACACGACCTTTTGGACCTCATTGATGAATGCCCCGGCCATCGCAATTGCATCCACGCCCGCATGCGGCCTCGCGCCGTGGGCCATGGTCCCGATAAGTGTGATCGCGAACTGATCGGCGGATTGTGTCACAGCGCCTGGGCGTGCGCCGAACATCCCCGCGGGCAAATCAGTTTTGACGTGGAACCCAACAGCAGCGTGGAAGCCGCTAAGCAGGCCCTGCTCAGCCACTGATCGTCCGCCGAGTGGCTCCGCCTCCTCGGCGGGCTGGAAAAACACGCGAAGCTTGCCAGAAAAGCTCTCTCGCATCCGATGAAACGCAAGTGCGGTACCCATAGCGATCGACGCATGCAGGTCATGACCGCACGCATGCATATGACCTGGGACCCGGGACTGATAGGACAAGTCGTCCCGGGTTTCCTGGATCGGCAAGGCATCGATGTCGCCCCGTATGGCGACGGAGCGCTGCGGCCCGGAGGCTAAACCGTGGATGTCGACGTAAAGGCCGGTTTTGTGAAAGGTCTTCGCATCGAACAGCCCAAACCGTTCAAGCGTTTCGCGGATCCGCTGTTGAGTTTTCCACTCGTTGTTGGAAAGCTCCGGCTCGCGATGCATAGCATGCCGCATTTCGATCACCACGTCCTTTTCGGAACTGGAAAGCAGATTGTTTGCGCTTGTGTTTGTAGTCCTCTTCATCTTCGCGGCCTTCCAGTTGACGCTTGAGTCAATGTAGCAGGTCGGGTAGGCGGGGAGCAGCGACTAGCGTGGCTATCGCGCAGCAATGCTGCAAGGTTGTCGTCCGATGCGCACAATCTGAGAGCATCTGATCCTGGCGGGCGCCGGATCGCAGGGCCTCGGAAGAGGCCCTGCACAACCAAAACAAGCTAACGGCGCGCCTGTCGATCGGGACTACCATCACGGCCCCGGAGCCGTCAGCTTCTCAGCTCTTTGGTCATCCTCTATCCGAGGCCTGCGCCCTGCTCCCTGAATGCTCTCCAGTCGATCGGCCGCTCCAGCGCTGCTCGTTCGCGCCTCTGCCGAAGGAAATGGTGGGTCTTTGGGCAAATATGGCGCCGGCCTTCAAAATAATTGCGGCTGCAAATGACAATATCATTGCGACACGTCGCAGCTCCGTACCCCAGCTCCAGGCTTTCACGCAAGGCGAGGCATCGGCCGGTATTGTGGACAGCCGAGCACATGAGGCGCGGAAATCCGGGACGCCATTGGAACGGTCGTCGCGTGCGAGGGCATCTACGCGGTGACCTCGTTTACCCTCATCGTGCGGGATGTCGCAATAGGAGGTGCGCTAGCCTACATCGATCCGCTGCTTTCCGCTCAGGGTATGCTGGCTGTACCAAAAGCGCTCCGCTACGGCCCACGACTGACGTGGCGCTCGGCGAGCTGGCTGCGGAGATTCTCATGAATTCGTAGCGAGCAGAACGAGTCAGCCAGTATAACTGTTGGCGGGCATGGTTAAGATCTTTCGCTTCAGGTCCTCGATGATCCGGTCGACTAGCGCAGTATCGGGCCGGACCGGCCTCCCTCCCTGCAGATCTTTGCCGGCGTCCACTCGCATAGCGCCGGTGGCTGGAGGGCATGTGGCGCTGATCGTCGTGTGCCGCCCGTTGCCACTGCCACGCATATGCACGCTCGCCTCCAAGGAGGGTTCAATCGTTCGTGCGCTGATCCGCGCTTCTAGTCTAACTCAGCGGCGGGCGAAGCGATAGGGCACCGAATATGGTGTTGTTCGATCTCGACGTGATAGTCGAGCCCGACCCGCCATTCGGCATGGACCCACGGCTGGCCCGGAAGCGGTTTGAGAATTGGCGCATCAATTTCCTCGAAAGCTGGCGCCGTATGCGGCCATACTGACGCAGTACCCGTTCGTCATTGAGCTTGGCCAGCCACTAGGCGATCGCGCGGTTGAGTTCGGCCAGGCTGTAAAAAGTTCGGTTGCGCAACCGCCGCAGCAGCCAACGCTCGATGATTCCCACCGCAGGCCTCGACCTTTGCCTTATCTCTCGGGCGAGGCGGCCGTGCCGGAATGCTGCGCCATATCGCTGTAGCTGCGGTCGACTATGGGGTCACAGAGGCAGGCCTCGATCACCGCGATCTTGGCGTTGTGGGCACCAGCAGTTGCGTCGCGTCACCAAAAAAGCTGTAGGCCGCGTCGTTTCCCGCGATCCAGTCGCCGAGCTGCTCGGTCCACGTCGCTAGCGGGAATGACAAGCTGGATGCGCCCATGACCGCAACGAAGCGCGCGATCATTTCGGAACTCCGCGCGCCATCAAATCGGTACGGTGCGCGCGATGACCTCGGAATCGACAGACCACGGCGGTGAGCGCCTTCTCGGCCATCCGGCGCGGCTCCAGGAAACCCGGGAAGTAGGAGCCCTTGCGCAGCTTGGGATGCGAAGCTCGACCGTGCCGGCCAGGTCTCCCAGGTCCGGTCGAAGCTCACCGTTGCGCTGGGCCAGACGCTCGGGGTTCTTCTCGCCGTAGGCTGCACCGACCTGGCCTTCGACTTCCAGCTCCATCAGCCGCTGGGCAGCAAAGCCGATCATCTCGCGCAAGAGATGGCCGGAGTTCGAGACCCTGACGGCTCGCTTCCGTCTTTCCGTTCCACGCATCACTCGAGGGCGCAGGCGCGCATATGACGCGGGTTACGCTCGGGAAGAGCCGGGTGCGGGAAGTCTGCCCGCCCGGATCTGTGAGGGCGAAGCCGAATGGCTGAGTTACTCGACCACGACCCCGGTACAGGACCACGATGTCAAAAACCGGAAGTTTGCTCATTCGGCGGATTGCGGGTGCGACAATGGAAATTTAGCCCACTCGAGTAGGATCACAGCGATTTCTCGCACGCCGAGCGCAGGCGCTCAAGCACTTAGCGACGTCTGCATCGATGCTCGCAACGGCTGCGCCAGCTCCCCCGTCTGCAAAGGTGGCGGTGCTGACTTATGAGTCGACGCATTGCAGTGAGGATTTGCTCGGCATCGACGACGTCGCGCAGCGCGCACGAATTGGGATTGGCGGCAAGGGTGCTCATAGTGGAGACCATTCGGACGACATAAGAGGACCATTGTCGCCGCGTATCGAAGTGTATGCTGGCGGAGGCTCCGCAGCCGCCGGTGGCGACGATTCCGACACCAAAGGCACGAACGATATTGCATCTGCCGAAGCCGGCAGCACCAGTTGTTGAACGCGCCCGGCGTCGCCAGTCATGTACCTGCTGTGTCCGGCAGCCATGGCGGCGGGCGATATCGATTGCAATCGCACCCGGCTCAAGGCTTTCCGCGGCGATCTGACCCTTCAGGCGTGCGGACGTCCGCTGCCAGGCGCTGGTGAGGCGTTGCCGGCGCGCTGTATGTCTTGCGTACACGAGCACTGTCGCGCTGCTTGGCTAACAGTTTGAACGAGGGTTGGAAGAAGTTTACGAACAGCCGCGCTGATCGACAGAGTGCGGCCAGCAGCTCGGCCGCTTCCAGG
>NZ_JAKLTZ010000042.1:0-13438 GCF_022012555.1 Bradyrhizobium zhengyangense | reverse complement strand
AGGATCGCGTTGATGACGCGATGCATGCGACCCGCGCGGCTGTCGAGGAAGGCATCGTCCCGGGCGGCGGCGTCGCCCTGCTCCGTGCCTCCGAGCAGCTCAAGGGCCTGCGCACCAAGAACGACGACCAGAAGACCGGCGTCGAGATCGTGCGCAAGGCGCTGTCGGCTCCCGCTCGCCAGATCGCGATCAACGCCGGTGAAGACGGCTCGGTGATCATCGGCAAGATCCTGGAGAAGGACCAGTACGCCTACGGCTTCGACAGCCAGACCGGCGAATACGGCAACCTGGTCTCCAAAGGCATCATCGACCCGACCAAGGTGGTCCGCACCGCGATCCAGAACGCAGCCTCCGTTGCAGCGCTCCTGATCACCACCGAAGCCATGGTCGCCGAGCTGCCGAAGAAGGCCGCTGCCGGCCCCGCGATGCCCCCCGCCGGCGGCATGGGCGGCATGGACTTCTAACGACGAGTCGTCCCGGACGCGGTGCAGCGCGCAAGCGGTGTACCGCCGATCCGGGATCTCGCTGAGCAAAATCCAACAGCACAAACCCTGGCAGCAATGCCGGGGTTACCCTTTTTTAGGCGTGGACCGTCTAAACGGCCGGCACGATTGGTTCCGTTGCGCATTGCCTTCGTGCCTTGGCTGATCGTCAGATCAGGTTTTTGTTTACCCACACGGCAGGTCGCAGATGAGAAACGTTAGCCTTATAATTCTCGGACCTGAGCATTTCGTTTAGACTCGCGGACGCATGGTCGCGCGGCTTATAGAGCTATGCTCGAGCGCGGCGCAGCATTATCGAGGCATATCACTCGGCCAAAACTCGTGGGCGCTGGCGGCGACGAGATGCCCGACGACACGGGCTGATACCGCAACAGGTGTTTACCTGGCGCCGGCAACAAAAGCGGACGTTCCGCAGTTCGTACCGGCGGTGGTCGACGCCATGGCGCCAGCCGTGGCTGCGCGCCATGACGTAAAGACAGCGATGCAAGGCCAAGACAGATTCGAAGGGCTTAATTGGCGGCGGATAATTGCTGCGCTGCGGCGAACGAATCAGGCGCCTTGAGGTCGTTGCAAAACGACGGCGCATACGATCTAATCTGTGGGTGTCACCGCTCATTAGCCCGTACGCAATGTTGGCCTGACGTTTCTTGAGGTGCTGTCGCCTTCGCGCCCAGTCCGTTAGCCAAGACCTCTTCAAATTGAACCTCAACATCAAACCTGCGACGGCCCGAGCCGCTGGGCCCAAGAGACACTTACCTAGACTAGCCGTTAGGCCCTTCGTTTTTCGTGCAGTCGTGAGTTGATCTGCGCCATTAGGATTGGCCCGAGCGAGAATTCGCCGGCCTCGGCTTTTCGCGTCAGCCCCCGCAGATATCCGCCGGCTGAACGGATGACCTCCCCTCGCTGCAGGATGCAGCCGACCACAATTGCAGCCTGAGTCTCCCCCATGACGCTCTGCGCCTCCTCCCACGCGCTGGGACTGATGCCAAGCATGGATCGAACGACCGCCGCAGTCGCAATGAAATCGCGCCAGTTTGAAATCCCTCCCTTGGCGTAGTCGACGATGTCTGGACATGCGCTCAAGACCATACCCAAAGGATAGGAGCCTTCCGCAAATCGCGCCGGTTGTGGTTGCGGCTCGGTACTCGCCGCCCTGCCTTCTTGGAGGCTAGGTTCAAGTTCAGTAAGAGTGTTTGGGTTTGAATTCTGTAAGTGACGCTCAGTATGGGACTCATTGGCGCTCATATTTGCTGCTTGGACGTGAGTTTCCAGCAGATTGAGGACGTCGTCGGCAAGCTGCGATAGTTCGTCGGCGATCGCCTCAAGTTCTTGGCAGGTCGCCCGGCGTGGAATCGTCTCGACGATCGAACGGAATGCCCGATGCACCTCGTCCCAATCAGCCGGCCCCTTCCATTCCCTGTGGGTCGGCACGTTTTCCTCGATGCCCGTTGCAATCATCTTGGCGATGTCACGACGGCAGAGTGTGATGCGCTCGCGCGCATGTTTGATAGCACGAGCCTCCGCTTTGATTTCCTCAGCCAGCCTCTCGAACTCTTCGGCGCGAACGACGAGTGGCGACAAGTCAAAGCCAAAGGCGCGCTCGATGTCACCGCCGCTGCCTTTGCGAGCGTAGCGCTTGCCGTTCGGACTATCCCTGCGAACGATGAGCCCGGCGTCGACAAGCACAGCGAGATGACGCCGCAACGTGGACACCGGCATGCCGTGAGCTCGCAGCGTCAGCTGATTGTTTGACGGAAACACGATGAGGTCACCCTCACCCGTGAGCGTAGTCTCGGGATGAAAGCTGAGCAGAGCATCCAGCACCGTCAGCGCACGCTCAGAGATACCGAGGCGCGGCCTTGCGATGCAGATGGCCTGAAAGATCTTCCATTTATGGACGATCTTTTCCGATGGCCTGGTCGATACTGCGACTTGTGTTGCCACATGGGCAAGCTTCAACGAGCGCCGCCCAAAGGGCGTCGTTGGGGCACGTGATTGCATGTCTTTGCCTTATGCGGGCAAAGAAAATCTGCTCGCCGAAACGGCGCCGTCTCTCACAAGACTCTTGACTATGGTGCGCGGAAGTGATTCTCTTTAGTCGCCAAACTACGAAGAGAGGCTTCCGGGACGGTGACGTTGCGGGGGCCTTTTTTCTTTTGCCGTGCTGCTCCTGGTTCGCGGTTGTTCATGAGGCGGCTAAGCCCCGGTGGTCTCCTCGGATCTGTCCGATTTGCAAAACGTCTCGAACAGGTTCGGAAGCTGGGTGATAAGAAAGTCCGCGAACAACGCCGGGACCTTCTTGTCGATGGTCAACTTGAGTTCTCGATCGCCCTGACGGACCTGAGCGATGCGCTGTCCATCTGAGGCGAGCACAGCAGACGATCGCGCGAATTGGCGAGTTGCAGCAGGTTTATTCGCGGCCGAGAACACCGTCAGAAATCTGTCGTCTGACTCACGGCCGGCGAACTTGTCGTCCCCGATCGCCGCCCTTACGCGGTCGATCACCGACGCATCCGCCAAGAGATCAGCAAAGCTCTGCCATCGCCCGCGGCCAACCTTTGGGGCCTTGCCAATAGCATCGATAATGTCGGGCGGAATGGATCTCGCAACCGCAATCAGTTTTGACGCTTCGGCCCTATCGACTGCGAGCGCGTCTTGAACGACTGCGCGCTTGTGCCCGGCATCTTCGATGCGCATTGCGAACATCGCGCGCTCGATGAAGCTCAAATCCTCCCGCGGCGCGTTCTCAAGGCCTTGTGCCACGACGAGGGCTTCGTCGGAGAGCGGTTTTAGGATCGCTTTGACGGCAATACCCAGCTCGCGCGCGGCACGCACCCGGCGATGACCATAAGCGCTCTGATATCGTCCCGGCATTGTCGGATGCTTGCGGACGAGGACAGGAACCTCCTGGCCGATCTGCGAAATCGATTGCTTGAGAAGTTCGTAAGAAGCCGTGTCGTCGTCGCGAAAACGATCAGACACGGGCGAGGGATCTATCAGACCGGGATCGATCTCTACGATCGTCGCGCCAGATGTGAGCTTGTCCCGAAGCTCCTGATTCTCCTTCTCAACTTCTGAGAAAGATTCCTTCAGCGAGCGCACAGCACCTGACGACACCCGCGCCAGCGGCGCTGGTGCTGTGTTGTCAGCTGACAACGGACTCGTCTGAGGTGCGGCAGTAAAAAGCCCCCTGATAGCATCCGTGCGCTTGCTCATCGTCCCCACACCTTCTTCAGCAGCTGCACGATCTCCGCATTGATAGCATCGACAGATTCAACCGCCCTGTCATAGGCGCCGCGTCCGACGGATCCGCGGTCAAGCTCATAGAGCGATTGTTTTGTCAGGCCAGCATTGGAGATCGCAGTGGATTTCCAGGCTGTCGCTTGCAGCACGTTTTCGCGGAACAGATTGCGCAGCAGCGCAACGATCTGAGCCTCAGGCACGTCATTCGGATCATGGCGCGTGATCACATAGCGGATGAAATCGTGATCGAGGCGGCCGCCCGCCTCCTCGATGACGGACATCAAATCCGACGTCATCAGAAGGAATTGGCTCATCGATGCGACATCGACCATCTGCGGGTGGATTGTCACCAGCATCGCCGTCGCCGCATTCAAAGCGCCCATCGTCAGGTAGCCGAGCTGAGGTGGGCAGTCGATCACCACGACATCATAGTCGTCGCTTACCTGATCGATTGCGCTCGCTAGGCGGCGAAAAAAAAGATCATGTCCACGTTCGCGGCGCTCGACCATGGCGCGCGGCGTGTGATGCTCAAACTCCATGAGTTCGAGATTGCCAGGCACTAGGCCTATACCCTCGAAATAGGTCGGCCGCACAACTTCACGCATGGGGCGGCGCTGGTCGTCATAGCGGATGGCGCCGTAAATGGTTTCGCTTTGCCCAATGTCGAATTCCGGCTGATAGCCGAACATGGCCGACAAAGAGGCTTGCGGATCGAGGTCGATGGCCAGAACTCGAAAGCCGGAAAGGGCGAGATATTGGGCCAGATACAGGGCGGTCGTTGTTTTGGCCGAGCCGCCCTTGAAATTAGCGACCGTGATGATTTGAAGCTTTTCGCCGGGGCGCCGCCGTGGGAGAAAATCAACTGCCTCCCGCGGGCGGGCTGCAGCCAGATAGGCCCGCAGCTCATTCACTTGAGCTAAGGTATACGACCGCCGCCCGCCATGACCGATCGCGGGGGCAGGTCCCAGGCCGTCGAGGGAAAGTTGCCGCAAATAGCCGTCTGACACGCGAACGATCTTGGCCACCTCTCCGGAGGAGAACGGGCGAAGAGTCTTGGCAGCCGCTGGTGGAAAAAGGGCGGCGCCCAACGAGCGGAGTTGACCAGAGAGTAGAGTGGCATGGCAGGAAATGCGCGCGCTCGCTGTCTCCGGCCACCCCTCCTCTGTCTCAAAAACTCTCATCTTTCCAATCCAAAACGGTTTTTGCAGCTCAGACGGCGGATTACCGTCTGCAGACTCAACACGATTCCCGAGTCGGCGCAAGAATGAAAGGATTAACTTTGCGCGCTCGCTCCTCCAGACCCATTCATCGCCGACCCCCCGCCACCCACAGCCACCTTAGCCGTCGAGGCATTGTGCGCGGCAGCGCCAGCGATCAAGGTGTCACCGGCCGGCGTTGGCCGCATCCTGCCCCGCTTTGGATTAAGCCGCATACGGATCTGGAACTGGCGGGCCGGAGCGCCGCTCAGCCCGGCGGGGCTTCCGTACCGACGTTAGAGGCTTCGCCAGATTCTCAGTACCGGCTATCGCATCACTCATGATTCCCAAAAGGGGACAGCCGCGGCGCCAACCATGAGTTCATCCGCGTCGCGACGCGAAGCTTCGTGCCTGGCTTTTTCCCAAATCCGCCGTGACGAGGAAAGGTGCGGTGCCTTTCTCAACACGATGTCATCACCTACTTTTGCGGCCTCAACATCCGGCATGAGCGACAACGGCTTTGTTATCGCGCCAAGCCTTCGCCAAGGGAGAGAATGGCGGTCACTAGGCCCGGCCACAAAGAAACGGGAAAGACCGAGCGCATTGCAGGCTTCGCTACGCGAGCGGCCACGCGCCTAGGACCCGCTATAACATGGTACCGTCCGCACGCGGCCCGAGGCCAAACCACCCGCCATGACCACGGATGACCTCCTCACCGCCTTAACTCCGGAAGAGGTCCGAGCGGTGAATTAGTTGGCGGGTTTTCTGATGCTCGCCGTTGGTTCAGGGCTACCTGGGCCACCCCGGACTCCTCCTTGGTCGCTCGGGGCTTCTGAGCCTAGCGAAACGAGCGGCAGGTGAACGGACCCCACGCTCCACGGTTGCCACGGCACTGTTGTCAGCTGACAACATGCGGGACAACTAGCGGCAAGGGAAACGGATGACGCCTGGAGACGGCGAATGGCGCTAGCGTTCGCGTTGCGCTGTCCAATCCATCAAGCGGGCAATGGTGCGGCACGAGCGAGGAATGCGCCACCCGCTGCTTGCATGCCGGGCGGGGGGCTGGATGGGTACAGACCGGGCTGAGTGCTGACAGATTAGACCGGGTTGATTCCTGACAGGCAAGGCTCGTCTGATTCGAAGGAGGATCAGGCGATGCCTTTCAGGGAGAGCAGTCCTGTGGAGGAGCGTGTCGCGTTGTTTCGAGAGTACGAGACGGGGGCATTTTCGGTGACGGAGCTGTGCGCGCGGCACGGCGTCAGCCGAGAGACGTTCTACGTCTGGAAGCGGCGTCGGGAGAGCGGGGAGCGGCGCTGGTTCGAGGAGCGCAGCCACGCGGCGGCGAGTTGCCCGCATGCGACGGCGGGGCGGCTGGCCGATCGCATCGTCGCGACGCGGCAGCGGTTTCCGCATTTCGGCCCGAAGAAGATCAAGGCATGGCTTGAGCATGAGCGGCCGGAGGTCGACTGGCCGGCAGCCTCGACGATCGGCGACATCCTGAAGCGTGAGGGCCTGGTCGAGGCGCGTCGGCGCCGACGCCGGGCGATTGCGCAAGGCGAGGTGGCGGCGCCGGCAAGCGCACCCAACGAAGAATGGGCGATCGACTTCAAGGGCTGGTTCCGAACCCGCGACGGCAACCGCTGCGATCCGCTGACCATCACCGATGCGGCGAGCCGCTATCTTATCGAAGTGCGCATCGTCGATCCGACGGGGGCGGGCGTCAGGAGCGCCCTGGAACGTGTTTTCAAGGACATCGGCCTTCCCGCCGCGATCCGCTCCGACAATGGTGCACCGTTTGGATCGACGGGGGCGGGCGGCCTTTCGGCGCTCTCGGTATGGTGGCTCAAGCTCGGTATCGAACCGCGCTACATCCCCCCGGCGAGCCCGCAGGACAACGGCCGGCACGAGCGCATGCACCGCACGCTGAAGGCCCAGACCACGAAGCCGCCCGCGGCAACGGTCGCCGAGCAGCAACGCCGCTTCGATGCCTTCCGCCACCACTTCAACCAGGAGCGGCCACATGAGGCGCTCGACCAGATGCCGCCCGTCAAACTCTGGCAGTCGCCCTCGCGCACCTTGCCACGCCGTCTCGATGACCCTTGGTACGACGCCGATCACGAGGTTCGCCGGGTGCGTCCCACCGGCGATATCAAATGGCGCGGCGAGCACGTTTTCGTTGGCGAGGCGCTCGCAGGTGAGCTCGTCGGCCTCTGTGAGCACGACACTAGCGGCCACCTCGTGCGCTTCTGCGGTCGCGATCTCGGGCTGATCAATTGCGAGCGGCGTTTCCTGCGCTTTGCTCCGCCGCGCGCGCGGCTCCGCATCGCGCAGGAAACGCCGCAGACAGGAGAACAATGATCGAATATTGTCAGGCATCAGCCCGGTCCAAAATGTCAGGAATCAACCCGGTGGACCATGCAACCCGCGCGATTGAAGTACTCGCATACCACGCCACTGCCCCCGAAGGGGCCTCCAACTTTTGGTCGAGCCTCGACAGTCCCAGCGGGGACTAGACTGCACCCCAAACCGACACAGATGGACTGGTCGGGTAAGGCGCTTGAGGAAACTACATTGTTGATCCGGCAATTTACCGCTCGGATGGATCCATCCCGCTCGAGACGATCCCCGCTCGGAACCGGCTCAAGAGCCTTTGTCTCGTAGTCTGCGGTCGGCCCCCGTACTGTTGTCAGCTGACAACATCTTGTGCGATGTGGGGGAGGGCAAAAGAGGCGCGATGAGAAAGCAGGCGAGTCGGCGTTGTCAGCTGACAACACCTCCTAGGTGATCTGCAGAATTCCGACGGGTCGCCCATTCGAGCACTTGTAGCCCGCGCGTCCGGCGAAACATGGTTAATGCATTTTAATGGTGAATCCGACACCAACACTTCGCAGCAAAACGTTGTCAGCTGACAACACAGCCTAGCTCAATCTAGGCCTTTGATACAGGCGTTCTCACGACTGGCCAGAGCGAGTGAAGGCCCGCGAAGCTCCAAATCGAACTACGGTTGGCTAATCGTTCGAACCCTTCTTGAAGAAGTCTCGTAACCGTTCTTTGACCATCCGCCGATACGCCGTTAGCTGGTCGGAACTGAACTCTTCAAGACGACCGTTGCCACGCCTACTCGCCAAATCTGGCTGCTATCTCCGCGAGGGGTAGTTCTCGATATGACCTTCGCACCGCCGCTACAGACTGCCTAATCATGCGCCAGACTCATGCGGGGCCCAGTGGGGGGCCATCGCCGCTTGTAGATGAGCCGCCCAGCAACTGCCCCCGCCGGTAGTAATGATGCCAACCGGGTTGCTCTACAGCTCTACAGGCGGACGGCCGAGGAAGGAGAATAGAGGCTAGGACTCCGACATCGGTTTAAAGACCGATCGGCACTAACGCTTGCACGCTCATCATAGCAGTTGAAGCTATGTCGCTATGACGGAAATTAGCGACATGATAGCTTCCGTGTCGCCGATTCTCATCAAAGTTATCAAGGCGTTGTCTAGTAGCTACAAAATACCAGAACCGTTGCCCTGGTCGGCGATTGCACTTCCGCTCGCAGCCGCGGAAGATGCTTTAGCCCGTCTAGATGAGCGCCTTGCGAAAAGCCCAATCCGAGACGGTTGGATTAGTCGGACGCACTTCACCGACGCATGCGCCACTCTATGGCTGGAAGGCGAACTCGTCCACCTCGAAGATCTCGTTCTTCATGACGCTGGCATGGATGTTCGTGCGCCAACTCACGAGCTGAGCCGAGCTCGCGATGTACTCCGCGCCCGCCGGCGCATTCACCGCGAGGGCCCCGACTGGGCTCTCTCGTCCGTCGGGATCACCGATCTGCGCGGGTTAGCCGGCACAAATGGAATAGAAGAGGAGGACTGCGAACCGCCGAACATCGGAACTACGCATCATGAGGCGGAGCAGGACAGCCATGTGCCGAGAACCCACGACTACTCTTCTGTAACTCAGAGCAATGACGGACTCGCGCAGGCTTTCGCAGAAATCGACGCCGCGATCGCCAAGACCGACCAGATCTTAACCAGCGATCTCCGTCGAATGACCGAGCGGGATCCACTGGTCTACGACCCCGATTGGGACGAAGAAAAGCGTCTTGCCGTCTGGAGACGCGGCCTTCAGCAAAGCAGGAGCCTGCCTCCGACGCTCGCGGCGGCCATTGCCGCGGACAGCTGGCGCAGTCTCGAGCCCCTTCAGCACCGACCCTGGCTTGGCCAGCTGCTTACGTCTGCGCTGCTAGGTCATCGGAGAAAAGCACGCTCACACCTGGCTTGCCTGCATGAGGGGCTGAAGACGATCCCGCGTGAGCGACGCCGCTCGCGCGACCTTGCAACCCGTCTCGTCGCGGAGCTTGAGGCCATCACGGCCGCTGGTGAGATTGGCCTGAAGACGCACGACAGGTGGCTGAACGAACGCACTCTGATGCTTCGAAGGGTGGCCGGCCATCGATCGACGTCGAAATTGCCGGCGCTTATCGATTACGTCTTCAGCCGGCCAGTCGTTTCTGCCGGCATGATCGCAGAAGAGCTGGATATCACACCGCGTGCAGCATTGAGTCTCGTAAATGAGCTTGGTCTGCGCGAGACCACTGGACGAGGGCGTTACCGAGCCTGGGGTGTTCTCTAAAAAAGATAACCTACCCGAGTGCCAGCAGACGACCAATCTGCCGGTTCCTAATGCCCGCAGGATCAACCCCGCCATCGAGAATTCCCGAGACTCTTGAAAAATACAGCTTGCGCCCAAGCGGGCCTCCGCACCGATTGATCCCCTCCTCCATGACTCGGACTCAACAAGAGAGATGGACAAACGGCCGATCTGCCGCAGGCTTCGTTCTCGTGACCTTGGAACGGCCTAAAGTCCTGCTGCCCATGCCGTTGCGGCGCTTGAGCTCGGCGGCTCTCCTAAGCTCAGCCTGCCGCGAACGGACAGGGGACTCGATGCTCGTGACCACCCACAGGCGAAAACGATAGCGGGTGGTGGGCTTGTCGATGGGGCTAAGGCCCATGTATCATCTGCATCCTTTCCTTGGGCTCCGGCGCTACGAGAATGACAGGGTATCCCGACCGCGGCAATCGTATCCCGTTGCGTGGTGTCGCTGGCGGCGATCACCGCGATCGTAGGCAGGAGCCGGGCAGATCAGCTGGCGATTGCCGGAGGGCTGAAGGCTGAAGGCTGCATCATTCATTGGCAGCGGTTTACAGAGTCATGCAACAGCCGCGTTGGACGGCCCATTCATCATTATTTTGCTCGAGCGGGATCGCGCCGATCAGGCGTACGATGGCGTCTTCGTTCAGGAAGATGCCGACCACCTCGGTGCACCGCTTAATCTCGTCGTTAAGGTCCTCGATTGGGTGGTGGAGTGCTGCTTGGTCCGGGGCTGCGGCGAGAAGGTCACATAGGCCAGCACATCGGTCCAAGCCTCGCCAGCAAGCGCGCAAGCTTGGGCAATTTTGGCGGAGCTGGTCGGCGACCTTGCACCATTGCGCCTTTTCTGTCTCCGCATCGTCTGGGCAAACGCAGTAGCAATGAACGCTGAGACGACGCGGCGTCCACTTTTTTGCCGGCATGCGCCGGGGCGTTGTTAGAGGCAATGCCGGAGACGCCGATGTCAGCGTCCGCCGAACGCCCTGAAATAGTGTTCGATCAAAAATTGCTGCAGATCCTCGTCTGCCCGCTGACTAAGGACCCGCTGGAATTTGGCTCGGCCAAGCAGGAGCTGATCTCGCGATCGCGCAAGTTCGCTGACCCGCCCGTTTTCATAATCCGTTAGGCAAAGCGGCGATCTGGCACGGGATTTGATCTCAAGAGCCTGGGTGCTCGGGTAGTGAAACTTTACCGTCGTGGCGAACAAGTCGAGAAACGCCCGGCCACTTCCGGGCCGGGCCCAAGCGGGGATAGAACCCATGAAAATGGTTATGGCAATTATCAAGCCATTCAAGCTGGAAGACGTCCGTGACGCCCTGACCGACATTGGTGTTCACGGTCTCACGGTGACAGAAGTCAAGGGATATGGCCGTCAGAAGGGCCATACGGAAATCTATCGCGGCGCCGAATATGCCGTGAACTTCCTGCCCAAGATCAAGATCGAGGTCGCTGTCGCTTCTGATCAGGTCGACAAGACCATCGAGGCCATCACGTCCGCTGCGAAAACCGGGCAGATCGGCGACGGCAAGATCTTCGTCATCAATCTCGTCCACGCGGTCCGCATCCGCACCGGAGAGACCGACGCCGCGGCCCTTTGATTTCGCGGCCTGGATCTACCTTTCGATAACCCGAGCTTCGGTGTGGTGCCGTGCCAGTTCGCGCGCAGTTCTTCCGGATCGGAACCGTGTTTTTCGCGAGATGCACCGCGGCCTATCGACAGCGGCTCGGGTCGCTGTAGTCCGATCGCGCAAACCGGCGCCGCACTCGCTAGAGCTGGCCCTCGATCGCTTTCTCGGAACCGGAAGCATCGCGTCGGGAGCATTCCTTCAATGCGGCGGAGGAACTCGGGCCGATTGCTGAGCAGCACGTCGTGCTGTTCAGCAGATCGCCTATGCGCCGCATTGCGGACCGTGTCACTAAAGGTACCGTCGCGTTCGCCAACAGTTTGGCACGTTCCAGACAGTAGGCGCGTTTGCGTTCCGACGGAAACGGGGCGGCCGTGTGGCGGTCGGCGATGATGTTTTTGAGCGTTGGGCATTCTCGTGATGAGCGCCACATCTGACCGCTTCCCGCGACAATGAGGCGCGGGAGAAGAATGCTTCGACCATGAGATTGTACCCTCGCGAGCTCCCGGGCATGCATGTAGAGGAGAGTGCCAAGCTACGATGGTCAACTTCTTGCAAAGTCCTTCGAACAACGTCGGCGCGTTTCGACATTCAGTCCAGGCGCCAGAGCATCACGCGGCGAAGTTTTCACAACTTATGCCGTCCCGCTGCAGCGAGCCTCGGGCTTTGACAGCTCGTAGCCGCCGTACTGCCTGAGCTCTTAAGACCAAGCTGCGCATCTGCGTAATCTGTATGCACGGGCTCAAGTGCACTTGCTGCCTGGAGAGCTTTATGCGGATCATCGCAAACCGCCGCTTAAGGAAGCGGGGCTGTCGATGATCTCGCTCGGCGCGACGGGCTATCATGGCGGCCGCTGGAGGCCAACCCGAGGCAATCTTTCCGGCAAATGCGGGCCAAATGTAAGGGCCAAGTACCTCGCGGCTCAAGACAATCCACCGCATCCAGACAAGTGCTAACGTCGCGGGCATTTCGATGCCGGCCGGTTGGCCGAGAATGGACGACGAGCAGGCTAGCAAGGGCTATTGCCTCTACAAAATGGCTGCAAGGGGAAACCACCTAACGCTTGCTCGACCAGAGTGCGCAGCAATTCGGTATTGAGAACACCATGGCGACGTTCGTCCATGCGGCATGTGATGGGGCTGAAATGCCTTACGAGCAAGCGCGGAAGCGCCGCCCACGAATTCAGTCGAACTCAGAGAGTACAATGATGGGCATTCAGACGCCCAACCGATTCACGCTCGGTAACTCCAGCGAGGGCGATCTTGTCGATCCGCTGACCAGGATCGAATTCACCTGCTTATCGAGGTGAATGTCGATTCCGATAATGTGATCCGCAACGCGGTCTCAACGAGACGATGCGGCGTGGTATTGGGCGCGCGATGCCTTGGCGTTCACCGAGCGAATTTGCTGGGTCTGTACCGGCACGCACGCGCCGGCACCTGCGCGCAGTAGTGAACCGCTTGGCATCGTCATCCGGGAGATTCCCAGTTTAAACCTGTTACATCATGCAACTATGCATGACTATCTCGTGCATTTTTTGTCACGTGCATGCTCTGGATTGGGCTGGCTTCGGTCGGCGCGGTCTTCGCAGTCGAGGCTGACGCCAAGGCGGCCTCAGCACTTGCGCAATCGATCTCATTCGTCGCGTTACTGCTCACCAGGCTCACCAGGCTCGTGCAAACAAAGAAACTCGATCCATTCAAGAGCGCATTTTCGAGGCACCCAGCGTACAAGCTTTCGCCGTAGGCGAACCTAATGGCGGTGGCACATTGCCTGCAGGCGCTCGATCTCTAGAAGGACGTCGACAAACTCCACGTGCTGTTACGGCGGCAAGAACCCGCATGCGAACTGGCTAGTTGGAGTGCACCCAATGTCGAAAGAGGAATACAATGAACGGGTCGCAATTCGAGCGCGGAAACATCGTGGCAGAAGAGCTGTCGGCGACGGTCGCCTCGAAAACGACCGATCCGATTCAGGAACACAATTCCCGCCCCAAAGCCGAAGGCCTGTACGATCCGAGCCTGGAGAAGGATTCCTGTGGCGTCGGCTTCATCGCCAACATCAAGGGCCAGAAGTCGCATGAGATCGTCTCGGATGCGCTGAGCATCCTCTGCAATCTCGAGCATCGCGGCGCCGTCGGCGCCGACCCGCGCGCCGGTGACGGCGCCGGCATCCTGGTGCAGATCCCGCACGCCTTCTTCAGCCGCAAGGCCAAGGAGAACAA
>NZ_JAKLTZ010000041.1:0-14490 GCF_022012555.1 Bradyrhizobium zhengyangense | reverse complement strand
CGGCGACACCAGCCCGCCAACGTGATCAGAGGCGCAAAACTCTAGTTCCGGGTGGTCCAAAGTTCGGTCTCGCTGCAAAAAACCCCGAGACTCTAACTGCCACTGGATGACAATTCAGTGGCAGGTCACTGCAACTAGGCGAGGTGCTGCACAAAGTCGTTACTTGGGCGGGCTTGGTACCAAGATCATCCCGCGTTTTTGCGTGAACCTTTCCTATCGATAGCCGGACCTAACTGAGAGGCGTTTATCTCCAGTCCAGCGTCGAATGATCACTTTTGAAAAGTCTCATATTGAGGGGCGTGCCATGAGTAGCCGCAATCAGCGCGATCGTGTGGTTGTTCTGCACCAACGGGTCTCATCTCTCATCGCTCAGATCTCAGAGTTGGAGGAACTTCAAACCAGAGTCTTGAGGGCAGAGGAAGATAACGTCAGACGACGCTCACGAGATAGGGGGGCTGGGGCTGATCGACGTGGAGTTCGGAACTCATCTTTCGAAGGGATCAGGGACACTCACGTGCCTTTTTTGTAGCTGCGCACGAGAAGCAGCATGACTGGGTCAAGAAGGCCGAAGTCGACAGCGGGCAACGGGCGGCGTACCAACTGACATGGCCGAGAAGCTGAAGGCGCTTGAGCGGGAGAACCGCGAGCTTCGGCAACGAGATAGTCGTCCGTTAAGAAGCCTGATTGAGCGGCGCTGGGGAGGCGAGCAAGCACCATAGCCGGCCCAGGAACAGGCACCAGAATTCTCGTTGCCAGGCGAGGATCCGGCGGAAGTTGTATCCGACGGCGGAGAGGATGACGTTGGCGGCATCTCCTGATCTCCTGCGCGGCCGTTAAGAAAGCAGCGGCCGAGGTGTCGCTCAGCATACATGTGCCCGATGATGGGCTCGATAGCGGATCGGCGGCGCAGTTACCGTTTGATGGCACCGATGACGCCGCGCTTCTGGCCGGAGATGAAGACGCGCCGGGGATTTAGCGCGTTGTGGCCGCGGTAACCCTTGTCGACATAGGCCCGCTCGATCGCACAGCCGGTGAGTGTCTCGGTGCGGTCGATGACCTCCCGCAAGGTGTGACCGTCATAGGGGTTATCGGGCAGCGAGCCGGCGTGCAGCACGAACAGACCACCGGGGGCCCGGCGGTCGTTGGTGACGATGGAGGCCTTCACCCCGAACTCATACGGCGCCGCGGCCTTGCCCTTGCCGATGCACTCGACCTCCGGGGCATGGAAGGAATAGAGCTTCCCACCACGCTGGCGCTGTTGCTGCGAGCGGATCTGTGAAGCACGGCCAAGTGGGAGGGCGAACGCCTCCTCGAGTGCAGCCTGACCTTCGATCTTGCGGCGGATGTCGCGGATGATCCGGCCCAGCCGGGAGCGCAGGATGCGCAACTGCCGCTGATGCCGCTTGAACTGTTTGGCATGGGCCTAGCGGGAAGCCATCATCGCGGCGGCCTTGGCCACACGCCCATAGGATTGCCGCAGCTTGATGCCGTGCCGTCTCGCCAGACGGTTGAGCCCCTTGATCGCCGCATGCAGCAGCTTGGCGTCGGTCGGAAAGGTGATGGCCTTCGGCTGCACCGTGGTATCGACGTCACCCGCTTGAGGTCCTGGCTGCGTAACGCACCGGCCTCGTGCGCCACCCGCAAGCTCTCGGTCAGCAACAGCTCCAGCTTGTCGGCGAGCCGCTTGCGCCAGTGGCTCAGGTCCGAGCGCTCGGGGAAGGCGTGCTGGAAGAACTCTTCGCCGGTGAAGTACTGGAAATACGGGTCGTAGACCCAGCGCTCGCACACCCCTTCATCGGACAAGCCGTAAATGTGCTTGAGCAACAGCAGCCCGATCATGAAGCGGGTCTCGATCCCCGGCCGGCCATTCTCGCTGTAGAGCGGCGCGATCTCGCCGTCGATCCAGTCCCAATCGACCTTCCCGGCAAGCAGAACCAGCTCGTGCTTCAGGTTGATGATCTGATCCAGCCGCGTCCCGGAACAGATCGTTCGATCCCGTCATCTTGCGCTTCTTCGGCCGCATCGTCCCCTCCAATGCACCACAGAATCACGGTTCGCAGCCAAGGGGAATCTTGAGGGTTCTGTGAGGTCGCTGGGCAAAGGCCCGCCGCGCGCCGTGTCGTACCGTGCGACCTCATAGAAGCCGGATTGAACGAAGCCGCGGAGTTGTGGGCGCTATGGGGATAGTGCCGCGGGTGCTGCTGCGGGGAATGCGCGGCTGTGGTCGCCGCGCGTCGGCGAGACATTCATTGGATGTGAGCGGCCCGATTGATCGGGCCAGGGGCGCGATCCAGCGAGCGATCTGCTGCGCTGGGATGCGTCCGAACGGTTGGCGAGGTGTTCGGTGACGAGCGCGGCCACGGCGACTTCGGACGTTGCCACCGCGAAGGTGATCCCGAAAGGGGTGGACAGCGCAGGCGCTGGCCATGACGTATCTCAACGAAACGGATGGTCGTGGCAGCCTCGCGGGACGACATCGACACGTCGCATGGTGCCGCCACAATGCGGGCAGACGGGGATCTCACATTTGGTGAGGGGATCGTCGCCGGCTTCTTGATCAGTCGGAGTGTTGCGGACGGCAAGGAGTTGACGGCAGAGGGCGATTTTATCGTTGCGCCCGCCATTGGCGAGGAAGCCATAGTGGCGGATGCGGTGGAAGCCGTCCGGCAGGGTGTGCAGGAGAAAAGCGACGAATGAACTCATCGGCATTAAGCGTCATCACTTTGGCTTTACGATTCTGCCGATAGTCCTTCCAGGCAAAGCTCACCTTGCCGTCGGCAAGCGAGATCAGCCGACTGTTGGCGATGGCGACGCGATGCGTATAGCGGCCGAGATAAGCCAGCACCTGTTCGGGCCCGCCGAATGGCGGCTTGGCATAGACGACCCAGTCTGTCCGTCGAAGTTGAGCGAGGCGCTCGGCGAATGCGGCGGGATCGGCAAGATGGACGAGATCGCCAAAGAAGCCCGACTGGCCAGCCGCGAAGGCAGCTTGGAGCTCTTGCAGAAACAGACGGCGGAATAGCCGGGAGAGGACACACACTGGCAGGAAGAAGCCGGGCCGGCAAGCGACCCAGCGCGTGCCGTCGAGCGAAGGTCCACCACCAGGCACGACGCAGTGGATATGCGGATGGTGTTGCAGGGTCTGGCCCCAGGTGTGGAGGACGGCGGTGACGCCGAGCTGAGCGCCGAGATGCTTGGGATCGGCTGCGATGGTGGTGAGCGTCTCGGCCGCGCAGCGGAACAGAATGGCATAGACCACCGCCTTGTTCCGGAAAGCAATCTCTCTGGCCGGCGCCGGTGAAGACGACGTGGAAGTACGGCACGGGAAGGAGTTCGGCTTGTCGCTCGGCAAGCCATTGCGCGCGCGCGTGTTGAGGTAGGATTGCTGCGTCGCCGGTGACAGATTGCGGACCGTCATGTCCTCGATCATGCAGCGGCGAAGTGGGCTGATCTCAGCCATCGGAAAACCTCCTGTCTAAAGGGTTGGGCTGCGAAAACCCGCAATCCTCTCAGACAGGAGGCAATCCTTGCCATGACTCCCTAGATGCCGCGCCAGCGGCTCGTTCAATCCACAAAAACAAAACTGCAAGGTTTGGGAGGCTCGAGCCCCTAGTCCCTGCAATCTCAGATGCCACCGCAACCGAAAAACAGACTCCCGCTCAACCGCTTAGAGCCTTGTTCACGGACGACTAAATAGTATGGCGCTCCCGGGGGGAAGTCTGCCTAGACGGTCGTCGGTACGCCTTACAGTTATGGCGCGCTGATGTGTAGGCTGAGGAGCGGATCGAGCGGGACCATGTGACCGATTATTCCGAGCAGAGCCCAACTGTCTCCGAAAGATTTCCCCGTCCCAGTGACCCGGCTCTTCGCCCGTCGGACGAATGGCGCGCTCGCGAAATCCTTGGTTCCGCGGCAGTCGGTGCGTTCAGCCTAAAATACTCATGAAACCGCTTTGCAAGCATTTGATCACATGTTATTAAAATTAAATTGATTATTAACTAATTTTTGCTTGGGGGCGTGATTTGAATACCCCATTGAACGCGCATTCTGACGTTGCCGTTTCAGCGGCAGCGCATGAGTCCTTTAGTTTTTCGGAGCATGGCCCAGCCAACGCTCCGATCGTTCCAGACGCGCATCTGTTGTTTTCTGGCGCGTATGAGCGTTCCGGTCATGACCTCATCATTTCGGATTCTAATCACCGGATCACGATCCACGATTACTTTCTTGGCGAAAAACGTTCGCCGCTTATTTCGGCAGACGGAGCGCTGCTCGATGCGCGGGTGGTCGATACGCTGACTGGCTATCAAACCTTTGCTCAAGCCGCTGGAAATGCATCGTCGGCTGCGAAGCTGATCGGCCACGTCGCTACTGTAACGGGCAGCGCCAGCATCGTTCGCAATGGCGTTACTATCGAGGCAAATAATGGGGACGTCATTTATCAGAACGACGTCGTGCAGACTGGAAGCGATTCAAAAATCGGTTTGGTTCTGATCGATGGCTCAGCGTTCAACCTGAGCGCAAACGCTCGATTTATGTTGAACGACTTGGGATACGAAGACCAGACGAATGCGAATGGAACTTTGGTCAGCCTGACCACTGGTTCGAATCACTCTCTGTTTACCCTTGTCCAAGGCGCGGCGAGCTTCGTCGCTGGCCAGGTCGCCAAGACCGGTGACATGAAAGTCGCGACGCCTACTGCCGTAATCGGTATCCGCGGAACCGCAGTGATTCTGAATGTCGATTCAGTCGACGGGCAGGTTTCGATTTCCGTTGCTGATCAGCATGATGGTCAAATTCATTCTGTACAGGTCTTCAGGTGCGTTCCGGGGAGCGCACTCCAGGGCGCTTGTATTGCGGGAGATGCGATCGGGATCGTCAGTAGTGATGGCCCATCGCTGACTATAACGCCAACCGCCAATTTCGAGGTTACCACGCAAGCCGTCGGCAAAAGCCAAAGCCAAGTTGCGCAGGAGTTTGGTGCCTTTCAACAGGTGCTGACCACCTACGATATTGGAAGGCAGATTGCCCCCGACACGCCACCACCGAGCGACGGCAAGCGCGGGGATGTCGATACCAAGTCGCTGCAAAAATTCGCTGGAAGTCCTCCACCATTACCGACGGAGGCTCCAACCGCGGTTGTCGTAGATGATGTTAAGGGCCAAGCTAGTGGAGGATCGATCACTCCGCCTACAGTGACTCTCGCTTTGATCACAGCAAGTTCTGGATCGACAACGAAATCGCCTGTCGCGACTTTGGACACAACGCAGGTCGTAACTGTGGTTCCGTCCGGGCCTGTAACGATCAACACCGCAGGCGGTCAAACCAACCAGGGAACCCAAACGATCAGCGGAAGCGTTGATCTCGTCTACGTCGGAACTACGGTCACGCTGTACGATACCTATAACGGTGTCACTACCCAGATTGGGGTGGCGACCGTCGGCTCTGACGGCGTTTGGAGCAAAGCCGTCACATTGGTCGGCGACGGCGACCACAGCATCGTCGCCCTCGACGCCAATTCAAATGTCACGGCGAGTGTGCCAGTTGTCTTCACGCTCGACACGACGGCGCCGACGG
The DNA here is from genome assembly GCF_022012555.1 of Bradyrhizobium zhengyangense. NCBI lineage: Bacteria > Pseudomonadati > Pseudomonadota > Alphaproteobacteria > Hyphomicrobiales > Nitrobacteraceae > Bradyrhizobium > Bradyrhizobium zhengyangense. The sequence continues at coordinate 8,916 of NZ_JAKLTZ010000041.1, read as the reverse complement.
TTGCCATCACCAGCACGGGCGGGCCGACCAACCAGGCAAGCCAGACCATCACCGGCACGGTGGATGCGGCCGATGCCGGCGCCACCGTCACCATCCTGGACGGCGCCACGGCGATCGGAACGGCCCTGGTGCAGAGCAACGGCAGCTGGAGCAGCGCCGTCACGCTGAGCAACGGCGCCAACTCGCTGACGGCCCGGGTGAGCGATACCGCCGGCAACACCGCAACCAGCAGCGCGGTGGTCTACACGCTCAGCACCACCGGCCCGACGGTGACCGAGGCCCTGGCCTCCGACACCGGCGCCTCGAGCACCGACCACATCACCTCCAGTCCGGCGCTGACCGGCACCGGCATCGCCAGCACGCTGGTGCATTTCACCATCGACGGCATCGCCAGCCCCACCACGGGGACGAGCGATGCGCAAGGGGCGTGGTCGTTCACGCCGAGCGGGCTGGCGGACGGAGCCCACACCATCGTTGCCAGCCAGACCGATGCCTTCGGCAACACCGGCTCGGCCTCGCTGAGCTTCACGCTCGACACGACGGCGCCGACGGTTGCCATCACCAGCACGGGCGGGCCGACCAACCAGGCAAGCCAGACCATCACCGGCACGGTGGATGCGGCCGATGCCGGCGCCACCGTCACCATCCTGGACGGCGCCACGGCGATCGGAACGGCCCTGGTGCAGAGCAACGGCAGCTGGAGCAGCGCCGTCACGCTGAGCAACGGCGCCAACTCGCTGACGGCCCGGGTGAGCGATACCGCCGGCAACACCGCAACCAGCAGCGCGGTGGTCTACACGCTCAGCACCACCGGCCCGACGGTGACCGAGGCCCTGGCCTCCGACACCGGCGCCTCGAGCACCGACCACATCACCTCCAGTCCGGCGCTGACCGGCACCGGCATCGCCAGCACGCTGGTGCATTTCACCATCGACGGCATCGCCAGCCCCACCACGGGGACGAGCGATGCGCAAGGGGCGTGGTCGTTCACGCCGAGCGGGCTGGCGGACGGAGCCCACACCATCGTTGCCAGCCAGACCGATGCCTTCGGCAACACCGGCTCGGCCTCGCTGAGCTTCACGCTCGACACGACCAGTCCAACTGAAGCGCTGGCGTTCAGAAGTATTGCGAATTCGGGAGTTGCGAACTCGCTCACTATTTCCGGCACAAACGCTTTGCTTGCGGCCGGGGAGAAGATTCAAGTCAGCAGTGATGGGGGAGCGAGCTGGGCCGACGTTCTGCAAAATAGCCCGACGATTTGGAGCCTAGTAGACGGCACGACGCATCCATCGCATTTCACCTATCAGGCACGAATCATCGACACTGCTGGCAACATAGGTACCGTTGTCGATCAACCCATAAACGGTGAAAGCTCGAGCGCCGTCGTCGTAGGCAATCTTGATCCCACCAACAGCAGCAATGTTACCGTTGCCGTCCCGGGATCACCACCAATTTTGGGCGCCTATAATGGCGTGCAGGCTTTCACGTTCGGCAGCGGCAATGTAGTCGTCTCGACTGCCAGCGGTGCGAGCATCACCGGCACAAAGCAGTATGGCATTGAAACGTTTTCGGCGTCCACGGGCAGTGTCTCGGTGACGACTGCCGCGAATAGCGATGTCCGGTCCGGCAGTGCTGGCATTCTTGCTTACAATCAGGCGGCCCTGATTTCACAACTCAACGGCGTTACGACCAGTTCGATCTTGGTAACAGCCAACGGGACCATCGAATCGGGGACTACGCCGACCGGTTCGGGCGCAAGACCTGCAGGGATTTTGGCCGGATACAAGGGCGGGACCACAAATACGGTAAATCCGGCTGTGTTTGGAAACGTGATCGTAGATAATTTTGCCACCGTCACGGCAGCTGGCGGCGACGGTGTTCGTGCCTTCAATTATGGCAGTGGTAACGTCAGCGTCATAGATCGCGCGGGGTCAACGATTTCGGCGGCTGATGTATTTGGCATCAGTGCAGTGACTTATGGAATTGGCCAAGTGCTGGTCAATATGGAAGCCGGTGCCACGATCAATTCCGGTTCTTCCGGAGTTCAAGCGATCAATCTGGCAGCTACAATTGGTGTCGCAGCTGCATCAACTGTGAGTGTGACGTCACGCGGGACAATCCATTCGGGCACGCATCTTACTCCGGGAGGATCTCAGCCCCAGGGAATTTCAGCGGGCTATTATTCCAACGGCGGCGTCTCTGACACCAATGTCAATGGGACCGTCCTAGTCGATAACTTTGCGAACGTGACCGCAGACGCGGGCACCGGCGTGAACGCTTACAATTGGGGTAATGGAGCAGTTGCACTAGTCAATGAGGCGAACACCAACGTATGGGGTGCGCAATATGGACTAACCGCCTATTCGCTGAGCTCAGGCACTGGCAGTTCGGGTAGTGTGACCATTTCCGTCGGCCAGAACGCAACGATCACTGCTGGGGCACTGTACGGAATCATTGCAATCGACGCTGCCGAGCGCAATGGCGGAAACATTTCGGTTACGACGTCAGTTGGCGACATCATCAATTCAGGCGGCTCGGGGATCAGCGCGAGTAATCAGGCTCTCGGTACCGTATCAAATCCGATTACCGGACAAGTTTCCGTAACCGCTTTTGGGACGATCAATTCAGCCTACGATATGTTCACAGGCGGCGGTCAACCCGGGGGTATATGGGGCGGCTACTCCGGCGGAGGTAACCAGACCGTCAATACTTTCGTCCACGGCAACGTTATCGTCGATAGTGGCGCCACGATCAACGCGGCCGCGGGAGTGGGGATCGGTCTCTACAATTTCGGAACGGGAACGATCTCGGCGACCCTTGAACAATCTTCAGCTATCAATGCGATTTCGGCTGGCCTGAACATTTTCGCGCAAGGGGGCGGCAATGTAACGATCGTCAATCACGGCGGCCTGACAGTCCCGACCGGCACCGGAATCGTCGCAGGAAGTGGGCAGCCGTCGACCGGTGGAAGTGGCGTCATCTCGATCAGCAATTTGCACGATGTTGGCGGGCCGGCCAGCTCCGGCCTGATTGTAGCGCTTGGATCTCTCAGCAATGCGACCATTCAGGTCTACAATTGGAGCAATCAAGACGCGGCGATCGCGAACTCTGGAACAATAACGGCGACGCAATTCTCCTCGACAAGGTTGAACACGGCGATAGGCACATATAATGGGCCTACCAGCACAAACGTCGGCAGCGCCATCGTCAATAATTCGGGCGTCGTCACTGGGAATGTGAGCTTCGGCGCGGCATTCAACATCACCGCGGCTTCGTTCAACAACAATGCCGGCGGCGTGTGGAACGTCAACGGGCAGAATTATTTCGGCGGCGTCACGAACGCGATCAACAATGCCGGAACCATTAACGCGTCCGGCCTCAGCATTTTTTCGTCTTCGGGACCGTTGGCAGTCAGTAACACAGGCGCCGTAAATGTATTGGCCTTCGGCGCGGCGCTCGTCCTGGGCAACGTTTCCGGACAGGGCACGTTCACGATTGGCGACCACGCCGCATTGGAATTTGGCGGCTCAGTTGCTGGTGGCTCGACGGGCCAAACCATCAGCTTTGTAAATGGCAACGGGCTGCTGACGCTCGACAGTCCGGCGGCTTTCAATGGCACAATTGCAGGGCTGTCAATCGGGGACACGCTCGATTTTCTGGGTGGCGTGGTGGTATCGAGTGCCAGTATCAGCGGCACCACCTTGACCGTTACCGACAGCGCGCACTCGCAAACGTACTCTTATCAGGTTGCTGGTGCTGCATCCGGGACAGCTTTCAATCTGCTGTCTGCGGACAAGATCGTCATGATACCTGTATCCGCCCTGTTTCCCACAAGCGCGCAGCGCTCTTTTACGCCCTCCTCGGGATCTTTCTATGTTCTCGCGAACGATACAATTTCTGGTACCGGCGTTGGTTTCGCGGTCAATTCCACAGACAGCAGTTCGCTCGACTACACGACGGTTCAGATCAACCAGAACTCGTCGATTTCAGTTTCGGGAACGGGCGTCAATTTAACGACGACCGGAGCCAATATCGCCCTCGTCAATGCGGGGAATATTACGTCCACGGCAGGGGCGGGGATTCTCACAAATTCTGGATCAGGGTCGACAGACATCGTCAATTACGGCAGCATATCCGGCCAGACTGTTGGAATTGGAGCGCGAACGAGTGGAGCCGGTGCCCTTAACATTGTCGCTGGGGGGGCGATTACCGGCACAACCTCCATCGGAATCTCGGCGATTTCGACGCTGGGGGCAGTGAATATAACTACGACGACGGGACTGCTGATTAACGCCGGGACCGGCGGTATTGTCGCCCAGAATCAAGGCACATCGGTGCCGGCGGGTAGCAGCTCGATTTCGATCTCCACCTCCTCCGGAACGATCAATGCCGGAACAACTGCGATATCGGCGAGCTATCTATTAGGCACCAGCGCGCCGTCGACGCCACCGAATCCGCCAAACGCTACGGTCTATGGTGACATCAGTATCGAAAACGGTGCAACGCTTAATGCTGCGGCGGGAGTTGGCATCTCGGCGAGCAATTATGGCGTGGGCAACATTTTGGTCTCCAATAATGCAACCATTACAGCGACCGCGGCAGGCACAACCATTCCTGGCACAACCTCATCGCAGTATGGGATCAGCGCCTTCAACTACGGCTCGGGCAAAAGCATAGTCACGACAGGATATGGGTCGCTCATCAATTCGGGCAGTACAGGAATCAATGTTTCGAACCAGGCGACGGCGATCGCTGCGGCAGCGGCAAGCACCGTTACTGTCGTGGCCTTGGGAAGTATCAACTCGGGCGCTAATAACAACAATTCCGGTAGCGCGCCCTCCGGGATCCAGGCTGGCTTCAATCCCGGTCTGGCGAGCGTGTTCAATGCAGGCGTTTGGGGGGATGTGTTGGTCAGTGCCAACGGTAACATTGCCGCCGCGGCTGGTGATGGCATCAACGCCTACAACTACGGCAATGGCAGTGTCACGGTCAATGTCGCGCCCAGCGTCAATATCCAGGCGCTGACGTCTGCGACGTCCACGTCGGGAAAAGCACCCTATGGAATTAGCGCCTCGGTTTATGGCCCCGGCGACATTGCTGTAACAACAGCAGGCGGCGACGTAGTCACGTCAGGTAGTAGTGGGATTAGCGCAACAAATCTCGCAACCTCGATCGGTGCGTCTGAGGCGGCGCTTATAACTGTCTACAACTTGGCTGCAATACATTCGGGCTCGATTGTAACGAATAGCGGAAGTCAACCGTCTGGAATCGCCGCCGGCTTCTTTGGCGGTACAAGCGCCACGGCAAACTTGAGCGTAAACGGGAGAGTGATTGTCAACAACGATGGAAACATTGTTTCTGACGCGGGCGTTGGCATCAATGCCTATCATTACGGGAACGGCGACATAACGATCAACGATGCGTCTGGAACGACGGTGTCAGGCGCGCAGTATGGAATCGAAGCGCATGCGGAAGCCACCGGTAGCACCGGGAATATCGCCGTCAACGTCTACGCCGGAGCTTCGATCACGTCGACCACGAGTTACGGAATCTTCGCGTATACCAAGGGTTCCGGAAATATCTCCATCATCACCACCTCCGGTGACGTCATTAATGCGGGCAGCGTTGGTATAAATGCCACCAATGAAGCGGCTTCGATTGATCCCAGTGCGAACAGTTCGATCGTCGTCACTGCGGCTGGAACGATTAATTCGGGCACAGGATCGACGGGAACGGGGAACCCTCCCGCTGGAATCATCGCCGGTTATCTTGGGGGCACTGCCATCCCTTCAAGCTTCCCTCTGACCGCACTCGATGGCGATGTCACTGTTAACAGCACGGCGAATATCGTTGCCGCCGCTGGTGATGGTATTCGCGCATATACCTACGGTATCGGCGACATCACCGTGAATGATCTGGCGGGATCGATCACGGCGCTCGGCGGAAGCAGCCCCACCAATGGCTTCGGAGTGGGCATTTCTGCGAACAATTTCGGCTCCGGCAATATCAGCATTTCAACTGCAGCAGGGAATGTGATCAATTCCGGAAGCTCCGGCATAGCCGCGGTCAACAAGGCGCCTTCCAGCGGCCCGTTTGTCGTGCCTTCCACGAGCGTGATCTCCGTCTCATCCTACGGCACCATCTTCTCCGGTACTGTCTTGACTGGTGCAGGAGACGCGCCGGCCGGCATTCTGGCCAGTTACAATCCTAACTCGGCGAACGTTGCCGATGACAGCGTGCATGGCAACATCCAGGTCGACGATTACGGGTCGATTTTTGCGGCTGCGGGCACGGACGGCATTCGTGGCGAGAACTACGGCACCGGCGCGGTAACGATCACGGCGGAAGCCGGAGCTCTTATTTCAGGTGGGCGCTACGGCATTTCCGCGGTGAGCCACGACGGTGGCAACGTCGTTGTCACCAACTACGCGGATGCAACCGGAACAACGGCGGCTGTGAATGCGATGACCACGGCTGCTGGTACAGCCGTGGTTGACAACTACGGACACCTCGTCGGTGGCATCAGTGCCTACAATGCAACTGTTACCAATGAACTTTTGGCGGGGTGGTCCGTCAACGGAACGAGCACATTCTCCGGCGTAAGCGTTTTGATGAACATGGGCTCGATCGACAGCGTAGGTTCGTCGCTGATTTCGGGGCTTTCCAGTTTCGTCAACACGGGCACAATTGAAGCGCTATCGGGAAGCCTTGAAATTGCTAATGCAATGACTGGGGCAGGCATTGTGAATATCTATGGCGCGACCGTTCAACTCGATGCGGCTTCCGACGCGCATGTTCAATTTGTATCGAGCCAACCGGGCAAACTGGTCCTGGCGGATCCGGTCCATTTCGCTGGCACGGTGTCCGGCTTTGACGCTGGTGATATTCTTGACTTGAAAGGCATAGCGCCTGCAAGTGTCAGTATCAGTGCGTCAGGTTCTCTTCACGTCAGCTACTCTGGCGGTGCCATTGATTTGCGAGGGGCCTACAGCGCCTCTGATTTCTCGGTCGTGTCGGATGGTGCAGGGGGCTCTGAAATCTCCTGGAATCATCATGCGCCCGCCATTGATACTCATCAAATCAGCATTGTGAACAAGCCCAATGGAACAACCGCGGTTCTCGGGCTGCAGATTACCGATACAGACACAAATGCTTCGACTGAATCATTTACATTGAGTGCGACGACCCTAGATGCTCAGTCCGGTAGCTCCGTTGCCCCGTCGGGAAGCGTTGGCTCTCTGACGGCGATCAATAGCGTTCTCGCAGCCGGGGCAATCTACAATCCAGGAGCTTCACCACCACAGAGCGACAAGATTGCGCTGACGGTGACTGACGGATTCGGTGCGATAGACACCGTTAATTTGGTTTTCAATGCAACCGGAACAAGCGCCAATACTGTGCTGCAAGGGACATCCGGGAGAGATGTTGTCTTCGCTTCCAATGGATCTGACATGCTTGTCGGCGGGGGCGGACCGGATCAGTTTGTATTCGCACCGACGTCGTTGACGGGAGTGGCGCAACACACAGTCACCGACTTCATTGTGGGGCTGGACCGACTCGACGTGAGACAATTCGCCAGTCTTTCGGCAACGTCGGCTCCGACCGAAACTCAACAGGGAAGCGACACATTAGTTACGCTAGATAGTCACGACATAATACTGCTTAAGAATGTCAATGTGACAACGCTGCAGACCAGTGACTTTCTTTTCCACGCTTAGGCGTGCCGTCAGTTGCGATTACCAGGCAGCTGGTTCGGAGCGAGGCGAGAGCAACTGACGGAGAAGCTCTTGAAATATGCGAGCCTTGAAACAGTGATCTGATGTTGCCCGTCGATTGGTGAGCCGCGCCTCAGTAGCGAGATTGGAAAAGTGCAGGCGACGTTATTGAAGCCACGCTTCGGAAATGGGGTGATCCAAAGCGTTCAGTCGCGGGCCTTTGTTACGAATTTATACGACCGGGTCTGTGTCACTGCGATTGAGTGAAATCATGTCTCAGCGCAACCGTAATTTGCCGATGGCAGGCCAATCAATCGAGGAAAGCCTGCTCATTAAAGGACAGACGATCATTGTCGTATCGTCAGCGGGCCCGAGGCTGGCCGGCAAATCAGGCATTGTAACCGGCAAAGGCGCGACTAAAAGCCAAGTCAGGGTTTTGCTTGATGGCTCCAAGGGTTGCATAACGTTGCACGCGCGTTTTTTAAGCCTGCTTCAAAGTCAAGCTTTTGAGGAACCTATACCCGATAGCCGGGATGATCGTAAGGAAAAGCAGCGGCGTAAGAACTAGCCACGTGGAATCTCCTTCGATTGATCATCAGTGCTTGGGGAGAAGACAGCCGAAAAGCACAGGGAGCCTTCGATCCATTTGCTCGACAGAGTTGTCGTATAGACCGTACGCCTACGAGGAAGGCCGCCTTGTTTGACGGAGGCGAACGCTGCAGGTCCTAGGGGTAATCCTAGGAGAAGCGCTATGACGATTTCGAGGGCGGAGGTGATCACATCGGTCGAGCGGCGGCGTCGGTGGTCGCAGGATGAGAAGGAACGGCTTGTTGCAGCGTCGCTCGAGCCCGGCGCCAATGTTTCCGAGGTGGCTCGCGCGGCCGGGCTTCATGTGAGCCAGCTGTTCAGGTGGCGTAAGGAGCTTTGCAAGAATGGTGAAGCGAGTGTAGCGCCGTTCGTGCCTGTCGAGATCGGGCCGTCTATGCCGCCGCGGGAGGTGGCCGAAGTGCCATTGGCGCCGGCGCGTCGGCGGAAGAGCCATGGTCGGCCACGGGACCTTCGCCGTCATGCCGCTGTTCCAGCTGATCGAGCACCATGTGCTCGCCGCCGAGCGCCTTCATGGCGACGACACCACCATCCGCATCCTGGCGAAGGGCAAGTGCACGACCGGCCGGATCTGGACGTATGTGCGGGATGACCG